>NZ_JBDHNI010000001.1:1073669-1582502 GCF_039615055.1 Microbacterium sp. X-17
CTGTCCCTGTTTAGGCTGCCGTTGGGGGTCTCGCCCCCCCCCCCCCGGGCCGGGCGGGAGCCTCCTCCCGCCCGGCCGCCGCACCCACCGAAGGAGTTCCATGTCGACGACGACATCCGTCCGGACCAGCCCCGCCGAGGCGCCGGCCCCGGCGAAGACCCGCCGCAAGCGCCCCAAGGGCTGGTGGCTTCCGCTGGTGCTGCTGGCGCCGGCCATCCTCTTCGAGCTGCTCATCCACGTCATCCCGATGCTCACCGGGATCTGGATCAGCTTCCTGCAGCTCACCAAGTTCTTCATCGCCAACTGGAGCGAGGCGCCGTTCGTCGGCCTCAAGAACTACCAGGTCGCGCTGGACTTCAACACGTCCATCGGCGCCGGCCTGCTGACCTCGTTCCTCATCACCTGCAGCTTCACCATCCTCGTGGTCGGGCTCTCCTGGGCGCTCGGGATGGCGGCGGCCGTCGCGCTGCAGGGCCGGTTCCGCGGGCGCGGGTTCTTCCGCACCCTGTTCCTCGTGCCGTACGCGCTGCCGCTCTACGCCGGCATCATCACATGGAAGTTCATGCTCCAGAAGGACACCGGGGCGGTCAACCACTTCCTGTTCGACAACCTCGGCCTCCCCGGTCAGAAGCCGTTCTGGCTGATCGGCGACAACGCGTTCTGGTCGATCGTCATCGTCGCGATCTGGCGGCTCTGGCCGTTCGCGTTCCTGATGCTGATGGCCGGCCTCCAGTCCATCCCGGACGAGGTCTACGAGGCCTCGGCCGTCGACGGCGCGAAGCCGTTCCGGCAGTGGAGGTCGATCACCCTCCCGATGCTGCGGCCTGTCAACGCCGTGCTGCTGCTGGTGATGTTCCTGTGGACGTTCAACGACTTCAACACGCCGTATGTGCTGTTCGGCAACGCCCAACCCGCGGCGGGCGACCTGATCTCGTTCCACATCTACAACGCCTCGTTCCTGACCTGGAACTTCGGGTCGGGCGCCGCGATGAGCGTGCTGCTGCTGATCTTCCTGCTCATCGTGTCCGGCATCTACCTGATCGTGCTCAACCGGAGGAACCGCAATGCGTGAGACCGTCTCGTCCAAAGTCTTCCGCTGGGTCGTCGTCGTCTTCCTGACGCTGTTCACGGCGGTGCCGCTCTACGTGATGATCACCTCGTCCGTGAAGCCGCTGTCGGATGTGCAGGGCGCCTTCACCTGGTGGCCGACGAACATCACCTTCCAGCCGTTCATCGACATGTGGTCGACGGTGCCGCTGGCGTCGTACTTCATCAACAGCGTCATCGTGGCGAGCGCGGCGACCATCCTGAGCCTGATCATCGCCGTGTTCGCCGCCTACGCGGTGTCGCGCTACCGGTTCAAGGGCCGCGGCGTGTTCACCACGACGGTGCTGTCCACGCAGATGTTCCCCGGCGTGCTGTTCCTGCTGCCGCTGTTCCTCATCTTCGTGAACATCAACCAAGCGGTCGGCATCCAGCTCGTCGGCACGCGCTGGGGCCTGGTGATCACCTACCTGACGTTCGCCCTGCCGTTCGCGATCTGGATGCTCGCCGGCTACTTCGACGGCATCCCGCGCGACCTGGACGAGGCGGCGATGGTCGACGGCTCCGGGCCGATGGGCGCGCTCTGGCACGTCGTGCTGCCCGCTGCCAAGCCCGGCCTCATTGCGGTCGCGATCTACTCGTTCATGACGAGCTGGGGCGAAGTGCTGTTCGCCTCCGTGATGACGACGGACGAGAACCGGACGCTCGCGGTCGGCCTCCAGCTGTACTCGACGCAGACCAACGTGTACTGGAACCAGATCATGGCGGCCTCGCTCGTCGTGTCGATCCCGATCGTGGTCGCGTTCCTCATCCTGCAGCGGAGCTTCGTCGCCGGCCTCACTGCCGGCGCCGTCAAGTAGCCTGCGCACCACCTCGAAAGGAATCATGGACCGCCCGTCCCCCCTTCTCACCGTCGACGGAACGCCTGTGGTCTGGCTCGGAGCGAACTTCTGGTCGCGCACCGGCGGACCGCTCATGTGGAAGCGCTACGACCCCGCAGTCATCCGTCAGGAGCTGCGTGTGCTGGCCGACCACGGCCTGAACATGACCCGGTCGTTCTTCTACTGGCCCGACTTCCACCCGACCCCGGACACGCTGGACGAGCAGTGCTTGGCGAACTTCGCCGACTTCCTGGACGCCCACACGGAGACCGGGATGACGACCGTGCCGACCTTCCTGGTCGGGCACATGTCCGGCGAGAACTGGGATCCTGTGTGGCGGGAGGGGCGCGACCTCTACCGCGACGTCTGGTTCGTCGGGCGGCAGGCCTGGTACGTGCGGGAGCTGACCGCGCGGTTCGCCGCGCACCCGGCCGTGGCCGGCTGGCTGCTGACCAACGAGGTGCCGATCTACGGCGGGGAGGCGCCGCGGCCGATCGTGGACGCCTGGGCCTCCATGCTGGTCGACGCCGTCCGCGCGGGCGGCGGCACCCAGCCGGTCGCGGTCGGCGACGGGTCGTGGGGCATCGAGACCACCGGGCACGACAACGGGTTCTCGGTGCGCGACCTCGCCCGGTTCACCGACTTCGTCGGCCCGCACGTCTACCGGATGGAGACCGACCAGACCCGCCAGCACCTCAAGGCGGCATACATCGCCGAGCTGGCCGGGGTCGGCCTCCCGGTGATCATGGAGGAGTTCGGCCTCACCAGCGACTTCGTCTCCGACGAGGGCGCGGCCTCCTACTACCGGCAGCTGCTCTACACGACGCTGCTCGCCGGGGCGACGGGCTGGATCGCGTGGAACAACACCGACTACGACGACCTCGCCGACCAGCGGCCCTACTCGCACCACCCGTTCGAGATGCACTTCGGCATCACCGACCGGCACGGCGCGCCCAAGCCGCCGCTGCGTGAGCTCGCCCGGTTCGCCGCCGACCTCGCCGCGATCGACCTCCCGAACGTGAAGCGCACGCCGGTGGACGCCGCGATCGTCGTGCCGTCGCACCTGGAGGCGGACTACCCGTTCACGAACGAGACCGAGCGCGCACACATCGTCGCGACCGGCGAGCAGTCGTACCTGGCGGCGCACGAGGCGCACATCCCGGTCGCGGTGGTGCGCGAGCGGGAGGACGGCGGTCTCCCGATCGGCTACGGCCTGTACCTGCTGCCCTCGGTCAAGCAGCTCTGCGCGACCTCGTGGCTGCAGCTGGAGGAGCTGGCGCGGGACGGGGCGACCGTGTACGCGTCGTACTCGCACGGCGACAGCGGTGTGCAGCGCGGGCCGTGGTGGACGAACACGGAGGCGCTCTTCGGCGTCCGAGCGCAGAGCGCGTACGGGCTGGCCGAGCCGGTGACCGACGAGGCGGCGACGATCCGGTTCGTCGCGGACTTCGGGTCGCTTCCGGCAGGGGCCGTGCTGAGCGTCCCTGCGGCCGGGAACGAGAACGGCCGGACCTTCCTGCCGGTGCGGGCGACCTCCGGGACCGTCGTCGCGGTGGACGCGCACGGCCGCCCGGCGATCGTGGTGAAGGAGCACGGCGCGGGCCGCGCGGTGCTGTCGACGTACCCGCTGGAGTACTTCGCGTCCGCCCGGGCGCGCAGCAACCCGGAGGAGACGTGGCGGCTGTACGACGCGCTCGCGGCGGTGGCCGACGTGGAGCGTGACGTGCGGCTCGACGACCCGCGGGTCTTCGTGGACACGCTCGTGCACGACGACGGACGGCGCTTCGCGGTGTTCGTGTCGCAGCACGCGACGGCGGTCACCGTGCGGCCGGAGGTGGCGGGCGAGCTGCGCACGCTGAGCGGGGAGCCCGGCGGCGAGCTGGCGCTCGCCCCCTACGGCGTCGCCCTCCGCGAACTCGTCCTGGACTGACCTCCACTGACGCCGAAGGGCACGTCGTTGTCACTTTTCGCGGTGAAAAGTGACAACGACGTGCCCCTCGGCTGATGGTTAGGCGGGGGCGTGGCGCTCCAGGAAGTCGTAGACCTCCGTGGAGTCGACGCCGGGGAAGGTGCCCGTGGGCAGCGCCGCGAGCAGCGACGTCGGCGTGCGGGCCGCCGGCCACGCCATCCTCTCCCAGCGGTCGGCCAGCGCACCCGACGGCCGGCGGCAGCACGACTCGTCCGGGCAGCGCGACACCGCGCGGTGGGTCGTCTCGCGCCCGCGGAACCACTTCACGTGCGCGAACGGAACGCCCACGCTCACCGAGTAGTCGCCCTCCTTCGCCTTCTCGATCCGGGAGGTGCACCAGAACGTCCCGCGCGGGGTGTCCGTGTACTGGTAGTACGGGCTGAACCGGTCGGCGACGTCGAAGACCGTGCGGGCCGTCCAGCTCCGGCAGACCGGCGTCCCCTCGATCGCGCCCAGCGCGTCGGACGGGAACGCCACCGAGTCGTTCTCGTAAGCCTTGATGATCGTCCCGGACTCGTGCACTTTCATGAAGTGCACCGGGATGCCGAGCCGCGCGGTCGCCAGGTTGGTGAACCGGTGGCAGGCCGTCTCGTACGACACCGCGAACGCGTCGCGGAGGTCCTCCATCGAGATGCGGCGGAAGTTCTTGGCCTCGGTCAGGAACGCCACCGCGTCCCTCTCGGGCAGCAGGAGCGCGGCGGTGAGGTAGTTGGTCTCCACGCGCTGGCGCAGAAAGTCGGCGTAATTTCCCGGCTCGTCGTGACCGAGTAGCTGGGAGGCGAAGGCCTGCAGGATGGGGGAGCGGGAGTCCCGGGAGGCCGACTGCTCGGTCGGCAGGTAGATGCGGCCGTTGCGCTTGTCGGTCACCGACCGGGTGGAGTGCGGGAGGTCGCCGACGTAGTGCAGCGAGAAGCCGAGCCGGTCGGCCATGTCCGCGACGGTCTGGTGCGAGACCGGGCCGCCAGTGTGCCCGACCGCGCCGAGCAGGTCGGCGGCGATGGCCTCCAGGTCGGCGAAGTAGTTGTCACGGGCGCGCATCGTGGCGCGCAGCTCGGCGTTGGCGCGGCGGGCCTCCTCCGGGGTCGCCGCGCGTTCCTTGTGCAGCCGGGCGACCTCCTGGTGCAGGGCCAGGATCGCCCGCAACGTCGCGTCGGGGACGGACTTGGACACCCGCACCTGGTCGATGCCGAGGGCGCCGAACACGGGTCCGCGCTGGGCCCGCTCGACCGCGATCTCCAGGGCGGCGCGCTCGTCGGGGGCGTCGGGGGCGAGGAGGTCGTCCACCGTCACGCCCAGGGCGGCCGCGATGGCGCGCAGCTGGGCGAGGCGCGGCTCCCTGTTGCCGTTCTCGATCGCGGACACCTGCGAGGGCGCCCGGTCGATCGCGGTGGCGAGCGCCTCCAGGGTCATGGCCTTCTCCAGGCGGAACGCGCGCACGCGCCGGCCGAGGGTGAGCGCGTCGGCCCCGGTCGGCTCGTCGTCGATCCTGACAGCGGTGTCGGTCATGCAGGCCATGGTGACACTCCGGCGAAGTTCTAGCAAACAGAAGAACCCGCGAATTTCTGTCGACGGATCTTCTCCGGACCTGTTGCGGCCGGGCCACGATCGTGTCAAACGATCCGACCGATGGAGGTCACCATGAACCCCGCAGCCCGCCCCGGCGACACCACGCAGACCGCCGCCGAGCTCCGCCTCGAGTGGGACGCCGACCCGCGCTGGTCCGGCATCCGCCGCGACTACACGGCCGAGGACGTGGTGGCGCTCCGCGGCCCGGTGCGCGAGGAGCAGACCCTCGCCCGCCGCGGCGCCGAGAAGCTCTGGGAGCTCATCCAGCGCGACGGCGCGGGGGAGGACCCGAAGTGGGTCGCCGCGCTCGGCGCGCTCACCGGCAACCAGGCCGTCCAGCAGGTCCGTGCGGGCCTGGAAGCCATCTACCTCTCCGGCTGGCAGGTCGCGGCCGACGCCAACCTGTCCGGCCAGACCTACCCCGACCAGAGCCTGTACCCGGCCAACTCGGTCCCCGCGGTGGTCCGCCGCATCAACAACGCGCTGCTGCGCGCGGGCCAGGTCGAGGGCACCGACGGCCCGGTGCCCGACTGGATGGCGCCCATCGTCGCCGACGCGGAGGCCGGCTTCGGCGGCCCGCTCAACGCCTACGAGCTGATGCACGGGATGATCCAGGCGGGAGCGGCGGGCGTGCACTGGGAGGACCAGCTCGCCAGCGAGAAGAAGTGCGGCCACATGGGCGGCAAGGTGCTCATCCCGACCGGGCAGCACATCCGCACCCTGAACGCCGCACGGCTGGCGGCCGACGTCGCCGGCGTCCCCACCATCGTGATCGCCCGCACCGACTCGCTCGCCGCCACCCTGCTGACTAGCGACCACGACGAGCGCGACCGGCCGTTCCTCACCGGCACGCGGACCGCGGAGGGTTTCTACGACGTGCAGAACGGCATCGAGCCGGTCATCGCCCGCGGCCTGGCCTACGCGCCGTACGCCGACCTGCTCTGGGTGGAGTCGGCCGAGCCCGACCTGGAGCTCGCCCGCCGGTTCGCCGAGGCCGTGCACGCTCAGTTCCCCGGCAAGAAGCTGGCCTACAACTGCTCGCCGTCGTTCAACTGGCGCAAGCACCTGGACGACGAGACGATCGCCCGGTTCCAGCGCGAGCTGGCGGCGATGGGCTACGCGTTCCAGTTCATCACCCTCGCGGGCTTCCACGCCCTCAACTACTCCATGTTCACGCTCGCCAAGGACTACGCCGACCGGCAGATGAGCGCGTACGTGGACCTCCAGGAGGCCGAATTCGCCTCCGAGAGCTCCGGCTACACCGCCACCCGTCACCAGCGGGAGGTCGGCACCGGCTACTTCGACCGCATCGCGACCGCGCTCAACCCCGACAGCGCCACGCTCGCCCTCGTCGGCTCCACCGAACAGCACCAGTTCTGATCCGCGCTGCGGACACGGACGAAAGGACAACGACCATGATCGAGATCACCGGTCCCCGCGTCGACGGGACCGACGACATCCTGACCCCGGAGGCGCTCGCCTTCGTCGACCACCTGCACCAGGCCTTCGCCGCGCGCCGCCAGGAGCTCCTGCTGGAGCGCCAGCTCCGTCGCGAGCAGGCAGGCAACGGCCGCGACCCGCGCTTCCTCTCCGCCACCGAGGCAATCCGCGAGGACCCGCACTGGCGCGTCGCCGGCGCCGGCCCCGGCCTGGAGGACCGCCGCGTGGAGATCACCGGCCCCACCGACCCGAAGATGGCCATCAACGCCCTCAACTCGGGAGCCAGGGTCTGGCTCGCCGACCAGGAGGACGCCACCAGCCCCACCTGGGCGAACGTCGTCGGCGGCCAGCGCACCCTGCACGACGCGGTCCGCGGGCAGCTCGCCTTCACCAGCCCCGAGGGTAAGGACTACCGGGTCACCACCCCGCACGAGCACACGCCCACCATCGTGATGCGGCCGCGCGGCTGGCACCTGGTCGAGAAGCACCTCGCCTTCACCGACCGGGCAGGGCGCACCGCCCCGGCCAGCGCCTCCCTCACCGACTTCGGCCTGTACTTCTGGCACAACGCCGAGGAGCTGGTCGCGTCGGGCCGCGGGCCGTACTTCTACCTGCCCAAGCTGGAGTCACACCTGGAGGCGCGGCTGTGGAACGACATCTTCGTCTTCGCCCAGCAGCGGATCGGGATGCCGGTCGGCACGGTGCGGGCGACGGTCCTGATCGAGACCATCCCGGCCGCGTTCGAGATGGAGGAGATCCTCTACGAGCTGCGCGACCACTGCGCCGGCCTCAACGCCGGCCGCTGGGACTACATCTTCTCGATCATCAAGACGTTCCTCGGCCGCGGAAAGCGCTTCGCGTTCGGCGACCGCAGCGGCATCACGATGACCGTCCCGTTCATGCGCGCGTACACCGAGCTGCTGGTCGCGACGTGCCACAAGCGCGGCGCCCACGCGATCGGCGGGATGAGCGCCTTCATCCCGAACCGCCGCGACGCCGAGGCGACCGAGCGCGCCCTCGCGCAGGTCGCGGACGACAAGCGCCGGGAGGCCGGCGACGGCTTCGACGGGACCTGGGTCGCCCATCCCGACCTGATCCCGACGGCGCTCGCCGAGTTCGACGCGGTGCTCGGCGACCGGCCGAACCAGGTCACCCGCCTGCGCGAGGACGTCCACGTCACGGCCGCCGATCTGCTCGACGTCACGACCGCCGGCGGCACGGTCACCGACGCGGGCGTGCGCTCGAACGTCTCCGTCGCCCTCCGCTACATCGAGGCGTGGCTGCGGGGCACCGGCGCCGTCGCGATCGACGGGCTGATGGAGGACGCCGCGACCGCGGAGATCTCCCGCTCGCTGCTGCGGCAGTGGATCGAGAACCGGGTCGTCACCGCCGAGGGGACGCCGGTCGACCGTGCGCTGGTGGCCGGGATCCTGGCCGAGGAGTGCATGCGGCTCAGCGCCGCATCGCGCACCGCGGGAGTGCCGGACCGCTTCGACGACGCGGCCGAGCTGCTGGCCGAGGTGTCGCTCGCGGAGGAGTTCCCGACCTTCCTGACCATCCCCGCGTACACCTGGTTCCTGGTGGACGAGGCGGAGCGCGAGGAGGAGCTGGCGCCGGCCGTCTGAACCGGGCGTGGCCGGCGTCGACGGCTGTGGTTGCCGTCACCGGGGGTGGTGTTCGAGATATCTCTCGAGCACCACCCCCTGATTCAGTTCCGGGTCGCGCGCGCCGACCAGCAGCGTGACGACCGGATGCGTGTCGCCCAGCTCGCGCAGCTGGGCCACCGCCGGGTTCGCGTCGAGTTCGGCGTCGTAGCGGGCCGTGAACTCGTCGAACAGCGGGGACTCGTGGTGGAACCAGCGGCGCAGCTCGGTGGAGGGCGCGACGTCCTTGAGCCAGAGGTCCACCTTGGCCTTCTCCTTCGTGAGGCCGCGCGGCCACAGCCGGTCGACCAGCACGCGGAGGCCGTCCTCGACGGCGGGCGGGTCGTAGACGCGCTTGACGCGATAGACCATGGCGGGCCTCCTACAGCATCGTGAGGGTCGGCTCCTCGTGGGTGCCGACCGGGAAGTGGGCGAGGAACACGACCCCCTCGGGGCCGGCGTCGAACCGGGCGATGCGGGCGCCCTCCTCCTCGTAGAAGGTGTCGCCGGCCTCCAACGTGACCACGGCCCCGCCTTCGACCTGGTAGAGGGCCGAGCCGCGCTCGATCGAGCCGACCACCGGGCCGTTGTGGAGGTGGAGGCCGCCCACGACATCGGGCTGCATCGTGATGCGGCGGGTCTGGATGGGGCCGACCGGGCGCGGGTTGGCGAGCGTGACGTCCTGCACGATCTCCCGCTCGACCGGCGGGACCTCCTCGGCGCTCACAGCGGCGCCAGCAGTGCGTCGCGGAGGCCGTCGCTGATCCCGGGCGGGACCTCCACCGACACGCCCAGCGCCTGGATGGCGCGGCTGAAGTAGTTGCGCGCCGCGGCGGCCAGCGTGATGTCGACGATCTCGCGATCGGTGAAGCCGAGCTCGCGCAGGCGCAGCGCGTCGGCGTCCGTCATCGCCGAGGAGTCCTCGCTGACCCGCTTCGCGTAGTCCATCATCGCGACCTCGGCCTCGCTCAGGCCGGCGTCGTGGAAGTCGCGGGCGACGGCCTCCACGTCGTCGGCGTCCATGACCGCGAGGGTTTTGCGGCCGTGTGCGAGACGGCAGTGCTGGGAGTGCGTGCCCTCGGCGGCGGCGAGGGTGACGAGCTCGAAGCGCCGCACGCCGAGCTGGGCGATGATCGCCCGGACCAGCTGCTCCCAAGCGCGGTACGCCTCCGGGTTGAACGCCATCACGCGCGTGTACTCGGCCACGTAGCCGAGGTCGCGCTCGTCCTTCGCGTAGATCTCGGCGACGTCGCCGGTCGCGTCCCCGGGTTCGGGGGTCTGGATGATGGTCACGGCTGCCTCCTCGCGTCGCCCGAGGTCGTTGGGGCGCGGCCTCCATGCTCTCACCGCCGCAGCGGCCGTGCCAGAGCCGCCATTCCTCTGCCGAGGGGCACGTCGTTGTCACTTTTCGCGCGCGAAAGTGACAACGACGTGCCCCTCGGCGGTGGTGTCAGTGCGCGAAGGCGGCCTCGGAGGGGGCGTCGGCGGGCTTGCTGATGAAGAACGAGCCGACGACCCCGAACAGCGAGATGATCGCCGCCGCGAAGAACGCCGCGCGGATGCCTCCCGCCGTGGCCGCGTCCAGCGACGCCCCACCTGCCGCGAGGGCCGCGGTCTGCGCCGACAGCACCGCCACCAGCAGCGCCGTGCCCGCCGCGCCGCCGACCTGCTGGATCGTGCCGAGGATGGCGCTGCCGTGCGAGTACAGGTGCGGGGGGACCGCGCCGAGGCCGGCCGTGAACAGCGGCGTGAACATCAGCGCCAGGCCGAGGCTCATCGTGATGTGCGCGATGAGCACGAGGTAGATCGGGGTGGTCTCCGTCACCATCGTCAGCCCCCACATCACCAGGCTCACCAGGATCGCCCCCGGTATCACCAGCGGACGCGGGCCGATCCGGTCGTACAGCCGGCCGACGAACGGCGCCGCGAGGCCCATCACCAGGCCGCCCGGGAGCAGGAGCAGCCCGGTGCCGAGCACGTCGAGGTGCAGCACGTGCTGCAGGTAGAGCGGGAGGACGATGATCACGCCGAACAGCGACGCCGTGGTGATCGCCATGAGCACGATCGCGGCCGTGAAGATCGGGCTGCGGAACGTCCGGAGGTCGAGCAGCGCGCGGTCCTTGCGCTGCAGGAGGAGCTGGCGCGTGATGAACGCCGCGAGCGCCACGACGCCGACCGCGAGCGAGCCCCACAGCATCGGCCCGTTGCCGGCCGCGGCCGGTCCGGTCTCGCCGCTCAGCGTCAGCCCGTACACGAGCCCGCCGAAGCCGAACGCCGACAGGATGACCGAGAGGATGTCCACCCGGCTCTTGCGGGTCTCGGTGACGTTCTCGACGAACTTCATGCCGATCAGCAGCATGACGAGCGCGATCGGCAGCACGATCAGGAAGATCCAGCGCCAGGCCAGGAAGTTGAGGATGACGCCCGAGATGGTCGGGCCGATCGCCGGCGCGACCGAGATGACGATCGAGACGTTGCCCATCGTGCGTCCGCGCAGCGCCGGCGGGACCAGCGTCATCAGCGTGGTCATCAGCAGCGGCAGCATGATCGCCGTGCCGCAGGCCTGGATCACGCGCGCGACGACGAGGATGCTGAACCCCGGCGCGAGGGCGGCGACCAGCGTGCCGAGCGAGAACAGCGCCATCGCGGCGATAAAGACCTGCCGGGTGGTGAACCGCTGCAGCAGGAAGCCGGTGATCGGGATGACCACGGCCATCGTCAGCATGAACGCGGTGGAGAGCCACTGCGCGGCGAGCGCGTCGATGTGGAGGTCGTCCATCAGCTTGGGGATGGCGACGCTCATGATCGTCTCGTTGAGGATCACGACGAACGTGGCCGCGAGCAGCAGCCAGATCACACGCTGGTCGCGCGGCGCGATGCGCGGCTGGGCCGCGTCCGCCCGGGACTCACCGAGCGCTCCGGTGTCGATGGCGTCGGCGGCCGCAGGTGAGGTCTTCTCAGTCACCGGTCCACACTATCCACGACCCCCGACATCGTGGGTTTCGAACAGGTGAACTCGGGCCCGCGTTCACTCTCCGCGTAACCGACGCACAGGATTCGTGCCGAATGGCGCGAATGCGGCGACGAGAAGCGCCATTCGGCACGAATGTCGTGTCAGGGGGCGAGGCCGCGCACCTCGCGGACGGCCTCCGCGACAGCGGGCGCGACGGCGACGAGGGCGTCCTCCGTCACCTCGGGCCCCCACGAGAACCGCACCGCCGTGCGCGCCACGTCCTCGTCGTAGCCGAGCGCGAGCAGCACGTGCGACGCCTCCTCGCTGCCGGCCGCGCACGCGGAGCCGCTGGAGGACACGATCCCGCGCCGCTCCAGCTCCAGCAGCACCGTCTCGCCGTTGGTGCCGGGGAAGACGAAGGAGGCCGTTCCCGGCAGACGGGACGAAGCGTGGCCGGTCAGCTCCGCCCCGGAGGTCTGCGCCAGCACCGCGGCCGTGAACGCGTCGCGCGCCGCCGTGGCGCGGGCGGCGTTGGCCTCCCGGTCGCGCAGCGCGAGCCGGGCGGCCGTGGCCAGCGCGACCGCGCCCGCCACGTTCTCGGTGCCGGAGCGGCGTCCGCGCTCCTGCCCGCCGCCGTGCAGCACCGGTTCGAGCGGGAGTCTGCCCCGCACATACAGGGCCCCGATCCCTTTGGGCGCGCCGATCTTGTGCCCGGAGACACTGAGCGCGTCGACGCCGAGCGCGCGCACGTCGAGCGGGAGCCAGCCCGCCGCCTGCACCGCGTCGGTGTGGAACGGCACGCCCTGCGCGTGGGCCAGCGCCGCCAGCTCCGCGACCGGCTGGATCGTACCCACCTCGTTGTTGGCGAGCATCACGCTGGCGAGCGTCGTGTCCGGCCGCAGCGCCGCGGCGAACTCGTCGCGGGAGACCAGCCCGTCCCGTCCGACCGGGAGGTACGTCGCCGCGAACCCGTGCACGCGCACCAGGTAGTCGACGGAGGCCAACACCGCCTCGTGCTCGATCGGCGTCGTCACGAGGTGCCGGCCGCGCGGCGCGCCCAGCGCGATCCCCTTGATCGCGAGGTTGTCCGCCTCGGTGCCGCCCGAGGTGAAGACGACCTCCGACGCCCGGCAGCCGAGCCACTCGGCGACCGTCGCGCGCGCGGCGGCCAGCGCACGCGCCGCCGACTCGCCGACCGCGTGGTGGCTCGACGGGTTGCCGAAGTCGCCGGTGAGGTACGGCCACATCGCCTCCAGGACTTCCCGGCGCACCGCGGAGGTCGCGGCGGCGTCGAGGTAGAGGGCGGAGGTCATGCGTTCTCCAGCACCACGTCCAGGCCGAGGTCGAGCGAGCGGACGCTGTGGGTGAGCGCGCCGGACGAGATGACGTCCACCCCGGTCTCCGCGATGTCGCGCACGGTGGCGAGGCTGACGTTGCCGCTGGCCTCCACGATCGCCCGGCCGCCGACGATCGCGACGCCCTCGCGCAGCTCGTCCAGGGTGAAGTTGTCGAGCATGATCGTGTCCACCCCGGCCGCGAGCACCGGCTCGATCTGGTCGATGCGGTCCACCTCGACCTCCAGGTGCGTGGTGTGCGAGAGCTCCGAGCGCACCCGGCGGAGGGCGTCCGTGACCGACAGCCCGGACTGCGCGGTGAGGATCGCGAGGTGGTTGTCCTTGGCCATCACGGCGTCGGAGAGCGAGTAGCGGTGGTTGTGGCCGCCGCCGCTGCGCACGGCGTGACGCTCGAAGGCGCGCAGGCCCGGCGTGGTCTTGCGGGTGTCCACGATGCGGGCGGAGGTGTGCGCCACCTCGGCGACGAACGACGCCGTGAGGGTCGCGATCCCCGACATCCGCTGGACGAAGTTCAGCGCGACACGCTCGCCCTGCAGCACCGAGCGAGCGGGGCCGCTCACTGTCGCGAGCGTGTCGCCCGCCTCGAACGCGTCGCCGTCCGCGACGGCCAGGTCGACCTCGATGGCCGGGTCCGTCAGCGTCATCGCCGCGGCGAACACCGCACCTCCCGAGAACGTGCCGGGCTCCCGCGCGGAGAGCCGCGCGGTGGCATATGCCGTTTCGGGAATGAGCAGCTCGCTGGTCAGGTCTCCCCACGGCGCATCCTCCGCGAGAGCGGCTCGGACGACGTCGTGGATGGTCTGGCGGGTCAGCATGGAACGGTCACCTCGGTAGGAACGGACAGCGGAGCGAGCACCGTGTGGCGGGGCGTGCCCGCCGCCGGCAGCGGGAAGTCGGAACGGAAGTGGGCGCCGCGCGACTCCTCGCGCGACAGGGCGGACGCGACGACGAGGCGGCCGAGCTGCAGTAGGTTGGCGTCCTCGCCGGGCGCAGGCTCGCGCAGGGCGGCCAGCGCGCGGGCGGCGCGTTCGAGACCGGCGCGGTCGCGGTGCAGGCCGGCGCCGGTCCAGAGGAGGGACTGCAGGCGCGCGCGGTCGAACGGCTCGTCGCCCTCCGTCGGCTCCGTCGCAGCCGATGCGGCGCGGCTCGGCTCGGCGACCCACGCGGGCGGCTCCGGCCACGCCTCACCGATCGCCTCGGCCGCGCGATGGGCGAACACCAGACCTTCCAGCAGCGAGTTGGAGGCCAGCCGGTTGGCGCCGTGCGCCCCGGTGCAGGCAACCTCCCCGACCGCGAACAGCCCGGGGAGGCTCGTCCGGCCGTGGACGTCGGTGGCGACGCCGCCCATCGCGTAGTGCGCGGCGGGCGTCACGGGGACCGGCTCGCGGGACCAGTCGATCCCGGCCGCGCGGCACGCGGCGTCGATGGTCGGGAAGCGGCGCGCCAGGAAGTCCGCGCCGAGCGCCGTCGCGTCGAGCACGACAGGGAGGCCGTCCTGCGCCGCCATCTCCACGGCGATCCCGCGGGCGACCACGTCGCGCGGCGCGAGCTCCGCGTCGGGGTGCACGTCCAGCATGAACCGCTCGCCGCGCGCGTTGCGGAGCACCGCGCCCTCGCCGCGCACGGCCTCCGACACCAGGAACGTGCGCGAGCCGCCGTCCGCCGCCGGGAGCCGCAGCGCGGTCGGGTGGAACTGCGTGAACTCCAGGTCGGCCAGCAGCGCGCCCGCCCGGTAGGCGGCCGCGACCCCGTCGCCGGTCGCGATCTCCGGGTTCGTCGTGTGCGCGTAGAGCTGCCCCCAGCCGCCCGTCGCGAGGATCGCCGCGTCGGCGTCGAGCTCGACGTCGGTTCCGTCCGCCAGCCGCAGCGCGACCCCGGAGGCCGCGCCGTCCGTCACGAGCACGTCGCGGAGGAAGGCCCCGGTCACGACGCGGATGCCGGCGGCGCGCACGGCCGCGTCCAGCGCCCGCTCGATCTCGGCGCCGGTCGCGTCGCCGCCCGCGTGCAGCACGCGCGCGCTGGAGTGCGCGGCCTCCAGCCCGCGGGCGAGGCCCTTCCCGTCGCGGTCGAAGGCGACGCCCAGTGCGATCAGCTCGCGCACCCGTGCCGGCCCGTCGCCGCAGAGCGCCTCCACGGCCTCCACCACGTTGAGCCCGGCGCCGGCGCGCAGCGTGTCCGCCACGTGGTCGGCGACGCTGTCGTCGGAAAACACCGCGGCGGCGATCCCGCCCTGCGCGTACCGGGTGCTGCCGTCCTCGACACCGCCCTTGGTCACGATCGTCACGTCATGGCGCTCGGCGGCGCGCAGCGCGGCGACGAGCCCGGCGATCCCGCTCCCGACGACGACGACGCGGGCCATGTCAGGCCGCCATCGTGGTGTCCGGCCGGGCGGCGAGCATGCGCTCCAGGGCCACCCGGGCGGGCGCGGCGACCTCGTCGGCCACGCGCACCTGGTTCACGACCTCGCCGCGCACCAGGCCCTCCAGCACCCAGGCGAGGTAGCCGGGGTGGATGCGGTACATGGTCGAGCACGGGCAGACCACCGAGTCGAGGCAGAAGATGGTGTGCTGCGGGTACTCCGCCGCCAGCCGCTGCACCAGGTTGATCTCGGTTCCGATGGCGAAGGTGGAGCCCGCGCGCGCCGCCTGGATCGCCTTGACGATGTAGTCGGTCGAGCCGTATTCGTCGGCGGCGTCCACGACCTCCATCGGGCACTCGGGGTGCACGATCACGCGGACGCCGGGGAACTCGGCGCGGGCGTGCTCGATCTGGCCGACCGTGAACCGCTTGTGCACCGAGCAGAAGCCGTGCCACAGGATGACCTGCGCCTCGCCGAGGGACGCCTCGTCGTTGCCGCCGAGCGGCTTGCGCGGGTTCCACAGCGGCATCCGCTCGACCGGGACGCCCATCGCCTTGGCGGTGTTGCGGCCGAGGTGCTGGTCCGGGAAGAACAGCACCCGCTGCCCGCGCTCGAACGCCCACTGCAGCACGGTCGCCGCGTTGGACGACGTGCAGACGATGCCGCCGTGCTCGCCGCAGAACGCCTTGAGCGCCGCCGAGGAGTTCATGTACGTGACCGGGATGACCGGCACCCGGCCGTCGGCGTCCGGCTCGGTGCCGTACAGCTCCTCCAGCGCCTCCCAGCACTCCTGCACCGAGTCGATGTCGGCCATGTCGGCCATCGAGCAGCCCGCGGCGAGGTTCGGGAGGATGACGTTCTGCTCGGGCCGCGACACGATGTCCGCGGTCTCCGCCATGAAGTGCACGCCGCAGAAGACGATGGTCTCGGCCTCCGGGCGCGCCTTCGCGAAGTTGGCGAGCTGGAAGGAGTCGCCCACGAAGTCCGCGAACTGCACGACCTCGTCGCGCTGGTAGAAGTGGCCCATCACCGCGACGCGGTCGCCGAGGGTCGCCTTGGCGGCGCGGATGCGCTCGGCCAGCTCCTCCTTCGACGCGGTGCGGTATTCCTCGGGCAGCTCGCCCTGCTTCGGCGCGAACGCCGGGATCGGGTCGTCCTGCGACGCGCCGGGACCGTACGAGGGGGGAGCGGAGTCGAACAGCCAGGGCGCGTCGACGAGCTCCGGGGCGCAGGTGGCGCCGTCGATGCTGCCGCTCGAGATGAGCTGGATGGTGGTGTCGACCGATGCGATGGTCATGACTGCTCGCTTTCCGGGGTGGGACGGGGTTGGCGCAGCCCGAAGGGCGGCTGCTGCCGGGGGAGCGGCCCCGCGTCGGCGAGGTCGATCGAGTCGTTGTAGCGGTAGAGCCGGGGCGGCCGGTGCCGCGTGCCGGTCAGGTAGTCGCCCGTGGCGACGACGGCGCCGGAGGACTCGATGGTCCGCCGGAAGTTGGCCGGGTCGAGCGGGCGCCCGAGCACCGCCTCGTGCACCTCGCGCAGCTGGGCGAGGGTGAAGCGCTCGCCGAGGAACGCGTGCGCGATCCGGGAGTACTCCATCTTGGTGCGCAGCCGCCAGAGCGCGTACTCGACGATCAGCTGGTGGTCGAAGGCCAGCTCCGGCAGGTCGTCGGCCGAGAACCAGCCGACGTTCTCGCCGGAGGTCGCGGCCTCCGCCTCCGCGCTGCCGACGAGCGCCCAGTAGACGATGGAGACCACGCGCTCGTCGCCGGGGGAGCGCACCGCGTCGCCGAAGGTGTAGAGCTGCTCCAGGTAGCGCGGCGAGAGGCCGGTCGTGTCGCCGAGAGTGCGGGAGGCCGCGAAGGCGAGGTCCTCGCCCACCCGGAGCGGTCCGCCCGGCAGCGCCCAGCATCCCTCGAACGGCGCCCGGATGCGCCGCACGAGCGGCAGCCAGACCTGGGCACGACCGCCGGTCAGCTCGTCGGAGCGCAGCGCGAAGATGACCGTCGACACGGCGAGCATCGCACTCGCGCGTTCGTGCTCGGCCATCGCGGGCCTCCCGTCCGACTAAAGGTCACCGTGACCCTAAGTTGCGGACCATCTTAGTGTCATGGTGACCAGAACGCAAAATTCAGCCCTGCGTAGTGGAATTGATATCGAAAATGCTTTTACTCTACGGTGGGTTCAGGCCCGTGGGTTCCTGTGGTGAGCCCGGCCGTACGCGTGGCCGTCGCCAGTGACGCCGTCAACGGTCCGACCTTCGTCGCTCTCTCCGCGACGGGCGTCGTCTGGGCGAAGACCGGCATCCCGGCGCCGTGGGTCACCCTGACGTCCGGCGTGACGTCGATCGCCGTGGCGAGCGATCCGTCGACGGGACCGACCGTGGGCGCTGTCCAAACCAACGGCGACGCGATCGTCAAATCGGGCACGTTGTACGCGCCCTGGGTGGGCGTCGTCAGCCACGCGAAGGAACTGGTGATCAACTCCGACCCGGGTCGCGGTCCCACCATGATGTATCTCTCCACCGACGGAGGCGTCGCGGTCAAGTACGGCATCGGCGGCACCTGGACGCAGATCACCGGCGGCGCGACCGATATCGCAGTCCCGTAGGCACCCCGCCCGGATGGGTCGTCGCGCGCAGCGCGGCGGCCCATCCGTCCGTTATGCTGGCCCAGTCAACTGAATACCGGGCCATTCAGGCCGATGCGGGAGAGCCGAGCGCGCGAGCGGGCGGCACCGAAGGAGCAATCCTCCCCGACAATCTCTCAGGTACGCGTACCGCATCGGACTGGCCACTCTGAAAAGCAGGGCGGCGCACACCGCGCGCGCCCTCGCCCACGGTGAAAGCCGCGATCGCCTCCAGGCGGTCGCGGTGAAACTCTCAGGCCGGATGACAGAGGGGGAGTTCTTCACACGGAGCGCGCCGCGCGCTACCGTTCATCCCTCCGGCGACGGCCGGCGAACGGAGAACTCATGAGCTCGCACGACAGCCAGACCAACGACGCAGGGACCGCTGCGACGGAGCGCACCTCCCCGCTGCACGACGCCCACACCGCCGCGGGCGCGTCCTTCACCGACTTCGCCGGCTGGCAGATGCCGGTCCGCTACTCCAGCGACCTCGCCGAGCACCACGCGGTCCGCACCGCGGCCGGGCTCTTCGACCTGTCTCACATGGGCGAGATCGTCCTCATCGGCCCGGAGGCCGGCCAGGCGCTCGACTACGCCCTCGCCGGCAAGCTGTCGTCGCTCGCGCTCGACCAGGCGAAGTACAGCATGCTGCTCTCCCGCGCCGGCGGCATCCTCGACGACCTCGTCGTCTACCGCACCGGCGACGACCGCTACATGGTGGTCGCCAACGCCTCCAACCGGGAGGCAGTGGCCGAGGAGCTGCGCGACCGCACCGCCCCGTTCGACGTCGAGGTCTACGACGAGAGCGACGACATCGCGCTCATCGCCGTGCAGGGTCCCGCGGCGCTCAGCGTCGTGCTCGCCACCCCCGGCTTCCACCTCGCGGACGACGACTTCGCCCAGCGCGTCACCGACCTCAAGTACTACTGGAGCATCCCGGCCGAGTTCGAGACGCACCCGGTGCTCGTCGCCCGCACCGGCTACACCGGCGAGGACGGCTTCGAGCTCTACACCGCCCCGGACAACGCGCGCGCCCTCTGGGACGCGCTCCTGGAGGCAGGCGCCGCCCAGGGCCTCGTGCCCGCGGGTCTCGCCAGCCGGGACACGCTGCGCCTGGAGGCCGGCATGCCGCTGTACGGCCACGAGCTCGGCCTCGACACGATGCCCGCGCAGGCCGGACTCGGCCGCGTCGTCAACCTCGCCAAGGACACCGACTTCGTCGGCCGCGCCGCGAGCGAGGAGGGCCCCGACGCCGAGGCGCGCGTGCTCGTCGGCCTCATGGGCCACGGCAAGCGCGCCGCCCGCGCGGGCTATCCCGTCGTCGCCCCCGCCGTCGACGGCGCCGACGAGGAGGTCGGGGTCGTGACCTCCGGCGCCCTCTCTCCGACCATCGGCGTCCCGATCGCGATGGCCTACGTCGCGCCGCGCTTCGCCCGGCCCGGCACCGAGCTGCACGTCGACGTGCGCGGCACCAGCCTCCCCTTCACCGTCACCGCCCTCCCCTTCTACAGCAGAAAGAAGCACTGACATGGCCGCAGAGCAGGACCTGAAGTACACCGCAGAGCACGAGTGGCTCCTGGTCGACGGCGACACCGCGACCGTCGGCATCACGAGCTACGCGGCCGAGAAGCTGGGCGACGTCGTGTTCGTCGAGCTCCCCGCGGAGGGCAGCGACGTCGCCGTCGGCCGCGTGGTCGGCGAGATCGAGTCCACCAAGTCGGTCGGCGAGCTGTTCGCCCCGGTGGACGGCACCGTCGCCGAGGCCAACCAGGCCGTGGTCGACGCGCCCGAACTGGTCAACAGCGACCCGTTCGGCGAGGGCTGGCTCATCAAGGTGACCTTCAGCGCCCTCCCCGACGGCCTCCTCTCCTACGACGAGTACAAGGCCCTCACGGGCGAGTAAGGCAACCGCTAGACATGAGCGACCAGTTCCAGACGCGTCACATCGGCACCGACGGGGACGCGCAGCGCACCATGCTGTCCGCCCTCGGCTACGAATCGGTGGAGGCCCTCGTCTCCGCCGCCGTGCCGGACTCCATCCGCATCGCGCCGGGGCGCGTCTCGGCGCTGCCCGCTGCGATCAGCGAGCGTGCGGCCCTCCGCGAGCTGCGGGCGCTCGCCGCGCGCAACACCGTGAACCGCAGCCTGATCGGCCTCGGCTACTACGGCACGATCACCCCCGCCGTGATCAAGCGCAACGTCCTGGAGAACCCGGGCTGGTACACCGCGTACACGCCGTACCAGCCGGAGATCTCGCAGGGGCGCCTGGAGGCGCTCATCAATTTCCAGACGATGGTCTCCGACCTGACCGGGCTGGACACCGCCAACGCGTCGATGCTGGACGAGGGCACGGCCGTCGTGGAGGGCATGCTGCTCGCCCGCCGCGCCTCCAAGGCCGCGGGCGCGAAGTTCGTCGTGGACGCCGACACCTTCCCGCAGACCCTGGCGCTGCTGCGCAACCGCGCCGAGGCCGTCGGCATCGAGCTAGTCGTGCTCGACCTCGCCGCCACGCCCGCCGACGCCCCGGAGCTGCAGGAGGCCTTCGGCCTGTTCGTGCAGTACCCCGGCGCCTCCGGCCGGGTCTGGGACCCGTCGGCGGTGATCGCCGCCGCGAAGTCCGCCGGCGCGGTCGTCGTGGCCGCCGCCGACCTCCTGGCCCTCACGCAGCTCACCTCGCCGGGCGAGCTGGGCGCGGACGTCGCGGTGGGCACCAGCCAGCGCTTCGGCGTCCCGATGGGCTTCGGCGGCCCGCACGCCGGCTACATGGCCGTCCGCAAGGGCCTGGAGCGCCAGCTCCCCGGCCGACTGGTCGGCGTCTCGCAGGACGCGATCGGCAAGCCCGCCTACCGGCTCACGCTGCAGACCCGCGAGCAGCACATCCGCCGCGAGAAGGCGACCTCCAACATCTGCACCGCCCAGGTGCTGCTCGCCGTCATGGCCGCGATGTACGCGGTCTACCACGGCCCGTCCGGCCTGCGCGCGATCGGCCGCCACGTGCACCTCTCCGCCGTCGCCGTCGCCGACGCGCTGCGCGCCGCCGGGGTGGAGGTCCGCTCCCGCTCGTTCTTCGACACCCTCGTGGTCGAGGTGGACGACGCGGCCACGGTCGTCGCGCGCGCCCACGAGCGCGGCCTCCTGCTGCACGCCGTCGACGCCGGCCTGGTCTCGCTGAGCGTGGACGAGGAGACCTCCGCCGACCTGCGCGACGGCGTCTTCCCGCTCGGCGACCTCATCGAGGTGCTCGGCGGAACAGTGGAGGGCGACGCTGCGCTCGTGTTCGGCTCCGAGCCCTCCTTCGACTCCGCGCTCACCCGCACGTCGGACTTCCTCACGCACCCGGTGTTCTCCACGCACCACTCGGAGACGGCGATGATGCGCTACCTCCGCCGGCTGCAGGACCGCGACTACGCGCTCGACCGCGGCATGATCCCGCTGGGATCGTGCACCATGAAGCTCAACGCGGCGACCGAGATGGAGGCCGTCACCTGGCCCGAGTTCGCCGCCCTGCACCCGTTCGCCCCCGCGGCGGACGTCGCAGGCTCTCTGGAGCTCATCGACCAGCTCGAAGGCTGGCTCGCGGACGTCACCGGCTACGACACCGTCTCGCTGCAGCCGAACGCGGGCAGCCAGGGTGAGCTCGCCGGCCTCCTCGCCATCCGCGGCTACCACCGCTCGCGCGGCGACGACCAGCGCACTGTCTGCCTCATCCCGCAGTCGGCCCACGGCACCAATGCCGCCTCCGCGGTGCTCGCCGGCATGAGCGTCGTCGTGGTCGCGACCGATGACCTCGGCAACGTCGACCTCGACGACCTGCGCGCGAAGATCGCCGCGAACGCCGACACCCTCGCTGCGCTGATGATCACCTACCCGTCGACGCACGGCGTTTACGAGCACGAGGTCGTCGCGATCACCTCCGCCGTGCACGCGGCCGGGGGACAGGTCTATGTCGACGGCGCCAACCTGAACGCGCTGCTGGGCTACGCCCGGTTCGGCGACTTCGGCGGCGACGTCAGCCACCTGAACCTGCACAAGACCTTCTGCATCCCGCACGGCGGCGGCGGCCCCGGTGTCGGCCCGGTGGCGGCGAAGGCGCACCTCGCACCGTTCCTGCCCGGCCACCCGCTCGCGCAGGACGCGACGCACGTGCTCGTGGGCGCGGACGGACCGGACGGGCGCATCGAGCACGGCGGCGGCCCGGTCTCCGCGGCCCCGTACGGCAGCCCGAGCATCCTCCCGATCTCCTGGGCCTACGTCCGGATGATGGGCGCGCAGGGCCTCGCGGACGCCACCGGCGCCGCGGTGCTGTCGGCCAACTACATCGCCGCGAAGCTGCGCGAGCACTTCCCGGTGCTGTACGCGGGGGACAACGGCCTCGTGGCGCACGAGTGCATCCTCGACGTCCGCCCGCTCACCGAGGCCACCGGCGTGACCGTGGACGACGTGGCCAAGCGCCTCATCGACTACGGCTTCCACGCGCCGACCATGTCGTTCCCGGTCGCGGGCACCCTGATGGTGGAGCCGACCGAGAGCGAGGACCTCGCGGAGCTCGACCGCTTCGTCACCGCGATGATCGCGATCAAGGCCGAGGCCGACGCGGTCGCAGCGGGCGACTGGCCGGCCGACGACAACCCGCTGCGCAACGCGCCGCACACGGCGGAGTCGGTCGCGACCTCCACCTGGGACCACGCGTACAGCCGCGAGCAGGCCGTCTACCCGGTGCCGACGCTGGTCCGCAACAAGTACTGGCCGCCGGTGCGCCGCATCGACCAGGCGTATGGAGACCGCAACCTGTTCTGCGCGTGCCCGCCGCCAGAGGCGTTCGCGTAGTCGCATCCCCGGGTACCGCTCGAAACCGCCGAGTCACGAATCGTTCGTGACTCGGCGGTTTCGTTTTGCGCGCGGAAATGCTTGCAAAGCGTCAGGTAATAAATGCTAACGGGTGTGATTCCATACTGGCAGTGTTAGCCTGATGCTCATGACGGGGGCACTCGCGCGAAGCCGGATGGTGATGATCGCGGCCGCGCTCGTGTTGACCGTGAGCGGCTGCACTGGTGAACGCGATGAGGTGCGCATGGAGACCAATCTCGCGAATCAGAGGAAGGCGGCCATCGCCTTCCTGGAGACGCAGGGTGGTGTGGAGAAGATCAGGTTCACGCAGGAGGGCGGGTTGTCGGGCTTCGGGGCGCCGTGGGCCGTCAATGCTGTGGTCACGGTCAACGGTGAGGATTACAACGAGATTTTGGGTACCGAGAAGTACTCCCGGGTAGGCAACCCGTTGCCAACCATCCCTCCTGCGACAGCGCCTGCACCCGTGACTGTGATCTACAGCGATGAGTCATCCGAGGTGATCGAGTGACGGCGGCGCGCACGCGTCCCTTGGTCGCCGTCATTATTTCCGCGCTTGCACTGAGTTTGGGCGGCTGCACTTTTGGAGGCGATGAAGTGAATATGGAGACCAACCTCGCAAATCAGAGGAAGGCGGCAGAACTCTTCCTCGAATCGAGGCGGGGTATCGAGAAGATCAGATTCACCCAGGACGGCGGGAAACCCGGGCTCGGCGCTGGTTGGGGAGCCAACGCGGTCGTCACGGTCGGCGGCAGCGAATATCAAGCGATTCTGGGCCTCTTGTCTATCTCGAACGAGCCGCTACCAAGCGTTCCGCCCGACTGGACGCAAGTGCCGGTGATAGTGACCTACAGCGACGGTTCGTCGGAGGTCATCGAATGACCACGGCCGAGGACTACAAAGCGATTGCGAACGACGTCTACCAGGTCGATCCCTTGCAGCGAAATCCGCCTCTGGAGACGGGGCACGCCGTGTCGGCTCCCGGCAACGGCAAGCAAGTGTTCCAGGTCTACGACACCGCCACCGACCCCACCACCGGCTTCCAAGGCATGGCCGTCGTCCCGGTCATCGACGGGCTCCCCGACCACTCCCAGGTCTTCATCGCGTTCGCCGGCACGAACCCCGACGACCGCGCCGACGTCGTCGCGGACCTGGTCTCGGTGGTGGGCCGCCGGACGGGGGAGGGCACCCAGGTCGCCGAGGCCGAGAAGTTCGCGGAAAAGGTCAAGAAGAGGCTCGCGGCGGAGGGGCACTCGGCGGCGCGGATCGAGACGGTGGGGCATTCGCTCGGCGGGTTCCTCGCCCTGTATGTCGCCGCGGAGAACCACTGGTCGTCGACCACCTTCAACGCGCCCGACCCGTGGGACGTGCTGTCCCCGCAGGCGAAGGAGTGGGTCCGGGCGGAGCGCAAGCACGGTCGGCCTCCGCTGACCAACTATGTGAACCGGTTCGATCTGATCGGGAACTTCCTCGGGCACGGGACGGGCGCCGGCGTGTTCGTCGATGACGAATTGTGGAAGGGCGTGATCGAGCATCACGACCTGGGCGACGCGTTCGACTTCGATCCCTTCGGGGCCATGCTCGGACTGGGCGGGGAGGGCCTGACCATCGAAGAGCTGGCCGAGCTGGCGGACATCGCCAGTCCCGGTCAAGGACAGACGCTCCGGGCTCTCCACGGGGTGGTGTCAGTCGTCAACGGGGTGAGTGCGGTCACCGCGGGCGCGGTGTTGTCCGGTCTCGTCGTCGCCGTGGACACGGCGGCGGCGCTGGGACTGGCATCCAGCGTCGGCGGTGTCGCATGGCAGCTCGGGACGATCAAGGATGTGAACAACGGACTCGTTCCCGCGATGGCCTCGGCGCTCACGAACGTGAAGACCGCCGCCGCCCAGCTGTACCCGTTGGTGACCGAGGCGGACATCGAGGAGTGCGTGCGAGCGCACGAGCTTCAGGTGGAGAAGAACATCGACGAGTCGGCGGTCGTGGCTGTGAACGCCCTCGTGGACGATCACATCGACATCGTGCGGCGCATCTCGCACGGGGTGATGAAAACCGTCGAGAACGCCGCCGCACAGGATTCGCGGTGGGCTCAGGCCTACGCGCTCGGGCCGATGGGAGGTTCGTGATGTCGTGGCTTGGCGACCTCATCGACGATGCGGTGAAGGATGTGACGAACACAGTGGACTCGACGATCCACGCGATCGACGGCGCCGTCCACGAGGCGGCGAAGAGGATGCTCGACGCGGCCCTTCCGCCGATGGTCCACGCGCAGTACGCGATCGTGAAGGGCGGCAACTGGGTGGCCATGGAGGGAGCCGTCACCGCGGTGAACGTCACCCTGCGCGGCGCCGACGTCGCTGCGGCCCTCTCCGGGGCGGTCGAGGAGAAGGTGACGACGGGTCTCGCGCGCATCGCGGCGAACAACGACTACGCCCGCGGCGTGGAGAGCATCACACCATGACGCAGAACGAGCACCGCACCCGGGGCGAGCTGGAGGAAGCGCAGCGCGAGGAGAGCGCGACCGCGCTCCGCCGCATCGAGCAGGCCGACGAGTACGTCTCCTACTACCGGTCGAGGATGCGATCGCTGGAGGAGGGCTTCTTCGAGCTCGCCTCCCGATTCGGCGCGACGGACGACCCCCGCTTGAGAGCGGTGTACGCGGAGGTCTCGCAGGAGGCCGACGAGAACGTGCGCGCGGCCGGCGCGGTGGTCGCTTGCCTCGACGAGGACTACCGGGAGCTGCAATCGCGTCACGCGCGTGAGATCGAGAGCTTCCACGAGAAGGACTAACCGAAGATGTGCGGAAACAGCGCGACGGCCAGCGGGTAGCCGACGAACGAGACGATGTCGATGATGACGTGCGCGACCACCAGCGGCATCACCCGGCCCCAGCGGGTGTAGCACCAGCCGAAGACGACGCCCATGATCGCGTTGCCCACGAACGGCCCGAAGCCCTGGTACAGGTGGTAGCTGCCGCGGAGCAGGGCGGCGGCCACGATGATCCACCACTTGCTCCAGCCGAGCTGGCGCAGCCGGGTGAACAGGTAGCCGACCACGATCACCTCCTCCTGGAGGCCGGCCCGAAGCGCCGCGAAGACGAGGATCGGCACCGTCCACCAGTGCGTGTCGAGCGGCGACGCCTGCACCTGCACCGTCAGGCCGAGCACCCGGCCGAGCGCGTAGAACAGGATGCCGGGCACGCCGATCACCAGGAACAGCAGGAGGCCGCCGCCGAGGTCGCGGCCCGGCCGGCTCAGGTCGAAGCCGATCCGGCGGAACCCGGTGCGGCCCGGCTGCCAGAGCAGGAAGATCACCAGCGCGACCGCGAACAGCGGGAACGCGTTGTCGAGGAACTGGTAGAGGAAGTCGAAGACCTGCCGGCTGGACTGCGACGGGTTCACCTGCGCGGTCTGGTTCGACAGGGGAGTGCTCTGCGTGGAGCGGTCGATGATCGTGACGATCGAGTAGACCGCCGACTGGCCGAGCGACAGCCCGAGGACGATCGCGACCTCCCACCACAGCCGGGGCCGTTCCGCTCGATCGACGGGCGTCTCGCCGGTCCAGGTGGGTGGAACGGGCGTGGTTCGACCCGTCCGGACCGCTTCAGTGCTCATATGTGCATCCTGCCAGGCCCGAGCGGCCTCGGCGGAGAACACACGCGTCCGTGAATCCGGCCCCTGAAACGGGGGAACTGCACGGTTTCTTGCGTTTCACGCTCGTGGACCACCGAATCCGTGGCGTGGACGCAATAATCCACCGACTGAGTTACCACTGTGTAACGTTTTCCAGCCCCATTTTGCATTCACCCTCAACGGTACTTAGGGTCAGTCTTATCCCGCGGGGCTCGGGGCTCTCGCACGCCCGTGCTACCGCACACTTCGCACAGGAGGAACATTGCACATCAAGGGAAGAAAGGTCAGGTACGCGGTCAGCGCCGTCGCCGTCGCCGGCGTTGCAGCGCTCGCTCTGTCTGCCTGCACCACGACCGGCAGCACGGGGACCTCGTCCGCAGCCAAGGGCGGCACCGTGACGGTCGCTGTCGTGAACGACTTCACCTCGTTCAACTCGCAGACCCCGCAGGGCAACCTGGACACCAACGGCCAGGTCGGTTACCTGGACGGGTCGTACGGTACTGGCTTCCAGTACATCGACAACAACTACAAGATCGTCCACGACAACAAGTTCGGCAAGTTCGAGAAGCTCTCGGACAACCCGCTGACGGTCAAGTACACCCTGAACAAGAACGACAAGTGGTCCGACGGCCAGCCCGTCACCGCTGACGACATGATCCTCGCCTGGGCCATCGCCTCCGGTCACTACGACTCCGCGAAGTTCGACGACCAGGGCAACGTGACCAGCGGCACCCAGTACTTCTCGATCGCGGGTTCGACGGCGGGCATCGACTCGACCGACTACCCGACCGTCGGCGACAACAACACGTCGATCACCTTGAAGTACTCCACCCCGTACGTGGACTGGGAGCTCGTCAACCCGATCGCACAGCCGGCGCACATCGTGGCCAAGAAGGCGGGCCTGTCCTCGGCCGCCGACCTGACCAAGCTGCTGAAGACGCTGCCGAAGGGCAACCCGGACGCTCCGGTCGCCCCGAACGCGACGCTGGAGAAGGCGGCCAAGTTCGTCAACACCGGCTACGACGTGACCGCGTTCCCGACCGACCCCGACCTGCTGGTCTCCTCCGGCCCGTTCGTCGTGTCGTCGTGGACCCCGGGCCAGTCGCTCACCATGACGCAGAACAAGTACTACGACGGCGGCCTCAAGCCGTCCGTGGACAAGATCGTGTTCCGCATCATCCCTGACGCGAACGCCCAGGTCACCGCTCTTCAGAACGGTGAGGTCGACATCATCAACCCGCAGGCCTCGGCCGACACGCTGACTGCCCTCAAGCAGACCAGCGCGAAGGTCCTGACCGGCGACCAGGCGTCGTACGACCACCTCGACCTGAACTTCGGTTCGCAGGTCTTCGCCGACCCGAAGGTCCGTGAGGCCTTCCTGAAGACGATCCCGCGTCAGCAGATCCTCGACTCGATCGTCACCCCGGTGAACCCGAAGGCCAAGGTCCTGAACTCGCAGATCTGGCTGCCGAACCAGCAGCCGATGTACGGCGACTCGGTCAAGAACAACGGGTCCTCCGCGTACGACAAGGTGGATATCGCGGGCGCCAAGGCGCTGCTCGCCGGTGCGACCCCCACCGTCCGCATCCTGTACAACACGAACAACCCGAACCGTGTCGACGAGTTCCAGGCCATCTCGGCGTCCGCCGCCAAGGCCGGCTTCAAGGTCGTCGACGCCGGCTCGCCGGACTGGAGCAAGCTCCTCCCGGGCGGTAACTACGACGCGTCGCTCTTCGGCTGGATCAGCCCGGGCGCCGGCACCTCGCAGATCCCGCAGCTGTTCACCACCAACGGTGGCGGCAACTACAACCGCTTCTCCGCGGCGAACTCCGACGCCCTGGCGACCCAGACCACTCTGGACACCAGCAAGCTGACCTCGCTGGAGAAGAACATCGACAAGACCGCCTTCTCGCAGGGCTACGGTCTGCCGCTGTTCCAGCTCCCGGGTGTCTTCGGCGCCAACGCTCGCGTGGACGGCGTGAAGTACATGGGCAACCAGAACGGCCCGTTCTGGAACTTCTGGGAGTGGACCGTCAAGTCCTCGACCGCGAAGTAACGCTCGACAGTGAGAGTGCCCGGGTGACCCCCGGGCACTCCGCTGCGACGGGGCGTCGGCTTCGAGTCGACGCCCCGTTATCATGTATTCGGCGGTCGTGATCCGACCGTTCCCCGATCCGCGCCAGGCGAGCCCCCTCGCCGATACCCGATATGGCGCGCCCTGCAAGTGAAGGTTTTGAACCTATGGCGAGTTTCATCCTGAGACGTCTCCTTGTCTCAGTGCTCATCATCATCGCCGCCTCGTTCCTGATGTACATGCTGGTCGCGTACAGCGCCGACCCGCTCCAGGATCTGCGAAGCAGCAACAGCCCCAATAAGACGCAGCTCATCAACGCGCGCATCCAGCTCCTCCAGCTCGACGTGGTCCCGCCCCTGCGGTGGCTGCTCTGGCTGGGAGGCGCGGCCAAGTGCCTGATCCCGTTCGCCAACTCGTGCGACCTGGGGTCGACCATCTCGAACGCGAAGGTGGTGGACATCCTCCCGCAGGCGCTCACCTCGACCGTTCAGCTGGTCACCGTCGCGCTCATCCTCGCGATCCTCCTCGGTGTCACCATCGGCATCGTCACCGCCCTGCGGCAGTACAGCGGACTCGACAACGTCGTCACGTTCCTCAGCTTCTTCCTGTACTCGCTCCCGGCGTTCCTCGTGGCCGTCCTCCTCAAGGAGTTCGTGGCCATCGGCTTCAACAACTTCCTGGCGAACCCGACGATCCCCTGGTGGGTCGCGATCCTGATCGGGGTGGTGGCCGGACTCATCTGGCAGTCGCTGATCGGCGGCGACATGCGCAGGCGCGCGGTCACGTTCGGCGTCTCCGGCGTCGCGACCGCGGGCGTGCTGCTGCTGATGAGCGTCACCAACTGGTTCCTGCACCCGGGCCTCGGCCCGGTCGTGATGATCATCCTGATCGCCGGGACGGTCATCGGCGCCACCGCGCTGACCGCCGGCCTGCAGAACCGCCGCGCGCTGATCTCCGCGAGCATCGCCGGCGCCGTCGCGCTGGTCTGCTACTTCGGGCTGCAGTGGCTGTTCAACATCTCGACCCCCGCCACGATCGCGATCCTGGCGATCGTCGCGATCGGCGTCAGCCTCCTGATCGGCTGGCTCGTCGGCGGCTACGACCGCGGCCAGAACATGCGGGTCGCCGTCATCGTGACCATCGTGTCCGGGTTCCTGATCATCGTGGACCGCTTCATGCAGGCGTGGCCGACGTACTTCCAGGACACCAACGGGCGCCCGATCGCGACCGTCGGCTCCTCCACGCCGGGTCTGAGCGGGGACATGTGGGTGACGGGTCTCGACACGTTCACGCACCTCGCCCTCCCGACGATCGCGCTGCTGCTGATCTCGTTCGCGTCGTACACCCGGTACTCGCGCGCGGGCATGCTGGAGGTGCTCGGCCAGGACTTCATCCGCACCGCGCGCGCCAAGGGCCTGCCGGAGCGGACGGTCGTGGTCCGCCACGCGTTCCGCAACATGCTCATCCCAATCACGACCCTCGTCGCCTTCGATGTGGGCGCGCTGCTCGGTGGTGCGATCATCACCGAGAAGGTGTTCGCGATCCCGGGCATGGGCTCCCTGTTCAACCTGGGCCTGTCGCGCGGCGACCTGAACCCGGTGATGGCGTACTTCCTGGTCATCGCGATCATGGCGATCCTGTTCAACTTCCTCGCCGACCTGTCCTACGCCGCACTCGACCCGAGAGTGAGGGTCCGCTGATGTCCACCACTGAAACCGTCATCGCCGACGAGCTGCAGGAGCCGAGCTCCCCGCCCGTCAGCCAGGGGAAGCTGATCTGGAAGCGCTTCCTGTCCAACAAGGTCGCCGTCGCCAGCGCGATCCTGTTCATCCTCATCGTGCTGTTCTCCATCTCCGCGATCGGCCTCGGGCCGATCCCCGGCTGGTGGAAGTACAACTACGTCGAGCTGAACAACCAGGTCCAGCAGGGGGCCCCGACCTGGGAGCACCCGTTCGGCCAGGACCGCATCGGCAAGGACTACTTCGCCCTGACGATGCGCGGCATCCAGAACTCGGTGCTGGTGATGGTCGTCCTCGGCCTCATCGCGAGCGTCGTGGGCGTCGTCGTCGGCGCCATCGCGGGCTACTTCCGCGGTGTGGTCGACGCGATCCTGATGCGCATCACCGACGTCTTCATCGTGATCCCGGCGCTGGTCATCGGCTCGGTCGTCGGTCACATCTTCGGCGGCCTGGGCGCGTTCTTCCTCGCCCTGATGCTCGGCTTCTTCTCGTGGATGGGCATTGCGCGTCTGGTGCGCGGCGAGTTCCTGTCGCTGCGCGAGCGGGAGTTCGTGGAGGCGGCCCGCGTCGCCGGCGCCTCGGACACGCGGATCATCTTCAAGCACGTCCTGCCGAACGCCATCGGCGTCGTCATCGTGGCCTCGACCCTGATCATGGCCTCGGCCATCCTGCTGGAGACCGCGTTGTCGTTCCTCGGCTACGGCATCCGGCCGCCGGACGTCTCGCTCGGACTGCTGATCAGCTCGAACGAGTCCGCGTTCCAGACCCGTCCGTGGCTGTTCTGGTGGCCGGGTTCGTTCATCGTGACGCTTGCGCTGCTGGTCAACTTCGTCGGCGACGGTCTGCGCGACGCGTTCGACCCGCGCCACCGCCGGTTCAACCTCCGCAAGATGCGCGAGGAGGAGCCGGAGCCCGGCGAGGACGGCGAGTCGGGACCCCGCACGGGCGCGGCCCTCGCGGAGGACGTGCTGTGACACCCGCCCGCGCTGCGCTGCTGGTGGCCTCCTCAGGCCACCAGCAGGGCGGCGAGCGTGCCGACCGCCAGCGCGGCCAGCACGGCGAGCGACACGATGTGCCAGCGGACCGTCACGGGCGTCTCGTCCGCGAGGCCGCTGTCGACCGCGCCGCTCTGCTGGAGCTGAAGCCAGCGACGGCGCACGACTTCGGCCGCCGCTCCGGACTCGGTCGAGAGCAGGTCGCCCGGACGGCGCACGCTGTCCGCGACGTTCGGCTTGCCGACGCGGCCCGTGGTCTCCCGGCGGGTGGCGCGCAGCGTGCGCGCCGTACCGGGAGCGGGCGCGGACCACACCGGGAACTTGTGCCCTGGCGTGTAGAGGGTGAGCGCGTACTTGGTGTCCACGTGGATGAGCGCCTGCCACGGGATGTCGACGGTGCGGGTGACGTTGATCACCTCGATGCCCTCGTCGGCGACCGTCAGGCGCGGACGCCAGAGCAGCGCCCAGCCGATGAACGCGAACAGCGCGCACGGAACGACGTAGAGCAGGCGCTCATCGTGCACGCTCACCAGAAGGCCGACGATGAGGGCGGCAGCGGCCGCCCAGATCAGAACGGCAAGGACCCGGTTGAACCGGGACACGAAAACCTCGCGCTCGGCGGGGGAGACGTAGGGCATGGGTCCATGCTCTCATCCCGCACCGTCTCCACCACGCCCGAGCGCGCCCCCGAAAGGAACCACGAATCATGACCGAGAACACCACCGGCGGGGCCGGGGTCGTCGTCGGCGCCCCCGTGCTCGAGGTCACCGACCTGTCCGTCGACTTCGGCGTGGACAACGTCTGGGTGCCCGCGGCCAAGAAGCTGAACTACAAGATCAAGGCGGGCGAGGTGCTCGCGATCGTCGGCGAGTCCGGCTCCGGCAAGAGTGCGAGCTCGATGGCGATCCTCGACCTCCTGCCCGAGAACTCCCGCGTCCGCGGCTCGATCAAGCTGGAGGGGCGCGAGCTCACCGGCCTGACCCCGCCGCAGATGCGCCGGGTGCGCGGACGCCAGGTCGCGGTGATCTTCCAGGAGCCGATGACGGCGCTGAACCCCGTCTACACGGTCGGCTTCCAGATCGTCGAGACGCTGCGCATCCACTTCGGCATGTCGCCGCACGAGGCCAAGGAGCGCGCCCTGGAGCTGCTCGACATGGTCGAGCTGCCCGACCCCGTGAAGGCGTTCAACTCCTACCCGCACCAGCTCTCCGGCGGCCAGCGCCAGCGCGCGATGATCGCCCAGTCGATCTCCTGCGACCCGAAGCTGCTGATCGCGGACGAGCCGACCACCGCGCTCGACGTGACGGTGCAGGCCGAGATCCTGGAGCTCATCCGCAGCCTCCGCGACCGCCTGGACAGCGCGATCCTCCTGATCACGCACGACATGGGCGTCGTCGCCGACCTGGCCGACAACATCGTCGTGATGCGCAAGGGCGACATCGTCGAGACAGGCACGGTCAAGGAGGTCTTCGACGCTCCGCAGCACCCGTACACGATCGCCCTGCTCGACGCCGTGCCGCACCTCGGCCAGCGCGAGGACGAGGAGATCGACACGACCGCCGCCCTCGCCGCCGGCACCGAGAACCCGGACGAGGAGTACGCCGAGCGCATCCGCGTCAACGAGCGCATCGCCGCCGCGGCCGCCGAAGAGGCGGAGATGGACAAGCGCAAGGTCGTCGTCGACTTCCAGAAGGTCGCGATCGAGTACCCGAAGCACGGCCGGGTCCCCGCGTTCCGCGCGGCGACCGACATCGACCTCAAAATCCACGAGGGCGAGGTCGTCGGCCTGGTGGGCGAGTCGGGCTCCGGCAAGACGACGCTCGGCCGCGCCGCGATCGGCCTCCTGCCGATCCACTCGGGCCGCCTCGTGGTCGCGGACCAGGACATCAGCAACGCCGGCCGGGACGAGATCCGCAAGCTCCACCGCAATGTCGGCATCGTGTTCCAGGACCCGTCGTCGTCGCTGAACCCGCGCCTCCAGATCGCCGACTCGATCGGCGAGCCGCTCCGCCTGGCGAAGGGCCTCAAGGGCGCCGGCCTGGCGAAGGAGGTCGACCGCCTCCTGGACAGCGTCGAGCTGCCGCGTGCCTACCGCAGCCGCTTCCCGCACGAGCTGTCCGGCGGCCAGAAGCAGCGCGTCGGCATCGCCCGCGCGCTGTCGCTGAAGCCGCAGGTCCTGATCGCGGACGAGCCGACCTCCGCGCTCGACGTGTCGGTGCAGGCCCGCGTGCTGGAGCTGATGCAGCAACTCCAGCGCGAGATGAACTTCGCGTGCCTGTTCATCACCCACGACCTGGCCGTCATCGACGTCCTGGCCGACCGCATCGCGGTGATGCACCACGGCGCCCTGGTCGAGGTCGGAACGCGCGACGAGATCCTCCGCTACCCGAAGGAGGCGTACACGCAGCGCCTCCTCGCCGCGGTGCCGCTGCCCGACCCGGAGCAGCAGCGCGCCCGCCGTGCGCTGCGGCTTGAACTGCTGGCCGCGGGGTCGGACGAAGGGGTCGTGCCGGTCAACGAGGGGCTGCCGCAGGAGCCGGAGCCGCCGGTGGCGCAGGGGCTGTAAAGCTCGCACAATCGTTCAGAAGGGCGGCGTTGCTTGGCAACGCCGCCCTTTCGTTCGTCCCCGCTCCCGGTTCGCTCGAGCGGCGCTGGTCAGTGATACGCCGCGCATCCCGCGCGGGCCTCCACGGGCAGCACGCTCCCCTGATCGTCCACGATCGCCCACGTGAGCGTGCGGAGACCGCTGACATAGGAGTGCTCGCCGGGAGGCGCCGGAACGATGATCGTGCTCGTCGCGGCTGTGGTGTTGTTCTCGAAGATCACGAGCCGGCTTGCGACCGGGCTGTGCCATGACACTTCGACGACCCCCGCGCCGCATCCCACCGTCTGCCTCTCGCTGACAGAGGGCCTTTCGGCCCGCTGGAGGGATGGAGCGCCAGGGCCGCCGGGAAACCCGACCGACAGGGCCGCGAGCGCCATTGCACTGAACGCCGCGGATCTGCGGAAGGGAGTTGCGATTCGCACGAAGCGATCGTAACGCACTGGATAATAAATGCCAATGTAACAAGAAAAACTTGCAACGCCAGCCGCGGAACCCTAAGGTCTGAAGTCGACCCCGCACAGGAGGAATTCGTGTCCATCAGACTTCTCGGCCGATCCGCGGCCGCCCTCGCGGCGGCCGGCGTCCTCGCCCTCACCGCCTGCAGCAGCCCCGACACCGCGTCGAAGGCGGACGCGACCGCCGTCGTCGTCGCGAACGGCAGCGAGCCGCAGAATCCGCTCATCCCGACCAACACGAACGAGGCGGGCGGGGGCAAGATCATCGACTCCGTCTTCTCGGGGCTGCTCGCCTACCAGGCCGACGGGAAGCCGGTCAACGACGTCGCCGAGTCGATCGAGACCTCCGACTCCCAGCATTTCACCATCACGATCGCGGGCGACCGCACCTTCAGCAACGGCGAGAAGGTGACCTCCCGCTCCTTCGTGGACGCGTGGAACTACGGGGCGAAGAAGAGCAACGCGCAGCTCCTGAACTCGTTCTTCGAGGACATCGAGGGCTTCTCCGCCGAGACGGACAGCGAGCTCAGCGGCCTCACCGTCGTCAGCGACACGCAGTTCACCGTCGCGCTGAAGACCCCCGTGTCCGACTTCCCGCTCCGGCTCGGGTTCTCCGCGTTCTATCCGCTGCCCAGCGTCGCCTATGACGACATGGCGGCCTTCGGCGCGCACCCGATCGGGAACGGTCCGTACACGCTCGCGAGCGCGAAGGCCTGGAAGCACGACGAGAGCATCGACCTCGTCGCCAACCCCGCGTACACCGGCCCGCGGAAGGCGAAGAACGGCGGGCTCCGCTTCGTGTTCTACTCGTCGCTGGACTCCGCGTACGCCGACCTGAGGTCGGGTACGCTCGATGTCCTCGACGCGATCCCCGACGCGGCGATCTCGACCTTCGAGAAGGACCTCGACGGCCGGGCGATCAACCAGCCGGCCGCGGTGTTCCAGAACTTCGCGATCCCGGAGCGGATCGCGCACTTCGCGGGCGAGGAGGGGAGGCTGCGTCGCCAGGCCATCTCGCTGGCGATCGACCGGCCGCAGATCACGAAGGTCATCTTCGACGGCACGCGGACTCCCGCCAAAGACTTCACGTCACCGGCGATCCCCGGCTGGTCCGGAAAGCTCGACGGCTCCGGCGTGCTCGACCACGACGCGAAGAGGGCCAAGCAGCTCTGGGCGGAGGCCGACGCGATCGCGCCGTGGACGGGGACGTTCACCATCGCCTACAACGCCGACGGCGGCCACCAGGGCTGGGTCGACGCGGTCGCGAACAACCTCAAGAACACGCTCGGGATCGAGGCGAAAGGCGAGGCCTCGCCGACGTTCGCACTGCTCCGCACCGCGGTCACCGATCGCACCATCGACTCGGCGTTCCGCCAGGGCTGGCAGGGCGACTACCCGGGGCTGCTGACCTTCCTCCGGCCGGTGTACGGCACGGGCGCGCTGTCCAACGACACCGATTACACGAACCCGGAGTTCGACGCTCTGCTCTCCAAAGGCCTCGCCGAGTCGGACGTGAAGGCCGCGAACGCCGACTTCCGCGCTGCGCAGGAGCTCCTGCTGCGCGACCTGCCGGCCATCCCGCTCTGGTACCAGAACGTCACCGGCGGCTCCAGCGCCTCCGTCGAGCACGTCACGTTCGGGTGGAACTCCGTCCCGCTCTACGAGCAGATCACCAAGAGCTCCGCGTCCTAGCGCCGATGGTCCGGTTCCTCGGCTTCCGGCTCCTGCAGGCCGTCCCCGTCCTGCTGGGCACCACGCTGCTGATCTACTTCATGGTGTTCGCCATGCCGGGGGACCCCATCGTGGCGCTGTTCGGCGACCGGACGCCGAGCCCGGCCGTGCTCGCGGAGCTGCGCAGCCGCTACCTCCTCGACCAGCCGTTCCTCGTCCAGTATCTGAACTACCTCGGCGGTATCCTGCGGGGCGACTTCGGCACGTCGTTCTCCGGCGAGCCGGTGAGCGAGATCCTGGCGCGTACGTTCCCGGTCACGCTGCGGCTCGCGCTGCTCGCGCTCGCGATCGAGATGGTGTTCGGCATCGCGGTCGGGCTGGTGAGCGGGCTGCGGAAGGGCCGGGTCTTCGACGCGAGCGCGCTCGTGGTGAGCCTGCTGCTCATCTCGGCCCCCATCTTCGTGATCGCGTTCGTGCTGCAGTACGTGTTCGGGATCTGGCTCGGCTGGGCGCGGCCGACCGCCGGCCCGGGGGCGCCGCTCCAGGACCTCATCCTCCCCGCGGTGGCGATGGCGGCGATCAGCTTCGCGCAGATCGTGCGGCTCACCCGCTCGTCCGTCATCGACACGAACGGGATGGACTTCGTGCGGGTCGCGGCGGCCAAGGGGTTGAGCCGTCGCCGGATCGTGCCGGTCCACGTGCTGCGCAACTCGCTCATCCCGGTGGTCACGTTCCTCGCGGCGGACTTCGGCGTGATGCTCGTGGGGGCGACGGTGACGGAGGGCATCTTCAACGTCCCGGGCGTCGGGCGTACGCTCTACCAGGCGATCATCCGCGGGGAGGGGCCGACGGTGGTCTCCTTCGTGACGGTCATGGTGCTGCTGTATCTCGTCGTCACGCTGCTGGTCGACCTTCTCTACGCGCTGCTCGACCCGAGGATCCGCCATGCGTCGTGACGAGCCGTCCGCCCGCGCCGCCACGCTCTGGTCGGACGCCTGGGACGACCTGCGGCGCCGGCCGATGTTCTGGTGCTCGGTCGTCCTGATCGCGCTGATCACCGCCGTGGCCCTGTTCCCCGGGCTCTTCGCGCAGGCCGCGCCGAACAACGACTGCCTGCTGGGGAACAGCAACGGCGGCCCCGCGCCCGGCCACCCGCTCGGCTTCACCAAGCAGGGCTGCGACATCTACGCGCGCATCGTCCACGGCACGGGGAAGTCGCTCGCGGTCGGTGTGCTCTCGACCGCGCTGATGGCGGTCCTCGGCGTCGTGTTCGGCGCGCTGGCCGGTTTCTACGGCGGCTGGATCGACGCGGTGCTCTCGCGCGTCGGCGACATCTTCTTCTCGATCCCGTACATCCTGGCGGCCGTCGTGATTATGTCGGTGTTCGCGAAGTTCGCGAACGTCTGGGTCATCTCGCTCGCCATCGGCGTCTTCGCCTGGCCCGCGACCGCGAGGGTGCTCCGGGCGGAGGTGCTCCGCGTCCGGACGGCCGACCACGTGCTGGCCGCGACGGCGATCGGGCTGTCCCGGTTCCGCATCCTGCTGCGCCACGTGCTGCCCAACTCGATCGCGCCGGTCATCGTGGTGACCACGCTGTCGCTCGCGGGCTCGATCGTGGCGGAGGCGACCCTGTCGTTCCTCGGCGTCGGGCTGCCGAGCGACGTGATGTCGTGGGGCAACGACATCAGCCAGGCGCAGAACGACCTCCGGACCGCGCCGCAGACGCTCGTCTACCCGTCCCTGGCGCTCTCGGTCACCGTGCTGAGCTTCATCATGCTCGGCGAGGTGGTCAGGGACGCGCTCGACCCGAAGGCGAGGGCACGCCGGTGAGCGCGGCATCGAATGAGACCGGCGCGAGCCCGCTGCTGGTGGTGTCCGGCCTCCGGGTGGGGTTTCCCACGCGCGGCGGCGTGACCACCGCGGTCGACGGCGTGGACCTCACCATCCATCGGGGGGAGACGGTCGCGATCGTGGGGGAGTCCGGCTCGGGCAAATCCACCACCGCGCAGGCGATCGTCGGGCTCCTGCCCGGCGCCGGCCGCGTGCTCGGCGGGTCGATCGTGCTCGACGGCGTAGAGCTCACGACGCTCGGCCGGCGGGAGCTGGAGGCCGTCCGCGGGCGGCAGATCGGCTTCGTGCCGCAGGACCCGATGTCGAGTCTGAACCCGGTCTGGAGCGTCGGCTTCCAGGTCGAGGAGGCCATCCGGGCGAACGGCGTCGCCACCGGCCGCCGAGCGGTCCGCGCCGCAGCGATCGAGGTGCTGGAGCGCGCCGGGCTCGCCGACGCGGGGACCCGGCTCCGGCAGTACCCGCACCAGTTCTCCGGCGGAATGCGCCAGCGCGCGCTGATCGGCATCGGCCTCTCCGGCGACCCGAAGCTCCTGATCGCCGACGAGCCGACCTCCGCCCTCGACGTGACGGTGCAGCGCGGCATCCTGGACCACCTCGGCACGCTCACCCGGGAGCTCGGCACCACCGTGCTCCTGATCACGCACGACCTCGGGCTCGCGGCCGAGCGCGCCGACCGGGTCGTGGTGATGCACCAGGGCCGCGTCGTGGAGGCCGGACCGAGCCGAGAGGTGCTGCAGCGCCCGGCACATCCGTACACCCGCCGGCTGGTGAAGGCCGTCCCCAGCGTCGCCGCCGGGCCGCTGCGCACGACGGACCGGCGTCTGGCGGCGGCAGCCGAGGCGACCCCGGCGATCGCGGTCAGCGGCCTCACGAAGGTCTATCCGGTGCGCGGCCGCGGCCTCCGGTCGTCGGCCCTCACGGCTGTGGACGGTGTGAGCTTCGCGGTGCCGCGGGGCACCACCACCGCCCTCGTCGGCGAGTCGGGCTCCGGCAAGTCCACTGTCGCGAAGCTGATCCTGCGCCTGGAGGAGCCCACGGGAGGCCGTATCGCGATCGACGGCCAGGACACCGGCGGCCTGGGCGCCCGGGAGGTCTTCGCCCTCCGCCGCCGGATGCAGCCGGTGTTCCAGGACCCGTACGGCTCGCTTGACCCGCTCCGCAGCGTCGGCGCCAGCATCGCGGAGCCGCTCGCGGTGCACCGGGTCGGCGACCGGGCGTCCCGTCGGCGGCGCGTCGCGGAGCTGCTGGACCGCGTTGCGCTGCCCGACGCCTTCGCCGCGCGCTACCCGAACGAGCTCTCCGGCGGCCAGCGTCAGCGCGTCGCCATCGCCAGGGCGCTGGCTCTGAACCCCGACATCGTGGTGCTCGACGAGGCGGTGTCGGCGCTCGACGTGCTGGTGCAGGCGCAGGTGCTCGACCTCCTCGCCGAGCTGCAGGACGACCTGTCGCTGAGCTATCTGTTCATCACGCACGACCTCGGCGTGGTGCGCCGGATCGCGGACGACGTCTGCGTGATGCGGAAAGGCAGGCTGGTGGAGCAGGGTTCGACGGCGGAGGTGTTCGCGGCACCGCGCGAGGAGTACACGCGTGCCCTGCTCGACGCCGTCCCCGGTGCGGCCATCCCGCTCGGTCATCGGCCGTAAACGGAGGCGCCCGGCCGCTGGGATAGAATGGACCGTTCCCCTTCTTCCTTCTGACGAGAGTCGAGCCCTCACGCATGTCCGAGAACGCCGTCGCCCACCGCGACGATCTGCGCAATGTCGCGATCGTCGCCCACGTCGACCACGGCAAGACCACGCTGGTCGACGCCATGCTGCGGCAGACCAACTCGTTCGGCGACCACGAGCACGTCGAAGAGCGTGCGATGGACTCCAACGAGCTGGAGCGTGAGAAGGGCATCACGATCCTCGCCAAGAACACGGCGATCTCCTACAAGGGCAAGCACGCCGCCAACGGCCCGATCACCATCAACGTGATCGACACCCCCGGCCACGCCGACTTCGGCGGCGAGGTCGAGCGCGGCCTGTCGATGGTCGACGGCGTCGTCCTGCTGGTGGACGCGTCCGAGGGCCCGCTGCCGCAAACCCGGTTCGTGCTGCGCAAGGCGCTGGAGGCCAAGCTCCCCGTCATCCTGCTGGTCAACAAGACCGACCGTCCGGACGCGCGCATCGAGGAGGTCGTGCACGAGAGCCAGGACCTCCTGCTCGGTCTCGCGAGCGACCTCGCCGACGACGTGCCCGACCTCGACCTGGACGCGATCCTCGACGTCCCCGTCGTCTACGCCTCCGGGCGCAACGGCGCGGCGAGCCTCAACAAGCCGGAGAACGGCGAGCTGCCCGACAACGAAGACCTGGAGCCGCTGTTCGAGGCCATCCTGGAGCACATCCCGGCCCCGACCTACGACCCGGAGGCCCCGCTTCAGGCGCACGTCACCAACCTGGACGCCTCGCCGTTCCTCGGCCGTCTCGCCCTGCTGCGCATCTTCAACGGCACGCTCCGCAAGGGCCAGACCGTGGCCTGGGTGCGTCACGACGGCGACGTGCACAACGTGCGCGTGACCGAGCTGATGATCACCAAGGCGCTCGACCGCTACCCGGCCGAGAGCGCCGGCCCCGGCGACATCGTCGCGGTGGCGGGCTTCGCCGACATCATGATCGGCGACACGCTGGCCGACCCGGACGACATCCGCCCGCTGCCGCTCATCCACGTGGACGACCCCGCGATCTCGATGACGATCGGCACCAACACCTCCCCGCTGGTCGGCAAGGTCAAGGGCCACAAGCTGACCGCGCGGATGGTCAAGGACCGCCTCGACCGCGAGCTGATCGGTAACGTGTCGCTGCGCGTGCTCGACATCGGCCGCCCCGACGCGTGGGAGGTGCAGGGCCGCGGCGAGCTGGCGCTGGCCATCCTGGTCGAGCAGATGCGCCGTGAGGGCTACGAGCTGACCGTCGGCAAGCCGCAGGTGGTCACCAAGAAGGTGGACGGCAAGACGTTCGAGCCGTTCGAGCACCTGACCATCGACGTGCCGGAGGAGTACCTCGGCGCGATCACCCAGCTGCTCGCGGCGCGCAAGGGCCGCATGGAGAACATGGCGAACCACGGCACCGGCTGGGTGCGCATGGAGTTCATCGTCCCCTCGCGCGGCCTGATCGGCTTCCGCACCGAGTTCCTCACCATCAGCCGCGGCACGGGCATCGCGAACGCGATCTCGCACGGCTACGACGAGTGGGCCGGGCAGATCGTCACCCGCAGCAACGGCTCGATCGTGGCCGACCGCTCCGGCGTGGTCACCCCGTTCGCCATCATCGCGCTCCAGGAGCGGATGACCTTCTTCGTGAACCCGACCGAGGAGGTCTACGAGGGCATGGTCATCGGCGAGAACTCGCGCGCCGACGACATGGACGTGAACATCACCAAGGAGAAGAAGCTCACCAACATGCGCTCCTCCACGGCCGACACGTTCGAGTCGATGACGCCGTCCCGCCAGCTCACGCTGGAGGAGTGCCTGGAGTTCGCCCGCGAGGACGAGTGCGTGGAGGTCACCCCGGAGGCCGTGCGCATCCGCAAGGTCGAGCTCGACGCGACCGCCCGCGGCCGCGCCGCGTCGCGGCTCAAGCGCCAGGACGCGTAAGCGTCACTCGCGGCTCCGCGGCGCGCATAATCGACTCATGAGACGCTCCCGCCTGCTCGCGTTGCCGGTCGCGGCCCTCCTCCTCGTGGGGGTCGCGCCGGCGCTAGCGGGCTGCAGCTTCCAGACCGTCGTGAAGGACGTCACCGGCGGCAACGTCGATCTGGGCGGCAACAAGGTCCCGGCGGACTTCCCGAAGGCCGTGCCGCTGGCGAAGGGCGCTGTCGTCTTCGGCGCCGGCGTCGGCAGCGGCCACGGCAAGGTGTGGAACGTCACCATCAAGGTGCCAGGCGCCTCGGCGTACCAGGACATCGCGAAGCAGCTCGCGGACGCGGGTTTCGACGGCGGCTTCGGCGCCCAGGGTCCGGACGGCGGCGGCACCGGGACGTTCTCGAACAGCGAGTTCGGCGTCCTCGTCGTCGTCAGTGACGCCGCGAGCAACGGCTGGGTGGCCAACTACTCCGTGTCGCGCGCCGCCGTCGAGACGCCGACGCCCACCGCGACGCCGTAGCCCAGCAGATTCGTGCCGAATGGCGCGAATTGCGGCGGTATTCGCGCCATTCGGCGCGAATGTCGTCAGACGAAGAGCGGGGCACCGATGTAGGACCCCTCGCGCGCTCCGGGTGGCACCGCGAACACGGCGGAGCCGACGTGCTTGAGGTACTCGTTCATCAGGTCGTTCTTCGCGAGCCGGTTCTGGATGGGGATGAACTGCTTCCGCGGGTCGCGCTGGAACGCGATGAAGAACAGTCCCGCGTTCAGCCGGCCCAGGTCGTCGTTGCCGTCCACGAAGTTGTAGCCGCGGCGCAGGAGCTGCGCGCCGCCGTTCATCGTGGGGTGCGCGAGCCGGACGTGCGAGTCGGGGTCGATCTTCGTGCCGCCGGCCGGTGACAGCGCGAGGAAGTTCGGCTCGCTGAACTCGGTGCCGCCGGAGAGCGGCGCGCCCTCGCCCTTGTCCCGCCCGACGATGCGCTCCTGCTCGCCGAGCTGCTGGCGGTCCCAGGTCTCGATGACCATGCGGATCTTGCGCGCCACGAGGTACGAGCCGCCGTGCATCCACGCTGCGCCGTCGCCGCGGTCGGCCCAGACCTGATCCTCCACGACCGCGGAGTCCTCCGCCTTGATGTTCGCGGTGCCGTCCTTGAAGCCGAACAGGTTGCGCGGCGTGGTCTGGCTGCGCGAGGTGGACGAGGTGCGGCCGAAGCCGAGCTGCGACCAGCGGATGACGGCGCGGCCGAACGCGATGCGGGACAGGTTGCGGATGGCGTGCACTGCTACCTGCGGGTCCTCGCTGCAGGCCTGCACGCACAGGTCGCCGCCGGTGAGGCTGTCGAGCAGCGCGTCGCCGGGGAAGTGCGGGAGGTCGACCAGCGCGGCCGGGCGCTTGCCGGCGATCCCGAACCGGTCGGTCCCGTCGGCGGCCGTGAACAGCGTCGGGCCGAAGCCGAATGTGAGTGTGAGGCCGCCGGGCGGGAGGTCGAGCGCCTCGCCGGTGTCGTCCGGGGGAGCGTCGGACGGGCCGGAGGCCGGGCCGTACTTCCCGGCCGGCCTGCCCTGCGTCATCCGTGCGGCCGCGACGGTCCAGTCCTGCAGCAGCTCGATCAGCCCGTCCCGGTCGAGCCCCGCGGCGACGTCGAACGCGGCGAAGTGCAGGCGGTCCTGGGCGGGCGTGACGATGCCGGCCTGGTTCGCGCCGTAGAACGGGTAGGTCGCGCCGGCGGGGGAGGAGGTGACGGCGTGGCCCACCGCCGCGCCCGCACCGAACCCGACGACGCCCGCGCCGACCGCCGCGCCGGCGAGGCCGAGCATCCCGCGCCGGGACAGGCCTCCGGAGCTCACCTGGTCTTCCACGGCCCTACTTGACCAGGATCGAGGTGAGCTGGGACAGCGGCTCGCTCAGGGCGTTGACCGAGTCCTGGAGCTCCTTGACCTGCGGAGTCGAGAGCTGCGTGTAGCTGACGAACCCGTCGCCCTCCTTGTGCTGCGCGAGGAGCGAGTCGATCGTGGCGAACTCGGCGTCCAGCTTCTTCGCCGTGGCCTTCCCGGTCGCGCCCTTCTCCAGCAGGACCGCGCGCACGTTGCCGTACGCCACCTCGGCGCCCTCCACGTTGGCCTGGAAGTCCCACAGGTCCGTGTGCGAGAAGGTCTCCTCCTCGCCCGTGATCTTGGTGCGCGAGACCTCCTCCATGAGGCTGGCGGCGCCGTTGGAGATCTGGTCGAGGGTGAGGGTGAAGTCCTTCGCGGAGACGAGGTCGTAGAGCCGCTGGGTATCGGCGACGAGCCGGTCGCCGAGGGTCTTCCGGGCGGCGGGGTCGGAGGCCGTGAAGCCGGCGGGCGCCCACAGGTCCTTCTCGATGCGGTGCCAGCCGGTCCACTCCTGGCCCTGCTCCAGGTCGGCCTCGCGGAGGTCGAGTGCCGGGTCGATGTCGCCGAATTGCTCGGCGGTCGGCTCGATCCGCTCGTAGAACGTCCGGGCTGCTGGGTACTGGGCGCGGGCGGCCGCGTCGTCGCCGGCCTCGTAGGCGGCGGCGAACGTCTTCGTCGCCGTCAGCAGCTGCCCGGTCTGATCCTTGACGTAGGAGACGTAGTTGGTCACGGCCTGCGCGACCTGCTTGCTCTCGCTGACGGACTTGGTGTCGCCCGAACCCTTGGTGACCGTGAACGCCGCGAGCGAGCTCGGGTTGCCCACCATCCCCTTCTTGCAGGCGGTGAAGTAGCTGCCCTCGGCGAGCTGGACGACGTAGTTGACTCTGGTGCCCGGCCCGATGTTCTCCTTCTCGCCGGCGATCCGCAGCTTGTCCTTCGCGAGCACCTCGAACTCGTTGACGTCGGAGCCCGTGTTGGTGACCTGGAAGGTGATCGGGCCGGCGGGAGCGGTGGCGGTCTTCACTGCGCAGGAGGAGTCCGTGAGCGTGACCTGGATGGCCTCCGCCTCGGCCACGGCCTTGTTGGGGACGCAGCCGGTGAGGGCGAGCGCGACGGCCGCTGCGGCGGCCAGGGAGCCGGCGACGGGGGCGAGCTGACGGAGTCGGGGCATGGCGATGCTGTGCTTTCTGCTCTGGTGGATGCGTGCGGCGGGGCCGCGGGTCAGGAGTGGACGGGCGTCCGCGGCGCGGGGGCGGACGGCGCGGGAGCGGCGGCCGGTCGCGTGTGCGACGCGCGATGCTGCCGCACGTAGAAGAACGACACGACGACGATGTACCCGGCCCAGGCGATGACCTGCGCCCAGGTCGGCGACGGGTTGAAGTTGAGGATGCCCGCGAGCGCGGTGCCGTACCAGCTCGACGACGGGATGAGGCCGCTGATGTCGTAGGCGTGGATGCCGGCGCCGGGGATGACGCCCGCCTCCTGCAGGTCGCCGATGCCGTAGGCGAGCACGCCGCCCGCCACGAGGATGAGGAACGCGCCGGTCCACGTGAAGAACGAGCCCAGGTTGATCCTGACCATTCCGCGGTAGAGCAGGAAGCCCAGCACCGCGGCCGTGACGAGACCGAGGACCGCGCCGATCACCGGCTCCCAGCCGCCGCCGATGCTGGCGACCGTCGCCCAGACGAACAGCGCCGTCTCGATGCCCTCGCGCCCCACGCTCAGCATGGCGAGGATCACGACGCCCCAGCCCGTGCCCACGAGCACGGAGTCGAGCCGGTTCTGGAGGGTGGACTTCATGCTGCGGGCGGTCTTGCCCATCCAGAAGATCATCCAGGTGACGAAGCCGACCGCGATCAGCGACAGCGTGCCTCCGACGATCTCCTGCGCCTCGAAGCTGAGCCCGTACGGGCCCCAGGTGAGCAGCGCACCGATCCCGAGCGGGACGACGAGCGCGACGCCCACGCCGATCCACAGCTTCGAGAGGACGTCCGTGCGTCCGACCTTGACCACGTACGCGACGAGGATGGTGACGATGAGCGCCATTTCGAGGCCTTCGCGGAGGCCGATCAGATAGTTCGCGAGCACAGAGGACCTTCGAGTGGAGGTGGGTGATGTTGGTAAGGCTAACCTTACCTTTTCGACTCTAGAACACGTCCGGGCGATGTGTCCAGCTAGGATTCGAGCATGCTGCGCCGGATCCTCTACGCCGTCCTCCTGGTCCTCGCGGGAGCGGCCATCGGCGGGATCGGAACGGTCGCGCACCAGCTCACGGTCACCTGGGGCGTCACGATCCCGCTCGGGCTGATCGGCTCGCTGCTCTGCTTCACCGCGCTGCTGGTCGGCCTGCGGCTGCTGGCCGACTCCCGCTGGCCCGCGCTGTGCGCGGCGCTCGGGGCGATCGCCGTCATCCTCGTGTTCACCCAGCAGAGCGCGGGCGGCTCGGTGCTCATCCCGAACAACCTGTGGGGGCAGATCTGGCTGGTCGGGCCGATCCTCATCGCCGCCGTCGTCGTGTCCTGGCCGGACGTGAAGCGCGCCGCGGGCCGGGCCGGAACGGCCTAAGCTAGAGGGACAGCCACCCGCCGTCCGAAGGGAACCCGAAGCACAGTGACCTACGTCATCGCCCTCCCGTGCGTCGATGTGAAAGACCGCGCCTGCATCGACGAGTGCCCCGTCGACTGCATCTACGAGGGCGAGCGCTCGCTGTACATCCACCCCGACGAATGCGTCGATTGCGGCGCCTGCGAGCCGGTCTGCCCGGTCGAGGCGATCTACTACGAAGATGACCTCCCGGAGGAGTGGGCCGACTACTACAAGGCCAACGTGGAGTTCTTCGACGACATCGGCTCGCCCGGCGGCGCCGCCAAGGTCGGCGTGATCGCGAAGGACCACGCCCTCATCGCCGCCCTGCCTCCGCAGGCGCACTGACGTGGCGCTCGGGGAGCTGCCGGACTACCCCTGGGACCTGATGGCGCCGTACGCGGCGCGCGCCAGGGAAGCCGTGCCCTTCGGCGACGCCTCCGGGATCGTGGACCTCTCGATCGGCTCGCCGGTCGACCCGACGCCCGCGCTGATCCGCGACGCGCTCGCGCACGCGACCGACGCGCACGCCTACCCGCAGACCGTCGGGACGCCGGCGTTGCGCGAGGCCATCGCCGCGTGGTTCGAGCGCCGGCGCGGCGTGCCCGGCCTCGCACCGGAGGACGTCCTCCCGACCATCGGCTCCAAGGAGCTCGTCGCCTTCCTGCCCTTCTTCCTCGGCCTGGGCGAGGGGGATGCCGTCGTGCATCCCCGCGCCGCGTACCCGACCTACGCGATCGGCGCGGCCTTCGCCGGCGCGGAGGCCGTGGCGAGCGATGATCCGGCCGAGTGGCCCGAGAACACCCGCCTGGTCTGGCTGAACAGCCCGGGCAACCCGGACGGCCGCGTGCTGTCGGTGGACGAGCTCCGGGCAGCGGTGACACGGGCCCGTGAGCTGGGCGCGGTCGTCGCGGGTGACGAGTGCTACGCCGAGCTCGGCTGGGACGCGCCGTGGGACGCCGCACCGACCCCCAGCGTGCTCGACCCGCGGGTGGTCGGCGACGACCGCGGCGGCGTGCTCGCCGTCTACTCGCTGAGCAAGCAGTCCAACCTCGCCGGCTACCGGGCCGCGTTCGTCGCGGGCGACCGCGCACTGATCGCGCGCCTCACCACGGTGCGCAAGCACGCCGGGCTCATGCTGCCGTCGCCGCTGCAGGCCGCGATGGTCGTCGCGCTCGGCGACGACGCGCACGTGGCCGCGCAGCGCGAGCGCTACCGGGCGCGGCGCGCGCTGCTGAAGCCCGCGCTGGAGGCCGCGGGCTTCCGCATCGACAGCAGCGAGGCCGGACTCTACCTCTGGGCGACCGAGGGACGCGACGCCTGGGAGAGCATCGGCCGGCTCGCCGACCTCGGCATCCTGGCCGGTCCCGGCGTCTTCTACGGCGACCACAATGCGGAGCACGTGCGCCTGTCGCTCACGGCCACGGACGAGCGGATCGCGGCCGCGGCCTCCCGCTTGCGCGCCTTTGGAGAGACCCTCTAAAGGACCTCCCCAGGCTTTGCCCGATGCGACAGTTGTCGCGTGGGTTGGCTAGGCTGTACCAGCACGGCTTCACTGCGTCGCCGACACGATCGGCACGCGAAGCATCCCCAAACCACTCAGGAGGCGTTGTGAGCGGACTCGGCACCGAGCAGGCCGGCACCGATCGGACCGTCGCGCAGCCGCAGGCGGAGCAGCGCGGCCCCGCCCAGGAGGCGGCCACCGCCCGCCTGAGCTACCCCGGCGGCGTCGCGGAGTTCCCGATCCTGCCGAGCACGCAGGGCGCGTCGAGCATCGACCTCTCCAGCCTGACCAGGCAGACCGGGCTCACCAGCCTCGACTACGGCTTCGTCAACACCGCCGCCACGCGCTCGGCGATCACCTATATCGACGGCGACGCGGGCATCCTGCGCTACCGCGGCTACCCGATCGAGCAGGTCGCCGAGAACTCGACGTTCCTGGAGGTCGCCTGGCTGCTCATCCACGGCGAGCTGCCGACGCCGGCCGAGCTCGCGGACTTCGACGAGCGCATCCGCCGCCACACGCTGCTGCACGAGGACCTGCGCCGCTTCTTCAGCGCCCTCCCGCACGACGCCCACCCGATGTCGGTGCTCTCCAGCGCGGTCTCGGCCCTGTCGACCTTCTACCAGGACTCGCTCAGCGTCAGCGACCCGGAGCAGGTGGAGCTCTCCACCATCCGCCTCCTCGCCAAGCTGCCGGTCATCGCGGCGTACGCGCACAAGAAGAGCATCGGCCAGGCGTTCCTCTACCCGGACAACTCGCTGAGCTTCGTGGACAACTTCCTGCGGCTCAACTTCGGCACCCTCGCGGAGCCGTACGAGGTGAACCCGGTCCTCTCGCGCGCGCTGGAGCGCCTGCTGATCCTGCACGAGGACCACGAGCAGAACGCCTCCACCTCGACGGTGCGGCTGGTCGGCTCCACCCAGGCGAACCTGTTCGCCTCGGTCTCGGCCGGCATCAACGCCCTCTACGGCCCGCTGCACGGCGGCGCCAACGAGGCCGTCCTGCAGATGCTCGCGGACATCCGCGACTCGGGCGAGAGCGTCCAGAAGTTCGTGGAGCGGGTCAAGAACAAGGAGTCCGGCGTCAAGCTGATGGGCTTCGGGCACCGCGTCTACAAGAACTTCGACCCGCGCGCCCGGCTCGTCAAGCAGTCGGCCGACGAGGTGCTCGCCGCCCTCGGCGTGCACGACCCGCTGCTCGACATCGCGAAGGAGCTCGAAGAGGTCGCGCTCGCGGACCAGTACTTCGTGGACCGCCGCCTCTACCCGAACGTCGACTTCTACACCGGGGTGATCTACAAGGCGATGGGCTTCCCGACCCGGATGTTCACCGTCCTGTTCGCCATCGGCCGCCTCCCGGGCTGGATCGCCCACTGGCGCGAGATGACGCAGGACCCGAGCACCAAGATCGGCCGCCCGCAGCAGCTCTACGTCGGCGACGGCGAGCGCAGCTGGCCGAACGCCCGCTGAGCGGAGCGCGACGCTACGGCGTCAGCGTGAGCGTCTGATCGGCCGCCGCCCGCACGGCCTTCGCCGAGAACGGCCACGGCCGGGTCTGGCCGACCGCCCACAGCCGCGCCTGGTCGGCGTAGTGGGCGTCGAACGCGTGCCCTGATGCGCCGGTGAGGTTGATCCAGGTGCTGCGGTCGAAGTCGGCGAGGTCGACCACCATCCGCATCGACGGCGCCCGGTCGACCTGGTAGCCGTCGGAGGCGTCCCAGCCGGTCGCGTCCACGACGCTCGACCCGCCGCCGAGCGGGTATGGCCCGCGGTTGAACAGCCACTCGATCGGAGGGACGCCGGACGACCCGAACGACGCGTTGGTGAGCTCCAGGGTGTGCAGGCGGTCCCAGCGCCAGCTCTTCGGGTCGCCGCCGAGCGTGCTCTGCGTCTCCTTCCACGCCTGGTTGGCCGCGTACTCGATCATGTCGTCCCGGTCGAGGGTCCCGAGCTTGCTGTCCGCCCACCACGCCGAGTCCGGCTGCTTCACGAGCGCCTGGACCACCTGGAACCAGCGGTCGCCGCCGGTCGGTTGCGCGTCGGCCGGGAGCTTGCGGCCTAACGCGTCGGCCAGCAGGTTCTTCCAGAACACCGCGAAGTAGGCCGCCGCGGCACTGTCGCCGTCGTCGTGGTAGTTCCAGCCGCGCAGCAGGGCCGCGCCCTTGGCCACGCCGGACGTCGGGTCGGTCTTCGCGCCGACCGCGACGAGCAGGGGAGTGAGCGTCGCCGCGTTGGCATCGTAGGTGTCGGCCTGGATGGCGGACATGTCCTTCGAGGTGACTTTGTGCCCCGCTTCCAGCAGTTTCGTCAGGCGGAGCTGGATCTGGTTGGCGCGGTAGCCGGCGTCCCAGTCCTGCGTGATCATCGCCGGGAACTGCGGGCCGACGGCGGCGTTGTTGGCCGTCACGATGTACCCGCTCGGCGGGTTCAGCACGCTCGGGAGCTGGTCGTACGGGATCGTCCCGACCCAGCCGTACTCGCTGGTCCAGCCGGGCACCGGGACGGTCCCGTCGCCTTTCGCGCGCACCGGGATGAGGCCGGGCGCCTGGTAGCCGATGTTGCCGTCCACGTCGGCGTAGAGGAGGTTCTGCGACGGCACCTGGAAGGACGCAGCGGCGGCGCGGAAGCTCGCCCAGTCGTGCGCGGTGTCGAAGGCGAAGATCGCCCCGGCGGTCGGGCCGGGGGTGAGTGCGGTCCACTCCAGCGAGAGCTGGAACTCCTGGGCGGGGACGCCGAGCTTCCCGGCCTGGTCCTTCGCGATGACGCCGTAGCCATCGCTGAGGTCGGTGATGATGGGGCCGTGCCGGGTCGAGCGGACCGTGATCCGGACGTCCGGGCCTCCCGCGACCGCGATCGTCTCGTGCCGGACGGTCAGCGGCACCTGCGCGCCGTCGTACTCGTACGTGTTCCCGGTGACCTTCTCGACATAGAGGTCGGCCACGTCCGGCCCGAGGTTGGTGAACCCCCACGCGATCCGGTCGTTGTGGCCGATGATCACCCCGGGGAGACCGGAGAAGCTGAAGCCGGCGACGTCGAACGGGCACTGCGCGTCGACCACCGCGCAGTGCAGACCGACCTGGTACCAGACGGAGGGCATGACCGCGCCGAGGTGCGGGTCGTTGGCGAGCAGCGGCTTCCCGCTCGCGGTGTGGGATCCGGCGACGACCCAGGAGTTCGAGCCGATGTCGTCGCCGGCCGGTCCCATCAGGGTCGGGACCGCGTCGAGGCTGGAGGCCACCTGCTCCAGCCGGTTCTGGTACTGGGCGGTGGGCACGCCGGCGAGCGCAGCCGTCGCATCCGCGTCGCCAGCCGCGGAGGCCGGCGCCTTCGAGCCTGCCGGGGCGGCGTCCGGGGTCATCGTGGCGGGCGTGCCGCCGCCGAGCGCCGTGATCGTCGGGTGCGCGCTGTAGTCGTAGGCGGGGTGCAGCTCCGCGATCTGCTGGGGCGTCAGCTTGGTCGCCAGGAGCGCCCGGTCGATCTCGTCCTCCAGGTTGGACCGGAGGTCCCAGGCCATCGCCTTGAGCCAGGCCACCGAGTCGGCCGGCGTCCACTGCTCCGGGTGGTAGTCCGGGTTCTGGATGCCGAGGATCGCGTACTCCAGCGACAGCTGCGGGCCGGAGTGCGTGTTCAGGTAGGCGTTCACGCCGTCGGCGTAGTCCTGGTAGTAGCGCAGCGACGTCTTGTCGAGCTTCTGCACCTCCTGCTCGGCGACGTCCCGCCAGCCGAGCGTGCGGATGAAGGTGTCCGTGGGGAGCTGGCTCGCCCCGAACAGTTCGGAGAGCCGCCCGGCGGTGACGTGGCGGCGGAAGTCCATCTCCCAGAACCTGTCCTGCGCGTGCACGTAGCCCTGCGCGCGGAAGAGGTCGTCGGCGGTGCGCGCGGTGATCTGCGGGACGCCCGCGGAGTCGCGCGTCACGGTCACCGGCGCGCTCAGGCCGTTGACGTGCAGCGAGCCGGAGGTCTGCGGGAACGAGAGGGTGACCGTCCACACCGCGAGCCCGCCCGCGAGGAGGACGAGGACGAGCAGCACGGCGAGGGTGACTCCGAGCGTCCGCAGCACCCGATGGTGCAACCTCAGCCGGGGAGTGTCGTCGCCCACGTCGCCTCCCCTCGGATCGGCCGGGGGCGTCGCCCGGCGCGTGATCGGACTCTAGCCGACGCGGGTGTCGTACCGAAGAGGCGGTTCGGGTCGTCCCGAGGTCAGGGAAGGCCGGCGCGGTGTCAACGCGAGGTCAGCGCCGCCCAGGCCATCCGTTCGAGCACCGGGCGCACCGACGCGTCGGTCGTGTGGGCGGCGCCGGCGCGCGCGGAGTGCGGGGTGGAGTTGATCAGCCCGAAGGTCGCCTGCACGCGCAGGCGCAGCTCGTCGGCGGCGAGCGACGGGTGAAGCTCGCCGAGGACGCGCATCCACAGCTCGATGTAGCGGCGCTGCAGGGTGCGCACCGCGCGGCGGTCCTCCGGGGCGAGGGCGTCGAGGTCGCGGTCCTGCACGCGGATGGTGTCGGCCTCGGTGAGCGCGAAGTCCACATGGAACGCGATGAGCCCGCGCAGCGCGCCCGCGGGGTCGGCGGCCTCCCGCTCGACCGCGGCGCCGCCGTCGAGCAGGTTCTCGCTGACACCGACCAGCAGGGCGGCGAGCACGGCCTGCTTGGACGCGAAGTGCCGGTAGACGGCCGGGCCGCTGACTCCGGCGGCGGCGCCCAGGTCTTCGATCGAGACGCCGTTGAAGCCGCGCTCGGCGAATTTGCCTGCAGCGGCCTCCAGCAGCGCTGCGCGCCGGTCGGCCTTCGCCTGACTGCGCTGCGTCGGCCGAGCGAGCGGGTCGGCCGGTACGGTCTCGGTCATCTCTCTCGGACTCCCAGGTGCGGGGCTGGACATTCGGGTTAACGAACACTAACCTAAATTCGAGTTAGTGACCACTAACTCATGTCGATGAGGACACGGGAGCACGATGCCTGCCCTGAGCACGATGCCCGACCAGAGCACCGCCGGCGCGCCGGAGGGGAACGACGCCGCCCAGCGCGCGCTGGTGGCCGACCTCCGCGAGCGCCTCGCCGTCGCCGCGGCCGGCGGCCCCGAGCGCGCCCGCGAGCGCCACGTCGCCCGCGGCAAGCTGCTGCCGCGCGACCGCATCGACGCGCTGCTGGACGAGGGCAGCCCGTTCCTGGAGATCGCCCCGCTGGCCGCGACGGGGATGTACGGCGACGAGAGCCCGGCCGCGGGCGTCATCGCCGGCATCGGCCTGGTCGAGGGCCGCCACGTGATGATCGTCTGCAACGACGCGACGGTGAAGGGCGGCACCTACTACCCGATGACCGTCAAGAAGCACCTGCGCGCGCAGGAGATCGCGCTGGAGAACCACCTCCCGTGCGTCTACCTGGTCGACTCGGGCGGCGCCTTCCTGCCGATGCAGGACGAGGTCTTCCCCGACCGCGACCACTTCGGCCGGATCTTCTACAACCAGTCCCGGCTCTCGGCGGCGAAGATCCCGCAGATCGCCGCGGTGCTCGGCTCGTGCACCGCCGGCGGCGCGTACGTCCCGGCCATGAGCGACGAGACGGTCATCGTCCGCAACCAGGGCACCATCTTCCTCGGCGGTCCTCCGCTGGTGAAGGCCGCGATCGGCGAGATCGTGACGGCGGAGGAGCTCGGCGGCGGCGACCTCCACGCGCGCACCTCCGGCGTCGTCGACCACCTCGCGGAGGACGACGAGCACGCGCTCGGGATCGTCCGCGAGATCGTCGCCACCCTCCCGCAGCCCGCCGCACCGGCGTGGGAGGTGCTGGCCACCCGCGCCGCGATCGCCGACCAGGAGGAGCTCTACGGCGTCGTCCCGGTCGACGTGCAGGCGCCCTACGACGTGCACGAGGTCATCTCCCGGCTGGTGGACGCGGGGGAGTTCAGCGAGTTCAAGCCGGATTACGGCACCACGCTGGTGACCGGCTTCGCTCACATCCACGGCCACCCGGTCGGCATCGTCGCCAACAACGGCGTGCTGTTCAGCGAGTCGGCGCTCAAGGGCGCGCACTTCATCGAGCTGTGCGACCAGCGCGGCATCCCGCTGGTGTTCCTGCAGAACATCTCCGGCTTCATGGTGGGCCGCGACTACGAGGCCGGCGGCATCGCCAAGAACGGCGCCAAGATGGTGACCGCGGTCGCGACCACCCGGGTGCCCAAGCTCACCGTCGTGATCGGCGGCTCCTTCGGCGCGGGCAACTACTCGATGTGCGGCAGGGCCTACTCGCCGCGGTTCCTCTGGATGTGGCCGGCCTCCCGCATCTCCGTCATGGGCGGCCAGCAGGCGGCCAGCGTGCTCGCCACCGTCAAGCGCGACCAGCTGGACGCTCGCGGCGAGGAGTGGAGCACCGAGGACGAGGCGGCCTTCCGGGCGCCGATCGCCGCGCAGTACGAGGACCAGGGCAATCCCTACTACTCCACCGCCCGGCTGTGGGACGACGGTGTGATCGACCCCGCGGACACCCGCACGGTGCTGGGGCTGGCGCTCGACGTCTGCTCCCGCGCCCCGCTGCCCGACACGGCCTTCGGCCTCTTCCGGATGTGACGACGATGACCGACTTCTCCTCTGTTCCGTTCGAGTCCGTCCTGGTGGCCAATCGCGGCGAGATCGCCTGCCGCGTCATCCGCACGCTGCGCCGTCTCGGGATCCGCTCGGTGGCCGTCTTCAGCGACGCGGACCGCGACGCCCCGCACGTCCGGCTCGCGGACACGGCGGTCCGCATCGGGCCCGCGCCCGCGCGCGACAGCTACCTCTCCGTCGAGGCCATCATCGACGCCGCGCGCCGCACGGCAGCCGCCGCGGTGCACCCCGGCTACGGCTTCCTCTCCGAGAACGCCGCCCTCGCCGACGCCTGCGAGGCCGCGGGCATCGTGTTCGTCGGCCCCGGCGTGCACGCGCTGGAGGTCATGGGCGACAAGATCTCCGCCAAGCAGGAGGTCGGCCGCTCGGGCGTGCCGACCATCCCCGGCATCGCGGAGCCCGGCCTCGCCGACGACGAGCTCGTCGCGGCGGCCGACGACATCGGCTATCCCGTGCTGGTCAAGCCCTCCGCGGGCGGCGGCGGCAAGGGGATGCAGGCGGTGCACGCCGCCGCCGACCTCCCGGAGGCGCTGCGCGCGGCCCGTCGTGTCGCGGCCGCGGCCTTCGGCGACGACACGCTGTTCCTGGAGCGGCTGGTGGAGTCGCCCCGGCACATCGAGGTGCAGATCATCGCCGACCGGCACGGCGCGGTGGTCCACCTCGGCGAGCGCGAGTGCTCCCTCCAGCGCCGCCACCAGAAGGTGGTCGAGGAGGCGCCGTCGCCGCTGCTCGACGCCGCGACCCGCGCCCGGATCGGCGAGGCCGCCTGCCGGGTGGCCGGGAGCGTCGGCTACGTCGGAGCCGGAACGGTCGAGTTCCTGGTCTCCGCCGAGCGACCGGACGAGTTCTTCTTCATGGAGATGAACACCCGACTGCAGGTCGAGCACCCGGTCACCGAGCTGGTGACGGGCGTGGACCTGGTCGAGTGGCAGCTCCGCGTCGCCGCGGGGGAGCCGCTGGGCTTCGTGCAGGACGACATCCGGCTCTCGGGCCACGCCGTCGAGGCGCGCGTGTACGCGGAGAACCCGGAGCGCGACTTCCTGCCGGGCGACGGCGCGGTGCTCGCACTGCGCGAGCCGACCGGGGAGGGCGTCCGCGTCGACAGCGGACTGGCGGCCGGGACGCGCGTCATGACCGACTACGACCCGATGCTCGCGAAGGTCATCGCCTGGGCGCCCGACCGCGCCGGCGCGCTGGCGCGACTCGACCGCGCCCTCGCCGACACCGCCGTGCTCGGGCTCGTGAACAACATCGCCTGGCTGCGCGACCTCCTGGCCGACGACGAGGTCCGCGTGGGCAGCATGGACACCACGCTGATCGACCGGCGCTTCTCCGCACTGGAGCCGGTCCCGGCCTCCGCCGCCGAGCTCGCCGCTGCGGGGCTTCTCGCGCACCGGGAGCGGGAGACCGCGACCCCGGGGGGCGTCGGCGCGCTGTGGGGCGCCCCCAGCGGCTGGCGGCTCGGCTCCGCACGGCCCGTCCGCTACGACGTGGACGGGACGACCGTGCGGGTGGACGGCGACCGGGTGACCCTGCCGGGACCCGACGGCGAGCTGCGCGAGCACACCGCCCGGGTCGCGGTGCAGTCCGGCGCGGCCGGCGAGCCTGACTCCGTCGTGCTCGACCTCGACGGCGTGGTCACCCGCTTCGACACGGCTCGCGACGGAGCCACCGTCTGGCTCGCGCACGGGGGCCGCTCGCGCGCCCTGCGGCTGCGCACTCCCGCCGAGCGGCTGGCAGCGGCGCTCGCCGCCCGCGAGCGCGGCGAGGCGGCCGCGCATCCCGAGGTCCGCTCGCCGATGCCCGGCACCGTCGTGGCCGTCCCCGTCACGTCCGGCGCCGTCGTGGAGCCCGGCGACACGCTGGCCGTGGTGGAGGCGATGAAGATGGAGCACCGCCTGGTCGCCCCCATCGCCGGCACCGTGACGGTGAAGGTCGCGCCGGGCGACCTGGTCAAGCTCGACCAGCTCGTCGCCGTCGTGGATGCGGCAGAGGCGTCCGCCGACACCACCCCGAACGTCCCGCCCACCCCGGCGGACACCCCCGAGCCGACAGAATCGGCCGCCCCATCCCACGGCGAGCACGCCGCGGCAGGAACCGTCACCACAACAGACAGGAATCTCCGATGACCATGCAGATGTCACGCCCGGCCGACCTCGACGTCGCCGGCTTCGAGCTCACCGACGAGCAGCGCCGGCTCCGCGACCAGGTCCGGGACTTCGCCGACACCGTCGTCGCGCCCGCCGCGTACGAGTACGACACCAAGCGCAGCCTCCCGTACGACATCATCGCCGAGATGGGCCGGATGGGCCTGTTCGGCCTCCCGTTCCCCGTCGAGTACGGCGGCCAGGGCAAGGACTACCTCTCGCTCTGCCTCGCGGTCGAGCAGCTCGGCCGGGTGGACCAGTCCATCGGCGTGACACTGGAGGCCGGCATCGGCCTCGGCGCGATGCCGATCTTCCGCAACGGCACCGAGGAGCAGAAGCAGGAGTGGCTGCCGATGCTGGCGCGCGGCGAGGCGCTCGCCGGGTTCGGCCTGACCGAGGCCGACGCCGGCTCGGACGCGGGTGGCACCAAGACCACGGCGATCCTGCGCGACGGCGAGTGGATCCTGAACGGCACCAAGCAGTTCATCACCAACTCCGGCTCCGAGATCACCAAGCTCGTCACCATCACCGCCGTGACCGGCGAGGAGCGGCGCGCGGACGGCTCGGTCAAGAAGGAGCTCTCGGCGATCATCGTCCCGACCGGCACACCCGGCTTCGTCGCCGAGCCGGTCTACGACAAGGTCGGCTGGCACACCTCCGACACCCACCCGCTGACGCTCACCGATGTGCACGTCCCGGAGGCCAATCTCCTCGGCGAGCGCGGCCGCGGCTACGCCAACTTCCTCCAGACCCTCGACGAGGGCCGGGTCGCCTTCGCCGCCCTCTGCACCGGCGCCGCGCAGGGCTGCCTGGACGAGGCGGTGCGCTACGCCAAGTCGCGCAACGTCTTCGGCCGCTCCATCGGCTCCAACCAGTACGTCGCCTTCAAGATCGCGCGGATGCAGGCCCGGGTGCACGCGGCGCGGCTGGCGTACTACGACGCCGCGTTCAAGCTGATGGCGGGCAAGCCGTTCAAGATGGAGGCCTCCATCGCCAAGCTCGTCGGCAGCGAGGCCGCGATGGACAACGCGCGCGACGCGACCCAGATCTTCGGCGGCTACGGCTTCCTCAACGAGAACCCGGTCGCCCGCCACTACCGCGACTCGAAGATCCTGGAGGTCGGCGAGGGCACCACCGAGGTCCAGCTCATGATCATCGCCCGTTCCCTCGGCTTCGACTCCTGACCCGTCGCAAGCCGCCGAGTACGCGGATTATCTGGCGACTCGGCGGTTTCGGCGGTACTTTTCGCGTACTCGGTAGTTGGAGAGAGGGGAGTGGTGGCGTGATCGACAAGACGGTGGGGAGCGCGGCGGAGGCCGTGGCCGACATCCCGAGCGGGAGCTCGCTGGCGGTCGGCGGCTTCGGGCTGTGCGGCATTCCGAGCGCGCTCATCCAGGCGCTGCTGGAGGCCGGGACGACCGACCTCGAAGTGGTCAGCAACAACTGCGGCGTGGACGACTGGGGGCTCGGCCTCCTGCTCGCCCAGCGCCGCATCCGCAAGATGATCAGCTCGTACGTCGGCGAGAACAAGGAGTTCGCCCGGCAGTTCCTCTCCGGCGAGCTGGAGGTCGAGCTGACCCCGCAGGGCACGCTCGCCGAGAAGCTGCGGGCTGGCGGCGCGGGCATCCCGGCGTTCTACACCCCGGCCGGCGTCGGCACGCAGATCGCGCTCGGTGGCCTCCCTCGGCGCTACAACGAGGACGGCTCGGTCGCGGTCGCGAGCGAGCCGAAGGAGGTGCGCGAGTTCGACGGCGCCTCCTACGTGCTGGAGCGCTCGCTGCGCCCCGACTTCGCGCTCGTCCACGCCGCGAAGGGCGACCGGCACGGCAACCTCGTGTTCCACGCGGCGGCGATGAACTTCAACCCGCTCGCCGCGATGGCCGGCGGCATCACCATCGCCGAGGTGGAGGAGCTGGTCGAGCCCGGCGAGCTCGCACCGGGGGAGGTGCACCTGCCCGGGATCTTCGTCCAGCGCGTCGTGCACGCGCCCGACGTCGAGAAGCGGATCGAGCGGCGCACGGTCGCCGCGGCCCAGGAAGGGAGCGCCCGATGAGCCTCACCCGCACCGAGCTCGCCGCCCGCGTAGCGCAGGAGTTGGAGAACGGCCAGTACGTCAACCTCGGCATCGGCATGCCGACGCTCATCCCGAACTACATCCCGGAGGGCGTCGAGGTCATCCTGCACTCCGAGAACGGCGTGCTCGGGGTCGGCCCGTACCCGGCCGACGCCGACGTGGACCCCGACCTCATCAACGCGGGCAAGGAGACCGTCACCGTCAAGCGCGGCGCGGCCTACTTCGACTCGTCGCTGTCGTTCGGGATGGTCCGCGGCGGCCACGTCGACGTCGCCGTTCTCGGCGCGATGGAGGTCTCGGCCTCCGGCGACCTGGCCAACTGGATGATCCCCGGCAAGATGGTCAAGGGCATGGGCGGCGCGATGGACCTCGTCTTCGGCGCCAAGCGGCTGATCGTGATGATGGAGCACGTCGACAAGGAGGGCCGGCCCAAGATCCTCGCCGAGTGCAGCCTCCCGCTCACCGGCACCGGCTGCGTCGACCGCATCATCACCGACCTCGCCGTGATCGACGTGACCCCGGACGGGCTCGTGCTGCGCGAGACCGCGCCGGGCGTGACCGTCGAGGAGGTCGTGGCCGCGACGGGCGCTCCGTTCGCGGTGGAGCTGGAGGCGGCGTCGTGAAAGAAGTCGAGCAGCGCGGCCTCTACTACGAGGAGTTCGAGCTGGAGACCCGCTACCTGCACCGCCCGGGACGCACCGTGACGGAGGCCGACAACGTCCTCTTCACCACCCTCACGATGAACACGCAGGCGCTGCACCTGGACGCCGCGTGGTCGGCTCGCCAGCCGTTCGGCACCCGGCTGATGAACTCGATGTGGACGCTCGCGACGATCGTCGGCGCCTCGGTCGCCCAGCTCACGCAGGGCACGATCGTCGCCAACCTCGGCTTCTCCGAGGTCTCCTTCCCGCACCCGCTCTACCACGGCGACACGCTCTACTCGGAGACGACGGTGACGGCCAAGCGGCTGTCTGCCTCCCGCGCCGGCCAGGGGATCGTGACGCTGGAGCACACCGGCCGCAATCAGGACGGCGTCGTCGTCGCCACCGCGACCCGCCAGGTCATGGTGTGGTGCCGCGACGCGCACCTCGTGACGAGCGACGTATGACGCCGTTCCCGTGGGGTCCCGCGCTGCTGTTCTGCCCGGCGGACCGGCCCGACCGGTACGCCAAGGCGCTGGAGCGGTCGGACGCGGTCATCCTCGACCTGGAGGACGCCGTCGACCCCGCGCGCCGGCCGGCGGCCCGGGAGGCGCTCGCCGCGTCCGACCTGGACCCGTCGCGGGTGATCGTGCGGGTCAATCCGGCGGGCACCGACGACCAGGCCGCCGACCTCGCGGCCCTCTCGCTCACGCCGTACACGGCCGTGATGCTGCCGAAGGCCGAGCGCGCAGCCGACCTCACCGCCCTGGCCGGCCTCCACGTGATCGCCCTGTGCGAGACCGCGGCCGGAGTGCTGGCGGCGGGGGAGCTCGCGGCCGCGGACGGGGTCGTCGCGCTGATGTGGGGGGCGGAGGACCTGGTCGCCTCGCTCGGCGGAACGTCGAGCCGGCACGCGGACGGCCGCTACCGCGATGTGGCGGCGCACGCGCGCTCGGCGGTGCTGCTCGCCGCCGGAGCCGCCGGGGAACCGGCCGTGGACACGGTCCACCTGGACATCGCCGACCTCGACGGGCTCGCGGCGGAGGCCGAGGACGCGGTCGCCGTCGGGTTCGCCGCGACCGCGTGCATCCACCCCTCGCAGGTGGAGACCGTGCGTGCCGCGTACCGCCCGGACGAGGCCCAGGTGGCGGAGGCCGTCGAACTGCTGGAGGCGGCCAGGGCGGCAGGCGGGGGAGTGTTCCGCCACAACGGCAGGATGGTCGACGGTCCGGTCCTTTCGCACGCCCGATCGGTGCTCAGGAGGGCGACCAGCACGCTGTGATGAAACTGTGATGAACGATTTCTGCGCCGTTCACCGGTTTGGTCGTGCCGTGTCGGCGGCATGCCGTACTCTGCCCTTAACGTTCCAGAGAAGAGCACCCTCGAATCGATTCGAGCCACGAATCGGTCGGCAGCGTGAACACCCGCTCGAACGACTGGAAGGGGGATGAGATGCCACAGCTCCTTCCCTTGCGCCTGCTGGAGAGCGTCGGCCTCCGCACCCCCGCCGCCGCGGTCGCGTCGGACGCCGAGGGCACGTCGGTTCCGGCGCCCGCGACCACCTCGCCCCGGCCCGCCGAGCCCGCTCCCACGCTGCCGGCCCCGACCTTCTCCGAGCCGTCCACCGACACCGGCGGACCCCTCGACATCGACTCGGGCCTGGAGCGCACCGGCCCGCTCTCGATCATCGCCCCGCGCCGCATCGGCGAGAGCGACCTCGCGGTCTACCCGCTGTCGCTCGGCGCGAGCGTCTTCGGCTGGACCGCCGACGGCGACACGTCCCTGGCGATCCTCGACCGCTTCGCGTCGCGCGGCGGCGACTTCATCGACACCGCCGACAGCTACGTCGGCGGCCGCAGCGAGGTGCTCATCGGCAAGTGGATGCACGAGCGCCGCAACCGCGACGACATGGTTGTCGCGACCAAGGTCGGCCGCCACCACGAGAACCCGGGCCTCGGCTCGGTGAGCATCGTGCGCGCCGTGGAGGCCTCCCTCGAACGCCTGCAGACCGACCACATCGACCTGCTGTACTTCCACGACGACGACACCGAGGTGCCGCTGGAGGACAGCCTCGCGACCGCGGAGTGGCTCATCGAGACGGGCAAGGTCCGCTACCTCGGCGCGTCCAACTTCAGCGCGGACCGCCTCATCGAGGCGCGCGTGCTGGCGTCGGCCGGCCTGCCGAAGTTCGTCGCCATCCAGACCCAGTACAACCTCATGCACCGCGCCGAGTTCGAGAGCGCGCTGCGCATCGTCGCCGCCGCCCAGGGCTTGGCCGTGATGCCGTACTACGCGCTGGCCAACGGCTTCCTCACCGGCAAGTACCGCTCGAAGTCCGACCTGAGCGCGGACGCCCGCAGCGTGCGCGCATCGGCCTACGTCAACCGCAAGGGCATGCGCGTCCTGGCGGTGCTCGACCGCATCGCCGCCGAGCACGGCGTGTCTGCGGCGAGCGTCGCGATCGCCTGGCTGCTGGCCAAGCGCACCATCGTGGCCCCGGTGGCGAGCGCCAGCCGCCCCGAACAGGTCGACGGCCTGATGGCCGCCGCCGGCATCCGCCTCACCCGAGCCCAGATGCTCGACCTCGACCGCGTCTCCGAGTAGCCCCGCTCGCCCGTAGGCACCCGCCCCGCCCGTAACCAACGGAGGAGTTTGCCGGCGACACGCCGCCCGATGTCGGCTACCGGAGGACTCCCGCCCCGATCCCGGCCGGATCTCCTCCGCTCGCCGCGTCGGCAACGGAGGACTCCGGCGCCGATCCCACCGAATCTCCTCCGCTAGCACGTCGCCAACGGAGGACTTCCGCCCGATCCCGGGCCCGATCTCCTCCGCGAGCCGACACCGGGCGGCGTGTCGCGCCCGACGTCCTCCGCTCGCGCGGCAACGGAGGGCTTCCGCGATCCCCGCCGCCGAATAACCCGCGCATCGGCGCGCAGGCAACGGAGGACTTCCACCTCCATTCCGCGCCACGCGCAGCCAACGGAGGACTCCGGCCCCAATCCGGGCCCGATCTCCTCCGCTAGGCCGTAGGCAACGGAGGACATCCACCCCGATCCGGCCCGAACTCCTCGGCTAGCACGCCGCCAACGGAGGACTTCCGCCCGATCCCGGGCCGGATCTCCTCCGTTAGCCGACACCCAGCGGCGTGGCGCGCCCGATGTCCTCCGTTAGCTACCGCCTACGCCTCGGCGAGGATGTGGTCCAGCGCGCGATGCAACGCAGCGCCCGCCGCGATCGGGTCGCCCACGTAACCCCCGGCCAGGGCCCCGTCGCGCGCGAGGATGAGGTCGTCCGCCGCGTCGCCCGGACGCGGGTGACCGATCTGGCGGAACAGCTCCTCGATGTGCTTGGCGTACCAGTCCCTGTGTGCCGTCACGGCGACACGCACGGGGTGGGTCTCGTCGGCGAACTGCGCGGCCGCGTTGATGAACGGGTCGCCGCGGAAGCCGGGACGCACCGCCTCGGCGTTGATGGAGTCCACGAGCGCGCGGGCGATCGCCGTCGGGTCGGAGAGCTCCGCCTCCTTCTCGGCGAACCAGTCGCGCACCTGGCGGTCACGGCCCTCGACGTAGGCGATGATCAGGAGGTCCTTGGAGCGGAAGTGCTTGTAGAAGGTCGCCTTCGTCACCCGGGCGCCCGCGATGATGCGGTCGACGCCGACGGTGTGGATGCCCTCCTCGTAGAAGAGTTCGTCAGCGGTCGCGAGGATCTTGATCTTCGACGGTGCGGGCGGCCGGATGGTGGCGCGGGCACTTACGACCATCTGGTCGTCTCCTCTCTCCGGGAGGCTCGGCCTCCGCTCGTCTCTGAGAACCCCCCGACCGGTCCGAGGGGGGACGACCGGTCGGGGTGGTCACTTCAGTATAGCGGTAGACAGACCAGTCTGTTTGTCCTCAATTTCCCAGTCTCCGCGATCGTTCGGGCGCTGGCGTAGGGTGGAGGGGATGAACAGCGCAGTCGACCTCCCGCTCGGTCTGGCCGATCTCGCTTTCGCCGCTTCCGGCGAGGCCCTCGTCCGCCGCACGATCCTGCCCAACGGCGTCCGCATCCTGAGCGAGCAGGTGCCCGGCGCGCGCAGCGCCACCCTCGGCTACTGGGTGGCCGTCGGCTCGCGGGACGAGGTCGCCGATGTGGCGGGCAGCCTCGGCTCCACGCACTTCCTCGAGCACCTCCTGTTCAAGGGCACGCGCACGCGCACCGCCCTCGACATCGCGGTGTCCTTCGACTCGGTCGGCGGCGAGCACAACGCCATGACGGCCAAGGAGTACACCTGCTACTACGCCAAGGTGCAGGACCGCGACCTCCCGATGGCGGTGGAGGTCATCGGCGACATGCTCACGTCCTCGGTGCTCGACCCCACTGAGTTCGAGAACGAGCGCGGCGTCATCCTCGAAGAGCTGTCGATGGCGGAGGACGACCCCTCCGACGTCGCCAACGAGCGTCTCTTCACCGCGGTGCTCGGCGGCCATCCGCTCGGGCGTCCGATCGGCGGCCGTCCCGACACCATCCGCGCCGCGACCCGCGACGCGGTCTGGAGCCACTACCGGGCCAACTACCGGCCGCGCGACCTGGTCGTGACGGCCGCGGGCGCGGTCGACCACGACGTGCTCGTGGCGGGCGTGCGGCGTGCGCTCGACGCTGCGGGCTGGGACCGGGACGAGGAGGCCGCACCGGTCGACCGCCGTCCGACCGTGGCCGCGGCCGTCGAGCGCGGCGCCTCGGTCGTGACCGTCTCGCGGCCGATCGAGCAGGCGAACCTCATCATCGGCATGCCCGGCATCGTCGCGACCGACGAGCGCCGCACCACGATGAGCGTGCTCAACTCCATCCTCGGCGGCGGGATGTCGAGCCGGCTGTTCCAGGAGGTCCGCGAGAAGCGCGGCCTGGCCTACGCCGTCTACTCGTTCTCCGGCTCCTACTCCGACGCCGGCGTCTTCGGGCTGTTCTCCGCCTGCGCCCCGGCGAAGGCCAGGCAGGTCGCGGAGCTGATGCTCTCCGAGCTGCACCGCCTCGCCGACGGCGGGGTGTCGGCGGACGAGCTCCGTCGCGCGGTCGGCCAGCTCTCCGGCGGCGCGGCGCTCGCGCTGGAGGACTCCGACACCCGGATGTCGCGGCTCGGCCGCGCCGAGATCAGCCTGGGGGAGTTCGCCGACCTCGACGAGAGCCTCCGGCGGCTGCACCTCGTCACCGCCGGTGACGTCCAAGAACTCGCACGTGACCTGGCCGACCGCCCGGTCTCGATCTCCGCGGTGGGTGGCGTCGACGACGACGTCTTCGCGGGCCTCGTTGCCTGACCGCCTCTCCCTTCCCGTTACATCGAAAGGTCTACCGGTGCCCCATTACCTCTACCTCGTGCGCCACGGCGAGCAGCAGGACGCCGAGCACGGCCTGCCCGACGGACCGCTCTCGCCGCGCGGCAAGCGCCAGGCGCAGCTCATCGCGGACCGGCTGAGCGGCCTCCCGCTCACCGGCATGTACCACTCGCCGCTGGTGCGAGCGGAGCAGACGGCCTCCATCATCGCCGAGCGGATGCCCGCCGTGGTCCCGGAGCCGTCCAGCCTGCTGTTCGACTGCATCCCGTCCGGGCCGACGCCCGACATGCCCAAGGCGTTCGAGTCGTTCTTCGGCTCCGTCACGGAGGCCGAGATCGACGCCGGCCGCGCCCAGATGGATGACGCGGTCAACGAGTTCCTGACGCCCGCGATGGGCGACAGGCACGACCTGCTGGTGACGCACAACTTCGTGATCGGCTGGTTCGTCCGGCACGTGTTCGACGCGCCGGCCTGGCGCTGGCTCGGCCTCAACCAGGCCAATTGCGGTCTCACCATCATCCGCGTGCGCTCGGCGAAGCCGCCGGTGCTGGTGGTGCACAACGACCTCGGCCACCTGCCGGTCGAGCTGCGCACCGGCCTCCCGGAGCTGCAGCCGGTCTAGCCGGCCGGCGTGACGTTCGGGCCGAGCCGCTTGCGGAACCAGTCGGTCGCGTTCGGGTTGTCGTTGTACGGCTGGATGCTCTCGTAGCCGTGCGAGCGGTAGAGGCCGCCGGCGGCCTCCAGGCTCGCATTGGTGTCGAGGACGACTTCGGTCGCGCCGAAGCCGCGCGCCCGGTGCTCCAGCTCGGCGAGGATGGCGCGGCCGAGGCCCTGACCGCGGTGCGCGGGCGCGACCCAGAGGTGCTTGATCTCGTAGCGGACGATCTGCTCGCCGTCGTCGGTCTCCGACAGCGGGACGGTCAGCTCCCGGATGCCGCCGCAGCCGGCCTCCCCGTCGTCGTACGCCAGCAGGAAGACGCCCGCCGGCGGCACGAACTGGCCGGGGTCGGGGAAGGTCGTGCGGTACGCGCCCTGGGACGCGGGGAAGGTCTTCGCGCGCTCGGCGAAGTAGTCCGCGAGCATCCGGTGGGCGGTCGCGTCGGTGACGGAGACATCGGCAAAGGACACCATCGTCCCAGCGTAACCGGCGGCGATTCGTGCCGAATGTCGCGTTCGGCGGCGCGTTATCCGGCATTCGTGCCGAATGTGCGCGGGTAGGGTGGACGGGTGACTATTCGCGTGGCCGTGGCCGGGGCGACCGGCAAGCTCGGATCCGTGGCGGTCCGTCTCATCGAGGCGGCCGACGACCTGGAGCTGGTGGCCGCCCTCGACTCCCGCACCCCGCTCGACGCCATGCTCGGCGCCGACGTGCTGGTGGACATGACGCTCCCGCAGGTCAGCCCCGGGATCGTGGCGTTCGCCGTCGACCACGGCCTGAACGTGCTGGTCGGGACCTCCGGCTGGTCGGCCGACCGCATCCTGGAGCTGGAGCGCCGGGTCGCCGAGCACGAGGGCGCCGGCGCCGTCGTCATCCCGAACTTCTCCCTGGGCTCCGCGCTCGGCACCGCGTTCGCGACCGTCGCCGCCCGGTTCTTCGACTCGATCGAGATCGTGGAGACGCACGGCCCGGGCAAGGTCGACTCGCCCTCCGGCACCGCGGTGCGGACCGCCGAGCTGATCGCGGCCGCCCGCCTCCAGCGCGGCCCGGTGGACGCGCCGCACACCGACCAGCGGGCGCGCGGCCAGCAGGTCGGCAGCGTGCCGATCCACAGCCTCCGGATGCGCGGTGTCTCCGCTCAGCAGCAGGTGATCTTCGGCGGGGCGGGGGAGACCCTCACCATCCGCCATGACGCGGTGGGGCAGGAGGCCTACGAGACCGGCATCCTGCTCGCCCTGCGCGCCGCCGCGACGACCACCGGCGTGCTCGTCGGCCTGGACAAGCTGGTCGACCTCGGCATCTCCGAGCCGGACGGGGAGCCGCCGCGCCCGACCGTCCGCGAGGTGTAGGCCTCCCGATGCGCAACCGTCTCTCGGCGCTGTTCATGGCGCTGCTGCTCGTCGTGTACCTCGTGCTGGTCTTCCAGCGCGCCGTGCTGCTGTTCGCCTCCGGGTCGGCTGTCGGCATCGCGATGAGCGTCGCCCTGATCGTGATCGGGCTCGTCGCCGCCTGGGCGCTCATCCGGGAGCTGCTGTTCGGCCTGCGCACCGAGAAGCTGGTCAAGCTGATGGCGGCCGAGGGGACGCTGCCGGTGGACGACCTCCCGCACCGTGCCTCCGGCCGTCCGCTGCGGGACGCCGCCGACGCGGAGTTCCCGCAGTTCAAGGCGGAGGTGGAGGCGTCGCCGGAGAGCTGGCGGGCGTGGTTCCGGCTGGGGCTCGCCTACGACGCGAGCGGCGACCGCCGCCGGGCGCGCGCCGCACTCCGGCAGGCGATCGGGCTGTACCGGACGCAGGAGCGCGCGGCCCGCTAGGCCCGCTCCACCAGCCGCGCCATCGCCTCCTGCACGGTCGCGTCGCGGAACGCGAACCCGTCGGCGAGCAGTCGCTGCGGCAGCACCCGCTGATCCGCGAGCAGCAGCTCGCGACCGGCCTCGCCGAGCGCGAGGGTCACGACCGGCCGCGGCAGCGGGAGGCCGTACGGCCGGTGCACCGCCGTCGCCAGCGCGCGCAGCACCTCGGCGGCGGTGGCGGGCTCCGGGCCGACGAGATTCACCGGCCCGCTCAGGCCGGAGGTCAGCAGGTGGACGATCGCGGCCGCCTCGTCGTGCAGGCTCACCCAGGGCCAGTGCTGCCGGCCTCCCGCGATCGGTCCGAGGAGCCCGAGCTTCGCCAGCGGCAGCAACGGCGCCATCGCGCCGCCGGGCCCGACGACGACGCCGGTGCGGAGGGTGACGACGCGGGTCCCGGTGGGCGCGAGGTGCGCCGCGGTCTCCCAGGCCTCCACCACGTCCGAGAGGAACCCGGTGCCCTTGGCGGAGTCCTCGGTCAGGGTCTGCCCCGGCCGGTCGCCGTAGTACCCGACCGCCGCGCCGCTGAGGAAGACGCCGGGCGGGTTCGCGGCCTGGCGCATCCCGTCCGCGAGGGTGCCGGTCGCGGCCAGGCGGGAGTCGAGGATGCGGCGCTTGTGCGCGGCCGTCCAGGGCAGCCGGTTGAGGGAGGCCCCCGAGAGGTTCACCACGGCGTCCGCGTCGTCCAGCAGCCGCAGGTCGATGCTCCGCGCCGAGGGTGCCCACGCGCGTTCGTCCGCGGCGGCGGGCTCCCGTCGCACCAGGCGGAGGGCGTCGTGGCCCTCCGCCCGGAGCGCGCGGACGAGCTCGGTGCCGATCATACCGGACGCGCCGGCCACGAGCACGCGCATGGACTCAGGTCCCGTCCGGCTCAGGCCAGCGTGGCTTCGAGCGTGATCGGGATGCCGACGAGCGCCCGCGAGACCGGGCAGGTGCGCTTGGCCTCGTCGGCCAGGCGCTGGAAGTCCTCCTCGCCGAGCCCCGGAACGGTCGCCTCGACCAGGAGGTGGCTGCCGGTGATGCCCTCCGCGGGGTCGAAGGTCACCGCGGCAGTGGTGCGGATGCTCTCCGGCGCGGTGCCGAAGGCCGCGAGGACGTTCGAGAACGCCATCGAGAAGCAGGCGGAGTGGGCGGCGCCCAGCAGCTCCTCCGGCGTGGAGGTCTCCGCTCCGCCCTCCGAGCGCGCCTTCCAGTTCACCGAGAGCGTCGCCGCTCCCGACGAGTCGAGCGAGACCGTCCCCGAACCGGACTTCAGATCGCCGGTCCAGACCGTGGTGGATTCGCTGGTGACTGCCATGAGACCTCCTGATTGTTCCCGCCACTGAATGCGCGCGGTCCGACCAGACTACTTGCGGGGTCCGACGCGTCGACCCCCGTCCGGGGGATTCCCGGTTTCGGTCCTCAGGCCGTTGTCGCCCGCCTCCGGATGACGCCGGCCCGCACGAGCAGCAGGTAGATCTGGCAGCCCAGGCAGTACCCGAACACGGCGTTCAGGAAGGCCGCGACGAACGCCAGAGCGGCCGCGATCGGCAGTGCGGCGGGCACGCCGAGAACGAACAGGAGGAGGCCGAGGCCGGTGACCACCAGCCCGACGGCCTGCGCGAACGTCGGCGGGGCCGGGTCCTCCAGCTCGGTCGGCGGCGCTAGCCGGGGGCGAACCGCGACGCGGTACAGCAGGCCGTACGGATGGCGGCGCACGCCGGCGAACGCTCCCCAGGCGAACAGGGCGGCGATCAGGAGCAGCAGCACCGCGGCGGCGACGGTCGCGCCGGTGAGGGCGAGGAAGAGGTCGATCAGCAGCAGGACGGCCGTGATCGCGGCACCGAAGCGCGGCGAGCGCGGGTCGATGCCGGTGGCGGGGGACTTCGGGGCGTCGGTCATGGTCACTCCGTCAGGATGCGGTCGAGGGCGCTGCGCACGTCGCCGGGCCGCGCGGCCCCGGCGATGCGGCCGCGGACGGTGCCGCGGGCGTCGAGCAGCAGGGTGGTCGGGGTCTGCAGCACGCCGAACCTGCGGGCGAGCTCCGGACGGACGGTCAGGTCGACGTCGAGGTGCTCGACGCCGTCGTGCTCGCCCGCGACGCCGTGCAGCACGCGCGCGGTCGACGGGCACTGGGCGCAGAAGGCGGTGGAGAACTGGACGAGCGTCGCGCGGGAGCCGAGCCCGGATGCACCCACCTCGGCGGCGGTCACGCGGTCGGCCCGCGTCGAGCGGACCCGGCCGGTGCGGGCGCGCCAGAGGACGCCGGCCGCCGTGGCGACGGCGACCAGTCCGAGCAGGACGAGGAGGGCGGAGGGTGCGGACATGGTGAGCGTGACGATACGCGCGCTGTGCGGTCCTCTGAAGGCAGTGTGAACGAACATGACGGAGGTTGTCCTCCACAGACCCCGCCGCAGCACGAGCTCTCCACAGATCGGCCGGCGGGGAGGCGGTCGCCTGGCCCGACCCGATAGCCTTGATCCCATGGCTGCTCCCGCTAATCCCTTCGGCCAGGTGCTCGTCGCCCTGGTCACGCCCTTCACCGCCGACGGCGAGGTCGACTGGGCCGGCGTGGAGAAGCACATGGACGACGTGATCGTCGCCGGCGCCGACGGCATCGTCGTCACCGGCACCACGGGAGAGACCTCCACCCTCACCGACGCCGAGAAGCTGCGCCTGGTCGAGGTCGGCAAGGAGGTCGCGGGCGGCCGGGCCAAGATCATCACCGGCGGCGGCTCCAACGAGACCGCGCACGCGATCCAGCTCTACAAGCAGAGCGAGAAGGCCGGCGCGGACGGCGTCATGATCGTCACGCCGTACTACAACAAGCCGACGCAGGCCGGCATCCTCACCCACTTCCGCATGATCGCGGACTCCACCGACCTGCCGGTCATCCTCTACGACATCCCGGGCCGCACCGGCGTCCCGATCAAGTACGAGACCATCCTGCGCATCGCCAAGCACCCCAACGTGCTCGCCATCAAGGATGCGAAGGGCGACTTCAGCGAGGTCAGCCGGGTGCTCAACCAGACCGACCTCATGTACTTCTCGGGCGACGACGCCAACGTCCTCCCGCACCTGGCGATCGGCGCCACGGGCCTCATCGGCGTCACGGCCAACATCACCGCGACCCCGTACCGCCAGATCGTGGACGCGGTCAACGCCGGCGACCTGGCCACCGCCACGGCCGCCCACCAGAAGCTGGAGCCGCTGGTCCGCGCCGTCATGACGCACGTCCCCGGCACCGTCGCGGCCAAGTACATCCTGCACGGGCTCGGGCGCATCTCCAGCCCGCGCGTCCGCCTCCCGCTGGTCGGCCCGGAGGAGTGGGAGGCCGCCCAGATCGAGGACGAGCTCGACCTCGTCCGCGACATCCCGGGCGCCGACTTCCGCAACTTCCGCCCCGATCGCAATGCCGCCGCCGGCGGCGCGCTGCCCAAGATCGCCGGCGCCACACGCTAGGGCCGCACCGCGGCCGGTTCCACCCCGGGCACGACGCCCGGACGCACGTACACACCTGAACATTGGAGGGCAGATGCCCAACCTCGTCTCCGCGCCCCCGGCACTCGAACCGGGAACGCTCCGAATCATCCCCACCGGCGGTCTCGGCGAGATCGGCCGCAACATGACCGTCTTCGAATACGAAGGCAAGCTCCTCATCGTCGACTGCGGCGTCCTGTTCCCCGAGCAGGACCAGCCGGGCGTCGACCTGATCCTGCCCGACTTCGCCCCGGTCCGCGACCGCCTCGACGACGTGCTCGGCGTGGTGCTGACGCACGGCCACGAGGACCACATCGGCGCGGTGCCGTACCTCCTCAAGCTGCGCGCCGACATCCCGCTGATCGGCTCCGGCCTCACCCTCGCGCTCGTGGAGGCGAAGCTCAAGGAGCACCGCATCCAGCCGTACACGCTCACGGTCAAGGAGGGCCGCACCGAGCAGCTCGGCCCCTTCGACCTGGAGTTCGTCGCGGTCAACCACTCCATCCCCGACGCGCTCGCCGTCGCCATCACCACGCCCGCGGGCACGGTGCTGCACACGGGTGACTTCAAGATGGACCAGCTCCCGCTGGACGACCGGATCACCGACCTGCGCGCCTTCGCCCGCCTGGGCGAGCGGGGCGTCGACCTGTTCATGGCCGACTCCACCAACGCCGACGTTCCGGGCTTCACCCCGCTGGAGCGCTCCATCGGCCCGGTGCTCGACAACGTGATCGCACGCGCTCCGCGCCGGGTGATCGTCGCGAGCTTCTCCAGCCACGTGCACCGCGTGCAGCAGGTCCTCGACGCCGCCGCCGCCAATGGCCGCCGCGTCGCGCTGCTCGGCCGCTCGATGGTGCGCAACATGACCATCGCCGCCGAGCTCGGCTACCTCAAGGTGCCGGAAGGCGTGCTCATCGACTACAAGAAGGCCGCCGACCTCCCGGACGACGAGATCGTCTACATGTCGACCGGCTCCCAGGGCGAGCCGATGGCCGTGCTCGCGCGGATGGCGAACCTCGACCACCAGATCGAGGTCGGCCACGGCGACACCGTGATCCTGGCCTCCAGCCTCATCCCGGGCAACGAGAACGCGGTCTACCGGGTCATCGACGGGCTGACGAAGCTCGGCGCCAACGTCGTCCACAAGGGCAACGCCAAGGTCCACGTCTCCGGCCACGCGGCCGCGGGCGAGCTGCTCTACTGCTACAACATCCTGAAGCCGCGCAACGTCATGCCCGTGCACGGCGAGTACCGCCACCTGGTCGCCAACGCGCGGCTCGCGATGGACACCGGCGTGCCGGAGGAGAACACGATCATCGCGGAGGACGGCACGGTCATCGACCTCCGCGACGGCGTCGCGCGCGTCGTCGGCCAGCTCGACCTCGGTTTCGTCTATGTGGACGGCTCCAGCGTCGGCGAGATCACGGACGCCGACCTCAAGGACCGCAGGATCCTCGGCGAGGAGGGCTTCATCTCGATCATCGTGGTCGTGGAGGCCGCCAGCGGCCGCATCGTCACCGGCCCCGAGATCCACGCCCGCGGGTTCGCCGAGGACGACGCAGTGTTCGACGCCGTCAAGCCGAAGATCGCGGCGGCGCTCGCCGACGCAGCCCACAACGGCGTCCGCGACTCGCACGCGCTCTCGCAGGTGGTCCGTCGCACGGTCGGGCGCTGGGTGAACACCAGCTACCGTCGCCGGCCGATGATCGTCCCGCTCGTCATCGAGGCCTAGTCCGGAGTATCACCCCCTACATGTAAGATGGAAGTCACGTGACGCCGGGGGTCGGCGCACGCGAACGAAAGGCTGCATGTGGGGGTCATGCGACGCTGGGTCTTCCCGGTCATCCGAATCGCGCTTGTCGCGGCGATCGCCGTCGCGCTGGTGAAGCTGGCGTTCTTCCCGAGCGGGGAGTCCACCGCCGCCGATCCGGCGACGCCGACCGGCCGGCTGACCGATCCGGTCGCCGCCGTGACGACCGGCACGATCGTCAACGACGTGACGGTGACCGGGTCGGTCGTGGCCGACGACGCCGTCCCGGCGCGCGCGACCGCGGCCGGAACCGTCAACAAGGTCCAGGCCACGGTCGGCTCGCCTGTCGAGGCCGGCGCCGTGCTCTTCGACATCAAGGTCGAGACGCCGCGCGACCCGGTCGTCGAGACCGGGCCGGACGGCTCGCAGACCGTCACGGAGCGGAAGCCCGCCATCAGCTACACGGAGGTCACGGCGCCGATCGCGGGCGTGCTGAGCGAGCTCTCGGTGCTCGCGGGCCAGAGCGTCGCGATCGGCGACACGGTCGGCTCGGTCGCGCCGCCGACCTTCTCGGTGTCGGCCACGCTTCCGGCCGAGCAGCAATACCGCCTGATCAACCGGCCGAGCGAGGCGACCGTCACGCTCAAGGGCGGTCCGGCCCCGTTCACCTGCACCGGGCTGACCATCACGACACCGCCGGCGACCGCGACGAACGCCGCCCCGAACCCGGAGCCGGGAAAGGGCGGGTCCGGCGGAGGCAGCACCTCCACCACGACCGTGCGCTGCGCCGTCCCTGCTGAGGTCACGGTGTTCGCCGGGCTGAGCGCCGACCTCACGATCTCCGCCGGCCGCTCCGAGAACGTGCTCACCGTGCCCACCACGGCCGTCAAGGGCTCCGCGGAGAAGGGTGTCGTCTACGTCCCGAACGAGAAGGGCGGCGACCCTGCCGAGGTGGAGGTCGCCCTCGGCCTCACCGATGGCACCTCCGTCGAGGTGACGCAGGGGCTGAAGGAGGGCGACTCCGTGCTCCAGTTCGTGCCGGGCGCGCAGACCCCTGAGGGCGGCTGCGTGCCGAGCGGCAACGGCATGGTCTGCACCGGCCCGGACGCGCGAGGGTGAGCGCGCTGCTCCGCCTGAGCGGTGTCACCAAGACGGTGCAGGTCCCCGACGCCGAGCCGCTCACCATCCTCCACGGCGTCGACCTCGTCGTGGCGGCGGGGGAGCGGGTGTCGGTCGTCGGGCGCTCCGGGTCGGGCAAGTCGACCCTGCTCAACATCCTCGGCCTCCTCGACTCTCCGAGCAGCGGGGAGTTCGAGTTCGAGGGCGTCCCGGTCGAGCGGATCGGCGGGCGCGAGCGCGACCGGCGCCGCGGCGCCGACGTCGTGTTCGTCTTCCAGCAGTTCAACCTGCTGTCCGGCCGGACGGCGCTCGAGAACGTGATGACGCCGCTGCTCTATGCGACCGGCCGGCGGTTCTGGAAACGCAGACTCATCGCCACCGAGATGCTCGAACGCGTCGGGCTCGGCCACCGCCTCGGCTCCCTCCCCGAGGTGCTCTCCGGCGGGGAACAGCAGCGCGTCGCGATCGCCCGGGCGCTCGTGCGCGGGCCGCGGCTGATCCTCGCCGACGAGCCGACCGGGGCGCTCGACGTCGAGACCGGCACAAGCGTCATCGACCTCCTGGAGGAGGTCGCCGCCGAGAACGACGCCGCCCTGGTCCTCATCACTCACGACCCGGCCGTGGCCGCGCGCTCGGAGGTCGGCTACCGGCTCGACGCCGGACGCCTGCACGCCGCGAGCTCGGCGGTGACGGCATGAACGCGCTCGCCGCGTTGTGGGGCGCGATCGTCGAGGCGTGGCAGGAGGTGCGCATCCACCGCACCCGCGTGCTGTTGTCCCTGATCGGGGTCGGAGTCGCCGTGTGCGCGCTCAGCTCGGTCGTCGGGCTCGCGAGCATCGTCGAGCAGCGGATGCGGGAGGGCAACGAGCGCTGGGGCGGTCGTCCCGCCATGATCGCGGTCCATCCGTCCGGGGAGGACGCCGCGAGCCAGGAGCGCGTCGACGAGGCCTGGTCCACCATCCTGAAGCGTCACGACATCCGTTACGCCTCGAAGGTGGGAGACGCATCGCTCTCGGTGCAGTTCCGCGACGGCGTGACGTCGGTGCCGGCCCGGACGGTCGATCTGGACCACGCGACGATGCACCGCACCGTCGTGAAGGAGGGGCGCTGGTTCCGGTCGGCGGACGAGCAACTGCTCGCGCCGCCGATCATCGTCAACGAGGCGTTCTGGCGGCGGCTCGGCTCGCCCGCGCTGGCCACTCACCCCACCGCGACCGTCCTGAAGGGCGACAGCAAGGTCACCGCGGTCGTCGTCGGGATCGTGACGACGCCGGAGTCGCCCGACGACGCGACGGCGATCATGCTGAACTCCGGCGTCGACCGGTTGGGGGTCGCCCACCTCGGGCCGCCGTATCTGGAGGCGTGGGTGCCTCCGGAAGTCGCGAAGCCACTGGTCGCAGCCATCACCGCCGAGTTCGACCAGGCGCTCGGCAAAGGCATGGTGAACGTCGATCGCAGCGACTACCTCGCCTACGAGGACTCTGACCCCCTCCTTCCCCTCAAGCTGGGCGTCGGCGGCATCGCCGTGCTCATCCTGCTGCTCGGCGCGCTCGGGCTCGTCAACATCGCGATGGTGACGGTGCGGCACCGCATCCGGGAGATCGGGGTGCGGCGCAGCTTCGGGGCGACCGGCGCCCGCGTGTTCTTCGCGGTGATGATGGAGAGCGTCGTGGCCACAGTCGTGGCCGGGGCGGCGGGCGTCGCGCTCTCGGTCCTGGTCGTGAAGAACCCGTGGGTGGAGGAGCGTCTCGGCGACGGGATGATCGCGGACATGCCGCCGTTCCCGGTCGAGGCCGCCGTGATCGGGCTGGTGGCCGCGACGGCGGTGGGGGCGCTCGCGGGACTGCTGCCGGCTCTCGTGGCCGTGCGCGTCAAGGTGATCGACGCCATCCGCTACTGACGGCCGCCGCTGTAACCCGCACGAAACACGCCGGCGAGTAGCGTTCAGCCATGACAGGGTTCCGGATCCGCCCGGCGAACGGGGAGGACGCGCGCGTCCTCTCCGACATGCTGGTGGAGGCCGCGAACTGGAACGTCTCCCGCGCCCGTCCCCGCGTCGCGGTCCTGGAGGACCCGACCGTCCTGCGCTACGTCGCCGGCTGGAAGCGGCCGGGGGACTTCGGCTGCGTGGCGGAGGACGCGCACGGCGCCGCCGTCGGAGCCTGCTGGGCCCGGCTGTTCCCGGCGGACCAGCCCGGCAAGGGGTTCGTCGCCGTCGGCGTGCCCGAGCTGACCCTCGGCGTCAACGCGCAGTGGCGCGCGCAGGGCGTCGGCCGCGCGCTGCTGCAGGAGCTCGGACGCGTCGCGGCCTCCTCCGGCGCGGCGCGCCTCAGTCTGAGTGTCGACCACGGCAACTTCGCCCAGCGGCTCTACGTGAGCGAGGGGTATGTGACAGTGCAGTCGCGCGCCACGGCCGACACGATGGTGCGCGCGGTGCGCTGAGCCGGTTGATCTGCTCGTGGCGAGGATCGGGGGCTGATGGAGGAGTTGCTGGCCGGCGGCAACACGACCGACGGCGTCGTCAAAGCAGGCCAAACCGTCCGACGCCCGCGTGGCCATCGTTCGACCTTCGCGAGCGAGGTTCTTCGCACCCTGAACACGGCTGGCGTCGCCTGGGCGCCCACCTACCTCGGCATCGACGCAGAGGGCCGCGACACCTTCTCCTACATCCCCGGGGCGACCACCGATCACCCCTCGCAGCGTGACGAGCGCTGTTATGCGGCCTTCGGAGGAATCCTGCGCGAACTTCACGAGTTCAGCCGCGGCATCCCACTCGCGTCGGGAGCCGAGTGTCTGGTCCACGGTGACCCGGGTCCGTTCAACGTGGTCATGTCGGAGGGGATGCCGGTGGCGCTGATCGACTGGGACAGCGTCCATCCCGGTGACCCGATGGAGGACGTCGGGTATGCGGGATGGACCTGGTGCATCTATGCCGTGGGCAACGTGCCGGTTGTAGATCAAGCGCGGCGGCTGCGCCTGTTCGCAGACGGCTACGACCCGGAGCTGTCGGCCGGCGTTCTGCTCGAGGCGATCTTTCAATGCCAGGACTCGATCATCCGGATCGAGGGCGAGAACGCCGGTGACGAGCGTCTGAGCGACCAGCGACGCCAGCACGCACGCGCCGCTGCCGAGTGGGCCAGCAGCTGCCGGGAGGTGCTGAGCACGCACCTCCAGATCTTCGCCGAAGCCCTCCACCGCGACTGACGACGGGAAGCGCTGTTGAGCTGTCCCTCACACCTCCCGCCCCACCGCCGATTTTCCCCAATATCAGCGCGTGATCCGTCCCCCTGCCGGGGGTCCGAAGTAGCGTTGAACCTATGGCTACGAGCACCAAGTCGACTTCGTCCGCCCGGGGGTCCGGTCGCGGCGGCTCGACGGCGCGCAAGACGGCCGCCAAGACCCCGACGAAGACGCAGAACCAGAAGACCGTCGCGTACCCGGCCGCCGACGACGCGCCGAGTCCGCTCGCCCGCGCCTGGATGGGCCTGGCGCACCTCACCGGTGGCGCGTTCCGGGCGCTCGGGCCGGAGAAGCTGAGCAAGGAGGAGCGCCGCGACGGGTTCCCCTTCTTCCTGGTGCTGCTCGCCATCGCCGGGGTCGTCGTGGAGTGGTTCCTGATCAACGACCAGGTGGCCCGCACCCTCGACTCCTGGACGTTCGGGCTCCTGTTCGGCCGGGTCTCGTTCGCCCTCCCGGTGATCATGGTGGTCTTCGCGGCCTGGCTGTTCCGGCATCCCAGCTCCGTGCACGACAACACCCGCATCGGGATCGGCCTCGGCATCCTGCTGCTGATGGTCTCCGGGCTCTGCCATCTGTTCAGCCACCACCCGTCGCCCACCGACGGCGTCGCCGCGCTGGCGCAGGCCGGCGGGATGCTCGGCTGGCTCATCGCCGCCCCGCTGTCCTGGCTGATCACGCCGTACGGGGCCGCGGCGGTCATCATCCTGCTGCTGATCCTCAGCCTCTTCATCATCACCAAGACGCCGCCCAACAAGCTGCCCGCGCGCATCCGCGAGCTGTACGCCTACCTGTTCGGCGCGCAGCTTCCCACGGAGGAGGAGCGCCAGGAGGCCAGGGACGAGCGCAAGAACCAGCGCACCGATCAGGTCGAGCTCGACGGGCTGGACGAGCCGGAGGGCGAGACCGCGCTGCCCTGGTGGCGGCGCAACAAGTCCCAGCGCGAGGAGGACCCGGACTACGAAGCCCCGGCCGACCTCACCGAGGTGTTCGGCGCCCCGGCGCGCGGCAAGGGCGAGTTCGCCTCCGCTCTGGAGCCCGACCCGGCGAGCGATCACTACAACACCGAGGTGCTCAGCGAGCTGGCCAACGCGGAGACCGTGCTGCAGCGCTTCACCGGGGAGCTGCCGCCGACCGCCGCCGCGGCGCCGCTCGTGCTGACCGCGCCCGCCGTGCTGCCGGGCTTCCAGGCGGGCGCCGACGACTTCGACGAGACCGTCGCGGTCGACGAGGGCGACGCTCAGCCGACCGCGCCCTACAACCTCCCCTCGGCCTCCATGCTCGCGGCGGGCACGCCAGCGAAGACCCGTTCCAGCGCGAACGAGGAGATCGTCGCCGCGATTACCGAGGTGCTGACCCAGTTCGGCGTCGACGCCAAGGTGACCGGCTACTCCCGCGGCCCGACAGTGACGCAGTACGAGATCGAGCTCGGCCCCGGCGTGAAGGTGGAGCGCGTCACGGCGCTCAGCAAGAACCTCTCGTACGCGGTCGCGAGCAACGAGGTCCGCATCCTCTCGCCCATCCCGGGCAAGTCCGCCATCGGCATCGAGATCCCGAACAGCGACCGCGAGATCGTCTCGCTGGGCGACATCCTGCGCTCCCCGGCGGCCGCCAAGAGCGTCCACCCGATGACCATCGGCGTGGGCAAGGACGTCGGCGGCGGGTTCGTGGTCGCGAACCTCGCGAAGATGCCGCACCTCCTGGTGGCCGGCTCGACCGGCTCCGGAAAGTCGAGCTTCGTCAACTCGATGATCACCAGCCTCCTGATGCGCGCGAAGCCGTCGGAGGTCCGCATGGTGCTCGTCGACCCGAAGCGCGTCGAGCTGACGATCTACGGCGGCGTCCCGCACCTCATCACGCCCATCATCACGAACCCGAAGAAGGCCGCGGAGGCGCTGCAGTGGGTCGTCAAAGAGATGGACATGCGCTACGACGACCTGGCGAGCTTCGGCTTCCGGCACATCGACGACTTCAACAAGGCGGTCGTCAACAACGAGATCGTGCTCCCGGAGGGCAGCGAGCGCAAGCTCAAGCCGTACCCGTACCTCCTCGTGGTCGTCGACGAGCTCGCCGACCTGATGATGGTCGCCCCGCGCGACGTCGAGGACTCCATCGTCCGCATCACCCAGCTCGCGCGCGCGTCCGGCATCCACCTGGTGCTCGCGACGCAGCGCCCGTCGGTGGATGTCGTCACTGGTCTCATCAAGGCCAACGTCCCGTCCCGCCTCGCGTTCGCCGTGACCAGCGTCACCGACTCGCGCGTCATCCTCGACCAGCCGGGCGCCGACAAGCTCATCGGCCAGGGCGACGCACTGTTCCTGCCGATGGGCGCCTCCAAGGCGCTGCGCGTGCAGGGCGCGTGGGTGAACGAGGACGAGATCCAGAAGGTCGTGGACCACGTCACCCGCCAGGCGCGGCCGGAGTACCGGCAGGACGTCACGGCGGCAGCCGAGAAGAAGCAGATCGACTCCGACATCGGCGACGACCTGGAGCTGCTGCTCGCGGCGGCCGAGCTCGTCGTGTCGTCCCAGTTCGGCTCCACCTCGATGCTCCAGCGCAAGCTGCGGGTCGGGTTCGCCAAGGCCGGACGGCTCATGGACCTCCTGGAGTCCCGCGAGATCGTCGGGCCGTCCGAGGGCTCGAAGGCCCGCGACGTGCTCGCGACGGCGGAGCAGCTCCCGCAGGTGCTGGCGCGCCTGCGCGGGGAGGAGCCGCCGTCGCGTCCGGCTGCCGCGCCCGCGCAGGCAGGACAGCCGGCCCCGGAGGCACACGACGACGGCGACCGGTACGGAGCCGACCCCGTCGCGGAGATGACCCAGGGCTATCCTGAAGAGGACGGCGACTCGGACGAGGACGCCTGGCAGCTGACCGGCAGGGAGTAGACCGCATGTCGGTGCCCGACACGCCTCCGCCTGCCGCGGCGGACGGCAGCACGAACCGTGCGAGCAACTGGAACGTGCCCAACCTGATCACGGTGGTGCGCATCCTCCTCGCGCCGGTGTTCGTCTGGATGCTGCTCGCCGACGACGGCCAGGACGGCCCGCTGCGCTGGACGGCGGCGGTGCTGTTCGTGCTCGCCATCGCCACCGACGGGGTGGACGGCGCGATCGCCCGGCGCAACAACCTGGTCACCGACCTCGGCAAGCTGCTCGACCCGATCGCCGACAAGGTGCTGACCGGCGGGGCGCTGGTGTCGCTGTCGATCCTGAACGAGCTGCCCTGGTGGGTCACCATCGTCATCCTCGTGCGCGAGATCGGGATCACGGTCTACCGGTTCGTGGTCATCCGGCAGGGCGTCATCGCGGCGTCCCGCGGCGGGAAGATCAAGACCATCGTGCAGTCGGTGGCCATCTCGTTCGCGCTGTTCCCGCTGTGGACGATCTTCGGCGACTGGATCTTCTGGGTGAACGGCATCCTGATGACCGCCGCCGTGATCCTGACCGTCGTGACCGGCTTCGACTATCTCTGGCAGGCCTACCGCGGCCGGAGGGCCAAGCGTGCCGGGGCCTGACGACGTCGCCGCCGCCGACCTCACCTTCCGGGTGGTGCGCACGCTCATCGAGCGCCGGCAGACGATCGCCGTCGCGGAGTCGCTGACCGGGGGTGGGCTCGCGGCGGAGCTGACCCGCGTCCCCGGCGCCTCGGCGGTCGTGCTCGGCGCGGCGGTCGTGTACGCGACCGAGCTCAAGCACACGCTGCTCGGGGTGGACGCCGACCTCCTGCTGCGGGAGGGGCCGGTCGACCCGGAGGTCGCGCGCCAGCTCGCGGCCGGGGTGCGGGAGCGGCTCGCCGTCGACGGGCGTCCCGCCGACCTCGGCGTCTCGACGACCGGTGTGGCCGGCCCCGACGCCCAGGGCGGACGCCCGGTGGGCACGGTCTACGTCGGTGTCGCGTCGGCGGCGGGAGTCCGTTCGGTCGAGCTGCGGCTCGCGGGGGAGCGGCAGTCGATCCGCTCGCAGACGGTCGCGCGGGCGGTGCGCGAACTGGCCGTGGAGCTCGGGATCGCCGAGCGCTGACACCTCTTCGGGGGCGGTTCCGGACTCCGCCGCAGCCCAGGGAATAGCTGGTGTTTCCGTCTGGTTACAACTCCTTGCATTCACAACGAAAGCCCAGTCGTCGCGGATATCGTGACTGACATGGATGCGGTACAGTTGGCATCCATTCGATACGTCGGCAGGGTAGAAGAAGGAGGCTCCGAAATGATTCTTGTACGTCAGGAAATCGGCGACGTGCTCAGGGACTTCCGCCTGCAGAAGGGCCGCACCCTCCGCCAGGTCGCGAGCAAGGCGAGTGTCGCCCTCGGCTACCTCAGCGAGGTTGAGCGCGGTCAGAAGGAGGCGTCGAGCGAGATCCTCGCCTCGGTCGCCGACGCTCTGGAGACCCCGGTCTCCGTCATCATGCGCGAGGTCGGCGACCGCATCGCGGTGCTCGAAGGCCTCGAGCCGGTCATCCCCGACACCATCCCCGACGACTTCGTCTCCGCCATGGACGCGAACCTCGTCTCCCGCTGAACATCCACGACATTTCCGAGGGCGCCCCGCACGATGCGGGGCGTCCCCTCGTTTAAGGTGAATCCATGAAGTTGAGCGAGTTCCAGCGCGCCGTCACCGACGAGTTCGGCTCGGGCTACGGGCAGGCGCTGCTGACCGACCTCGTGCTCGGCGAGCTCGGCGGACGCACGGCCCAGGAGGCGCTGAAGGCCGGCATCCCGGCGCGCGAGGTGTGGCTCGCGCTCTGCCGCGAGACCGGCGTGCCCCAGTCGCACTGGTACGGCGCCGGGATGCCCGCCCCGAAACGCTGACGACACGCCGGTGAGCGCGCTCGAAGATATGTTCGGAACTGACTAGACTCCTGCACAGGCAGCAATCGAAAACGAGTTGTCCACGGATCCGTCGATCGACACCCGGAGTGTCGGCGGTCGGCCATACAGTCGAACTCGTCAGCGAAGCCCACGAAGGAGAACCGCAATGCCATCACCCGCAGACCGCGAGAAGGCGCTCGAGACCGCGCTCGCCCAGATCGACCGTCAGTTCGGCAAGGGCTCGGTCATGCGACTGGGCAGCGACGAGCGCGCCCCCGTCGAGGTCGTCCCCACCGGGTCGATCGCTCTGGATGTCGCCCTCGGCATCGGGGGTCTGCCCCGTGGCCGCATCGTCGAGATCTACGGTCCGGAGTCCTCCGGTAAGACCACGCTGACCCTGCACGCCATCGCCAACGCCCAGCGGGCCGGCGGCATCGCGGCCTTCATCGACGCCGAGCACGCGCTCGACCCGGAGTACGCCCGCAAGCTCGGCGTCGACATCGACGCCCTCCTCGTGTCGCAGCCCGACACGGGTGAGCAGGCGCTGGAGATCGCCGACATGCTCGTGCGCTCCGGCTCCATCGACCTGATCGTGATCGACTCCGTGGCCGCGCTCGTGCCGCGGGCGGAGATCGAGGGCGAGATGGGCGACTCGCACGTCGGCCTCCAGGCGCGCCTCATGTCGCAGGCGCTCCGCAAGCTCACCGGTGGGCTCAACCAGACGAACACCACGATGATCTTCATCAACCAGCTGCGCGAGAAGATCGGCGTGTTCTTCGGAAGCCCCGAGACCACCGCCGGTGGTAAGGCGCTCAAGTTCTACGCGTCGGTGCGACTCGACATCCGCCGCATCGAGACCCTGAAGGACGGCACCGAGGCGGTCGGAAACCGCACCCGCGTCAAGGTCGTCAAGAACAAGATGGCGCCGCCCTTCAAGCAGGCGGAGTTCGACATCCTCTACGGCGTCGGCATCTCGCGCGAGGGCAGCCTCCTCGACTTCGGCGTGGAGCACGGCATCGTCAAGAAGTCGGGCGCCTGGTACACCTACGAGGGCGACCAGCTCGGCCAGGGTAAGGAGAACTCGCGCAACTTCCTCATCGCGAACGCCGACGTCGCCGCGGAGATCGAGCACAAGATCCTCATCAAGCTCGGTGTCATCGCGGACCCGAACGCGGCTGCGGCGCCGGCGGACAACGTGGACTCGTTGGAGAAGAAACTGCAGGCTCGTAAGGGGGCGTGAGGGCGCGGCTCGGCGGGAGTCGGGCGGCGCTGACGACGGCACTGGCATCAGTGGGAGAAGAATGAGGAGGGGGCTGTTGTGGTCGTGAGGTTTCCTTCTGAGTCTTCGGGTGCGGGGGGCGACGGGGTCGATCATGTGGCTCCGGTGACGCCGTTGCGTCGTGCGTCGTCGGCGCGACGGGAGCGTTCGGGTGAGCCGAGCGTGGTGCGGCCGGTGGCTGCGCTTCCGGGGGCGCAGGAGTCGGCGGCTGCGGGTTCCGATGAGGCGTCCGAGCGGTGGAACAACACGTGGGCGGGTGAGCCTGTTCGGCGGTCCAGGGCGGTCGACGCCAGTGCTTCGCCGGACCCGACGACCGCGCTTGATACCGGCATGGCGTCCGTGGACGACGAGGAGACCGAGCGGCTGACGCGGAAGGCGTCGGGGCTCACGATCCGGCAGCTCGCGCGGCGGGGGATGTCGCGGTGGGAACTGGAGCAGTTGCTCACCAAGCGGGAGATCGCGCCGGAGGTGTTCGGTCCCGAACTCGATCGGCTCGCGGCGATGGGCGTGATCGACGACGCGTCGCTCGCGGCGTCGCTGGCGTTCACGCAGCACAGCCGGAAGGGACTGGGGCGATCGGCGATCGAGCTCGACCTGAAGCGGCGGCACATCGCTCCCGAGCTGATCGAGGAGGCGCTCGCCGACATCGCGGACGAGGACGAGGTGGAGCGAGCGACCGAGCTGGCCGTCAAGCGGATCGGGCAGCTCTCGTCCTACGACGACGAGACCGCGCGGCGGCGGCTGCACGCGTTCCTCGCGCGCAAGGGCTACGACTCCACGGTGGTCCGGCAGGCGATGGACGCGGCGTTCGCCACACGTGGGCGGCGCGGCGGAGTGCGATTCCAATAGGCGCGAACGGGGGTCGGGCGGTCGTTCGATTCCGGTCCCGGTCGAACGTAGAATCGTACGCATCATGAGCACCATCGAGTCGAGCACCGCCCAGTTGAGGACCGCCCAGTTGAGCACCGCCGAGCACTCCCGCGTCTTCGAGCCGTCGCCGGCCGCCCTCACCGAGGACGGCCGTCCGCGGACGTACGAGGTGCGCACCTTCGGCTGCCAGATGAACGTGCACGACTCCGAGCGGCTCAGCGGCTCGCTGGAGGCCGCCGGCTACGTCCCGGCGGACGGCGCGGAGGCGGACATCGTGGTGATCAACACCTGCGCGGTCCGCGAGAACGCCGACAACAAGCTCTACGGCAACCTCGGCCACCTCGCCGGCGTCAAGCGCCGTCACGCGGGGATGCAGATCGCCGTCGGCGGCTGCCTCGCCCAGAAGGACAAGAACGTCATCCTCGAGAAGGCGCCCTGGGTCGACGTGGTCTTCGGCACCCACAACATGGGCTCGCTGCCCGGCCTGCTCGAACGCGCGCGGCACAACGACGCAGCCGAGATCGAGATCCTGGAGTCGCTGGAGACCTTCCCGTCCACGCTGCCCACCAAGCGCGACTCCTCGTACTCGGGCTGGGTGTCCATCTCGGTCGGCTGCAACAACACCTGCACCTTCTGCATCGTGCCGTCGCTGCGCGGCAAGGAGAAGGACCGCCGGCCCGGCGACATCCTCGCCGAGATCGGCACGCTGGTCGAGGACGGCGCCATCGAGGTCACCCTGCTCGGCCAGAACGTGAACTCCTACGGCGTCGAGTTCGGCGACCGCCAGGCCTTCAGCAAGCTGCTGCGTGCGGCGGGGGAGATCGACGGTCTGGAGCGCATCCGCTTCACCAGCCCGCACCCGGCCGCGTTCACGGACGACGTCATCGACGCGATGGCGGAGACGCCGAACGTGATGCCGCAGCTCCACATGCCGCTGCAGTCCGGCTCGGACCGCATCCTCAAGTCGATGCGCCGCTCGTACCGGTCGGAGAAGTTCCTCGGCATCCTCGACCGCGTTCGCGCCAAGCTGCCGGACGCGGCGATCAGCACGGACATCATCGTGGGCTTCCCGGGTGAGACCGAGGAGGACTTCCTGGAGACGATGCGCGTGGTCGAGGCGGCGCGCTTCGCCTCGGCGTTCACGTTCCAGTACTCGATCCGCCCGGGGACGCCGGCGGCCGACATGGCCGACCAGATTCCGAAGGAGGTCGTGCAGGAGCGCTACGACCGCCTGATCGCGCTGCAGGAGCGCATCTCCCTGGAGGAGAACGAGCGCCTGATCGGGCGTGAGGTCGAACTGCTGGTCGCCAACGGCGAGGGCCGCAAGGACGCCGACACCCACCGCTTGAGCGGCCGGGCGCGAGACAGCCGCCTCGTCCACTTCGAGCTGCCGGAGGGTTCGGACGTCCCGCGCCCCGGCGACGTGGTCACCGTGCGGGTCACGCAGGCGGCGCCGCACTACCTGATCGCGGACAGCGCCGACGGCGCACCCCTCGCCATCCGCCGCACCCGTGCGGGCGACGCGTGGGACCGCGCGGAGGCCGAGTCGTGCGCGGTGCCGTCCCACGGCGACGGCGCGCAGGCGGCCGGCCGGGTGTCGCTCGGGCTGCCCACGCTGCGCCCGCGCGACCCGCTGACCTCCCCGGGCGTCGGCACGATGCCGATCTACGACCCGTCGGACGGCCAGCGCTGAGCGCGCCCGCCCTCTCCATCGTCGCCATCGTCGGCGCCACCGGCACCGGCAAGACCGAGCTCTCGCTCGCCCTCGCGGAGGCCCTGCGCGAGCGCGGCCGCGCCGCCGAGGTCGTCAACGCGGACGCGATGCAGTTCTACCGCGGCATGGACATCGGCACCGCCAAGCTCCCTCAGGCCGAGTGGCGCGGCGTCCCGCACCACCTGTTCGACGTCCTCGACGTGACCGAGGAGGCGACCGTCGCGCGCTACCAGCCGGAGGCGCGGCGGGTCATCGAGGAGATCCTCGGGCGCGGGGCGACGCCCATCCTCGTCGGCGGGTCCGGGCTGTACGTGTCCAGTGTGATCTTCGACTTCCGGTTCCCGGGGACCGACCCCGAGCTCCGGGCGCGGCTGGAGGCTGAACTCGCGGCACAGGGGCCGGGGATGCTGTTCCGGCGCCTGGTCGAGGTCGATCCGGAGGCCGCGCAGCGCATCGGCTCGTCCAACGGACGCAGGATCGTCCGCGCGCTGGAGGTCGCCGAGCTCACCGGGCAGTCCGTCAGCGGCGCCCTCCCGGACGAGCCGCAGTACTGGCGGCCGACCGTCGTGATCGGGCTCGCCGCGCCGCGCGAGGAGCTCGTCCTCCGGCTGGACGCGCGCGTCGAGCGGATGTGGCGCGACGGGCTCACCGACGAGGTTCGGCGGCTGATCCCGCTCGGCCTGGAGGACGGGGTGACCGCCCGCCGCGCGATCGGATACGCCCAGGCGCTCGCGGAGGTGAAGGGCGAGCTGACCCGTGCGGAGGCGGTTGCGGCGACGCAGCAGCTCACGCGGCGGTACGCGCGCCGGCAGGTGAGCTGGTTCAAGCGCTACGCCGGCATCCACTGGCTCGACTACGACGAGCCGGACCTGACGGCCACCGCCCTGGACGCGCTCGGCACCCACTGAGCCGGCGGCCGATAGGCTGGTGCGATGGCGACGCTCCACTTCACCAAGGGTCAGGGGACCGGCAACGACTTCGTGCTCTATTCCGACCCGGACGGGCGCCAGCCGCTGACGCCGCAGCAGATCGCCGCGATCTGCGACCGGCACTACGGGATCGGCGCGGACGGCGTGATCCGCGCGGTCCGCTCCACGCACCTGCCGGAGGGCGCAGAGGCGCTCGCGGAGGACGACGGCGCAGAGTGGTTCATGGACTACTACAACGCCGACGGGTCCATCGCCGAGATGTGCGGCAACGGCATCCGCGTCTACGTGCGCTACCTGCTGGCGTCCGGGCTCGCCGAGCTCGCCGACGGAGACACCCTCCCGATCGGCACCCGCTCCGGCGTGCGCGACGTCCAGCGCAACCTCACAGGGTTCCAGGTCGACCTCGGCCGGTGGAGCCTCGACGGCGGCGAGCCGCTGGTGCGCGCCAAGGAGCTGCCGGTCGCGCGCCCCGGGCTCGGCATTGACATGGGCAACCCGCACGTGGTCGTCGCGGTCGCCGACGAGTCCGAGCTGGAGGCCGCCGACCTCACGTACATCCCGCACATCGAGCCGGAGCCCGAGGACGGCGCCAACGTCGAGTTCGTCGTTCCGCAGGAGCCGCTGGTGCGCGACGGCGTCGGCCGCATCCGGATGCGCGTGCACGAGCGTGGGAGCGGCGAGACGCTCTCCTGCGGCACCGGCGCGGCCGCGGCGGCGCTGGCCGTGCGGCACTGGGCCGGCTCCGGCGCGCCCGACCAGTGGCGCGTGGAGGTCCCGGGCGGCACGGTGGGGGTGCGGATGTTCCCGACGGAGGACGGCGAGCACGTCGCCCTCTCCGGCCCGGCCGAGCTGGTCTACACCGGCACGCTCGAACTCGCCTGAGGCGTCAGGCGGCGGCCGGCTTGCGGGTGCGGAGGACGCGGTAGCCCTTGGAGATTGCGGCGCGCGTCGTCGTCAGCTCGGGCATGGTCGCCTGGATCCAGCGCTGCAGCGAGTCGCTGCCGAGGTTGCGCTGCACGACCAGCCAGGCGTCCGAGCCCGGCTCCAGTCGCGGCAGCCAGCGCTGCAGGATGTCGTGCAGCTCGTTCTTGCCGACCCGGATGGGCGGGTTGGACCAGATCGTGGTGAATTCCAGCGTCTCGGGAACATCATCCGGCGTCACGGGGTTAACATTTGTCAGACCGAGCTTCTGCGCATTCCGGCGCACCACGTCCAGCGCTCGGGTGTTGACGTCGACCGCCCAGACGGTCGCATGAGGGGATTCGAGAGCAAGTGTGAGAGCCAGAGGCCCCCAGCCGCAGCCGAGGTCGAGGAACTGACCTCCGGGCGGCGCGGAGGGGACATGGTCGAGGAGCACTCGCGTACCCATGTCGATGCGCTCGGGGCTGAAGATCCCGTTCGCCGTCACCAGTTCGTACGTCTGGCCCGCCAGGCGTGCGGTGAACGGCCGCAGGTTCAATTCGCTCTCGGGAGCGGGTGAGAAGTAGTGATCTCCGCTGGCCATATAGAGGACCGTACAGGACGCGGACCATCAGACAAACACGGCAGAACAGACAGACTAGGGTGTACCCCACCTGGATCAGGGGACAGTGAATGACCGAACGAACAGATTTCGAAGAGCAGACCGCGGAAGTGACCGCCGGACACGCCGCAGACCACACCGTCGACGACGTCGTCGCGCGCGTGCTCGCCACCCAGCAGAACCGCGCCACCGTGACGCTGTTCGGCTCCGGAGCCCAGGCGCTCCAGTCCAGCGACACCGACGGCGACGGCCACGACGGCGAGCAGTACGAGCGCGAGGAGCGTGCGGCGCTCCGCCGTGTCTCCGGGCTCTCGACCGAGCTGGAGGACGTCACCGAGGTCGAGTACCGGCAGCTCCGCCTGGAGAACGTCGTGCTCATCGGCGTGTACTCGCAGGGCTCGCTGCAGGACGCAGAGAACTCGCTGCGCGAGCTCGCCGCCCTCGCCGAGACCGCGGGCGCCGCGGTGCTCGACGGCCTCCTGCAGCGGCGGCCGCATCCCGACCCCAGCACCTACCTCGGCCGCGGCAAGGCGGAGGAGCTGGCCGGGGTCGTCCGGGCGCTCGGCGCGGACACCGTCATCGCCGACACCGAGCTTGCGCCCAGTCAGCGGCGCGCGCTGGAGGACGTGGTGAAGGTGAAGGTGGTCGACCGCACGGCCGTCATCCTCGACATCTTCAGCCAGCACGCCAAGAGCCGCGAGGGCAAGGCGCAGGTCGAGCTCGCGCAGCTCGAGTACCTGCTCCCGCGCCTCCGCGGCTGGGGCGAGTCGATGTCCCGCCAGGCCGGTGGCCAGGTGGGCGGGGCGGGTGCCGGCATGGGCTCGCGCGGACCCGGTGAGACGAAGATCGAGCTCGACCGGCGCCGCATCCACTCGCGGATGGCGAAGCTGCGCAAGCAGATCGCCGGGTTCAAGCCCGCGCGCGAGGCCAAGCGGGCGAACCGCAACCGCAACTCGGTGCCCTCCGTGGCGATCGCCGGGTACACGAACGCGGGCAAGTCCAGCCTCCTGAACCGGGTGACCAAGGCGGGCGTGCTCGTCGAGAACGCCCTGTTCGCGACGCTGGACGCGACCGTGCGCCGCTCGGTGACCGCCGACGGCCGCCTCTACACGCTGGCCGACACGGTCGGCTTCGTGCGCAACCTGCCGCACCAGCTCGTGGAGGCGTTCCGCTCGACGCTGGAGGAGGTCGCCGACTCCGACGTCATCCTGCACGTGGTCGACGGCTCCCACCCCGACCCGGCGTCGCAGCTCGCGACGGTCCGGGACGTGATCGGCGAGGTCGGCGCCAGGGACATCCCGGAGATCGTGGTGTTCAACAAGGCCGACCTCATCCCGGCCGACGACCGGCTCGTCCTGCGCGGACTGGAGCCGGGCGCGATCTTCGCGTCCGCTCGGACCGGGGAGGGCATCGACGAGGTGCTCGCGGCGATCGCGCGGCTGCTGCCGGACCCGTCCGTCGAGGTGGAGCTGGTCGTCCCGTACGACCGCGGCGATCTGGTGTCGGCGCTGCACGAGCGCGGCCGGGTGCTGTCGACCGAGTACGTGGAGGACGGCACGCGCGTGCGCGCCAGGATCATGCCGGAGTACCAGGCCGTGTTCGAGCCGTTCGCCGTCTAGAGCGGGCGAGCACCGGTTAAGGAGGCCGGGCGGAACCACTGTGTCACTAGATGACGCAGCGGCTTCCGCCCGGCCTTCGTCGTTGTTACTGTGCCTACACAACCGAAGCGGGCGACCGCTGACGTGGTGCGACAGCCGAGCCCGGCACCCGCCCGCCCCTCCCATTCGACGTTCCCGACGTCGACCGGAGGAGCCCGCCTGTGACGCTGATCGACACCCGAGGAATCATGGACTGTACCGACGCGCGGTTCTCATTCGAGCTGTATCCGCCGCGCAATGAACGCGCCGCGGCCGCGCTGCCCGCGACGATCGACCGCCTCGCCGCCGCCGGTCCCGACTTCATCTCGGTGACCTACGGAGCGAACGGCTCGTCGCGCTCGTCGTCGCTGGAGGTGCTGCGCTACATCCTGGAGCAGACCGACGTCAGCCCGATGGCGCACCTGACCTGCGTCGGGTCCACGCACTCCGAGGCGAACCGGCTGATCCGGGAGTTCCTGGACGCCGGCATCCGGCGGTTCCTGGCCGTGCGCGGCGACCCGCCCGCGGGCCTCGCGCCCGGGGACGACGGCCTGGGCGACATCAAGAGCTCCGCGGAGCTCGTGCAGCTCATCCACCGGGTGCAGGCCGAGCGCGTCCCCTACGACGCGCTCCCCGTCCCGGGACTGCGGGCGCAGGCCGTGCTCTCGCACCGCGAGCACGTGCAGATCGCGGTGGCGGCGTTCCCGCACGGGCACCCGTCCCGCACCGTGTCGCAGGACATCGACGCCCTCCTCTCCAAGCAGGCGGCGGGCGCGAACCTCGGGATCACGCAGCTCTTCTTCCACGCGGAGGACTACCTCTCGTTCGCGCAGAAGGCCAAGGACGCGGGCGTGACCTTCCCGATCCTCCCCGGCATCATGCCGGTCACCTCGCCCGCGCGCCTGGCGCGGATGCTGGAGCTCAGCGGCGAGGACCTCCCGAGCGACCTCGCCATCCAGCTGGAGGTCGAGCCGGACGAGGAGGGCAGGCGCGAGCTCGGCATCGAGTGGACCGCGCGCCTGGCGCAGCGGCTGCTCGACGGGGGCGCCCCCGGCATCCACCTCTACACGTTCAACCAGCACGCCGCCGTCCTCTCGGTCCTCGAGAGGGTGGGGCTGCTGGACCCGACCTCATCCACCACCTCCACCCCCTCGCAGAAAGCAGGCGACCCCGCATGACCGACACCACCACCCGTACCGCCTTCCCGGTGGGCACCATCATCGGCTACCCGCGCATCGGCCGGCGCCGTGAGCTCAAGAAGGCCGTCGAGGCGTTCTGGGCCGGGCAGACCACCGCCGAGGAGCTGGAGGCCACGGCCGCCGGGCTGCGCGCGACCACCCGGGAGCGGCTCGCCGCGCTCGGCCTCGGCCGCGACGACGCCGCGATCCCGGAGAGCTTCAGCTTCTACGACCAGGTGCTCGACGCCGCCGTGACCGTCGGCGCGATCCCGTCCCGGTTCGCCGACCTCGCCGCGGCGGACGGCTCGGTCGACCTGGCCGGCTACTTCACGATCGCCCGCGGCGAGGGCGAAAAGGCCCCGCTGGAGATGACCAAGTGGTTCGACTCCAACTACCACTACCTCGTGCCGGAGCTCGGCCCGGAGACGGCCTTCCGGCTCGCGTCCGACCGCATCGTGCGCGAGTTCGAGGAGGCCCGCGCCGCCGGGTTCGTCACCCGCCCGGTGATCGTCGGCCCGGTGACCTTCCTGCTGCTGAGCAAGCCGAGCGACGAGGCGCCGGAAGGCTTCCGTCCGCTGTCGCGCCTCGCCGACCTCCTGCCGGTCTACCGCGAGCTGCTGGGCCGCCTGGCCGCCGCCGGCGCGCCGTGGGTACAGCTCGACGAGCCCGCGCTCGTCTCCGAGAGCATCGAGGAGCCGCGCACCGAGGTGCTGGAGGCGGTCCGTGCCGCGTACGCCGAGCTGGGCGGTGCGGCCGAGCGGCCCGCGATCTTCGTGGCGGCGCCGTACGGCAGCCTGGACGATGCCCTCCCCGCGCTCGCCGTGTCGCCGGTGGAGGCGATCTCCCTCGACCTGGTGCGGGGGAGCATCCCGGTCGGGCTCGACGCCGCCACCCGCACCGCGCTGGCCGGCAAGACGCTCGTCGGCGGCGTGATCGACGGCCACAACATCTGGCGCGGCGACCTGGAGGCGGCCTTCGGGACGCTGACCGAGCTGCTCTCGCTGAGCCCGGACGTCGCGGTGTCGACCTCCACCTCCCTGCAGCACGTCCCGCACGACGTGGACGACGAGCCGGACCTCGACGCGCGCCTGAAGACCTGGCTCGCGTTCGCCGACCAGAAGGTCGGTCAGGTCGCGGTGCTGGCGCGCGGCATCGTGGACGGCCACGAGGCCGTGCAGGACGAGCTCACGGCGGCGACGGCGGCGCTTGCCGACCGTGCCTCCGCCCCGGGCGTGCGCGTCGACGCCGTGCGCTCGCGGGAGGCCGCGCTGACCCGGGCGGACTTCCGCCGCGGCGAGTACAACGCGCGGCAGGCGGCGCAGGACGAGGCGCTGCACCTGCCGTTCCTGCCGACCACCACGATCGGGTCGTTCCCGCAGACCGCGGACATCCGACGCTCGCGCGCCCAGCTCGTCGCGGGCGTCATCGACGAGGCGGAGTACCTCGGCCGCATGCAGGCCGAGATCAAGCGGGTCGTCGACCTCCAGGAGGAGATCGGCCTCGACGTCATCGTGCACGGCGAGCCGGAGCGCAACGACATGGTGCAGTACTTCGCCGAGAACCTGGACGGGTTCGCGGTCACCCGCAACGGCTGGGTGCAGTCGTACGGGTCGCGCTGCACGCGCCCGTCGATCCTGTGGGGCGATGTGTCCCGGCCGAAGCCGATCACGGTGGACTGGTCGACCTACACCCAGACGCTGACCGAGAAGCCGGTCAAAGGAATGCTGACCGGGCCGGTCACGATCCTCGCCTGGTCGTTCGTCCGCGACGACCAGCCGCTCGGCGAGACCGCGCGCCAGGTGGCGCTCGCGCTGCGCGACGAGATCGCCGACCTGGAGGCCGCGGGCATCCGCGTCGTGCAGGTGGACGAGCCGGCGTTGCGCGAGCTGCTGCCGCTCAAGCGCGCCGACCAGGCCGCCTACCTGGACTGGTCGGTGGGGTCGTTCCGGCTCGCGACCTCCGGGGTGGCGGACGCGACGCAGATCCACACGCACCTCTGCTACTCGGAGTTCGGCGTGGTCATCGACGCGATCCGCAACCTGGACGCGGACGTGACCAGCATCGAGGCCGCGCGCAGCCGGATGGAGGTCGTCCACGACATCCAGCGCTCCGGCTTCGAGCACGGCATCGGCCCGGGCGTCTACGACATCCACTCGCCGCGCGTGCCGTCGGTCGCCGAGGTCACCGAGCTGCTGGAGACCGCGCTCAGTGCGATCCCGGGCCGTCAGCTCTGGGTGAACCCGGACTGCGGGCTCAAGACGCGCGGCTACGACGAGACGGTGGCGTCGCTGCGCAACATCCTCGCGGCGACGCGCGACGTCCGGGAGCGCGTGGGCGTCACGGCCTGATCGCCCCTGCCGGCTCGGCCGCGCTGTCCTTTCCGCTGTGCGCGGACGGGGCAGCGCGGCCTTCGTCGGTTCGGGGATGATGAGCGCATGGTGCGCATTGCGGACGACGAGTTCGAGCGGCTGGTGGACGACGTCTTCGACGGCCTGCCGGACGACATGGTGCGGCCGCTGGAGAACGTGGCGATCATCATCCAGGACCAGCCGCCGGGCGCGCGGCCGCGGCTGTACGGGCTGTACACCGGGCATCCGCTGACCCGGCGCGGGGTCTACGGGTTCGGCGAGCTCCCGGACCGGATCACGCTGTTCCGGAACAACCTCGAGGCGAGCTGCGAGACGGTCGAGCAGCTCCGCGCCCGCGTGCGCATCACCCTCGTCCACGAGATCGGCCACTACTTCGGCCTGGACGACGCCCGCCTCCAGGAGTTGGGGTGGGCGTGACCGCGCCGCGATTTGTGCCGAATGGCGACTCCGGCCGCGGCTAACGCGCCATTCGGCACGAATCGCGGCGTGTGTCAGACGGTGCGGAGGACGGCGACGACCTTGCCGAGGATGGTCGAGAAGTCGCCCAGGATCGGCTCGAAGTTCGAGTTGCGGGGGAGCAGCCAGGTGTGGCCGTCGCGCTGGCGGAACACCTTGACCGTGGCCTCCTCGTCCAGCATGGCCGCGACGATGTCGCCGTTCTCCGCGGTGTTCTGCGCCCGGACGACCACCCAGTCGCCGTCACAGATGGCGGCGTCGATCATCGACTCGCCGACCACCTTGAGCATGAAGAGCTCGCCGTTGCCGACGAGCTGGCGGGGAAGGGGGAAGACCTCCTCCACCTGCTGCTCGGCGGTGATCGGGACGCCGGCGGCGATGCGGCCGACCAGCGGGACCATCGCGGCGTCGCCGACCGGGGTCTGGCTCTCGAAGTCGGGCGTGGCCGACGGGACGTCGATGAGGATCTCCAGCGCGCGCGGCCGGTTCGGGTCGCGGCGCAGGTAGCCGCTCAGCTCCAGCTGGTTGAGCTGGTGGGTGACGGACGAGAGGCTGGAGAGGCCGACGGCGTCGCCGATCTCGCGCATGCTCGGCGGGTAGCCCCGCGTGCTCACGGAACGCTGGATCACGTCGAGGATGGCGAGTTGCTTCTCGCTGAGGTTCTTACGGCGCCGCGTGCGCGGAGCCTGGTTCTCGTTCGACACGCTCGTCCCTTCGTGACCGTCGCCGACACCCGGAGGAACCGAATGTCGGTGGTGCCTGGTTGTCTTACGTCCAGACAATCGAAACTGTATCCACAGTACGGCTGCCCGACAAACATGTGTTCGAGTGTGTCTCGAAATACATGCCAGTTTTTTCGGCCGGAGGAGGATTGCGGTCTCGAACATTCGAAGATATATTCGGAACAGAGCTTCGACCGGAGCCTTTGGAGGTCACGACATGAGCGCAGTGGTTATGCACAACGTTGGGATGAACAGCGCCCCGGTGGCTGGCGCCCAGGTGAGTGGAGTGCAGGCGGCTGGACGTGTTCGGCTGCGGCTCACGCGGCGCGGGCGAGCCGTGCTGACGATGCTCGTCGCGCTGCCGATCGTGATCGGGGCCATGGTGTTCGCGCTCAACGGCGGAGGTGCCGCGGCCACGGGGGAGCAGGCGCACGTGACCTTCCACTACGTGACGGTGCAGTCGGGGGACTCGCTGTGGTCGGTGGCGTCGCGGATCGCGCCGAACGCGGACCCGCGTGATGTGATCGCGGAGCTGGTGAACCTGAACGGGCTGTCGTCGGCTGTGGTGACGCCGGGGCAGCAGCTGGCGATTCCGACGCAGTACGACGGGAAGTAGAGGGCGGGCCGCCGCCGCCGTCAGCCTGGTCGGCCCCGCCGCCACCTGGCCCACCGCATGAAGGAGAAATCGCGCGACACGCTGCAGAATCTCCTGTGGTTGGGGGTTCGGCAGGAGATTGGGGTGCGTTTTCCTTTTTGCGGGACGGTGTGACGGGGGTGCCGCGGGGCGTCACACGGCAGGAGCGTTCAGTGTGGCTGGTTAGCATTGAGGGGTGACCTCCCTTTCCGATCTTCCGATCCGTGATGACCTGCGTGGGCGCACGCCGTATGGGGCGCCGCAGAAGGTTGTGCCCGTCGCGTTGAACGTGAATGAGAACACGCATCCGGTGCCGGAGGATGTCGCCGCGGATATCGTTGCGCGGGTCGCGGTCGCGGTGACGGGGGTGAACCGTTACCCGGACCGGGAGTTCACCGAGTTGCGGGAAGCGTTCGCTCGCTACCTCGGGCACGGGCTGACGGCCGAACAGGTCTGGGCCGCCAACGGGTCCAATGAGGTGTTGCAGCACATACTTCAGGCCTTCGGTGGGCCGGGGCGCAGCCTCCTCGGGTTCGCTCCCACGTACTCCATGTATCCGCTGTTGGCGTCCGGCACCGGGACGAGCTGGATCGCGGCCGGGCGCGACGCCGACTTCGAGCTGTCGGCGGAGACGGCGGCGGCGGCCGTGCGGGAGCACGATCCGGACATCGTCATCCTCTGCTCGCCGAACAACCCGACGGGGACACCGCTCTCGCTCGACACGATCGAGGCCGTCTATGCCGCGGCGCGCGGCATCGTGATCGTGGACGAGGCGTACGCCGAGTTCATGCCGGAGGGCGAGCCGTCCGCTCTCACGCTGCTCCCGGGGCGCGAGCGACTGCTGATCTCGCGCACGATGAGCAAGGCGTTCGCGTTCGCGGGGGCGCGCGTCGGCTACCTGGCCGCCGATCCCGCCGTGGTCGACGCGCTTCGGCTGGTGCGGCTCCCGTACCACCTGTCCGCGATCACGCAGGCCGCCGCGCTCGGGGCGCTCGCCCACTCGGACGAGATGCTCGCGATGGTCGGCGAGATCCGGGCGCAGCGCGACCGGCTCGTGGTGGAGCTGGCGGAGCTCGGCTATCTCCCGCACCGCAGCGGCAGCAACTTCGTGCTGTTCGGCGGCGTGGACGATCCGCACGCGGTGTTCGAGGCGCTGCTGGAGCGTGGCGTGCTCATCCGCGACGTCGGCATCCCGAACCACCTGCGCGTCACCGCCGGCACCGAGACCGAGACGACGGCATTCCTGGAGGCGCTGCGTGCGCTCGGCCGCCCGACCGGAGCCGTGGCAGCCTCCGCCCAATCGGTAAGCTCGCAGTCATGACGAATCGGACCGCCCAGCTTCAGCGCGCGACCAGTGAGTCGAGCATCGAGCTCAGCCTCGACCTCGACGGCACCGGCGCGTCCGACATCCACACGTCGGTCCCGTTCTACGACCACCTGCTGACCGCGTTCGCCAAGCACTCGCTCACCGATCTGACGGTGCGGGCGAGCGGCGACACCGACATCGACGTGCACCACACCGTGGAGGACGTCGCGATCGTGCTCGGCCAGGCCATCAGGAAGGCGCTCGGCGACAAGGACGGCATCTCCCGCTACGGCGACGCGCTCGTCCCGCTCGACGAGGCGCTCGTGCAGGCGGTGGTCGACATCTCCGGCCGTCCCTACCTGGTGCACGGCGGCGAGCCGGCTGGGTTCGAGTTCCACCTGATCGGCGGGCACTTCACCGGGTCGATGGTGCGGCACGTCTTCGAGGCGATCGCGTTCAACGCCGGGCTGACCGTGCACGTCACGGTGGTCGGCGGCCGCGACCCGCACCACATCGCGGAGGCCGAGTTCAAGGCGTTCGCGCGCGCGTTCCGGCAGGCGAAGGCGCTCGATCCGCTGGTGTCCGGCATCCCGTCCACCAAGGGCGCGCTGTGAGCGCACCCGACGTCGTCGTCTTCGACTACGGCACAGGCAACGTCCACTCCGCGGTCAAGGCGCTGGAGGCCGCCGGGGCGAACGTGGAGCTCACCGGCAACCGCCGACGTGCGCAGGAGGCCGACGGCCTGTTCGTCCCGGGCGTGGGCGCGTTCGCCGCGGTCGCGGACGCGTTGCGCCGCTCGCACGGGGACGAGGTCATCGACCGCAGGCTCGCCGGCGGCCGGCCGGTGATCGGCGTCTGCGTCGGCATGCAGGTGCTGTTCGAGCGCAGCGTCGAGCACGGGACCGAAGCCGAGGGGCTGGGCGAGTGGCCGGGGACCGTGGACCTGCTCCGCGCGGACGTCGTCCCGCACATGGGCTGGAACACGGTCGAGGCGCCGGAGGACTCCGTGCTCTTCGACGGCATCCGCGACGAGCGCTTCTACTTCGTCCACTCGTACGCCGCGCAGGACTGGACGCTGGAGGCCACCGGACCGTTCCCGCAGCCGCGGGTGACCTGGGCCGAGCACGGCTCGCGCTTCATCGCCGCGGTGGAGAACGGGCCGCTCAGCGCGACCCAGTTCCACCCGGAGAAGTCCGGCGAGGCCGGGCTGAGACTCCTGCGCAACTGGATCGGCTCGCTCTAGCGACGAACTCCCTCCGCGACGCGGACCCGAACGACCCCGACAGAGGAAACACACGACATGAGCGAACTCACGAACACGCCCAAGCTGGTCCTGCTGCCCGCCGTCGACGTCGCCGACGGCAAGGCCGTGCGGCTGACGCAGGGCGAGGCCGGCAGCGAGACCAGCTACGGCGACCCGGTCGACGCGGCCGCCGAATGGGTGGACGCCGGCGCCGAGTGGATCCACCTGGTCGACCTGGACGCCGCGTTCGGCCGGGGCGACAACCGCGACCTCCTGAAGAAGGTCATCCACCAGACCAAGGGCGTCAACATCGAGCTGTCGGGCGGCATCCGGGACGACGCGTCGCTGGAGCACGCGCTGGCGATCGGCGCGACCCGGGTCAACCTCGGCACGGCCGCGCTGGAGAACCCCGAGTGGGCGGCGAACGTGATCGGCCGCTACGGCGAGGCGATCGCGGTCGGGCTGGACGTGCGCGGGACGACGCTCGCGGCCCGCGGCTGGACGCGCGACGGCGGCGACCTGTGGGACGTGCTGGCGCGGCTGGAGGACGCCGGGTGCGCCCGTTACGTCGTGACGGACGTGACCAAGGACGGCACCCTCAAGGGCCCGAACATCGAGCTGCTGCGCCAGGTGATGGAGCGCACCGAGCGCCCGGTGGTGGCATCCGGCGGCATCTCCAGCCTCGACGACATCGCCGCGCTGCGCGAGCTGGTGCCGCTGGGCCTGGAGGGCGCGATCGTCGGCAAGGCGCTCTACGCCGGGGCGTTCACCCTGGCGGAGGCGTTGGATGTCGCCGGCGTCTGAGCCGACGGAGGGCGTGGAGCCGGGCGAAGGCTGGGCTGGCGCTCCGGAACCGCGCGACGCCTCCGCGACTCCACCCGGCCCCACCTCCACCGGCGCCGGCCGGCTGGCCGGGTTCGCGGCGACGCTCGCCGGGTTCACCGCCTCCGCCGGTGACTCCGCGGGCCAGCCGTGGGAGGGGCGCGAGTTCGACGACAACCCCTTCGGCGACGACGACGGGTCGGCGCCGCCCGAGCTGCTCGGCGCGCTCGCCGCGTTCCGCGCGGGGGAGGTCGGCGCGGAGGCCGTGGTGGACGCCGTCCGCGCGGTGCGCGTCCTCATCCCGCTCGTCGCCGAGCTGGGGGAGGAGGGCGTAAGCGACGCCGGACTCGCGGTCGATAAGACGCAGGAGCTGTCCATCGTCACCGTCGCGGCTCCGGATGGTCGCCGCGTGCTCCCCGTCTTCTCGTCGGTGACGGCGATGCAGGCCTGGAACCCGGAGGCGCGACCGGTGCCTGCGGCCGGTCCGCGCGCGGCCCTCGCGGCCGCGTCGGAGGAGACCGAGCTCCTGGTGCTCGACCCCACCTCCGAGACCGAGTTCGTGCTGCGGCGCCCGGCGGTCTGGGCGCTCGCGCAGGGCCAGTCGTGGCTGCCGAGCGACCGCGACCCCGTCGTGCTGGCGGCGTTCCGGGCGTCGATCGGATCCGAGCTCGGCGTGCTCGACGTGGAGCTGGCGGCGGGCGACCCGGGCTACCGCCTCGCCGGGGACGAGCTGGTGGTGCGGCTCACGCTCGCCGCCGGGCTGACGGCCGAGGAGCTGAACGCCATCCTGTCCCGGCTGGCGCAGCGCTGGGCCGCCGACGACGCGATCGCGACCCGGGTCGACTCCCTCCGCGTGCAGCTCACCGCCGCCCCCTGACCGGGCTCCAACCGCCGAGTACGCAGATTATCCGCGTACTCGGCGGTTTTCTCCCGATTTATCGCGTACTCGACGGTTTGGGGGCGGGGTCAGGGGGCGGTGGGGAGCATGCGGAGGGCGGCGACGACCGCGAGGACGGCGATGATCGCGACGAAGGCGACGAGCACCGGGACGAGCGGCCACAGGATGAGCGCGACGCCGACCAGGAGGACCGGCAGGGCCAGCCCGATGTAGGCGACGAGGAAGATCGCCGCCAGCACCTCCCCGCGACGCTCGGGCGCCGCGAGCGAGCCGGCCACGAGGATGGACGCCCGGAACAGCAGCCCGACCCCGGCGCCGGCCAGCACGCCCGCGATCAGGAACACCGGCAGCGAGTCGCCCAGCACGCCGACCGCCAGCCCCGCGAGCCCGACCGCGACGAGCGCTGTCGCCACGATCAGCGCCGTGCGCGACCGCAGCGGGGCGAACACGATCTGGGAGACCGCCGACGCCGCGAAGACCGAGAACGGCACCACCCCGGCCACGAGGTGCGACGCGACGTGGAAGGTCCCGGCGAGCACGCTCGGCGCGAGCGACGTGAACAGCCCGAAGACCGCGAAGCCCGCGAACGCCGCGGCGGCGGCGGCCGAGAACGCGCCGCGGGAGGCCGCGGGCACCGAGATGCGCTGCGGGCGGTAGGCGGGACGCTCCTCCGCGCGCTCCACCGTCTCCGGCACCAGCGCGACCGCCAGCGCGGCGCCGGCCAGGATCACCAGGAACACGGCGTACGGCAGCAGCAGCGGCGCGGGCAGGAACTGCGCGAACACCCCGCCGATCAGCGGCCCGAGCGCCAGGCCGCCGGTGTTGACGACCGTGGAGACCGTGCTCGCCAGGCGCGGCCCCTCGTCCGGGCGGGCGACCGAGCGCAGCTCGCCGAGGTGGGCCGTCGCGCTCGCGGTGAGCGCACCGACGCCGACGCCGGAGAGGAAGCGCGCGACGATGAGGCCGCTCACGTCGTTCCAGACCAGGAACAGCGCCGCCGCCACGAGCTCCAGCACGATCGCGACCAGCACCATCCGGCGCCGGCCGGCCCAGTCGCTCAGGTGGCCGATCAGGAACAGGCTCGCGATCACGCCGACCGCGTACGCGGCGAAGATCACCGTGACGATCCAGGTCGGGAAGCCGTCCCGCTGCTGGTACAGCGCGTACAGGGGCGTCGGGATGGTCGAGAACGCCATGACGGCGAGGAAGGCCGCGGCGATGATCCAGAATCCCGCGCCGTGGCGGAGGCGCCAGGGACGCGTATCCGGGCGCGTCGCCGCAGGGGTCGGGTGGGAGGCAGGGGCTTTCATCGACATGCCCACATCCTCCGCCCGGGCGCACGATCGTGTCCAACGAAAGCAATCAATCCTTGCGATCGGACAGAACGATCGAAAGGATGGTGGGCATGGACACCCGCCAGCTCGAATACTTCGTCGCCGTCGCCGAGGAGCTCAACTTCACCCGCGCGGCGGCGCGCGTCTTCGCCGCCCAGTCGACCGTCTCGGCCGGGGTCGCTGCCCTGGAGCGCGAGCTCGGCGCACGGCTGTTCGAGCGCGACGCGCACGGGGTCGCGCTCACCGGCGCGGGGGAGGCCGCGCTCGCCGAGGCCCGCGCCGGCCTCCAGTCCATCGAGCGGCTGCGCGACCTCGCCGCGGGCGACGGGGCGCTGCGCGGGGTGGTGCGCGTCGGGATCTTCACCAACCTGACCTCCATCGACCTCCCCGGGATCATGGGCGAGTTCCGCCGCAGGCACCCCGGGGTCGACCTCCGGCTCGGGCCGTCGCCGAGCGGTTCCACCGGGCTGGCGGACGACGTCCGGCAGGGGCGGCTGGACGTCGCCTTCTACGGCCTCCCCGACCCGGTGCCCGGCGCCATCGCGCTGCCGCTCGCCGACGTGCCGTTCGTGGCGGTCCTCCCGGAGGGGCATCCGCTCGCGGGCCGCGCCGCCGTCCCGCTCGCCGAGCTGGCCGCCGAGCGCTGGGTGGACGCGCGCGAGGGCTTCGGCAACCGGGTCGCGCTCGACCGGGCGCTCGCCGCGGCGGGGCTCGCCCGCGAGGTCGCGACCGAGGTGTCCGACCTGGGCGAGATCCCGCGGTTCGTGGCCGCGGGACTCGGCGTCGGCGCCCTCCCCGAGCTCACGGTCAACCGGGTGGAGGGCGTGGTCCTGCGCCCGTTGACGCCCGGCGTGGAGTGGCGGCTGAGCGTGCTCGCGCATCCCCGCCCCGGAGCGGCGGCCCGCGCCCTGCTGGAGCTGATCGCCGAGCGGTTCGGCCGGCCGGTTCCGCCTACGCTGGTGGGACCATGACCGTCTTCGCCGCTCTCGTCCTGTTCCTCAACGCCGTCTTCAACGTGATCGCCTGGCCGCGCTTCTTCGCCCGGGTCCGGTCCGACCAGCGCGCCAGGGACGCCGCCGGCCGCGCGACGGCCTTCCTCCGGGTGCACGCCGTGCTGCTGGGCGTCGCCCTCCTGCTCGCGCTGCTGTCGGCGGTCGCGGGCGTGCTGTTGCTCGTCGCCTGAGCCGGATGGGAGCATGAGTCCATGCCCATCACGATCACCGGCGACGCTGCAGCCGACGCCCTCCTCGACCAGTCCCCGTTCGCCCTGCTCGTCGGGATGATGCTCGACCAGCAGATCGCGATGGAGACCGCGTTCACCGGCCCCGCGAAGCTGCGCGACCGCCTCGGCTCGCTCGACCCGGCGGGGATCGCCGCGCTCGACCCGGACGAGCTGGTCGCGGTGATGAAGCAGCCGCCGTCGGTGCACCGCTTCCCCGGCTCGATGGCCGGCCGGCTGCAGTCGCTGTCCGCCGCGATCGTGGAGGACTGGGGCGGCGACACCGCGGCGATCTGGACGCAGGGCGACCCGAGCGGCGCGGAGGTGCTGCGCCGGCTGAAGGCGCTGCCCGGGTTCGGCGACCAGAAGGCGCGGATCTTCCTGGCGCTGCTCGGCAAGCAGAAGGGCCTCCAGGCGCCGGGCTGGCGGGAGGCCGCGGGCGACTACGGCGCGGAGGGCTACCGCTCGGTGGCCGACATCGTCTCCCCGGAGTCGCTCACCAAGGTGCGCGAGCACAAGCGCGCGATGAAGGCGGCCGCGAAGGGCTGAGGCGCGGGCACGGGCGGCGATGTCGGCGGCGGCCGATAGCGTAGCGGTGTGTTCCTACTCGACGGTGTGATCGTCACCAGCGCCAGCGATCTGACCGAGGCGTCCAAGTGCGAGTTCGCCTTCCTGCGGACGCTCGACGTCAAGCTGGGCCGGCTGGAGAAGACCGAAGAGGTCGAGGATCCGATGTACGTGCGCTCGTCGCGGCTGGGCGACGAGCAGGAGCACCACATCCTGGAGCGCTACCGCGAGGGGTTCGGCGACGGCGTCGCGGAGATCGCGCGGCCCGAGTCGCTGACCGCCGAGAGCCTCGCGGAGGCGGTGCGGCTCACCGCGGACGCGTTCGTGCGGGGCAGTGAGGTCGTCTTCCAGGCCACGTTCTTCGACGGGTCGTTCGTCGGATTCGCCGACTTCATCGTGCGGCTGCCGGATGGCCGCTACCGGGTCCAGGACTCCAAGCTCGCCCGGAGCGCCCGCGTCACAGCCCTGCTCCAGCTCGCGGCCTACGCGGAGCAGCTCCGGCGCACGGGCGTGGATGTCGACGGCACGGTCGAGCTGCTGCTGGGCGACGGCTCCGTCAGCGAGCACCGGCTGTCCGACATCGAGCCGGTCTACCGCAAGCGACGCGCGCGGCTGCTCGACATCATCGCCGCGCACGTCGCCGACCCCGGGCCCGTCCAGTGGGGCGACCCGCGGTTCACGGTCTGCGGACGCTGCGACACCTGCGACGCGGAGGTCACCGCCGCCCGCGACGTCCTCCTGGTCGCCGGGATGCGCGTCACCCAGCGCGAGCGGCTGGCAGCGGCGGGCATCACGACCATCGACGCGCTCGCCGCCTCCACGGGGCCGGTCGAGGGCATCCCCGACGGCACGCTGTCCGGGCTGCGCGAGCAGGCCAGGCTGCAGCTGGAGGCCGTGGAGGGCGCGCCGCCGCCGGTGCGCGTCTTCAATGCCCCGGTGCTCGCCGTCCTCCCCGAGCCCGACCCCGGCGACATCTTCTTCGACTTCGAGGGCGACCCGCTCTACACCGAGGGCGCGGGCGAGCGCTGGAACCTCGACTACCTGTTCGGGATGGTCGACCAGGACGCCAGGTTCACCGCGTTCTGGGCGCACGACTTCGCCGAGGAGCGCGTGGCGCTGGAGCGCTTCCTGGAGTTCATCCGCGAGCGCCGTGCCGCGTATCCCGGCATGCACATCTACCACTACGCGGCCTACGAGCAGACCCACCTGCTGTCGATCTCCGCCCGGCACGGCGTCGGCGAGGAGGAGGTGGACAGCCTGCTGCGCGACAACGTGATGGTCGACCTGTACCCGCTCGTGCGCAAGTCGGTGCGCGTCGGCTCGCGGTCGTACTCGATCAAGAAGCTGGAGCCGCTCTACATGGGCACCGAGCTGCGGCAGAGCGAGGTCACGAACGGCGCCGACTCCATCACCGAGTACGCGAACGCGCGCGACCTGATCGCGCTCGGCCGCTTCGACGAGGCCCAGCCGCTGCTCGACGCGCTCGGCGACTACAACCGCTACGACTGCGTGTCCACGCTCCGCCTCCGCGACTGGCTGCTCGCCCGCGCCGCCGAGGCCGGCGTCCCGATCGGCGCCGCGCCGCTGGAGGAGCCGGAGCCGGCGCCGGAGGAGTCCCCGCTGCGCGCCGGCCTGCTCGGGTTCGCCGGCGACCCGCTGGACCCGCACCGCACGCCCGACCGGGAGGCGGTGGCGCTCGCCGCGGCTGCGATCGACTTCCACCGGCGCGAGCAGAAGAGCTTCTGGCAGAGCCACTTCTCCCGGCTCATCCAGCCGGTGGAGGAGTGGGCCGACACCCGCGACGTGCTGGTGGTGGAGTCCGTTCAGGTAGTGCGCGACTGGTATCTGGACGAGGGCCAGCGGGTCGAGCGGCGCGAGCTGCAGCTGTCGGGCCAGTGGGGCGCGGGCAGCGCGATCCGGGTGAGTGAGAACTCCGGGCCGTTCCTGCTCTACGAGTACCCCGGACCGTTCCGGCTGCTGCGCGCTCAGCCCGGCGCGCGCACGGTGCGCAGCGCGGCCGTGATCGCGGTCGCCGACGACGGCTCGGTGCTGGTGCGCGAGACGCTGCCGGAGGACGTGGAGGCGTACCCGCACCTCCCGATGGCGCTCACCCCGGCGCCGCCGCCCAACACGCGCCCGCTCGCCGAAGCGGTCCGCGAGTGGGGCACGGACCTGCTGGCGGCGCGCCAGCAGGACCGCTGGCCGGTGAACGCCACCGTCGACCTGCTGCGGCGCACCCCGCCGCGCACGCGGTCCGGCGCGCTGGCGCCCGAGGGGCCGGAGGACGGCAGCGGGCGCATCGCCGCCGTCACCGCCAGCCTGCTAGACCTCGACTCCTCGTACCTGGCGGTGCAGGGGCCTCCCGGGACCGGCAAGTCCTACCTGGGAGCCCACGTGATCGCCCGTCTCGTGGCCGCGCACGGCTGGCGCGTCGGCGTGGTCGCGCAGTCGCACGCGGTGGTCGAGAACCTGCTCGACCGCGTCGTGGACACCGGGCTCGACCCCGCTCTGGTCGGCAAGGTGCCGAGCGGTTCGGCCAAGACGTCTCGATTCACGCCGTTGCGCCGGAACGGGCACCTGGAGTTCGCGGCCGAGCGCGAGGGGCGCGGCTACGTCCTCGGCGGCACGGCCTGGGACTTCGCCAACGCCGCGCGCATCCCGCGCGGGAGCCTGGACCTGCTCGTGATCGACGAGGCAGGCCAGTTCTCGCTCGCGTCGACCATCGCGGTCGGCGTGGCGGCGCGCAACCTGCTGCTGCTCGGCGACCCGCAGCAGCTCCCGCAGGTGAGCCAGGGCAGCCATCCCGAGCCGGTGGACGGCTCCGCCCTCGGCTGGGTGAGCGCCGGCCACGACGTGCTCCCGGCCGAGCTCGGCTACTTCCTCGCCGAGAGCCGCCGGATGCACCCCGCTCTGGCGGAGTCGGTGTCCCGGCTGTCGTACGAGGGCAGGCTGCACGCTTACCCGAGCGCCCGCGACCGGGAGCTCGGCGGCGTCGAGCCCGGCCTGCACCCGGTCCCGGTGGAGCACAGCGGCAACGCGACGGCCTCGCCGGAGGAGGCCGCGGCCGTCGTCCGCATCGTGGACGACCTGATCGGCCGCTCTTGGAGCGACCCCGACGCGGGCGTGGAGGACGCGCCGCTGGGCCAGGACGACGTCATCGTGGTGACCCCGTACAACGCGCAGCTCGCCGAGGTGCGCGAGTTGCTCGACGCGGCCGGCTTCCCGCAGGTGCGGGTCGGGACGGTCGACAAGTTCCAGGGCCAGGAGGCCGCCGTTGCGATCGTCAGCCTCGCCGCGTCGTCGGCGGCCGACGTGCCGCGCGGGATGTCCTTCCTGCTGATGAAGAACCGGCTCAACGTCGCGATCTCGCGGGCGAAGTGGGCGGCGTACCTGGTGCACTCGCCGGAGCTGACCGAGTTCCTGCCGACGACGCCGGCCGGGGTGGGCGAGCTCAGCGCGTTCATCCGGCTGGTCGAGCCGCGCTCGCAGCGCCTCCCCGCCGTCGCCGCGGGTGAAGCCGCTGGTGAGGCGCGGGCCTGAGAGCTACGGTGGAGGCGTGTCCCCGGAGGAACTGGAGGAGCTCGTCATCCTGCGACGAGCGCGCGACAAGATCGATCGCGAGTACGCCGAGCCGCTCGACGTCCCGACGATGGCAGCGTCTGCCTTCATGTCGCCGTCGCACTTCTCGCGCCGGTTCCGGGCCGTCTACGGCGAGACCCCCTACAGCTACCTGATGACCCGGCGGATCGAGCGCGCGATGGCGCTGCTGCGCGAGGGGATGACCGTGACCGAGGCGTGCATGGCGGTCGGCTGTACGTCGCTCGGGTCGTTCAGCTCCAAGTTCGCCGAGGTGGTGGGGGAGTCGCCGACAAGCTACCGCGCCCGCGAGCACCGGGCCGTGCTCGCGATGCCCAACTGCATCGCGAAGCAGCGCACGCGGCCGGTGCGGTCGAAGCCGATCCCGGGCTGAGCATTCGAGCAGGAATGGAGAAGCGCCGCCGGCGCCGCGTTCCTAGAGTGACGGTATGACCATTTCTCTTCAGTACTCGCACATCACCGTCACGAACCCCGAGGAGTCCCTCGCCTTCTATCGTGACGCGCTGGGGCTGGACGTCCTCAACGACGTCGAGTCGGGCGGCCACCACTGGATCACCCTCGGCGTCGCGGGGCAGCCGGGCACCGAGATCGTGCTGTCCGACCCGTACGCCGGCCGGTCGCAGTCCGACGGCGACGCCATCCAGGAGCTCGTCGCCAAGGGCGTGCTGACGAACGTCGTCTTCCGCACGGAGGACGACCTCGACGGCGTGTTCGAGCGCGTGCGCGCCAGCGGCGCAGAGGTGCTCCAGGAGCCGAAGGACCAGCCGTGGGGCCCGCGCGACTGCGCGTTCCGCGACCCGTCGGGCAACATGGTGCGCATCCTGGCGTCGGCGGCGCAGCCCGCGTAAGCGCAGCGTTGCGGTGTGCGCCGGCGGTCCCCCAATGGCCTCCGGCGCACACGTATCCCGATTCTTCCCAAGGCAGCGGCGCCCATCCAGAGTGTTTGCACCTTAAATCCAAAATCTGATGGTGCGGGCACGCGTCGTCATATTTCGGAATGCGGTTTGCCCTCCCGCTCCTCGCTTGGAAGGCTCGATGTGCCGCCAACCGTCCGCCGGCACATCCCACCCCTTCACAAGAGAGGCACAGCCATGCCCGACGCCACCCCGTCCGGAACCGTCCCCGCGCTCCCCGAGAAGCCGAAGCGCTCGAAGACCCCGTGGATCGTCGGCATCGCCGTCGTCGCGGTCCTTGCCATCGTGGGCGGCGTCGTCGCCGTCGTCAACGCGAACAACAGCGGCACGGCCGACGCTGCGGGCAAGACCGTCACGGTGAAGATCGGGACCACCGAGCAGTCCGCGCCGTACTGGCCCGTGCTGCAGAAGGCGGCGGCGAAGGAGGGTATCGACATCCAGGTCGTCGGCTTCAAGGACTACACGCAGGCCAACCCCGCCCTCGCCGACGGGCAGCTCGACCTCAACCTCTTCCAGCACCTGCAGTTCCTGGCGAACTACAACGTGCAGGCCCACCAGGATCTCGTGCCGCTCGCGTCCACGCTCGTCGTGCCGCTCTCGCTGTACTCCAAGAAGTACACGTCGCTGAAGGAGCTGCCCGCCGGGGCGCAGGTCGCAATCCCGAACGACCCCACCAACCAGGCCCGCGCTCTGCTCGTGCTCCAGCAGGCCGGCCTCCTGAAGCTGAAGAACGGCGGCAACACGCTGTCCACGCCCGCCGACATCGACGCCGCGGCGTCGAAGGTGACGGTCATCCCGGTGGACGCCGCCCAGACCGCTCCCGCGCTCGACTCCGCTGCCGCTGCCGTGATCAACAACACGTTCGTCGGTCCGGCGGGGATCGACCCGAACTCGGCGCTCTTCCACGACGACCCGAAGAGCTCCGCGGCCGAGCCGTACATCAACGCGTTCGTGTCCCGCGCGAAGGACAAGGACAACGCGACGTACCTCAAGATCGCCGAGCTGTACCACACCAAGGCCGTCCAGGACGCGGTGCTCGCGGACTCCAAGAACACCGCCGTGCTCGTGCAGAAGCCGCAGGCCGACCTGATCGCGATCCTGCGTTCGCTGGAGAAGTCGATCAAGGCGGCGAAGTAGGCGTGAGCGCCCTCATCGAGTTCCGCGGCGTCACCAAGAGCTTCCGCTCGGGCGACGCCGCGGTCTCCGCCGTCGCGGACATCGACCTGACCATCGAGCGCGGCGAGATCTTCGGCATCATCGGCTACTCCGGCGCGGGCAAGAGCACGCTGCTGCGGCTCATCAACGCGCTGGAGCACGCGACCTCCGGCTCGGTGGTGGTCGACGGCCGCGACCTGACCGCGCTGCGCGAGCGCGACCTCCGGAGCGTGCGGGCCGGGATCGGGATGATCTTCCAGCAGTTCAACCTGTTCCGCTCCCGCACCGTGTTCGCGAACATCGCGTACCCGCTCAAGGTCGCGGGCTGGACGGCGGACAAGCGGAAGGCGCGGGTGACCGAGCTGCTCGCCTTCGTCGGCCTGACCGAGAAGGCGTGGGCGTACCCCGACCAGCTCTCCGGCGGCCAGAAGCAGCGTGTCGGGATCGCCCGGGCGCTGGCGACCAACCCGGCCATCCTGCTCGCCGACGAGGCGACGAGCGCGCTCGACCCGGAGACGACGGCCGGCGTACTGGCCCTGCTCAAGCGGGTCAACGCCGAGCTCGGCGTCACCATCGTGGTCATCACGCACGAGATGGAGGTCGTCCGCTCGATCGCCGACCGGGTCGCCGTGCTCGATGCGGGGCGGATCATCGAGCTCGGGACCGTGTTCGACGTGTTCTCGAACCCGCAGACCGCGACCTCCCAGCGCTTCGTCGGCACCGTGCTGCGCAACCAGCCGGGGGAGGCCGACATCGAGCGGCTGCGCGGCAAGCACGCGGGACGGATCGTCTCGGCGCGCATCCACGACGACGGCCGCCTCGGCGCGGTGCTCTCCGACGCGGTCGGGCGGCACGGCGTGCGGTTCGAGATCGTCTACGGCGGCATCTCGGCGCTGCAGGGCCGATCGTTCGGGAGCCTCACCCTCGAACTGCTCGGCGAGCCGGAGGCGGTGGACGCGCTGGTCGCGGAGCTGCGCACGGTGACCGAGGTCGAGGAGGTCGCGGCATGACGGACTGGTCGACGCTCTGGCCGGTGTACCTGACCTCCATCGGGCAGACGCTCTGGATGGTCGTGGCGACGCTCGTGCTCGGCGGTGTGCTCGGGCTGGCGCTCGGCGTGCTGCTGTACACCACGCGGCCCGGCGGGCTGCTGGAGAACCGGGTGCTGTCGGCGGTGCTGAACGTGCTGGTGAACTTCGTCCGGCCGATCCCGTTCATCATCTTCATGACGGCGGTGGCGCCGCTGACGCAGGCGGTGCTGGGGACCTTCCTCGGCACGCCCGCGGCGATCTTCCCGATGACGATCGCGGCGACGTTCGCCATCTCCCGGATTGTGGAGCAGAACCTGGTCACGATCGACCCCGGAGTGATCGAGGCGGCGCGGGCGATGGGGTCGAGCCCGTGGCGGATCATCTCCACCCTGCTCATCCCGGAGGCGCTCGGCCCGCTCATCCTGGGCTACACGTTCGTGTTCGTCGCGATCGTGGACCTCTCCGCCGTCGCCGGGAGCCTCGGCGGCGGAGGCCTGGGAGACTTCGCCATCTCGTACGGCTACCAGCGCTACGACTGGGTGGTCACCTGGGTCGCGGTCCTCACGATCGTCGTCCTCGTCCAACTCGCCCAGTTCCTCGGCAACCGCCTGGCCCGCAAAGCCCTCCGCCGCTGACCGCTCGAGACGTGACTAATCGCGGAAATCCGGGGGCGGATTCCCGCGATCAGTCACGTCTCGGCGGGTGTAGCGGCCGAGGGGGCGGAGGCGGAGTGGGGGTTGGCGGTACTCGGAGAGGGCGTGGAGGATCCAGCCGGGGGTGCGGGCGGTGGCGAAGATGACCTCGCCGGCGTCGTCGGGCATCCCGGCGGCGAGAGAGAGCGCGGCGAGGGCGAGGTCCACGTTCGGAGCGACGCCCGTGCGGTCGCGCAGCAGCGCGGCCAGGGCGTCGACGGCCGCCGCCACGGGTTCGGCGCCGGGGACGGCGGCGAGCATCCCGAGCAGGATCCGCGCGCGCGGGTCGCCGGCCGGATAGAGCGGCTGGCCGAAGCCGGGGACGGGACCGCGCCCGTCGACCACGGCGTCGGCGACGACCCGGGCGGGCTCCTCGCCGGCGGCGACGCGGGCGAGCATCCGGTGGGCGGCGCGGCTGGCGTTGCCGTGCAGCGGGGAGTCGAGGGCGCCGAGGCCGGCCACGACCACGGCGTACGGGGTCGCGCGGGCGGACGCGGCGGCGCGGGCCGCCAGCGTGGAGACGGCGAGGTCGTGGTCGAGGAGGAGGACGAGGGCCGCGTCGAGGGTGCGGAGGGCCGCGGGGGAGGCGGGGAGCGGGGAGAGGCGCGACCAAAGCTCGGCGGCGAGTGTCGGACCCTCGGGCGCGGACTTCACCGGCAGCACCGCGACCATGCCCGCGATCAGCCGTTCGGCGGCGCCCGCCACGGCCTCCGGATCGAGGGAGGTGCGGAGCGGGTCGGCCGCGGCCAGGGCGGTGACGGCGACGAGCTGCCGGTCGCGGTCTCCCGCGCCGGGCGGGAGGGCGTCCGCGACCCGGCGGGCCGCATCCAGCCCGGGGCCGGGCGCGAACCGCACCGACGCGTCCCACCGCCCGGTGAGCGCCCAGTGCGCGACGACCTCGAACGGTTCCCGCGCCAGCTCCGCGGCGGGGCGGCCGCGGTAGTACAGCTCGCCGTCGTCGATCAGCGCGAAGTCCGTCTCGACCACCATCAGCGGGCGGCCCTCCGAGCGCGCGGGCTCCGGGGCCGCGCGGCGGCGGCGCGCCGAGGCGAAGGCCTCCACCTCCAGCGGGTCGAAGCTCGAACCCGCCGCCGAGCGCTCGCGGGTGAGCAGGCCGCGCGCGACGTAGGCGTACAGCGTCTCCAGTTTGACGCCGAGGCGCTCGGCGGTCTGCTCGGCGGTGAGCCGCGGGAGGTCGCTCATATTGATCCGATCAACGTTGACGTGCGTACAATCCACGTTCACACTACTGGCATGGACCGCATGAACGACACCCTCATCGACGTCCCGCGCGGGCTGACCAACGTCGTCGCCGCCAGCACCGCGCTCGGCGATGTGCGCGGGCAGGAGGGGTTCTACCACTACCGCCAGTACTCGGCCATCGACCTGGCGCGCGAGCGGACCTTCGAGGACGCCTGGTACCTGCTGCTGTTCGGCGAGCTGCCGTCCGCGCAGGAGCTGGCGGTGTTCCGGGCGCGGATCGCCGAGGCGCGCCGCCTCCCGGAGCAGGTCGCCGAGCTGCTGCCCGCGATCGCCCGGCTGACGGCGCACGACCGGCTGGCCGGACTCCGGATGGCGCTCGCCGCGGTCGCCGCGGCCGACGGGATGCGCCCGGTCTACGACGAGGACGACGACGCCCGGCTGCACGACGCGATCCGGGTCGCCGCGGTCACGCCCGTGCTGCTCGCCTCGTTGCACGCGTACGCGGAGGGCAGGACGCCGCCGGAGCCGCGCGACGACCTCGGCCACGTCGCCGAGTACCTGCGACTGATCACCGGGCGCACGCCGGACGCCGCGCACGAGCACGCGCTCAGCGCCTACCTGACCGCCGCGATCGACCACGGCTTCAACGCCTCCACCTTCACCGCCCGGGTGATCGCGTCCACGGGCGCGGATGTCGCGGCCGCGGTGGACGGCGCGCTCGGCGCCCTGTCCGGCCCGCTGCACGGCGGTGCGCCCAGCCGTGCGCTCGACACCCTCGACGCGATCGGCACACCCGACCGGATCGACGCGTGGATCACCGAGACCGTGAGCTCGGGCGGCCGGGTGATGGGTTTCGGCCACGCGGTCTACCGGACGGAGGACCCGCGATCGGTGCTGCTGCGGGAGGTCGCGCAGGGCTTCGGCGGCGAGCGGGTGGACTTCGCCGTGCGGGTCGAGGAGCGGGTCCAGCAGCTCCTCGAGGAGCTGAAGCCGGGACGCGGGCTGCACACGAACGTCGAGTTCTACGCGGGCATCGTGATGGAGCTGTGCGGCATCCCGCGCGAGCTGTTCACGCCCACGTTCGCGGTGGCGCGCGTGGTCGGCTGGACCGCGCACATCCTGGAGCAGGCGGCGGACGGCAAGATCCTGCGGCCGTCGTCGCGCTACGTCGGGCCGCCCGCGCCGGAGCCGCTGCCCGCGCGGCCGATCGCCGCCTGACCGCGGGCGTTCCGGGGGCGTATCGTGCTGCTCGGGCGGCCTCCTCAGCGGCCGCACGAGCGACGGAGGACGCCATGCGCGGAGCGGTGCGGCACGTGGAGTGGGTCGGCGACGAGGATCCGGAGCGGCTGGAGGCGGCGGTCGTCACCTTCGCGCCCGACCGGCTGGACGCCCTCGGCACCTCCCGCACGACGGACTACGTCACGAGCTGGGCGCTGGAGACCGGGCCGGGCTGGGTGACCTCCCGGCTGTCGGTCGCGGTCGACGGCCGCGGTTTCACCCGCTGGCTCGTCCTCACGCGCGACGCGCACGACCGCTGGGCCGCGGAGTCGTACACGCACGGCGACGACCGCTTCCACGACGAGCCGATGGCGGCTCCGGGGATCGCGGATCCCGCGAGCCTGGACGGCGCGCTCGATTGCGATCTGGCGCTGTGCCCGGTCACGAACACGATGCCGATCCTCCGGCTGGGGGCGCTGGAGGGGCTGGAGGAGACCGAGCTCACGATGGCGTGGGTGGACCTGCCGTCGCTGGCGGTGGTCGCGAGCCGGCAGGTGTACAGCGCGGCCGAGCCGTTCGACGCCGGAGCCGGGCGCTCGGTCGTCCGCTACCGCAGCGTCGGCAGTGGCTTCACCGCCGACCTCGGCGTGGACGAGGACGGCCTCGTCATCGACTACCCCCGCCTCGCCCGCCGCATCCGCACCCGCTGACCCGCACTCCCACCCGACCCCCCGCCGAGGGGCACGTTGTTGTCACTTTCGCGCGCGAAAAGTGACAACGACGTGCCCCTCGGCGATGGGGTGGACGGGATCAGGGGGTGGGGGCTAGGGCGTCGTAGTCGCGGAAGCCGCGGCGGATGCGCACGATGGTCGCGACGAGCACCACGATCAGGAGGCCGCCGAGCAGGGGAGGGAACCAGAGCGCGCCGGTGAGCGCGAGCACGCCGATGTAGAGGTCGCCGAGCCGCGGGCCGCCGGTCACCACGACGGTGAACACGCCCTGCAGCCTCCCGCGCATGACGTCGGGCGCCGACGCCTGCAGGATGGTCATCCGGAAGATCGAGCTGACGTTGTCGGCCGCGCCCGAGGCCGCGAGCATCACGGTTGCCACGATCAGCGCCGGGAGGTTCGCGTCGGCGATCGAGGCGCTGCCGCCGGCCGTCCCGCTGAACGCGACGACCGCGAGCACGAGACCGAAGCCGAGGATCGCGGCGCCGTAGACGATGATGGCCCGCTCCACCGCGCGGCCCTGCCACCTGACACCGCCGAGCCGGCCGGAGAAGACGCTCGACACCAGGGTGCCGACCGCGCCGGCGGCGGTCAGGATGCCGACCGTCACCGGGCCGCCGCCGATCAGCAGCGCGCCGACTGCCGGGAACAGCGCCCGCGGCTGGCCGAACGTCATCGCGATGATGTCGAGCACGAAGGTCATCGACAGGTTCGGCGCCGACTTCAGGAACCGCAGCCCCTGCAGCACGGAGGACAGCCCCGCGCTCTGCCGCTCGCCCTCCGGCACGATGGACGGCAGCGTGAAGATGCCGAGGAACGCCGCGGTGAACAGGATGACGTCGACCGTGTAGGTCCACGGGATGCCGACGCTCGCGACCAGGAGGCCGGCGAGCGCGGGCCCGACGGTGACCATCACGCCCATGCTCATCCCGCCGAGAGCGCTCGCCGCGGGCAGCAGCCGCGCGGGCAGGAGGCGCGGCGTGATCGCCTGCCGGGTCGCGCCGATCATGACCGAGGCGACGGCGTTGATCGTCGTGAGGATGTAGAGCGGCCAGACCACCTCGACGTGCAGCCAGGCGAGCAGCGCGATCCCGGCGGTGGAGGCCCACGCGACGATCGCGGTCACGAGCGCGACCTTCCTCCGGTCGAACGCGTCGGCGAGCACGCCGCCGTACAGCCCGAAGACGATCATCGGCACGAGCGCGAACAGCGCGACGAGGGAGACGGCGAGTGTCGAGTGGGTGAGGTCGTAGATGTTGAGGCCGACGGCGACGATCGTCATCTGGCTGCCGATGCCGGAGACGGCGCCGCCGATCCAGAGCCGGGCGAACGCCGGCGACTCCCTCAGCGGGCTGAGGTCGACGAAGTGCCGGGCGTGGGCGAGCCGGGGCTCGCTCGTATCGTCGGGCTCCTTGGTGCCCGGGGTCTGCTCGGCGCTCAGAAGCGCGGCTTCTTGCTGAGCGACACCGCAGCGAGCGAGAAGACGACGCCGGCCAGCATCAGCGTGACCGTGACGGCCTGGAGGACGACCTGGAAGAACGGCTGGAACGGGGTGACCGAGACCCAGAGCCAGAGGATGGCGCCGATCAGCGTGATGACGTAGCTGAAGGTGCGGCGCGCATACAGGGCGTTGAGCGAGACGACGGTGCCGGCGACGGTCATCTGGAAGAGCGGGAGGAAGGCCTCCGCGTTGCCCGACCAGGTCGCGACCAGGCTGATCACGCCGAGCACGAGGGTGACCAGCACGACGAGGGTCGCGAGAAGGTTGCCGAGCATGGGCGGCACGGTGGCGCTCAGGCTGCGGACGAGCCCGCCGTGCTCGTCGTCGATCTCGTTCTCGGTGCGGGGCTCAGCGATGATGTGCGTGGTCACGACGACGATCCTACCGCCCGCCCGGGCGTCGGTCAGCACATCCCACCGCGCGCCCGGTCAGCTCTCCTTGACCACCTGGTCGACGCGCTTGTCCGGCCGCAGGCCCCGCCACGACGGCTGGCGCAGCCGGTCGGTGCCGGTCCACTCGGCGAACTCGACCTCCCCGACGTACTCCGGCCGCACCCAGTGGGCGCCGCGGGCGTCGAGCGAGGGGACGCCCTCCAGCGGGGGAGTCGTGCGCGGGTGCGCCGCGAGCTTCTTCGCCAGGTCGTCGAGCATCGCGTCGGTGAAGCCGGTGCCGACCTTGCCCACGTAGCGCAGGCCGTCGCCGTCCGGGATGCCGAGCAGCAGCGCGCCGATGCCGTTCGCGCGGCGGCCGTTGCCGGGGGTCCAGCCGCCGATGACGACCTCCTGCGTGAGGTGGTGCTTGATCTTGATCCAGGTGCGGGAGCGCCGGCCGGTCGCGTACGTGCCGTCGCGCTGCTTGGCCATGACGCCCTCCAGGCCGAGCTCCTTGGACGAGGAGATGGCGTGGTCGACGTCGCCGGCGAAGGCCGGGGGCACCTGCACGGGGTCGTCCTTCGGTGGGCGGAGGGTGTTCTGCAGGAGCGCGCGGCGCTTGTCGTAGGTCTTCTTCCGGAGGTCCGTCCCGTCGAGCTCCAGGAGGTCGAAGACGAAGTAGTGCGCCGGCGCCCGCTCAGCCGCCGCGCGCACCTCCGCCGGACGGGTGAGGCCCATCCGGGTCTGCAGGAGGCCGAAGTCGGGCCGGCCCTTCGGGGTCAGCGTGACGATCTCGCCGTCGAGGACCAGGTCGTGGTCGCCCGCGAGGCCGGCCAGCCCGGCGAGGTCGGGGTAGGTGCCGGTGACGTCGTTGCCGTTGCGGGTGGTCAGGCGCAGGGCGCCGTCGCGGACGACCGCGATGGCGCGGATGCCGTCCCACTTCATCTCGAACGCCCATTCCGACTCGTCGTGGATGTCGGCGCGGGAGCCGAGGGTGGCGAGCATGGGTGAGACGGGCGTGTCGGTGATGGGCTTCGGGTCTCGCTTCTTATCGGGCTTCGCCGGTGCCTTCCCCGCACCTCCCTCCTTCATCAAGTGGATGAGCCAGTTCTTCTCGTCCCCGCCCTGCTTCGTCGCGATGAGCGCGAACTTCCGCGGCTCGCCGCCGAGCCCGCCGTCCGGCTGCCCGTGCAGGGTCGCGATCACCTCGTCGTCGCGCCACTTCTCCAGCTCGTACTCGCCGTGGTCCCAGATGTCGACGTGGCCCGCGCCGTACTCGCCGTGCGGGATGTCGCCGGCGAACGTGCCGTACTCCAGCGGGTGATCCTCCACGTGCACGGCGAGGTGGTTCTGCTTCGGGTCGGTCGGCGGGCCTTTCGGCAGCGCCCAGCTGACGAGCACGCCGTCGTGCTGGAGGCGGAAGTCCCAGTGCAGCCGCCGGGCGTGGTGCTCCTGGATGACGAACGAGCGGCCGTCGGCGGCGTCCGGGCTGACCTCCGGAACCGGCTCCGGGGTCTTGTCGGCGTCGCGCTTCGAGCGGTACGTCGTCAGCCGGTCGGTCTCCTCGGCTGCCGCGCGTCCCGCCGACAGGTCGGCCAACGGATCGCCCCGCCGCTTCACCCGCTCCAGCACCTCCGTGTACTCCAGGTGCCGCAGGTCCTTCGACGCCAGCTCCCGCCAGGTGCGGGGCGCCGCGACCGTCGGCCGGAACCGCCCGCGCAGCGAGTACGGCGCGATCGTGGTCTTCGCGCCGTTGTTCTGGCTCCAGTCGACCAGCACCTTCCCCGCGCGTAGCGCCTTCTTCATGTCGCTGACGACGAGGTCGGGATGGTCGGCCTCCAGTGCGCGCGCCAGCTCGTGCGCGACCGCGGAGACCTGGTCGCTGGTCTGCGAGCCGTCGAGCGGCGCGTACAGGTGGATGCCCTTCGACCCGCTGGTGACCGGCAGCGGGTCGAGCCCCATGTCGGCGAGGATGGCGCGGGCCAGCCGGGCGACCTCCGCGCAGTCCTGGAGGGTCGCGCCGTCGCCGGGGTCCAGATCCAGCACGAGACGGTCGGGGTTGTGGCGCGTCTCGCCGCGGCCCACGCGCCACTGCGGCACGTGCAGCTCCAGCGACGCGATCTGGGCGAGCCAGACCAGCGTGGCCCGGTCGTTCACGAGCGGATAGGTGTTCGCGCTGGTCTTGTGCGTGATCGTGCGCTGCTTCACCCAGCCCGGGGTGGAGGCGGGGTCCAGGTTCTTCTGGAAGAACACCTCGCCGGGATGCTCAGGCGTCCCGACCCCGTGCACCCAGCGCTTCCGGGTGGCGATCCGGTCGCGCGTGTGCGGGATCATCACCTCGGCGATGGCGCTGTAGTAGCCGATGACGTCGGCCTTCGTGGTCCCGGTCTCCGGGTACATGACCTTGTCGAGGTTCGTCAGCCGCAGCCGGTGGCCGTCGATCGAGACCGTCTCGGTGTCCTCCGCAACCATGCAGCCACCGTACGCGCGCGCGCCGTCCCGCGGCAGATACCGCTTCCCCTGTTGTCTTTCCGCGGAAGCGCGGACACGATGGTCCCATGAGGGCCATATGGACAGGAGCGATCACCTTCGGGCTGGTCAATGTGCCGGTGAAGGTCTACAGCGCGACCGAGGACCACGACGTGGCGCTGCACCAGGTGCACGACGCCGACGGCGGGCGCATCCGGTACAAGCGGGTGTGCGAGATCGACGGCAAGACGATCCCGTACGAGCACATCGCGAAGGCGTACGACGACGGCGAGCGGACGGTCATCCTGACGCCAGAGGACCTGGAGTCGCTGCCCGCCGAGCGCAGCCGCGAGATCGACGTCGTGGAGTTCGTGCCGAACGACCAGCTCGACCCGATCATGTTCGACCGCAGCTACTACCTGGAGCCGGACTCCAAGTCGCTGAAGGCCTACGCGCTGCTGCGCAAGACCCTGGAGGACGAGGACCGCACCGCGATCGTCAACTTCGCACTCCGGCAGAAGACCCGGCTGGGCGCGCTGCGGGTGCGCGGCAACGTCCTGGTGCTGCAGACGATGCTCTGGCACGACGAGATCCGGGCGGCCGAGTTCCCCTCGCTGGAGACGACGCCGCGGATCACCGAGCGGGAGCTGTCGCTGTCGAGCGCGCTGATGGAGAGCTTCGCGGGCGACTTCGAGCCGGAGAAGTTCAGCGACGAGTACCAGGAGGAGCTCCGCAAGCTGATCGACGCGAAGCTGGAGCAGGGCGAGAGCATCGACACGGCCGCCACCTTCGGCGAGGAGCCGGAGGAGGCGAAGAAGGGCGGCGGCGAGGTCATCGACCTGATGGAGGCGCTGCAGCGCAGCGTCGAGCGGAGCAGGGGAGGCGCGTCCTCGAAGGCCGCCGACGCCAAGAAGCCTGCGTCGAAGCAGAAGGATACGGCGGAGAAGAAGGCCCCCGCGAAGAAGGCCAAGAAGCCCGCGTGACACGCCTGCGCCGCAGCGACCCCGCCGGGCCCGGCTATGCCCGCCGCGGCTCCGCGAAGGGTCCGGTGTACGAGGACGAGGCGGGCAACCGCATCGTGGACGAGCGCGAGCTGGAGCGCATCCGCTCGCTGGTCATCCCGCCCGCCTGGAAGGACGTCTGGATCTCGCCGGACGCCCGCGGCCACATCCAGGCGGTGGGGACCGACGCGGCCGGGAGGCGGCAGTACCTCTACCACGAGTCGTGGCGGCTGCATCAGGACCGGATCAAGTTCGAGCGGGCGGCCCAGCTCGCCGAGACGCTGCCCGGCGCTCGCCGCAAGGTCACGATGGACCTGCGACAGGAGGGGTTCGGCCGCGACCGCATCCTCGCGGCGGCGTTCCGCGTCATCGACCTCGGCTCCCTGCGGATCGGCAGCGAGGAGTACCTGCACGCCAACGGCAGCCGCGGGCTCACTACACTGCTCTGCCGGCACGCGGCGATCGACGGCGATGAGGTGACCCTGACCTTCCCGGCCAAGTCGGCGCAGAAGTGGGCGAGCACGATCGAGGACGCCGACCTGGCCGAGCTGCTCGCGGAGATCGTGGCCGCGCGCGGGCCGCGTTCCCGGCTGCTGTCGTGGAAGGACGGCACCTGGCACACGATCCGCCCGGCGTCGCTGAACGAGTACATCCAGCGGCAGACCGGCGGCGAGTTCACGGCCAAGGACTTCCGCACTCTGCACGGCACGATCGTCGCGGCGCAGGCGCTCGCCGGGCTGGGCGTCGCGGACAAGGAGGCGCAGCGCGCGAAGCGGGTGACGGCCGCCGTCGCCGAGGCCGCGGACGCCCTCGGCAACACCCCGACGATCGCGCGCAACAGCTACATCGACCCGCGCGTGTTCGACCGGTACCGGGCCGGGGAGGTCATCGACACCCGCGGCGGCCGCGCCCCAGAGCCTGCGCTGTTGGAGCTGCTGGCCTGACCCCTGCCGCGTCGCCCCCTACCGCTTCGTCGCCGGCTGCGCAGGCGTCTCCGCCGACAGCGGCGCCGCGACGTCCTCCAGCGACTTCCGCTCCGCGTCCACGCCGAGGAAGAGCTCGACCAGCCCGGCCGCGATCATCAGCCCGGCGCCGATGTAGTACCCGATCGAGACCGCCTGGACGCCGCCGCCGATGAGCTGGCCGAACAGGATCGGTCCGACGATGCCGCCCGCCGCCGTGCCGACCGCGTAGAAGAACGCGATCGCCATCGCGCGGGTCTCCATCGGGAAGATCTCGCTCACCGTCAGGTAGGCCGCGCTCGCGCCCGCCGAGGCGAAGAAGAACACGACCATCCAGCAGACCGTCAGCCAGACGGCATCGAGAGCGCCCGCGGAGAACAGCAGGGCGGTGCCGATGAGCAGGACGCCGGAGCCGACATAGGACAGCGTGATCATGAACCGGCGGCCCACCGAGTCGAACAGCCGGCCGAGCAGCAGCGGCCCGAGGAAGTTGCCGATCGCGATCGGGATCAGCGACCACGGGGCGACGTCGGCCGGCACCTTCAGCAGGTTCGTCAGCACCAGCGCGTACGTGAAGAAGACCGCGTTGTAGAGGAACGCCTGGCCGATGAACAGCGACAGCCCGAGGATCGAGCGCTTCGGGTACTGGTGGATGCCCACCCGGATGATCTCCCCGAACCCGGTCGAGCGGCGCTGACGGATCTCGATCGCCGTGTCATCGGGCACGGCCTCCAGGTCGGAGCCGCGCTCCTCCTCGATGCCGCGCTCGATCTCGGCGACCTCCTTCTCGGCGGCCTGGTCGCGGCCGTGGATGAACATCCAGCGCGGCGACTCCGGCACGTTCCTGCGGACCAGCAGGATGACCAGTCCCAGCACCGCGCCGAGCCCGAACGCGATGCGCCAGCCGATGTTCGCGGGGAAGATCGCCGTGTTCAGCAGGAACACCGTGAGAACGGCGCCGAAGGCGGTCCCGAGCCAGTACGACCCGTTGATGGCGAGGTCCACGATCCCGCGGCGGCGGGCGGGGATGAGCTCGTCGATCGCGGAGTTGATCGCCGCGTACTCGCCGCCGATGCCCGCGCCGGTGAAGAACCGGAACACGAAGAACATCCACGGCGCGACCGAGAACGCCGTGAGCACGGTCGCGAGCAGGTAGAGGCCGAGCGTGATGATGAAGAGCTTCTTGCGGCCGAACCGGTCGGTCAGGTAGCCGAAGACCAGGGCTCCGACGCACGCGCCGGCGACGTAGATCGCCGCTGCGAGTCCGACCTGCGGGGTGGTCAGTACGAGCCCGGAGGCCTTCTCGGTCAGGCGGCTCGCGATCGCCCCGACGATGGTGACTTCGAGCCCGTCCAGGATCCACACGGTCCCGAGCCCGACGACGACGAGCCAGTGGAAGTGCGACCACGGGAGGCGGTCCAACCGCGCGGGTATGGTGGTGCGGATGGTCTTGAGGCCCCCGGCACCCTGGGAATCAGGTGAATGCACGCTCATGCCGGTGACAGTACGAGCGTCCTCCTCCCGCGCTAGGCCCTTGACAACGAGCAATTGCGCCGAAGCAAGCGACACGCCTAGCGAGTGCTACCACCCTTGTCAACCCCTTGTTGGGGGAGTGGGCAATCTGATTGCGTTGGCTCACGAATCGAGGCAGAAAACACCTGCGCACGACGAAATGGGATGACACGATGACGACGCTCGAAGTGACCAATGATCCAGTTCGCGACTACCTCAATTCCATCGGACGGACCCGCCTGCTGACGGCGGACGAGGAAGTCGCCCTGGCCAAGCGGATCGAGATCGGCGTGCTCGCCGGCGACCGCCTCGCCACCCGCCCCGGATTGACCCCGCGGGAGAAGCGGGAGCTGCAGTACCTGGCCGACGACGGCAAGCGCGCGTTCGAGCGCTTCATCGAGGCGAACCTCCGCCTCGTCGTCAGCATCGCGAAGCGTTACGCCGGCCGCGGCCTGGCGGTGATGGACCTGATCCAGGAGGGCAACCTCGGCCTGGTGCGCGCGGTCGAGAAGTTCGACTACCGCACCGGCAACAAGTTCTCCACCTACGCCACGTGGTGGATCCGCCAGTCCATCCTGCGCGGCATCGCGGACACCGCCCGCCTGATCCGCATCCCGGTGCACACGGTGGAGAAGATCGACAAGCTGGACCGCATCCGCCGCGACCTCGGCGGCGAGCTGGGCCGCACGCCCACGCTGGAGGAGATGGCGGAGGCCGCCAACCTGACCCCGGCCGAGGTGCACAAGCTCCGCATGAGCGACTCCGAGACCGTGTCGCTGGCCGTGCCGGTCGGCGAGAACGAGGGCGCCGAGCTAGGCGACCTGATCGAGGACGGCGACGCCCCCGGCCCGTCCGAGTCGGTGGAGGTCGAGTTCCGCCACCGCGACCTCGAGGAGCGCCTGCGTGAGCTGCCGCCGCGCGACGCCAAGGTCGTCCGGATGCGCTTCGGCCTCGACGGGCACAAGCCGATGACCCTCGACGAGGTCGGCGCGGTCTACGGCATCACCCGCGAGCGCGTGCGCCAGCTGGAGACCCGCAGCCTGAAGCGCCTGCGCAGCCCGGAGCTGCTCGAATACCTGCGCTGAGCCGCAGGGAGGTCTTACCGGGAACCCCGGGCTCAGCCGAGCTCGGGGTTCTCGTTGATCGCGACCGCCTCGTCGAACGGGATGTCCCCGGGGCGATCCCCGGGGGCGGCCTCATCCGCACCGGCCTCCGCGTCCGCGGGGGCGGCGACGGTCTCCGCTACAGGAGCTTCCGCGGGAGCGGCAGCGACGAGCGGGTCTTCTGATTCCGGTGTCATGGCGTGCCTCCCATCTGCCATGTTCACCGCCAAGACTAGGCGTGGGCCGGGACACGTTCAAGCAGTGCCGGATCAGCGGCCGGGAGGCGAGTCGGCGTTGACTTCGTCGGCGCCGAGCGCGCCGATCTCCTCGGTCAGCTGGAGGCCCTGGGCGCTGTTGGAGGACAGCGTGAGCGCTTCCAGCCACTGCTTGTTGATCGAGGGCTGCCGTCCGCCGCTGTAGCGGAACAGCAGGGGGATGGCCGGGTCGACCCAGATGGCGCTCCGGCCGTCGCCGACGCCCTGCTCGTCGCGCCAGGAGAAGAAGAAGCCCTCTTTCCGCCGCAGCTTCAGTCCGACGACGATCTGCAGGTGCGCGAGGACCCTGTCCTCGAATCCGATCTCGGTCGTACCGCCGTAAACGAGCTTGCCCATGCGAAAACCGTACCCGAATCCCGGTGAATGCATGCATTCGGCGCGAGGAAACGGCCCTGCGGTTTTCTGGTGCGCCGGGGGTATTCGTGCGCGGGGGTATGGTCGCACGGTGGAACCTCGACGCGTCCTCGTCACCGGCGCCACCGGCTACATCGGCGGCCGGCTGGTGCCGCGCCTCCTGGAGCGCGGCTACCGGGTGCGGGTGCTGGTGCGGTCGCCCCTCAAGCTCACCGACGTGCCCTGGGCGTCGGAGGTGGAGGTGGTGAAGGGCGACCTGCACGACCGGGCGTCCGTCGAGGAGGCCGTGCGCGAGGTCGACATCGTCTACTACCTGGTGCACTCGATGCGTGCGACCGGCGACTTCGACGAGGAGGAGGCGGACGCCGCGCGGGCCATCGCCGAGGCGTCGGCGGAGGCCGGCGTGAGCCGGATCGTCTACCTCGGCGCGCTGCACCCGGACGGCCCGCTCTCGCGGCACCTGCGCTCGCGCGTGGCCGTCGGCCGCATCCTCCTCGACTCCGGCGTGCCGACCGTCGTGCTGCAGGCCGGTGTCGTCATCGGCTCCGGCTCGACGTCGTTCGAGATGATCCGGCAGCTCACCGACGTCCTCCCGTACATGCCGGCGCCGCGATGGGTGCGCAACCGCATCCAGCCGATCGCAGTGCGCGACGTGCTGCACTATCTGCTGGCCGCCGCCGAGCTCCCGCCGGCGGTGTCCCGCGCCTTCGACATCGGCGGCCCCGACATCCTGCGCTACGGGCAGATGATGAACGGCTACGCGCTGGAGGCCGGGCTGCGGCAGCGGCCGATCGCGTCGCTGCCCGTGTTCACGCCGTGGCTGGCGTCGCAGTGGGTGAACCTGGTCACGCCGATCCCGCGGGCGCTCGCCGTGCCCATCATCGAGTCGCTGCAGTACGACTGCGTGATGCGCGAGCACGACATCGACGCCGTCATCGCCCCGCCGGAGGGCGGCCTCACCGGCTACCGCGTGTCCGTGCGCCTCGCGCTGGCGCGCCTGCGCGCCGGGACCGTCGAGACGAGCTGGCAGGACGCCTCCGTCTCCGGCGCGCCCAGCGATCCGCTGCCGAGCGACCCGGACTGGTCGGGGCACACCGTCTACACCGACGTGCGCGAGCGGACCAGCACGGCGCCGCCCGCGGAGGTCTGGCGCGTGATCGAGGGGATCGGCGGCGACCGCGGCTGGTACTCCTTCCCGCTCGCCTGGGCGCTGCGCGGCTGGATGGACAAGCTAGCGGGCGGTGTCGGCCTGCGCCGCGGCCGGCGCGACGCCGACCGCCTGCAGACCGGCGACGCCCTCGACTGGTGGCGGGTGGAGGCCATCGAGCGCGGCTCGGCGCTGCGGCTGCGCGCCGAGATGCGGGTGCCGGGCCTCGCCTGGCTGGAGCTGGGCGTCTCGCCGAACGGTGCCGGGTCGCGTTACCGCCAGCGCGCCGTGTTCTTCCCGCACGGGCTCGCCGGCCGGCTGTACTGGCTGGCGATCCTGCCGTTCCACGGGATCATCTTCGCCGGGATGGCTGAGCGGATCGTCGTGGAGGCCGAGCGGACGGCGCGCGCCGAGCCCGGGGAAGGCATCACTCCGGCGGAGCCGTGATGAGCGTCGTCGCGCTCAGGTCCCGGAGGAACCGCGTCACGACCTCGCGCTCCTCGTGGCTGAGCGCCCGGGCGACCTCGAAGCGCCGGGCGTGCTGGAGGCCCATCGTGCGGCGCACCTGGCGGTGCGTCTCCGGGGTGATCTCGACGGTGACGGCGCGGCGGTCGGTGGGGTGCGGCTTGCGGACGATGTGGCCGGCGCGCTCCAGCCGGTCGAGCAGCTTGGTGACGGAGGCGGTCGAGATGTGCAGGTGCTCGGCGAGCGCGCCCGCGGTCACCGCGACGTTCGCGTTCGTGGACGCGATGATGTAGCGCAGAGCCTTCATGTCGGTCTCGTTGAGCTGCATCGCGGTGCGGGACTCGAAGCTGAGGCGCTGCTCGGCCTCCCGCCAGCCGCGGACGGCGTCGAGGACCCCGATGACCTCCTGCAGCTCCTCGTCGCTCAGGTCGTCGTGGCGCACGAGCTCCTGCCGCGGGTCGATGACGCGCGGGTCGATCAGGGACCCGGAGATGCGCCGGGCCTCGTCCTTGGAACTCATGCGGACATCCTATTGCCACTCGTAAGAAGCGTGCTAAGTTATTTGCTAACCAGGCTAGGTAAAGGAGGTCGACATGACCCAGCTTCGCCCGGAACTCACGGAACAGCGCAGCGACGACGAGGTCACAGCCCCCGACCCCGTCGAGGAGGATCTGCGCTCCGTCGAGATCGAGCTGTCCGCCTTCCTGAGCGCGCGCGAGCGCGACGCCGCGACCTACGGCGCGGAGTACACGCGCCTGTGGCAGGCCGTGGGGGAGTCCTCCCACGGCGGCAAACGGCTCCGGCCCCGCCTCGTGCTGTCGGCGTTCCACGGCCTGGCCGGCTTCGGCTCCCGCGAGGCGGAAGATCGCACGGCCGCAGTCCAGACCGCGCTGGCCTTCGAGCTCCTGCACAGCGCCTTCCTGCTGCACGACGACGTGATCGACGGCGACACCGTGCGTCGCGGTCGCCCGAACGTCGCCGGCGAGTTCAGCGCCGACGCTCTCTTCCGGGGAGCCGGGTTCCCCCGCGCCCGGCTCTGGGGCGAGTCGGCGGCCATCCTCGCCGGCGACCTGCTGCTGCACGCCGCCGCCCAGCGCGTCGCGCGCCTGAGGGTCGAGGAGGCCACCCGCTCCCGGCTGCTCGACGTGTTCGACCGGTCCGTCTTCGTCACCGCCGCGGGCGAGCTGGCCGATGTCGGACTGGCGACCGGGATGTCCGCGAACGGGCTGCCCGACGTCCTCGCGATGACCGCGTACAAGACCGCGGAGTACTCGGTGTCCGGGCCGCTCGCCGCCGGTGCCCTGCTCGCGGGCGCGGACGACGAGGCCGTGGAGGTGCTCGCCCGCTACGGCCGGCTGGTCGGCGTCGCCTTCCAGCTCGGCGACGACCTCCTCGGCGTGTACGGCGACGAGAGGGTGACGGGCAAGACCGCGGTCGGCGACCTCCGCCAGGGCAAGGAGACGACGCTCATCGCCTTCGCCCGCGGCACCGCGCAGTGGCCCGACCTGGAGCCGCTGTTCGGGAGGGACGACCTCGGCCCCGACGACACGGCGGAGCTCGCCGCGGGCCTGGAGCGCTGCGGCGCGCGCGTCTTCGCGGAGAGGCTTCTGGCCGACCACGTCGCTGCGGCCGTGGCCGCCCTGGACACCCCGCTGCTGCCGTCCGCGCTCGCCGCGACGCTGACCGGCGTCGCCCTGGGCTGCGTCGGGAGGGCGGCATGACCCGTACAGAGCCGTCGGCGTCGGAGACCTCCCCAGAGGGGCCCTCCGCCCCTGCCTCCGACACCGACCTGACGCTGTACGGCAAGGCCGCGCACCGCAGCGCCGCCACGATCATCCACGAGTACTCCACCTCGTTCGGGATGGCGACGCGGCTGCTGTCGCCGTCCGTCCGCCCCCGGGTCGAGGACGTCTACGCGCTCGTCCGGGTCGCCGACGAGATCGTGGACGGCGCGGCCGCGGAGGCCGGGCTGACCGTGGAGCAGATCGGGGAGGTGCTCGCCGCGCTGGAGGACGACACCGAGCAGGCGCTGCGCACCGGCTACAGCGCCAACGTCGTCGTGCACGCCTTCGCCCGCACGGCGCGGTCGGCCGGCTTCGGCGCCGAGCTGACCCGGCCGTTCTTCGCCTCCATGCGCCGCGACCTCGACCCGGTGGACTTCACCGCGGACGAGCTCAGCGCCTACGTCTACGGGTCCGCCGAGGTCGTCGGCCTGATGTGCCTCGCCGTCTTCCTCGCCGACGCGCCCGTGCCGGAGGCGACCCGGCGCCGGCTGGAGGCGGGTGCGCGACGGCTCGGTGCGGCGTTCCAGAAGATCAACTTCCTGCGCGACCTCGCCGTCGACTACGCCGAGCTCGGCCGCAGCTACTTCCCCGGGATCGACCCCGCGCGCCTCACCGAGCGGCAGAAGCTCGCGCTCGTCGTGGACATCGACTGCGACCTGGGCGCCGCGGCCGACGCCATCCCGGAGCTGCCGGAGAACTGCCGGCGCGCCATCGCCGCCGCCCACGGCCTGTTCTCCGAGCTGAGCGACCGGATCCGGCGCACCCCGGCGTCCGAGCTGCTGGTGCGCCGGGTGCGGGTGCCGAACGGCGTGAAGCTGGCCATCCTGCTGCGTGCGTCCACCGGGTCCCTGCGGTGACGGAGCGGCCGATGTCCGCCGATCGGGTCGTCATCGTCGGGGGAGGGATCGCCGGGCTCGCCACCGCGGCGCTGCTCGCGCGCGACGGCCGCCGGGTCACCCTCCTCGAACAGAACGGCGCGCTGGGCGGCCGGGCCGGCCTGTGGGAGGCGGACGGCTTCCGCTTCGACACCGGGCCGTCCTGGTACCTGATGCCGGAGGTGTTCGACCACTTCTTCCGGCTGCTCGGCACGAGCGCCGCCGAGCAGCTCGACCTCGTCACCCTCGACCCCGGCTACCGCCTGTTCGCGGAGTCCGGTGAGGTTCCGCTGGACGTCCGGGCCGACGGCCGGGCCAACCGCGCGCTGTTCGAGAGCGTGGAGCCCGGCGGCGCCGCTGCGCTCGACCGCTACCTGGCGAGCGCGGCCGAGACCTACCGCCTGGCGGTCGACCGCTTCCTCTACGCGACGTTCGCCACCCCCGGCCCGTTGCTGGACCCCGCCGTCCTGCGCCGGGCCGGAAGGCTGGCGCGGCTCCTGCTCGAACCGCTCGACCGCTACGCCGCCGGCTTCGTGCGCGACACCCGGCTCCGCCAGCTGCTCGGCTACCCCGCGGTCTTCCTCGGCACCTCGCCCGGCCGGGCGCCCAGCATGTACCACCTGATGAGCCACCTCGACCTGGACGACGGCGTGCGCTACCCGCTCGGCGGCTTCACCGAGCTGATCCGGCGGATCGCGGCGCTCGCCGAGGCCGCGGGCGCGGAGCTGGTGACCGGGGCGCGGGTGACGGCGATCCGAACGGAGCCGGGACGCGGACGGCGGGCGCGCGCGACCGGCGTCGAGTACGTCGACGCCGCGGGACGTCGCCGGGTCGCGGAGGCGGACGTCGTCGTCTCGGCCGCCGACCTCCACCACACCGAGACCGAGCTGCTGCCGCCGGCGGTGCGCACGCATCCCGAGCGCCACTGGGACCGCCGCGACCCCGGGCCCGGCGCCGTGCTCGCGATGCTCGGCGTCCGCGGCCGCCTCCCGCAGCTCACCCACCACAACCTCTTCTTCACGACCGACTGGGAGGACGGCTTCGCGCGCATCTACGGAGCCCAGCGCGGCTTCGGCCGGGGGACGGTCATCCCCGACCCCGCGTCGCTCTACGTCTGCAAGCCGAGTGCGACCGACCCCGGCGTCGCACCGGAGGGCTCCGAGAACCTCTTCGTGCTGGTCCCCGTCGCCGCCGATGTCTCGATCGGCCGCGGCGGGGTCGACGGCGCCGGCGACCGGCTCGTGGAGAAGACGGTCGACGCGGCGATCGGGCAGGTCGGCGACTGGGCGGGCATCCCCGACCTCGCCGACCGGATCGTGGTGCGCCGCACGGTCGGGCCCGACGACTTCGCGCACGACGTCAACGCCTGGATGGGCGGAGCGCTCGGACTCGCCCACACCCTCCGGCAGAGCGCGTTCCTCCGTCCGGGGAACGCCTCGAAGCGGGTCGACGGCCTCCTCTACGCCGGGTCGTCGACGATCCCCGGGATCGGCCTGCCGATGTGCCTGATCAGCGCCGAGCTCGTCCTGAAGCGCCTGCGCGGCGACGACAGCGCAGCGCCGCTGCCGGAGCCGCTGCGGCCGGCGACAGCGGGGGAGCGGGTCGCGTGAGCCTCGTGTACCTCGCCTGCCTGCTGGTCGCACTCGGAGCGCTCGTCCTGCTCGACCGGCGGTTCCGGCTGGTCTTCTGGCGCGGCGGCGCCGCCCGGAGGGCCGGACTGGTGCTCGCGGCCGGGGTGGTCTTCTTCCTGGCCTGGGACGTGCTCGGCATCGCGCTCGGCGTCTTCGCCCGCGGCCGGTCGCCGTACATGACCGGGATCGAGCTCGCGCCGCAACTCCCGCTGGAGGAGCCGGTCTTCCTGGCGTTCCTCTGCTACTTGACGCTCGTGGCGCTGTTCGGGACGCGCGCGGTGCTCGACCGGAGGGAGCGCCCATGACTTATCCAGTACTCAGCACGTACCCGCTCCTCAGCGCAGTGTTCCTCGCGATCGCCGCGGCCGCGCTGGTCGCCGGTCTCGTGCGCGCACCGGACCGGGCCCGCCTGGTCGCACGCTGGTGGGTCCCGGCCGTCGTGACAGGTGTGCTGTTGGTGGCGCTCACGGCCGTCTTCGACAACCTGATGATCGCCGCCGGCCTGATGACCTACGCCGCCTCCGCGATCTCCGGTGCGCACCTGGGCCTGGTCCCGGTCGAGGACCTCGCCTATCCGATCGCCGGGCTCCTCCTGCTCCCAGGCCTCTGGCTGCTGCTGCGCCCAAGACCGGCGGAGCCGACCCGGACCCGCGAGTCGACGGCGGACGCCCGAACGCACGATCGGACCACCCGATGACCACCGCCGTCGCCCCGTCCGCCGCCCGCCAGCTCCTCCTCGCCTCTCGCCCGCTGAGCTGGATCAACACCGCCTTCCCGTTCGCCGCGGCGTACCTGGTCACCACCGGCCGGGTGGACGCCGTGCTCGTCGTCGGCACCCTCTACTTCCTCGTCCCGTACAACCTGGCGATGTACGGGGTGAACGACGTGTTCGACTACGAGTCGGACCTGCGCAACCCGCGCAAGGGCGGCGCGGAGGGCGCCCTCCTCGACCCGGCCGTCCATCGCCGCACGCTCGTGGCCGCCGCGGTGACGAACCTGCCGTTGCTGGCCTTCTTCATCGCGGTCGGCTCGCCGCTGTCCTTGCTGGTGCTCGCCGCGAGCGTCTTCGCCGTGCTGGCGTACTCGGTGAAGGGGCTGCGGTTCAAGGAGGTCCCGTTCCTCGACTCGGCGACGTCCAGCTTCCACTTCGTCAGCCCGGCGCTCTACGGGCTCGTGCTCGCCGGCGCCGTCTTCACGCCGGCGCTCTGGCTGCTGCTGCTCGCGTTCTTCCTGTGGGGCGTCGGCAGCCACGCCTTCGGCGCCGTGCAGGACGTCGTGCCCGACCGGGAGGCCGGCATCGCCTCCATCGCGACCGTGCTCGGCGCCGCGCGCACCACGCGGCTCGCCGTCCTCGCCTGGGCCGCCGCCGGCGTCGCGATGCTCGGCACCGTGTGGCCGGGGCCGCTCGCCGCTGTGCTCGCCGTCCCGTACATCCTCACCGCCGCGCCGTACTGGTCGGTCCCCGACGAACGCGCGAGCGCCGCCAACCGGGGCTGGCGGCGCTTCCTCTGGATCAACTACGCGTGCGGGTTCGTCGTGACCCTGCTGCTGATCGCGTACGCGCTGGGTTAGCGGTTCTGCGGCACGAGCTGCTGGAGGGTCCAGCCGTTCCCGTCCGGGTCGGTGTAGGTGACGAACCGCCCCCAGGGCTGGTCATCGACGCCCTGCGCCTCGATCCCGTTGCTGCGCAGGTGCTCGAGCGCGGCGTCGGCGTCCGGGATCACGATCTGCAGCCCCTTCATCGTGCCGGGCGCCATGTCGGTCAGCCCCTCGCCGAACGCGATCGAGCAGGCCGAGCCGGGAGGCGTCACCTGCACGAACCGGAGCGTGTCGGAGACGCGCTGGTCGAAGTCCGCGTTCCAGCCCAGCGTGTCCACGTAGAACGCCTTGGCCCGGTCCACGTCGGTGACGGGGACGATGATGAGCTCGATGCGCCAGTCGCTGATGGTCATGATTCCTGCCCTTCCGGTTGGTGTGAGACCAGGCTATGACCGCATGCGGTCACATTCCGTCCTCAATCAAAATCGAGCGAATTCGCGGATCCGCCCGCTACTCTCGTGAACCATGAGTGACAGTCCCGCCGCGCCGAGCGCCTACGAGGTGCTCGGCGTCAGCGCGACCGTCAGCCAGGAGGAGCTGCGCCGCGCCTACCGCCGGCTCGCCCGGCTCACCCACCCCGACACCGGCGGCACGGCGGAGGCGTTCCAGGCCGTGCAGTTCGCCTGGGAGCAGGTCGGCGACCCGGAGGACCGCGCGCGCTACGACCGCGGCGAGTCCCTGGTGGTGGACGCCGTCTCCGGCGAGTCGGGCGGCGGCGGCTTCAGCGCCACCGTGCACCCCACCCGCTCGTCCGGCCGCGGGCCGACCGTGCGCGCACGCAGCTACGGTCATCCCGGCGGCCGGGCCCGCGAGCGCTTCCTCACCCTGATGCGCGAGTGGATGGGCCGCGGCACCGACCTCGCCGACCCGTACGATCCCGCGCTGGTGCGCTCCGCCCCGCGCGAGATCCGCCTGCTGCTGGCGGAGGCGCTCGCCGAGGAGGCGACCGCCCGCGCCGTCTCCGGCCTCGGCATCGGCTTCACGATCTGGAACGACGTGGCCGTGCACCCGGCGACCGACGCCAAGCTCGACCACATCGTCCTCGGCCCCGCCGGCCTGTTCGCGATCCGCTCGGCCGACTGGGGCGCGCCGGTCAAGCTGGCGAAGGGCGAGCTCGTCGGCCCCGGGATCGCCCACGACGAGGAGCCCTTCCACGAGCTCCACAACTCCGCGAAGAGCTTCGGCCGCCAGGCGGGCGTGCGCTTCACCGGCCTGATCGCGGTCGTCCCGGACGACGCCCTCGCGGTCCCGCTCGACGTCGTGCAGCGCGGGAGGCTGGCCGGCGCGACGGTGGTGCGGCGCGCGCTGCTGCCGAAGATCCTCCGCGACGGTGCCGACGCCGCCGGCCGCGCGAGCGTCGACCGCGCCTTCGAGCTGCGGCCGCGGCTGCAGGAGGCCGTGCGCTTCGTCTAGACGGCGTCGCCGCGCAAGGGCAGAGTGGGCGGCATGGTCAACGCAATCGACATCTTCAGCGGCTTCAGCGTCAACGACATCGACGCCGCCCGCGACTTCTACCGCGACGCCCTCGGCCTGGACGTGACGGAGGGTCCCGGCGGCAACCTCGATATCGCCCTCCCGAGCGGCGGCCACGTGTTCGTCTACCCGAAGCCGGACCACACCCCGGCGAGCTTCACCATCCTGAACCTGGCGGTGGACGACATCGACGCCGCCGTCGACGACCTGAACGCGAAGGGAGTCGTCACCAAAATCTACGACGACGACGCCTTCCACACCGACGAGAAGGGCATCGCGCGCGGCCGCGCGGCGAACCGCGGTCCGGACATCGCGTGGTTCCGCGACCCGGCGGGGAACGTCATGTCGGTGCTGGCGGGCTAGCGCAGCCGCCCCAGCAACCCCATCGCGTCGTACGGCGCCCGCACCTTCAGGTCGTTGTCGAAGTAGGCGTACACGTCCAGCCCGTCGGCCAGCCGCGCCCGCAGCTCGCCGGCCCAGCGGTCGAGCGCCTCGTCGGTGTACCCGCTCGCGTACAGCTCCTCATCGCCGTGCAGCCGCACGTACACGAAATCGGCCGTCGTCTCGCGCAGCACGGGATAGCGCCCGGCCGTGTCCGCGAGCACCACGGCGACGCCGTGCGCGCGGCACGTACGCGGGAACGCCGGGTCGGTGAAGCTCGGGTGCCGTGCCTCCACCGCGTGCCGGAGCGGCCGGTCGTCGTTGCCGGAGTAGTCCGTCCGGTCCTGCTCCAGGGTTGTGTCCGCCGCCAGCGCCCGGGCCTCCGCGGTGGTCTTCGGCAGCATCCCCAGGAACGCGTCCAGCGCCTCCGCGTCGAACTGCAGGTTCGGCGGCAGCTGCCACAGCAGCGGGCCGAGTTTGGGGCCGAGCGTCAGCACGCCGGAGGCGAACAGGTTGGCCACGGCCGTCCGCGCGTTCTTCAGGCGCAGGATGTGCGTGATGTAGCGGCCGCCCTTCACCGAGAACACGAAGTCGTCCGGCGTGCTCGCCGCCCAGCTGCGATAGCTGGAGGGCTTCTGCAGCGCGTAGAAGCTGCCGTTGAGCTCGATCGAGTTGAGCCGCTCGGAGGCGTACTCCAGCTCGGCGCGGTGCGGCAGGCCCTTCGGGTAGAACACGCCGCGCCACGGCGCGTACGTCCACCCGGAGATCCCCACCCGCGCCACCGCCATCAGCGGCCCCGGAGCTGGTCGAGCAGGCGCCGGTCGCGCTTGGTCGGGCGGCCGGCCCCGCGCTCCCGCGTGACGTCCGACGGCGTCTCGGCCTTCGGCGGCGGGGGAGGCGTGCGGTCCTCGAAGCACTCGGCCGCGACGGCGGCGCCGACGCGCTTCACGATCAGCTTTCGCGCGATGTAGATCTTCTCCGAGCCGCCGACGAAGGCGCGCACCTCGTCATCCACCTTCACCTGCTGCGAGGGCTTCGCCCGATCGCCGTTCACCTTCAGGTGCCCGGCCTTGCAGGCGTCGGAGGCCGCCGAGCGGGTCTTGTAGAGCCGCACCGCCCACGCCCAGGCGTCGACGCGGACGCCCGTCATCGCCGGGCCTGTCATGGGTGCAGCGCGGGCTCCGGCGCCCGGCCCGCGGTGCCCTCCTCCTCGGCGAGCTGCGCCTTCCACTTCACGAGGCTGCGCACGGTCCTGCTCCGGTCCTTCGCCAGCGTCTCCATCACATCGGCCGGAACGTAGTAGTTCACCGCGACCCAGCCGCGCACCGTCTCCGACCGGTCGCCGGCCAGCGCGCGCAGGATGTCGCACGGCGTCGCCTCGTTCTTCGCGACGCAGCCGCGCACGCCCTCGTCCGGGTCCTTCGCGAGCGCCTCGAACAGGTCGACGGGCGTGTTGTAGCTGGAGGCGACGGCCTCCCGGATCTTCGGGTTCGGGTCCGCCGCCAGCAGCCGCAGCCGCCGCAGCTTGCTCTCCGTGAACTCCGGGGCCGGGTGCAGCGCCGCGGCCTCCTCCGCGGTCAGCATCGCGGGGCTGTGGTCGCGCATGGCCTGGCGCTGCGCGGGGGTGTTGAAGCGGATGCAGGACATGGACTCCACGGTACGCGCTGGATCCATCGAAAGGTGGAAGCGGCTCCCAGCCGCGTCGGGTTACCGTAAATGCATGGATTCACTGCTCCGACGGCTCGACCGGATCGCGGGCGGACGCCACGCCGGTTACACCGTCCCGGAGGAGGGGCGCGACCACCCGCGGACGCGCCGCGCATTCGTCGTCATCGCCTGGCTGCTGGTCGCCGAGCTCCTCGTCGGCACCACCGCCGTCGTCATCGCCTCGGTGCTCACGCTCGACGGCGCGCCCGTCCCGTTCGCGGTCTGGATGCGCTCCGTCGTCGTGCTCGGCATGACCGTCACGCTGTTCTACTTCGCCTGGCGCGCGCAGAAGGGCTACTACTGGGCCTACTCGCGGCTGCGGCTGTTCTCGAAGATCTTCCCCGTCGTCACGCTCGTGATCGCGGCGATCCCCGGCCTCTACCCGTTCTGGATGGTGACCGAGCAGATCGTGTTCAGCCTCATCCTGATCGGCGTGGCCGACTACCTCGACTCCGACCACATGCGGGAGGCTTTCCCGCGTCCGGCGCGAGCGGTCACGACCGCGCCGTGACGGCCTCCCCGCCGCGGCGCGGGAACCACGGCACGATCGGCGACGTGCGGCGCTGGTACTCCGCGTACTCGGGGTACCGCGACCGCGAGATGCTCTCGGTGAAGACCGTCGAGCCGATGAAGAGGCCCGTGAGCAGCAGCGGCCCGATCACCGTCCACTGCAGCAGCGAGCCGGCGGCGACGCAGCCGAACAGGAAGACCACCCACCACTGTGCCTGCTCGCAGAAGAAGTTGGGGTGCCGCGAGTAGCGGAACAGCCCGGTCTGCAGGAAGCGCGGGCTCGGCTCGCGCCCGGCGGCGACCTCCGCCCTCTTCCGGTTCTGGAAGACCCACTGCTGCTGGTCGGCGACCGTCTCGCCCGCGAGCAGCACCAGGAACAGCACGGCGCAGACGAGGTCGAATCCGTTCAACGCCGTTCTGTGCTGGAACGCGGTCCACGCCGGAAGCGCGATCAGCAGGAGCAGCACGTTCTGGTAGATCACGATGAAGAACAGATTGAAGACCGCGAAGGCGCCACGGCCCATCCGGCCGCGCAGCACCTCCCAGCGGTAGTCCTCGCCGCCCGGCGCGTAGCCGCCCTTGCGCGCGAAGTTGAAGGTCAACCGCCCGCCCCAGAGCGTCACGAGCCCGGCCATCAGGTCGAGCCTGGCGTCCTGGAGTCCGGCCGCGATCGCGAACACCCAGACGTAGACGACGGGCACGACCGACCAGATGCGGTCCACCCAGGAGTGCTCGCCCGTGATCAGCGACAGCACCCAGGTCGCGGCGCACACGCCCGCGAGGATCCAAAGGCACACGAAGAAGGGCTCCACGCCCCACATCCTAGGGTCGCAGACCTCCCTCGACGGGAGGACCACGGTCAGTAGAGTGGAATCGTGGATGCAGTCGGCGCGGTGAGCTCGCGCGTGTGGACGATCCCGAACGTCCTCAGCTTCTTCCGGCTCGCTCTGGTGCCGGTGTTCCTGGCGTTCGTGATCACGGGGGAGGACGCTCTCGCCCTCCTCGTCCTCGTCGTCTCCAGCATCACCGACTTCCTCGACGGCTGGCTCGCACGCAAGCTGAACCAGGTGTCCCGGCTCGGGCAGCTCCTCGACCCCGCCGCCGACCGCCTCTACATCTTCGCCGCCCTGGTCGGCCTGGCCTGGCGGGAGGTCATCCCCTGGTGGCTCGTGGCGGTGATCCTCGCGCGCGACGTCATGCTGGCGGTGCTCGGGGTGATCCTGGCCAATCATGGCTACGGCCCGCTGCCGGTCCACCACCTCGGCAAGGTCGCCACGTTCTGCCTGTTCTGGGCGCTCCCGCTGCTCATGCTGGGGGAGGCATTCGACCCGCTCGCGCCTTACTCGTTGCCGCTCGGCTGGGCCTTCGCGCTGTGGGGCGCGTTCCTCTACTGGTGGGCCGGCATCGTCTACATTCGGGAGACCGCCCGGGTCATCCGCCTTCCGGCCGATGACAGCGGGCCACATTCCGATAGGCTTGACCACGAGGAGGTTGACGGTGCCTGACGAGAACTACCCTGGATGGGCTTCTGCTGCCGATGACGACGGCCGCGACGCCGAGAACCCCCTGCGCGAAGCCGCGACGGGGAACGAGGACACGACCGCGCGCTTCGGCGAGGAGTTCATCTCCAAGATGTTCCCCATGGACGGGGAGATCAGCCCCGAGGAGCAGGAGGCGATCGCGGCGCTGCCGTCCGGCTCGGCCCTGCTCATCGTGCGGCGCGGTCCCAACACCGGCGCGCGTTTCCTCCTCGACGCCGACGTCACGAGCGCGGGTCGCCACCCGAACGCCGACATCTTCCTCGACGACGTGACCGTCTCGCGCCGCCACGCGGAGTTCACCCGCCGCGGCACGGCCTTCGAGGTCCGCGACCTGGGCTCGCTCAACGGCACGTACTACGACGGCGTGCGCATCGAGAGCGCGCTACTCAGCGACTCGTCCGAGGTCCAGATCGGCAAGTTCCGCCTCACGTTCTACGCCTCGCGCCAAGACCTCGCCGCCGCGGCGAAGAACTAACGAGCCAGTGGCCCGGCAAGCAGCGAGGGCGCACACGGCCTCGCCCGCACTGCTCTCGATCGGCCAGGTGCTGGCGCGCCTGACCCCCGAGTTCCCGGACCTCTCGTCGTCCAAGCTGCGCTTCCTGGAGGAGCGCGGGCTCATCTCGCCGTCGCGCACGGCGTCGGGCTACCGCAAGTTCTCGCCCGCCGACGTGGAGCGGCTGCACACCGTGCTGGCGATGCAGCGGGACAACTACCTCCCGCTCAAGGTCATCAAGAAGTACCTCGCCGCGGTCGACGCGGGCGAGAACCCGCCGCTGCCGGGAGGTGCGCGCGAGGGCTCGTCGATGCTCCCGGCCGGCCGCCGATTCAAGCGCGACGAACTGCTCCGCGAGGCGGGCGCGACGCCCGAGCTCCTGCAGGAGGCGATCAGCGCGTCGCTGGTCGTGCCGGCCGAGGTCTACGGCGAGGAGACGCTGACGGTGCTCCGCGCGCTCGCCGAGCTGTCCCGCACCGGCATCGGCCCGCGCCACCTGCGCGGCTTCCGCGCCGCCGCCGAGCGCGAGATCGGGCTGATCGAGACGGCTCTCGTGCCGCTCGCGCGCCGCAAGGACGTGACGGCCGGACCGCAGACCGCCGAGCTCGCCCGCGAGATCGCAGGCCAGCTGGACGTCGTCCGCGGCAGCATCATCCGGGCCGCGCTGACGCGCCTCCAGCCCTGACCGGCTCGACACGCCGAGGACGTTTTCCGGATGTCGTTGCCCGGCGACCGGGGGATGGGTACCGTGGTTGAAGCGCCTCATCATGAAGCGCACGATCCGTCAACCGAGGGGCAGTCATCATGAGCGAACTGAGTCGTGACAACGACGCCGCCCGGTACGACCTGGGGCTGCTGTTCACCGACGGCCTCCCCGAGATGGACGACGCCAACGGCTACCGCGGCGCCGTCGCGGCCCGCGCGGCCGGCATCTCCTACCGCCAGCTCGACTACTGGGCGCGCACCGGCCTCGTGGAGCCCACGGTTCGCGGCGCGGCCGGCTCCGGCTCGCAGCGCCTGTACGGCTTCCGCGACATCCTCGTGCTCAAGCTGGTCAAGCGCCTCCTCGACACCGGCATCTCGCTGCAGCAGATCCGCACGGCCGTCAACCAGCTCCGCGAGGCGGGCGTCAACGACCTGGCCCAGACCACGCTGATGAGCGACGGCGCGAGCGTCTACCTGTGCACGTCGAACGACGAGGTCATCGACCTGGTCAGCCGCGGCCAGGGCGTCTTCGGCATCGCCGTCGGCAAGGTCCTCCGCGAGGTCGAGTCCTCCCTGGTCGAGCTCGACACCCAGGGCGACGACCTCGACGAGCTCGCCGCCCGCCGAGCCGCCAAGTCCAAGGCCTCCTGACCCACCCGTAACCGTCGAGTACGTCGATAATCCGCGTACTCGGCCGTTTTTCGTCGATTTATGACGTACTCGGCGGCGTTAGTTGCCGGCGACCGCGTACTCGCCGATTTTGGCGGTGCGGAGGACGCGCTCCAGGAGCAGGTCGAAGTTGTGGGCCATTTCCTGTGCGCTTTCACCCGGCCAGACGTGCAGCGGCTTCGCGGCGCCCTGCGCCTGCTGAAGCGACGTGCGCTCGGGGAGCTGGGGCGCGAGCACCAGCGGGCCGAACATGTCGCGCAGCTCCTTGATGCGGAACTGGTGCTCCAGCGACTGCACGCGCGCGCGGTTGACGATGATGCCGAGCGGCTGGAGGCGCGGCGACAGTCCGCGGCGGATCTCCTCGATCGCACGCAGCGCGCGGTCGGCGGCCGCCACCGAGAACAGGCCGGGCTCGGTCACGACCGCGACGCGGTCGCTGGCCGCCCAGGCCGTGCGGGTGAGCGCATTCAGCGACGGGGCGCAGTCGATCAGCACCAGCTCGTAGTCGTGCTCGACGTTGGCCAGCGCCTCCTCGAGCTTCCAGATGTCGCGGATGCTCGGGTGCGGGCCGTCGAAGTTGATCGCGGACGGGCTGCCGATCATCACATCGACCTTGCCCGGGCGTCCCCTGGTCCAGCCGGAGGGCGCGATCGCCGCGCGGACGATCTTCTCCTTGGGGGAGGCGAGCACGTCGGCGACGTTGAGGTGACCGGCGACCTGGATGTCCATGCCGGTCGAGACGTCGGACTGCGGGTCGAGGTCGACGACCAGCGTACGGAGCCCTTTAGCGAACGCCGCCGAGGCCAGACCAAGTGTCACCGTGGTCTTTCCGACACCGCCCTTGAGGGAACTAACGCTGAGTACGTGCACGACAGCCACGTTACCTTCACTAGTCTTGGAGTACCTAACCGTTTGCTGTGTGGTGCCGACCCCTGCTCGAAAGGTCCCCATGTTCCGTAAGATCCTCGTTGCCAACCGCGGTGAAATCGCCATCAGGGCCTTCCGCGCCGCCTACGAACTGGGCGCCGCCACGGTCGCCGTCTTCCCCTACGAAGACCGCAACTCGATGCACCGGCTGAAGGCGGACGAGGCCTACCAGATCGGCGAGCCCGGGCACCCGGTGCGCGCCTACCTGGATGTGCAGGAGATCATCAGGGTCGCCAAGGAGTCCGGCGCCGACGCGATCTACCCCGGGTACGGCTTCCTCTCCGAGAACCCCGAGCTGGCGGAGGCCGCCCGCGCGGCGGGGATCGCGTTCATCGGCCCGCGCGCCGAGGTGCTGGAGATGGCCGGCAACAAGGTGACGGCCAAGGAGCACGCGATCGCCGCGGGCGTCCCGGTCCTCAAGTCCACCCCGCCGTCGCGCGACATCGAGGAGCTGCTCGCGGGAGCCGACGCGATCGGGTTCCCGATCTTCGCCAAGGCGGTCGCCGGAGGCGGCGGCCGCGGCATGCGCCGCGTCGCGACCAAGGAGGAGCTGCGCGGGTCGCTGGAGGAGGCCATGCGCGAGGCCGACAGTGCGTTCGGCGACCCCACCATGTTCCTGGAGCAGGCCGTGCTGCGCCCGCGCCACATCGAGGTGCAGATCCTCGCCGACTCCGCCGGCGACACCATCCACCTGTTCGAGCGCGACTGCTCGGTGCAGCGCCGCCACCAGAAGGTGGTCGAGATCGCCCCGGCGCCGAACCTCTCCGACGAGATCCGCCAGTCGCTCTACCGCGACGCCATCGCCTTCGCGAAGTCCATCGGCTACGAGAACGCCGGCACGGTCGAGTTCCTGCTCGACACCGCGGGTGACCGAGCGGGTGAGCACGTCTTCATCGAGATGAACCCGCGCATCCAGGTCGAGCACACCGTGACCGAGGAGATCACCGACGTCGACCTCGTGCAGTCGCAGATCCGGATCGCGGCGGGGGAGACCCTGGCCGACCTCGGCCTCAGCCAGGACACGGTGCAGATGCGCGGCGCGGCCCTCCAGTGCCGCATCACCACGGAGGACCCGACCGCCGGGTTCCGTCCCGACACCGGCAAGATCACGACGTACCGCTCGCCCGGCGGCGCCGGCATCCGCCTCGACGGCGGCACGATCAACCCGGGCGCCCAGATCAGCCCGCACTTCGACTCGATGCTCGCCAAGCTCATCACCCGGGGTCGCGACTTCCCGGCCGCCGTGCTGCGCGCGCGCCGTGCGCTGGCGGAGTTCCGCGTCCGCGGCGTCGCCACGAACATCCCGTTCCTGCAGGCGGTCATGGAGGACCCGGACTTCATCGCGGGCAACGTCTCCACCTCCTTCATCGAGGAGCGTCCGCAGCTCTTCAAGGGCCGCGAGTCGAAGGACCGCGGCACCAAGGTGCTCAACTGGCTGGCCGACGTCACGGTCAACCAGCCGAACGGCCCGCGCCCGGAGGTCGCCGACCCGGTGGAGAAGCTGCCGCGCCTCGACCTGAGCGTGCCCGCGCCCGCCGGCTCGCGTCAGAAGCTGCTGGAGCTGGGGCCGAAGGGCTTCGCCGAGGCGCTGCGTGCGCAGACCGCCCTCGCGGTCACCGAGACCACCTTCCGGGACGCGCACCAGTCGCTGCTCGCGACCCGCGTGCGCACCAAGGACCTCCTGGCCGTCGCACCCTACGTCGCCCGGCTCACCCCCGAGCTGCTGTCGGTGGAGGCCTGGGGCGGCGCGACCTACGACGTCGCGCTGCGCTTCCTCGGCGAGGACCCGTGGGAGCGGCTGGCGTCGCTGCGCGAGGCGCTGCCGAACATCAACATCCAGATGCTGCTGCGCGGCCGCAACACCGTCGGCTACACCCCGTACCCGACCCAGGTGACCGACGCGTTCGTGCGGGAGGCCGCGGCGACCGGCGTCGACATCTTCCGCATCTTCGACGCGCTCAACGACGTGTCGCAGATGCGCCCGGCGATCGAGTCGGTGCTCGCCACCGGATCGTCCATCGCGGAGGTCGCGGTCTGCTACACCGCCGACCTGCTCGACCCGGCCGAGAACCTCTACACGCTCGACTACTACCTGCGCCTCGCGGAGCAGATCGTGGAGTCCGGCGCGCACATCCTCGCGATCAAGGACATGGCGGGCCTGCTCCGTCCGGCCGCCGCCGAGAAGCTGGTGGCGGCGTTCCGCGAACGGTTCGACCTCCCGGTCCACGTCCACACGCACGACACCCCGGGCGGTCAGCTCGCGACGCTGCTCGCGGCCTCGCGCGCCGGCGCCGACGCGGTCGACGTGGCCAGCGCGCCGATGGCGGGAACCACCAGCCAGCCGAGCGCCTCCGCCCTCGTCGCGGCCCTGGCCCACACCGAGCGCGACACCGGCATCTCGCTGACCGCGGTCGAGGACCTCGAACCGTACTGGGAGGCCGTTCGCCAGGTCTACCGCCCGTTCGAGTCGGGTCTGCCCGGCCCCACCGGCCGTGTCTACAAGCACGAGATCCCCGGCGGCCAGCTCTCCAACCTGCGCCAGCAGGCCAAGGCGCTCGGCCTCGCGGAGGACTTCGAGCTGGTCGAGGACATGTACGCCGCGGCCAACCGCATCCTCGGCCGCATCCCCAAGGTCACGCCGTCGTCGAAGGTCGTCGGCGACCTCGCCCTCCACCTCGCGGCCGTGCGGGCCGACCCGGACGACTTCGCCGAGAACCCGCAGAACTACGACATCCCGGACTCGGTCGTCGGCTTCATGGCCGGCGAGCTGGGCGAGCTGCCCGGCGGCTGGCCGGAGCCGTTCCGCACCAAGGTGCTGGCGGGCAAGAACGTCAAGGTCGGCGTCGAGGACCTGCCCGCCGCCGACGCGGAGGCGCTGGAGGGCTCCAGCGCCGAGCGCCGGGCGACGCTCAACCGCCTGCTCTTCCCGGCCCCCACGCGCATCTACGAGCAGATGCGGGAGCTCTTCGGGGACCTGTCGGTGGTCGACTCGGTCGACTACCTCTACGGCCTCTCCCCGGTCGAGGAGCACGTCATAGAGTTCAGCAAGGGCGTGCGGCTCTACATCGGCCTGGAGGCCATCGGCGAGGCCGACGACAAGGGCATGCGCACGGTCATGACCACGCTCAACGGCCAGCTCCGGCCGGTGTTCGTGCGCGACCGCAGCATCACGGTCGAGACGAAGGCGGCCGAGAAGGCCGACTCCGCCAAGCCCGGCCACGTCGCCGCGCCGTTCTCCGGCGTCGTGACGCTGCACGTGGTCCCTGGCGACACCGTGGCCGCGGGCCAGGCCGTCGCGTCGATCGAGGCCATGAAGATGGAGGCGGGGATCACCGCCCCCGTCGCCGGCACGATCGAGCGCCTCGCCATCCCGAAGACCCAGCAGGTGGACGCGGGCGACCTCCTGGTCGTCATCACCCCCGCCTGACCGGCACGGTCCGCAGCGCTCTCCGCCCGCGCGGGGAGCGCTGCGGCGCGTCCGGCGCGGACCGCTCGCTGTCGACGCGGGCGGCCGCCCGGTAAACTGTCGCAGTCGCCGCCGTCGAGCGGCAGGAGGAGTGCAAGCGTGGCAGACAAGCCCGAGGAGCCGGAGAACGGCGACCTCGCCAAGGACGTCGAACCGGCGTTCAGGCCGTCCCCCCTCGACATCGACACCAAGCTGACCATCGCCGTCGACCTGCCTCCCGCTGCGCCGCAGGAGGTGCCGGAGGACGAGGCCGCCGTCGCGATCGACGACGTCCCCGTCGACCCGGGCTTCGTCGCGTCGCCGACCGAGCCGACCACGATGTCGGTCGCCATCGTCGCCTCGCGGCTGGCGACCGGCCCGACGCCGACGCAGGAGGACGCCGAGCACGGCGACGGCGTCGTGCCGCTGCCCGGCCACGACGCCTACGCGCAGTCGCGCCGCGACCGCCTCCGCGGCGAGCACTCGCCGCAGCCCGAGCCGGCCGCGATGCTGACCGCCGACCGCCTGCTGGAGGTCAACCGCAAGACGCGCCCGGGCCCGGAGGGGCCGTGGCAGCGCTTCGTCTACAACACGACGTTCCGCACGGTGAACCTGGGCGACTCCGCCAAGGTGCGCGCCCGCAAGGAGCTCGACCACCGCATCCAGAAGCAGTTCGAGGGCGGCACGCGCTTCGTGCCCGTCCTCACCCGCAAGGGCGGCGTCGGCAAGACCACCGTCACCACGCTGCTCGGGATGGCACTGGCCGACGCGCGCGAGGACCGCATCATCGCGGTCGACGCCAACCCCGACCGCGGCACGCTCTCCGAGCGCGTCCCCAAGCAGACCCGTGCGACCGTGCGCGACGTCGTGCACAAGGCGGCGAGCATCGGCGGCTTCACCGACTTCTCCGCGCTCGTCTCGCGCGACGAGACCCGGCTCGACATCCTCGCCTCCGACACCGACCCGATGCTGTCCGAGGCGTTCGACGAGAACGACTACAACGTCGTCGCCGACCTGGCCGCCCGGTTCTACTCCATCGTGCTGACCGACTGCGGCACCGGCATCGTCCACTCGGTGATGCGGGCCACCCTGCAGCGCGCGGACGAGATCGTGATCGTCTCCGGCGGCAGCGTCGACGAGGCCCGCCTGGCGTCGGAGACCCTCACCTGGCTGGAGGCGAACGGCTACACCGACCTCGTCCGCAATGCCGTGGTCGCCCTCAACACCGCCACCCACGCGACCAACCTGGTGAAGCTCGAGGAGATCGAGTCGCACTTCCGCTCGCGCGTACGCGAGATCGTCCGCATCCCGTACGACCCGCAGCTGGCCGCCGGCTCCGTGGTCAACTGGAAGGACCTCAAGCCCCTGACCAAGCTGTCCGCCCGGGCGCTCGCCGCGCTCGTGGTGGAGGGCCTGCCCGCCGAGCGCGCCTGATCCGCTCCCGTCCCACCCCGCGCATCCCGCGCCCGAGGAGATCCCCGTGACCGAACGTCAGATCCGCCTGTTCGGCGACCCCGTCCTGAAGACCCCGTCCGCGCCCGTGGGCGACATCGACGAGGGCGTCCGCGGCCTGGTCGAGGACCTGATCGACAGCGTCATCCCGCCGGGCCGCGCGGGCGTCGCCGCCCCGCAGATCGGCGTCGGCCTCCGGGCGTTCAGCTACAACGTGGACGGCGAGGTCGGCTACATCCTCAACCCGGAGCTCGTGGAGGTCTCCGGCGAGCCCGAGCTGGTGGACGAGGGCTGCCTGTCCGTTCCCGGCCTGTGGTTCAAGACCGCCCGCTACCCGTTCGCGCGGGTCCGCGGCGTCGACCTGGACGGCAAGGAGATCGAGCTCAGCGGCACCGGCGTCATGGCGCAGGCGCTACAGCACGAGACCGACCACCTCGACGGCAAGCTGTACCTCGACCGGCTCGACAAGGACACCCGCCGCGAGGCCATGCGCCAGGTCCGGGAGAGCGACTGGTTCTGAGTCCGTAGACTCGACTGCATGGACATCGCAGTCACCGGAGGATCGGGCAAGCTCGGGCGCACAGTAGTGCGCGAACTACGCGCGGCGGGTCACACCGTCGTCAACCTGGACGCGACGGGGGAGCGCGGCCCCGGCTTCGTGCGCGTCGACCTGACCGACTACGGCCAGACGATCGACGCGATCCTCGGGGTCGACGACGCGCACGGCGGCTTCGACGCCATCGTGCACCTGGCGGCGATCCCGGCGCCGGCGATCCTGAGCGACGTCGCCACCTTCCACAACAACATCCGCGTCACCTACAACGTCTTCCAGGCCGCGCGCCGGGCCGGCATCAAGAACATCGTCTACGCGTCCAGCGAGACCGTGCTCGGCCTCCCGTTCGACGTGCCGCCGCCGTACATCCCGGTGGACGAGGACTACCCGGCCCGCCCGGAGTCCACCTACTCCCTGGTCAAGCACCTCGAGGAGCAGATGGCGATCGAGCTGGTGCGCTGGGACCCGTCCCTGAAGATCGTGGCGCTGCGCTTCTCGAACGTGATGGAGCCGGCCGACTACGCAGCCTTCCCGTCGTACGACGCGGACGCCCGCGGCCGCAAGTGGAACCTCTGGGGCTACATCGACGCCCGCGACGGCGCGCAGGCCATCCAGAAGGCCCTGGAGTGGGACACCACCGGCTTCGACCGCTTCATCATCGCCGCCGCCGACACCGTGATGAGCCGCCCCAACGCGGAGCTCGTCGCCGAGGTCTTCCCCGGCGTCCCGCTGAAGCGCGACGACCTCGACAACAACGACACCCTCCTGTCGATCGACAAGGCCCGCCGGGTGCTGGGCTACGCCCCCCAATACTCCTGGCGCGACGCGATCTGACGCGCCGACATTTGTGCCGAATGGCGCGAATGGCGCCACTATTCGCGCCATTCGGCACGAATCGCGCGTGCGCGGAGCGCTGGGGATAACTGTGGTGCTCCACAGATTTGTGGGAGTGGGGGCGCGACACACGGCATCGCCCCGAGTATGAAGGATGCGTACTCCACAACCTCTCCCCGATTCGCTTCGCGGGGTCTCCTTCACGCCCGCCGACGCGCGGCGATCAGGTGTCGCCCGCTCGCGGCTGCGGGCGCGCGACCTCCGACATCCGTTCCACGCGATCCACCTCTCGGCCGAGCCGGCCGGCATCCACGAGCTCTGCGCCGCATACCTCCCGCGGATGGTCGACGGCGCATGGTTCAGTCATCAGACGGCGGCCGCACTCCTCGGCGCACCGCTTCCCGCCCTGCCGGAGAGCGAACTGCTGCACGTCTCCGTCGCCTTCCCGCGCTCTGCGCCGAGAGGCCGGGGCGTCGTCGGGCACAGTCTCGGGATGCTCCGCGGCGCTCTCGTCGACGGGCTGCCGATCAGCGTCCCCGCGCACGTGTGGTGCCAGCTCTCGGGCGTGCTCGCCCGTGAGGACCTCGTCGCCGTCGGCGACTACCTGGTCGGCGCGCGTGGACGACCGCCCCTGACGGGCCTGGTGGAGCTCGTCGCAGCTGCGGCCGACCTGCACCGCACGAAAGGGGGCCGCGCCCGGATGTGGGCATTGCCGCGCATTCGTGCGGGAGCCGACTCACGGCCCGAGAGCCTGCTCCGATTGTTCCTCGAGGATCGCGGCTACGGCGGGTTGGAAGTGAACGCGCCCGTGCACGTCCGCAGTGGACGGCTCGTGTTGCATCCGGATCTCAGCATCCCGAACCGGCGAGTCGCCTTCGAATACGAGGGGGACGGGCATCGTGTCGATCGGCGACAGTGGCACGTCGACATCGAGCGGCGCGATCTTCTCGAGGCCGAGGGGTGGCGCGTCGTCCGCGTCACTGCCCGGGACCTCTTCGAGGATCGTGAAGCGTTCGCGCGTCGCCTCGCAGAATTCGTGCCGAATGGCGCGAATGGCGGCGCCATTCGCGCCATTCGGCACGAATCAGGAGGCTAGTGGGCCAGCGAGATGCCCTGGGTGCTGGGGTTGCCGCTGTAGACGCCGTCGATCACGTCGGCGAAGTCGGCGAGGATCACGTTGCGCTTGATGCTCAGCTTGGGCGTCAGGTGGCCGCTGGCCTCCGTCAGCTCCGTGGCGAGGATGACGAACTTGCGGATGCTCTCGGCGCGGGAGACGCCCTGGTTGGCCGTGTCGATCGCGCGCTGGATCTCGGCGTTGACGGCCGGGTTCACGGACGCCTCGGCGAGGGTCATGTCCTTGTCCTCGCCGTTGTTCGCCAGCCAGGTCGGCAGCATCTCGGTGTCGAGGGTCACCAGCGCCGCGATGAACGGCTTCTGGTCGCCGACGACGACCACCTGGCCGACCAGCGGGTTGGCGCGGATCGGGTCCTCCAGCGCCGCGGGGGAGACGTTCTTGCCGCCGGCGGTGACGATGATCTCCTTCTTGCGGCCGGTGATGGTCAGGTAGCCGTCGGCGTCGAAGGAGCCGAGGTCGCCGGTGCGGAACCAGCCGTCGTCGAACGCCGCGGCGGTCGCCTCCGGGTTCTTCCAGTACTCCTTGAAGACGTTCACGCCCCTGACCTGGATCTCGCCGTCGGCCGCCAGGCGCAGGTCCACGCCGGGGAGCGCCGGGCCGACGGTGCCGATCTTGAACATGTCCGGCCGGTTCACAGTCGCGGGCGCCGTGGTCTCGGTGAGGCCGTAGCCCTCCAGGATCTTGATGCCGAGGCTGTGGAAGAAGTGGCCGAGGTGCGAGCCCAGCGGCGCGGAGCCGGAGACGGCGTACTTCACGCGGCCGCCCATCGCGGCACGCAGCTTGGAGAACACCAGCCGGTCGTAGAGGGCGAACTTGAGCTTGAGTCCGAACGGCACCGAGCCGGCCTCGACGGCCTTGGAGTGCTCGACGGCGACCTCCGCAGCGGCGCGGAAGATCTTGCCTCGACCGCCGGCCTCCGCCTTCTGCTCCGCCGAGTTGTAGACCTTCTCGAACACGCGCGGGACCGCGAGCAGGAAGGTCGGCTTGAAGCTCGCGAGCGCGGGCAGCAGCTGCTTGGTGTCGGCCTGGTGGCCCACCTTCACGCCCGCGGTGACGCACAGCACGGCGATGAACCGGGCGAACACGTGGGCGGTCGTGATGAAGAGCAGCGTGGAGGCGCCCTCCAGGACTTCGCCGAGCGCTTCGGTGGCGTTGCGCGACAGCTCCACGAAGTTGGAGTGCGTGAGCACGCAGCCCTTGGGGCGGCCGGTGGAGCCGGAGGTGTAGATCAGGGTGCCGATGTCCTCGCCGCGCGCGATGTTCCTGCGGCGCTCGATCTCGGCGTCCGGGACGTCGACACCGGCGGCGGCGAGCTTGTCGAGGTCACCGAGGTGGAGCTGCCAGACGTCCTGGATGAGTGGGAGGTCGGCGTGCACCTCGTCGAACCGGGAGAACATCTCCGCGGTCTCCAGGATCACGGCCTTCGCGCCCGAGTCGGACATGTTCCACTGCACCTGGGCGGGAGACGACGTCTCGTAGATCGGCACGAGCACGGCGCCGGCGAACCAGACCGCGAAGTCGATCAGGCTCCACTCGTAGCGGGTCTTGCACATCAGGCCGATCATGTCGCCTGGCTGGATGCCGGCGGCGACCAGGCCCTTGGCGAGCGCGACGACCTGGCGGTGGAACTCCGCCGCCGTGACGTCCTTCCAGGCGTCGCCGTCCGGGACGCTGAACAGCGCGGCGTCCGGTGAGGCGGCGACCCGCTGCACGAGCAGGTCCGTGGCGTTGGCCTCCGGGTCGGCAGGGACGACTGCGGGGGTTTCGAACTGGTTCACGGTAGCTCCCTCGATACCGGGCGGGCGGGTAATCGGGCCGAATCGCTCCGGCTCGCAGTGGTTGATTACACTCTAGATGGTGCGGCAGGGAGTCTCCCGAGACGGCCCGGTCCGCATACCCCCACCTTCGCCCGACCCACGCCCATCCGGAAGGGGCCCGCCTGTGCATGCCATCGGAATCGACATCGGCGGGACCAAGATCGCCGGAGCGGTCGTCGACGAGCTCGGCGCGATCGTCCGGGAGGACCGCGTGCCGACCGACGCCACGCGTCCGGAGGAGATCGAGAACGCCGTCGTCGCGATGATCGAGCGGCTGTCGGACGGGCCGGAGCCGATCGCGGGCGCGGGCGTCGCCGCCGCCGGCTTCATCGACGCGGCCCAGTCGACCGTCTACTACGCGCCGAACATCAACTGGCGGCACGAGCCGTTCCGCGAGAAGCTCGAGAAGCGCATCGATCTCCCCGTGCTCATCGAGAACGACGCCAACGCCGCGGGCTGGGCGGAGTTCCGCTACGGAGCCGGCCGCCTGGTCAGCGACATGGTCATCCTCACCATCGGCACCGGCGTGGGCGGCGCGATCGTCAGCAACGACCGGCTGTTCCGCGGCGGCTTCGGCGCGGGAGCAGAGATCGGCCACATGCGAGTGGTGCCGGGCGGTCTGCCCTGCGGCTGCGGCGCGCACGGCTGCATCGAGCAGTACGGCTCCGGCCGGGCGCTGCAGCGGATGGCCAACGAGCTCGCCGACGCGGGCGGCATCGGGCAGTCCCTCGCGGACATCCGCACCAGGAAGGGCGAGCTGAGCGGCGCCGACATCTCCGGGCTCATCATGGCGGGCGATCCCGGCGCGCTCGCGGCCCTGCGCCAGCTCGGCGACTGGCTCGGCCAGGCCTGCGCGAGCCTCGGCGCCATCCTCGACCCGCAGCTCTTCGTCTTCGGCGGCGGCGTCGCGCAGGCGGGGGAGCTGCTGCTGGAGCCGATCCGGCAGGCGTACCTGGAGAACCTCCCAGCGCGCGGCTACCACCCGGAGCCCGAGTTCAGGATCGCGGAGCTGGTCAACGACGCCGGGGTGGTCGGCGCGGCCGACCTCGCCCGCCTGCACGCGGCGCTCTGACGCCCGTCGTGCCGTGAGCCGGTCCTCCCGGTGAGGGGAGCGGGGCACTAGGCTTTCGATCGATGTTCTACTGGCTGATGAAGAACCTGATCGCGGGGCCGTTGCTCCGGGGCGTCTTCCGTCCCTGGGTCGTGGGGCTGGAGAACGTCCCCGCGGACGGCGCCGTCATCCTGGCCAGCAACCACCTGTCGTTCATCGACTCGATCTTCCTGCCGATCGTCGTCGACCGGCACGTCTCGTTCCTCGCCAAGAGCGACTACTTCACCCGGCGCGGGCTGAAGGGCTGGGCGACCAAGGCGTTCATGAACGCCACCGGCCAGCTCCCCATCGACCGCTCGGGAGGCAAGGCCTCCGAGGCCTCGCTCAACACCGGCCTCGCGGTCCTGGCGCGCGGCGAGATCCTCGGCATCTACCCGGAGGGCACCCGCAGCCCCGACGGCAAGCTGTACCGCGGCCGCACGGGCGTCGCGCGGATGATCCTGGAGGCCGGTGTCCCCGTCGTGCCCGTGGCGATGATCGACACCGCGGAGATCATGCCCATCGGCCGCCGCATCCCGCGGATCGGCCGGATCGGGATCATCATCGGGGAGCCGCTCGACTTCTCCCGCTTCGAGGGGATGGAGGGCGACCGCTTCATCCTGCGCTCGGTCACCGACGAGATCATGTACGCGCTGCACGCCCTGGGCGAGCAGGAGTACGTCGACGTCTACGCCAGCACGGTCAAGGAGAAGCGCGCGGCGCTCGCCGACCCGGCCTCCCCGCCGCCGGTCGCGGTCCCGTCACAATCCGCCCCCGCGGCGCCGGAGGCCCGTCCGGCGCGATAGGCTCGGTTATCCCAATCCACCCGACCGAGCGGACCCAGAACAGTGCTGCAGACCACAGATCCCGTCGTGAAAGCTGACGACTCCGTGATCGAGGGCCTGGACTATTGGCGCACGCTCCCGATCAAGCAGCAGCCGCAGTGGCCGGACGCGGAGGCCGCAGCGGCGGCGTCGGCGGAGATCGCGACCCTGCCCCCGCTGGTGTTCGCCGGCGAGGTGGACCAGCTCCGCACCCGGCTCGCCCGCGCGGCGGAGGGCAAGGCGTTCCTGCTGCAGGGCGGCGACTGCGCCGAGACCTTCGCCGGGGCGACCGCCGACCAGATCCGCAACCGGGTCAAGACGGTGCTGCAGATGGCCGTCGTGCTGACCTACGGCGCGTCCGTCCCCGTCATCAAGATGGGCCGGATGGCCGGGCAGTTCGCCAAGCCGCGCTCCAGCGACACCGAGACCCGCGGCGACATCACCCTGCCGGCCTACCGCGGCGACATCGTCAACGGCTACGACTTCACCCCGGAGTCGCGCGCGGCCGACCCGCGCCGGCTGATCCAGGGCTACCACACGGCGGCCTCCACGCTGAACCTGATCCGCGCGTTCACCCAGGGTGGCTTCGCCGACCTGCGCGAGGTGCACAGCTGGAACAGGGGCTTCGCCGCCAACCCGGCGAACCAGCGCTACGAGGGCCTCGCCCGCGAGATCGACCGCGCCATCAAGTTCATGGAGGCCGCGGGGGCGGACTTCGACGAGCTGACCCGCGTCGAGTTCTACAGCAGCCACGAAGGCCTGCTGATGGACTACGAGCGCCCGATGACCCGCATCGACTCGCGCACCGGCACGCCGTACAACACGTCGGCGCACTTCGTCTGGATCGGCGAGCGCACCCGCGACCTCGACGGCGCGCACGTCGACTTCCTGTCGCGCGTCCGCAACCCGATCGGCGTCAAGCTCGGCCCGACGACCACGCCGGAGACGATGCTGGAGCTCATCGAGAAACTCGACCCGAACCGCGAGCCGGGCCGGTTGACCTTCATCACGCGGATGGGCGCCGGCAAGATCCGTGACGCCCTGCCTCCGCTGCTGGAGGCCGTCAAGCGCTCCGACGCCAACCCGCTGTGGGTCACCGACCCGATGCACGGCAACGGCCTGACGACGCCGAACGGCTACAAGACGCGGCGCTTCGACGACGTCGTGGACGAGGTCAAGGGCTTCTTCGAGGCGCACCGCGCCGCGGGCACGCACCCGGGCGGCATCCACGTGGAGCTCACCGGCGACGATGTCACCGAGTGCCTCGGCGGCTCGGAGCACATCGACGAGGAGACCCTCGCGACCCGCTACGAGTCGCTGTGCGACCCGCGCCTGAACCACATGCAGTCCCTGGAGCTGGCCTTCCTCGTAGCCGAGGAGCTCAGCCAGGGCTGACCAGCCCCGCAACGACCGCCGAGGGGCACGTCGTTGTCACTTTTCCGCCCGGAAAGTGACAACGACGTGCCCCTCGAGCGTTGAGATCCAGCGTCAGCCGAAGATCGGCTTGAAGGTGACGGTGATCGTGGAGCTCTTGTCCACCGCGGTGCCCGGTGTGGGGCTGACGGTCGCCACGACCGCGAGCATGGGAAGGGCGTCCGCGGTGTGGTCGTACTTGATGTTCTGGAAGCCCGCCGCCTGCAGCGCCGCCTTCGCCTTGTCCCAGGTCTGGCCGACCACGTCGGGCACCGGCACCGGGGCGGGCCCGCGGGAGGTCTCCAGCGCGAGCGTGTCGCCGGGGCGCACCGGCTGGCTCTGCGCCTGGGCGGAGATGACGTCGTCCTTGTCGATCGTGTCGCTGTAGCTCTGCGGCCCGGCGGTGGCGTGCAGGCCGACCTTCTCGAGCGCGGCCGTCGCGGACGAGACCGACTTACCCGAGACGTTCGGGATCGGCCCGACCGACACGACCAGGTTCACCGCCGCGGCCTGGAAGTAGCCGCCGCCCCCGGAGATGTCGCTGCCGTCGGAGGCGCGGGTCGCCGAGATGACCGTGTTCGCCGGGACCTTGGCGTCGAACTGCTGCGCGACGTCGCCGACCTTCGCCCCGGTCCCCGTGATCGCGGACTTCGCCGCGTCGACGCTCGCGCCGGCGAGGGCGGGGATGGTCACCGGCTTCGGGCCCTGCGAGACGCGGAGCGTGATGGTGCTGCCGCGGTTCGCCGACGCCCCGGCCTTCGGGTCGGTGCTGGACACCTGCCCGGTGGGGACCGTGATGCTGTACTCCTGCGTCTGGACGGTCTTGAAGCCTAGGTTCGTCAGCGTCGTGGCCGCCGCGGCCGGCGGCTGCGAGACGACGTTCGGCACCGTCACGAACGAGCCGGGACCCGATCCGAAGTACCAGCCCGTTCCTCCGGCGACCGCCGCCAGCACCAGCACGAGCGCGAACAGCCACCAGCCCTTGCCGCGTCGGCGCTTGGCGGCCTGGGTCAGCGTCTCCGTCGCGGTCGGCGTGCTCGACGCGACCTGCTGCCGGATGGCGGGGTTGATGATCTGGGTGTCGCCGTCGGCCATGTCGAAGGCGGGTGACAGCACCATGGTGGGCTGCATCACCGCGTCGCCGCGGATCGACTTCTCGGCCTCCAGGAGCCGGTCGAGCATCTCGCGGGCGTCGGTGGGCCGGCGGTCCGGGTCCTTCTCGGTCGCCCACAGCACGAGCTCGTCCAGCTCCGGCGGGACGGCCGGGTTGGCGCTGCTCGGCGCCGGGACGGCGTCGTTGGCGTGCTGGTACGCGATCTGCATCGGCTGCTCGCCGTGGAACGGCTGCGTGCCGGTGAGCATCTCGTACATCATGATGCCGAGCGCGTAGATGTCGCTGCGCGCGTCGGCGACGCCGCGGGTGACGAGCTCGGGGGAGAGGTAGGCGATCGTTCCCAGGAGGGCCTGCCCGGTCGCCGTGTTGGCGCTCGCGGCGCGCGCGAGGCCGAAGTCGCCGATCTTGATCCGGCCGTCGTCGGCGAGGAGGACGTTCTCGGGCTTCAGGTCGCGGTGCACGATGCCGGCCTTGTGGGCGGCGGCGAGGCCGCTGAGCACGGCCTCCATGATGTCGATGGTCTGCTCGGGCGTGAGCTTGCCGTAGTCCTTCAGCAGGTCGCGCAGCGTGATGCCGGGCAGGTACTCCATGACCAGGTACGCCATGTCGGAGTCCTGGCCCTGGTCGAAGACGTTGACCACGTTCGGGTGGGCGAGCCGGGCGGCGGAGCGGGCCTCCTGCACGAAGCGGCTCTTGAAGGTGTTGTCGTCGGCGAGGTGGCCGTGCATGACCTTGATCGCGACGCGTCGCTCCAGCCGCAGATCGGTGGCGAGGTACACCGTCGCCATGCCGCCCCGGGCGATCCGCGAGCGCACCTGATAGCGGCCGTCGATAAGACGGCCGATCATCGGGTCGGTCTGGCTCGTGGTCACGGATCGAGTCTAGGGAACAGGGCGGCCGTGAATCCTGCAAAACACCGGTGTGCGCCGGGGCTGTGATCCGGCTGTGACCTTCGCGCGGCGCGCGGCGTCAGCCGAGCTGCGCCAGCCACGCGCGCGCCGACGTCTCCCACTTCGCATAGGCGGTCGGGAAGGCCGAGATCTGCACCGCCTGGGCGGCCTGCGAGATGGTCATCGACGACCAGCCGGGGATGTCGAGGAGGCCGCGGGTGTGGCCCTTGTTGGGGTTGTGCGCCCCGCCGTAGAAGGCCAGGGTCGCACGGGTCGGGTCGAGCACCTGGGCGGGGGTCCCCCAGCCGGTGCTCGGCCGCTGCTGGAACAGGCCGAGGGAGTCGCGGTCGCCGTACCGCACGTTCTTCAGCCCGGACTCCTGGGCCGCCGCCGCGAGCGCGATCACGATGCCCTGGGCCGGGACGCCCTCCTGGTGGCCGATGCGGATGATCAGCTGCGCGTTCACCCGCATCTCGTCGCTGAGTGCGACGACCTGGCCCGGCTGGATGACCGGGGAGGGCGCCGGGGCCGGCGCGGTGACGACCGGGGCGCTGACGACAGGGGCCGGCGCCGCGATGGGCGTGTTCACCGCCGCCGTGGTCATGCCGGGGATGGCGAGCTTCTGGCCCGGGTAGATGATGCTCGCGCCGCTCAGGCCGTTCGCGGCGAGGACGGCGGAAGTGCGGAGGCCGAACTTGGCCGCGATGCCGCTGATGGTGTCGCCGCGCGCGACGGTGTATGCCGTCCCGGACGGCGCGGGGGCCGCTGCCGGAGCGGGCGCCGCCGGGGCGGGAGCTGCGGGCTTCGGAGCACCGCTCAGCGCGAGCACCTGGCCCGGGAAGATCAGGCTCTTCCAGCTCAGCCCGTTGAGCGCAAGCACCGCGGCGGTGGACATGCCGAAGCGGGCGGCGATCCCGGAGACGGTGTCGCCGGACTGCACCCGGTAGCTGGCGGGGGCGGCCGCGACCTCGACCCGGCCGGGGGAGGCCGTGACGGCCTCCTGCGCTGCGGCGCGGATGGTGTCCGTGCCCGGCGCCCGGTTCTCCGGCGCGCGGTCGCGCACCTCGCCGGTTGCGGCCTGCGCGGGGGCGAGCAGATTCAGCGTCACCGCGATGGAGCCGGCGATCGCGATCGGCACCGTGCCCAGCATCCGCCGGTTGGTGCTCTCGCTCAGAGACATGGTCGACCCCCTTATGAGTGACAAAGCCGTTGCCCACGGTGACACACTGTGAGTAAGGAGTCAACCAATGTGGCTGCTGTGACAACAGTTAACACAACCGTAACATTCGCTGGATCATGTGGAGGGCCGCCGGACGTGGCACGCTTGTCTCTGTGAACGAGCAGGTCCAGGCCACCGAGTGGCTCACCATCCCCGACCTCGTGGAGCAGCTCGGACTCGGCGTCAGCCGTGTCCGCCGCCTCATCGAGGACCGTCATCTCGCCGCGAAGCGCATCGACGGCGTCCTCAAGGTCCCCGCCCTCTTCCTCCGGGACGGCGAGCCGCTCGGCGAGCTGCACGGCACGCTCATCGTGCTCGCGGACAACGGCTTCGACGACGACGAGGCCGTGGACTGGCTGCTCGCCGACGAGGAGAGCCTCGGCACCGCCCCCATCGAGGCGCTGCGCGCCGGCCGCAAGGCCGAGGTGCGCCGCGTGGCCCAGGCGCTGGCCTGATCGCGCCGGCCTGATCCGACTCCGGTCAGGACGCCCGACGGGTGACCGTCACGGCGAGTTCGCGCAGCTGGGCGCGCGCCGCCGGGCCGATCGGCGCCTCGTCGAGGGCCTCGATCGCGCTCGCGACGTTGTCCGCGATCATCCGCTCCACCTTCTCGACCGCGCCGGAGTCCCGGATCGTCATCTGGAGGGTCTGGATCTGCTGCGGCGTCAGGTCGGGGTCGCCGAGCAGCTCGTCCAGGGTCGCCCGCGCGCCGGCGGGGACGGCCTGCCGGGTGAGCGCGATGAGGACGGTGCGCTTGCCCTCGCGCAGGTCGTCGCCGCTCGGCTTGCCGGTGACCTCCGCGTCGCCGAACACGCCGAGCAGGTCGTCGCGGAGCTGGTACGCGATGCCGAGCGGGAGGCCGAAGCGGCGGAGCGCGTCGAGCTGGCCGACCGTCGCGCCGGCGAGGCTGGCGCCGATCAGCAGCGGCGACTCGATGGAGTACTTGGCCGACTTGTAGACGATGACGCGCTCGGCCCTGGCGAGCTGGTCGGCGTCCGGGCGCCCGGCCCAGCCGATCTCCTCGAAGATGTCGAGGTACTGGCCCGCGGTGACGTCGAGGCGCATCCGATTGAACTCGGCCCGCGCCGACCGCCGCGCCGACGCGCTCACGGTCTGGGTCAGGCCCTCGTCGAAGAGCTCGTCGCTCAGGATGAGGAGGTAGTCGCCGAGCAGGGTCGCCGCCCCGGTGCCGAAGGTCGCGCCCGAGCCCTGCCAGCCCTCCTGGTCGTGCAGCCGCTCGAAGCGGCGGTGCGCCGACGGTGCGCCGCGGCGGGTGTCGGAGTTGTCGATGAGGTCGTCGTGCACGAGTGCGGCGGCGTGGAACAGCTCCAGCGACGAGGCGACGGAGACGACCGCGTCGAGCGGCCCCCCCGCGGTCACGGCGGCGGCGTCGCCCGGCTCATCGCCCGCCGTCCGCACCGCCTGCCAGCCCCAGAAGCAGAACAGCGCCCGGAAACGCTTCCCGCCGCTGAGAAAATCCCTCGAAAAAGCCGCGATCGGGGCGAGTTCATCCGCGATGGAGACGAGAATGGATGCACGCGTATCGAAGAATCCATCGATTCTTGACTGGATGAGGTCGACGAACCGGATGCTTTCTGACACACGTATAGCCTAGTCAGAGTGGTGCGGCTACAATCGGCCACACAACGCCTAGAACCCGCTAGAAAGAGGGGGATCCGGATGCCGCTTTCAGAACATGAGCAGCGCCTCCTCGAAGAGATGGAACGCAGTCTCTACCAGAACGACGCGGACTTCGTGGCCAAGGTCGGAGGCAAGCGGGCCCGCCCCGCGTACCGGTCGATCGTGCTCGGAATCCTCGTCGCCGTCATCGGCGTTGCGGTCCTCGTGACCGGCGTCTTCGTCCAGCTCCCCATCGTCGGGATCCTCGGATTCGTGGTGATGTTCGGCGGCGTGCTCCTGGCCATCGCGCCGGGCAAGCGCGTGGCGATCGACCCCGACGCAGCGGCCGCCGGCTCGTCCGGCAAGCCGACCCGTGGCCAGCCCGGCTTCATGGACCGCATGAACGACCGCTGGGACAAGCGCCAGGACGGGCAGCAGTAGCCCCTCCACCGCACTCCACTCCGCACCCGCCTTTCGGGCCGATCTTCGGATCGGCCCTTTTTCGTGCGCTCGGCGCTCCCCGGGAGTGCTCTCACCCTCCATTTCCCTCCACCGCGTTCTTCCGCGTGATTCCGCGCCCAAAACACCCCTAAACGGGGCAAAATTCCCGATGGTGCTGATTTTGTGGATGAGAGTGGAGTAAAGTGGAGGTACACCGCAACCGTGGCCGGGAGAGTGGGGGGTGGCACCGATGTTCCTCGGCACCTATGCCCCCAAGCTCGACGACAAGGGGCGCATCATCCTGCCGGCCAAATTCCGGGATGAGCTCGCGTCGGGACTCGTCCTGACCCGTGGTCAGGAGCACTGCGTCTACGTCTTCTCGCAGCGCGAGTTCGAATCGCTGCACGAGAAGATCCGGCAGGCGCCGGTGACCAGCAAGCAGGCCCGCGACTACCTGCGCGTCTTCCTCTCGGGGGCGAGCGCGGAGGTCCCGGACAAGCAGAACCGGGTCACCGTCCCGACCTCGTTGCGGTCGTACGCGGGTCTCGACAGGGACCTGGTCGTGATCGGTGCGGGCAGCCGCGCCGAGATCTGGGACGCGGAGGCGTGGGAGACGTACCTCGCCGAGCAGGAGGCGGCATTCGCGAACACGGAGGAGGAGGTGATCCCGGGACTGTTCTAGCTCCTGGTTCCGGACTCCCAGCCATACGCCCTGACACCACTTCCCCGGTGGCAGGTCGGAATGGATGGGGATCCGGAACCAGGAGCCGATCCTCCCGGGTGCGGACATGACAGACGACATCCACACCCCCGTCCTCCTCGAACGCTGCATCGAGCTGCTCGGCCCCGCCCTCCAGGAGCCGGGCGCCGTCTTCGTGGACGCGACCCTCGGCATGGGCGGCCACTCGGCCGGCGTGCTGGAGCGCTTCCCCGGCGTCACCCTGGTCGGCCTCGACCGCGACCAGGAGGCGCTGGCCATCGCCGGCGAGCGGCTGGCGCGCTTCGGCGACCGCGTGCACCTCGTCCACACCGTGTACGACGGCATCCGCGAGGCGCTCGACGGGCTCGGCATCGACCGCGTCGACGGCGTGCTGTTCGACCTCGGCGTGTCCTCGCTGCAGCTCGACCGCGTGGAGCGCGGCTTCTCGTACTCCAAGGACGCGCCGCTGGACATGCGCATGGACGGCACGAGCGACCTCACGGCCGAGGTCGTGCTCGCCACCTACTCCGAGGCGGATCTGCGCCGCATCTTCCGTGACTACGGCGAGGAGAAGCTCGCCGCCCGCTACGCCCGCCGCATCGTGGAGGAGCGGCAGAACGCGCCGATCGTCCGCTCCGGCCAGCTCGTCGACATCCTGCAGAAGGCCACGCCCGCCGCGGTGCAGCGGCAGGGGCACCCGGCCAAGCGCGTCTTCCAGGCGCTGCGCATCGAGGTGAACCAGGAGCTGGCCGTGCTGGAGCGCGCCATCCCGGCCGCGATCGACGCGCTGGCGGTGGGCGGCCGCATCGTCGTGGAGTCGTACCAGTCGCTGGAGGACCGCATCGTCAAGCGCGAGCTGCAGACGCGGTCGCGCTCCAGCGCACCGGCGGGGCTCCCCGTCGAGCTGCCGGAGCACAAGCCCCAGCTGAAGCTGCTGATCCGGGGCGCGGAGCTGGCGGACGACGAGGAGAAGGCCGCGAACCCGAGGGCCACCCCGGTGCGCCTGCGCGCGGCCGAACGAGTGAGGAGGGACTCGTGAGCAACACAGCTTTCAAGCGGACCGGAGCGACCGGAGCGACCGGCGTCCGCAGGCGTCCGACGATGACGTGGCACGTCCCGGCGTCCGCGGCGGCCACCGCGCCCGTGCTGGACGCGCCCTCGCCGCTCCTCGACCGGCCGGAGCAGCCGGCGCGCGAGCGCCGCTCCCACCTGGAAGTGGTGTCGACCCGCAGCCAGCGCCGCGCGCGTCCGCGCACCGTCTACGCCGTCACCGCGGTGTCCTCGCTGCTCGTGATCGTGGTCGCGCAGCTGCTGCTCAGCATCGGGGTCTCCCAGGGCGCCTACCAGCTCAGCTCGCTGCAGAACCAGCAGACGCAGCTCCAGCGCAGCTACCAGGCCGCCTCGGAGGACCTCAACCGGCTGACCTCGCCGCAGAACCTCGCCGCCAACGCGAACGCGCTCGGCATGGTGAGCAACAGCAACCCCGCCTACCTGCGCCTCTCCGACGGCGCGGTCCTCGGCGCGCCCCTCGCGGCGACCGGCGCGGCCGGCACCGTGACGGGAGGCCAGGGCAACCTGGTCCCGAACTCGCAGCTCAACGGCGTGCCGCTCGCGGCGGCGCCCGGGGTGACCGTGACCGGGGCTCCCGCGGCGGCTGCGGGCGCGGCCCAAGCTGGGAGTTCCGCAAGCGCAGGTGCGGCGTCCACGACTCCGGCGAAGCCCTCCGTACCGTTGCAGGGAGCGTTGCCGACACCGGTGACGCACTGACGACGCGACGGGACGGACGCGGGGCGTGATCAACAGGAAGATGCTGCGGAGGCGGACGGCCCTCACCGTCGTGGCGGTCGCCGCCTTCGTCGCCATCCTCGGCGGCAAGCTGGTCGACATCCAGGTGGTCCGCGCCGACGAGCTGCAGAAGGCGTCGGTCAACGCCAAGGAGGACTCCAACACCCTCTACGGCAACCGCGGCGACATCGTCGACGCGAGCGGCAAGATCCTGGCGACCACGATCTACACCTACACCGCGCAGGCCTCGCCGTCCGACGCGATCGCCGGCGGCCGCGACAAGATGGTGGAGGCCGCCGCCAAGATCGGCGAGATCACCGGCCAGGGCGGCGACGCGGTGGTGAAGCTGTTCGACGACGCGCTGAAGGCGAACGCCAAGTCCAAGTACGTGCTGATCAAGTCGGGCATGGACGTGACCACCTTCGACAAGCTCGACAAGCTGCCGTACCCGTGGCTCACCTTCGGCAAGTCGCAGGCGCGCAGCTACCCGAACGGCGCCGTCGCCGGCAACCTGATCGGCTACGTCTCACAGGGCGGCAACGGCGGCCTGGAGGAGAGCGAGAACGGCTGCCTGGCCGGCAAGAACGGCCTGGAGACCTACCAACGGGGCGCGGACGGGGTCGCCATCCCCGGCAGCACGGTCGTGCAGCAGAAGGCGAAGGACGGCGGCACCCTGGAGCTCACGGTCGACAGCGACCTGCAGTGGTTCGCCGAGCAGACGCTGGCCCAGCAGGTCACGGCGACCGGCTCGAAGTTCGGCTTCGTGACCGTGGCGGAGGCGAAGACCGGCAAGATCAAGGCGATCGCCCAGTGGCCCGCGCTCGACCCCAACAACATCGACGCCACCGACCCGTCGTACTGGCGCCTCCAGTCGCTCACCGACCCGCGCGAGCCCGGCTCGACCTTCAAGGCGCTCACCGCCGCCATGCTCATCGACCAGGGCAAGGCGACGCCGGCCAGCCAGGTGCTCGCGCCCTACGAGTGGAAGTCGGGCAACGGCGCCGACCTGCACGACTCGGGCTATCACGCGCCGGAGCGGCTGACCCTCACCGGTGTGCTGATGAACTCGTCCAACACCGGCATGTCGCAGCTCGGCCGCGCGCTCACCGACCAGACCCGGTACGACTACCTCAAGAAGTTCGGGATCGGCGACGACACCGGCCTGCCGTACCCGGGCCAGTCCTCCGGCATCCTGAACCCGGTCAAGGACTGGGACGACCAGACCAAGTACGCGACGATGTTCGGCCAGGGCGTCTCGACCACCCAGCTCCAGATGGTGAGCGCCTACCAGGCGCTGGCCAACGGCGGCACCCGCATCCCGCTGACGATGGTCGAGGGCTGCAAGCAGGCCGACGGGACCGTCACCGACGCCCCGAAGCCGACCCCGGTGAAGGTCGTCTCGCCCGAAGCGGCCAGCACGACGCTCGGGATGCTGGAGTCGGTCACCACGCAGGGCGAGCTCGCGAAGCAGCTCAAGATCCCCGGCTACAACGTCGCCGCGAAGACCGGTACGGCCCAGCAGCCGGACGGCAAGGGCGGCTATCTGCCGTCCTACTACGTGTCGGTGATGGGGGTCGCTCCGGTGGACGATCCGCAGTACGTCGTTTCGGTCAACCTCGGGTTCCCGACTACCATTACTTCGTCGGCTGCCGCCGCTCCGCTGTTCCACACGATCATGAGCCAGGTGCTGAAGACCTACCGGGTGAAGCCCTCGACGTCGAGCCCGGCAGACTACCCGCCCTACTACTGAACCCCGACCGGGACGCCGTCGCCTGAGACCGTCTCCGACACCAGAACCCCCGACTGAAAGTGAGCCCCGTGACAGGACCGGCGCCCTCCTCCCTGCGCCCCGAGCATCCCGTCGCCCGCCCGCTCGCTCAGCTGGTCGCGGAGTTCGGGCTGGATGTCCGGGGAGACCTCGACGCCGTCGAGGTCACCGGTGCGGCCCTCGCGAGCTCGGCGGTCGAGCCGGGCGACCTGTACGTCGGCGTGCCCGGCAAGAACGCGCACGGCGCGAGCTACGCCGCCGCCGCCGTCGAGGCGGGCGCCGTCGCGGTCCTGACCGACGCGGCGGGCGAGGAGCTCGCAGCCGACGCGGGCGTCCCCGTCATCGTGACGCCCGACCCGCGCGCCGCCCTCGGCGCCGTGGCCGCCTGGATCTACCGCACCGACGAGAACTCGGCCACGCTGTTCGGCGTCACCGGCACCAACGGCAAGACCAGCGTCGTCTACCTGCTCTACGGCATCCTGGGCCAGCTCGGCGTGGTCGCCGGCCTGTCCTCGACCGCCGAGCGCCGCATCGGCGAGCACGCGATCACCAGCAAGCTGACCACCCCGGAGGCCAGCGAACTGCACGCGCTGCTGGCCCGGATGCGCGAGGAGGGCGTCCGCGCGGTCGCGGTCGAGGTCTCCGCGCAGGCGCTCAGCCGGCACCGCGTCGACGGCATCGAGTTCGACGTCGTCGGCTTCACCAACCTGAGCCACGACCACCTCGACGACTACGCCGCGATGGACGACTACTTCGCGGCCAAGCTGGAGCTGTTCCAGCCCGACCGCGCCCGCCGCGGCGTCGTCACGGTGGACTCCGAGTGGGGCCGCGCGCTGGTCGAGCAGTCCCGCATCCCGGTCTCCACGCTCGCGAGCGTGCCGGGCGTCGACGCCGACTGGACGCTGACCGTGATCGAGGAGACCATCGCCGAGACGGTCTTCGAGCTCGCCGGCCCGGACGGCCGCCGCCTGGAGACCAGCGTGCCGCTGCTCGGCGCCTACAACGCCGCCAACGCGGCGCTCGCGATCGTCATGCTGGTGGAGTCCGGCTACGACCTCGACGCCATCGGCGCGGCGCTGGAGCGCGACGGCGGGATCGACGCCTACGTCCCCGGCCGCACCGAGCGCCTCTCGGGCGACCGCGGCCCGGTCGTCCTCATCGACTACGGGCACACGCCCGACGCCTTCCTGTCGCTGCTCGGCGCGCTGCGCCGGGTGACCGACGGCCGGATCGTCATGGTCTTCGGCGCCGACGGCGACCGCGACACCACCAAGCGCGCCGACATGGGCGCGATCGCCGCGCGCGGAGCCGACGCGGTGGTCATCACCGACTTCCACCCGCGCTCGGAGGACCCGGCCCTGATCCGCGCCGCGCTGCTCGACGGCGCGCGCACCGCCGTGCCCGCCGCCGAGCTCTACGAGGTGGCCGACCCCCGCGCCGCGTTCCGCACGGCGCTCTCGCTCGCCGGCGACGGCGACGTGGTGCTCTACGCGGGTCCCGGCCATGAGGACTACCAGGAGGTCGCCGGGCAGCGCCTCCCGTACTCCGCCCGCGACGACGCACGGCTCGCGCTCCGAGAGGCCGGGTGGCTCTGATGATCGCGCTCACCCTCGCCGAGGTCGCGGCCGCCACCCGCGGTACGCTCCTACTCGACGGCACCGGGGCGACCCCGGAGACCGTCGTGACCGGGCTCTCCACCACCGACTCCCGGGAGGTCGTGCCCGGCACGCTCTTCTTCGCCAAGCCCGGAGAGGTCACCGACGGCCACCTGTTCGCCCCGCAGGCCGTGGAGGCCGGCGCGGCCCTCCTGGTCGTCGACCACGCCCTCGACCTGCCGGTCCCGCAGCTCCTCGTCGAGGACACGGTCGTGGCCCTCGGCGACCTCGCCACCGAGGTGATCGCCCGCGTCCGCGCGCTCGGCACGCTGAAGATCGTCGGCGTCACCGGCTCCAACGGCAAGACGACCACCAAGAACCTGCTGCGCGCCATCCTGGAGCGGCTCGGCCCGACCATCGCCCCGCGCGCCTCGTTCAACAACGAGGTCGGCGCCCCGGTCACGATGCTGGAGGTCACCGAGGAGACCCAGTACCTCGTCGCCGAGATGGGCGCGAGCGGCATCGGGGAGATCGCGCGGCTGGTCCGGATGGCCCGGCCCGACATCGGCATCGTCCTCAAGGTGGGCCTCGCGCACGCCGGCGAGTTCGGCGGCATCGAGAAGACCCTCGCCGCCAAGACCGAGATGGTCAGCGACCTCCTGGAGTCCGACGTCGCCGTGCTCAACCTGGACGACCCGCGCGTCGCCTCGATGGCCGACAAGACCCTCGCCCGCGTCCTGTGGTTCGGCCTGGACGACCGCGCCGCCGTGCGAGCCACCGACGTGCGCTCGACCGCGCGCGGCACGTCGTTCGTGCTGCACCTCCCGCCGGCCGACGGCGGCGAGGGCACGGGGGAGTCGCGTCCCGTGCAGTTCCGCGTGCTCGGCGAGCACCACGTCATGAACGCGCTGGCCGCCGCAGCCGCCGCGCACACCCTCGGCGTGGACATCGACACGATCGTGAGCGCCCTGGAGACCGTCCAGCGCGCCGAGCGCTGGCGGATGGAGGTCATGGGCGGCGCCCGCGGCGTCACCGTCATCAACGACGCGTACAACGCGAGCCCGGACTCCATGGCCGCCGCGATCAAGACGCTGGCCCAGATCGCCGAGCCGGGGGAGCGCACCATCGCCGTCCTCGGCGAGATGAGCGAGCTGGGCGAGTTCTCCGGCGAGGAGCACGACCGCATCGGCCTGCTCGCCGTCCGGCTCGGTATCGACCAGCTCGTCATCGTCGGCCCGTCCGCGCGGCGCATGCACATCACCGCCATCAACGAGGGCTCGTGGGACGGGGAGTCCCTGTACTTCGAGACCCAGGACGCGGCGTTCGACCATCTCAGCGGGGCGCTCCGCTCCGGGGACACGGTGCTCGTCAAGTCCTCCAACTCGGCGGGGCTGCGCTTCCTCGGCGACCGACTGGGAGAATTCTTCTCGTGAGAGCCCTTCTGACCTCCGGCGCGCTGGCGATGGCGTTCACGCTGTTCCTGACGCCGCTCTTCATCCGGCTCTTCCGGCGGCTCCAGTGGGGCCAGTTCATCCGCGACGACGGGCCGCAGAGCCACCACGCCAAGCGCGGGACGGCCACGATGGGCGGCATCGTCGTCATCCTCGGCACGCTGTTCGGCTACTTCACCGCTCTGCTGCTGACGGGCGACGAGACGAGCGTCTCCGCGCTCCTGGTGCTGTTCCTGATGGTCGGCCTCGGCGTGGTCGGGTTCGTGGACGACTTCCTCAAGACCCGGCGCGAGCGCAGCCTCGGCCTGACCGGCTGGGCGAAGGTCGCCGGACAGGTGATCGTGGCGACCGTCTGGGCGTTCCTCGCCGTCCGGTTCCCGGACGGGCGCGGCTACACGCCCGCGACGATGAGCGTCTCGTTCATCCGCGATCTGCCCATCGACTTCGGCGCGATCACCAAGTTCGGCGTGATCGGCGTGCTCGTCGGGTACGGCCTCTACCTGATCTGGATCAACTTCCTGGTCGCGGCGACCTCCAACGGCGTGAACGTCACGGACGGTCTGGACGGCCTTGCCTCCGGCGCGAGCATCCTCGCCATCGGCGCGTACATCATCATCGGGTTCTGGCAGTCGATCCAGTCCTGCGCGAGCCCCAACCTCAATCCCGAGAACCTCGCCAAGTGCTACGACGTGCGCGATCCGTTCGACCTGGCGATCGTCGCGACGGCGATCGTGGGAGCCGTGGTCGGGTTCCTCTGGTGGAACACCTCGCCCGCGCAGATCTTCCTCGGCGACACCGGCTCGCTCGCCCTCGGCGGCGCGGTCGCGGCGCTCGCGATCCTCAGCCGCACCGAGCTGCTGCTGATCCTCATCGGCGGCCTGTTCGTGATCGAGGCGGGCTCGGTGATCGTCCAACGGGCGTACTTCAAGGTCACGCGCGGCAGGCGCATCTTCCTGATGAGCCCGATCCACCATCACTTCGAGCTGAAAGGCTGGGCGGAGGTGACGGTCGTGGTCCGGTTCTGGATCATCGGCGGCCTCCTCGTCGCGGCCGGCGTCGGGTCGTTCTACCTCGAATGGCTCGCAACGTGAGCGAGTCGCGCGAGCGTCTGGAGGCGCTCACCAGCTGGCACCACGACTGGTCGGGGCTGCGGGTCGCCGTGTTCGGACTCGGCGTCACCGGCTTCTCCGTCGCCGACACGCTCGCGGAGCTGGGCGCCGAGGTGCTGGTCGTGGCCTCCCGCGCCGACGCCGAGCGCGCCATGCTGCTGGAGGTCATCGGCGCCGAGCTGCTGGAGGAGCCGGACCTCAGCACGCCGCCCGCGCGGCTCCTGGAGTTCGACCCCGAGCTCGTCGTCGTCTCGCCCGGCTTCCACTGGGACCACCCGCTGCTGCTCTGGGCCGACCGGAGCGAACTCACGGTCTGGGGCGACATCGAGCTGGCCTGGCGGCTGCGCGACAAGGTCGGCGAGCCCGCGGACTGGATCTGCGTCACCGGCACCAACGGCAAGACCACGACCGTCCAGCTGACCGCGACCATGCTGCTCGCCGGCGGTTCCCGCGTCGCGCCGTGCGGCAACATCGGGGTGCCGGTGCTCGACGCCATCCGCGACCCGCAGGGCTTCGATGTGCTGGTGGTGGAGTTGTCGAGCTACCAGCTCCACTGGGTCAACCGGAACCGCGGCGGGGAGCTCTCCCCGTATTCGGCCGCCTGCCTGAACATCGCCGACGACCACCTCGACTGGCACGGCTCGCTGGAGGCGTATATCGCCGCCAAGGCCAAGGTCTACGACAACGCCCAGGTCGCCTGCGTGTACAACCGGGCCGACCAGAACACCCTGCGCATGGTCGAGGAGGCCGAGGTGATCGAGGGCGCCCGCGCCATCGGCTTCGGACTCGACATCCCCGGCCCGAGCGACTTCGGCATCGTGGACGGCATCCTCTGCGACCGCGCCTTCCTGGAGGACCGCCGCAACAGCGCCATCGAGCTGACCACCCTCGACGAGCTGGCGGAGGCCGGCCTCGCCGCCCCCCACGTCGTCGCCAACATCCTCGCCGCCAGCGCCCTCGCCCGCTCCTACGGCGTCGAGCCGCAGGTCATCCGCGACGTGCTCACCGCGTTCCGCCTCGACGCCCACCGCATCGAGCTGGTGCGGGTGGAGGCCGGCGTGAGCTGGGTGGACGACTCCAAGGCCACGAACCCGCACGCCGCCGACGCGTCGCTGCGCGCGTACCCGTCCGTCGTCTGGGTGGTCGGCGGCCTCCTCAAGGGCGTCGACATCGACCAGCTCGTGGCGTCGCATGCCGAGCGGCTGCGCGGGGCGGTCCTGATCGGGGTCGACCGCGCCGCCCTGCTGGCGGCATTCGAGCGACACGCCCCCGGGCTGCCGGTGCTGGAGGTGGAGGCCGACGAGACTGAGGGGGTCATGCCGCTGGCGGTTCGGCTGGCCGGCGGTCTCGCCCGCGAGGGGGACACCGTCCTGCTCGCACCGGCGGCGGCGTCGATGGACCAGTTCGCCGACTACGCCGAGCGCGGGCGCCTCTTCCAGGCGGCCGTCAACGAGTTCTTTGGAGGTGAGGCGGATGACGACGAGCCCGCCTCGCGTCCGCCGGGGGCCTGACCCGCGCGAGCAGCCGGAGCAGCCCGGGCAGTCCGCGGACTCCCGCGGCTTCTCCACCCGCATCTCGCTCGGCCGTGCGATGAACAGCGAGTCCTCCGACTACTTCCTGCTGCTCGGCATCACGCTCTTCATGGTCGTGTTCGGGCTCGTCATGGTGCTCTCGTCGTCCGCGGTCGAGTCGCACAACGACACCGACAACTTCTTCTCGCGGTTCTGGTCGCAGGGCATGTACGCCCTCATCGGCCTGCCGCTGATGTTCATCGTCTCGCGCATCCCGATGACCTTCTGGAAGCGCTCGATCTGGTTCATCCTCGGCGCGGCCTGCTTCCTGCAGTTCCTGGTGCTGGTGACACCGCTCGGCGTGGAGATCGGCGGCAACCGCAACTGGATCCGCATCGGCGGGTTCGTCGGCCAGCCGTCGGAGGCGATCAAGATCGCACTCGTCATCTGGCTGGGCGTCGTCCTGGCCCGCAAGCAGGACCTCCTGGACGACTGGCGGCACGTCGCGCTGCCGGTGCTCCCGATCGCGGGCGGCGCCATCGGCGTCGTCGTGCTCGGCGGCGACCTCGGCACGACCATCGTCATGTCGGCGTTCGTCCTCGGCGGCCTCTACTTCGCCGGCGTGCGCCTGCGCTACCTGTTCACCGGCCTCGTCGGCGTCGCGATCGTCGCGGTCGTCGTGGCGATGTCGAGCGCCAGCCGGATGGGGCGCATCGCGGCGCTGTTCGGCGGCACGAGCGCCGCGAACCCGGACGTCAACTGGCAGATCGACAACGGCTTCTACGCCCTCGCCTCCGGCGGCGTGTTCGGCGTGGGCCTCGGCAACTCGCACTCGAAGTGGTCGTGGCTGCCCGCCGCCGACACCGACTTCATCTTCGCCATCATCGGCGAGGAGCTCGGCCTCATCGGCGCGATCGTGGTGCTGCTGCTGTTCGTGATGCTCGCCATCGTCTTCCTGCGGATCATCCACGCCTCCACCGACACCTTCCCGCGCGTCACGACCGCGGCGATCATGGTGTGGCTGATCTTCCAGGCGTTCGTGAACATCGCCGTCGTGCTCGGCGTCATCCCGGTGCTCGGCGTGCCGCTCCCACTGATCTCTGCGGGAGGGACTGCGATGATCAGTTCCATGATCGCAATCGGCATCGTGATGTCCTTCGCCCGCCAGAACGCACGCGACGCCCGTCGCGCCGCCGGCAGCGCCCTGTGAGCCGCTACCTCCTGGCCGGTGGTGGGACCGCCGGCCACGTCAACCCGCTGCTCGCCGTCGCCGACCGTCTGCGCCGCGACGACCCGTCCGCTGAGGTCGTGGTCCTCGGCACGAAGGAGGGGCTGGAGGCGCGGCTCGTCCCGGCCCGCGGCTACGAGCTCGCGACGATCCCGAAGCTGCCGTTCCCGCGCCGCCCGAACGGCGCGGCGCTGCGCTTCCCGGGGGAGTACCGCCGTGCGGTGCGCTCAGTGACCGACCTGATCCGCGAGCGCGGCATCGACGTCGTGGTCGGCTTCGGCGGCTACGCGGCCGCGCCCGCCTACTCGGCGGCCCGCAGCGCGCGCATCCCGTACGCGCTGCACGAGGCGAACGCCCGGCCCGGGCTCGCCAACCGGCTCGGCGCCCGGTCCACCCGGTGGGTCGGCGTCGCGTTCGAGGGCACGCCGCTGCGGCACGCCCGGTTCGTCGGGATGCCGCTGCGCCGAGAGATCGAGGAGCTCGACAGGGAGGCCGCCCGCCCGGCCGCCCTCGCCGAGTTCGGGCTCTCCGCCGACCGGCCGACCCTCCTGGTCACGGGAGGCTCGCTCGGCGCCCGCCGGCTCAACGGCACCATCGCCGACCGCGCCGCGCAGCTCACCGCCGCCGGCTGGCAGGTGCTCCACATCCAGGGCGGCCGCGGCGAGCTGACCGATCCCGGCGTCGAGCACTACCGGCTGCTCGACTACTGCGACCGCATGGACCTCGCGTTCGCGCTCACCGACTTCGCCGTCGCCCGCGCGGGTGCCGCGACGGTCTGCGAGTTCGCCGCCCTCGGCATCCCGGCCGTCTACGTGCCCTTCCCGATCGGCAACGGCGAGCAGCGCTTCAACGCGGCGGGCGTCGTGGAGGCCGGCGGCGGCATCCTGGTGGACGACGCGGACTTCGTGCCCAGCTGGGTCGACGGGCACCTGCTCCCCCTGCTCGCCGACCGCCCGGCTGTGGCCGAGATGGCGCGCAAGGCCGCGATCACGGGGGTGCGCGACGGCTCCGACCGCATGGTCGCCCTGATCCGGAGCGCCCTGAACCGGAGCGTCCAGGCCGGATCCTGAGGTTCGCCGCGTAGCCTGTAACCTGTCAACTCGACTCGTGGACCGAAAGCAGCACCTGTGACGATCAAACCCGACCTCAACGCGACCATCCCCGACGAGTTGGGCAGGCTCCACTTCGTCGGCATCGGCGGCTCGGGCATGAGCGGCATCGCGCGGCTGTTCCTGGAGTCCGGCCACACGGTCACCGGCTCCGACGTCCGGCACTCGGCCAACATCGACGCCCTCCGCGCGCTCGGCGCCACCATCGCGATCGGCCACGACGCGGCGAACGTCGGCGACGCCGACACCCTCGTAGTCACCGGCGCGCTCTGGCAGGACAACCCCGAGTACCAGCTCGCGCTGGCCAACGGCATCCCTGTGCTGCACCGCTCGCAGGCGCTGGCCTGGCTGATCAACAGGAAGCGTCTCGTCGCCGTCGCCGGGGCGCACGGCAAGACCACCTCGACCGGCATGATCATCACCGGCCTGCTCGGCCTCGGCGAGGACCCGAGCTTCGTCAACGGCGGTGTCATCGCCTCGCTCGGCAAGAGCTCGCAGACCGGCACCGGCGAGCTGTTCGTCGTGGAGGCCGACGAGTCCGACGGCTCCTTCCTGCTCTACGACACGGCGGTCGCGCTGATCACCAACGTGGACCCCGACCACCTCGACCACTACGGCTCGCTGGAGGCGTTCGAGGACGCCTTCGTGACCTTCGCCCGGGAGGCCGACGAGTTCGTCGTCGTGTCCTCCGACGACGCGGGAGCGCAGCACGTCCACCGCCGCCTGGTGGAGGTCGCCCCCGACAAGCGCGTCGTCACCTTCGGAGAGGCGGAGGACGCCGACGTTCGCGTCCACTCGATCGTCACCGACGGCCCCGTCTCGTTCACGCTGAGCCACGCCGGCGCCGAGTACTCGGCGCGCCTGCGCGTCCCCGGCAAGCACAACGCGATCAACGCCGCCGGCGCCTTCGCCGTGCTGACCGGCCTCGGCTTCGAGCCCGCCGCCGCGCTGGCCGCCATCGCGGAGTTCGGGGGCACGGAGCGCCGCTTCGAGCTGCACGGCAACGTGGGCGGCGTGAGCGTCTACGACGACTACGCCCACCACCCGACCGAGGTCGCCGCCGCCCTGTCGGCCGCGCGCACCGTGGTCGGCGAGGGCCGCATCATCGCGGTCCACCAGCCGCACCTCTACAGCCGCACCCGCCTGTTCGCGCAGGAGTTCGCCGAGACGCTGGAGACCTACGCCGACGAGACCGTCGTGCTCGACGTCTACGGCGCGCGCGAGGACCCCGAGCCCGGCGTCACCGGCGCCCTGGTCGCGGACCGGTTCCAGCATCCCGAGCACGTCGCGTTCATCGCCGACTGGCAGGAGGCCGCGGACCACACCGCGCGGATCGCGCGCGAGGGCGACTTCGTCATCACCCTCGGCTGCGGCGACGTCTACCGGATCGTCCCGCAGCTCCTCGACTCGCTCCGCCGCGTCCGGGAGTAGCCGCGGTGAAGCGTCCAGCGGGGTTCGACCGGTCGGCGGCACGGCAGACCGGCACGCCGGCGCCCTCCGCGCCGGAGGCCGCGGCCCCTGCGCGCCCGGAGCCGTCCCGTGCGGCGTCCGCGTCGCCGGTCGGGACGATCACCGAGCCGATCCCGATCGTGCGCACGCAGGAGCCGGTGCCCGAGCGGAAGCCCAGCCCATCCCGCACGATGGCCGACCGCCTCCCGCTCACCGGGCGCGTGCCGAGCAACCGCGAGATCTCCAAGGCCCTCCGCGCCGCCCGCGCCGAGCGCCGGCGGGTGGAGCGCGGCGAGGTGCGCCGGTTCACCAAGCGCTCACGCCGTCGCAGGATGGCCTGGATCGGCGCCGCGGGCGTCGCCGTCGCGCTCGTGCTCGGCGTGGTCCTGGTCGGCCTCTCGCCGCTGCTCGCCCTCCGGCACATCCAGGTCGTCGGCGCCTCGCGGCTCGACGCGGGCGCGATCTCCGCCAAGCTCGGCGACCAGGTCGGCAAGCCGCTCGCGCTGCTCGACCAGGCCGCGATCTCCAGCGACCTGGCCGCGTTCCCGCTCATCCGCAGTTACACGCTGGAGAGCCACCCGCCGGACACCCTCGTGGTGCGCATCGTGGAGCGCCAGGCGATCGGCGCTGTCCAGCACGGGACGGCCTTCGTGCTCGTGGACGCGGCGAAGGTGCCCATCTCGTCCAGCGCGACCCGGCCGGCCGGCTATCCGATCATCGCCGCGACGGGGGCCGCGGCCGACGCGAACGCCGACTCCGGCTTCGCCGCCGCCGCCGCGGTGCTGTCGTCGCTGCCCGCCGACGTGCTGAGCCGCGTGGACACCATCTCGGCGAAGACGAAGGACGACGTGTCGTTCACCCTCCGCGAGGGCGGCGCGACCGTGGTCTGGGGGAGCGCGGAGGACTCGGCGCTCAAGTCCGCCGACCTCACCGCGCTGCTCAAGGGCGCGCCCAAGGCGAGCCGTTTCGACGTCTCGTCGCCGCACAGTGTGACGACAGGATGACCGGGTTGACGGCGCATTTGCCGACACGCCTGCGAACTGCGGCGGGAGAGGCCGAAGCGCCCCTACCGTCGAATCGAGAATTGCATACTCAGCATAACTTTAAGCCTCGACTAGAGGTTGAAGGTTCCCGTGGAGGCCGGAAGTGACAGCAAACCAGAACTACCTCGCCGTGATCAAGGTCGTCGGCATCGGCGGCGGCGGCGTCAACGCCGTCAACCGCATGATCGAGCTCGGCCTGCGCGGCGTCGAGTTCATCGCCATCAACACGGACGCCCAGGCGCTGCTGATGAGCGACGCCGACGTGAAGCTCGACGTGGGCCGGGAGATCACCCGCGGCCTCGGCGCCGGAGCCGACCCCGAGGTCGGCCGCCGCGCCGCCGAGGACCACGCGGAGGAGATCGAGGAGGCGCTCGCGGGCGCCGACATGGTCTTCGTGACCGCGGGCGAGGGCGGCGGCACCGGCACCGGCGGCGCGCCCGTCGTGGCCCGCATCGCGAAGTCGATCGGCGCCCTGACCATCGGTGTCGTCACCAAGCCGTTCTCGTTCGAGGGCAAGCGCCGCCAGCAGCAGGCCGAGTCCGGCGTGCAGCGGCTCAAGGAAGAGGTCGACACCCTCATCGTCGTCCCCAACGACCGGCTGCTGGAGATCAGCGACCGCGGCATCAGCATGCTGGAGGCGTTCTCCACCGCCGACCAGGTGCTCCTCGCCGGTGTGCAGGGCATCACCGACCTCATCACCACCCCGGGACTGATCAACCTCGACTTCGCCGACGTGAAGTCGGTCATGCAGGGCGCGGGCTCGGCGCTCATGGGCATCGGCTCCTCGCGCGGCGCGGACCGGGCCATCAAGGCCGCGGAGCTGGCGGTCGCCTCCCCGCTGCTGGAGGCCTCCATCGACGGCGCCCACGGCGTGCTGCTCTCCATCCAGGGCGGATCGAACCTCGGCATCTTCGAGATCAACGACGCCGCCCGCCTGGTGCAGGAGGCCGTCCACCCCGAGGCCAACATCATCTTCGGCGCTGTCATCGACGACACCCTCGGCGACGAGGTCAGGGTCACGGTCATCGCGGCCGGGTTCGACGGCGGCGAGCCGAAGTCCGTGCAGACCGCCGCTGCCGACTCGCGTCGGTCCACCTACGTGGAGGCCGGGTCGGAGGAGCCGGCGATCACCTCGTCCGCGACGGTCGAGCACGCCGAGCCCGAGGCCACGGCCACCGAGTGGCACGCGACCGGCGAGACCCCGGTGACCGAGACCGCGCAGAAGGACCCGGCGTTCGACGACGAGAATGACGACCTCGACATCCCCGACTTCCTCAAGTAGCCCGCTCGCGGAGCGGCTCGCCGCGGTCCGGGAGGGCGTCGCCGACGCCGCCCGGGCCGCCGGCCGCTCCCCGGACGAGCTGACGACGATCGTGGTGACCAAGTTCCACCCGGCGTCGCTCGTCCGCGAGCTCGCCGCACTCGGCGTGCGCGACGTGGGGGAGAACCGGCACCAGGAGGCGCAGGAGAAGGCGGCGGAGCTCGCCGACCTCGACCTGCGCTGGCACTTCGTCGGCCAGCTGCAGAGCAAGAAGGCGCGCCAGGTGCGGCGCTACGCGTCCGTCATCCACTCGCTCGACCGGATCTCGCTGGTCGACGCGCTGAAACTGGACGACGCGCCCGACGTGGACGTGTTCGTGCAGCTCAACCTCACCGACGACCCGGCGCGCGGCGGCGTCGCCGACCGCGACCTGGAGCCGCTGGTCGAGCACGTGCTCGACACCGGCGGCCTCCGGCTGCTGGGCGTCATGGCGGTCGCCCCGCTGGACGAGGAGCCGGCCCGCGCCTTCGAGCGCGTGCGCCTCGCCAGCGAGCGGGTCCGCCGGCTCGCTCCCGGCGCGTCCGCCATCTCGGCCGGGATGTCCCAGGACTACCGCGAAGCCGTCGCCGCCGGTGCGACACACCTTCGCATCGGCACGGCCATTACCGGGAATCGGCCGAGCCTTCGTTAATCTCGAAAGAGAAGAAGGTTCATTCAGTGCGTGCGAGGCGTCGGCGCACCGGTCTACACGGAGGAAGCGCATGGCCAACCCGCTGAAGAAGACGATGGTCTACCTCGGCCTCGCCGACGAGGAGCTGGAGTTCGACGAGCCCCAGGAGCAGCACCCGGTGCAGCACCAGCCGCGCCGCGAGGCGCCTGCCCCGTCGCCCGTCCAGCCCGTCCCGCACCCTGCACCGGTCGCTCCCGTGGCCGGCCGCGCTCCGGTCACCCCGCTGCGCAAATCGTCCACCGCACGGAATGTTTCGGTACAGGAAATGAACGAGATCCTCACAGTCCACCCCCGTCAGTACCGCGACGCGCAGGCGATCGCCGAGTCCTTCCGCGAAGGCATCCCGGTGATCATCAACCTGTCGCAGATGAGCGAGGGCGACGCCCGCCGCCTCATCGACTTCGCCAGCGGCCTCTCGCAGGGCCTCTACGGCAAGATCGAGCGGGTGACGCCGAAGGTGTTCCTGCTCTCGCCGTCGCACGTCGTCGTCTCCGGCGAGCACGGCGGCCAGGACGCCGACGTCGACGCCTCCTTCTTCGCGCAGGCCTGATCCACTCGTTACGAAAGCGCACCGTCCGGCAGGGCGGTGCGCTTTCGTGCATACGCGGTCGTTCATACTGGAGGGGTGTTTGTCGTCTCGATCATCGCGAACGTGCTCTACTACGTCCTGCTGATCTACTTCTTCGTCCTCTGGGCCCGCTTCGTGCTCGACCTGGTGCGCACGTTCGCGCGGCAATGGCGCCCGCGCGGCTTCGGACTCGTGCTGGCGGAGTCGACCTACGTCGTCACGGACCCGCCGATCCGCTTCTTCCGCCGGATCATCCCGCCGCTGTCGATGGGGCCGGTCGCGATCGACTTCGGCTGGAGCCTCACCATGCTCGTCGTCATCATCGGCCTCTACGTGACCCTCAGTTTCACCTGACGCACTGCGAGCGTCGGTTGGGGCCCGGCTGGGCTGCCGTTGTAGTGTGGTCGAGGCCGACGCACCACGGGTGCGGCGGAGTGCGCGGCGGCCGTGCACTTTGCTAGCGTTGGCTGAACGCACTCACTGTTCGTCCTTTTCAAGATCTAAGGTGGCTTCTCATGGCGCTGACTCCGGAAGATGTGGTCAACAAGCGGTTTCAACCGACGAAATTCCGTGAGGGCTACGATCAGGACGAGGTCGACGACTTCCTCGACGAGGTGGTCGTCGAGCTCCGACGACTGACCCAGGAGAGCGACGAGCTCAAGCAGCGCCTCGTGGCCGCCGACTCGCGCATCGCAGAGCTGCAGCGCAGTGGCGGGTCCGGTCAGGCCGCGGCCCCCGCGCCCGCCGCCGACAACGGCGACGTCCAGCGCCTCCAGCAGGAGAACGAGGACCTCAAGCAGCGCCTGGCCGCCGCGCAGCAGCAGGCCGCGCAGGCCCAGCAGCAGGCCTCCGCCGCCCCGGCCGCAGCCGCGGGCGCCGCAGCGGGCTTCGCCGCCGGCGCCACGGACGCGAACGACCCGAACGCGACCAACAACCTCCTCCAGCTCGCCCGCCGCCTCCACGAGGAGCACGTGCGCGAGGGTGTGGAGAAGCGGGACGCTCTCATCGCCGAGGGGCACGCCACCGCCGCCCGCATCGTCGCCGAGGCCGAGTCCAAGCAGCGCGCCCAGATCAGCGCCCTCGACCAGGAGCGTGCGGGCCTCGAGCGCCGCATCGACGAGCTCCGCGGCTTCGAGCGCGACTACCGCCAGGGCCTGAAGGGCTACATCGAGGGCCAGCTCCGCGACCTCGACAGCCAGTCGGCCTCCTTCGGCGGCAACGCTCCCACTCCGGTGCCCGCGGGCTCCTCCGACGGCAACAGCCAGGACCAGGGCGCCCAGCCTCCGGTCTTCCCGGGCTTTGGAGGCTAGCCCTTCGAGGGCCAAGGTCAGCATCAGGGCCTTGGTGATCCTGGCGGTGGTCGCGCTCTGCGTGTACCTCCTGGACCAGATCGCCAAGGTCCTGGTCGTCTCGAACCTCTACGAGGGCCAGCAGGTCCAGGTCCTCGGACAGCTCCTCCAGCTCCACTTCGTCAAGAACCCGGGTGCGGCCTTCTCCATCGGCAGCGGGTCGACCTGGATCTTCTCCATCGTCGGCGTCGGCGTGCTCGGCTTCGTCATCTGGTACGCCCCGCGCATCCGCTCGACGGCATGGGCGATCCTCTTCGGCCTGCTGCTCGGCGGCCTGCTCGGCAACCTGACCGACCGGCTCTTCCGAGAGCCGGGCTTCGGCGTCGGGCACGTCGTGGACTTCCTGCAGATCCCGCTGCTGCCCGCCATCTTCAACCTGGCGGACGTCGCGATCGTCTCCAGCATGGCGCTGTTCCTCATCCTCTCGCTGCGCGGCATCGGCCTCGACGGCCGGCGGCCGGCCGAGGAGGACGACGAGGTTGTGGATGACGACGCGTCCGTCCAGGCCGAGGCGCACGAGCCCCGGAACCCGCAGCCCTGATGGAGTCGCGCAGCCTCCCCATCCCGGACGGCCTGGAGGGCTCCCGCGTCGACGCGGGCCTCGCCAAGCTCCTCGGCTTCTCGCGCAGCTTCGCCGCCGAGATCGCCGAGGCCGGCGGCGTCACCATCGACGGCCGCGAGGCGGACAAGTCCGACCGCCTCACCGCCGGGTCCTGGTTGGAGGTCTCCTGGCAGCCGCGAGAGGAGGCCCGCATCGTGCCCATCGCGGTGCCCGAGCTGACGATCGTGCACGACGATGACGACATCGTGGTCATCGACAAGCCGGTCGGCGTCGCCGCGCACCCCTCGGTCGGCTGGGAGGGCCCGACCGTCCTCGGCGCCCTGGCAGCCGCCGGCTTCCGCATCTCGACCTCCGGCGCCGCCGAGCGCGCGGGAATCGTCCACCGTCTCGACGCCGGCACCAGCGGCCTGATGGTCGTGGCCAAGTCCGAGCACGCCTACACCGTGCTCAAGCGCGCCTTCCACGACCGCACGGTGGAGAAGATCTACCACGCGGTCGTGCAGGGCCACCCCGACCCGCTGACCGGCACCATCGACGCGCCGATCGGGCGGCACCCCCGCAGCGACTGGAAGTTCGCCGTCGTCGCGGGCGGCAAGCCGTCCGTGACGCACTACGAGACCATCGAGGCGTTCCCGTCGGCGAGCCTGCTGGAGATCCACCTGGAGACCGGCCGCACCCACCAGATCCGCGTGCACATGGCCGCCCAGCGGCACCCGTGCGTGGGCGACGCGATGTACGGCGCCGACCCGGCGCTGTCTGCGCGGCTCGGCCTCACCCGGCAGTGGTTGCACGCCGTCCAGCTCGCCTTCGACCACCCGGCGACGGGGGAGTGGGTGACCTTCACCACGACGTACCCGGAGGATCTGCAACACGCTCTCGACGTGCTCCGGGCGTCGTAGGTCCGACGTAGTCTTAAGCCCTCACCTCGACCCGGAGCAATAGTGCCGACCGACTCCTTCGTCCACCTCCACGTCCACAGCGAGTACTCGATGCTCGATGGGGCCGCACGCGTCAAGCCGCTCATCGAGGCGGCCGTCGAGCAGGGCATGCCCGCCGTCGCGATCACCGACCACGGCAACATGTTCGGCGCGTTCGACTTCTGGCGCACCGCGACGGACGCCGGCATCAAGCCGATCATCGGCACCGAGGCCTACCTGACCCCGCGCACCCACCGCACCGACAAGACCCGCGTGCGCTGGGGCGACGGCGGCGGCGACGACGTGTCCGGCTCCGGCGCGTACACGCACATGACGATGCTCGCGGCGACGACCGAGGGCATGCACAACCTGTTCCGGTTGTCGTCGTACGCGTCCACCGAGGGCTACTACTTCAAGCCGCGCATGGACCGCGAGCTGCTGAACCGCTACTCGAAGGGCATCATCGCCACCACGGGCTGCCCGTCGGGCGAGGTCCAGACGCGCCTGCGGCTCGGGCAGTACGAGGAGGCCAAGAAGGCCGCCGCGGAGTTCCGCGATATCTTCGGCCCGGAGAACTTCTTCGCCGAGATCATGGACCACGGCCTCGGCATCGAGCGCCGGATCATGAGCGACCTGATCCGGCTCGCCAAGGAGCTCGGCATCCCGCTGGTCGCGACCAACGACCTCCACTACACGCACGCGGCCGACGCCAAGAGCCACGCCGCACTGCTCTGCGTCCAGTCCGGCTCGACGCTGGACGACCCCAACCGGTTCAAGTTCGACGCCGACGAGTTCTACCTCAAGACGCCCGAGGAGATGCGGCAGCTGTTCCGCGACCACCCGGACGCCTGCGACAACACGCTCGCGATCGCCGAGCGGGTCGATGTGAAGTTCGACACCGCGGCCAACTACATGCCGCGCTTCCCGGTGCCGGCGGGCGAGACCGAGCAGAGCTGGTTCGTCAAGGAGGTCGAGAAGGGTCTCCACGAGCGCTACCCGGGCGGCATCACCGAGGACGTCCGCAAGCAGGCCGATTACGAGATCGGCGTCATCTCGCAGATGGGCTTCCCCGGCTACTTCCTCGTCGTCGCGGACTTCATCAACTGGTCGAAGAACAACGGCATCCGCGTCGGGCCGGGCCGTGGCTCGGGCGCGGGCTCGATGGCCGCGTACGCCATGCGGATCACCGACCTCGACCCACTGCGCCACGGCCTGATCTTCGAGCGGTTCCTCAACCCCGACCGCGTCTCCATGCCCGACTTCGACGTCGACTTCGACGACCGCCGCCGCGGCGAGGTCATCAAGTACGTGACCGAGAAGTACGGCTCGGAGCGCGTCGCGCAGATCGTCACCTACGGCACCATCAAGGCCAAGCAGGCGCTGAAGGACTCCGGCCGCGTGCTCGGCTTCCCGTTCTCGATGGGCGAGAAGCTCACCAAGGCGATGCCGCCGCCCGTCATGGGCAAGGACATCCCGCTCACCGGCATCTTCGACAAGGAGCACCCGCGCTTCAAGGAGGCCGTCGACATCCGCGCGGTCGTGGAGAGCGACCCGGAGGCCAAGACGGTCTTCGACACCGCGCTCGGCCTGGAGAACCTCAAGCGCCAGTGGGGTGTGCACGCGGCGGGCGTGATCATGTCGTCCGACCCGCTGATCGACGTCATCCCGATCATGAAGCGCGAGCAGGACGGCCAGATCGTCACGCAGTTCGACTATCCGGCCTGCGAGTCGCTCGGCCTGATCAAGATGGACTTCCTGGGTCTCCGCAACCTCACGATCATCAACGACGCGCTCGACAACATCCGCGACAACCGCGGCGAGAACCTCGTGCTGGAGGAGTTGGAGCTGGACGACCGCGGCGCGTACGAGCTGCTGTCCCGTGGCGACACCCTCGGCGTGTTCCAGCTCGACGGCGGCCCGATGCGCTCGCTGCTGCGGCTGATGAAGCCGGACAACTTCGAGGACATCTCGGCGCTCATCGCGCTGTACCGGCCGGGCCCGATGGGCGCGAACTCGCACACGAACTACGCGCTGCGCAAGAACGGCCTGCAGGACATCACGCCGATCCATCCGGAGCTGGCGGAGCCGCTGCAGGAGATCCTCTCGACCAGCTACGGCCTGATCATCTATCAGGAGCAGGTCATGGCCATCGCGCAGAAGGTCGCCGGGTTCTCGCTCGGACAGGCCGACATCCTGCGCCGCGCGATGGGCAAGAAGAAGAAGTCCGAGCTGGACAAGCAGTTCGAGGGCTTCTCGCAGGGCATGGTCGACCGCGGCTTCTCGATGGCGGCGGTCGGCAAGCTGTGGGAGATCCTGCTGCCGTTCTCCGACTACGCGTTCAACAAAGCGCACTCGGCCGCCTACGGCGTGATCTCGTACTGGACGGCGTACCTCAAGGCGCACTACCCGGCCGAGTACATGGCCGCGCTGCTGACCAGCGTCGGCGACTCCAAGGACAAGATGGCGCTTTACCTCAACGAGTGCCGCCGGATGGGCATCAAGGTGCTCCCGCCGGACGTCAACGAGTCCAACCTGTACTTCGCCGCGGTCGGCACCGACATCCGCTTCGGCATGGGCGCGGTCCGCAACGTCGGCGCGAACGTCGTGGACGGCGTGCGGGCGGCCCGCGAGGAGAAGGGCCGGTTCGAGTCGTTCCACGACTTCCTCAGCAAGGTCCCTGTGCACGCGGCCAACAAGCGCACGGTGGAGTCGCTGATCAAGGCGGGCGCGTTCGACTCGCTCGGGCACACCAGGCGCGCGCTTGTGGAGGTGCACGAGGACGCGGTGGAGTCCGCGGTCAAGATCAAGCGCAGCGAGGCGAACGGCGACGTCGGCTTCGACTTCGACAGCCTCTGGGGCGAGGACGAGCAGAACCAGACCCAGCACCACATCCCGGACCGACCGGAGTGGGTGAAGCGCGACAAGCTGGCGTTCGAGCGCGAGATGCTCGGGCTCTATGTGTCCGACCACCCGCTGGCGGGCCTGGAGCTGCAGCTCGCCAAGCTCGCGAGCACGTCGATCGCCGAGCTGCTCGCCTCCGACAACGTCCAGGACGGCGACACCGTCGTGATCGCGGGGCTCGTCACGAGCGTGCAGCACCGCGTGGCGAAGGCGTCAGGCAACCAGTACGGCATGATCCAGGTCGAGGACTTCGGCGGCGAGATGACCGTCATGTTCATGGGCAAGGCGTACACGGAGTTCTCGCCGATGATGCAGGGCGACTCGATCGTCGTCGTGCGCGGCCGGGTCAGTATGCGCGACGACGGGATGAACCTGCACGCGTTCAGCCTGATGGTGCCCGACCTCGGCCAGGCCGACGACATCGGGACGCTGATGATCACGATGGCCGACCAGCGCGCGACGACCGACACGGTGTCCTCGCTCGCGGAGGTGCTGTCACGGCATCCCGGGGACAGCGAGGTGCGCCTGCGGCTGGTCAAGGGCCAGGTCGCGCGTGTGTTCGAGGTCCCGCGCCCCGTGAAGGTCTCGCCCGACCTCTACGGCGAACTCAAAGGCCTCCTCGGCCCCAACTGCTTGGTATAGCGCGCCACATTCGTGCCGAATGGCGCCTTCGGCGGCGCTAAAGGCGCCATTCGGCACGAATCGCGCGTCAGTCGAGCTCGCTGGGGCGGTGGTAGCGGCGCTCGTGGTACAGGAGCGGCTCGTCGGGGGCGCCGAGCTCGCCGTCCTCGATCTGGACGACGACCACGGCGCTGTTGTGCACCGGGAAGCGGTCGACGATGCGGCCGACCATCCACGCGGTGACGTCGTTGATGACCGGGAGGCCGTACGGTCCGCGGCGCCAGTGGTCGCCGAGGAACCGCCGGGTGTTGTCGTCCGACAGGATCTCCGCCACACCCTTGTTCCGCACGCCGAGCATGTGGATGACCACCCGGTCGGTCTCCGCGATCGCCGGCCAGCTCGACGCCGACAGCGCCATGTTGAACGTCGCGAGCGGCGGGACGGCCGACAGCGACGCGAGCGAGGTCGCGGTGAACCCGACCGGCGTGCCGTCGGCGGTCTGCGCGGTGACGATCGCCACACCGGCGGCGTGCCGGCGGAACGCCTGCCGGAAGGCGGAGAGGTCGGGAGTCGCGTCAGTCATACGCAGTTATCAAGCGCCGTTCGGGGTGAGGAATTCCGCGCAGCTGTCGGGGCTGAGCGGAGCGGGCGGTGCGGATAGGCTTGACCGGTCATGATGCAGACCATTGATCTCCGCGGAGTCCAGCCTACCCGGGCCGCTTTCGAGCGGCTCGTCCCCCGTCCCGTCGTGGACATCCAGGTCGCCGTGCGCGTCGCGACCGAGCTGATCGAGGACGTCCGGGCCCGGGGAGCGGCCGCACTCGCTGAGCAGGCCGCGAAGTTCGACGGCGGCGCGCCCGCCTCGGTGCGCGTGCCGGCGTCCGAGATCGCCGCGGCGGTCGCCGCGCTGCCGGCGGACGTCCGTGCCGCCCTGGAGGAGGCCATCGTCCGCGTCCGCGAGGCGACCGCCGCCCAGGTCCCTCCGCCCGCGGAGACCCGGATCGGGCCGGGCGCGACCATCGTGCAGCGCTGGCAGCCGGTGGAGCGCGCTGGACTGTACGTCCCCGGCGGCAAGGCCGTCTACCCGTCGAGCGTCGTGATGAACGCCGTGCCCGCGCAGGTCGCGGGCGTCGCCTCCGTGGCGCTCGCCAGCCCGCCGCAGCGCGCGTTCGGGGGCGCGGTGCACCCGGTCATCCTCGGCGCGGCCGGCCTCCTCGGCATCGAGGAGGTCTACGCGATGGGCGGCGCCGGCGCGATCGGCGCGCTCGCCTGGGGAGTGGAGGACATCGGGCTCGACCCGGTCCAGGTCATCACCGGCCCCGGAAACATCTACGTCGCCGCGGCCAAGCGGGTCGTCCGCGGCCAGGCCGGCATCGACTCGGAGGCCGGGACCACCGAGATCCTCGTGATCGCCGACGACACCGCCGACGCCCGCTTCGTCGCCGCCGACCTGATCAGCCAGGCCGAGCACGACGAGGCAGCGGCCTCCCTGCTCGTCACCGACAGCCCGGCGTTCGCCGAGCGGGTCGCGGCCGAGCTGGAGACCCTCGCCGGCGCCACCAAGCACGCCGAGCGGGTGCACACGGCGCTGGCCGGACAGCAGTCGGCGCTCGTGCTCGTGGACGACCTCGCAGCCGCGGCCGCGTTCAGCAACGCCTACGGCCCGGAGCACCTCGAACTGCAGACGGCCGATCCGGACGCGCTGCTCGCGCTCATCCAGAACGCCGGCGCCATCTTCGTCGGCCCGAGCGCGCCCGTCAGCCTCGGCGACTACCTCGCGGGCTCCAACCACGTCCTCCCGACCGGCGGCCAGGCCCGGTTCTCGCCCGGCCTGGGCGCGTACTCGTTCCTGCGGCCGCAGCAGGTCATCCGCTACGACCGGGACGCGCTGCGGGAGGTGGCCGACCGGATCGTCGCGCTGTCGTCGGCCGAGGACCTGCCCGCGCACGGCGAGGCGGTCACCATCCGCTTCGACTGACCCGGCCTCCGGGCGTCCTCCCGTGATTCACCGGTAGGATTTCCCTCATGTTCTGCCCCTTCTGCCGCCACCCGGACTCCCGCGTCATCGACTCCCGCACGAGCGACGACGGGCTCTCGATCCGGCGCCGCCGGCAGTGCCCGGAGTGCGGTCGCCGGTTCTCCACGACGGAGACCGCGAGCCTCAGCGTGATCAAGCGCAGCGGCGTGGTGGAGCCGTTCAGCCGCGAGAAGATCGTGCTCGGCGTCCGCAAGGCCTGCCAGGGTCGGCCGGTGACGGACTCCGACCTGGCTGTGCTCGCGCAGAAGGTGGAGGAGACCATCCGCTCGACCGGCGCCTCCCAGATCGAGGCGAACGACATCGGGCTCGCCATCCTCCCCGAGCTCCGCGAGCTGGACGAGGTGGCCTACCTGCGCTTCGCGAGCGTCTACCAGGCGTTCGACTCGCTGGAGGACTTCGAGGAGGCCATCCAGCAGCTCCGCGTCGAGCACCGCGGCGAGCCGGCTGACGTCCAGAGCTGACGAGAGGCCGAGCGCGAGCGGGGTATTCTCAAACCGGCATGTATCGCACACTCTTCTCCCTCGTCCTGTCGAAGCTCGACCCGGAGCGCGCGCACCACCTCGCCTTCCTGGTGATCCGGGCCCTTCCCGCCCTCGGTCTCGGCGGCCTCGTCCGCCGGTTCACCGCGCCCGATCCGTCGCTGGCCGTGGAGGCCCTCGGGCTGCGGTTCGCGTCCCCGTTCGGCGTCGCCGCCGGCTTCGACAAGGACGGCGAGGCGGTGGTCGGCCTCGGCGACCTCGGCTTCGGCCACGTCGAGGTGGGCACCATCACCGCCCTCCCGCAGCCCGGCAACGACCGGCCGCGCCTGTTCCGGCTCATCCCGGACCGCGCCGTGATCAACCGGATGGGCTTCAACAACCACGGCGCGGGCGACGCCGCCAACCGGCTGCTGAAGGTCCGCCGCGCCCGGCAGCGGCCCGTGCTCGGCGTCAACATCGGCAAGAGCCGGGTGGTCGCCGTCGAGGACGCCACCCGCGACTACCTGACCAGCGCCCGCGCGCTCGCGCCGGTCGCCGACTACCTCGTCGTGAACGTCAGCTCGCCCAACACGCCCGGCCTGCGCGGACTCCAGGGGCTGGAGCTGCTGGCCCCGCTGCTCACCGCCGTCAAAGAGGTCGCGGGGGAGACCCCGCTGCTGGTCAAGATCGCGCCCGACCTCACCGACGAGCAGGTCGAGAAGATCGCGGGCCTCGCCGTCGAGCTGGGCCTCGCCGGGATCATCGCGACGAACACCACGATCTCCCGAGACGGCCTCGTGACCGACCCCGCCGTGGTGGAGGCCGCCGGCGCCGGCGGACTCTCCGGCGCGCCGCTGGCCGCGCGCTCGCTGGAGGTCCTGCGCCTGATCCGCGCGCACGTCCCCGCCGAGCTGTGCGTCATCTCGGTCGGCGGCGTGGAGACCGCGGAGGACGTGCAGCAGCGCCTCGACGCGGGCGCCACGCTCGTGCAGGGCTACACCGCGTTCCTCTACCGCGGCCCGCTGTGGGCGCGGCAGATCAACCGCGGGCTGCTACGCCTCCGGCGTGCCCTGGTGGAAGCGTAGGCGCCAGCGGCCTCCCACGCGCAGCCACAGCGAGCTGCGCAGGCTGGCGCCGCGGTCGTCCACCGTGCGCGCCGTGAGAAGGATGGCGTCCGCGCCGATCCGCTCCGTGCCCAGCACGGCGAGCTCGGCCGCAGGGGCGTCCTCCCCCGCCAGGGCCTCCAGGATCGCGTCGCGGCCCCACAGCCGCCCGGAACGGCCGATCTCCTCGAAGTCCGGGTGCAGCAGCGCGGCGACCCGGGCGGAGTCCGCGCGGACGGCCGGCTCCACGAGCTCGCGCTCCAGCCGGGTCACCACGTCCTCGTCGGTCTCGGAGCCGGACAACAGGTCGCCGAAGAGGTCGAGCTCGACGGTCTCCGCGGGCGCGGGAGAGGCAGGCGCGGCCACCGCCAGGGCGGGCGCAGGCTCGTGCACCGCAGCGCCCGGCCAGCCCGGGCCGATCGGGATCGCGTCGCCGTCCCGGTAGGCGGTCGCCGCCGCGCGGGCGCGCGTGTCGGCCGCTTCGTTCAGGTCGTGGCCGGCGTGGCCCTTGACCCACTCGAACGTATACGTCCGGCCGTGCAGGGCGCGGTCCAGCCGCTCCAGCAGCTCGCGGTTGAGCACGGGGGAGCCGTCGGACTTGCGCCAGCCCTTGCGCTTCCAGCCCGGCATCCACTTGGTGACCGAGTTGATCACGTACTGGCTGTCGCACAGGATGCGCAGGTCGTCGTCCACGTGCGCGGTCGACTCCAGGAGGTCGATGACCGCCATGAGCTCGCCCATGTTGTTGGTGCCGTGCGGCCAGCCGCCGGCCGACCAGTGCTCGTCGTCGACGTACCAGGACCAGCCGGCAGGGCCGGGATTACCGAGGGCGGAGCCGTCCGCCGCTGCGACGATCGTCACGTCAGGCGGGGTACTGGCCGCGCTTGACCTGCGGCTTCGGGAGGCGCATGACGCGGAGCTGGAACGCGCGCATGGCGGCGTACCACTTGAGACCGCGCTCCACCTTGGTCTTGCCGAACTTGTCGCCGACCTTCCTGGTCACCAGGAGGCCGAGGACGATGCCGTCCACCACGGCGATGAAGAAGAACGCCCACAGCGCCACGAGGCCCCAGACCTGCATGAACGCGTACGGGAGGAAGCTGAGCACGATCACCACGAGCATGACCGGGATGAGGAACTCGCCGATGCTGAACCGGGCGTCCACGTAGTCGCGCACGAACCGGCGCTGCGGCCCGCGGTCGCGCTGGGTGAGGTAGCGCTCGTCGCCCGCAGCCATGCCGACGCGCGCCTTCTCGCGGGCCTCGGCCTGGTGCGCACGGGCCGCCTTGGCCGCCTCCTTGCGGTCGGTCGGGACGAGCGGCCGCTTGCGCGCGGCCTCCTGCTCGCGGCGGGTGGGCGTCGGGGCGCCCTTGCCCTGCAGCCGGGCCGTGGTCTGTTCGGGGGTCTCGGGGCCGGGCGTCTGCGCCTCGTCCGCCGGGTTCTGTCGTTTCGCCAACGCGTGAGCCTTCGTTTGTGGGGTCCGTTTAAGATTACCCGCATGACAGACACCCAGCAGACTCCTTCCGGCCGATCCGCAGCCGGGGACCGGCCGGAGGTGGAGGATCGCATCCGCTCCTCCGTCGAGACCGGCCTCCCATCGACCATCGCTGAGCTCTCGCGCCTCGTGCGCATCCCCTCGGTCTCGTGGACCGCCTACGATCCCGGCAACGTCCGGAAGAGCGCGGAGACCGTGGCGGAGCTGCTGCGCGACACCGGCGCGTTCGAGAGCGTCGAGATCAAGCAGGCGCCGATCTCCGGGCCGTCGACCGGCGCGGGGGAGACCCTCGGCCAGCCGGCCGTGCTGGCGACGCGCGCCGCGAAGAACGGCCGCCCGACCGTCCTCCTCTACGCCCACCACGACGTCCAGCCGCAGGGCGACGCCGAGAACTGGGACACCCCGCCGTTCGAGCCGACTGTGCGCGGCGACCGGCTCTACGGCCGCGGCGCCGCCGACGACAAGGCCGGCGTGATGGCGCACGTCGCCAGCGTCCGCGCGCTCGTGGACACGCTCGGTCCCGACTTCGACCTCGGTCTCGCCGTCTTCATCGAGGGCGAGGAGGAGTTCGGCTCCCGCTCGTTCGCGAACTTCCTGGAGCAGAACAAGGCGGCGCTCTCCGCCGACGTGATCGTGGTCGCCGACTCCGACAACGTGGACATCGACACGCCCGCTCTGACGGTGTCGCTGCGCGGCAACGTGACCTTCAAGCTCACGGTCTCGACGCTGGAGCACGCGTCGCACTCCGGCATGTACGGCGGCGCGGCTCCCGACGCGATGCTCGCGCTCGTCGCGCTGCTCGCGACGCTGCACGACGAGAACGGCTCCGTCGCGGTGGAGGGCATGCGCTCGCACGACGACGCGGCCGAGCCTCCCGCGGTGAGCGAGGAGCAGTTCCGCGAGGAGGCCGCCCTGCTGCCCGGCGTGACCCCGATCGGCACCGGCCCGATCCTGTCCCGGATGTGGTCCCAGCCGACCGTCACGATCACCGGGATCGACGCGCCCAGCGTCGTCGACGCCTCCAACACCCTCCTGCCGAGCGTCGCCGTGCGGCTGAGCGCGAGGGTCGCGCCCGGCCAGGCCGCCACGGAGGCCTACGAGGCGCTGGAGCGCCACCTGCGCGCGCACGCCCCCTTCGGCGCGCACGTGGAGATCAGCGACGTCGACACCGGCGACGCCTTCCTGGTCGACACCGCCGGCTGGGCGGCGACCGAGGCGAAGCGCGCCATGACCGACGCGTGGGGCAAGGAGGCGGTCGAGACCGGCGTCGGCGGGTCCATCCCGTTCATCGCCGACCTCGTGCGCGAGTTCCCGGAGGCGCAGATCCTGGTCACCGGCGTGGAGGACCCCGACACCCGCGCCCACAGCCCGAACGAGTCGCTCCACCTCGGGGTGTTCAAGAGGGCGATTCTGGCCGAGGCCCTGCTGCTCGCGCGACTGGACGCCAGGAACTGAGCGAGTTCGCGGGAATGGGACGTACAATCGACCCAGATTTCGCAATCGAATCCTGAAACACGTGTGAGGAGTCCAATGACCGACACAACGCTGACCGCGACCAAGGCCCACGGCGTCGGCCTGACCGACAACGCGGCGGGCAAGGTCAGGAGCCTGCTCGAGCAGGAGGGCCGCGACGACCTGCGTCTGCGCGTCGCCGTCCAGCCCGGCGGCTGCTCGGGCCTGATCTACCAGCTCTACTTCGACGAGCGCATGCTCGACGGCGACGCGACCGTCGACTTCGACGGCGTGGAGGTCATCGTCGACAAGATGAGCGTGCCCTACCTGGACGGCGCCACCATCGACTTCGAGGACACCATCCAGAAGCAGGGCTTCACGATCGACAACCCGAACGCGACGGGCTCCTGCGCGTGTGGAGACTCGTTCCACTGAGCGTTCTATAACACAGAAAACAGCTCTGGGCCGCCCCGTGTGGGCGGCCCTTTGTGTTCGAAACCGAGTGTCCGGCGGAGTAGGGTAGAGAACGCCACATACAGTTGCATGTGAACTGTCCCCGAGTCTCTCGAAAGGTCACCGGTGCGTCACAATCGCCGTTTCCGATGGGTTGCAATCCCGATCGCAGCGACACTTGCCATCGTCCTCGCGGGCTGCACGCAGGCCCAGCTCCACGGATTCCTGCCGGGCTTCGTCGAGGGCCAGCAGCCCGTCACCAACCACACCGACCGCATCAGCGGCCTCTGGGTGACCAGCTGGATCGTTCTGCTCATCGTCGGCATCATCGTCTGGGGTCTCATCCTCTGGGCGGTCGTCGTGTACCGCCGCCGCAAGGGACAGACCGGGCTGCCGGTCCAGCTCCGCTACAACATGCCGATCGAGATCTTCTACACGATCGTGCCGCTCATCCTGGTCCTCGGCTTCTTCGCCTTCACGGCGCGTGACCAGAACGCCATCGAGCAGCCCTACGCGCACCCCGACCTCAAGATCCAGGTCTACGCCAAGCAGTGGGCGTGGGACTTCAACTACGTCACCGACAACGTGTACGACCCGGGGATCCAGGCGCAGCCGAGCGACACGAACGCGACGCCCGGCTCGGTGCAGGAGAGCCAGATCCCCACGCTCTACCTCCCCGAGAACAAGAAGATCACGATCCAGCTCGACTCGCGCGACGTGATCCACTCCTTCTGGGTTCCGGCCTTCCTCTACAAGAAGGACGTCATCCCGGGCAAGACCAACTACATGTACTTCTCGACCACGGGTCGCACCGGCACCTTCGTCGGCAAGTGCGCGGAGCTGTGCGGCGAGTACCACTCGGCGATGCTCTTCAACGTGAAGATCGTGTCGCAGAGCGAGTACGACGCCCACATCCAGTCGCTCCGCGACAAGGGCTTCACGGGCCAGCTCGGGTCCCAGTACGACCGCAACAACAACCTGCCCGGCACGGGCGCCCCCACGGGCAACGAGTGATTCCGGCAACGAGTAGGACAGACGCATGACGACGACAGCACCGGCGCCCGGAGCGACCACCGCGCCCGCTCCGAAGCCCACCCTCCTCACCGCCAACGGCGTTGAGCGCAAGGGCAACATCCTCGTGAACTACATCACGTCGACGGACCACAAGACGATCGGGTACATGTACCTGATCTCGTCGTTCATCTACTTCCTCATCGGCGGTGTGATGGCCCTCATCATCCGCGCCCAGCTCTTCGAGCCGGGTCTCGCGGTGGTGCAGACCAAGGAGCAGTACAACCAGCTCTTCACGATGCACGGCACGATCATGCTGCTGATGTTCGCGACGCCGCTGTTCGCCGGCTTCGCCAACGTGCTCATGCCGCTGCAGATCGGCGCCCCCGACGTGGCGTTCCCGCGTCTGAACGCGCTGGCGTACTGGTTCTACTCGTTCGGCTCGCTGATCGCGGTCGCCGGCTTCCTCACCCCGCAGGGTGCGGCCTCCTTCGGCTGGTTCGCCTACGCGCCGTTGTCGAGTACGACGTTCTCACCGGGGATCGGCGGCAACCTCTGGGTCCTCGGACTCGGCCTCTCCGGCTTCGGCACCATCCTCGGCGCCGTGAACTTCATCACGACCATCATCACGATGCGCGCCCCCGGTATGACCATGTTCCGCATGCCGATCTTCACCTGGAACACCCTGGTGACGTCGATCCTCGTGCTCATGGCCTTCCCGGTGCTCGCCGCCGCGCTGTTCGCCCTCGCGGCCGACCGCGTGTTCGACGCCCACATCTACGACGCCGCGAACGGCGGGGCACTGCTCTGGCAGCACCTGTTCTGGTTCTTCGGCCATCCCGAGGTGTACATCATCGCGCTGCCGTTCTTCGGCATCGTGTCCGAGATCTTCCCGGTGTTCAGCCGCAAGCCGATCTTCGGGTACAAGACACTCATCTACGCGACGATCTCGATCGCGGCGCTGTCCGTCACCGTGTGGGCGCACCACATGTACGTGACCGGCTCGGTGCTGCTGCCCTGGTTCTCGCTGATGACGATGCTCATCGCGGTCCCGACCGGCGTGAAGATCTTCAACTGGGTCGGCACGATGTGGCGCGGCTCGCTGACGTTCGAGTCGCCGATGCTGTGGTCGATCGGCTTCCTGATCACCTTCACCTTCGGCGGCCTCACCGGCGTCATCCTCGCGTCGCCGCCGCTCGACTTCCACGTGTCCGACACCTACTTCGTGGTGGCGCACTTCCACTACGTCGTGTTCGGCACGGTCGTGTTCGCCATGTTCGCCGGCTTCTACTTCTGGTGGCCGAAGTGGACGGGCAAGATGCTCAACGACCGTCTCGGCAAGTGGCACTTCTGGCTGCTGTTCATCGGCTTCCACACGACGTTCCTCATCCAGCACTGGCTGGGCGTCGTGGGCATGCCCCGCCGGTACGCGACCTACCTGCCGTCGGACGGCTTCACCTGGATGAACCAGGTCTCGTCGATCGGCGCCGGCATCCTCGCGATCTCGATGATCCCGTTCTTCGTGAACGTCTACCTGACGGCGCGCAACGCGCCGCGCGTCACGGTCAACGACCCGTGGGGCTACGGCCGCTCGCTCGAGTGGGCGACCTCCTGCCCGCCGCCGCGCCACAACTTCACGTCCATCCCGCGCATCCGCTCCGAGTCGCCGGCGTTCGACCTCAACCACCCCGAGGCCGGAATCCCGATCGGTGTCGGCGGCGGCAAGGACGCCCCGGACGCCCCCGTGCTCGACCTCTCGAACAACAAGGTGAAGTAACCCATGAGAGCCAATGCCATCCTCTTCTGGATCCTGTCGGTCTTCTTCATCCTCTCGGCGATCGTCTACACGCTGTGGAGCCTCCTCGACCCGATGCACATGAAGGTCGAGTGGGTCGGCACCGTCGCGCTGACGCTGAGCGCCATCCTGGCCGCCTTCATCGCGTTCTACGTGGGCCGCTCGCACTCCGCCCAGGGCGGTGAGCTGCCGGAGGACCGCCTCGACGCGAACATCGACGACGGCGACCCCGAGCTCGGCCACTTCTCCCCGTGGAGCTGGTGGCCGGTGGCCCTCGCAATGGGCGCCGCTCTGGTCATGCTGGGCCTCGCGGTCGGCTTCTGGATCTGCTTCATCGGCGTGGCCTTCAGCATCGTCTGCATCGTCGGCTGGGTCTACGAGTACTACCGCGGCTACTTCGCCCGCTGAGCCGCACGCACATCACGAAGGCCGTCTCCCCCGGGAGGCGGCCTTCGTCGTCCCCCGAGGCGGCGCATTCTCCGCCGCTTCGGCGTCCCGCCGCGATCCACCTGACAGAACACGCCGCCTGGGCGGCGCGTCAGGCGGCATGTCCTGTCAGACCGTTTGTTCAGGGGTCGCAACACGCCGCTTCGCGACCGGCTCGGCGGCGTGTTGCGTCCCCGCGTTCGAGAGGCAGCCGACATCCCGCAGCGATCTACCTGACAGAACACGCCGCCTGGGCGGCGCGTGGGCGGCATGTCCTGCCAGATCGTTTGTTCAGGGGTCGCAACACGCCGCTTCGCGACCTGCGTGGCGGCGCGTTGCGACCCCTGTCGACTGCGCGGCGGCGGCGGCGGCGACGCGTCGGGGACGCGGGTGGCGGGGCGGCAGGCGACGCCGCGGGGGCGGGTGGCGCGGGTCAGCGGGGGGTGAAGGTGAGGACGTCGACGGAGACGGTGGTCGCGTCGGTCGCGGCGGGAGTCGCGGCGGCGTGGCGAGCGGACGGGCCCATGGCGGCCAGGGCGGCCCGGAGCGCGTCGTCGAGGGCTAGCTCGTAGGACACGTGTTCGCGTGTCAGTGGGGCGTACAGCGGCTCTGCGGCCACGATGACGTCCTCCGCCTTGTCGGAGGGGATGTCGAGCATGGTGCCCTCCGCTCGCAGCGACGCGAGGTGGTCGGCGCGGGGCACGACGACGGCGAGCGTCCCGCCCGGCCGGAGGACGCGGTGGAACTCGGGGAGGTTGCGGGGCGCGAAGACGTCCAGCACCGCGTCCACGCTGTCCGAACGGACGGGGAGAGGCCGCCAGGTGTCCGCCACCAGGCCGTCGACGTCGGGCGACGAGCGCACGGCGCGGGCGACGGCCGCGGGGGAGAGGTCCATCGCGAGGCCGACGGCGCCGGGGGAGCCGGCGAGTACCGCGCGCAGGTAATAGCCCGTGCCGGCGCCCGCGTCCAGGACGCGCTCCGGCGGTGCGACGGCGGCGCCCACGGCTGACGCGATCGGCTCGTACGCCCCGCCCTCCAGCACCGTGTCGCGCGCGTCCAGCATCTCGGCCGTGTCGCCGACGAACTTGCTTCCGCCGCCGAGGAGGGAGACGTAGCCGCGCTTGTTGACGTCGTGACGGTGTCCGGCGGCGCAGCCCAGCGTGAGGCGGTCGACAGGCTCCAGGTCCTGTCCGCAGACGGGGCAGCGCAGCCAGGACGCCAGGCGGGTCAGGTCGGACACGGCGGCCTCCAGAACGGTCGAAAGCGGGGGACGGCGGATACACGAAAGCGCCGGTGCAGTCTCTGCACCGGCGCCCTCATGACCGATCAGTGGTGGCCGTGGCCCGACTCGAGCTCCGCGCGGGTCGGCGGGACCAGGCGGTCCTCGAAGAACCAGCGGGAGAGGCTGGCGCGCATGCGCGTGCCCGCCGTGATCTTGCCGCGCTTGTTCGGGCGGATCATCAGCGGCTCGTACGCCTCGTAGCTGATCAGGCGCCAGCGCTCGTAGTCGCTGAGCTGCTCGTGCACCTCGATGAACTCGCCGCCGGGGAGCTTCACGATGCGGCCGGTCTCGTAGCCGTGCAGGGCGATCGAGCGGTCCTTCTTCGCCAGCGCGATGCAGATGCGCTTGGTGAGGAAGTACGCCACGACCGGGCCGACGAAGAGGAGGGCCTGGAGGGTGTGGATGACGCCCTCCATCGTGAGCTTGAAGTGCGTCGCGATGATGTCCGACGAGGCCGCAGCCCAGAACACCGCGTAGAAGGTCACGCCGGCGGCGCCGATGGCCGTGCGGGTGGCCGCGTTGCGCGGACGGTCCAGGATGTGGTGCTCGCGCTTGTCGCCGGTGACCCACGCCTCGATGAAGGGGTAGATCATCACGGTCACGATGAAGAGACCGAGGATGGCGACCGGGACGATGATGTTGAACGACCAAGTGCGGTTCAGCCAGACGAACTCCCAGCCCGGCGGGACGAGACGCAGCGCGCCGTCCGCGAAGCCGATGTACCAGTCCGGCTGGGTGCCGGCGGACACGGGGGAGGGGTCGTACGGGCCGTAGTTCCAGATCGGGTTGATGGTGAAGAACGACGCCATGGCCGCGACGACACCGAACACGATGAAGAAGAAACCGCCGGCCTTCGCCGCGTACACCGGCAGGACCGGGTAGCCGACGACGTTGCCCTGGGTGCGGCCGGGAGCGGCGTACTGCGTGTGCTTGTGGACGACCACGAAAACGAGGTGCAGCGCGATGAACGCGACGACCAGCGCGGGCAGCAGCAGGATGTGCAGTGTGTAGAGGCGTCCGACGATCGCGGTGCCGGGGAACTCGCCGCCGAAGAGCAGGAACGAGATCCAGGTGCCGACGACGGGGAGGCCCTTGACCAGGCCGTCGATGATCCGGAGGCCGTTGCCCGAGAGCAGGTCGTCCGGGAGCGAGTACCCGGTGAAGCCCTCGGCCATCGCCAGGATGAACAGCGTGAAGCCGATCACCCAGTTCAGCTCGCGCGGCTTGCGGAACGCTCCGGTGAAGAAGATGCGGAGCATGTGCAGGCCGATCGCGGCCACGAACAGCAGCGCCGCCCAGTGGTGGATCTGACGCACGAGCAGGCCGCCGCGCACCTCGAACGAGATGTTGAGGGTGGACTCCATCGCCGCGGACATGTGGATGCCCTTGAGCGGGACGTAGGAGCCGTTGTAGACGACCTCCGCCATCGACGCCTGGAAGAAGAACGTCAGGAACGTCCCGGTCAGCAGGATGACGATGAAGCTGTAGAGGGCGACCTCACCGAGCAGGAAGGACCAGTGGTCGGGGAAGATCTTGCGCCCGAACTCCTTGACCGCGCCCGAGATGCTGGTGCGGTCCTCGATGTAGTTGGCGGCGGCAGCGGTGAAGCCGCCGCTCTTGGCCGTGGTGGGTGCCGCGGGGGCCGCGGCGGTCGAGGTGCTCAATGACGCTCCCAGAAACTCGGGCCGACGGGCTCGTGGAAGTCGCTGCGGGCGACCAGGTAACCGTCGGCGTCAACGGTGATCGGCAGCTGCGGCAGTGGCCGCTTCGCCGGTCCGAAGATGACCTGCGCCTCGTGCGTGATGTCGAACTGCGACTGGTGGCACGGGCACAGCAGGTGGTGGGTCTGCTGCTCGTAGAGCGCCACAGGGCACCCGACGTGCGTGCAGATCTTGGAGTAGGCGACGATGCCGTCGTAGTTCCAGTTCTCGCGGCCCTTGGACACGTGCAGGTCCTCGGGCTTGAGGCGCATGAGCAGGACGGCCGCCTTGGCCTTCTGCTCCAGCATGTCGGGGGCGTCGTTGAGGCCCTCGGGGATGACGTGGAAGGCGCTGCCGAGCGTGACGTCCGACGCCTTGATCGGCGTGCCGGACGGGTCGCGCGTGAGGCGGATGCCCTTGGCCCACATGGTCTGCGACAGCAGCTCCGCCGGGTCCACGCCCTGCGGCGCCAGGCCGCGGAACAGGATGATGCCGGGGAGCGGGAAGGCGATCAGCGCGCCGATGAGGCTGTTGCGGATCAGCACGCGGCGGTTGAAGCCGGACTCCTCGTCGGCCTGGCGGAAGATCTCCGCTGCGCGCTCGGTGGTCTGCTCGGAGCCGCGCACGGGGTGACGGAGGTCGACGCCCTCCTTCTCGTGCATGAGGGCCTTGCCCCAGTGCACCGCGCCGATGCCGATCGCGAGGAGGGCCAGCGTGATGCCGATACCGATGAACAGGTTGTTCAGGCGGACCGAACCCGGGTCGCTCGCGTTGATCGGGAACGCCATGTAGGCGGCGACCGCCCAGACGGAGCCCGCGATCGACAGGTAGAACAGCGTGTAGACGGTGCGCTCGGCGCGCCGCTCCTTCGTGGGGTCGAGGTCGGTCACCCGCTGCCGATGCGGCGGGAACCCGGGGTTCTCCACGGCATCGCGGATGACGACCGCCGTTCCGGGGTCGCCGGTACGGTGCACGTCGACGGCCGACGAACTGGGCGTCAGCTCGTGACCGCCGATCTCGTCCTGTGCCATTGTTCTCCTTCTTACGCTGTGCTTCTACAAGTACGACAGGACGGTCAGTTGGACTTCGCCGTGATCCACACGGTCAGCGCCACGATGGCGCCCAGACCGAAGATCCAGAGGAAGAGTCCCTCGGCCACCGGGCCGAGCGAGCCGAGCTCGATGCCGCCCGGGGACGGGTTGTTCTGGATGTACTTGAGGTACGTGATGATGTCGGCCTTGCCCTGGGGCGAGATGTTCAGGTCGTTGAAGACCGGCATGTTCTGCGGGCCGGTGACCATGGCCTCGTAGATGTGCTTGGCGCTCACACCGGTGAGCGGCGGGGCGTACTTGCCCTCGGTGAGGGCTCCACCGGCGCCGGCGACGTTGTGGCACATCGCGCAGTTGATCCGGAAGAGCTGGGCGCCGTTGGCGGCGTCGCCCTTGCCGTCGAGGTACTTCTGCTCGGGGATCGACGGCCCGGGAGCGAGGGAGGCGACGTAGTCGGCCAGGGCCGCGACCTCTTCGTTCGAGAACTGGACCGGCTTCTCCTGGGCCTGCGGGCCCTGCATCTGCATGGGCATGCGGCCGGTGCCGACCTGGAAGTCGACCGCGGCGGCGCCGACGCCGATGAGGGACGGCGCGTTGACCGTGCCCTGGGCGTCCATGCCGTGGCAGGTGGCGCAGTTGGCCTGGAAGAGCTTCTCGCCCTGCGAGACCGACGACTTGGAGGCCGTCTGGACCTGCGGGGTGTCGGCGGAGGCCGTGGTCGTGGTGAACGCGGCGTAGGCTCCGCCGGTCAGGCCGAGGCCGATGGCGAGCAGGGCGACGGTGGCGAGCGGGTGGCGGCGACCGGTCTTGCGCGCGGCCTTCGCGTTACGCGATGGCGCTGCTGCGCGGGACTTCTGGGTGCCGGGGACGCGGGGACGCATGAGGTGAGGTCAGCTCCTGTTGATCTATCGGATGATGTAGATGACCGCGAACAGTCCGATCCACACGACGTCGACGAAGTGCCAGTAGTACGACACGACGATGGCGCTCGTGGCCTCTTTGTGGCCGAAGGTCTTGACCGCGAAGGCGCGGCCGATGACGAGGAGGAAGGCGATGAGGCCGCCGGTGACGTGGAGGGCGTGGAAGCCGGTCGTCAGATAGAAGGCGGAGCCGTAGGCGTTGGCGTCGAGCGAGATGCCCTCGGAGACGAGCGTGGCGTACTCGAGCACCTGACCGGAGACGAAGATGGCGCCCATGATGTAGGAGAGGGCGAACCACTCGACCATGCCCCACTTCCAGAACTGCAGCACCCCGCCCGCGCGCCGCGGCTGGAGCCGCTCGGCGGCGAACACGCCCATCTGGCAGGTCACCGAGCTCAGCACGAGGATGATCGTGTTCGTGAGCGCGTACGGGACGTTGAGGTGCGCCGTCTCGGCGGCCCACAGATCGGGCGACGTCGACTTGAGCGTGAAGTAGATCGCGAACAGACCCGCGAAGAACATCACCTCGGAGCCGAGCCAGACGATCGTGCCGACGGCCACGACATTGGGCCGGTTGATCGCCGGCGCACTCGTTGCAGGGGAAATGGAGGTGCTCGTCACAAATCCCATTATGGCTGAAAAGAAGCCGTGGTTTTCTCACCTGAAAGGCACGAATATGCCTCGATTCGGGAAAGGACCGCTGGATACCTGGTACAAACGGGCGGCTCCCCGTGGCGTGTCGCCTCCCCATAGGATCGCTGTATGACGGAAAAGCAGTCCTGGTCGTCCGTGCTCACCTCCCTTCTGGCCCGTGAGGACCTGAGTGTGGCGGACGCGGCGTGGGCGATGGACCAGGTCATGTCGGGCGAGGCCACGGAGGCCCAGCTCGCCGCTTTCCTCATCGCGCTGCGTGCCAAGGGCGAGACCGTGGACGAGATCGTGGGCTTCCGCGACGCCATCCTCGACCACGCGGTCCCGCTCGACGTCGACCCGATGGCGCTCGACATCGTCGGGACCGGAGGCGACCGGTTCGGCACGGTGAACGTCTCGACCACGGCCTCCATCGTCGCCGCGGCCGCCGGGGTGCCCGTCATCAAGCACGGCAACCGGGCCGCCAGCTCGTCGTCCGGATCGTCGGACGTGCTGGCCGCGCTCGGCATCGACCTGACACTGCCGCCGGAGCGGGTGGCCGAGGTGCTGAGGAGCACCGGGATCACCTTCGCGTTCGCCAGCGCCTTCCACCCGGGCTTCGCCAATGCGGGCCCCGTGCGGTCGCAGCTCGGCGTTCCGACCGTTTTCAACTTCCTCGGTCCGCTGTGCAACCCGGCGCGTCCCGAGGCGTCCGCGGTGGGCGTCGCGACGCTCGACCGCATCCCGCTGATCGTCGGCGTGTTCCAGACCCGCGGCGCGACCGCGCTGGTCTTCCGCGGCGACGACGGCCTCGACGAGCTGTCGACCACCGGTCACAGCCACGTCTGGGAGGTCTCCAGGGGCCTCGTCACCGAGCACGACATCGACCCGCGCGATCTGGGCATCCCGCGCGCCAGGATCGAGGACCTGCTCGGGAAGGACGCCGCGTACAACGCGGCTGTCGTGCGTGCCGTGCTCGCGGGCCAGGAGGGCCCCGTGCGCGACATCGTCCTGCTCAACGCGGCGGCCGGGCTCGTGTCCTACGAGCTCGCGTCCGACCCGTCGAGGGTCCAGGTGTCCATCCTGGATCGGTTCCGTTCGCACATGGCGGTCGCCGCCCAGGCGATCGACTCCGGGGCTGCGGCCGCGAAGCTCGAGGAATGGGTCGAGGCGACGCACTGACAGCAAGTGGAAGGAAGGGTTTTCGATGAAGAAGCTCATCAACGACGTACCCGACGTCGTGACCGAGTCCCTCGCGGGGTTCGGACGGGCTCACGCGGACATCGTCACGGTGTCGCAGGACCCCCGCTTCGTCTCCCGGGCCGACGGCCCGGTGCGCGGCAAGGTCGGCCTGGTCAGCGGAGGAGGCAGCGGCCACGAGCCGCTGCACGCCGGATTCGTGGGGAAGGGCATGCTGGACGCGGCCGTTCCCGGTGAGGTCTTCACCTCGCCCACGCCGATGCCGATCGTCGAGGCCACCAAGGCCGCGGACGGCGGCGCCGGAGTCCTCCACATCGTCAAGAACTACACCGGCGACGTGCTGAACTTCGAGACGGCGGCCGACCTGGTGGGCGCGGAGGGCATCACGGTGCGCGCCGTCGTGACCAACGACGACGTCGCGGTCCAGGACTCCCTCTACACCGCGGGCCGTCGTGGCGTCGCGGGCACCGTGCTGGTGGAGAAGATCGCCGGAGCGGCGGCCGACCGGGGCGACGACCTCGACGCCGTCACCGCGGTCGCCGAGAAGGTCAACGCCAACGTGCGCTCGATCGGCCTCGCGCTCACCGACGGCACCGTCCCGCACGCGGGCGAGCCCGGCTTCGTGCTCCCGGAGGACGAGATCGAGTTCGGCGTCGGCATCCACGGCGAGCCGGGCCGCGAGCGGATCAAGCTGGAGCCGGCCGACCGGCTGGTGGACCGGATGATGGACGCCATCCTCACCGACCTGCCGTTCTCCTCCGGCGACACCGTGCTGCTGTTCGTCAACGGCATGGGCGGCACGCCGCTCTCGGAGCTCTACATCCTGTTCCGGCGCGCGGCGGAGATCCTTGACGAGAGGGGGATCGTCCTCGGCCGGTCGCTGGTCGGGAACTACGTCACCTCGCTGGAGATGCAGGGCGCCTCGATCTCGGTGCTGAAGCTGGACGACGAGCTGACCGCCCTGTGGGACGCGCCGGTGCACACCGCCGCACTCCGCTGGGGCGTCTGAGCGGCGTACGCTCCACAGACCGGATACGACACAAGGGAAGGATGCGCTGATGGCGCTGGACACGAACTGGGTCACCTCCTGGGTCTCGGCCGCGGCGACGACCGTGGGCGAGCACAAGGGTGAGCTGAACACGCTCGACCGGGAGATCGGCGACGGCGATCACGGCGAGAACATGGACCGCGGGCTGCGCGCGTCCGTGGACGCGCTGGGTAAGCTGCCCGCCGACGCGACGCCGTCCGCGGCGCTGCGCTCGGTGGCGATGACCCTGATCTCCACGGTCGGCGGCGCGTCCGGCCCGCTGTACGGCACGGCCTTCCTCAAGGCGGCCGAGCCGGTCGGCGACGCGGCGGCGGTCGACGGGGAGACCCTCGTCGCGCTGCTCACGGCGGCGCGCGACGGCATCGTGTCCCGCGGCAAGGCGGAGTCCGGCGACAAGACGATGATCGACGCCTGGACGCCCGCGGTGGAGGCGGCCTCGGCCGCGCTCGCCGCGGGGTCCGACCCGGCGGCGATCCTCGACGCGGCGGCCGCGGCGGCCGAGCAGGGTTCGGACGCCACGATTCCGCTGGTCGCCCGCAAGGGCCGCGCCAGCTACCTGGGCGAGCGCTCGGCCGGCCACCGCGACCCCGGAGCGCAGTCGACCGCGCTGATCCTGCGGGCGGCCGCAGAGGCGGCGGGATGACCGGGAAGGTCGGGCTCGTCTTCGTGTCGCACAGCTCGCAGCTCGCCGCCGGCGCGGTCGCCCTCGCGGGGCAGATGGCGCCGTCGGTGACGCTGCTGGCGGCGGGCGGCACGGACGACGACGGGATCGGCACCAGCTTCGGCAAGGTGATGACCGCGGTGGGGGAGGCCGACCAGGGCTCCGGCGTCGTGGTCGTCAGCGACCTGGGCTCGGCGCTGCTGACCGCGGAGACCGTGCTCGACCTGCTGCCGGAGGACGAGCGCGCCCGCGTGCGCGTCGTCGACGGACCCTTCGTGGAGGGCGGCGTCGCCGCGGCCGTCGCCGCGGAGACCGGAGCCGACCTCGCGGGGGTCGCTGCCGCGGTGGAGGGCGCGCGCTCGGCGTGGGCCGACGCGGAGTCGGCGCCGGCCGCCGCTCCGGCCGCGCCTGCCGACGCGCCCGCCGCTGTTCGGGGCGCCGACGGCTACACGCGCGAGGTGCTCGTGCGCAACCCGCAGGGCCTCCACGCCCGGCCCGCCGCCGAGTTCGTCAAGCTCGCCAACACCTTCCCGGTGAAGGTGACCGTGAACGGCAAGGACGCGAAGAGCCTGCTCGGTGTGATGTCGCTCGGGCTCACCGCGGGGGCGACGGCCTCCATCGCGTCGCCGGACAGCGAGGGGGAGGCCGCGGTGGACGCCCTGGTCGACCTGGTCGAGAGCGGATTCGGGGAGGTCTGAGATGACTTCGGCGGTGCGCAGCCTCATCCCGGCGTCGTTCACCCCCGTACCGTCATACCGGCCGGAGCACGTCGTCGGCTTCGAGGCCGTGACCTCCTTCGCTCCGGGACTGGACGCGATCGGGATCGCGGTGGGCACGGACGGTCCGGTCGACGCCGACCTCGGCCTCGACCGGGACGCGCTCACGCGCGCCGGGTTCGAGGGCAAGCCCGGCCAGACCCTTCTGATCCCGACCGAGGCCGCGCCGCTGCTCTACGCGGTCGGCTCCGGCGTTCCGGAGGACCTCACCGCAGACACTATCCGCGACCTCGCCGCCGCCTTCGCCCGCGCGGCGTCGTCGTCGGCTGCGCTCGGCCTGCGCCTGCCCGCGACCGGCGCGGTCCCTCCCGAGCGCGTCGGCCAGGTCGTGGCGGAGGGTGCGCTGCTCGGCCGCTACCGGTACTCCGAGCTGAAGTCGGCGCCGACGGTCACCGAGCTCACCCGGCTCGAACTGCTCGTGGACGAGGCGCCGTCCTCGGCCGTGGCCGACGGGCTCCCCGCCGGTGGGCTCGCCGCGCGCGGCGCCGCGATCGCCCGCGACCTCGCCAACACCCCGCCCGGCCATCTGACCGCCACCGACTTCGGCGAGCTCGCCCTGGAACTGGCAGGCGACTTCGGCCTGGAGGTGGAGGTCTTCGACCGGCAGCAGCTCGTGGACCTCGGCTGCGGCGGACTGCTCGGCGTCAACGCCGGGAGTGCGGAGGAGCCACGGATGATCCGGCTCCGCTACCTCCCGGAGGGCGAGCCGACCGGGCACCTGGCGCTCGTCGGCAAGGGCATCATGTACGACTCCGGCGGCATCAGCCTCAAGCCGTCGGACCCGATGCACCTGCTGATGAAGATGGACATGGGCGGCGCCGCCGCGATCTTCGGCGCGCTGACCAGCCTCCAGGACCTGGGCTGCACGACGATGGTCACGGCGTTCCTGATGTGCACGGACAACATGCCGTCCGGCTCCGCGTACAAGCTGGGCGACGTGCTCATCGCACGCGGCGGCACGACGGTGGAGGTCAAGAACACCGACGCGGAGGGCCGCCTGGTGCTGATGGACGGCCTCGTGCTCGCCACCGAGGAGGAGCCCGACGCGGTCGTGGACATCGCGACCCTCACCGGCGGGGCGCTGCTGGCGCTGGGGCCGGCCAGGGCGGCGCTGTTCGCGTCCGACCAGGGGCTGGCCGACGCGATCGTGGCGGCCTCCCGCAGCACGGACGAGAAGGTCTGGCAGCTCCCGCTGGAGACCGCCTACCGCAAGCTGCTGGACTCCGACATCGCCGACCTCGCCAACGTCGGCGGTCCCTACGCGGGCGCGACGACGGCCGCGCTGTTCCTTCGGGAGTTCGTCGGCGAGACCCCATGGGCGCACCTCGACATCGCGGGCACGATGAACGCCGACTCCGACGACGCGTGGCGGTCGAAGGGCGCGACCGGCTACGGCGCGCGGCTGCTCGCTGAGCTCGCCCTCCGCTTCCGCCGCTAACGGAGGACATCCACCCCGCCGCCCCTCCCAAAGTCGGCCAACGGAGGACATCCGCCCCTCCCCACCCCCAATCTCCTCCGTTACCGACGCCCCGGCGCCTCCGCCCCCGTCGCTAACGGAGGAGATCCCGGCCGACCGAGCCCCGAAGTCCTCCGTTGGCTGCCGACACGCCGCTGCGGGAGCCGGATGCCCTCCGTTCGCGACGTCAGAGGTCGGCGGCCATTTCGAGTTCGAGGGCGGTGCGGTCGAGCGGGTACGGCTGCGTGCGGCCGGTGAAGGCGAAGCCGCGGCGCTCGTAGTAGTGGATCGCGGCCGCGTTGTGCTCGTGGACCTCCAGCAGCAGGCGGCCGGAGCGCTGGCGCGCCCAGTCGACGACCGCGTCCAGGAGGGCGTCGGTGACGCCCTGCTCCCGGCCGCGCGCGGCGGGCGTCACGTAGACGCCGACCAGGTGCGGGTCGGGGGAGCCGGACGCGTGGAAGCCGCCCATCGTCCCCAGCCAGCGGCCGTCCGGCGCGACCGCGGCGAACAGCCGGCTGCTCGGCGACGTGTTCGCCGCGCGCCTGCGCCAGTGCTCGTCGGGGTGCATCCGGGCCGCGGCCAGCGTCTCCAGGAACGCGATGGGCGTGTCCTCCAGCATCTCCAGCCGGATCGCGCGGTACGCGGTCCAGTCGGCCTCCACGCTGGGGCGGACGACCCAGGACGTCACGTCAGTTCCGCTCGGCGAGCAGCGCCTCGGTCTCGGCGAGCAGGATGGCCGTGCAGAGCCCGTCGAGGGCCGCGCGCAGCTCCGCCAGCGGAGGGAAGGTCGGCGCGATGCGGATGTTCGCGTCGCGCGGGTCCTCGCCGTACGGGAACGTCGCCCCGGCGGGCGTCACCGCGATGCCGGCCTCCTTCGCGAGCTGGACGGCGCGCTTGGCGCAGCCGTCGAGCACGTCCAGGCTGACGAAGTAGCCGCCGTGCGGCGCGTTCCAGGCGCCGGCGCCCCACGGCTCCAGCCGCGCGCGGAAGGCCTCGTCCACCGCGGCGAACTTGGGCTCCAGGATGGCGCGATGCTTCTCCATGTGCGCCGCCAGGCCCTCGGCGTCGCGCAGGAGCTGGACGTGGCGCAGCTGGTTGATCTTGTCCGGGCCGATGCTCTGCGCGGCCGAGTTGTGCTGGTACCAGGCGATGTTCGCCTCCGACCCGCCGATGAACGCGACGCCCGCTCCGGGGTACGTGACCTTGGAGGTGGAGGCGAAGATCAGCGGGCGGTCCGGGTTGCCGGCCTCGGCGGCCAGCGCCAGGATGTCGATCGGCTCCGGCCGCTCGTCGCTCAGGTGGTGGACGACGTAGGCGTTGTCCCAGAACAGCCGGAAGTCGGCGGCGGCGGGCAGCGACACCAGGGCGCGCGCGACCTCCTCGCTGTAGACAGCGCCGGACGGGTTGGAGTACACCGGCACGCACCACATGCCCTTGATGCTGTCGTCCGTCGCCAGCAGCGTCTCGATCGTGGCGATGTCGGGTCCGTCGTCGTTCATCGGCACGGCGATCATCCGGATGCCGAAGCGCTCGCAGATCGTGAAGTGCCGGTCGTAGCCGGGCACCGGGGCGAGGAAGCTGATCGGCTGGTGGCTCCACGGCAGGTCGCCGCCGGGGACGCCGTGCAGCAGCGCCTGTGCGACCGTGTCGTGCATGACCGTGAGGCTGGAGTTGCCGAGCGCGAGGAGCTGGCCGACCGGCACCCGCAGCGCGTCGGCGAAGATCGCGCGCAGCTCGGGGAGGCCGTTCGGACCGCCGTAGTTGCGCAGGTCCGTCCCCGCGGCGTCCCGGTAGGCGCCGTCGGGCAGGTGCAGGAGGTCGTTCGAGAGGTCGAGCTGCTCGGCGGACGGCTTGCCGCGCGTGATGTCGAGGGCGAGGCCGGCGGCCTTCAGCTCGTCGTAGGCGCGCGCGAAGTCGGCGTGCGCGGCGCGGAGCGCTTCGGTGTCGAGGTCGGCGAGAGGTGCGGGAGCGGTGGTCACAATCCGATCGTACCGGCGCGCTGGCGTCGACGCCCTGGCGTGACGTGCGAACATCCGTTGTGTGACGGACGAATTGAAGCGCGGCCGCGGGCACACCCGGATGAAGCTGTACATCGCCCTGGCGGTCGGCGTCGTGGTGGCGGTCGTCCTCTCCTTCTTCGAGGTGGTGCACCACGCGATCCTCACCGGCTGGGCGGCGGCCTGCCTCGTGTACGTCGTGTGGATCTGGACGACGGTCTGGCGCATGGACGCGGAGCAGACGCGCAGCCACGCGCGGCTGGAGGACCCGGGGCGCCGGACGGTGGACCTGGTGCTCATCATCACGGCGCTGGCCAGCGTCTTCGCGGTCGTGTGGGTGCTGGTGGAGGCGCGCAGCCTCAAGGGCGGCGCGCAGCTCGCCATCGCTCTGCTCGCGATCGTGAGCATCGCGCTGTCGTGGGTGCTCGTCCACACCCTCTACACGCTGCGCTACGCGCGGATCTACTATCGCCGGGACGGCGGCGTCGACTTCAACCAGAAGGAGCCGCCGCAGTACAGCGACTTCGCCTACCTCGCCTTCACACTGGGGATGACGTTCCAGGTGTCGGACACGAACATCTCCAGCCCGTACCTGCGGCGGGCCATCCTGCGCCACACGCTGCTGTCGTACGTGTTCGGCACCGTCATCGTCGCGGCGACCGTGAACCTGGTGGCGGGACTGACCTAGCGCTCGTATCCGCCTAGCGCTCGTAGCGGACGAAGCGGTAGCGCATCCCGTTCGCGGCATCCAGCCACGGGCCGGGGTCGCCGTGCCACTCCGGGCCGAGTGCGGGGGCGACCGTGTCGCCCTCCACGGCGAGGTCGATCTCGGTCACCTCGACGCGGTCCGCGAGCGGCAGCGCCTGCGTGTAGAGCTGGGCGCCGCCCATGATCCACACCGTGCCGGCCTCCGCGGCGCTCAGTGCGCCTTCGAGCGAGTGGACGACCGTCGCGCCCGGCGCCGCGTAGCCCGGGTCGCGCGTCACGACGATGTTCGCCCGGCCGGGGAGGGGCCGGAACCGCTCGGGCAGGGACTCCCAGGTGCGGCGTCCCATGACCACCGGGTCGCCGCCGGTCAGCTCTCGGAAGTGCTTGAGGTCTTCGGGCAGGTGCCACGGCATGACGCCGCCGGCGCCGATGACGCGGTCGTGGGCCTGCGCCCAGATCAGGGCCAGGCTCATACCGCGACAGCCGCGCGGATCGCGGGGTGGTGCTGGTAGTCCTTCACCACGAAGTCCTCGAACCGGTAGTCGAAGACGCTCTCCGGCTTCCGCGCGAACCGCAGCGTCGGCGCGGGATACGGGTCGCGGGTCAGCTGCTCGGTGACCTGCTCGACGTGGTTGTCGTAGATGTGGCAGTCGCCGCCGGTCCAGATGAAGTCGCCGGGCTCCAGGCCGACCTGCTGGGCGACCATCATCGTGAGGAGCGCGTAGCTGGCGATGTTGAAGGGGACGCCGAGGAACATGTCCGCGCTGCGCTGGTAGAGCTGGCAGGAGAGCCGGCCGTCGGCGACGTAGAACTGGAAGAACGCGTGGCACGGTGCGAGCGCCATGTCCGGGATGTCGGCGACGTTCCAGGCGGAGACGATGATCCGGCGGGAGTCCGGGTTGTCGCGGAGGGTGTCGATCACCTGCTGGATCTGGTCGATGTGGGTTCCGTCGGGCGCCGGCCACGACCTCCACTGCACCCCGTAGACCGGGCCGAGCTCGCCGCGCTCGTCGGCCCACTCGTCCCAGATCGTGACGCCGTTGTCGCGCAGCCAGCCGACGTTGCTCTCGCCGCGGAGGAACCATAGCAGCTCATAGGCGATCGACTTGAAGTGCACCCGCTTGGTGGTGATCAGCGGGAAGCCCTCGGCGAGGTCGAACCGGAGCTGGCGGCCGAACACGCTGCGCGTCCCCGTGCCGGTGCGGTCGGACTTGTGGCTGCCGTTCGCGAGGACGTCGCGCAGCAGGTCTTCGTACGGAGTCGGGATCGGCGTGCTCATCGAGACGATGGTACTTCTCCGGAGGCGAGGATGCCCCCTGACCCGCTGAGCGTTACGGTCGTAGGCTCGGAGCATGGAGCGGGCCGATGGCGTGAAGCGGAATGGCGTCGCGGAGCCGGGCGGAGCACGCCACAGCGACGACGAGCTCGCCGACGCGCTCCAGGTCGAGGTCGACCGCGCGACGGCGGCCATCCCCATCGTCGCGGGGCCGCCTCCCGCCGCGGACGCGGACGACGCGGCGGCACTCAGCGACGCGGAGGTCACGGCGATCGTGGACGCGGACCTGCGCATCCACGACACGTTCGGGGCGATCCAGCATCTGCAGAACGTGCTGCAGGCGCGGGCGACGGCGGCGATCCCGCTGGTGGGGGAGCCGGCGCACGACGGCGAGGAGGAGGACGAGGACGAGGAGGACGACTGGGTCGGGCCGCCGACGCAGTTGATCAGCTTCGACGACCTCCCGGTGCGGCGGCGGGACGACGGGCCGCAGCCGACGTACAGCGCGTGGGTGGGGGCGGCGGTGCCGCAGCCGGCGGCGCCTGCGCAGCCCGCTCCGCAGCAGCCTGCCCCGCAGCAGCCTGTCCAGCAGCAGCCGGACGTGTCGCCGCCCAAATTCCCGACGATCGCGCTCGACACCTCGACCTCCGAGCAGCAGCAGCCTCCTGCTCCCGAGACCCCCGCGCCGCGCGTCGAGCCGCTCGGCCTCGTGCCCGAGGAGTACGCTCCGCGCGACTCGCAGCCGCTCCCCGTCGCCCTCCCCGTGGCGCTCACCGCGCCGGTGGCCGGTGCCGAACCCGCGCCGGTGGCCAGCCATGACGTCGCCCCGGCCGCGACCCCCGAGCACGACGTCGCCGACGACGTGCGCAGCACGCCGACCCCGGTCGCGTCGCCCCGCCCGCCCGAGGACGCCGCCCCGCTGCACACCGCCCCTGTCGCGCCTCCCGCATTCGTGCCGGAGACCGTGGACCTGGAGCCCACGCCGTTCGACCGGCGGGCGGGGCACGCTTCGCGGCTGTTCTGGCTCTGGTTCGCGGGCACTTCCTCCCTGATCAGCGTGGGCGTGGGCGCGACCCTGTTCCTGCTCGGGCTGAGCCTCCGCCAGCTTCTGGTCGCGACGCTGTTCGGGGTCGCGCTGTCGTTCCTGCCGCTCGGGCTGGGGACGCTCGCGGGCAAGTGGAGCGGGCAGCCCACGATGGTCGTGTCGCGCGCCATCTTCGGCCTCCGCGGCAACGCCCTCCCGACCGCGCTGGCGCTGGTCACCAAGCTGTTCTGGGGCTCCGTGCTGCTCTGGCTGGCCGGGTCGGCCGCGGGATCGCTGGCCGTCTCCGAGGGCTGGGCGCACAGCGCGGCCATCCCGACCGCGATCGCGCTGGCCGTGACGATCGCCGCCGCCGGGGTCGTGGCCTTCTTCGGCTACGGGCTCGTCTCCCGGGTGCAGCTCGTGCTCACGATCGCCTCGGCGGTGCTGATCGCCGTGACGATCGCGGCGACCTGGCGGCACGTCGACCTGTCGCGCGCGCTCGCCGTCCCCGACGCGCTCTGGACGCACGTCGTCACCGGCGCGGTGCTCGTGTTCAGCTACGTCGGGCTGGCCTGGGCGATGAGCAGCGCGGAGGTCGCCCGGTACCAGCGCCGGCGGTCCTCCGGCGCGGCGGGGATGCTGTGGGCGACGTTCGGGGCCGGGGTGCCGCCGTTCGTGCTCGTCTCCTACGGCGGCTTGCTCGCAGCCTCCGACCCGCGCCTGGCCGCCGAGCTGGCCAGCGACCCGGTGGGAGGGTTCGTGCGGCTCGGCCTCCCGGCCTGGTACCCGGTCCCGCTGCTGCTGGCGGTGGGGCTCAGCCTGATCTCGGCGCTTGTGCTCACGATCTACTCGGGCGGCTTCACCCTCGACGCGCTCGGCGTGCGGCTCGGCCGGCGCTGGAGCACGGTGGTCATCGGCGCCGTGATCGCGGTCGCGGGCGTCGTGCTCGCCCTCACGGTGAGCGAGCTGGACGAGGTCATCCGCGGCATCCCGACCGCGCTGTCCGTGCCGGTCGCCGCGTGGGCCGGGCTGTTCGCCGGCGAGATGATGCTGCGCACCCGCCGCTTCCACCACGGCTCGCTGCTGAACCGCGGCGGCGTCTACCCGGACTGGCGCTGGGCCAACCTCACGATGCTCGTGGTCGCCAGCGCGATCGGGCTCGGCTTCGTCAGCTCGCCGCTGCCGTGGCTGGCCTGGGAGGGCTACCTGGTCCGGCTGCTCGGCGCCGACCCGCACGCCGGGATCGGCGCGAGCAACGTCGGCGTGCTGCTCGCGCTCGGCATCGGGCTGGTGACGCCGATGGTGTCGGGCGTCCGCGAGGTGCGGCGGCAGGAAGCGGTGGTGATGCCGTAGCCAACGGAGGACATCACCGCCGCCCACACCCCCAAAAGCAGGCAACGGAGGAGATCGGGGTCCAAATCCGGCCCATCTCCTCCGTTGGCTGCCGACAGCGGGCGCGGCTCTCCGGAACTCCTCCGCTGGCGACAGGGCTAGGCTCTACTCCGTGCCGCACTCTCTCCGTTCCGTCTGCGAGGTCGTCGAATCGCTCTGGCCGATCGCCGGCGCAGAGGGATGGGACGCGCCGGGGCTCGTCTCCGGCGACCCGGCCGCGAGCGTGGAGCGCATCCTCCTCACGGTGGACGCCGTGGCCGCGACCGTCGACGAAGCCGTCGGGCTGGACGCCGACCTCCTGATCGCCCACCACCCGCTGCTGCTGCGCGGAGTGACCTCCGTCGCCGAGGACCGCTACAAGGGCTCGCTGCTGGCGACCCTGATCCGCAACGACTGCGCGCTGATCGCGGCGCACACCAACGCCGACGTGGTGGCGGACGGCACGAGCGCCGTCCTGGCCGCCGCCCTCGGCCTCCGCGACACAGCGCCGATCGCGCCCGCGCCCGACGGCGTCACCGGCATCGGCCGGGTCGGCACGCTGGCCGAGCCGACGACGCTCGGCGCGCTCGCCCGCGCGCTCGCCGACCTCCTGCCGCCGACCGCCGGGGGAGTCCGCGCGGCCGGCGACTACCACCAGCCCGTCTCGCGCGTCGCGGTGTGCGGCGGCGCAGGCGACTCGCTGCTGGCCAGCGACGCCGTGCGCGGCGCGGACGTCTATATCACCGCCGACCTCCGCCACCACCCGGCGTCGGAGGCGCGCGAGCAGGCTGTCCTCGGCGGCGGTCCCGCCCTCCTCGACGTCTCGCACTGGGCGAGCGAGTGGCTGTGGCTCGACACGGCCGCCGAGAGCCTCCGCCGCGCGCTGCCCGGCGTGGAGGTCGTCGTCAGCGAGCTGCGCACCGACCCCTGGGATTTCGCGATCCTGCAATGACACGTACGACAGAACCAGCAGAGAGCAGAGCATGAAAGCCAGCCCCTCCGACCAGAACGAGCTCCTCCGGCTGCAGGCCGCCGACACCCGGCTCGCCCAGCTCGACCACACCGTCCGCAACCTCCCGCAGGCCAAGGAACTCGCGGCGCTGCAGCCCGAGGTCGACGCCCTGCGCGCACGGTGGATCGCCGCGACCGGCGAGGTGGAGGACGCCCGCGCCGAGCTGAAGCGGGTCGAGTCCGACGTGGAGGTCGTGGAGGCGCGCAAGCGCAGGGACAGCGACCGGTTGCAGCACACGTCCTCGGTGAAGGACGTCCAGGCGCTGGAGGCCGAGCTCGCGTCGCTCGCCAAGCGCCAGGGCGACCTGGAGGAGATCGAGCTGACGGTCATGGAGCGCCTGGAGGGACTGGAGGCGAGCCTGTCCGGCATCGACGCCGAGCGCGATGAGCTGGAGGGCAAAGTGAAGGAGCTGGAGGCCTCCCGCGACGGCGAGGCCGGCACGGTCGGCGCCCAGCGCGACGCCCTCGCCCGCGACCGCGCCACGATCGCCGGGGCGCTCCCCGCCGACCTGGTCGCCCTCTACGAGCGGCAGCGGTCGCGGTACGGCGTCGGCGCCGCGCTGCTGCTGCGCGGGGTGTCGATGGGCTCGAACGTGAAGCTCACCGAGTCCGACCTCGCGGAGATCCGCCGGGCGGCGGCCGACGACGTGGTGCTCTGCCCGGACAGCGGCGCGATCCTGATCCGCAACGAGGAGTCCGGGCTCTAGCTGCGCTAGTGTTGGGCGCGGAATGGGTCGGCCAGACGGTCGCGTCGGTCCGCGCGAGCGGGCCGCCGAGGAACGTCCGGGCTCCGCAGAGCAGGGTGGTGGGTAACACCCACCCGGGGCAACCCGCGAGAAAGTGCAACAGAAAGCAGACCGCCTCGCACGCGAGTGCGCGGTAAGGGTGAAACGGTGGTGTAAGAGACCACCAGCGGCCGGGGTGACTCGGCCGGCTGGGTAAACCTCGCCCGGAGCAAGGTCAGACAGGGGACCATGAGGCTGCTCGTCTCGTCCCCGGGTAGACCGCTAGAGGGCGGCGGCGACGTCGTCCCGAGAGAGATGGCCGTCCACGACAGAACCCGGCGTATCGGCCGACCCGTTCCGCCCAACCCGCGAGCACGCGAATTGTCTGCGTACTCGGCGCTTTTCGATGGATTAATCGCGTACTCGGCGGTCAGTCGGGGTCGGGGGTGAAGCGGTAGCCCATGCCGGCCTCGGTGAGGAGGTAGCGCGGGGTGGACGGGACGGGCTCCAGCTTCTTGCGGAGTTGAGCCAGGTACAGGCGCAGGTAGCCGGTGTCGTTCGTGTACTGCGGACCCCAGACCTGCGTGAGCAGTGCCTGCCGCGTGACCAGCCGGCGCGGATTGCGCACCAGCACCTCCAGGATCGCCCACTCGGTCGGCGTCAGCCGCACCGGGGACTCGCCGTCGGCCGTGCGCTTCAGCACCTGGTGGGCGGCGAGGTCCACGGTGATGTCCCCGAACCGCACCGCCGGCTCGTCGGCCGGGCCGGACTGGCGCCGCGTCAGCGCCCGGATGCGCGCGAGCAGCTCGTCGGCCGCGAACGGCTTGGTCACGTAGTCGTCGGCGCCCGCGTCGAGCGCGTCCACCTTGTCGGCGGAGCCGGTGCGGCCGGAGACGACCAGGATCGGGACGGTCGACCAGCCGCGCAGCCCCTCGATCACCTCGATGCCGTTCAGCTCGGGCATCCCGAGGTCGAGCATGACCAGGTCGGGATGGTGCTCCACCGCCTGCGTCAGGGCCTCCGCGCCGGTGCGGGCGGTGAGCACCTCGTAGCCGCGCGCGGTGAGGAGGATGCGCAGGGCGCGCAGGATCTGCTGGTCGTCGTCGGCGATCAGGATCCTCATGGCGTCTCCTCCGTGGTCGGGGTGGCAGGGGTCGGGGCGGCGGGCGTGGTCGCGGCCGGCAGCGACACCACCATCGTGAGGCCGCCTCCCGGGGTGTCCTCGGCCTCCAGCGTGCCGCCCATCCCCTCGGCGAATCCCTTCGAGAGCGCGAGACCCAGCCCGATCCCGGTGTCGTTGTCCGTGTCGCCGAGCCGCTGGAACGGCAGGAAGACGGCCTCGCGGCGCTCGCCGGGTATGCCGGGCCCGTGGTCGACGACCCGCAGCTGCACCGTCCCGCCGAACTCGCTCGCCGCGATCACGGGCGGCCGGCCGTCCGGCGAGAACCGCAGGGCGTTGCCGAGCAGGTTCACGAGCACGCGCTGCAGCAGCACGCCGTCGGCGAGCACCGGAGGCACGGTCTCCGCCAGGTCCAGCTCCACCTTCGCCGGTCCCAGCCCCAGTTCTTCGAGCGCGGCCGGGATGACGTCCTCCAGCTCGGTCGGCGCGAGCGAGACGCCGAGCACGCCCGCCTGCACGCGGCTGACGTCGAGGAGGTTGGTGACCAGCGTGGCGAGTCCGTCGAGGCTGTCCTCCGCGGTCTCCAGCAGCGCCTCGCGGTCTCCGTCGCTGAGCGCCAGATCGCGCTGGCGCAGCGTGGTGACGGCGGCCGTCGCCGCGGCGAGCGGTCGGCGCAGGTCGTGCCCGACCGCCGCGAGCAGCGCGCTGCGCACCCGGTCGGCCTCGGCGAGCGGGCCGAGCTCGCTCGCGGTCGCGGCGAGCTCGCGGTGCTCCAGCGCCGCGTCGAGCTGCGCGACGATCGCCGCGAGCAGGCGGCGGTCGGCGGCCTCCAGGTCGCGGCCGGACAGCTCCAGCGTGCCGCGGTCGCCCACCGCGATGCGCTGCGTGTGCGCGGAGTCCGCCGGCTCGCCGTCGGTGGAGACGACCTCGTCGCCGTCCAGGAGGCGCACCCCGGTGAGTGCGAACGCCTCGCGCGTGCGGGTCACCAACGCCTGGAGCGCGTCCTCGCCGCGGATGACGCCGCCGGCGACCGTGGCCAGCAGCTCGGCCTCCGCGGCGGCGCGCTGGGCGGCGCGCGTGCGGCGTGCCGCCTGGTCCACCACCAGGCTGACCAGCGCGGCGATGACCATGTAGAGGATCAGCGCCAGCAGGTGCAGAGGCTCCGCGATGGTGATCGTGTAGAGCGGGGCGACGAAGAAGTAGTCGAGCGTCAGCCCGGACAGCAGCGCGGCGAACAGCGCGGGCCAGATCCCGCCGACCAGCGCCACGACCACCACCAGCAGCTGGTAGCTGAGCACGTCGGCCGTCATCGACTCGCCCGAGCGCATGCTCACCAGCACCAGCGTCAGCAGCGGGCCGCCGATCAGCGCGAGGAGGAAGCCGTAGACCTGCCGCCGGGTCGTGAGGCCGCCGCGCGGTCGCGGCAGCGAGAACCGGCCGCCCGCCCGGGAGTGCGTCACGATGTGCACGTCGATGTCGCCGGACTCCCTGACCACCGTCGCGCCGATGCCCGGCCCGGTCAGCAGCGCCGCGAGCCGGCTGCGCCGCGAGACGCCGATGACCAGCTGGGTCGCGTTCTCGCCGCGCGCGAACTCGACCAGCGCCTGCGGGATGTCGCTGCCGACCACCTGGTGGTAGCTGCCGCCGAGCTGCTCCACCAGCGCGCGCTGCGCCGCGAGCGCGCCGGGCGTCGCCTCGCGGAGGCCGTCCTGGCTGGTGACGTGCACCGCGAGCAGCTCGCCGCCGGCCGAGCGGGCGGCGATCCGGGCGCCTCGGCGCAGCAGCGTCTCGCCCTCAGGCCCGCCGGTGAGCGCGACGACGACGCGCTCGCGGGCCTCCCACTTGCCGGCGATGCCGTGCTCCGCGCGGTACTGCTGGAGGGCGCTGTCCACCTCGTCGGCCAGCCAGAGCAGCGCCAGCTCGCGCAGCGCGGTCAGGTTGCCGAGCCGGAAGTAGTTGGAGAGCGCGGCGTCCACCCGCGCCGCCGGGTACACGACGCCCTCCGCGAGCCGGTCGCGCAGCGCCTGCGGGGCGAGGTCGACCACCTCGATCTGGTCGGCGCGGCGCAGCACGGCGTCCGGGATGGTCTCGCGCTGCTGCACGCCGGTGATCTGCTCGACCACGTCGTTCAGGGACTCGATGTGCTGGATGTTGACCGTCGACATCACGTCGATGCCGGCGGCCAGCATCGCGTCCACGTCCTCCCAGCGCTTCGCGTTCTCCAAGCCGGGCGCGTTGGTGTGGGCGAGCTCATCCACGAGGGCGAGCTGTGGCGCGCGGGCGAGCACCGCGTCCAGGTCCAGCTCAGTGAGCTCCACCCCGCGGTGCTCGACCGTGCGCCGCGGCACGACCTCCAGGCCCTCCAGCATCGCGGCGGTGGCGGCGCGGCCGTGGGTCTCCACGACCGCGACGACGACGTCCTTGCCGAGCGCCTTCAGCCGCTTGCCCTCCTCGAGCATCGCGTACGTCTTGCCGACGCCGGGCGCCGCGCCGAGCATGACCCGGAGGTGGCCACGCGCCATTCGCTCTCGATCCCCTTCTCGCTGTCGGCCGGTCAGCGGCCGAGCCGGGCCAGCGCCAGGTTGAGCTGGAGCACGTTCACGGTCGGGTCGCCGAGGTAGCCGAGGTCCCGTGCTTGAATCCTAGACTCGACCAGCTTCTTCACCGTTGCTTCGGGCAGCCCGCGGGCCTCCGCGACGCGCTTGACCTGCAGCAGGGCGTAGGCGGGGGAGATGTGCGGATCGAGCCCCGAACCGGACGCGGTCACTGCGTCGGACGGGATCGCCGACGCCGGCACCCCGTCCAGCTTCTCGATCGCGGCGGTGCGGTCCTGCACAGCCTTCACCTGAACTGGGTTGCCGGTGGCGAGGTTGCTGCCGGAGGACGCCGCCGCGTCGTAGCCGGCGGGGCCGTTCGACGTCGCCGCGGACGGGCGCGACTGGAACCACTGCGGCAGCGGGTTGCCCTTCGCGTCGGTGAAGGCCTGGCCGATGAGGGTCGAGCCGACGGTCTTCCCGTCCTGCGTGACCATCGACCCGTTCGCCTGGGCCGGGAAGGCGAGCTGCCCGATCCCGGTGACGACGAACGTGTAGGCGACGCCGAGCGCGACGGTGAGCACGATCATGGCGCGGATGGCGACCCAGTACTGGCGCCAGGCGCCGCGGAGGCGGTTCATTTGTTCTGCGATTCCTTACTGTCTGTGCCGGTCAGAAGCCGGGGAGGAGGGCGACGACGAGGTCGATCAGCTTGATGCCGATGAACGGGGCGATGATCCCGCCGAGCCCGTAGATGAGGAGGTTGCGGCCGAGCAGCGAGGACGCCGCCGACGGCCGGTAGCGCACGCCGCGCAGGGCGAGCGGGATGAGCAGCACGATCACGATCGCGTTGAAGATCACCGCCGACAGGATCGCGGAGGCGGGCGAGTGCAGCCCCATCACGTTGAGCACGGCGAGGCCGGGGAAGGCCCCGACGAACATCGCGGGGATGATCGCGAAGTACTTCGCCACGTCGTTCGCGATCGAGAACGTGGTGAGCGCGCCGCGGGTGATCAGGAGCTGCTTGCCGATCCGGACGATGTCGATCAGCTTGGTCGGGTCGGAGTCGAGGTCGACCATGTTGCCGGCCTCCTTCGCCGCCGACGTGCCGGTGTTCATCGCGACCCCGACGTCGGCCTGCGCGAGCGCCGGCGCGTCGTTGGTGCCGTCGCCGGTCATCGCGACCAGGGCGCCGCCCTCCTGCTCGCGGCGGATGAGCGCGAGCTTGTCCTCGGGCTTGGCCTCGGCGAGGAAGTCGTCCACGCCGGCCTCTGCCGCGATCGCCTTGGCGGTCAGCGGGTTGTCGCCGGTCACCATGACGGTGCGGATGCCCATCTTCCGAAGGTCGGCGAAGCGCTCAGCCAGGCCCTCCTTCACGATGTCCTTGAGGTAGACCACGCCGAGGAGACGGGAGGCGCCGGTCGCGTCGCGCGTCGCCACCGCGAGAGGGGTGCCGCCGACCTGGGAGATGCGCTCGACCTCACGGTCCAGCTCCTCCAGTGCGGCCGCCGAGGGCGCGGTGCTCTCGCGCACCCAGGCGACGACGGCGCTCGCCGCACCCTTCCGCACCTGCGAGCCGTCCGGGAGGTCGAGCCCGCTCATCCGGGTCTGCGCCGTGAACGGCACGATCTCGCCGTCGATGTGCTCCGGCCGCGAGTACCCGAGCGTCTCCGCCAGCTCGACCACCGAGACGCCCTCCGGCGTCGGGTCGCTGAGCGAGGACTCCGCGGCCGCCCGCACCAGCTCGTCGCCGCTCGCGCCGCCGACGGCCGTGAACTCGCTGGCCCGGCGGTTCCCGTAGGTGATGGTGCCGGTCTTGTCGAGCAGGAGGGTGGTCACGTCGCCCGCGGCCTCCACCGCGCGGCCCGACATGGCGAGCACGTTGTGCTGCACCAGGCGGTCCATGCCGGCGATGCCGATGGCCGAGATGAGCGCGCCGATCGTGGTCGGGATGAGGCAGACCAGCAGCGCGACCAGCACCGGGACGGTCGGCGACACGTTCGAGTACCCGGCGACCGGCTGCAGGACCAGCACCACGATCACGAAGATGATCGACAGGCTGGCGAGCAGGATGTTGAGCGCGATCTCGTTGGGGGTCTTCTGCCGGGAAGCGCCCTCCACGAGCGCGATCATCCGGTCGACGAAGGTCTCGCCCGGCTTGCTGGTGATCCGCACCACGATGCGGTCGGAGAGCACCCGGGTGCCGCCGGTCACCGCGCTGCGGTCGCCGCCGGACTCGCGCACGACCGGCGCGGACTCGCCCGTGATGGCAGACTCGTCCACGGTCGCGATGCCGCGGATGACGTCGCCGTCGCCGGGGATGAGCTCTCCCGTCGTGACCACGACCACGTCCCCGAGCCGCAGGTCGCTGGAGGTCACCTGCTCGGTGGCGGCGGTCAGCGCCTCCGCATCGTGCGCCTCGTCGTAGTGCGCCACGCGCGTCGCCACGGTGGTGGAGCGTGTCTTGCGGAGGGTGGCGGCCTGCGCCTTGCCGCGCCCCTCGGCGACCGACTCGGCCAGGTTGGCGAACAGCACGGTCAGCCAGAGCCACACGGCGATGCTCCAGGTGAAGGCGAGCGTCGCCGGCCCCGCGCCGCCCGCACCGACGAACGGCTGGGCGATCGCGATCACCGTCGTGAGCGCCGCGCCGACCTCCACGATGAACATCACCGGGTTCCGCCACATCTGGCGCGGGTCGAGCTTGCGCAGCGCGCCCGGGAGGGCCGCGACGAGCTGCCGGGCCGAGAACGCTCCGGCCGGGGTGGCGACCGTGCGGGTCGCCGTCGAGTGGATGGTGGTCATGGTCAGTGCAGCCCTTCCGCCAGGGGACCCAGCGCGAGAACGGGGAAGTAGGTGAGTGCGGAGACCAGCAGGATGGTGCCGGCCATCAGCCCGACGAAGAGCGGGCGGTGCGTGGGGAGCGTGCCGGCGGTCGCGGGGATCTTGTTCTGGGCCGCGAGCGAGCCGGCCAGCGCGAGCACGAAGACGATCGGCACGAACCGGCCGAGGAACATCGCGACGCCGAGCGCCGTGTTGAACCAGGGCGTGGCCGCCGTCAGGCCGGCGAAGGCCGAGCCGTTGTTGTTCGCCGCCGAGGTGAACGCGTAGAGCACCTCGCTGAAGCCGTGCAGCCCCGGGTTGAGGATGGAGGTCTTCTCCACGTCGGCCCGGATCGCCGGGATCGCGAAGCTCAGCCCGGTCCCCAGCAGCACGATCGCCGGGGTGGTCAGGATGTAGAGGCTCGCGAGCTTGATCTCGCGCGGCCCCAGCTTCTTGCCCAGGTACTCCGGCGTGCGGCCGACCATGAGACCGGCGAGGAACACCGCGATGACCGCGATGACGAGGATGCCGTACAGCCCCGACCCGACGCCGCCCGGCACGGTCTCGCCGAGCATCATGTTGATCATCGCCATCATCCCGCCGAGCGGTGTGTAGCTGTCGAGCATCGAGTTCACCGCGCCGGTGGAGGTGACCGTCGACGTCGTGTTGAACAGTGTCGAGCCGAGGACCCCGAAGACGGTCTCCTTGCCCTCCATCGACCCGCCCAGCTCGAAGAGCGTCATGGCGACGAGCGACACCAGGAACAGCGAGGCCATCGTCGCCAGGATCGCGTAACCCTGGCGCTTGTCGCCGACCATCGTGCCGAATGTGCGGGGCAGCGAGAACGGGATGACGAGCATGAGGAAGATCTCGACGAGGTTGGTCCAGGCCGTCGGGTTCTCGAACGGGTGCGCCGAGTTGACATTGAAGAAGCCGCCGCCGTTCGTGCCGAGCAGCTTGATCGCCTCCTGGGAGGCCACCGGCCCGCCCGGGATGGACTGCGACGCTCCCGCGATCGTGTGCACCGTGTCGAAGCCGCCAACGTTCTGGATGACGCCGCCGGCGATGAGCACGACGGCCGAGACCAGCGCCAAGGGCAGGAGGACGCGGCCCGTGCCGCGGAGGAGGTCCACCCAGAAGTTGCCGATCCCGGCCTGGGAGAACGCGCCACCGCTGCGGCGGGCCGCGAAGCCGCGCACCAGCGCGACCGCGACGGCGATGCCGACCGCGGCGGACACGAAGTTCTGCACCGCGAGCGCCGCGAACTGCACCGTGTAGCCGAGCGTCACGTCGGGGGAGTACGACTGCCAGTTCGTGTTGGTCACGAACGAGACGGCGGTGTTGAACGCGGTCCCCTCCGGCACCGCGGGGAAGCCGAGGCTGTACGGCAGGAACTGCTGCAGCCGCTGGAGCCCGTAGACGATCAGGATGCCGACCACCGAGAACGCGAGCACGCCGCGCAGGTAGGCGGGCCAGGACTGCTCGGCGCGGGGGTCGATGCCGATCAGCCGGTAGACGCCGCGCTCGACGGCGAGGTCCCTGTCGGTCGTGAAGACGCGCGCGAGGTAGTCGCCGAGCGGGCGGTAGGCGAGGGCGAGCAGGAGGACGAGGGTCGCGAGCTGCGCGACGAACAACCACGCCGCCATGTCAGAACCGCTCCGGCGTGACCAGGGCGACGACCAGGTAGCCGATCGCCGCGACGCCGAGCAGCGCGGCGATCAGGGTGATGACGATCACAGTTTCTCGACCCCCCGGCCGACGAGCGCGACGACGAAGGCCAGCGCTGCGACGGCGAGAAGGTAGACGAGGTCAAGCACGACTCTCTCCATCCATCCGGACACCCCGGCCGGGTGGCCGGGGGCGAGAGAGAGTCCACACCCGGATGAGGACGCGGGTGAGCGTCCTCACGCTTTTCTAACGGGCCTGCGCGCGATCCATGCGGATCGCTCACGCGCCCGGTGATCGCGCCTAGTTGTCGGGCGTGATCCCGACCTCCGCCGAGCGACCGCGCGCACCCGCGTCGCGCTTCTCGCCCCGCACGGCGAGGGCGGCCGCCCCCAGGATGCCCGCGTTGTTGCGGTGGGTGGCCGGCACGATCATCGTGTTGAGGTTCAGCAGCGGCAGGAAGTCCGTGTAGTTCTTGGACACGCCCCCGCCGACGATGAAAAGGTCGGGGGTGAAGAGGAACTCCAGCGTCGAGTAGTACTTCTGCAGGCGCTTCGCCCACTTCTCCCAGGAGAGGTCCTCGCGCTCCTTCGCCGAGTAGGCGGCCCGCGACTCGGCGTCGTGGCCCTCGATCTCCAGGTGGCCGAGCTCCGCGTTCGGGATGAGCACGCCGTCGTAGATGAGCGCTGATCCGATGCCGGTGCCGAGAGTGGTCATGATGACCAGGCCGTCGGTGCCCTTCGCCGCGCCGAAGCGCGTCTCGGCGTAGCCCGCCGCGTCCGCGTCGTTGACGAAGTGGATGTCGCGGCCCAGCGCCTTCTCGAACAGCTCCTCCGCGTGCAGCCCGATCCACTTCTTGGAGACGTTGGCCGCCGAGAGCGTGACGCCGTGGCTGACGATCGCCGGGAAGCACACCCCGACCGGCGCGTCCGGGTCCTCGGCGGCCAGCTTCTCCACGATCTCCTTCGTGGTCTCCACGATGTCGTCCGGCTTGCCGCCCTCCGGCGTCGCGAGCTTGATGCGGTCGCTGACCAGCTCGCCGCTGTCGAGGTCGACCAGCGCCCCCTTGATTCCCGTTCCGCCGACGTCGATGCCGATTGCGTGGTTCTGCGCGCTCATGGTCTCGAATCTACCCCGCGGGCACGCGCGGCGGCAGCAGGCCCGGCGGCGGGATGACGGCACCCGTCAGGGCAGTGTCAGGACCTCCGCGCCCCGCTCGGTGACCACGAGCGTGTGCTCGAACTGCGCCGTGATGCTGCGGTCGCGGGTGACGACGGTCCAGTCGTCCGCCCACAGGTCCCACTCGTGCGAGCCCAGCGTCAGCATCGGCTCGATGGTGAACACCATCCCGACCTCCATCACGTCGTCAAAGGCGGGAGCGGCGTCGTAGTGCGGGATGATCAGCCCGGAGTGGAAGGTCGCGCCGACCCCGTGCCCGGTGAAGTCGCGCACCACCCCGTAGCCGAAGCGCTTGGCGTACGACTCGATGGCGCGGCCGATCACGTTGACCTGACGGCCGGGCGCGACCGCCTTGATGCCGCGGTTCAGCGCCTCCCTGGTCCGCTCGACCAGGAGGGTGACCTCCTGCGACGCCGTGCCGACGATGAAGGTCTGGTTGCTGTCGCCGTGGAAGCCGTTCCTGTACGCGGTGATGTCGATGTTGACGATGTCGCCGTCCGCGAGCACGGTGTCGTCCGGGATGCCGTGGCAGACCACCTCGTTGACCGAGCTGCAGATCGACTTGGGGTAGCCGCGGTAGCCGAGCGTCGAGGGGTAGGCGTCGTGCTCGATGAGGAACTCGTGGCCGATCGCGTCCAGCTCCTCGGTCGTGATGCCGGGGCGCACCGCCTCGCCGACCCGTTCGATGGCGCGCGCGGCGATCCGGCCGGACTCCCGGATCAGCTCGATCTCCTGCGGCGAGTACACGTCGCCGCGGTCGGACGGGGTCGGTCCCTGCTTGCCGACGTACTCCGGCCGCGGGATGCGCGACGGGACGGAGCGCATCGCGGTGACACGTCCCGGAACCAGGTGACCGGCGGAATCCTTGGGCATAGGATCAAGCTTATGACCGGCGAGAACGACTACGGCATCGAGCAGGATGCCGAGCACAAGTACTGGTACAACATGAAGACCGGCGAGGTCGAGCAGGGTTTCCTCTCTCCCGCGCCGAACCGCGTCGGCCCGTTCGACACCCGCGTGGAGGCCGAGCACGCGCTCGAGAAGCTCCGCGAGAACAGCGCCAAGTGGGCCGAGGAGGACGCCGAGGAGGGTCGGTAGCGTTGCCGTCATGACGATGGAACGGGTCCTCGCCGAGGTCAGGGGCTTCGACGGAGTGCTGGAGTCCGCGCCGCAGCCCGCCGGCGAGTTCCCGGAGATCTCTTACGGCTGGGTGTGCGTCGTGAACCCCGGTCCGGTCACGCTCGATCGCGCGCTGGCCGCCCTGCGCGACGCCCACGCCGACGACCGGCGGCGCGTCGAGCGCCGCCAGGCGACCTAGGGGAGACCGCCTAGAAGGAGTGCTCCGGCCCGGGGAACACCCCGCCCTGCACCTCCGACTTGTACGTGCGCGCCGCCTCCGACAGTGCGCCCTTCAGGTCCGCGTACTGCTTCACGAACCGCGGGATACGCCCGGTCGTGAATCCCGCCCAGTCCGTCCACACCAGCAGCTGACCGTCCACGTGCGGGCCGGCGCCGACGCCGATCGTCGGGATGCGCAGCTCCTGTGTGACCCGCTGGGCCACGTCCGCCGGCACCATCTCCATCACGACCGCGAACGCCCCGGCCTCCTCGACCGCGTGCGCGTCGGCGAGGATCTGCTCCGCGCCCTCGCCACGCCCCTGGACGAGGTGGCCGCCGAGCCCGTGCTCGCTCTGCGGGGTGAAGCCGATGTGCGCCATCACCGGGATGCCGGCGTCCACAATGCGCCGGATCTGCTTGGCGCTGCGCTCGCCGCCCTCCAGCTTGACCGCGTGCGCCCCGGTCTCCTTCATGAAGCGCACGGCGGTGTGCAGCGCGTCCTGCGGCCCGGTCTCGTAGGAGCCGAACGGCATGTCCGCGACGACGAACGCGCGCTTGACGGCCTTCGCGACAGCGCGCGTGAGCGGGATCAGGTCGTCCACCGTGACCGGGAGCGTCGTGTCGTAGCCCAGGACGTTGTTGCCGGCCGAGTCGCCCACCAGCAGGAAGTCGATGCCCGCCTCGTCGAAGATCTGGGCGGTCAGCATGTCGTAGCTGGTCAGCCCGGTGAACGGCTCGCCCGCCTCCTTCGCCGACTGGAAGTGGCGGGTCCGCACCCGCTTCAGCGACTCCATCGACGGCGTGGCGGGGTGGACGGAGGGCACAGGTGACTGCTCGCTCATGCGCCTCAGTCTAGTGACGCGGCACCCGCGGTCATCCGGCGGGTTTCCGCCCGCGGAGCCACTAGTCTGGAGTGGCCGACGAAAGGGGCAGGATGGACAAGCAGCGCGACTTCGTTCTTCGCACCATCGAGGAGCGCGGCGTCAAGTTCGTGAGGCTGTGGTTCACCGACGTGGTCGGCACGCTGAAATCGGTGGCGATCGCGCCGGCCGAGGTCGAGGGCGCGTTCACCGAGGGCCTCGGCTTCGACGGCTCCGCGATCGAGGGGCTGACCCGCGCGTTCGAGTCCGATCTGCTGGCGCATCCCGACCCCACCACGTTCCAGATCCTGCCGTGGCGCGGGGAGGTCGACCCGACCGCCCGCATGTTCTGCGACATCACGACGCCCGACGGCCAGCCCTCGGTGTCCGACCCGCGCAACGTGCTCAAGCGCACGCTGGAGAAGGCGGCCGACCGCGGCTTCACCTTCTACACGCACCCGGAGATCGAGTTCTACCTGCTCAAGTCCTCCACCTTCGGCGACGAGGGCCCGGAGCCCGTCGACTCGGCCGGCTACTTCGACAACGTCCCCGGCGGCACGGCGCACGACTTCCGCCGCCGGTCGGTGCGGATGCTGGAGGACCTCGGCATCTCGGTGGAGTTCAGCCACCACGAGGCCGGCCCCGGCCAGAACGAGATCGACCTCCGTTACGCCGACGCGCTGACCACGGCCGACAACATCATGACGTTCCGGACGGTCATCAAGGAGGTGGCGATCGAGCAGGGCGTGTACGCGACCTTCATGCCGAAGCCGCTCTCCGGCCACCCGGGTTCGGGCATGCACACCCACATGTCGCTGTTCGAGGGCGACACCAACGCGTTCTTCGAGGCCGGCGCGCAGTACCAGCTCTCGCAGACCGGGCGGCAGTTCATCGCCGGCCTGCTCAAGCACGCGCCGGAGATCACGGCCGTCACGAACCAGTTCGTCAACTCCTACAAGCGGCTCTGGGGCGGCGACGAGGCGCCGAGCTTCGTCTGCTGGGGCCACAACAACCGCTCCGCGCTCGTGCGCGTCCCGCTCTACAAGCCCAACAAGGGCCAGAGCTCGCGCGTCGAGTACCGCGCCATCGACTCCGCCGCGAACCCGTACCTGTCGTTCTCGCTGATGCTGGCCGCCGGCCTCAAGGGCATCGAGGGCCAGTACGAACTGCCGCCGGAGGCCGAGGACAACGTCTGGGCGCTGTCCGACGCCGAGCGCCGCGCGCTCGGGTACAACCAGCTCCCGGCCAGCCTGGACCACGCGATCTCGCTGATGGAGGACTCCGAGCTGGTCGCCGAGACGCTCGGCGAGTCGGTCTTCAACTACGTGCTGCTGAACAAGCGGCGCGAGTGGGCCGAGTACCGGGCGCAGGTCACGCCGTTCGAGCTGCGGTCGAACCTCGAGATCCTCTGACCCGAACGTGACCCGCGAGCAGCTCTCCCTCACGACGCTGGCTCGCGCCGGTTTCGTGGGGCTGAGCTCGGTCCGCGGCGAACTGGACGAGCTGGTCGAGCTGACCGGCTTCGGCGTGGACGACCTCCTGCCCGCGCTGTCGGCCGCCGCCGATCCGGACACCGCTCTCGCGCTGGCCCTGCGGCTGCTGCGGCACGCGCCGGTGCAGACCGCGCGCTACGTGCCGTCGCGGAACGACGCGCGTCGGGTGTTCCGGGTGATCGGCGCGTCCGAGGGCGCCGCCGAGTTCTTCCTGCGCCAGCCCGCCGAGCTGAGCGCGCTCGACTACCCGGTCACTGCGCTGCCGACCGCAGCCGAGCTGCGCGCCGACCTGCTCGACTCCGTCGGCGCCGTGGACGGCGTCGCCGCGCTGGAGGACGACGCCGCGCGCACGGCCCTCCGCGTGCGCTACCGCCGCCGGCTCGTGCAGCTCGCCAGCTACGACCTGGAGCAGGAGGACCCGGTCGCCGGGTTCGACGGCGTCGCCGCCGCGCTGTCCGACCTCGCCGCCGCCGCCCTGGAGGCCTCCCTCGCCGTGGCCCGCCGGCAGACAATCGGCACCGGCCCCGGCCGCTTCCCGGAGGCCGAGGTGCGCGCGACCCGGTTCGCGATCATCGGCATGGGCAAGGCCGGCGCGCGCGAGCTCAACTACGTCAGTGACGTCGACGTCATCTACGTCACCGAGGGCGACGAGGAGGCCGGCCTCAGCTCCGGCCGCGCCGTCGACATCGCCACGCGGCTGGCGATGCTGACGCAGCGCGGCATCCACGAGCCGGCGATCGAGCCCGGCCTCTGGGAGGTCGACCCCAACCTGCGGCCGGAGGGCAAGGACGGCGCGCTCGTGCGCACCCTGGAGTCGCACATCGCCTACTACGACCGCTGGGCGAAGGGCTGGGAGTTCCAGGCGCTGCTGAAGGCCCGGCCGCTCGCGGGCGACCTCGAACTGGGGGAGCGCTACGTCGCGGCGCTCGCGCCGAAGGTGTGGAGCAGCGCGTCGCGCGAGAACTTCGTGGAGTCCGTGCAGCGGATGCGCGAGCGCGTGACCGACAACATCCCCGACGATGAGACCCACTACCAGCTCAAGCTCGGGCCCGGCGGCCTGCGCGACGTCGAGTTCACCGTGCAGCTCCTCCAGCTCGTCCACGGCCAGACCGACGAGCGGGTGCGGCAGCGCGACACGCTGTCCGCCCTCGCCGCCCTCGCCGCGCAGGGCTACATCGGCCGGGAGGAGGCCGCCGCCTTCTCGCAGGACTACCGCACGCTGCGCCTGATGGAGCACCGCCTCCAGCTGCGCCACCTCAGCCGCACCCACTTGATGCCGCGCGACGAGGGCGACGTGCGCATCCTGGCCCGCGCGACCGGGCTGGCGCCGAGCGCCGAGCAGCTTCTGGAGCGCTGGAACGCGATCAAGCACCGCGTGCGCGGCCTCCACGAGCGCCTGTTCTACCGCCCGCTGCTCAGCGCCGTCGCCGCCATGCCCACCGACGACACCGGGCTGACCGGGGGAGCAGGGCTCACCAGCGAGCAGGCGGAGGCCAGGCTCGCCGCGATCGGCTTCCGCGACCCGCGCGGCGCCCTCGCGCACATCGCCGCGCTCACCGCCGGCGTCTCGCGGCGGGCGACCATCCAGCGCCACCTGCTGCCCGTGCTGCTGCAGTGGTTCGCAGCCGGAGCGGACCCCGACTACGGCCTCCTGACCTTCCGCCGGCTCAGCGAGGACCTGGGGACCACGCATTGGTACCTGAAGATGCTGCGCGACTCCACCGGCGCCGCCGAGCGGCTCACCCGGGTGCTGTCCGGCTCGCGGTACGCCGGCGAGCTGCTCGGCCGCATCCCGGAATCCGTCGCCTGGCTGGAGTCGGAGGAGGAGCTGCGCCCGCGCACAGCCGAGGTGCTGCGCGAGGAGACCGCCGCGATCCTCGGACGGCACCAGTCCGCGGCGACCGCGGCCGCGTCGCTGCGCGCCGTCCGCCGCCGCGAGGTGCTGCGGCTGGCGTTCTCCGCGATCCTCGGCTTCGCGACGATCGAGGAGCTGGCCCGCGGGCTGACCGCCGTCAACGAGAACGTGATCGAGGGCGTGCTGTCCGCGATCCGCGCCGAACGCGGCGACGCGGCCGAGCTGGAGTTCGCGATCATCGGCATGGGCCGCTTCGGCGGCCGCGAGCTCGGCTTCGGCTCCGACCTCGACGTGATGTACGTCTTCCGTCCGCTCGCCGCCGAGCAGGACGCCGCGCACAAGGCCGCGCTGGCGATCGTCGCCGACCTCAACCGGCTGACGGAGGACAACCGCCTCCCGCTCGACCTCGACATCGGCCTGCGCCCCGAGGGCAAGAACGGCCCGCCCGTCCGCTCGCTGGAGGCCTACCGCGCCTACTACAAGCGCTGGTCGCTGACCTGGGAGGCCCAGGCGCTGCTGCGCGCCCGCGGCGTGGCCGGGGACGCGGCGCTGCTCGCCGACTTCGACACGGTGGCCGACGAGGTCCGCTACCCGGCGGCGATCGGCGAGCAGGAGGTCCGCGAGGTCAAGCGCATCAAGGCCAGAGTCGAGAACGAGCGCCTCCCGCAGGGCGCCGACCCGGCCCGCCACCTCAAACTCGGCCGCGGCTCGTTGAGCGACGTCGAGTGGTTCGTCCAGCTCATCCAGCTCCAGCACGCCGCCGCGATCCCGGCGCTGCGCACGACGTCCACCCTGGACGCACTGGCGGTCGCCGTCGACAACGACCTGGTGGCGGACGACGACGCGGCCAAACTCCGCGACGCGTGGCTACTGGCCTCCCGCGCCCGCTCGGCGATGACGCTCTGGACCAACAAGACCGCCGACGTCCTCCCGGCCGACCGGGTGGCCCTGGAGGGCGTCGCCCGCCTCCTGGAGTACCCGCCGGGCTCGGCGAGCCGCCTGGAGGAGGACTACCTCGCGGTCACCCGCCGCGCCCGGGCGGTGTTCGAGCGCGCGTTCTACGGCCTCCCGCAGCGACCGACGCCGACGGGGTGAATAACAACGCCGTGCGTCAATAACGCCTTGCATTAATAACGCGCTGCATTACTATGGAGACCATGACCGACCCGATCACTCCCGGGGAGATCCTCTCCGAGGAGTTCATGGCCCCGCTCGGGCTCACGAAATACGCGCTCGCGAAGGCTGTTCATGTCCCGGCGCAGCGCATCGGCGACATCGTGAACGGAAAGCGGGCCATCACCCCCGACACCGCGCTCCGGTTCGCGCGAGCGTTCGGGACCACGGCCGAGTTCTGGCTGAACCTGCAGGCCCACCACGACATCGAGGTCGCCCTCGCCACGCACCGCGCCGAGTTCGAGGACATCGCCCCGTTGGCCGGCTGACGCCGCACCCGTCCGGGCCCGCGCAGCACGCACGCGGACCCGGAGGGACACCTCACATCCCAGGAACGGGCGTCAACTCGTACACGTCGATGGTGCCGCCCATCGCACGGTGCGGGTGGCCGGTGAGCAGGCCCTCGACGGCGTCCGCGCTGTCGGCCTCGATGAGGGTGTAGCCGCCGACGCTGCGGTCGGCCCCCTCGGAGACGGCGGCCGTCGGCGCGCCGAAGTCGATCAGCCCGGCGCCGACCTGCTGAGCCCAGGCGTTCCAGGCGGCGTTCATCTGCTCGGCCTGCTCGGGGGTGGGTTCCGGCATCGAGGCCATCGCCTCGGGGTCGGCGCGGTAGAGGAGGAGGTAGCGGGCCATGTTCGGATCCTTCCGTCGGCGCGCGGGCCGGGGTTGGCCCGGGCGCCACCGAATCTAGTGCTGCGCAGACGGGCAGGGAACAGCCGGCGGCCAACCTGCGACACTTTTCATCTGCGCGCTCACCCGCGGTTTCTGGGAGTTCATCGGGCGTCCGCTGGCGACTGCGGTTTTCGGTGGGACGATCGGGAGGCCCGCAGCACGCTCGACCCGCGAGCCCGACCAGTGGCGGCCCCCGAAGCGCCTCCACCGCGAGTCCCGCAACCCCCGAATCCCGCAAGGAGACCCGACCATGACCTCGCCCCGCCTGCCCGACCCGGCCTTCCCGGCCGGTGACCGCGGCGCCGCCGAGCCTGTCCGCCGGAACGTCGCCCACGCCCAGCGCCCCCGCACCTCCGTGACCAAGCGGGTCCTGCTCTCGGTAGCCGGTGCGGTCGCCGCCGTCGCGGTCGCCGTCGGGGCGTTCGCCGCCTACTCCTACGTGGACCTCTCGAACGGCCTGCACCGCTCGAACATCACCCTCCCCGGCGCCGGCACGAAGAAGAACGTCGCCGAGAGCAACATCCTCGTCATGGGCCTCGACAGTCGCCTGGACGAGAACGGGAACGCCCTCCCGACCGACGTCTACAACGCCCTGCACGCCGGCAACCAGGGCGACGGCGGCTACAACGCCAACGTGCTGATGCTCATCCACATCCCCGCGGGCGGCAAGAAGGCCGTGGGCATCTCGATCCCGCGCGACGACTACGCCCCGCTGTCCGGGAGCCCGGACGGCGTGTCCGCCTCCAAGATCAAGGAGGCGTACGGCCTCGCCCTCGACCAGAAGCTCACCGAGCTGACCAAGGCGGGGGTAGCGCAGGCCGACGCCTACCAGCAGGCGCGCACCTTCGCGCGCCAGACCGAGCTGCAGACCGTGTCGGACTTCCTCGGCGGCGTGCGGATCGACCACTTCATCGAGGTCACGATGGCCGCCTTCTACCAGGTGGCCCAGGCGGTCCAGCCGATCACCGTGTGTATCGCGCAGGACACGCAGGACCCGTACTCCGGCGCCGACTTCAAGGCCGGCGTCCAGCAGCTGACCGCGTCCCAGGCGGTGAGCTTCGTCCGGCAGCGCCGCGACGAGAACAACACGGCGCTGAACTTCACCGACCTCGATCGCGAACGCCGGCAGCAGGCGTTCATCGTCTCGCTGGCGACGAAGCTGAAGAAGGCCGACACCTTCGCGAACCCGGCGACCCTGGAGTCCCTGATCGCCGCCGCCAAGCAGAACATCGCCCTCGACTCGGGCTTCGACCTCCTCAGCTTCGCGTCGGAGGCGCAGCACCTGGCGGGCGGGAACATCACCTTCACGACCCTGCCGATCACCGGCTACGGGGTGAAGGACGGCAAGGACGTCAACCTCGTCGACCCGGACCAGATCCACGCGGTGGTGCAGCAGCTCCTGAACCCCGGGACGGCGACGGCGACGCCCACCGCGACCCCGGGAGCGACGACCCCCTCTGGACCGTCCGCGACGACGGCGCCAGCGCCCTCCCCGTCGCCGACCGCGTCGACGCCGCCCGGCCCGAACGGGACGTACACCGACCCGACCGCGCCGCTGCCGTCCGGGGGAGTGCCCTGCGTGAAGTAGGGGGCTACTCGCCCAGCGCGTCGATCAGCGAGGCGTAGAGCGCACTGAACCGCGCCCGGTGGTCGTCCGTCTCGATCGGGCTCAGCGGGAAGGTCACCTTCGCGCCGTACGACCACTCCGCGGTGACCGTGAAGTCGCCTGGCCACGGGTCGAACAGGTCACGCTTGAAGGCGGAGTTCGCGTCCGAGATCGTGAGCTGAGAGAGTCCGGCGCGCGGCCGGGCGACGACGACCGTCGCGACGTCGTAGGGATCGGCGCTGCGCCCGGTGGCGTCGGCGAACACGATGGTCTTGTCGGTGAACACCACGACCTTCGCCGAGAACACGCCGGCGTCGTCGACGCGCACCCCGGAGTCCAGATGCTCGATCGGCCGGAGCCCGACCGCGAGCGCGATGCCGCTGACGAAATGCCCGAACCACTCGGCGCGGTCGTCGCTGCGCAACCGCATCCATGCGACCCCGGTGAGCGACCGGCCGACCTCGTCGAGCACCTCGGTCAGGTCTCTCTCCGCCATGCGATCCTCCTCGGCGTCCTGCTGTGGATGCGGACTCCCGCGACAACCGTAGCCGTGCGACGCGCACCGCGCACGTCGGGACCCGTGCGGCCGGTGGCGTGCCTGTGCAGGGTGGGGCTCGCCAGCCTCGCCGAGGAAGCGGTAGGTGCCCCCGCTCTGGGGGCTTGGCTTGCCGACGGAACCGGGAACAATTGTGTGTGCGACCGCAATCGATTTTCGGAGATCGATCGCGGTTCTGAACGCGCGGCCTTTCGGGTAGGCCGAAGCGTCAGTGGGCCCGGACGCGGCGAGTCGCGAGCGCCGGGCCCACTCAGTCGTGCCCGAGGTGGACCGACGAAGGAGAAACAGTGGCAGTCACACCCGGCCCGGTGTGCACGGAGTGCGGAGGTCCCACCCGCGTCTCGCCGAACCCGTACTTCCGCACCGGCCTATCCGTGCACTCGGAGGTCGCGGAGTGCCGCCCCTGCGGCACGACCGCCTTCGTCCCGGTGACGCCTGCGCCGCGTCCCATCGGTGATGTGAGGCGCAGGTTTCCGGAAATCGTCCGGGCCGCGTTCGCCCGGTTATCGGATCGCGGGTAGGGCGCGCCGCCTCACACGCCGCCGGTGGGTCGGCACGAACGAACCGGGACTCAGGCCGGATGTCCTGCCGATCGGAGACGCTTCTTCGGGCCTCCCCACGATTGTCCGAGGACCAGAAGACGGAGGACGCGCGAATATCCGCACAGCCACTGGACGATCATCGGCAGGCCGAGGGCGGCCGCCATGCCGATGACGAGGAGGACGTAGGTGTTCTCGACGCCGATCCGGGCGAAGAGGATGCGTGAACCCGCCGAGCCGAACACGTGCATGAGGAAGATCGCATACGAGTATTTCCCGATGAACGCGAGGGGGCGCCAGCTCCAGCGTGTCGAGAGCAGCGCCAGGCACGCGATGCCGCTGAGGAGGATCGCAGACAGCGAGTAGCGCGTCTGAATGTCGGGAATCACGCCGACGACACCGAGTTGGGAGACCCCGATCAGCGCCACAGCGACGACACCGGTGGAGATCTGTACGGCCGCCGGCGACCCGCGCCAGTCGAACCGGCGGGCGAAGACGCCGAGGAAGAAGAACGGGAGGAGATAGACCGTGCCCATCGTGCTGAAGAACTTGACGTTCTCGACGAAGGGGCCGACGACGACGCTGAAGGCCACTGCGGCGACAAGCCAGGCGGATGCGGAACGTCGAGTCTCCGCCAGTCGGAAGCGGTCGATCACGGCGATCATTGCGAAGAGGACCAGCAGGGCTTCGAGGAACCAGAAATGCTCGATCGGCACGACGATGTGCCACTGCCACAGGGGGAGTTCGTAACTGTTGTTCACCGCGTCGCCCAGGACGACCTTGACGAGCATGTAGAGCGTGCCCAGAACGAACATCGGCACCATGAGTCGGCGGAGCTTCTTGCGCATGAACCCGCCCCAGCCGGAGTATGCAGGGCGCATAGCGTAGACGAAGCCGGAGAGGAAGGTGAAGAGCGGCATCCGCAGGAAGACCATCGAGTCCGTCACCCAGCGCAGGACACTCCCGTCGTCCACCGTCAGACCGAGCGTCTTGTCAGCGCCGACCGTGTGGTAGAAGACCAGCAAGATACAGGCGAGACCTCGCGCGGTCTCGATTGTAAGGTCCTTCGTGCGTGCGCGCTGCTGAAGAGCGGTTGGTGCGGCGGACACCGATCCTCCAAAGTTCAGGGCACTCCAACGAGCATGAAATGCACGATTGAAATGATAGCGAAAGAACTCTGGAGGTCGCGTTTCTCCCCGGGTGAACCCGAGGTGACTATGTGTGCTCAGTCCGGTTCGGCGATGTCAGCCGCCGCACGCGGGAAGGGCCGCATCCCGAGCGGGATGCGGCCCTTCCATGACGCGACGTCTGCCTACACCCCGTAGTACAGCTCGTACTCGAACGGGTGCGGACGCTGCGCGAGGGGCTTGATCTCCTTCTCGCGCTTGTACTCGATCCAGGTCTCGATGAGCTCCGGGGTGAACACGCCGCCTGCGGTGAGGAAGTCGTGGTCGGCCTCCAGCGCGTCGAGCGCCTCGCCGAGCGATGCCGGGACCTGCGGGATGTTGCGGGCCTCCTCGGGCGGGAGCTCGTAGAGGTCCTTGTCGACCGGTTCGTGCGGCTCGATGCGGTTCTTGATGCCGTCGAGGCCCGCCATCAGCTGGGCGGCGAACGCGAGGTACGGGTTGCCCGAGGCGTCCGGCGCGCGGAACTCGATGCGCTTGGCCTTCGGGTTGGTGCCCGTGATCGGGATGCGGATGGACGCCGAGCGGTTGCCGGCCGAGTAGACCAGGTTGACCGGGGCCTCGAAGCCGGGGACCAGGCGGTGGAACGAGTTCACCGTCGGGTTCGTGAAGGCGAGCACAGCCGGGGCGTGCTTGAGCAGGCCGCCGATGTACCAGCGAGCGATGTCGGACAGGCCGCCGTAGCCGGCCTCGTCGTAGAACAGCGGCTTGCCGTCGTTCCACAGCGACTGGTGGGTGTGCATGCCCGAGCCGTTGTCGCCGAAGAGCGGCTTCGGCATGAACGTGGCGGTCTTGCCCCACTGCTCGGCCGTGTTCTTGACGATGTACTTGAACTTCAGGATGTCGTCCGCCGCGTGGACCATCGTGTCGAAGCGGTAGTTGATCTCCGCCTGGCCGCCGGTGCCCACCTCGTGGTGCGCGCGCTCCAGGATGAGGCCCGCGTCGATCAGCTTCAGCGAGATGTCGTCGCGCAGGTCGGCCTGCTTGTCGACCGGGCTCACCGGGAAGTAGCCGCCCTTGTACGGGGTCTTGTTGCCGAGGTTGCCGCCCTCTTCGACGCGGCCGGAGTTCCAGGCGCCCTCCTCGGAGTCCACCGCGTAGAAGCTGGAGTTCTGCTTCACCTCGTAGCGCACGTCGTCGAAGATGTAGAACTCGGCCTCCGGCGCGAAGAACGCGGTGTCCGCGATGCCCGTGGAGGCGAGGTACTTCTCCGCCTTCTTGGCGACCTGACGCGGGTCCTTCGCGTAGATCTCGCCGTTGCGGGGGTTGTAGATGTCGAACACCATGATCAGCGTGCGCTCGGCACGGAACGGGTCGATGTACGCGGTCGAGACATCCGGGATCAGCTGCATGTCCGACTCGTGGATCGACGCGAAACCGCGGATCGAGGAACCGTCGAACAGCTGGCCGACCGAGAAGAACTCCTCGTCGACGGTCGCTGCGGGGATGTTGAAGTGCTGCTGAACACCGGGCAGATCGGTGAAGCGGATATCAAGGAACTTGACGTCGGTGTCCTTGATGTACTTGAGCACCTCGGAAGAATCACGGAACATACGGAGGACTCCCAATGGCTTGCGGTGACGGACTGCGCGTGCAGCCCAAGCTACACGCTAGGGGGAGGCCGTTTCCCTCCGGTGACGCAAATGTTTCCGGCATGTTACGCGGTGCGCTGCCCACGAGCGCTCCGGACCGGGGAGCGCTCGGCCCGGCCGGTAAACTGGAGGGGTGCCGCAGAACACCCCGCCCTCCCGCTCCGGCGACCTCGCCCCCAGCCGTTACCCGGGGGAGCGGCTCGGCCTCCCGGAGGCGGGCCCGCGGTCGGTCGGGAGGCTCGGCCGCCGCCTCGGCGCCATCGTCGTCGACTGGGCGCTCGCGTCGCTCATCTCGTTCGCGTTCTTCCACTACGACTCCTGGGCGAACATCGGGCTCTTCGCGCTGATGCAGGTCGTCTTCATCCCGACGATCGGCGGCAGCATCGGCCACCGGATCTTCGGGATGCGCGTGGTCGCGGTCGCCGGCGGCTGGGTCGGCGTGTGGCGGCCGGTGGTGCGCACGGTGCTGCTCTGCATCGTCATCCCGGCGCTGGTGTGGGACTCGGATCAGCGCGGCTTCCACGACAAGGTCGCCGGCACGGTGCTGATCCGCGCGTAGCCCTCCGGGCCGCACCCTGCGCGCCGCTACACTCCTGGCATGCGCGCCTTCGGCTTCGCCCGCGACCTGCTCCGGTCGGACTCCGCCGGGGCCCACCGCGTGACGTACACCGAGCTGTTCTTCGACCTCGTCTTCGTGTTCGCGGTCACCCAGGTGTCGCACGTCCTCCTCCACGAGCAGTCCGCCCTCACGCTGCTGCACGCGGTGATGCTGGCGATGGTCGTCTGGTGGGTGTGGATGTTCACCACCTGGGCGTCGAGCTGGCTCGACCCGGAGCGCGGCGCGGTGCGTGCGCTGTTCGTGGTGCTGATGCTGCTCGGCCTGCTGCTGGCCTCCGCGATCCCGGAGGCGTTCGGCGACCGCGCCGTGCTGTTCGCCGTGTGCCTCGTGCTCATGCAGCTCAGCCGCAGCGTGTTCACCCTGTTCGCGTTCGGCCGGTCGCGCCCGGAGCACGCGGTGAACTTCGTGCGCATCATCGTGTGGCACGCCGTGGCCGGGACGCTGTGGCTGGTCGGCGCCTTCCTCCCCGACGAGGGTCGCCTCGTGGTCTGGCTGATCGCCCTGGCCGTCGACTACATCGGGCCGCGCACCCGGTTCTGGACGCCGGGCCTCGGAAGCTCTGCGCTCGCGAGCTGGAACATCTCCGGCGCGCACATGGCCGAGCGGGTGAGCCTGTTCCTGATCATCGCGCTCGGCGAGTCGATCGTGGTCACCGGCGCCGCCTTCTCGACCGCGCCGCTCGACGTCGTCCATCTGGTGGCGTTCCTCGCCGCGTTCGTGGGGACGGTCCTGCTCTGGCTGCTCTACTTCTCGCACAGCCAGCAGAGCGGGAGCGCGTACATCGAGCGCGCGACGGAGCGGGGGATGATCGCGCAGACCGCGTACACGTACATCCCGCTGCTGCTGGTGCTCGGGATCGTGCTCTCCGCGGTCGCGGACGGACTGGTGCTGCAGCGTCCGTCCGGTCTCCCGACGGCGTGGACGGCCGGGCTGCTGTGCGGCTCCGCGATCGTTTACCTCGTCGGTCTGCTGCTGTTCCGCCGGGCGACCGGGATGCGCTGGTCGCTGACCCTGGTGGCCGGCGCGGCGGTCGTCGCCGTACTGTGGCCGGTCGCCGGCTTGCTGCCGACGGCGGTCGTCGCGTGGGGAGTCAACGCGGTGCTGGCGTTCGTCGTCCTCACGGAAGCTATCGCATCCCGCCGCACCGGCACCCGCGCCGATTAACGATCGAGGGGCACGTGGGTGTGGCGTCAGCGGGCGCGCTGGGCCCGCACCTTCATGGGGTCGACGCCCTTCGGGATCGGCATCGCGTTCTCCAGCGACGCCAGGCGGTTGCTGATCGCGATGACCTCCGCCTTGGTGAGGGTCGGCTTGATCTTGGCCAGGGTGCGCGGGACCTTGTGCAGCGGCACGGAGTCGGCGTCCGGGCCCACCGAGATGATGGTGACGGGCACGTTCGGCAGCACGCGGTTGATCTTGCGGCGCTCCTCGTCGACCATGCGCTGCGTGCGGGTCTTGGGGCCCTCGCCGATGAGCACGACGCCGCCGCGGCCGGTGGCACGGTAGACCGCGTCCTGCGTCTTGCCGTTGACGGCGATCGGCATCTCAGAGCCGCGCCAGCTGCGCTTGAGCGAGCTGCGCAGGACGGCGCCGACGGCGCCCGGCTGGCCCTCGATCTGCGAGTAGGCGGCGCGCTCGGCACGGCGGCCGAGGATGATGAGGCCGAGCAGCACGCCGGCCAGGACGCCCGCGACGATCCAGAGGACCATCGTGAAGACGTTGCCGCCCGACAGGAACACCGCCATCGCGACGCCCGCGAGGATCGGCAGCACGATTCCGCCCACGATGTAGAGCAGCGCGCGGTCGTCGTAGCGGCGGGTCATCTGCAAGACCTGCCACATCTGCTTCAGCCGACCGGGCTCCTTGGTGGACTTGTCCTTACGTGCCATAGGTACAAGGATACCGGCTCGCCCGGCCCCTGGATGACCTGTTCACGGCAGGCGTAGCGCCGATCGGGAGGCCGCGCTCAGACGTTCGCGCGGCCTCCCGGATCGGTGCGGGGATCGTCGTCAGGAGACGGCCTGCGCGAAGCCAGCTGACGCGTCGGCGAGGTGCTGCAGCTCGGCGGGGACCTCGCGTCCCTTGGCCGCCATCGACTGCGCCCACAGGCGGCCGGCGCGGTACGACGAGCGCACCAGCGGGCCGGACAGCACGCCGAGGAAGCCGATCTCCTCCGCCTCCTGCTTGAGCTCGACGAACTCGTCCGGGTGCACCCAGCGGGCGACCGGGAGGTGGCGCGGGCTCGGCCGCAGGTACTGCGTGATCGTGATGATGTCGGTGCCCGCGTCGTGGAGGTCCTGGAGGGCCTGGCTGATCTCCTCGCGCTCCTCGCCCATCCCGAGGATGAGGTTGGACTTGGTGATCAGCCCGGCGCTGCGGCCCTGCGTGATGACGTCGAGCGAGCGCTCGTAGCGGAACGCCGGCCGGATGCGCTTGAAGATGCGCGGCACGGTCTCGACGTTGTGCGCGAACACCTCCGGCGCGGCCGAGAACACCTCGCCCAGGTACTCCGGGTTGCCGGAGAAGTCCGGGACCAGGATCTCCACGCCGGTGCCGGGGCTCTGGCGGTGGATCTCGCGGATGGTCTCCGCGTACAGCCAGGAGCCCTCGTCCGGGAGGTCGTCGCGGGCGACGCCGGTGACCGTGGAGTAGCGCAGGCCCATCTTCGCGACGGACTCGCCCACGCGGCGCGGCTCGTCCCGGTCGAAGTCGGCCGGCTTGCCGGTGTCGATCTGGCAGAAGTCGCAGCGCCGGGTGCACTGCGAGCCGCCGATCAGGAAGGTCGCCTCGCGGTCCTCCCAGCACTCGTAGATGTTCGGGCAGCCGGCCTCCTGGCAGACCGTGTGCAGCTCCTCGGACTTCACGAGGTTCTGGAGTTGGCGGTACTCCGGGCCCATCTTGGCCTTGGTCTTGATCCAGGCGGGCTTGCGCTCGATCGGCGTTTGGGCGTTGCGCACCTCCAGGCGGAGCATGCGGCGGCCCTGCGGTTCTGCGCTCATGCGGCGGCCTCCGTCGCGGTCGTGGTGGTCGTTCGGTGGGCGGCGGCGACCGGGCTGGTGGACGCGTCGGCCAGCGCGCGGTCGAGGGCGGCCTGGATGAGAGGGGCGACCTCCTGCGGCGTGACAGTGCGGCCGAGCACGCGCGAGATCGTGGTCACGCCGGCGTCGCGGATGCCGCACGCGACGATCTTCTCGTACGGGTCGAGGCTGTTCGAGCAGTTGAGGGCGAAGCCGTGCATCGTGACGCCCTCGGCGACGCGGATGCCGATGGCGGCGATCTTCTCGTCCGCCGGCCTCCCGTCGTCCGTGGTGCCGTGCCCCGGCAGCCACACGCCGGAGCGGCCCTCCACGCGCTCGCCCGGGACGCCGAGCTCCGCGAGCACCTCGATGAGGACGCCCTCCAGCCAGCGGACGTAGCCCACGACGTCGATCGGCTCGGCCAGCCGGAGGATCGGATAGCCGACGAGCTGGCCCGGTCCGTGCCAGGTGATCTTGCCGCCGCGGTCGACGTCGATCACGGGGGTGCCGTCGGTGGGGCGGTCGTCGGGGGAGGTGCGCTTGCCCGCGGTGAAGACCGGGGCGTGCTCCAGGAGGAGGACCGTGTCGGGCGCGCGCCCCGCGGCCACGTCGGCGTGGGTGGTGCGCTGCTGGCGGAGGCCGTCGTCGTACGGGACGTGCGGCCCGCCGAGTCCGGTGACATCGAAGATCGTCATAGAGGCATCCTAAATGGACTGAGTACAGAAAATGTCCACCGCGGCCGGATGGGGCTGAAGTCCTGCACAGGTTCGGACCGGGATCGGGTTGTCCACGGATGTGGCGGCGACGGCCTCGGGAGTGGGCCGGGTGGCGTGTACTGGGGGCATGGTTTCGAGACGGAGACCCGTGGATGCGGGCAGCTGCGCGGCGGCGATCGCGGCCGCGGAAGGATGGACGGTGCTCGGGCGGCAGCCGGGCGAGACGAGTGGCGAGGGGTCGCTCGTCGTCGCGGGAGGCGAGCTCAGAGGGCAGGCGGTGCTCACGGTGGCGTCCGTCGTCGGGCTGACCTGGGGCGGGGTCGCGTCGTCGCACCTGCCGCGCTCCCTCCCTCCGCCGCGTGACCGGCGTGCGAGCCGAGCCGGGATGAGCGTGCAGTTGCGAGAGCACCCGGCGGGCGGGACCCTGCACGACCTGCTCCCCGCCGACCGCGGGCTGACGGCGGGCGGGGCCGTCACGGTGCTCGCCGCAGTGGCGCGCGGCCTCTCCGGACTGCATCGGGCCGGCTGCGGTGGCGTCCGGCTCCGGCCGGCGGACATCGGACTCCGCGACGATGGCTGCCCCGTGCTGACGGCGGTCGGCCGGCTGCGGGAGCTCGACCAGCCGACGATGGCGGAGGACGTCGCCGCGTTCGCGGATCTGGCAGGCGTTCTGTGTAGCGCTGTCGCCGGGGAAGGGGGTGACGCCGTCCTCGCGGCGGCCACCGACCGGCGGCACCGGAGTTGGGAGGATGTGGTCGCGGGAGTCCTGCGGGCTGCCGACCCGACCGCCGTGGGCGCGGTGGTGAGCGGCGCTCCGGATGTGTCGGAGTCACGGGCGCGCGGCGATCCGGTCGCGGACGCGGGCCTCGACGCCGATCGGCGCGGACGCCCGGAGGCGCGAAGCGGTCGCGATGTCCTCGGCATCCTGGAGCGGGTGCTCGACGTGCTGGGCGACCGACCGGTCGCGCGCGGGCTGGCGGTGGCGCGCGAGTGGATCGCGGCGCGGCCGAAACTGGTCGTCGTCGCGTGCTCGCCGCTGGTGGCCGTGGCGGTGCTGCTGATGCTCCCGGGTCACGACGGTCCGCCCTGAGGCCCGCTGGCGCCCGCCAGCTCGCGATTCGCGCCGCCTCCCTGTGTCGAAGGGCACGTAAACGCCCTCAAGACGGCGTTTTAGGGGCGTTTACGTGCCCCTCGGCGGCGTCACCGTCCCCGGGAACGCGGAACGGCCCGGCTCCGTGGGGGAGCCGGGCCGTCCGTCAGGCGGTTCAGATGCCGAGGCTGCCCTCGAAGGCGCCGCCTTCGAGGCGGTTCTTCACCGCGACGAGGAAGCGGGCCGCGTCGGCGCCGTCGACGATCCGGTGGTCGTACGACAGGGCGAGGTACACCGTGGAGCGGATCGCGATGGAGTCCGTGCCGTCGGCCGTGATCACGACCGGCTTCTTGGTGACGATGCCCGTGCCCAGGATCGCGACCTGCGGGAGGAACACCAGCGGAGTGTCGAACAGCGCGCCGCGCGAACCCGTGTTGGTCAGCGTGAACGTGCCGCCGGCGAGCTCGTCCGGCTTCAGGTGGTTGTCACGGGTGCGCTGGGCGAGGTCCGCGATCTCACCGGCGAGGCCGGCGATGTCGAGGTCCGACGCGTTGCGGATGACCGGGGTCAGCAGGCCGCGCTCGGTGTCGACCGCGATCGAGATGTTCTCGTGGTCCGGGTAGACGATGCTGTCGCCGTCGACCGTGGCGTTGATGACCGGGTAGGCCTTCAGCGCCTCGGCGGCCGCGAGGGCGAAGAACGGCAGGAAGGAGAGCTTCGTGCCGGTCTTGGCGAGGAAGTCGCCCTTCACCTTGTCGCGCAGCGCGGCGACCTTGGTCACGTCGACCTCGACCACGGTGGTGAGCTGGGCGGTCGACTGCATCGAGATGACCGCGCGCTCGGCGACGACCTTGCGGAGGCGGGACATCTGCTGCGTGGTGCCGCGGAGCGGGGAGACCTCGACCACGGGAGCGGCGGCGGCGGCGGCGGCCGCTGCGGCAGTGGCCGGAGCGGCGGCCGCGAGGATGTCCTCCTTGCGGATGCGTCCGCCGACGCCGGTGCCGGTCACGTTCGCCAGGTCGACGCCGTGCTCGTTGGCGAGCTTGCGGACGATCGGGGTCACGTAGCCCGACGTGCCGGCGTGCGCGCCCGACGTTGTGGGAGCCTCGGCGGCGGCGGGAGCCGGAGCAGCAGCGGGAGCCGGAGCAGCAGCGGGAGCCGGAGCAGCAGCGGGGGCCGGGGCAGCGGCCGGAGCCGGAGCGGCGGCAGGAGCCGGAGCCTCCTGCGCGGGAGCGGCGGCAGGCGCCTCCTGAACGGGAGCGGCAGGAGCGGCCTCGGCGGCGGGGGCGGGAGCCTCCTGAGCCGGAGCGGCAGGCGCAGCCTCAGCAGCGGGAGCAGCCTCGGGAGCCGGAGCAGCCTCGGCCGGCGCGGCCTCAGCCTGCGCAGCCTCCGCCTCCGGCGCAGCGGCCGGAGCCTCGCCCGCACCGGAGCCGTCGCCGATCGTCACGAGCGCAGTGCCCACCTCGACCGTCTCGTCCTCCTGCACCAGGATCGCCTCGATGACGCCCGCGACGGGCGAGGGGATCTCGGTGTCGACCTTGTCGGTCGAGACTTCGAGCAAGGGCTCGTCCACCTCGACACGGTCGCCAACGTTCTTCAGCCAGCGGGTGACCGTGCCTTCCGTGACACTCTCGCCGAGTGCCGGGAGGCTGACGGATTCGCTCATGAGCTTCTCTCCTTCAAAACCTGATCGTTCAGTAGCTTATTGCAGCCGCTCCTGCGGCGGACGTCTTACAGGGTGTGCAGCGGCTTGCCCGCGAGGTACAGGAAGGCCTCGCCGAGCGACTCGTTCTGCGTGGGGTGCGCGTGGACGAACGGGGCGATGTCCTCCGGGTACGCCTCCCAGTTCACCGCGAGCTGCGCCTCGCCGATGAGCTCGCCGACACGGGCACCGATCATGTGCACACCGACGACCGGGCCGTCGTTGACGCGGACGACCTTGACGGTGCCGCTCGTGCCGATGATCTCGCTCTTGCCGTTGCCGGCCAGGCTGTAGTCGTAGCTGGTGATCGCGTCGGCGCCGTACTGCTCCGCCGCCTTGGCCTCGCTGAGGCCGATCGAGGCGACCTCCGGGTCGCAGTAGGTGACCTTCGGGATGTTGACGTCGGGGACGACGATCGGGTTCAGGCCCGCGATCTCCTCGGCCACGAAGATGCCCTGCTGGAAGCCGCGGTGCGCGAGCTGCAGGCCGGGGACGATGTCGCCGACGGCGTAGACGCCGGGGATGTTGGTCGCGAGGCGCTCGTCGGTGATGACGAAGCCGCGGTCGAGCGTGACGCCGACCTCGTCGTAGCCCATGCCCTGCGTGAGCGGGCCGCGGCCGACCGCGACGAGCAGGAGCTCGGCGTCGACGGTGCTGCCGTCCTCCAGCGAGACGACGACGCCGTCCTCGTTCTGGGTGACGCCCGAGAAGCGGACGCCGAGGCGGTAGTCGATGCCGCGGCGGCGGAACGCGCGCTCCAGCGACTTGCTGATGGTCTCGTCCTCGTTGGGGACCAGGTGCGGGAGGGCCTCGATGATGGTGACCTCGGCGCCGAAGGACTTCCAGACGCTGGCGAACTCGACGCCGATGACGCCGCCGCCGAGGACCGCGACCTTCTTGGGGACGAAGTCGAGCTCGAGGGCCTGCTCGCTGGTGATCACGCGGCCGCCGATCTCCAGGCCGGGGAGGCTGCGCGAGTAGGAGCCGGTGGCGAGGATGACGTTCTTGCCGGTGATGGTGTCGTCGCCGACCTGCACGGTGGTCGGGGAGGTGAGCTTGCCCTCGCCCTCGATGACCGTGATGCCGCGGGCCTTCACCAGGCCCTGGAGGCCCTTGTACTTCTTGGCGATGATGCTCTGGCGGTACTCGGTGACACCGTTGATGTCGATGCCCTTGAGCTCGGTGACGATGCCGTACTTGGCCGACTCCCGCGAGTAGTCCGCGACCTCGGCCGCGTGCAGCAGCGCCTTGGTCGGGATACAGCCGCGGTGCAGGCAGGTGCCGCCGACCTTGTCCTTCTCGATCATGCCGACGGTGAAACCGAGCTCGGCCGCACGCAGCGCTGCTGCGTAGCCTCCACTCCCACCGCCGAGCACCACAATGTCAAAGTTCTGCTCAGACACCCAGCTACTCCTCGCGCATCAGGATTCGTGACACGATCCTGCCCCGAGGGATGGCTCGAGGCAGGCGTTGCATGGGCAGGATTTTCCTGCCCATACGACCCTACTACCTCTGGGAAAAGTCCTCGGCCAACCGGATGAGCGCGCGTACGCTGACGGCGGACGGGCCCTTGCCGGTGAAGCCGTACGGAGCGGACGGGCCCTTGGCGGGCCCTGCGATGTCGAGGTGGGCCCACGGGATGCGCGGCGCGTCGTCCTCCTCGCCCGTGCGGCCGATGAACTCCTGCAAGAACACGCCGGCCAGCAGCATCCCGCCAGCGGTCACCCCGGGGTTGGCGTTGGCGATGTCGGCGACGTCGGAGTTGATCGTGGCGCGCAGCTCGCTCGCGAGCGGCATCGGCCAGAGCAGCTCGCCGGAGGCCTTGGCGGCGGCGAGGACATCGCCCACCAGGTCGTCGGAGCCCATGACCGCGGCGTAGCGGGTGCCGAGCGCGACCATCGCGGCGCCGGTCAGGGTGGCGACGTCCACGATCGCGTCCGGGTGCTCCTCGCCCGCGACGACCAGGCCGTCCGCGAGCACGAGCCGGCCCTCGGCGTCGGTGTTCAGCACCTCGACGGTGCGGCCGCCGCGCATGCGCAGCACGTCGTTCGGGCGGATGGCCGAGCCGGACGGCATGTTCTCCGCCAGGCACAGCCACGCGGTCACGCGCACCGGCAGCGAGAGCTGCGCCGCGGCGATGGCGACGGCGAGCACGGTGGCCGCGCCGGTCATGTCGTACTTCATGCCGACCATGCCGGAGGCGGGCTTGAGCGAGAGGCCGCCGGAGTCGAAGGTGATGCCCTTGCCGACCAGCGCGAGGTGCTTCGCCGCACCGGCGGGCGCGTAGTCCACCTTCACCAGCCGCGGCGGGCGCACGGAGCCCTGGCCGACGCCGAGGATGCCGCCGAAGCCCTCGGACTCCAGTCGGCGCTCGTCCCACACCTCGACGGTGACGGGCAGGCCCTCCACGGCCTCCTCGACCCGCGAGGTGAACGACGCGGGGTAGAGATCGATCGGGGGAGTGTTGACGAGGTCCTTGACCAGCGCGGCGGCGCCGGACACCGCGAGGGCGCGCGCGACGAGGTCGTCGCCGGACTCCGACGCGCCGACCACCTCGATGGTCCCGACCGGCGTCTTGACGCCCGCGCGGCTCGCGGAGCGGTACTCGGTGAAGGCGTACGCGCCGAGGGCCGCGCCCTCCAGCACCGCGCCGAGCCGGGCGTCGTCCTCGGCCGGGAGGTCGAGCGCGACGTGGCCGACGCCCGCGAGCTGGCGGATCGCCGTGCCCGCCGCGTAGCGCAGCGCGTCCTCGTCCACCTGCTCCGGCAAGCCGACGACGGCGAGGGCGGGACCGCCCGCAGCGCCGGGGAGCCGGACCAGCTCGTCCTTCCCGCCGCCGAAGCCGACAGCGGCGAGCTCGCCGTGCAGTCCGTCCCTGGCGTCCGACAGCACGGTGACGCCGTCGGCGCCGGAGCGGGCGGCGAGCACGAGGACGTCGGCGGAGGAGGAGGGAGCGGGCGTGAGGCTGAGGGCGGGAGGCGTCATGTCTCGACCCTAACCGCTCGACGACGCACGACCGCGGAGGCCGCATGTTCGCTGTGGGCGTGCTGCGAGCGGGGCCGTGCGCCGCGACCCGGCCGGGGGTGCGGCCTTAGAGTTGAACTATGCGAGACCCCGGCGAACTGTACGAGCTCAACCCGGCACTGGCGGTGCCGGAGGGCCTGCCGCTGATCGCGGGGCTCACCGGGTTCGCCGACGCCGGCTCCGGCGTCAGCCAGCTCGGCACCTATCTGCTCGGCACGCTCGACAGCGAGGTCGTGGCGACGTTCGACGCCGACATCCTGCTCGACTACCGCGCCCGCCGGCCGATCATCTACTTCGACCAGGACCACCTGGCCGACTACCAGCCGTCGACGCTGAAGCTGCACCTGGTCTACGACGAGCTGCGCCAGCCCTTCCTCCTGCTCTCCGGGTTCGAGCCCGATTTCCGCTGGGAGGCGTTCACGGAGGCCGTGCTCGGGCTGATCGAGCGCTTCTCGGTCAAGAGCGTCACCTGGGTTCACTCCATCCCGATGCCGGTGCCGCACACCCGGCCCATCGGCGTAACGGTCAGCGGCAACCGCCGTGACCTGATCGAGGCGATGTCGATCTGGAAGCCGCAGACGCAGGTGCCCGGCAACGCCCTCCACCTGCTGGAATACCGGCTGCAGCAGCTCTCGTACCCGATCGCCGGGTTCGTCCTGCTCATCCCGCACTACCTCGCCGACACCGAGTACCCCGCCGCGGCCATCGCCGGGCTGGAGAGCATCAGCGCGGCGACCGGCCTCATCTTCCCGACCGACCGCCTCCGCGAGGAGGACCGCGAGTTCGTCGCGAACATCGACGAGCAGGTCGCGGGCAACGCCGAGCTCGGCAAGCTGGTCGGCACCCTGGAGGAGCGGCACGACACGTACATGGAGGACACCCAGCTGCGTTCGCCGCTGACCGACCGCGACGGCGAGCTGCCCAGCGCCGACGAGATCGCGGCCGAGCTGGAGAACTTCCTGGCGTTCCGCCGGCACGGCGACGACCGCCGCGGCGACGACGAGAACCCGCGCACCGATCGCTGAGGCGGCCTCCGCGAAGGTCCCGTTCCGTCGACGGGCATAGGATCGTGTGGTGAATTCGCGTCGGTCCTGGGTCATCTTCGGGATCGGGGTCTTCGCCTACCTCGTCGCCGTCATGCAGCGTACGAGCATCGGCGTCGCGGGTGTCGCCGCGACCGAGCGCTTCCACGTCTCCGCCGCCGTGCTGTCGTCGATGGCCGTCGTCCAGCTCATCGTCTACGCGGCGATGCAGGTGCCGGTCGGCGTCCTGATCGACCGCGTCGGCTCGCGGGCGCTGATGATCGCGGGGACCGCCCTGATGGTCGTCGGGCAGGTGACGGTCGCGTTCGCGCCGACCATAGCGCTGGCGATCGTCGGCCGCATCCTGGTCGGCGCGGGCGACGCGACCGTGTTCACCTCGCTCATGCGGCTGGTGAACTCCTGGTTCCGCGGGCGGATCGTGCCGCAGCTTTCGCAGTGGATCGGCAACATCGGCCAGCTCGGCCAGGTGCTCTCCGCCGTCCCGTTCGCGCTGCTCCTGCACGAGTCCGGCTGGACGACCGCGTTCCTCAGTGCCGCCTCGGTGTCGGTGGTCGCGCTCGTGGGGATCGTCGCCGCCATCCGCGACCGGCCGGTCGGGTCGAGCGAGGGCCCGCGCCCGGCGACCTGGCGCGAGTCGATCCGGCAGCTCCGGATCAGCCTCGCCCGGCCGGGGACGCAGCTCGGGTTCTGGTCGCACTTCACCACGCAGTCCTCCGGCACGGTGTTCAGCCTGATGTGGGGACTCCCGTTCATGGTGTTCGCGCTGGGGATCGACCCGGCGGAGGCGAGCGGGTTGCTCATCGTGTCGGTCGTGGCGGGGCTGATCGCCGGCCCGATCCTCGGCCTGCTGACCGCGCGCTTCCCGCTGCGGCGCAGCAACCTCGTGCTCGCGATCGTCGGGATGATGGGGATCGTCTGGGCGCTCCTGCTGCTGTGGCCGGGGACGCCGCCGCTCTGGCTCCTGATCCTCGTGCTGGTCGCGATCGGGATCGGCGGGCCCGGCTCGCTGATCGGCTTCGACTTCGCGCGCACCTCCAACCCGCTGCACAGCCTGGGCTCCGCCAACGGCATCGTGAACGTCGGCGGCTTCCTGGCGAGCTTCGTGATGATGTTCCTGATCGGCGTGGCGCTGGACGCCCAGAACACCGCCCACACGGTCGCCGGTCTCTACGCCCTGGACTCCTTCCGCTGGGCGTTCGCCCTGCAGTACGTGATCATCGGCCTCGGCGTCGTCTTCCTCGTCCGCGCCCGCCGGCGCACCCGCCGCCGCCTCGCGGAGGAGGAGGGAATAGAAGTGGGCCCGCTGTGGGTTGCACTTGTTGACGTTTGGCGGAGGCGAGATGGTCGGGGGCCTGGCGAGAACGTGCAATAATTGATATCTGGACCCGTTCATGTCCTGGGGTCGGAGCGCTCGATGGTGCCCGGCGCGACAGCCCAAGACTTGACATGGGTCTTAGTAATGTCCGCACGCGACCTCAGTCCGGGCGCACGGTCGGCTCACCACGACCCTCCGCCCCGGCATGAAAGCCCTTCGCTTGTATGAAAGGTAGGCAGATGGCAACCCGTGCAGCAACCAAGGCCCGCGAGGCCGAGGCGGTCGAGGAGACCGAGGAGACCGCTGCGGCCGCCAAGCCGGCAGCGAAGAAGACGACGGCCAAGGCGCCGGCGAAGAAGGCCGCGCCCAAGAAGGCCGCCACCAAGGCCAAGGGCGACGACGACGAGGAGCTCGACGAGGACGCCGAGGTCGAGATCGACGAGGACGACACGGCAGAGACCGCCGACGACGCCGCCGACGCCGACGAGACCGAGGAGTCCGAGGGCGACGACGCGGAGGCGGACGACGCCGAGGGGTCCGGCCCCAAGGGCGAGAGCGCGGCCGTGCAGGCCGCGGCCGACGCCCCGCTGCCGACCGACGCGCTCGTGCTGCGCGCCGTGGACGAGGACGACGACGTCCCCGTGTACTCCACGACGATCACCGGCGCGACCGCCGACCCGGTCAAGGACTACCTCAAGCAGATCGGCAAGGTCCCGCTGCTGAACGCCGCGGAGGAGGTCGAGCTCGCGATGCGCATCGAGGCCGGCCTGTTCGCGGAGGACAAGCTCGCGAACACCCCGAACATGCCCAAGGAGCTCGAGCGCGAGCTGCGCTGGGTCGCCCGCGACGGCCAGCGCGCCAAGAGCCACCTGCTCGGCGCCAACCTGCGCCTCGTGGTCAGCCTCGCCAAGCGCTACACCGGCCGTGGCATGCAGTTCCTGGACCTCATCCAGGAGGGCAACCTGGGTCTGATCCGTGCCGTCGAGAAGTTCGACTACACCAAGGGCTTCAAGTTCTCGACCTACGCCACCTGGTGGATCCGTCAGGCGATCACCCGCGCGATGGCCGACCAGGCCCGCACCATCCGCATCCCGGTGCACATGGTGGAGGTCATCAACAAGCTGGCCCGCGTCCAGCGGCAGATGCTGCAGGACCTCGGCCGCGAGCCCACCCCGGAAGAGCTCTCCAAGGAGCTCGACATGACCCCCGAGAAGGTCATCGAGGTGCAGAAGTACGGTCGCGAGCCCATCTCGCTCCACACCCCGCTGGGTGAGGACGGCGACAGTGAGTTCGGCGACCTGATCGAGGACACCGAGGCGGTCGTGCCGGCCGACGCGGTCGGCTTCACCATGCTGCAGAAGCAGCTGGAGAGCCTCCTCGACTCCCTGTCCGAGCGCGAGGCGGGCGTCATCCGCATGCGCTTCGGGCTGGGCGACGGCATGCCGAAGACGCTCGACCAGATCGGCGACACCTTCGGCGTGACGCGGGAGCGCATCCGGCAGATCGAGTCGAAGACGATGGCGAAGCTGCGCCACCCGTCCCGCTCGCAGTCGCTGCGCGACTACCTCGAGTAAACGGTGCGCTATCGACTGGCGGTCATCGCCGGCCGCCTCGCCCGCTGGCTGCTGCGCCTGCGGGGAGGCGGCTCCGCGGTGCCGGGGCGGGTCGCGCTCGCGATCGCGCCGAAGTTCCTCGAACGTGCTGTCAGCCGCCTCCCGCTCGGCGTCGTCTTCGTCTCCGGCTCGAACGGCAAGTCGACGACCACGAACATGCTCACCGCGATCCTGCGTGAGCACGGGCTGAACGTCTTCACGAACCCGTCCGGCGGCAACCTGCCGCAGGGGATCGCCTCCGCGCTGCTGGCGGACGTGCCGCTCGACGGCTACGTCCGTGGGGATGTCGGCGTGATCGAGGTGGACGAGGCGTACGGCGTGGACCTCGCGACGGTGCTGAAGCCGCGCGGCTCGCTGCTCCTCAACGTGCAGATCGACCAGCTCAACCGCTTCTTCGAGCCCACCCGTGTGATCGGGATGCTCCGCACGATCGCGGAGCGGTCGGCCGAGTTCGTCGTGGTGAACGCTGACGACGACAGCCTCGCGCGCGTCGGCGCCGAGCTCGCCGCCGCGGGCCGCGACGTGACGACCTTCGCGGTGGCCCCGGCCATCATCGAGTCCTCGCCCAACGGCCTCGCCAACGTGGCGGACCTCTCCGGCGTCGCGGCCGGCGCCCTCCCGGTGCCCGCCGTGTTCGTCAGCAAGCTGGAGACGCAGAGCGCGCAGCTCACGATGGGCGGCGAGTCCATCCGGATCGGCCTGCCCGCGCGCGGCCTCCACTACGCGGTGGACGCCGCCGGCGCGACCGCGATGGCCCGGCGGGTGCTGGGCGACCGCTTCAAGTCGGAGGCCGTCGTCGCGGCGATGAGCTCGCTGCGCACGGTCTACGGCCGCGGCGAGACCCTGAAGGTCGGCGACGAGGACATCGAGATCATCATGATGAAGAACCCGCCGAGCCTCCAGCTCAACCTCGACTACCTCAGCCACAGCCCGGAGCAGGTCTTCGTCGCGGTGGACGAGGGCACGCCCGACCCGTCCTGGGTCTACGACATCGACCTCTCCAAGCTGGAGCACGTGGACATCGTCTCGGGCACCAAGGCCTGGCAGTTCGCGACGCGATTCGCCTACGCCGGCATCGAGGTCGACCAGGTGATGCCGGAGCTGCGGCCCGCGCTGCAGGCGTTCCTCGCGCTGCCGAAGCCGTCGCGCGGCACCAAGACGATGATCGTCAATTACGAGCAGATGATGGCGATCCGCAAGCAGCTCGGCTTCCTCGACCTGGAAGGCGGCGAGAAGTGACCGTCCTCCGCATCCTGCACCTCTATCCGCGCGAGCTCGGGATCAACGGCGACGCCGGCAACGTGCTCGCCCTGGCCGAGCGCGCGCGCTGGCGCGGCGTGGACGTCGACATCGTGGCGCACGCTCCCGGCGCAGAACTGCCGCCCAGCGCCGACATCGTGCACATCGGGTCCGGCCCGCTGTCGTCCCAGCGCGCCGTGGCCGGCGATGTGGCCCGGATCGCGCCTCGGCTGCGGCAGTGGCGCGACGCCGGAGTGCCGATCCTCGCGATCGCGGGCGGCTGGCAGCTCCTCGGCGAGGAGATAGTGACCCCGGACGGCGAGACGCTCGCCGGCGCCGCGGTGTTCCCGACCCGCGCCGTGCTCGGTTCGCGGCGTCACGTCGCGGAGGTCGTCGTGCGGATGCCCGACGGCGTCACCCTCGCGGGCTTCGAGAACCACTCGGCCACGACGACGTTCAGCGCGGACGCGGCGGGCGCCGTGCCCCTCGGCGAAGTGGTGAGCGGCTTCGGGAACGGCGACAAGACGGAGGGCGTCGTGGTCGGGAACGCGATCGGCACGCACCTGCACGGACCGGTCCTCCCGATGAACCCGGTGCTGGCCGACCGGATGCTGCAGACCGCGCTGCGCGGGGAGCTGCCGCCGGTGGCGCAGACCGAGCGCGTGGACCGGTACGCCACGAACGCGCGGCGGGCGATCGCGTCGCGTCTCGGCGTCGCGCTCTAGTTCTCGTAGACGCGGGGGACGCGCACCGCGACGCCGGTGACCATCTCGTCCGCGATGGTCTCCGCCCAGTCCGCGTATTTCTCCGCGGTGACCGTGCCGTCCCGGCCCGATCCGAAGAGGACGGCGGTGTCGCCGACCGCGACGCGCGCGGAGCCGGCGTCCACGAGCATGGTGTCGACGTCCACCGCGATCACCCGGCACCGCTGCCCGGCGAGGAGGACGGACGTCTTGGCGATGCCCAGCACGGGCACGCCGTCGCCGAACCCGATCCCGAGCCGGACGTGCGTGGTGCCGCCGACGTGCACCTCCACGACGGGCGCCTCCAGGCGCATCACGGGCTCCAAGCCGAGCTCGGCGCCGGTGGTGTCGTCGAACGGGGAGAAGCCGTAGGCGGCGATGCCGAAGCGGACCAGATCGAAGCGGGCCTCCGGCATCCGGATGCCCGCCGAGCTCGCTGCGAGGTGCAGGATCTCGAACCGCGCGCCGCGCTCCTCGGCCTCGGCGACCGCGCTGCGGAACTCCGCCAGGGAGGCCTCGTCGTCGGCGATGGAGGCGTCGGCCAGGTGCGACCAGGCCGCGCGGATGCGGACGACGCCCTGCCGCTGAAGCTCCAGGGCGGCGTCGATCAGGTGCGGCCACTGCTCGCGGGTGGCGCCGTTGCGGCTGAGGCCGGTGTCGACCTTGAGGTGTACGACGGCCGGCCGGTCCGCGCCCGCAGCGGCGATGGCGTCGAGCTGCCAGACGGCCGAGATGCCGAGCTCGATGTCGGCCTCGATCGCGGCGCGCCAGTCGGTGTCGTCGCCGTGCAGCCAAGCCAGCAGCGGCACGGTGATCCCCGCGCCGCGCAGCACGAGTCCCGCGGGGACCTCCAGCACGGCGAGGGACGTCGCGCCCGCCTCCAGCCCGGCCTCCGCGATCGGCAGCAGTCCGTGGCCGTAGGCGTCGGCCTTGACCGCGAGCATGGTCTCGGCGGGGGCGATCAGCGCGGTGAGGTGCGCGACGTTCCGGCGCAGCGCGGCCAGGTCGATGATCGCGCGGGGGAGCGGCTCCGCGATCGCGTCCACGATGGTCACTGCGCCGCCTTCCCCGTCGACTGTGCCGGCCTGGTCCAGTGGCCGTACATCCGCTCGATGCGGCGGCCCAGTCTGCTGGTGATGACCGGAGCGGCCACGCCGAGCGCGGCCTCCCAGTCGAGCGACGACGGCTCGCCGCGCGACGGGTCGCCGAACAGGACCACCTCGTCGCCCGGCTGTGCCTCGGCGTCGCCGATGTCGACGACGAACTGGTCCATCGCGATGCGGCCGGTGATCCGGCCGGTCGTCTCGCCGACCAGCACGGGCGCCTTGTTGGAGGCGACGCGCAGGATGCCGTCGGCGTAGCCGAGCGCGACCAGCACGAGCGTGCTGGGGCGGTCGGTGCGGTACGTGTAGCCGTACGAGACGCCGCGGTCGGCGCCGACGCGCTTCACCGCGATGATCTCGCCGGTGAGGCGCAAGGCCGGGGCGACCCCGGGAGCGTCGGTGAGCCCGAGCACCTCGGGCCCGAGCAGGTGGGCCGGGCCGCTGGCGTGCCGGCCGGCCGGGAAGCCGACGGTCACCGGCAGCGGGATGCCCGCGTCCGCGATGGCCGCGGCGTCCTCAACCCGGGAGACGAGAAGACCGCCGACCTCCGCGTCGGTCAGCGCCCGGGCGACGGGGATGAGCCCGTGCCCGTACGCGTCCGCGCGGAGATCGGCGGTGCAGTCGGGGAGCGACGCGGTGGCCGCCGTGGTGGCGTTCGAGCGGATGACATCGAGGTCGACGAATGCGCGCCTGCGCACGCCGGTGGCTCCTGCCATCGCTCGATCAGCCGTTCGCGTGAGTCGCGGAGACCCTAGGCGCGCTGCTCTTCGAAGAGACGAGCCGTCTCGTCGTGCCAGCTGTGCGCGATCTGCGAGAGCTTCTCCTGGTGCTTCTTGCCGTGGTGGGCGCAGAAGAGGAGTTCGCCGTTGTTGACCACGACGCGGATGTACGCCTGAGCGCCACAGCTGTCGCAGCGATCCGCGGCCGTCAGTTGCGGCCCCGACTCGAGCTCGTCAACCGCACCGTTCTCCGAGGTGATAGTAGACATGTGATGCTCCTTTCCGTCGCAACCGGTGAACTCGGTACGTCTATAGAACCACGTAATCCCTGAGACGAGGCTCGTATCGGCTGCTATTTCGCTCAACGCGTAGCCTTCGGGCCCGTGGGTGTCGGGACCGGGATCGCCCGGCGCAGCACGTAACCTGGAGGATGCACGGCGCGCGGACTCGCGCGCCGCACCCGGAACGACTGCACGGAACACAAGGAGCGCTCGTGGCGAGCTCGGACTATTCGGCGAGGCACCTCTCGGTGCTGGAGGGCCTGGAGGCCGTCCGCAAGCGCCCAGGCATGTACATCGGCTCCACCGACTCCCGCGGCCTCATGCACTGCCTGTGGGAGATCATCGACAACTCCGTGGACGAGGCGCTCGCCGGGCACGGCTCCGCGATCGAGGTCATCCTGCACCCGGACGACAGCGTGGAGGTGCGCGACACGGCGCGCGGCATCCCGGTCGACGTCGAGCCCAAGACCGGGCTGACCGGCGTGGAGGTCGTGTTCACCAAGCTGCACGCCGGCGGCAAGTTCGGCACCGGCTCGTACGCGGCCTCCGGCGGCCTGCACGGCGTCGGCGCCTCGGTCGTCAACGCGCTCTCCGAGCGGCTCGACGTGGAGGTCGACCGCGACGGCAAGACCTGGGCGATGTCCTTCCACCGCGGCGAGCCGGGCGTGTTCGACGACGGCAAGGCGGCGCCGAGCCCCGACGCGAAATTCTCCCCGTTCGTGAGCGGCAGCGAGCTGCGGGTCGCCGGCAAGGTGGCCAAGGGCGTCACCGGCACGCGCATCCGGTACTGGGCGGACCGCCAGGTGTTCACCGCCGGCGCCGACTTCTCGGTCGAGGACCTGGTGGGTCGCGCCCGGCAGACGGCGTTCCTCATCCCGGGCCTCGCGATCACGATCGACGACCAGCGCTCGGCCGAGGGCGAGCGGACCACCTTCAGCTACGACGGCGGCATCTCGGAGTTCGTGGACTTCCTCTCGCCGGACAGCCCGATCACCGAGACCTGGCGGCTCACCGGCGAAGGCCACTTCACCGAGACGGTACCGGTGCTCTCCGAGAGCGGCGCGATGGTGCCGACCGAGCTGAAGCGCGAGTGCCAGGTCGACATCGCGCTGCGCTGGGGGACCGGCTACGACACGGTGATGCGCTCCTTCGTCAACATCATCGCCACGCCGAAGGGCGGCAGCCACCAGACCGGCTTCGACCAGGGGCTGCTCAAGTTCCTGCGCCAGCAGGTGGAGCTGAACGCGCGCCGGCTGAAGGCGGGCACGGACAAGCTGGAGAAGGACGACGTGATGGCCGGGCTCACGGCCGTGCTGACCGTGCGCCTCCCCGAGCCGCAGTTCGAGGGCCAGACCAAGGAGGTCCTCGGCACGCCGGCGGTGCGCACGATCGTGGCCAACGTCATCCAGAAGGCCCTCGCCGAGCGCTTCGCGTCGACCAAGCGCGACGACAAGACGCAGTCCGCGCTCGTGCTCGACAAGGTCGTCGCGGAGATGAAGTCCCGCATCTCGGCCCGCGCGCACAAGGAGACGCAGCGGCGCAAGAACGCGCTGGAGACGTCCTCCCTGCCGGCGAAGCTGGTGGACTGCCGGTCGAGCGACGTGGCGAACAGCGAGCTGTTCATCGTGGAGGGCGACTCGGCTCTCGGCACCGCGCGGCGCGCCCGCGACAGCGAGTACCAGGCGCTGCTGCCGATCCGCGGGAAGATCCTCAACGTGCAGAAGGCGTCGGTCTCCGACATGCTCTCCAACGCGGAATGCGCGGCCATCATCCAGGTGATCGGCGCGGGCTCCGGACGCTCGTTCGAGCTCGGCTCGGCGCGCTATGGCAAGGTCATCATCATGTCGGACGCGGACGTCGACGGCGCCCACATCCGGACGCTGCTGCTGACGCTGTTCTTCCGCTACATGCGGCCGATGATCGAGGAGGGCAGGGTGTTCGCCGCCGTGCCTCCGCTGCACCGGGTGGTCGCGATCAACCCCGGTTCGAAGCCGAACGAGACGATCTACACGTACTCGGAGGCCGAGTTGCAGGCCGTGCTCGCGGACCTGAAGAAGCGCGGGCGGAAGTACCAGGAGCCCATCCAGCGCTACAAGGGCCTCGGCGAGATGGACGCCGACCAACTCGCGACGACGACGATGGACCGCTCCCACCGCACGCTGCGACGGGTGCGCGTCTCGGACGCCGAGGCGGCCAACCGCGTGTTCGAGCTGCTGATGGGGAACGACGTGGCCCCACGCAAGGAGTTCATCATCGCGGGCGCCGACGACCTGTCGAGGGCCCGCATCGACGCCTGACGCTACCGGAGGACATCCGGAGCGCAGCGCCGCCGGATGTCGGCTAACGGAGGAGTCCTGGGCTGGTTGGGCTTGGGTCTCCTCCGTTGGCCGCACCCTCCGACGGTGCGTCGGTAACGGAGGACATCCGGGCCAGAACGGGGCGGGAGTCCTCCGGTAGCTGCCGACACGCGGTGGCTCGCGGCGAGTCTCCTCCGTTGCCGACATCAGCTGGCGGCTGTCGGCAACGGAGGAGTTTCGGTGCGGGGCCCCGCCGCGCGGCAGTCAACGGAGGAGATCAGAGCCGGGTTGGGTGGGACGTCCTCCGTTGCCGTGTTGGTGTTGGTACGGGAGGGGATGCGGGGGCCGGGGTGGGGCTCCTCCGTTGGCGGGGTCAGGCGAGGCGGCGGCCGAGGGAGGCGACGACCATGTCGAGGGGGGTGCCGGAGCCGTCGCGGCGGGCGCCGCCCTCGGGGAGGACGCGGGCGCTGCCGTCGGGGCCGACGGCCAGGGCGGGGGCCGCGCCGACCCAGGCGAGGGCCAGCTCGGTCTCGCCCTTGAGGAAGCGCTGCGAGCGGACGCCGCCGGTGGCGCGGCCCTTCGCCGGGAACTCGGCGAAGTCGCTCACCTTGCCGCTGCCGGGGTCGGCGCCCGGGAGGGTCTGGTCGCTGACGGCGATGGTGACGACCACCGCGTCGGAGCGCTCCGCGGCCTCCACCGCGCCGAAGAACACCACGCGGGCGTCGGCGGCCAGGTTGATTCCGGCCATGCCGCCGGCCGCGCGGCCCTGCGGGCGCACCGACGCGGCGGAGAAGCGCAGCAGCTGGGAGTCGCTGGAGACGAAGACCAGCTCGGCGTCATCCTCAGATTGCACAGCGCCGACGACGGCGTCGCCGGCCTTCAGCGCGATGACCTCGAACTCGGGCTTGTTCGCCCAGTCGCCGGGGGTGACCCGCTTGACCACGCCCTGCCGGGTGCCGAGCGCAATCGCGCGCGGGGCGTCCAGCGAGACGAGGGCGAGCACGCGCTCCTTGCGGTCGGCCAGCGCGAGGTAGTCGCCCACCTTCACGCCCGCGCCGAGCTGCACCGAGTTGAGCGGGGCGGCCGGGAGATCCACCGGCGAGAAGCGGATGAGGCGGCCGCGGTCGGTGACGGCGCCGATCTCGCTGCGGCTGGTGGTGTCGAGCCGGGACAGGATCGCGTCGTGCTTGCTGCGGCGCGCGGGCGGCTGGATGCGGTCCAGGCCCTCGCCCTCCCCGGCGCCCGCGTCGACGCGCAGGATGCGGCCGGTGGTCGACAGGTAGACGCGGCACGGGGTGTCGGCGACCTCCAGCTGGATCGTCATCGCCTTGCTGCGCGAGCCCGCGCCCGCGATGGACGGCTTGGCCTCGGTGAGCAGCGTGCGGCGCGGGGTGCCGAACTTCAGCGCGACCTGCTCCAGCTCGTCGGACACCAGGGCGTCGATGCGCGCGCGGCTGCCGAGGATCTCCTCCAGCTCGGCGATCTCCGCCCGGAGCTGGTCGCGCTCGGTCTCCAGCTCGATGCGGGAGAACTTGGTCAGCCGGCGCAGCCGCAGCTCCAGGATGTAGTCGGCCTGCAGCGTGCTGAGGTCGAACACCTGCTGCAGCCGCGTGCGCGCCTGGTCGGTGTCGTCGGAGGTGCGGATGACCTGGATGACCTCGTCGATGTCGAGGATCGCGATGAGGAGGCCCTCGACCAGGTGCAGGCGTTCCTTGCGGCGGGCCAGCCGGAACTGGGAGCGGCGGGTGACGACGCTGATCCGGTGGTCGATGTAGACCCGCAGCAGCTCGCGCAGTCCGAGGGTCTGCGGGCCGCCCGCGACGAGGGCGACGTTGTTGATCGAGAAGCCCTCCTCCAGCGGCGTGTGCCGGTAGAGCTGCTCCAGCACCGCCTCCGGGCTGAACCCGGTCTTGATGCCGATGACGAGCCGAAGGCCGTGCTGGCGGTCGGAGAGGTCGGTGACGTCGGAGATGCCGTTCAGCTTCTTCGCGTTGACGCCGTCCTTGATCTTCTCGATCACGCGCTCCGGGCCGACCCCGTAGGGCAGCTCGGTGACGACGAGGCCGCTCTTGCGCGCGGTGATCGACTCGACGCCGACCTTGGCGCGCATCTTGAAGCTGCCGCGGCCGGTCGCGTACGCGTCGCGCACGCCGGAGAGGCCGGCGATGGTGCCGCCGCTCGGGAGGTCGGGGCCGGGGACGTAGTCCATCAGCTCGTCGAGGGTGGCCTCCGGGTTGGCCAGGAGGTGGCGGGCGGCGCCGACGACCTCCACGAGGTTGTGCGGGGCCATGTTGGTGGCCATGCCGACCGCGATGCCGCTGGCGCCGTTGACGAGGAGGTTCGGGAACGCGGCGGGCAACACGTCGGGCTGCAGGAGCTGGTTGTCGTAGTTGGGGACGAAGTCGACGACGTCCTCGTCCAGGTCCTCGGTGAGGGCGAGCGCGGCGGCGGCGAGGCGCGCCTCGGTGTAGCGGGCCGCGGCCGGGCCGTCGTCCAGCGAGCCGAAGTTGCCGTGGCCGTCGACCAGGGGGACGCGCAGGGTGAAGTCCTGGGCCATCCGCACGAGCGCGTCGTAGATGGCGCTGTCGCCGTGCGGGTGCAGTTTTCCCATCACCTCGCCGGTGACGCGTGCCGACTTGACGTGACCGCGGTCGGGGCGCAGGCCCATCTCGGTCATCATGTAGAGGATGCGCCGCTGCACGGGCTTCAGGCCGTCGCGCGCGTCGGGGAGCGCCCGCGAGTAGATGACGGAGTACGCGTACTCCAGGAACGAGCCCTGCATCTCGGTCGTGACGTCGACGTCTTCGATGCGTTCGGTTGCCGGGGCCTGATCGTCTGCTGGTGTCATTCGTGCATTCGGTGTGTGGGGCGGCAGGAGGCGCGCCGGTTCGACGGCTCCCGTCCGTCCAGCTGTGACAGACTGGGCCGGATGCCCCCCATGCTACCGGCCGCGTTCACCACCCGAGCGAGCCTCGCCACGGTAATGCCGAGTTCCCTCGGGGCGCTGCGCGGAGAGGGCAACGACCTCGGGCTGCCTCCGCTCCAGCACGTGGTCGTCGTCGTGGTCGACGGGCTCGGCGCCGCGGCGCTGCGGGCGCGCGAGGGGCACGCCAGGACCCTGGCCTCCCGGCTCGGCAAGACCACGACGATTGACGCCGGCTTCCCGACCACGACGGCCGCGGCGCTGGCGACCCTGACGACCGGGACGACGCCGGGGGAGCACGGCCTGGTCGGCTACCGCGTCCGCGACGACGCGGGCCGGCTGACCAACCAGCTCAACGGCTGGGACGACCGGATGGACCCGGCCACCTGGCAGCGCGCCGCGACGGTCTTCGAGCGGGCCGCGGCCGACGGCGTCGCCTCCTACGCGCTCGGCGTCCCCGCGTACGCGGAGTCCGGCTTCACCCACGCCGTCCTGCGCGGGGCGGAGTTCATCGGCGGCCGCACGATGGCCGACCGCTTCGACGCCGCGCGCCAGGTGCTCCGCACGCCCGGGCCCGCGCTCACCTATCTCTATGTCGCCGAGCTGGACCAGGTCGCCCACGCGCGCGGCTGGGAGTCGCCGCGCTGGACGGCCGAGCTGGAGACCCTGGACGCCCAGGTCGCCGGGCTCGCGGCCTCCCTCGGCCCCGGCCAGGGCGTGCTGGTCACCGCCGATCACGGCATCATCGACATCCCCGAGAGCGGGCACGTGCTCTACGACACCGCTCCCGAGCTGCTGGATGGCGTCGCGGAGGTCGCGGGCGAGCCGCGGCTGCTGCACCTCTATACAGAGGACGGCGCGCGCGCCGACGACGTGGCGGCGCGCTGGCGCGAGGTGGAGGGCGGCCGCTCGTGGGTCGCGACCCGCGCCGAGGCGATCGAGGCGGGGTGGTTCGGCCCGTCCGTCGCGCCGGAGGTCGCTCCGCGGATCGGCGACGTGCTCGTGGCCGCCCGGAAGCGCATCGCCTACTACGACTCCCGCGACCCGCAGCGCACCGGGCGCAGCATGATCGGCCAGCACGGCTCGCTCACGGCCGAGGAGACGCGGGTGCCGCTGCTGCGGTTCGGCGCCGCGGCGTAGACGTTCTCAGGCCAGGTCGTCGTCCGTGCGCGCGCCGAAGACGATCTCGTCCCAGCTCGGCATCGCGGCGCGTCCCTTGCGACGGCCCGACGCGACCGGCGTCTGCTCCTGCGTGGTGGAGAGCGGCGCGGGCGGGGGAGGCGTCGGGGAGGCCGGCGCCGCGGGCGGCGGGCCGAACTCCTCGATCACGGTGATCGACTCCTCGACGACCCGGAACGGCGTGATCGGGTCGAGGAGCGTCGGCTGCTCCACCTGCTCGTGACGGCCGCTCCGGTCGCCACGGTCGGCCTGCGGGGCCGGCTCGTCGTAGTTTGCCGCCTCGCGCTCCCCGCGGCGGCGGCGGAGCGCCTCCAGGAGGTCGGCGGTCTGGTGCAGGTCGCGCGGCGTCTCGTCCGCGCGCTTGATCGCCGAGATCGCGATGGAGTTGCTGGCGCGGCCGGGAGCGTGCGGCTCCAGCGGTTCGAGCGGCTGGGTGACCTCCGGCCCGAGCAGGTCGACGCCCGGGGCGGGGAATGTGAAGGCGCCGCTGTCGAAGCGGGAGCTGTCCGGCTCGCCCTCGTTGGGGAGGACGGCGCGCAGGCGCGGGATGAGGGCGCCGCCGCGCAGCTCGCCGGCCTGGGAGAGCGTGGTCGCCTCCGAGTTGAGCGGGGCGAGCGCGTGCTTGCGGAGGTCGTAGCTCCAGCGGGCGTCGTGGTCGATCTCGTCCGCGGTGAACTCGAGCTTCACGATCCAGCCGGTCTCGGCGTCCTTCCAGCTCGCCCAGCGCTCGCCGGCCACGCCGAGGGAGGCGAGGCGGTCGCGGATGACGGAGCCGAACGTGTCGGGCTCGCCCAGCGGGTCGACCTCGGCGGCGGTGCGCACCGGCACGCTGAGGGCGCTCGCGACGACGTGCTCGCGCTCGGCCACGATCGGGCCCTCGAAGCGCTGGACGTAGTCCAGGGGCGCCCCCGTGACGGCGGCGACGTCGTCGGCGGACATCCCGGAGCGGATGTGCGCCTGGATCTCGCGCGGTGACAGTTTGGGGACCTCGGCGGACGCCTGTTGCCGCACCTGCCGGATCTTCGACTGCAGCGTGTCGTCGACGGCGATGCGGAAGCGTTCACCGTCGTCGCCGACGGCGACGATGGCACCGTTCTCGACCCCGATGACCTTCAAATCCTGCATTGTGATGCCTTCCGAGCTCGCGTTCGTTCCGGCCCAGAATGCCACGGGAACGGGGGACTTGCGGGGAATACCGCGGGCGTGCCGGAAGTTGAACACCGAGCAAACGCTGAGAGGCTCCTGCGTGGTTTTGCTATTCGCAGGCGATTGATGCAAACTATGGCCGCCGATTGCGAGAATCGGCCGTTACGACGAGAAGTGGATGGGCATGGCAACGGATTACGACGCACCGCGGAAGACCGAGGACGACTCCGAGTCGATCGAGGCCCTCAAGGAGCGAGTTCCGGACAAGATGTCTGGTGTCGTCGACGTCGAAGACGCCGACAACCCGGGCGGCTACGAGCTCCCCGGTGCCGACCTGTCGGACCTCGACCTCGACGTCGTGGTGCTGCCTCCCCAGGCGGATGAGTTCACCTGTGTGAGCTGCTTCCTGGTGAAGCACCGCTCGCAGATCGACCACGAGACGAAGCTCGGACCGATCTGCATGGAGTGCGCCGCGTAAGCAGCGCACCGCACCGCTACGACGCCGACCTGCCCCGAGAGGGGTTAGAGAGGACGTCGGGCCTCATCGAGAACCCGGACCAGCTGGTCCGGGTTTCTTGTTGAGATCAGCCAGTACGGCGCCGGGTCGTCCACATCCAGCACGGGCACCTTCACGACCGGCTTGATCCAGCCGCGGATGAGCAGCCAGGCACGCGCGTCCAGCCGCTGCCCGCGCTCCATCGTGGCCTCCTCGCCGGTGAACGCCCGCGGCTCCCCGATGAACTCCAGCGGGATCTTCGCGTTCCCGGCCGTCAGCTCGGCCGCGGTCACCCGGATCACGGGTGCGGTGGCGAGCAGCGCGATCACGATCGCGGCGTAGAAGACGATCGCCAGCACGACGCCGACGGCGAAGTTGATCGGGGCGAAGACGAGCATCACGGCGGGCACGACGAGGATGGTGGAGACGAAGAGCCAGGGGGTCGCCCAGAGCCGTTCTCGGTAGAGGTCCATACGACTATTCGATCATCCTTCGTGCACTACCCTCGACACGTGACAGAAACCGTGGACGTCCCGATCGTCGCCGACCGTGTTCCCGTGTACGCCCACCCCGGCGACGCCGGCGCCGACCTGTGCGCGGCCGAGCCGGTGACGCTCGGCCCGGGGGAGCGTCACACCGTCCCGACCGGGGTCTCGATCGCGCTGCCGGAGGGCTACCTCGGCTTCGTCGTGCCGCGCAGCGGCCTGGCCATGCGCCACGGCATCACCATCGTCAACGCGCCGGGCACGGTGGACGCCGGCTATCGCGGCGAGATCAAGGTGACCGTCCTGAACACGGACAGGTCGATGCCGTACGATATCGCCGTCGGCGATAGGATCGCGCAGCTGATCGTCATGCCGGTCGCGCAGGCCCGGTTCATCCCCGTCGACGCCCTCCCGGACAGCCACCGCGGCACCGCGGGCTTCGGCTCGTCCGGCTACACCGTCACGCAGGCAGGAGAACACGCTTGACCGACAGCATCGACACCCCCGGCGAGGCCGAGCCACAGGACGTGGACAAGTCCGCACCGGAGGATCGGGAGACGGAAGGTCCCCTCGACGACAGCGAGGCGAACCCGGTCCGTCCCTACGTCGACCTCGGCGGCGTCAAGATCCTGCCCCGCGAGGGCCTCCACCTCCGGCTGGAGGTCGAGGAGGAGTCGCAGCGCGTCGTCGCCGTCGGCCTCGACTACGCCAACTCGACGCTGCAGGTGCAGCCGTTCGCGGCTCCCCGCTCCACCGGCTTGTGGAACGAGATCCGCGGCCAGATCGCCGAGCAGGTGCAGCGCCAGGGCGGCCGCGTGAGCGAGCGCGACGGCGTGTTCGGCCCGGAGCTGGTGGCCGAGATCCCCGTCGCCCCGCCGCAGGGCGCCCCTGGCGAGACCCGCGTCGCGCGCTTCGTCGGCGTCGACGGCCCGCGCTGGTTCCTGCGCGGCGTGATCGCGGGCGACGCGGCCGTGAAGCCGGAGGCCGCCGCTCTGGTGGAGGACCTCTTCCGCAGCATCGTCGTGGTGCGCGGCAACACCCCGATGCCGCCGCGGGACCTCATCCCGCTGCGCATGCCGTCGGCCCCGGCCGCCGGCGACGGCGGATACAGCTCGCTGTGAGCGGTGGCCGTGACGTGACCGACCAGCACCACGAGCCCGAGCGGGCGGAGTCCGGCGACGAGGAGCGCGACCCGGTCGCCTCCACGCTCGGCGAGTCCCTGGCGAAGGCCGCGCGCAGTTCGGGCATGGGTCAGCTCGTCGACGGCGAGACGCCGACGGGCACCGCTCTGATGGCGGCCCTCGGCGGCGTGCGCGGGCTGCTGGAGACCATCCTCCCGGGCCTGGTCTTCCTGATCGTCTTCACGTTCACGCAGAACGTCCCGCTGTCGATCGGCATCTCGGTCGCGGTCGCCGTCGTGTTCACCGTGGTGCGCATCGTCGGCAAGACGCCCGTAACACAGGCCCTCGCCGGCCTGATCGGTGTCGGGCTCTCGGCGATCTTCGCGCTCATCACCGGGCGCGGCGAGGACAACTTCATCCTCGGGATCTGGACGAACGCCGCCTACGCCGCCGCCCTCCTGATCTCGATCCTGGTGCGCTGGCCGCTGATCGGCCTCGCGGCCGGCTACCTGATGGGCGACGGGCTCGCCTGGCGCTCGGTGAAGTCGAAGTTCCGCGTGATGCAGGCCCTGACCTTCCTCTGGTTCCTGCTCTTCGCCGCGCGGCTGCTCGTGCAGGTGCCGCTCTACCTGGCGCACACCGACGCGGCGACCAGCGCGCTCGCCCTCACCAAGCTGCTGATGGGCGTGCCCCTCTATGCTCCGCTGCTGCTGATCACCTGGTTCGTGGTGAAGGGGCAGTTCCCGCAGTCGCAGAAGCCGCAGTCGCAGAAGCCGCAAGGCGACAGCGCCGGTTAGGCGCAGGACCGTCCAGGAGGGGGAAGGATGCTCGACGCGCAGACCAGGGAAGGCCTGAGCGCCGCGCAGGTGCAGGAGCGCCGGGCGGACGGCCGGGTGAACCTCCAGCGCCAGCCGGGGTCGCGCTCGATCTCCGACATCCTGCGCGAGAACATCTTCACGCTGTTCAACGGCATCCTCACCGGCTGCTTCATCGCCGTGCTGCTGCTCGGCGACCTCCGCGACGGCTTCTTCTACGGAGTCGTCGTCGTCAACGCCCTGATCGGCATCGTGCAGGAGGTGCGGGCCAAGCGCGTGCTCGACCGCGCCGCGCTGCTGGCGGCGCCGGAGAGCCGGGTCCGCCGCGACGGCGCGGTGGTCGCGATCGCCCTGGAGGACGTGGTCCTCGACGACCTCCTGGTGCTGCGTCCGGGGGACCAGATCCCGGCCGACGCGGTGGTGGCCGAGAGCACCGGGCTCTCGCTGGACGAGTCGCTGCTGACGGGGGAGTCCGACCCGGTCTTCAAGGACGAGGGCGCCCAACTGCTCTCCGGCTCGCACGTCGCCACCGGCACTGGCTACGCGATCGTCACGGCGGTGGGCGCCGACTCCTATGCGAGCAAGCTGACCAGCGAGATCCGCCGGCACTCGCTCGTCCACTCCGAGCTGCGCGACGCGACCAACCGCATCCTCGTCTACCTGTCGTGGATCCTCGGCCCGATCATCCTGGTGACGATCATCGGGCGGGTGCTCGCGTACGGCGGGTTCAACGCGCTGTTCACCGACTCGCGCTGGCGGCGCGCGCTGCTGGACGCGGTCGCGGCGGTGGTCGGGATGATCCCCGAGGGCCTGGTGCTGCTGACCAGCCTCGCGTTCGGCGTCGCCGCCATCCAGCTCGCCGCGCGCAAGGTGCTCGTGCAGGAGCTCGCGGCCGTGGAGGTGCTCGCGCGCGTCGACGTGCTCTGCCTCGACAAGACCGGGACGCTCACCAGCGGCGAGCTGGTGCTGGAGGGCACGGAGCCGATCGGGGAGGTCCCGACCGAGCTGGCGGAGATCGCGCTCGCGGCGTTCGGCGCCGACGAGACGGGGAACGCGACCTCCGGCATCCTGTCGACGGGCTTCCGGAGCGACCGGTTCCGCGTCGAGCGGCGCATCCCGTTCAGCTCGTCCACCAAGTACAGCGGGCTCGTCATGCGCGTGGCGGACGAGGAGACGGCGTGGGTGCTCGGCGCTCCCGAGCGCGTGCTGGCCGGGCACGAGGAGTCGCTGCGGCGGGCGACGTCGATCGCGTCGACCGGGCGCAGGACGCTGGCGCTGGCTCAGGCGATCGACCCGCTCCCGCACGGCACGCACGTCCCGCTCGACGGCGTGCGGGTGCAGCCGGCACTGCTGGTCGTGCTGGGCGAGACGCTGCGGCCGGAGGCGCCGGAGACGCTCGGCTACTTCGGCGAGCAGGCGGTCCGCGTCGTCGTGATGTCGGGCGACAACCCGGTCACGGTGGAGGCTATCGCCCGGGCGCTGAACATGGAGGGTGAGGCCGTGGACGCCTCCACCCTGGCGACCGACGACGACCTGGAGGCGGCGCTGGAGCGCTCCAGCATCTTCGGCCGGGTCAGCCCGGAGCAGAAGCGCACGGCGGTCGGCCTGCTGCAGCGCCAGGGCCGCACGGTGGCGATGACCGGCGACGGCGTCAACGACGCCATGGCGATCAAGGACGCGAACCTCGGGATCGCGATGGGGACGGCGACGGCGGCGACCAAGGCCGTCTCCCGTTTGGTGCTGCTCGACAACCGCTTCGACCGGCTGCCGGACGTGCTCGCCTCCGGCCGCCGGGTCATCGCCAACGTGGAGCGGGTCTCCAACATCTTCCTGGCGAAGACGGTCTACGGCATCCTGCTCGCGCTGTTCAGCGCGGTGGTGCTCTGGCCGTTCCCGTTCCTGCCGCGGCAGCTCACGCTGGTCTCGACGCTCGCGATCGGCATCCCCTCCTTCTTCCTCGCGCTGGCGCCCAATAAGCGCATCTACACGCCGGGCGTGCTGTCGCGCATCCTCCGGTACTCCATCCCGACCGGTGTCATCGCGGGCCTGACCGCGGTGGTGGCGTACGCGCCTCTGCACAGCTCCATCCCGCTGCACGAGGCGCGCAGCGTGACCACGCTCGCGCTGTTCTGCGTGTCGCTCTGGATCCTTTGCGTGCTCACCAGGCCGCTCACGACGTGGCGGTGGTTCCTGCTCGGCGGGGTGGCGGCGGCGTTCGTGCTGGTGTGCGTCATCCCGGCGACCGCGAACTTCTTCGAGATGCACCTCTCGCTCGACACGGCGCTGCTCTGGGGGATCGCGGTGGGCGCCGTGGGGGCGGCCGGCATCGAGCTGTTCTACCGGTTCGCCAGGCGGCGCGGCCTGGTGTTCGACCGGGAGTGAACGTGCTAGATTTTATCTTGACGTCAAGATACTTTCCTGAGCCGACCGCTTAGGCTTACCTTGCTGGAAACAGGCTTCGACGCACGACCAAGATGGATGAGGCTCGCGGGACATCGCTCGCCGACGAAGGAGAAGGCACAGTGTCAGCTGTAAACAGTTTCGGTGCGAAGAGCACTCTGACGGTGGGGTCGAAGGACTACACGATCTTCAAGATCGACACGGTCGACGGCTACAAGAAGCTCCCGTTCAGCCTCAAGGTGCTGCTCGAGAACCTCCTGCGCACCGAGGACGGCGCGAACATCACCGCCGACCACATCAACGCCCTCGGCGGCTGGGACCCGCAGGCCGAGCCGGACACCGAGATCCAGTTCACCCCGGCCCGCGTCATCATGCAGGACTTCACCGGCGTGCCCTGCATCGTCGACCTGGCCACCATGCGCGAGGCCGTGTCCTCGCTCGGCGGCGACCCGGACAAGATCAACCCGCTCGCGCCGGCCGAGATGGTCATCGACCACTCCGTCATCGCCGACCTCTTCGGCACCGAGAACGCGCTGGAGCGCAACACCGACATCGAGTACGAGCGCAACGGCGAGCGCTACCAGTTCCTGCGCTGGGGCCAGACCGCGTTCGACGACTTCAAGGTCGTCCCGCCGGGAACCGGCATCGTCCACCAGGTGAACATCGAGTACCTGGCCCGCGTCACGATGACCCGCGAGGTCGGCGGCGAGCTCCAGGCGTACCCCGACACCTGCGTGGGCACCGACTCGCACACCACTATGGTCAACGGCCTCGGCGTGCTCGGCTGGGGCGTCGGCGGCATCGAGGCGGAGGCGGCCATGCTCGGCCAGCCCGTCTCCATGCTCATCCCCAAGGTCGTCGGCTTCAAGCTCACCGGCGCCATTCCGACCGGCGTCACCGCGACCGACGTCGTGCTCACGATCACGCAGATGCTGCGCAAGCACGGCGTTGTCGGCAAGTTCGTGGAGTTCTACGGCGCCGGCGTCGCGGAGGTCCCGCTCGCCAACCGCGCCACCATCGGCAACATGAGCCCGGAGTTCGGCTCCACGGCGGCCATGTTCCCGATCGACGACGTGACCCTCGACTACCTGCGCCTCACCGGCCGCAGCGAGGAGCAGGTCGCCCTGGTCGAGGAGTACTCGAAGGCGCAGAGCCTGTGGCACGACCCGGCCAACGAGCCGGTGTTCTCCGAGTACCTGGAGCTCGACCTCTCGACGGTCGTCCCGTCGATCGCCGGCCCGAAGCGCCCGCAGGACCGCATCGAGCTCAGCGCGGCGAAGACCCAGTTCGAGAAGGACCTGGTCGACTATGCGGACATCTCGCACGATCTGGTCGACCTGACCATCTCGGAGTCCTTCCCGGCCTCCGACCCAGGCGAGCTGCAGCCGGAGGACGGCCACAGCCACCACGTGCACACGCACCACAGCCACGCGCCGAAGACGGCCTCCAGCCCCACCCCGGTGAAGCTGGCGGACGGCACGGACTTCGTGATCGACCACGGTGCGGTCGCCATCGCGGCGATCACCTCGTGCACGAACACGTCGAACCCGTCGGTCATGCTCGCCGCCGGCCTCCTGGCCCGCAACGCGGCCGCGAAGGGTCTCAAGGCCAAGCCGTGGGTCAAGACCACGCTGGCGCCGGGCTCCAAGGTCGTCACCGACTACTACGAGAAGGCCGGCCTGACCAAGGACCTGGAGGCCCTCGGCTTCTACACGGTCGGCTACGGCTGCACCACCTGCATCGGCAACTCGGGCCCGCTGCTGGACGAGATCTCCGCCGCGGTCAACGACAGCGACCTCGCCGTCACGGCCGTCCTCTCGGGCAACCGCAACTTCGAGGGCCGCATCAACCCCGACGTGAAGATGAACTACCTGGCGAGCCCGCCGCTGGTCATCGCGTACGCGCTCGCCGGGTCGATGAACTTCGACTTCGAGGTCGACCCGCTGGGCACCGACTCCGACGGCAACGACATCTTCCTGAAGGACATCTGGCCGGACGCCGCCGAGGTGCAGCAGACGATCGACTCCTCCATCAACGAGGGCATGTTCGTCACCCAGTACGCGTCGGTCTTCGAGGGCGACGAGCGCTGGAAGTCGCTGGCCACCCCGACCGGCTCGGTCTTCGAGTGGGACGAGAAGTCGACCTACGTGCGCAAGCCCCCGTACTTCGACGGGATGACGCTGGAGACCACCCCGGTCACCGACATCACCGGCGCGCGCGTGCTCGCCAAGCTCGGCGACTCGGTCACCACCGACCACATCTCGCCCGCCGGCTCCATCAAGGCGGACAGCCCGGCCGGCCAGTACCTCAACGAGCACGGCATCGACCGCAAGGACTTCAACTCCTACGGCTCGCGCCGCGGCAACCACGAGGTGATGATCCGCGGAACGTTCGCGAACATCCGCCTGCGCAACCAGCTGCTGGACGGCGTCGAGGGCGGTTATACGCGTGACTTCACGCAGGCCGACGGCCCGCAGTCGTTCATCTACGACGCGTCGCAGAACTACCAGGCGCAGGGCACCCCGCTCGTCGTGCTCGGCGGCAAGGAGTACGGCTCCGGCTCGTCGCGCGACTGGGCGGCGAAGGGCACCAGCCTCCTGGGCGTGCGCGCCGTCATCACCGAGAGCTTCGAGCGCATCCACCGCTCGAACCTGATCGGCATGGGCGTCGTCCCGCTGCAGTTCCCGGCCGGCGAGAACGCCGACTCGCTGGGGCTGGACGGCACCGAGTCGTTCTCGATCACCGGGCTGGAGGAGCTCAACGAGGGCCGCACTCCGAAGACGGTGCACGTCGTCGCCGAGCCGACCGAGCAGTCGCCCGCCGGCAAGCAGGTCGTCGAGTTCGACGCGGTGGTCCGGATCGACACGCCAGGTGAGGCCGACTACTACCGCAACGGCGGCATCCTGCAGTACGTGCTGCGGAGCCTGGTGTAACCAGACCGTTGTCAAGGGGAGGCTCGGGATCGTCGGTTCCGAGCCTCCTCCGATTCACACGGTTCTACACTGAAATCCATGAGCATCCTCGAAACCATCCACGGGCCGCGTGATCTCGACCGGCTCACGGAACGGGAGCTCGACCAGCTCGCTGCCGAAGTGCGGGCGTTCCTGGTCGCCAACGTCGCAAAGACCGGCGGCCACCTGGGGCCGAACCTCGGCGTGGTCGAGACGACGATCGCCATCCACCGGGTGTTCGACTCGCCGCGGGACGCGATCGTGTTCGACACCGGGCACCAGTCGTACGTCCACAAGCTGCTCACCGGGCGCCAGGACTTCTCCCGGCTGCGCCAGCGCGGCGGCCTCGCCGGCTACCCGCAGCGCTCGGAGTCCGAGCACGACATCGTCGAGAGCTCGCACGCGTCGTCGTCGCTGAGCTGGGCGGACGGCATCTCGCGCGCCTTCGAGATGACGGGCCAGAACGACCGCCACGTCGTCGCGGTGGTCGGCGACGGCGCGCTCACGGGCGGGATGACGTGGGAGGCGCTCAACAACATCTCCGACGACAACAACCGCCGGCTGATCATCATCGTCAACGACAACGGCCGCTCCTACGCGCCGACGATCGGCGGCATGGCGCGCTTCCTCAACACGGTGCGCACCCGGCGCGGCTACCGCAACCTGTACCTCAGCAGCCGCAAGGCCTTCGACAAGCTCGGCTCTCCCGGTCAGTCGCTGTACCGCGGCGTCCGCGGCGGGCTGCACGGCTTCCTCAGCCGGTTCTCCAACAACGAGTCGCTGTACTCGAACCTCGACATCAAGTACATCGGGCCGGTGCACGGCCACGACATCGGGGCGATGGAGGAGGCGCTGCGCCAGGCGAAGAACTACGGCGCCCCGGTCATCGTTCACGCGATCACCCAGAAGGGCCGCGGCTACGAGCCGGCGCTGCGCGACGCCGCCGACCAGTTCCACGCGGTCGGCCAGATCGACCCGGAGACCGGTGAGGCCCTGGAGAGCTCGACGGCGCCGAGCTGGACCGGGGTGTTCGCGGACGAGATCGTGACGCTGGCCGAGAAGAACCCGAAGCTCGTCGGCATCACCGCCGCGATGCTGCGGCCGACCGGCCTCCACAAGTTCGCCGAGCGGTTCCCGGACCGCGTGCACGATGTCGGCATCGCCGAGCAGCACGCGGCGACGAGCGCCGCCGGCCTGGCGTTCGGCGGCCTCCACCCGGTCGTCGCCATCTATGCGACGTTCATCAACCGGGCGTTCGACCAGGTGCTGATGGATGTGGCGCTGCACAAGGCGGGCGTGACGTTCGTGCTCGACCGCGCCGGGGTCACCGGGCCGGACGGGCCGAGCCACCACGGCATCTGGGACCTGGCGATCCTGCAGGTGGTCCCCAACATCCGGCTCGCCGCTCCGCGCGACGGCTCCCGGTTCCGCGAGGAGCTGGCGGAGGCGGTCGCGGTGGACGACGCTCCGACGGTGCTGCGCTTCCCGAAGGGGAACGTGCAGCCGGACATCCCGGCCATCCGGCGCCTGGAGGACGGCGTGGACGTGCTGCGCGAGTCGGACAGCAAGGACGTGCTGCTGGTGACGGTGGGGCCGATGGCCGACCTGGGCTTGAAGGTCGCGGACCGGCTGGCGGCGCAGGGGATCGGCGCGACCGTCGTGGACCCGCGCTGGGTCGTCCCTGTACCCCGCAGCATCCTGAGCCTGGCCGCCGACCACCGCATCGTGGTGACGATCGAGGACGGCATCCGGGTCGGCGGGATCGGCACGCGCGTGCGCCAGGACCTCCGCGAGGCCGGCATCGACACCGCGGTGGACGAGCTCGGGCTGCCGGACGCGTTCATCGACCACGCCACGCGCAGCCAGATCCTGGACGACGCGGGGCTCACCCCGCAGAAGATCGCGCGCGACCTGGTCGCGCAGGTGCTGGGCAGCCGCATCCCGATCGCCCGCCCGCTGCCCGCGGACGAGCCCGCCGAGGGCGTGGAGGCCAAGAAGCGCCGCGCCTGACCGGCGTCAGGCGAAGCGGTAGACGTGCTCGACGGCGCCGGACGGGAAGGTCTTGGTTCCGGAGAGCACGAGCGGCCGGGACGCCTCGGCGACCGGCAGCAGGGGCTTGCCCGCGCCGACCAGCACCGGCACGTAGGTGATGTGCAGCTCGTCGATCAGGCCGCGGTCGGCGAACTGGGCCGCGAGCGCCCCGCCGCCGACCATCCAGACGTCGCGGTCGTCGGCGGCGTCCCGGAGCTCGGCGTCGAGCTGGGCGATGTCGCCGGAGAAGAACGTGACGACCGCGCCCTCCGGAACCGGCAGCGAGCGGTGGGTGACCACCCAGGTGGGGATGTCCTGGTACGGCCACGGCCCCTGCTCGCCGAGCACGAACTCGTACGTCGTCGCGCCCATCACGAGCGCGCCGATGCCGGAGATGAACTGCTGGTAGTGCTCGTCGAACTCCTCGAAGCCGAACTGCATGAGCCACTCGATGCGGTCGTGCACGTCGGCGATGAAGCCGTCGATGGAGGAGGCGACGTAGTACTTCGTGAGGGCCATGCCGCGACCGTACCAGCCGCCGGGGACACGGGGATATCGTGAGGGCATGGCACTGATGACGATCACACTGGGTACGGAGAAGCTCGAGGTCTCGCGACTCGGCCTCGGCTGCATGGGGATGAGCGCGTTCTACACCGGCGCCGGCGACGACGACGCCGGCTCGATCCGGACCATCCATAGGGCCATGGACCTCGGGGTCACCTTCTTCGACACCGCCGAGATCTACGGCCCGTACACGAACGAGGAGCTGCTGGCCCGCGCCTTCGCCGGCGGCCGCCGCGACAAGGTGGTCATCGCCACCAAGTTCGGCACCATCCTGCACCGGTCCAAGAACGAGCGCGGCCTCGACGGGTCGCCGGAGAACGTCCGGCTCTCGGTCGAGGGCTCGCTGAAGCGGCTGCAGACCGACCACATCGACCTCTACTATCAGCACCGGATGGACCCGGGCACGCCGATCGAGGAGACCGTCGGCGCGCTGAAGGAGCTGATCGAGGAGGGCAAGATCCGGCACTACGGGCTGTCCGAGGCCGCTCCGGAGACCATCGTGCGCGCCAACGCGGTGCACCCGGTGACGGCGGTGCAGACCGAGTACTCGCTCTGGACGCGCGACCCGGAGGCGGAGGTGCTGCCCACCGTGCGCGAGCTCGGCATCGGCTTCGTGCCGTACTCGCCGCTCGGCCGCGGCTTCCTCACCGGCTCGATCCGTTCGCTCGACCAGCTCGCCGAGGACGACTTCCGCCGCTTCAACCCGCGGTTCGAGGGCGACAACCTGGAGGCCAACATCCGCATCGTGGAGCAGGTCGACGAGGTCGCGCGCGAGGCCGGGGCCAAGCCGGGCCAGGTGGCGCTCGCGTGGCTGCTCTCGCGCGGCGACGACCTCGCGCCCATCCCCGGCACGCGCCGCGTCGAGAACCTGGAGCAGAACGTCGCCGCCGCCGACCTCGACCTCACCCCCGAGCAGCTCGCGCGCCTCGACGCCGTAGCCGCCCCGGTCGGCGACCGCTACGCGGACATGAGCCCCCTCAACAAGTAAGGCAGCGAGGGGTCGCAACACGCCGCTTCGTCCCGCGCGAAGCGGCGTGTTGCGACCCCTGTGCGTCAGGCGCGGAAGCGGAGGCGGAGGGTGCGGGCCTCGGGACGGAGGGCGAAGGCCGGCCAGACGTCCGGCCCGCACGCGCGGGAGCCGAGGCCGTGCTGGGCGGCGTCCACGAACAGGTAGGTGGTGTCCGACTCCGGCAGCTCGTGCGGGTGGCCCGCGGCGGCGACCTGCTGCGGCGTGTGCCGGGACAGCGAGAAGCCGGGGAGCCGGCCGCGGCCGTCCGGGAGCGCGGTGAAGCCGAACGCGCCCAGGTCGACCTCCCGCACGGCCGAGCGGTGGCCGGTCTCCTGCGGGCGGGCGTACTCCACGTTCAGCTCGGCCACGGTGGCGCGGAACCGGCCGACGTACGCGGCGCGGGTGCTGTCGGAGTAGGACTCCAGCGGGCCGGCGCCGAACCACTCGGCGCCTTCGACCACGCCATCACGGTCGGGGAGGTCGAAGCGCACGCCGATCCGCGGCCACACGCTGGGCCAGCCGGAGGACGGCTCGATCTCCACACGGAGGTCGAGCTCGCCGTCGTCCAGCGTCCAGACGGTCTCGACGGTGACGGAGGCCACGGCGTTCGCCGCGGAGACCCGCGTGATCGTCCGGAGGGCGTCCTCCGCCTCGTGCACCGCGACCAGCCGGTGGGTCAGCCGGTCGAGGCCCTGCTCCCGCCAGAGGCTCGCACTGGAGACGCCGACGGTGCTCGCGTCGCTGGCGGCGAGGTCGCCGTAGGCCGCGCCCTCGTCGTTGTCGGTCGGCGCGCGGAACAGCTCCAGCCTCGGGCCGGCGACCGCGCGACCGCCGAGCGAGACGAGCCGGCCGCGGACGAAGGAGGCCGGGCCGAGCGTGAGCGTGCCCTCGGCCTCCCGCCAGTCGATGGGCCGTGCGGTGGGACGGGGACGCCGCGGCGCCGAGCGGTCGAGCTGTGCCCGGGCGACGACGTGCCCGGCCGGCGCCCACGCCGATTCGGAGGCGAGCACCGCCGTCACCGTGAGCCAGGTCTCGGCATCCTCCGCGACCGGGACCGCGGGCAGCGGCAGCCGCACCGACTCGCCGGCCTCCACCACCGGGAGGTCGAGCGTCCCGGAGGCCGCCTCGCGCCCGTCGTGCTCGACCGTCCAGCGCAGCGCCAGGTCGGCGGTGCTCGCGCTGTGCCGCCGGTTCGTCACGACCAGGTCGCCGCCGTCGAACGTCAGCGCGACCGGCTGAGCCACGGCCTTGAACTCGTGCAGGCCGGGGGTGGGCACGTCGTTCGAGAGCACCATGCCGTCCATCACGAAGTTGCCGTCGTGGACGACCTCCCCGAAGTCGCCGCCGTACGCGTAGAAGGGGGTGCCGTCCGCGGTGCGGGTGAGGAGGCCGTGGTCGCGCCACTCCCACACGAAGCCGCCGTGGAGGCGGGGGTGCGCGTCCACGAGCGCCTCGTACTGGTCGAGCGCGCCGGGCCCATTGCCCATCGCATGCGCGTACTCGCAGAGGATGAACGGCTTGGTCCGCTGCCGCGCGCCCTGCGCCGGCGTGCAGCCGAGCAGCGGCGCGAGCGAGCCGTCCGTGCCGATCTGCTCGGTCTCCGGGATGGACGAGTACATACGCGAGTAGACGTCGGTGTACTCGCCGGTGTAGTCGCCCTCGTAGTGCACCGGGCGCCCGGGATCGCGGTCGTGCGCCCAGGCGGACATCGCGGCGAGGTTCGCGCCGGTGCCGGACTCGTTGCCGAGCGACCACATCACGATCGCGGGATGGTTCTTGTCGCGCTCCACGGTGCGCCGGATGCGGTCGAGGTAGGCGTCGCGCCAGCGCGGGTCGTCGCTCGGGTTGTCCCGCCAGCCGGCCTTCTCGAAGCCGTGCGTCTCCAGGTCGCACTCCAGGATCACCCAGAAGCCCAGCTCGTCGGCGAGGTCGAGCAGGCGCGGGTGCGGCGGATAGTGGCTGGTGCGGATGGCGTTCACGTTGAACTGCTTCATCAGGATCAGGTCGGCGCGGGCGTGCTCCTCGTCGAACACGCGGCCGCGCTCGGGGTGGGTCTCGTGGCGGTTCATCCCGTGGAAGACGACCCGCCGGCCGTTGACGAGGAACCGGTCGCCGCGGATCTCGACGGTGCGGAAGCCGAGGCGGAGGGAGACGGTCTCGCCCTGCGCGGCGACGGTGGCGTCGTGGAGCCGCGGGGTCTCCGCCGTCCACGGGTCCACCTCGCCGACCGTGACGGGGGCGACGTCGGCCGGGGTCGGCCAGACGACCTCCACGCCCAGCTCGGGAATGCGCAGGACGACCGGGAAGGCGGCTTCCGCGGCGGTCACCTCCGGAAGGACCGTCCCCGCGCCGTCTGCGAAGGCGGTGCGCAGCCACACATCCTCCAGCCCCCCTGCGGGCCGCGCGCTGAGCGTCACGTCGCGGAAGATGCCGGGCAGCCACCACTGGTCCTGGTCCTCCAAGTAGCTCGCGGCCGACCACTGATGCACGCGCACGGCGAGCAGGTTGCCCTCCGCACGCACCTGGTCGGTCACGTCGAACTCGTGGGCGAGCCGGCTGCCGCTCGCCGAGCCGACCTCCGCGCCGTTCAGCCACACCCGGTAGAGCGACTCCACGCCGTCGAAGCGCAGCACGATGCGCGCGTCCGCGGGCCACTCGGCCGGCAGGTCGAAGCGGCGCCGGTAGTCGCCGGTCGGGTTCTCGTCCGGCACGAACGGCGGCTCGATCGGGAACGGGTACTGCACGTTGGTGTAGATCGGGCGCCCGTACCGGCCGTCGCCGTGCAGGACCCAGTGCGCCGGGACGGGGAGGGCGTCCCAGCCGGCGTCGTCCAGGTCGGTGCGGGCGACGTCGTCGGGGAGGTCGGCGGTGGGGGAGAGTCGGAACCGCCAGTCGCCGTTCAGCGAGAGCGACGGCGCGTCGGAGTGCAGCCAAGACCGCGGCGCGAGGGCGCCGGAGGAGGGTGCGGTGTCGGCGAGAAGGGCGGGAGACGGCACGGGGGACTCCTGATCGTCACTGCGGCGTGGAAGGACTAGCATCGACCGTAGTCGAAAATGGTTCGACTGACCTAATTTGGAGGCGGGCACGTGGACGTACCCGAAGAACCCGCTCGCCGCCGGGGGCCGTACGCGAAGTCCGCGGAGCGGCGGCAGCAGATCGTGGATGAGGCGTACCGCGTGTTCGCCACCCGCGGCTACCACGGCAGCTCCCTGCGCGAGATCGCCGCGGCGGCCGGCATCGGGTTGAGCACCCTCCAGCACCATTTCGGCGGCAAGGAGGACCTGCTGCTCGCGGTGCTCGCACGTCGTGACGAGCTGGGCGGGGACGTCGACACCTCGGGCGGCCGGCTGCACGACGACCTCCCGTTCCCCGACAGCATCGTCGCCCAGGCCCTGCGCAACGAGGGCATCCCCGGGCTGATCGCGCTTTACAGCATCCTCGCCGCCGAGGCGACCAGGCCCGAGCATCCCGGCCACGACTACTTCCTCGGCCGGTACGCCGGGATGCAGGAGTCCTACGAACGCGAGTTCGCCGCGCTCGCCGCGGCCGGTCGGCTCCGCGCGGGCGTCGACCCGGCGCTCGCCGCGGCGACGGTGGTGGCGCTGTGGGAGGGCATCCAGCTCCAGTGGCTCTACACCCCCGAGCGGATCGACGCGGCCGCGGCCCTGCGCGGCTACCTCGACCTGGTGCTGGTCACCGGCTGACCGGCGGCGCGGTAGCGTTGCCGTGTGGACGACATGGTGCGCATCGACGGCGGGACCTTCCGGATGGGGAGCGACGAGTTCTACCCGGACGAGCAGCCGGTCCACGAACGCACCGTGGACAGCTACCTCATCGACCGGTACGCGGTCACCAACGCGGACTTCGCCCGGTTCGTGGACGCGACCGGCTACGTGACGGTGGCCGAGCGCCCGATGGACCCGGCCGACTACCCGGGGGTCGCGCCGGAGGACCTGGTGCCCGGCGCGATGGTGTTCACCGCGTCCGCCGGACCGGTCGACCTGCGCGACTGGCGGCAGTGGTGGCGCTGGGAGCCCGGAGCGCACTGGCGGCACCCGGAGGGCGTGGACTCGGGCATCGACGACCGGATGGACCACCCGGTCGTGCAGGTCGCGTTCGAGGACGCGTCCGCGTACGCGGCGTGGGCGGGCAAGCGGCTCCCCACGGAGGCCGAGCACGAGTTCGCGGCGCGCGGCGGGGTCGACGGGGCGCGCTTCGCCTGGGGCGAGGAGGCGTACCCGGGCGGCGAGGCGCAGGCGAACTCCTGGATCGGGAGCTTCCCCTACGACAACCGGGGCCGCTTCGGCGCGACGACGGCGCCGGTCGGCTCGTATCCGGCGAACGGCTACGGCCTCTACGACATCATCGGCAACACCTGGGAGTGGACGAGCGACTACTACGCGCCCCGCCACGTCGTGCCGGGCCAGGAGGCCGTGGACGCCGGCGCGCGCGTCAACCTGCTCGCGTCCGCCAGCGCCGAGCCGGGGTCGCGCATCCCGCGCCGGGTGCTGAAGGGCGGCTCCTACCTGTGCTCGCCGGACTACTGCCTGCGCTTCCGCCCGGCGGCGCGCTCGCCGCAGGCCGACGACACCGCGACCACGCACATCGGCTTCCGCTGCGCCGCCGACGTCTGAGCGAGCCGCCGAGGGGCACGTCGTTGTCGCTTTTCGGTGCGAGAAGTGACAACGACGTGCCCCTCGGCGACTAGAAGTCGACGGGGTCGCGCAGGAGCGGGCAGGTCATGCAGTGGCCGCCGCCGCGGCCGCGGCCGAGCTCGGCGCCGACGACCGGGATGACCTCGACGCCCGCCCGGCGCAGCGCGTCGTTGGTGGCGGTGTTGCGGTCGTAGGCGTAGACGACGCCCGGCCGCAGCGCCACGGCGTTGTTGCCGCTGTCCCACTGCTGGCGCTCGGTCTCGTAGTTGTCTCCGGCGGTCTCGATCACGCGCAGCTTCGGGAGGCCGAGGGCGCCCGCGACGACGTCCACGAACGCGCGACCGTCCTCGTCGATGACCTCGACGGGGTTCGCGCCGGTGCCGGGACGCAGCGTGAAGGTGTGCACGCGGTCCATGATCGCCGGGTACAGCGTCACCAGGTCGCGGTCGGCGAACGTGAGCACGGTGTCGAGGTGCATGGCCGAGCGGAGCTTCGGCATGCCGGCGACGATGACCTGCTCGGCCGCGCCCGCCGCGAAGAGCGCCGCCGCGGTCTGCGTGATCGCCTGCCGGGAACTGCGCTCGCTCATGCCGATGAGCACGGCTCCGTTGCCCACGGGCATGACGTCGCCGCCCTCCAGGGTCGCCTGCCCCCAGTCTTGCTCGGGGTCGCCCCACCACACCCGCGCGCCCGCGAACGCCGGGTGGAACAGGTAGATCGCCTTCATGAGCAGCGTCTCGTCGTGACGCGCCGGCCAGTAGAGCGGATTGAGGGTGACGCCGCCGTAGATCCACGACGTCGTGTCGCGCGTGTACAGCGTGTTCGGCAGCGGCGGCATCAGGTACTCCTGCACGCCCGTCGACTCGCGGGCGAGCGCGACGTAGCCGGTGCGGTAGTCCTCGGGGAGGTCGGCGGTGGAGAGGCCGCCGATGAGGAACTCGGCCAGCCGCTCGGCGGGGAGCGACTCCAGGAACGCCCGGGTGCCCTCCACGAGCCCCAGCCCGACCTCGTTCGGGACGACCTTGCGGTCGAGCAGCCACGCCCGCGCCTCCGGCCGCGCGACGGTCTCGGCGAGCACCTGGTGCAGTTCCAGCACCTCGACGTCGTGGGAGCGCAGGTCGGCCACGAAGGCGGCGTGGTCGCGCTTGGCGTTCTCGACCCACATCACGTCGTCGAACAGGAGGTCGTCGGCGTTCGTCGGCGTGAGCCGGTGGTGCGCGAGCCCGGGCGAGGCGACGAGCACCCGCCGCAGCTGCCCGACCTCCGAGTGGACGCCGAATGTCGTGTCGGTCACAGTGTTCTCCTTGCGTGTGGGGCGTGGTGGTGGTCGATTCGAGGCCGTCGTGGGTCGTCACAGCGTGATCCAGCCGACCGAGAGGGCGACGATACCGGCGATCGCGCCCAGCACCGAGACGGCGAGGATCACCAGCTCGCGGCCGGAGAAGAGCTTCCGGCCCTGCTCCCGGCGCACCATGACGAACAGGATGGTCGCCGGCGCGTAGACGATGAAGGACAGCAGCACGAACGTCAGGCCGGCCGCGAACAGCAGGAACGCCGTGTAGACCGTCGCGAGGATCGTCACGACCAGGTCGCGGCCCCAGCCGCGCGGCTGTTCGACGTAGCTCTCCCTGGTCAGCACGAGCTTGAGCGCGTACAGCGCGGCGAGGAAGAACGGGATGAGCGTGAGGGCGCTGGTGAGGTCGAGCGCCAGGTCCAGCGCGTTGTGCGCGAAGTAGAGGATCACCAGCACGGCCTGCACGAACAGGGCCGTGAGCAGCAGGGCGTTCACCGGCACGTCCTGTTTGTTCGCCCGGCCCAGGAACCGCGGCATGTCGTGGTCCTGCGCGGCCACGAACAGCACTTCGGCCGCCATGAGCGACCAGGCCAGGTAGGCGCCGAGCACCGACACGATGAGGCCGATGCTCACGAACCAGGCGCCCCACGGCCCGACCGCGGCCTCCAGCACCCCGGCCATCGACGGCTGGCGGAGCTTGGCGATCTCGCCCATGGGCAGGACGCCGTAGGACACGATCGTGACCGACGCGAACACCGCGAACACGCTCACGAAGCCGAGGATCGTGGCGCGTCCCACGTCCGCCCGGCGCTTGGCGTGCCGGGAGTACGTGCTCGCGCCCTCCACGCCGAGGAAGACGAAGACGGTGACCAGCATGGTGCCGCGCACCTGGTCGAACAGCGAGCCCGCGTAGTCCGCGCCGCCCCAGTTGGCGGCGAACACGTCGGGTTTGAACACGAACAGCGCGAGCAGGATGAAGATGATGATGGGCACGATCTTCGCGACCGTGACGATGCGGTTGATCGCCGCGGCCTCCTTGATGCCGCGGCGGATGAGGAGGAAGAACCCCCAGAGCGCGACCGAGGAGATCCCGATCGCGAGGACGGTGTCGCCGTTGCCCGAACGCCGGGACGACCGCCCCGATCGTGGACATGATGAAGACCCAGTAGAAGACCAGGCCGACGGCGGCGCTTGCCCAGTAGCCGAACGCGGAGAAGAAGCCGAGGTACTCGCCGAAGCCGGCCTTGGCGTAGGCGTAGACACCGGCGTCGAGCTTCGGCTTGCGGTTGGCCAGGAGCTGGAAGACGAACGCCAGCATGAGCATGCCCGCACCCGCGATGGACCAGGCGATGAGGGCGCCGGCGACCCCGGTCTCCTGGGCGAACCGCCGGGGGAGCGAGAAGACGCCCGCGCCGACCATGCTGCCGACGACCATGCCGGTCATCGTGAGCATCGAGAGCTTCACCGGGGCGGACAGTCCCGTCTGCGACGCTGCCTTCTGATCCGTCACGAGGCCCCCCAATTTCGCACACCAGTGAGATATACGAACCGTAACGACGCGCTTTCCCCACGGTCAAGACCCGTCGCGGGTGAAAAAACGAAACCGCCGAGTACGCGAAGAATCTGCGTACTCGGCGGTTCCGGCCGGATTTCGGGCGTACTCGCCGGTTAGGCGGCGGCCTCCACGGGGGCGGTGACGCCGCGGACGGGCGGGTGCTGGAAGGTGTCTCCGAAGACGCGCTCGGAGGCGCCGACCCGGTCGAGGTACGGCGTGATGCCGCCCATCTGGAACGGGAAGCCCGCGCCGAGGATCATGCAGAGGTCGATGTCCTCCGGCGCCTCGACCACGTGGTCGTCCACGAGCATGCGGTGGATCTCGTCGGCGAGGCCGTCCTCCAGCCGGCGCAGGATCTCCTGCTCCGTCCAGGGGTTCTTGCCGCCGGCCAGGATCTTGGCCGCGCCCTTGTCGAGGCCCTTCACCTTGCCTTTGGAGTCCTTCTCCAGGAGGGTGCCGTACTCCGCCAGGCGGTGCAGGTTCTCGCTCCGGTAGAACCGGTCCGGGAAGGCCGCGTGGTGCGTGTCGAGCACGTGCGCGCCGACCTTCAGGCCGACCAGGTCGAGCAGGACGGAGGGCGCCATCGGCAGGCCCAGCGGCGCGAACGCCTTGTCCACGGTGTCGAACGGCGTGCCGTCGTCCACCGCGTGCATCGCCTCGCCGAGGATCTTCGCCAGCACCCGGTTCACGACGAACCCGGGGGTGTCGGCGGTGATGACCGCGTTCTTCTTGAGCGCGGCCGCCGTGACCATCGCCGTGGACAGCGTGGCGTCGTCCGTGAGCGGCGTCTTCACGACCTCGATCAGCGGCATGACCGCGACCGGGGTGAAGAAGTGGAAGCCCACCAGGCGCTCGGGGTGCTTCAGCTTGGCGCCGATCTGCTCCACGGAGAGCGAGGAGGTGTTGGTCGCCAGCACGGCCTCGTCCGAGAGGTACTGCTCGACCTCCGCGAAGACGTCCTGCTTGACGGTCAGCTCCTCGAAGACTGCTTCGATGACCCAGTCGCAGTCCGCGAAGTCGGCCTTGTCGGTCGTCCCGGTGACGAGGGCGCGCAGGCGGTTGGCCTCGTCGGGGGAGATGCGGCCCTTCTCCTGGAGCTTGCCGATCTCGTCGTGGATGTACGCCACGCCCTTGTCGACGTGCGCCTGGTCGAGGTCGGTGATGACCACGGGCACCCGCAGCCGGCGGACGAACAGCAGCGCGAACTGGCTGGCCATGTAGCCGGCGCCGATGACGCCGATCTTGGTGACCTTCTTCGCCAGAGCCTTGTCCGGCGCGCCCGCGGGCCGCTTGGCGCGCTTCTGCACCAGGTTGAACGCGTAGATGCTGGCCTGGAACTGGTCGCCGGAGATGAGCTCCGCGAGCGCGTCGTCCTCCAGCTCGAAGCCGGCGGCGCGGTCGTTCGACTTGGCGGCCTTCAGGAGGTCGAGCGCCTTGTACGGCGACTTCGGGACGGTGCCGATGCGGCTCTCCAGCATCTTGCGGGCGACGCCGATGGCGACGTCCCACTTGACCATCCGCTCGACCTTGCCCGGCACGTTCGGCCGCTTGACCTCGACCGCGCCGGTGAGCACCTTGTCGGCCCAGAGCAGCGAGTCCTCCAGGAAGGTCGCCGAGTCGAAGATCGCGTCGGCGATCCCGAGGTCGAAGACCTCCTGCGGCTTCAGCATCCGGTTCTGCTTGAGCGGGTTCTCGACGACGACCTTGAGGGCGTTCTCGATGCCGATCAGGTTCGGGAGGATGGTCGCGCCGCCCCAGCCCGGGATCAGGCCGAGGAAGACCTCGGGCAGGGCGAACGCGGCCGCGTTGCGGTCGATGGTGCGGTAGTCGGCGTTCAGGCCGATCTCCACGCCGCCGCCGAGCGCGAGGCCGTTCGTGAACACGAACGACGGGACGCCGAACGTCGCCTGCTTGCCGAGCACGTAGTGGCCGAGCTGGGGGAGCAGCTTGGCGACCTCCACGCTCGGGATGTCGCCGACCCGGCTGAGGTCGGCGCCCGCGGCGAGGATGAACGGCTTGCCGGTGACGGCGACCGCGTCGATCTCGCCGCGCGCGGCGCGCTCGGTCAGCGCGTCGAAGGTGCGGCCGAGCTCCAGGAGCGTGGCCGGGCCCATCGTGTTCGGGCGGGTGTGGTCGCGGCCGTTGTCGAGCGTGACCAGCGCGAGGGTCTTGCCGCTGGGCAGCGGCACGTCCTTCACGTAGGAGTGGGTGACGACCTCGTCGGAGGTGAGCTCGACGAGCGGGGAGAAGTCGATGGTGCTGTAGTCGGTCACTGGTGCTCAGCCCTTCTTCGCCGCGCGCTTGCTGTAGTGGGGGTTCTCCCAGATCACGGTGCCGCCCTGGCCGAGGCCGACGCACATCGCGGTGAGTCCGTAGCGGACCTCCGGGTGCTCCTCGAACTGGCGGGCGAGCTGGATCATCAGGCGCACGCCGCTCGCGGCGAGCGGGTGGCCGATCGCGATCGCGCCGCCCCACTTGTTGACGCGGGGGTCGGCGTCGTCGATGCCGAAGTGGTCGAGGAACGACAGCACCTGGATCGCGAACGCCTCGTTCAGCTCGAACAGGCCGATGTCCTCGATGGTCAGGCCGGCCTTGCGGAGCGCCTTCTCGGTGGAGGGGACCGGGCCGATGCCCATGATCTCCGGCTCGACACCGGCGAACGCGAAGCTGACCATGCGCATCTTGGGCGTCAGGCCGAACTCCTTGACGGCGTCGGAGGACGCCAGCAGGCTCGCGGTCGCGCCGTCGGTCAGCGGCGACGCGTTTCCCGCGGTCACCCGGCCGTGCGGGCGGAACGGGGTCTTCAGCGTGGCGAGTCCCGCCATCGTGGTCTCCGGGCGCATGCCCTCGTCCTGCGTGGCGAGGCCCCACCCCTCCTCGGAGCGGATCGCGACCGGCACGAGGTCCGGCTGCAGCTTGCCCGCGGCGTACGCGGCGGCGGTCTTCTGCTGGCTGCCGAGGGCGAACCGGTCGGAGCGCTCCTTGGTGAGCGCGGGGAACCGGTCGTGGATGCGCTCGGCGGTCATGCCCATGTTGAGCGCGTCCTCGGCGACCATGCGCTCCGAGAGGAAGCGCGGGTTCGGGTCGGCGCCGAAGCCCATCGGGTGCCGGCCCATGTGCTCCACACCGCCGGCGATCACCAGGTCGTAGCTGCCGAACGCGATCCCGGAGCCGAGCGTGGTGACGCTGGTCATCGCGCCGGCGCACATCCGGTCGATCGCGAAACCGGGCACCGACTTCGGCAGCCCGGCCAGGAGCGCCGCCGTGCGGCCCAGGGTCAGGCCCTGGTCGCCCTGCTGCGTCGTCGCCGCGATGGCGACATCGTCGATGCGCTCCTTGGGCACGTTCGGATTCCGCTCCAGCAGGCCGATCATGGCCTTGACGACCAGGTCGTCGGCGCGAGTGTTCCAGTACTGCCCTTTTTCGCCCGCACGTCCAAACGGAGTGCGGACTCCGTCGACGAACACGACATCCGTTCTATCGGCCACAGTGCCTCCCAAATCAGGTCGCTGACGATCCTAAGGAGGCCCGAACGCCGCAGTGGAATCGTTTGATTCTTTCTACGAAGCGGCTTCGGACGCGTCGCCGGGCGTTTGGCTGCTTTCCACAAACGCCTGGGCGATTGCCTGTGAGGTTGCCTCAATCTGCCAGCGCCGCGCTCCGTGCTGGGCGAGCGCGTCGGCGACGGCCGACGGGGTGACGTCGGCCGGCGGAGCCCAGGCGACGCGGCGAAGCGTGTCGGGGGTGAGCAGGTTCTCCAGCGGGAGCGAGAGCTCCTCGGCCAGGGTCGTCAGAGCGGCGCGAGCGGCTTTGAGCCGGGCGTCGGCCTCCGGGTTGCGGTCGGCCCAGGCCCGTGGCGGCGGGAGGCTGTCGCCGGTGCCGCGCAGGACGGGGAGGTCGTCGGTCGTGCGGCCGGCCTCGATCGCGTTCCACCAGCGGTCCAGTTCGGTGCGGCTGGCGCGGCCGGTGAACTCGCGCATGGCGGCGAGGGCGCGCTTGGAGTCGGGCATCGCCTTGGCGGCGGCGGTCAGGGAGGCGTCGGGCACGAGCCGGCCGGGCGCGACGTCGAGCTGCTGGGCGAGCGCGTCCCGGCTCAGCCACAGCTCGCGCGCGGCGGCGAGGTTGCGCAGGCCCCGGATCGAGTGGATGCCGGACAGCCGCCGCCACGGCTCGTGGCGCGGGACGACGAGCTCGCGGGTGAGCTCGTCGGCGAACTCCTGCCGGGCGATGTCGGTCTTGCCGGCCTCCACGAGCAGCCCGGCGATCGCGTCGCGCAGGTCGGGCAGCAGCTCCACGTCGAGCGCAGCGTACTGTAGCCACGGCTCGGGCAGCGGGCGCGTCGACCAGTCGGCGGCGCTGTGCTCCTTGGCGAGGTGGATGCCGAGCAGCTCCTCCACGACGGTTCCGAGGCCGACGCGCGGCATCCCGAGCAGGCGCGCGGCCAGCTCGGTGTCGAAGATGCTGACCGGGTCGAGGCCGACCTCGCGCAGGCAGGTGAGGTCCTGGGTCGCCGCGTGCAGCACCCACTCGTCGCCGGCGATCGCTTCGTTGAGCTCGTCGAACCGGCCGACAGCGGGAGGGTCGAACAGGAAGGTGCCGGAGCCGCGCCGATACATCTGGATGAGGTACGCGCGCTGCGAGTAGCGGAAGCCGCTCGCCCGTTCGGCGTCGACCGCGATCGGTCCCTCGCCCGCGACGATGAGGTCCACGGCCTCCCGGTAGCCGTCGCGGGTGTCGATGACGGTGTGTTCAGCCACGCGGTGTCCGTCTCGTGCTCAGCAGGCTCACCCCTTCGCCCGTCGGCGGCAGACCGGCCAGCATGCAGAGCAGCTCGCCCCAGCCCTCCACATGGGCGGCGATGTCGGTCTCCAGCGGGCTCCAGGAGGCGCGCAGCTCGATCTGGGCGCCGTCGCCCTGGGCAGCGAGCTCGCCGAAGCCGGTGGAGATGATCTTGGTCGCGGTGCCGCTGGCGGCGGTGTACTTGGCGTGCCGGGCGTCGAGCGCGTCGACCAGCCACGACCACGCCACATCAGCGAGGAACGGGTCGAGCCCGATGTCGGTCTCCAGGGGGGCCTGCGCGAAGCAGACGATGCGGAACGGGCCGCCCCAGGCCTCCGGCTCGTCGGGGTCGTAGAGCAGGATGAAGCGTCCGGTGCCGAGGTCGGAGTCGTCGCCGTGCCGCGCGGGCCGGACATCCGCCGCGAGCGCGATGGAGTACGGCGCCAGCTGCGCGGGAGCCGGGATCTCCGTGATCACGAGCTCGGGCCGCGACGCAGCAGCGCGGATCGACTCCAGCGCCGAGGCGTACTCCCGGGGCAGGTGCGGCTCCCTGGGCTGGTGCGGGTCCCCGGGCAGCTGCGGCGGGGTCGAAGTGGGTGTCGACACGCTACGAACACTAGAAGGGTTCGGGGGCGTGCGACAGTAAGGCACGCCGCCTGGCGAACTCCTGACGGCGGCGGCGCGCGGGCACGGCTACGCTGTCGGGCATGGCGAGCACGAGCAGCGGATCGGGCGGGAACGGGGCACTCGGGAAGGCGCTCGGCGTCGGCGCGGCCATAGCAGGGGGAATCGCGCTGGTCGCGGCGGCGTCCGCCGCCTACGCGGTGGCGCGGGTGGCCAGGACGGTGATCACGCCCGTCCGCCGCCGGCCGCAGCGCGAGTTCGTCCGCGACGTGGACGAGGCGCTCGGCACGATCACGCTCAAGCGGACGCCGGACTCGGCGATGCCGGGGCGCTTCGGGCTGTGGTTCGGCTCGGAGTCGGGCTACGCCAAGCTGGGCGGCCTCCTGGAGACCACGGACGGCAGCGTCGTCCGCGAGCTGGAGCGCATCCACTTCGGCGAGCTCGGGCCCGGACGCGCGCGGATCAGCGGGTACTACTACCTGGAGCCGGAGGAGCTCGGGCTGCCGGTGGAGAGCGTGGAGATCGAGACGGACCTCGGGCAGGCGCCGGCGTGGGTGTTCCCGGCCGACGACACGGCGGAGGGTGATCGCTGGGTCGTGCAGGTGCACGGCTGGGGCGCGACGCGGCAGGAGGGCTTGCGCGCGGTCCCGACGTTCCACGCCGCCGGGTACACCTGCCTGCTGGCCTCCTACCGCAACGACGGCGACGCACCGGAGAGCGCCGACCGCCGGTACGGGCTCGGCGGCACCGAGTGGCGCGACATCGACGCGGCGATCCGGTACGCCGCCGACCACGGCGCGCGCTCGATCGTGCTTATGGGCTGGTCGATGGGCGGCGCGGTGGTGCTGCAGACGGTCACCCGATCGGAGAACCTCGACCTGGTGAGCGGCGTGGTGCTGGAGTCGCCGGTCGTCGACTGGATCGACACGCTCGAGTTCCAGGCGAACATGCTGCGCCTCCCCGACGCGATCGCCCAGGGCGCGATGCGGCTGATCGCCTCCAACTGGAGCGGGCCGATCACCGGGCAGGGCGCCCCGATCGACCTGCGCAGCATGGACTTCGTGGCGCGGGCGGCCGACCTCAGCCTCCCGATGCTCATCCTGCACAGCCAGGACGACGGCTTCGTGCCGGACACGGCCTCGCGCGCGCTCGCCGCGGCGCGCAGCGACATCGTGACGTTCGTGCCGTTCACGGTCGCGCTGCACACCAAGCTCTGGAACTACGACGAGGCGAAGTGGACGGCGGCCGTGCGGGAGTGGCTGGACGAGCGCGCGTGACGGGCGCGCATCGTCCGGTCATGCCGCCCGCGGCCCGGTCGGGGGACCGGGTGGCCGTGCTGTCCCCGTCGTTCGCGGCGCCCGGGAGGTGGCCGGCCGTGCACGAGCAGGCGCTGCGGAGGCTTCAGGAGCTGACCGGGCTGGTGCCGGTCGAGTACCCGACCACCCGGAAGCTCGGCGCGACGCCGCAGGAGCGGGCGCGTGACCTGAACGCCGCCTTCGCGGACCCGGGCATCCGGGCGGTGCTGGCGACCATCGGCGGCGACGACCAGGTGCGGGTGATCCCGCACCTGGATCGGGAGGCGGTGCTGGCCGACCCGAAGCCGTTCCTCGGCTACAGCGACAACACCAGCCTCCTGAACTGGCTGTGGTCGGCGGGCGTCGCCGGGTTCTACGGCGGCAGCACGCAGGTGAATCTGGGACCGGGACCGCGTGTGCACGACATCCACCTCCGTTCGCTGCGCGCCGCGCTGCTCGGCGGCGACCCGACCGAGCTGACCGACCCGGGCGAGTCGGAGGACTTCGGGATCGACTGGGGCGACCCGCGCGCCCTGACCGAGACCGGGGAGCGGGAGCCGACCGAGGGCTTCGCGTGGGCGGGCCCGGCGCGCCGCGTCACCGGCCCGACGTGGGGCGGCTGTCTGGAGGTCGTGGACTGGATCCTGCTCGCCGACCGCTTCCCGTTCCCGCCGTCGGCGCTGGAGCGCGCCGTGCTGCTGGTGGAGACGAGCGAGCTGACGCCGCCCGCGCACTGGGTGCGCTATACGCTGCGCGCGCTGGGCGAGCGCGGGCTGCTCGCGCCGCTCGCCGGCGTCCTCGCGGCGCGGCCTCCGGTGAGCACGTTCGAGCACCGGCCGGACGCGGCCGAGCGCAGGCGGCTCCGGGACGCGCAGCGCGACGCCGTCATCGAGACCGTCGCCGAGTACAACCCGGAGGCGGTGGTGTGCGTCGGCGTGCCGTTCGGGCACACCTCGCCGCAGTGGATCGTGCCGTACGGCGGGCGGGTCACGCTCGACGGAGAGAGCCGCCGGGTGTTCGCCGACTACCGCCGCTGACTATTACGCCGCCACCTTCGCCCGCACCTGCCGCTTCGCGCGCCCCAGCAGCGCCGACATCCCGCGCAGCCGCAGCGGCGACACGGCCTGGGTGAGACCGAGGGTGTTCGGGAAGTCGTCCGGCACCGCGAGCACCTCGTCGGCCGTGAGCCCGGCGAGGCCCTGGACGAGGATCGACGCGAAGCCGCGGGTGGTGGGGGCCTCCTGGGGGGCCGTGGCGAAGAGGTGGACGATGTCGTGCTCGTCCACCTCCACGAAGATGTAGACCGGCGCCTGGCACTCCTCGACCCGCTCCAGCAGGTCGGGGTGGTCGCGGTAGCGCTCCGGGAGGTCGGGCAGCTCGTCGGAGAACTCCAGCAGCAGCTGCAGGCGGTCGTTCTGCTCCAGCGCCTGGAAGTCGTCGCGGATCTCGGCGAGCGTGCCGGTGAGGGCGGTCATCCTTCAAGGCTACCTTCGTGCGGGGTCGGCAGGGTCAGCGGGCGGGGACTTCGCCCGGCTCCGTCCCCGTGACGATCGGGACGCGCACAGCCGATCCCCACTCGGTCCACGAGCCGTCGTAGTTGCGGACGTTCTCGAAGCCGAGCAGGTGGGTGAGCACGAACCAGGTGTGGCTGGAGCGCTCGCCGATGCGGCAGTACGCCACCACCTCGTCGCCGGGCTTCAGGCCGGCGTCACCGAGGTAGATGGCCTCCAGGTCGGCGCGGCGCTTGAAGGTGGCGTCGGGGGCGGCGGCGCGCGCCCACGGCACGGACGCGGCCGACGGGATGTGGCCGGCACGCAGGGCGCCCTCCGTGGGGTAGCCGGGGATCTCGGTGCGCTCGCCGCTGTACTCCTCGGGGGAGCGGACGTCGATCAGCGCCCCCCTTCCCGAACGGACGAGTCCCAGGTGGGCGAGCACGTCGTCCTTGAAGGCGCGGATGGTGTGGTCGTCGCGCTCCACCACCGGGTACTCGACCGGGGCGGGCGCCGGCACCTCGCGGGTGAGCTCGCGGCCCTCCGCGATCCACTTGTCCCGGCCGCCATCGAGGAGGCGGACGTCCTCGTGGCCGAACAGGGTGAACACCCACAGCGCGTAGGCGGCCCACCAGTTGTTCTTGTCGCCGTAGATCACGACGGTGGTGTCGCGGGCGATGCCCTTCGCGCCGAGCAGCTCGGCGAACCGCTCCGGGCTGACGTAGTCGCGGACCACGGGGTCGTTGAGGTCGGTGTGCCAGTCGATCTTGACCGAGCCGGGGATGTGGCCGGTGTCGTAGAGCAGCACATCCTCGTCGGACTCCACCACGACCAGTCCGGGTTCGCCGAGGTGCTCGGCCAGCCAGCCGGTGCTCACCAGCCGTTCGGGGTGCGCGTAGCCGGCGAAGTCGGTCGAGGGGTCGGGGGCGATGGCCATGCTGCTGATCCTCCGGGTTAGGCTGGGAGCCTGCGAAATCGCGGGCCAGGAGTCCAGGCTACGCGGCCCGCAGCGGGTGACGAACGTCCCGTCAACACTTCTTCACACTCAAAGGTGCGCATCCACATGACGATCGAGACGACCGGAGCCCTGCCCCGCCTCGCGGACCGCTCGCCGGCGATCACCGGCGCCGAGATCGCGGCGAGCCTGGTGCCGCCGTCGCAGTTCGAGCACGCCACCTTCGACTCCTACCGTCCGGACCACGACTACCCGTCGCAGTCGGAGGCCGTGGCCACGCTCAAGCTGTTCGCCAAGTCGTGGGAGCCGCAGCGCCCGGCCGGGCTGTTCAGCCGCAGCCGCAAGAAGGTCGAGGCCATGAAGCCGGGCGTGTACCTCGACGGCGGCTTCGGCGTCGGCAAGACCCACCTCCTCGCCGCGCTCTGGCACGAGGCGCCCGGACCCAAGTACTTCGGCACCTTCATCGAGTACACCGCCCTGGTCGGCGCGCTCGGCTACGCGGGCGCTGTCGACCTCTTGCGCGGCTCCACCCTGATCTGCATCGACGAGTTCGAGCTGGACGACCCGGGCGACACGATGATGATGACACGGATGCTGGGCGAGCTGGTCGCCTCCGGCACCCGCATCGCGGCCACGAGCAACACGCCGCCGAACGCGCTCGGCGAGGGCCGGTTCGCCGCGAGCGACTTCCTGCGCGAGATCCAGTCCCTGTCCGCCAACTTCCAGACCCTGCGCATCGACGGCCTCGACTACCGCCGGCGTGACACGTCGGGTGCGGCGGTCAGCGTCGACCCCGGACAGTACGACCGGATGCTCGCGGCGCTCGCCGCCCGCGGCGAGACGGCCACGAGCGACACGTTCGACGGCCTCATCACCCACCTCGCCACGGTGCACCCGTCGCGCTACATCAAGATGCTCGACGGCGTCGATGTCATCGGCCTCGCCGATGTCCACGTGCTCCACGACCAGATGGCGGCCCTCCGGCTGGTCGCGTTCATCGACCGTGTCTACGACGCGGAGATCCCCATCGTCCAGACCGGGACCCCGCTCAGCGAGGTGTTCGACGACGAGATGCTGGGCGGCGGCTACCGCAAGAAGTACCTCCGCTCGGTGTCGCGCATGATCGCGCTGACCGCCGGCGAGCTGCCGCCGCACGACGAGTAGGGCTCCCTCCCTGCGCCCGCCCCGGACATTCGCACGGCGGCGAAACAGACTGTTTACACAGCGCAGGGATGCGTAACACCCGCGAAACACGAGTAGCCCGCAGCCGAAACCTCCCGCGATCAGACTGGCTCCACCCCGAAGCGCCCGACCCGGCTCCGATGAGTCCGAACCCATCCCAGGGCGTCGCACAGAGAGGTAGAGACTCGCATGGTGTTGCACACAGCAGCGGACTACGCAACGACAGGGACCGTGAACTCCCTGTGGTTGCTCGTCGCCGCCGCCCTCGTCCTGCTGATGACCCCCGGCGTCGCATTCTTCTACGGCGGCATGGTCCGCGCGAAGAGCGTCGTCTCCATGATGATGATGAGCTTCGGCGCGATGGCCATCGTCGGCGTGCTCTGGGTCGTCTACGGCTACGGGCTCTCGTTCGGCAAGCCGCTCATCCCGCACGTGCTCGGCACGCCGGACTGGTTCCTGTCCAGCCTGATGGGCAAGGACGGGATGACCCCCGACCTCGGCGGCCTCGCCTTCGCCGGGTTCCAGGCCACCTTCGCCATCATCACCGTGGCCCTGATCTCCGGCGCCATCGCCGACCGCGCCAAGTTCGGCGCGTGGATGGTGTTCGCCGGCGTCTGGGTGACGGTCGTGTACTTCCCGGTCGCGTTCTGGGTGTTCAACCTGTCGCAGGGCTGGATCGCCTCCATTCTCCACGTGAACGACTTCGCCGGCGGCACCGCGGTGCACATCAACGCCGGTGCGGCGGGCCTCGCCCTCGCACTGGTGCTCGGCAAGCGCGTCGGGTTCCAGAAGGGCATGAGCAAGCCGCACAACGTGCCGCTGACGCTCCTCGGCGCCGCGCTGCTGTGGTTCGGCTGGTTCGGCTTCAACGCCGGGTCGGAGGCCGCGGTCGACGGTGTCGCCGCGATCGCCTGGATCAACACGCTCGCCGCCCCGGCCGCCGCGACCATCGGCTGGCTGATCGTCGAGAAGATCAAGGACGGCAAGCCGACCTCCATCGGTGCGGCGTCGGGTGCGGTCGCCGGCCTGGTCGCGATCACCCCGGCCTGTAACATCCTGACCCCGGGCTTCGCGATCCTGCTCGGCCTGGTCGCCGGTGCGGTCTGCGCGGTCGCGATCGACCTCAAGTTCAAGCTCGGCTTCGACGACTCGCTCGACGTGGTCGGCATCCACCTCATCGGCGGCATCATCGGAACGCTGTGGATCGGTGTCTTCGGCTTCACCCACATCGACGGCGACGCCACCAAGCCGTTCTCCAGCCTCTGGTACGGCGGGAGCCTGGTGCAGCTCGGAGCGCAGGCGATCGGCGCCTTCAGCGTCCTGATCTACTCCTTCGTCCTGGCCTACGCGATCGGCTGGGTCATCCAGAAGACGATGGGCTTCCGGATCAAGAACGAGGACGAGCTGGCCGGCGTCGACACCGTCGTGCACGGCGAGGAGGGCTACTCGCTCGAGACGGTGTGACCGACACGCACCATCGAGCATCCGCGAACGGGGTGCCGCCTGCGGGCGGCGCCCCGTTCCGCGTGCGCGCGGCGGCTAGGGTAATGCTTGCATTGAGGCGGAAGGGAGCGGGATGTCCGCGACGAGCGAGCAGGTCGACAGCCTGCTGCTGTTCGTGTGCGGGGCGCTGACGCTCCTCGTCCCGTTCGGCCTCGCGTTCTTCGTCGGCGGCCTTGGAGGGCGCTCCACGACCTCCCGCGCCATGAAGTTCGCGCTGACCGGCACCGCGGCGACCATCCTGCTCGGTGTGGCGGGCGGCTACGGGATGGTCGCCGGACGGCCGCTGCTGGCGCACGTCCTCGGCGCTCCGTCGTTCGACCTCGCCGGCGGCTTCGGGGCGGCGTCGCACCGGCCCGACCTGTACTCGCTGGCCAAGGCGGGGGCGATCCTCGCGGCGGCCGCGGTGTCGGTCGCGATCGTGGGCGTCGCCGTCGCGTCGCGGATCACGCTGCGCGCCTGGCTCGTCTTCACGGTGCTCTGGTCGGTGCTGGTGCTGTACCCGGCCGGCTACGCGGTGTTCGCGCTGGACGACGGCTGGGCGACCGGCGTGCTCGGCGTGATCGACTTCGGGGGAGCGCTGCCCATCGGCGTCGCGGCGGGCGCGGCGGCCGCAGGGGTCATCCTGGCGTGCGGCCGCGGCGAGCACCGGCCTCCCGAGCGGCGCAGCTTCCCGGCCATCGCCATCGGCGGGACGCTGCTCTGGGTCGGCTGGCTCGGCCTGGTCGTCGGCTCGGAGGGGGCCGTGGACTCCTACACCGGCCTGATCGCGATCAACGCGTTCCTCGCCTCCGCCGGCGGCTGCCTGGCCTGGATGGTCGTGGACCGGGTGCTGCTGCGGCGGCCCACCACGGTGAGCGCGCTGTGCGGCGCCTTCTCCGGGCTCGTTGCGATCACCCCGGCGGCCGGGGTGCTGACCGTCGGCTGGTCGCTGCTGCTCGGCGCCATCGCCGCGGTGGCGTGCGCGACGATGGTCGACCTTGCCGCGCGGGCGCGCTTCGGCGCGTCGATGGCGCTGATCGTGATCGTGACGGTCGCCAGCATGGTCGGCCTGCTCTACCTCGGCCTGTTCGCGGCGGGCGGCGGGATGGTGGACAGCGGCAACTTCGACCTGTTCACGGCCCAGGCGATCGCGGGGTTCTCGGTGCTGATCGGCTCGTTCCTGGTGTCGCTGCTGCTGGCGCTGGCGCTGCGCTTCACGGTGGGCCTCACCCGGATCCGCTATCGTGCCACGAGTGAGCCGACTCCTCGACGCGATCGCACGACTGTTCCGGCCGGTACCGCGGAAGACTGAACGGCCGGCCTCCCGGTTCGCGCCTGCGCGCTCCGGGCGCGTGGCCGGGGTCGAGCCGGGGCGTGGGGGCGTGGACGCGACGGTCCAGGTCGACCCGCGCCGGCTGAAGGGCCTGCGCACCTCCTACAACCCGAAGACGGACGGCGAGCCCGACCCGGGCGAGATCGTCTGGACCTGGGTGCCGTACGAGGAGAACGACGGCCGCGGCAAGGACCGCCCGGTGCTCGTGGTGGCGGCGGAGCCCTCCGGCGCCCTGATCGCGGTCGCGCTGACCAGCCAGGCGCATCCCGGGCGTCCCGAGTACCTGGCGATCGGCGCGGGCGAGTGGGACGGCCAGGGGCGGGCGAGCTTCGTCCGGCTCGACCGGGTGTTCCGCGTGCACCGGACCGGGATGCGCCGGGAGGCCGCCGCCCTCGACGCGCGACGGTTCGCGACCGTCCGCACCGCGCTGCGCACGCTGTACGGCTGGAGCTGAGCGGCGTCCGTGACGAACGGTGAACGCCGAGTGCACGCCTCCCGGTCTTCGTCACTACAGTGTCGGCATGCCTGACGACTGTTCGCGCCCGCTCGACTTCGAGACCCGGCAGATCCACGCCGGAGCGGTGGTCGACGCCGAGACCCGCGCCCGCGTCACCCCGATCTACCAGACCGCCGGGTACGTCTTCGACGACTTCGACGACGGCGAGGAGCGCTTCGCCGGCCGCAGCCGCTACCGCGCCTACTCGCGCAACGACAACCCGACCAACGCGGTCGCGGGGCGGCGCATCGCCGACCTGGAGGGCGGCGTCGACGGGATCGTGGTCTCCAGCGGGCAGGCCGCCATCGCCGCGGCGATCAACGCGCTCGCCGAGGCGGGCGACCACATCCTCGCCACCCGGTCGCTGTACGAGGGCACGCGGGAGATGTTCCGCGGCATCCTGAAGCGGCAGGGGATCGCGTTCGAGTACGTGGCCGACGACGCGTCCGACGCGGAGTGGGCGGCGCGGTTCCGGCCGAACACGAAGGCCGTCTACACGGAGACGCTGCCGAACCCGCTCAACCAGGTGGTCGACATCGAGCGGCTGGCCGGGATCGCGCACGCGGCCGGTGTCCCGCTGGTCGTCGACAACACCGTGCCGACGCCGTACCTCTGGCGGCCGATCGAGGACGGCGCCGACATCGTCGTGCACTCGACCTCCAAATGGCTGTCCGGCCACGGGTCGGTGATCGGCGGCGCGGTGGTCGACGGCGGCCGGTTCGACTGGGCGGCGCACGCCGACCGCTTCCCGCAGCTCACCGCGCCGCCGCGGCCCGGGGTGGCCTCCTTCGTGGAGCGGTTCGGCGCGGGGGCGTACCTGGCGTATCTGCGCGCGGTGATCGTGCTGGAGTACGGGCCGACGGTGCCGCCGCTGAGCACGTTCCTGCTGCTGCACGGCATCGAGACGCTGTCGGTGCGGATGGACCGGCACGTGGCGAACGCGCAGGCGGTGGCGGAGTTCCTGGCCGGGCGGCCGGAGGTGGCGCGGGTGTTCTATCCGGGACTGGCGGACGACCCGTTCCACGCGCTCGCGGCGAAGTACCTGCCGAAGGGGGCGGGCTCCATCGTCTCGATCGACCTGGCGGGCGGCCGGGAGGCCGCACAGCGGTTCCTCGACGCGCTGGAGCTGGTCAGCCCGATGACGCACATCGGGGATGTACGCACGCTGGCCATCCACCTGGGCAGCACCATTCACGCGAAGCTCACCGAGGAGGAGCGGCTGGAGGCGGGGATCACGCCGGGCCTCGTGCGGTTGTCGATCGGGATCGAGAGCCCCCGCGACATCATCGCGGACCTCCAGCGCGCGCTCGAGGCGTAGCGCCGCGCGACATTCGTGCCGAATGGCGCGAATGCGCCGCGGTTTCGCGCCATTCGTGCCGAATCGCGAGGGCGATTACGCGGGGAGGGGCGCCAGCGCCGCGCTCGCGGCGGCGACGGTCGCGGCGATGCGGCGGACGGCCTCCACCACCGTGCTCGGGTCGCACGCCAGGTTGATCCGGGCGAAGCCGCGGCCCTGCTCGCCGAACGCGAGACCGGAGTTGAGGGCGACCCGGCCGGTGTCGATCAGGACCCGGGCGGGGTCGTCACCGAGCCCGGTCTCGCGGAAGTCCAGCCAGGCGAGGTAGCCGGCGTCGGGCCGGACCACCCGCACCGACGGCGCGTGCACCGCCAGTTCGGCCTCCAGCAGCTGGAGGTTCGTCACGAGCTGGTCGAGCAGGCCGTCGCGCCAACGCAGGCACGACAGCGCCGCGACGTTGGCGTGGAGGCCGAGGATGCTGGTGCGCGCCGCGAGCTCCTCCGGGAGCCGGGTGAGCAGGTCGGCGGTGGCCGGCTCGGCGGCGACGATGACCGCGCACTTGAGCCCGGCGAGGTTCCACGCCTTGCTGGCGGAGGTCACCGTGACGGCGCGGGCGCCGGCGGCCCGGGCGACGGGCGCGAACGGCGTGAAGCGGGCGCCCGGGTGGGCGAGCGGGGCGTGCACCTCGTCGCTGACGACGAACACCCCGTAGCGGGCGGCGAGGCGGGCGAGCGCCTCCAGGGTGCGGCGGCTGTGACATCGGCCGGTCGGGTTCTGCGGGTTGCAGAGCAGCATGGAGTCGGCGCCCGCGGCGAAGGCGGCCTCCAGGCCGTCGAGGTCGAGCGTCCAGCCGGCGTCCTCGCGCAGCGGGACGGTGATCGCGACGGCGTCGGCTTCCTCGATCATCTCGAAGAACGGCGGATAGACCGGAGGCGTCAACACCACGCGGCCACCGGCCTCCGGCAGCACCAGCCGCAGGGTCTCGACCACGCCCACCGTCACATCGGTGGCCAGGTGCACCCACTCCGGGTCGACGCCCCACGCCCACGAGCTCCAGGCGAAGTCCGCGAAGGCCGGCGCCAGCGGACCGGCCGAGTCGAGGTAGCCGGTGTCCGAGTTGCGGAGCGTCTCGGCGACGCGGTCGAGGATGGCCGGCTCGACGTCGAAGTCCATCTCGGCGACGAAGACCGGAAGGACGTCCGCGGGATAGCGGCGCCACTTGATGCTCGACCGGGACGCGAAGAGCTGCTCCAGGGGTCGGGCCGGTGCGAAGCTCATCGCCCAAGGATGAGGCACTGCGGCCCGGAGCGCATCCGGTCGCGTCACGGAACGTAAGGTAAGGACGAAAGAACGTGGATCGGAGGGCCGTGCGCGTCGAGGTGCTGCACATCGAGGAGTGCCCGAGCTGGCGGGAGGCCGGCGCGCGGCTGCAGATCGCGCTCGCCGAGGCCGGGATCGACGCGGCGGTGGAGTACCGGCTGCTGGAGGATCCCGCAGACCTGGCCGGGACGGTGTTCGCCGGCTCGCCGACGATCGTGGTCGACGGCGCCGACCTCTTCCCGGCGGAGCCCATCGGGGAGCTGGCCTGCCGCATCTACCCGACGCCGGCAGGGCTGCGCGGGATGCCGGACACCGAGCAGCTGGTGGCGGCGCTGCGCGACCTCCCGCGCGCCGGTCGGTGACATCCAGGGTCCCCGGGGGCGGTTGTCCGCCGCCCGGAGACCCGTGGAATGTCGTCAGTGGATCGGGAACTGCTGCGCCGGGAGGCCGTTGCAGGTGTAGATCTGCAGCTGCGTCCCCGGGGTGACGCTCCCGCCCGGGTCGTCCAGGCAGAGCCCGGACTGCGGGTTCAGGAGCGGCGCGACTCTGCGCCGGAGAGCGCCGAGGCTCGGCGCTGCCACATGCTAAATCCGGCGAATTCTTCCGGAAACCGGGCGGTCGAATAGATATCTCCGGCTCCTTCCGCCCGGGTTTCCCGGGTGGTGACCGGTGTCAAGGATGTTGTGAAAATTGATTTATGCCGTTGCGTTGACGGAAAAATTCACGGTCTTTACAGTTGCGATTGTGCACAAGCCCAACGACGTGCCGCAGCTGATCCGGCGCACCCACGAAGAGCGGATTCTCGCGACCCTGCGCGAGAACGGCCCGCTGACCCGTGCGGAGCTGGAGAAGCGCGTCGGGCTGTCGCGCACGACCCTCTCGGACATCACGGCTGCGCTGCTGCGCCGCGGCGTCCTGGTCGAGCGGACGACGCACGAGGAGACCCGCGGTCGCGGCCGGCCCGCCGCCAAGCTGGCGCTCGACCCCGCGTCCGGGCAGTTCCTCGGCGTCGACCTCGGCCACCGCCGCGTGCACGTCGTCGTGGTGAACGCCTCCAACGAGATCATCGTCTCCGGCGAGCGCGCCTACGACCGGGACACCACGTGGTCGGAACGGATCGACGCCACCTTCGCGCTGATCGAAGGCCTGGCCCGCGACGAGGAGGTCGGCCTCCAGGCGCTGGAGGGCATCGGCGTCGGCGTCCCCGGCCCGCTCAGCACGGCCTTCCGCGGCGAGCAGCGCACGCCGCCGCGCTGGCGCGGCCAGGGCAGGGACGAGCTGCTCGACCTGATCCGCGGCCGGTTCGCCGGTCGCTTCTCCGCTCCGCTCACCCTCGACAACAACACCCGGCTCGCGGGCCTCGGCGAAGCCGTCTGGGGGCGCGCCGACGACGCGGACAGCCTCCTCTACGCCCGCCTCGGCGACGGCGTCGGCGGCGGCCTCGTGGTCTCCGGTCGGCTGGTCTCCGGCGGGTCCGGCTCGGCCGGGGAGGTCGGCCACGTGACCGTCGAGCCGGATGGCCTCCCGTGCTGGTGCGGTAAGACCGGCTGCCTGGAGACGGTCGCCTCGGTGCCCGCGATCCAGGAGCGTCTCGCGGCGGCCCGCGCGGACGGCGACCCCGACGGGAGCGCGGCGGAGGCGGTGGTTCGCGCGGCGGGGGAGGCGACCGGGCGCGCGCTCGCGGCGGCCTCGGTCGTCGTGGACCCGCGCGACATCGTGATCGCCGGGGACGTCCTCCGGTTCCCCGGCTTCCTCGACGCGGCGCGCGACGCCTTCGCGCGCGAGACCCTCCTCGTCGGAGGCGGCGCCCGGCTGCGGGTCTCCACCCTCCGCGACGAGGCCGGGGCGCTCGGCGCGATCGCCGCGGCCTTCCACCGTTCCTCCCTCCTGGTCGGCTACGCGAGCCTGGCCGCCCTCCCCGACCCCGACCCCGCCGACGCCGAGCGCCGCCAGGCCTGACACCCGACCCTCGACCCAGCACCCCGAGCAAGGAGAACCATGACGACCCTCGCGACCGAGAGCCTCCCCGTGGAGGAGGGCGGTGCGCCGCCCGCGCGCCCCGGCAGGCGCAGGCGCGTGCCCACCTGGGCGTGGACGACAATCTCGATCGTCGCCGGCATCGGCGTGTTCTGGGCGCTGTCGTTCTTCACGATCCTGCCCAGCCCGCCGGCGGTCGTCGCCAAGACGGTCGACCTGGCGTCGAACGGCATCCTGTTCACCGACATCGGGGCGAGCCTGGCCCGGGTGCTGGTCGGCTTCCTGCTCGGGACGCTGCTGGCCGTCCCGGTCGGCTTCCTGATGGGCTGGTACACCACCGCGCGCGGCCTGCTGCACCCGTGGGTGCAGTTCGTGCGCATGATCCCGCCGCTGGCGATCCTGCCGCTCTCGATCGTCGTGCTCGGCACGGGCGAGGTCGCGCGGGTGTTCGTCATCTTCCTGGCGTCGTTCCTCGCCGCGATCGTCGCGACCTATCAGGGCGTCGTCAGCGTCGACCGCACGCTGGTGAACGCGGCTCGGGTGCTCGGCGCGAAGGACGGCACGATCTTCGCGCGCGTCATCGTCCCGGCCTCCTCGCCCTTCATCTTCGTCGGCATGCGCGTCGGCCTCGGCTCGTCGTGGGCGACGCTCGTCGCCTCCGAGCTGATCGCGGCCCAACAGGGCCTCGGCTTCCGCATGCAGCAGGCGCAGCTCTACTTCGACCTGCCGACGATTTTCGTATCCATCATCTTCATCGGCCTGCTCGGTCTGCTCATGGACCGCCTGCTGATGGCCATCGAACGGAGAGTGACCTCGTGGCAGGAACGCCGATGACCCCCAAGATCAGCGTCACGGACCTCCGGAAGGTCTTCCCGCTCGGCAGCGGCGAGTTCACCGCGCTCGGCGGGGTCGACCTGGATGTCGCGGACGGCGAGTTCGTCACCCTGGTCGGTCCGTCCGGCTGCGGCAAGTCCACCCTGATGAACATCGTCGCCGGGCTGGAGACGCCGACCTCCGGCACGGTCCTGGTGGACGGTGAGCCGGTCGACGGGCCGGGCCCGGAGCGCGGCGTGATCTTCCAGCAGTACGCGCTGTTCCCCTGGCTGACGGTCCGCAAGAACGTGGAGTTCGGCCTCCGCGTCTCGGGAGTGCCCGCCGAGGAGCGACGCGAGCGCGCGCAGCACTTCATCGACCTGGTCGGACTGACGACGCACGCCGACCAGCTCCCCAAGGCGCTCTCGGGCGGCATGAAGCAGCGCACTGCGCTCGCCCGGGCGTATGCCGTGAACCCGCAGCTCCTGCTGATGGACGAGCCGTTCGGCGCCCTGGACGCGCTGACCAGGGTCAACCTCCAGGACCAGCTCCTGCGAACCTGGCAGGAGGAGCGGCGCACCGTCCTCTTCGTGACGCACGACGTCGAGGAGGCCGTGTACCTGGCCTCCCGCGTGGTCGTCATGGCCGCCCGTCCGGGCCGGATCTTCGAGGTCATCGACGTCGACCTCCCGCCGAACCGCACAGAGGAGACCCGGTTGTCGCCCGAGTTCGCGGAGATCAAGAACCGCGTCTGGCGGGCGGTGTACCACCAGCCGGCCCTGGAGACCGCGAGCGTCGCCGCGCAGCGCTGACCTCGCCCCGTACCGCACCAACACACACCCCAGCACCACCCGACTCACAGAAAGCAGTCTCGCCATGCCAAAAATCCCCGCACGCCTGGGCATCGCCGCCCTCGCCGCCGGAGCGCTCGTCCTGTCCCTCGCCGCCTGCAGCACCGGATCGGCCTCCGCCGGCTCCGGCTCCAGCGCGAGCGCGACCTCCTGCTCGACCACCCAGAACGTCAACTTCGGCTACATCGGCGACTTCAACGGCACCAGCCTCCTCGCGATCGCCAAGGCCAAGAACCTGTGGGCCGCCCACTGCCTGAACGTGAACCCGCAGGTCTTCACCAACGGCCCGCTGCAGATCACGGCGATGGCCTCCGGGAGCCTCGACTTCGGCTACATCGGCCCCGGCGCGCTCTGGCTGCCCGCCTCCGGCAAGGCCAAGATCGTCGCGATCGACACCTTCACCAACGCGGACCGCATCGTCGCGCTCCCCGGCAAGGGCATCAAGACGATCAAGGACCTCAAGGGCAAGAAGGTCGCCTACCCCAAGGGCACCTCGGGCGAGATGATCCTGCGCCTGGGTCTCAAGAAGGCGGGCATGAGCATGAGCGACATCGACGCGACGCCGCTCGACTACTCGACGCTGACCTCCGCGCTCTCCGCCGGACAGTTCGACGCGGCCGGCTTCGGCTACCCGCAGCTCACCACCGTGAAGAAGCAGCAGCCGGGCATCATCGAGCTGGCCAAGGACTCCGACTTCTCCAGCTCCATGCGTTTCGTCACCGCGTTCGTCGCCCGGGAGAACCTGCCGACGCAGAACCCGAAGCTGGTCTCCTCCGTCCTCGCCGTGCTCAAGGAGGCCAACGACTACCGCCTCGCGCACCGCACCGAGGCCATCAACCTCGTGTCGCAGATGACCAACGTCCCGGTCGCCCAGGTGACCACGGACGCCAGCTTCGACCAGCTCGTCTCGTCGGCGTCGCTGGAGGCCTCCACCAAGTCCGGTGACGTCGACAAGTGGCTCGACACCTTCGGCACGTACTTCACGACGACCGGCACGCTCCAGCAGCCGGGCAGCGCGAAGGACTACTACACCTCCGACCTCTACGCCAAGGCGGGACATTGACCTCCACCGCCCCACAGCACGACGGCCAGCGCCGGAACATCCTGTTCCTGCTGACCGACCAGCACCGGGTCGACACACTCGGCTGCTACGGCAACACCCGGATCAGCACCCCGGCCCTCGACCGCCTGGCGGCCACGGGCACGCGGTTCGACCGGTGGTACACCCCGACGGCGATCTGCACCCCGGCGCGCGCGAGCCTGCTGACCGGTCAGGCGCCGTTCCGGCACCGTCTGCTCGCCAACTACGAGCGGAACGTCGGGTACCTGGAGGACCTGCGCGAGGGTCAGTTCACCTTCGCGCAGGCCCTCCAGGATGAGGGGTACCGCACCGGGCTGGTCGGCAAGTGGCACGTCGGCACGAACAAGACCGCGGCGGACTACGGCTTCGAGGGCCCGACGCTGCCCGGCTGGCACAACCCGGTCGACAGCCCGGACTACCTCGCCTACCTGGCGCAGCACGGCTACCCGCCGTACGCGATCGACGACCGGATCCGCGGCGTGCTGCCGAACGGGAGCCCGGGAAACCTGCTCGCCGCCCGGCTGCACCAGCCGGAGGAGGCCACCTTCGAGTACTACCTCGCCGAGAAGGCGATCGCGATGCTGCGCGACTTCGCCGACGGCAAGCGAACCGAGGGGACGCCATTCTTCCTGGGGCTACACTACTTCGGGCCGCACCTGCCGTACCTGCTGCCGGACGAGTTCTTCGACATGTACGACCCGGCGCAGATCGAGCTGCCCGCCTCCGTGCAGGAGGACTTCCTCGGCAAGCCGCCGGTGCAGCGCAACTACAGCAAGCACTGGACGTTCGACACCATCCCGATCGAGACCAGCCGCAAGCTGATCGCGGTCTACTGGGGCTACGTGACGCTCATCGACCGGCAGCTCGGCCGGGTGCTCGACGTGCTGGACGAGCTCGGGCTGGCCGACGACACCGCGGTGTTCTTCTCCAGCGACCACGGCGAGTTCACCGGCGCGCACCGCCTCCACGACAAGGGGCCGGCGATGTACGAGGACATCTACCGCACCGCCGGCATCATCCGCGTTCCGGGGATGCCGCCCGGGCAGGTCAGCGACGAGTTCGTGACGCTCACGGACGCGACGGCGACCATCCTCGCGCTCGCCGGGGCCGACACGCGCCCCGCGCTGGACTCCCGCAACCTGCTGCCGCTGGTCGGCGGGGAGGACGTGGACTGGCAGCAGGACGTGCTGTGCGAGTTCCACGGCCACCACTTCCCGTACCCGCAGCGGATGCTGCGCGACCGGCGCTACAAGCTGGTGGTGAACCCGGAGTCGGTCAACGAGCTCTACGACCTGGAGGCCGACCCGGACGAGCTGCACAACCGCTACGAGCATCCCGAGTTCGAGGAGGTCCGCGCCAGGATGATGCACCGGCTCTACACGGCGCTGGTCGAGCGCGGGGACAACTTCTACCACTGGATGACGTCGATGTACGACGTGGGGGGAGTCCGTTACGATCCGAGCATGAGCGGCCTGGACGAGAGCAGTTACCCGGTCCGATGAGCGAGCGCCGGCCGAATGTGGTGATGATCCTCACCGACGATCACGCCTCCCACGCGATCGGGGCGTACGGATCGGTGGTGAACTCCACGCCGCGCATCGACGAGATCGCGCGGCGCGGGGTGCTGTTCCGCAACTGCTTCGTCACGAACTCACTGTGCTCGCCGAGCCGCGCGAGCATCCTGACCGGCACGTACAGCCACGTGAACGGCGTGACCACCCTGGAGACGCCGATCGACGCCTCCCAGCCGACGTTCGTCTCGCAGCTGAAGGCGGCGGGCTACCGTACCGCCATCGTCGGCAAGTGGCACATGGGCCACGGGCCGGGCCACGACCCCGAAGGCTTCGACTACTGGGACGTGCTGGTCGGCTCGGAGGGCCAGGGGGAGTACTGGGACCCGCTGTTCCTGTCGGCGGCGGGCGAGCGGACCGTGCCGGGGTACGCGACCGACATCATCACCGACCTGGCGCTGGACTGGCTGGAGTCGCTGGAGGGCGACGACCCGTGGTGCGTGCTGATCTACCACAAAGCGCCGCACCGGCCGTGGGAGCCGCGGGAGGGCTCGCGTCCCCGCGCCGAGGCCGTGCCGCTGCCGGCGACCTTCGACGACGACTACGCCACCCGGTCGGCGTCGGCGCGGAGGGCCGCCATGCGGATCGCCGAGCACCTCGCCCTGGAGGACCTGAAGGCGACCCCGCCGGACGGCCTCGGCTACGAGGACGCCGCGGTCTGGAAGTACCAGCGGTTCATGGAGGACTACCTCGACTGCGTGCAGGCGGTGGACGAGAACGTCGGCCGCGTCATCGACTGGCTCGATGCGCGCGGCGCGTTCGACGGCACCCTGCTGATGTACGCCTCCGACCAGGGCTTCTTCCTCGGCGACCACGGCTGGTTCGACAAGCGGCTGATGTATGAGGAGTCGCTGCGGATGCCGCTGCTGCTCAGCCTCCCGTCGCGGGTGGAGGCCGGCGCCGTGCACGACGGGATCGTGACGAACGTCGACTGGGCGCAGTCCATCCTCGAAGCGGCAGGCGTGGAGCCCGTGCAGCGGATGCAGGGGAGGAGCTTCTGGGGCGACCTGGTGGCCTCCCCGTCGTCGCCTCCCGCGCAGGGCATGTACTACCGCTACTGGGAGCACGACGACGCCTCGCATCGCGCGCCCGCGCACTACGGCTACCGGACCCGCACGCACAAGCTCATCTACTACTACAACGACGGCCTCGGACTTCCGGGGACGGGCCACTTCACGTACCCGCCGGAGTGGGAGCTCTACGACCTGGAGCGCGACCCGGAGGAGTTGCACAATGTGTACGGGGAGCCGGAGTATGCCGGGGTGCGGGACGAGCTGACGGCGGCGATGCTGCGGGAGCAGGCCCGGGTGGGGGACCTGCCGCATCCGAGCCAGGGCGCATCCCCGCCGCGGTAGGAGGTGCGCGCATGGCCGGGCAGGCGGAGATCGCGGGGGCGAACGTCCCGATCCCCGCGGAGATCACCGCGGACGGGTTCGACCTGGGCTACCGGGTCGCGACGTCCGGCTCCGTCCTGGAGCGCATCATGCGCGAGGTCGACGGCGAGGACTACCTGGAGGGCGTCGAGCCGTACGGGATGTCGACCCTGTGGACGCTCCGGACCTTCGCGACGGAGCTGGAGGTCCCCGCGGGAGGGACGCTCGTGGACGTCGCCTGCGGGCGGGCCGGGGTGAGCCTCTGGCTGGCACGCGAGACGGGAGCCGACCTGATCGGCGTCGACTGGTCGCCGGTCGGAGTCGCCGCGGCGACCGGACGCGCGGCCGGGTGGGTCGGCGAGGGGCGGGCGCGCTTCCTGGTCGGCGACCTGGTGGACACGGGCCTGCCCGACGGCTGCGCGGACGCCGTGCTCTGCGCCGACGCGATCTTCTTCGCGTCCGACCGGATCGCCGCGGTGCGGGAGGCCGCCCGCCTCCTGCGACCGGGAGGCCGCTACGCGTTCACCGCCGACGAGGCGGACGACGGCCGGCCACGCTCCGTCCCGGACTGGCGGCCGATCATCGAGGCGGGCGGCCTTCAGGTGGTGTCGCGCATCGAGATACCCCGGTGGCGGGAACGACTGGCACGGATGTACGAGCTCTGGCTGGAGAACCTGGACGAGGTGCGCGAAACGTTCGGCGACGAGTACGCGGACGAGCTGAGGGACGAGGCGGAGGCCGTCGGCCCCTCGCTGCCGGCGCGCACCGGGGTCCTGTACGTCGCCCGGCGCGAATACCGTACTGGCACGGATTCTGCGCCCGGCGCCCCGTCGCTAGCGTTCGAGCCATGACCGATGTGACCGGCGCCGCCCTCCCTCCCGACACCGACCGCTTCGCCTGGGTGCGCAAGCTCCTGCCGCGGATCGTCGTCGGCGCGCTGATCGCCGCAGCGCTGGTCGGCGTCTACGCCGTGATCATCGGGACCTGGGACGAGACGTGCTGGCGGCTGATCGGCACGATCGCGCTGCTGGTGTTCTTCTCGCTGGTGTCCTGGTACGACGCCGACGTGTCCGCCCGCCGAGCGCCGTGGTTCGGCGCCGTGTCGGTGATCCTGTCGGCGTTCCTGCTGCTCGACGGCCTGGTGAAGCTCTGGGCGCCGGCGTTCGACGGGAGCCCCTCCTACCCGCCGGAGGACGGCCCCGGCACGTCCTCGTGGGGCGTCTTCGGCTGGATCGCGCTCGTCGCCGTGGTGCGGCTCGGCCTCCTGCACGTCCACCTGGTGCTGAACACCCAGCGCCGCTTCACCGGCCCGATCATGTTCAAGGTGACCGTGTGCACGCTGGTGCTGGTCGGCGCGCTCACGCTGGGGCTCGCCGCGCCGCTGGTGTTCGACCACACGACGTTCTCGGACACGTACTGGCGGCTCGTGGCGACCATCGCGATCCTGGACGCGCTGGGGACGATTCTGATCCCGTTGACGTACACGCTGTTCGGGCCGAAGGCGGCGAAGGGTGCGCCGCGTGCGGCTGCGGCTGCACCCGTCGCGGCCGCTGCTCCGGCGCCCGCCGCGTACGCGCCCGCCGCCGCCCCCGCGCCGTCGTCCCCGTACCCGAACGTGCTGACGCCCGCCGGCGGCTACCGCCTGGAGTGGCCCCGCTACGTCAACGGCACCCCGCTCCCGGCCCGACCGGACGGCACGCCGGACTTCAGCGGGGTCGTCGGGTACTGAGCGCCCGATGTCCGAGCGTCAGCGGCGGCGTCCTGCGCTGCACCTGGTCTGGGTCGTCCCCGCGGTCGTCGCGTTCTGCGTCGTCCCGTTCATCGTCGCCGCGCTCTCCTGGTGCGGGATCAGCGGCTGCTCCGGTGGAGGCTGGGGCCGGAACCTCGACGACACCTGGATGGCGATCGTCGCCTGCTGCGTCGCGGCGGGCGCCCTGGCGATCCCGTTGCTGTTCATCCCGTGGGTCCGCCGCCGGGCCGTCAGGGTCCCGGTCGCCCTCCTGATCGGACTGGCGTGGGGGTACCTCATCGCGGTGCTCTCGCACGGCGAGGGCCCCTGGTTCACGCCGTGAACGCGAAAACCCCGGCCGTGACCGGGGTTCCATCGATGGTGGGCGATACCAGACTCGAACTGATGACCTCTTCCGTGTGAAGGAAGCGCGCTACCAACTGCGCCAATCGCCCGTGCGTTCGCGGCCGGGGATTCCGGCTGCGAGACTCGATACTAGCCGACCGCGGCACCGGATTGCACATCGGCCCCGCGCGCCGGGCGTGGTGGTGCGCGACACACCCGGAAGGCGCGTCCGGTTTGGTCATCGGCGCGGGGATCGGCTAAAGTCATTCAAGTGCCGCGGGAGACCGGGGTGCGAAATGCGGATGTAGCGCAGTTGGTAGCGCATCACCTTGCCAAGGTGAGGGTCGCGAGTTCGAGTCTCGTCATCCGCTCGAGTCGGCCTGGTTTCCTCGGATTCCAGGCCTCTCGAATACGGTACGGTTCTTCCGTGTTGTGGCTTCGGTGGATTGGCCGAGAGGCGAGGCAGCGGCCTGCAAAGCCGTATACACGGGTTCGAATCCCGTATCCACCTCGAACCTGAGCACTCAGGCTCTGGGCGATTGGCGCAGCGGTAGCGCGCTTCCCTGACACGGAAGAGGTCACTGGTTCGATCCCAGTATCGCCCACCAACAGAAACCCCCGGGAGACCGGGGGTTTTTCGTATCTCCGGCCCGGTCACGCCCGCAATGAGGTGCGCGGGAGGAGGCGTGCCTCCCGGCCTGCGAGAATCGCGGGATGCACGCAGTGTTCCTGAACGGCACGGTCGGTGTCGGCAAGACCTCCGTCGCCGACGCGATCAGCGAACGGGAGGCGTGTCCGCACGCCGTGGTCGACCTCGACGGGATCCGCCGGTTCCGTCCCGCCGCGGCCGGCGACCCGTTCAACCTGGAGTTGCAGCTCGCGAACCTCACGGCCCTGGTGGCGAACTTCGGTGCGGCCGGTGCGCAGCTCGTCGTGGTCGCCGGGGTCATCGAGTCCCGGGAGGACGCGGAGCGGTTCCGGCGCGCGGTCGGCGGTCGCGCGACCTTCGTGCGGCTGACCGCCGACGCCGCGGTCATCGAGCGTCGGCTGCGCGCGCGGCACGCGAACGATCCCGACGGATTGGCGTGGCACCTCGCTCGCGCGGCGGAGCTGACGGCGATCCTCGACTCCGCGGGCATCGAGGGTGATGTGGTCGACACCAGTGCTGACGACGCGCAGGCGGTCGCGGCCCGGATGCAGCGGGCGGTCGCAGCGGCGGCGGGGGCGCAGGCATGACGGCCGTGGAGACCCCCGCGGGCGTCCTCATCGTCCTCCGCGGCAACTCCGGCTCGGGGAAGTCCACCGTTGCGGCCCTGGTGCAGGCGGAGTTCGAGCCCGGCGAGTGCCTCGTGGTGCCTCAGGACGTCGTGCGGAGGCAGCTCCTGAACGAAGCCGACAGGGCGGAGGCGGACACCATCGACCTGCTCCGGACGATCGCCGCCTGGGGGCTCGCCCGCGGACTCGTGGTGGTGGTGGAGGGCATCATGAACGCCGGGCGCTACCAGCGCGCGCTCGAACGGCTCGCCACGATCGCGTCGCGTTCGCACTTCTTCGCCTGGGACCTCCCGTTGGAGGAGACCGTCCGGCGGCACGCGATGCGGGCCAAGGCGGAGGCGTTCACGGCAGACGAGATGAGCGGCTGGTATCACGGCTGGCAGCCGCTGGACTTCGTGTCGGAGACGCGATTCGACGCGTCGGTCAGCGCCCGCGCCGCGGCAGACCACGTTCTGGAGGCGGCGCGTCGCGCTACCCTCTGACCGTGGGATACGGGGTGTTGGGCGCGTCGATCTTCTTCGTGTGCGCGGCCCTGGTCGCCGGCGGCGTGCTGGTCGCGCGACGCCTCGCCCGGCGCGACGCGGTCCACAAGGCACGCGCCCAGGCCTGGTCGGCCGGCAGCGCCCGCCTCATCGAGCAGCTGCACGGCTCCACCTTCGAACGTGTGACGTTCGACGTGGACGACCCGCAGCTGGTGTTCCTCGGCGAGCGACGGGCGATCGTCACCATCCCCGAATGGCCGACCGTCGTGGTCGGGACCCGCGTGCTCCACTTCGGCGACCCGGGCTTCCGCCAGGCGATCGTGGCCCTGCAGGGCGACACCGTCCGGTCGGCGAGGACGTCCCCGGATCGGGAGGTCGTGATCGAACTGGGTGGGGGGACGTTTCTCATCGAGCTGACTCCGGCACCGCCTCCACCACATCGATGATCGTCCCGTACTCGTCCGTGAGCCGCACCGTCGCGACGCACCGCACCGGCAACGTGTCGCCCTCCCGCAGGTCCGGCGCGAAGCCGAGGGTGATGTGCTCGCGGTAGCCCTCGTGCCAATAGTCGGGCTCGTCGGCGACGAAGCCCGGGAGGCGTTCGACGGCCTCCGCGAGTGCCTCGTGCACGCCCGGGAAGGTATCGGGCTCCACGAGCTGGACCGGGATGTCGCCGGACGGGCCGAACAGCGCGCGGCCGGCGATTCGGGCCGAGACGGGTGGGCCATCCACCAGCGCGTCACGGACGACCTCGATCACCCGTCCCGGCGACGCATCGGCGGCGAAGTTCGAGACCAGCGTCACATGCGCGGGCCACGCCGAACGGGCGATGGACGTCCCGACGTCGATCGGTGCGAAGAGGGCGATGACGGCGAAAGCGTCCAGCGTCATCGCTGCGGCTCCGCCACCAGCACGAAGAGCAGGAACGCGAGGAAGCGCCCGCTCTCGCGCCTCCCGACCTCCGGGAAGCGGTCGAACGCGTCCGGTGCGGGAGCCGGCTCGCTGATCGCCGCGATCCGGAAGCCGGCGGCGGCGAACGCGTCGGTCATCGCGTGCAGCGGGCGGTCCCAGAAGGTGAGTTCGGCGGTCCGGCCGCCCAGCGTCCACTCCTCGGTCCGCTCGTGGACGCCGAAGTACTCGCGGTCGCCGCCGGACAGTCGGTCCGCGAGGAAGAGGGCAGTGGGATGCTCCTCGGAGACGATCAGGCGTCCGCCTGGCTTCAGGACGCGATGCAGCTCGGCGAGGGCCGGCCCCCAGTCCTTCAGGTAGTGGAGGACCTGCGACGCGATGACGTCGTCGAAGGTGTCGTCGTCGAACGGCAGCGGCTCCGCCAGGTCGGCGACGCGCAGGTCGGCTCCGGTGCCGAGCCTGGCTCGTGCCTGTTCGAGCATCCCGGCGCTCGCGTCCACGCCGGTGACGGTCGCACCGCGGTCGCGGAGGTCGGCCAGGATAGGGCCGGAGCCGCAGCCGACGTCCAGGATCCGGCGGCCGGCGACGTCGCCCGCGAGCTCCACGAGCGCGGGCCGGTTGTAGAACTCGTTCAGCAGGCTGGTCGCGTTGAGCTCCGCGTAGCCCGCGGCGATCGCGTCGTAGGGAGCCGTGTGCGGGATGCCGTCAGGGCCGGCGTGGAGGGATCGAGTCATACCGGCATGCTTTCAGACGGAGCGGTCCGGGTGTCGGACCTCGTCATGCGGGCCGGCCTCGTCCCGCACCCCCGCATACCGCATCAACGTCGACTCCCGCCGCACGAACCCCACCGACTCGTACAGCGCGATGGCCGCCTGCCGGCTCGGTCGCGACGTCAGGTCCAGCGTCCGCAACCCGCGCTCCTCGGCGAGCCGGATGATCGCCTCCAGCAGCCTCCGGGCGATGCCCCGGCCGCGGTGCGCGTCGTCCACCACCACGTCGTCCACATGACCCCGCCAGCCGGTCGCGAGGGGGAACGACGCCAGCGTGGCCATCCCGGCCACCTCGCCGTCCACGCGGGCGACCAGGAGGTCGGTGCCCGGGTGGCCCAGCATCGCCACGAGCCGCTCCTCGTCGAACGTGGAGGAGCGGGAGAGCTGGGGGAGCAGCCGGCGGATTGCGTCCAGGTCGGCGCTGTCGAGGGCGGTCGGGACGTCGATCTCGATCGTGGTCATGCGCTCCACCGTAACCGCCCTCACCGTGCGGACCCATCCGGATCCCGCACCTGCCATCCAGCCCGCGCGGAGAGCTTGCCGCGACCCGTCCTCCTGAGGCAGGGTGTGCATGCGGGCGGCGGGTGCCAGGGCATCGGCTTCCGGTGCCCGGGCAGGTGATTGCTCGTGGAGACGTGCGTCAGGGTCGCGGCCCGAACCGTGAGCCGGCCACGGCCGGTGTGGAGCCAGGCGGTCGCGGGGGATCGCCTGCGATGAGTCATGCGCCACAGCGGCGGGAGGGGTGGTGTCGTCCGGCGGCGGGTCAGCATGCTGGCCGCCGTGCTCGGCACCGCCCTCCTCGTCGCCGCGCTGCTGGCCGCGGCGCTGCTGGTCGCCGCCCTGCGAGCACCGAGGTCCGCGTCCGCGAGCACCCGCGGGGTCGGGGTGTACGTGTGGTCGCGGGTCAGCGACTCCGGCACCACCACCCACGTCGCCGTCTACGACTTCGCCAGCCACCGCGTCCGCCAGCTGACGCACCCGCCCGACCTCTCGGTCGACTACGGCCCCCGCGTGTCACCGGACGGCCGCTATGTGCTGTTCGGCCGTGCGACCAAGACCCTCCGTTTCGAGGTGCGGGTCATCGGGCTCGACGGCCGCGGTGAACGACGCCTCGACCACGGCAGCCGGCTCGCTCCCGACGGCGCGACCCACCCGGTGTGGGCGCCGGACGGCCACCACGTCATCTACACGATGCAGACCGGGGACCGGCCGGGCGAGTTGTGGCTGACCGACCTCGCCGGGGCCTTCCCCGTCCGGATCACCGCCGGCAGCCCGTGGCTCAGCGAGAGCGCACCGACGTTCGCGCCGGCCGGATACCGCGTCGTGCTGGCACACGACCCCACCGGTCGCACCGCGCTGTTCCGGCAGGACCGCGACGGCTCGCACAGCGTCCAGCTCACCGCCTGGTCCCTCGGCGTCGGAGTCGCCCACCTCTCCACCGCGCGCTCCGGGCCGACCCGCGATCTCCTCGCCTTCACCGTCGGCGCGCAACTGGCGACGATGCCGGCGACGTGCCGCTCCGTCGCCGCCTGTTACGCGAAGCTCAGATACGTCGCGCCGGGCAGGATCGCGCTCGGCGTCGCCTGGGCCGGCGGCCGGGCCATCGTGTTCCACGACCCGACCCAGGGGCACCGCCGGGAGGGGACGCTCTGGGCGCTCATCTGGTACGGCGACCGCCCGGTGCTGCGCGAGCTGCCGATCGCGGACCATGCCGAGCCGACGTGGCGGCACATCCCGCTGGAGTGAACGCGACCGTCACCCGCCCGGCCGCACCAGGCCGGCCTCGTACGCGAACACCACCGCCTGCACCCGGTCGCGCAGCCCCAGCTTGGCGAGGATGCCGGTCACATGCGACTTCACCGTCGCCTCGCCGACGAACAGCGCGCGGGCGGTCTCCGCGTTCGACTTGCCCTGGGCGATCGCGATCAGGACCTCCCGCTCGCGCGGCGTCAGCACGTCCAGCTCCGAGACCAGGGCGGGGGAGGGCGCGGCGGCGTAGGCGTCCATCAGTCGGCGCGTGATCGCCGGGGAGAGCAGCGCCTGGCCGCGGTGGACCGTCCGGACCGCGTCGGCCAGGCTCTCGGCGGGGGAGTCCTTCAGCAGGAAGCCCGCGGCGCCCGCACGGAGCGCGCCGTACACGTACTCGTCGGTCTCGAAGGTGGTCAGCGCGACGACCTGCGCGTGGCTGGAGGCGACGATCCGGCGGGTCGCCTCGATGCCGTCGAGGACGGGCATCCGCAGGTCCATCAGCACGACGTCGGGGTCGTGCGCGCGGACCTGCTCGATCGCCTGGTCGCCGTCCGCGGCCTCGCCGACGACCGCGATGTCGGGCTGGCTCTGCAGGATCGAGTGGAGGCCGCCACGCACCAGGCCCTGGTCGTCGACGATGAGGACGCGGATGGGGCGGGCGTCCTCACCGTCCGGCACAGCCTCCGGCGAGCTCATCTCGCGACCCCGTCGTCGGCGGCGGGCAGGCTCGCGGACACCCGGAACCCGCCGTCCGCGGTCGGCCCCGCCTCCAGCGTCCCGCCGAACAGCCGTGCGCGCTCGCGCATCCCGACCAGCCCGTGCCGGCCGCTCCCGCGCCCCGAGGACGTGCCGGGGCCGTTCGCCACCTCCACCTCGACCGCATCGGCCCGGTACCGCACGAGCGCCGCCACGGGCGCGGACGCCGCGTGGGCCGCCGCGTTCGTCAGGCCCTCCTGCAGGATGCGGTACGCGGACACGTCCACGCCCGGCGGCAGCGGACGCGGCATCCCCTCGACCGCGTAGGCGACCGGCATCCCGGCCTCGGCGAACCGCGCGACCAGGCGCGCGGCCTGGGCCAGCGACGGCTGCGGGTCCAGCAGCTCCGGCTCGTCGCTCAGCAGGCCCACCATGCGCCGCATCTCGGCCAGCGCCTCGCGTCCCGTGGCCTCCACCGCACGCAGCGCCTCCTCGCTCGCCGCCGGGTCCTCGCGCAGCGACAGCCGAGCCGACCCGGACTGCACGACCATCACGGTCACGCAGTGGGCCACCACATCGTGCAGCTCGCGGGCGATGCGGTCGCGCTCGGCCTGCAGCGCGCTCGCCGTCCGCGCCGACTCGGCGGCCTCCACCTCCGCCAGGCTCTCCCGCAGCGCGTGCCGGGTGCGCGCCCACGACCGCAGCACCAGGCCGACGCCCCAGGCCGCGAGGATGACGGTGAGGTCCACCTCCAGATCGTTGACGTTGACGAAGCCCGGGATGACGAGGGAGTAGACGCCGATCAGCGCGAGCGGAGGGGCGACGCTCCACCACTGCAACGGGTCGCGGGCGTGCCGGGCGGCGCTGTAGACCGCGACCAGGATCACGGCGAGGCTCCAGAGCACCACCGGGGTGTCCAGGAGGACGCGGCAGGCCGCCATGATCCCGGTGACCGCGAGCAGCGCCGTGAACGGGCGCACGCGCCGGATGGCGAGGGGGGCCGCCGCGAGGACCACGGCGGCCAGCTGCACGGGGAGGCTCGCGGTGGACGCGTAGACGTTGTCTGAGAGGGTCAGCACCTCCACGACCGACCCGGCGGACAGGACGGCGGCGAGCGCGCCGTCCAGCGCGACCGTGCGTGCGACCGATCCGCGTACCCGCATCGGCACCGTCGCCTGCCGTGCGGCCCCCTCTGAGGCGAACACGGCAACAGTGTAGGCCGGGCGCGGGGCCGCCGGATCCCCCGGAGGTCGAGGTCGGCCTCCCACCCGGGTCGCACCCGGCCGCCGCGTCACCGCGTGGCGTGAGTCCGTCCGGCGGCGGGCCACGCCGCGACTGCGGGCGGTGGGGACGGAACGCGCCCCGGAGCAGGATCGGCACCGTCGCGCACCCGGCGCGACCACATCGAAGGGACCACCATGACCGACACGCGCGGCACCGGCGTCAGCGCCGCCCGCCGCATCCTCCTCGGGACGACGATGATCGTCACGCCCGCGCTCCTCCTGCTCGGGCACCTCCTCACGGTCCCGGCCGACGAGCCCACCGCCGCCCTCCTGCGCGACATCAGCGCCAAGCCGACCGTGTACGTGCTCTCCACGATCATGATCGCGTTCGGCGTGCTGCTCCTCCCGCTCTCCTTCGTCGGCATGATGCGCTTCGCGCCGGCCCGCGGGGGAGCGCTCGTCACCATCGGCGCCGCGCTCGCCACGATCGGGGCCGTGGGCGCCGGCGCAGGCAACGCGATGTTCGGGATGGTGCTCGGCTCGCTGCTGCCCGCGCACCCCGGCCTCGCGGCCCAGGTGATCCGGCTGGCCGGGGACGCGCCGGCGGCGACCTGGGAGTGGCAGGCCTTCTACCTGTTCCCGGTCGGCGTGGTGCTGATCGCCATCGGGCTGATCCTCGCGCGCCGGCTCCCGGTGTGGATGCCGATCGTGCTCGGCGCCGGCACCCTCCTGCTGCTGGTGTCCGGCGCGGGAGGCCTCCTGACCTTCCTCCTGCTGCTGCCGCTCGGCGTCGGGCTGGCCGCGCCCGGTTTCGTGCTGCTCGCCCGCTCGCCCGCGACCCGGGGTGAGAGCGTCCCGGACGCCGCCATCCTTTCCTGAACGGATTCTCAGAAAACCATACTTGGTCTACCCCCGTTCACAGGGGTTGGATAGCCGTGCGCCTACCAGCGCTTCCATCGCATTGGTGAAAGGACATCCATGCGCACGACAACCAGAACCCTCAGGGCCGCAGCCGTCACGACCGGCGCGGCCCTTCTCTTTGCCGCGGTGGCGGCGTCACCCGCCGTCGCGTCTCCGGGGAGGAACGCCCTTCCCGGCAGCCAGCCGGCCTGGGCGAACGCGAAAGCGCTCCGCTCCGCGGCGCCCGCGACCGACACGGTCGACCTGCGGGTGTACCTGCCCTGGCAGAACCAGGCGCAGGCGGCGGCGACGGCGCTCGCCGTGTCCACACCCGGCTCGGCGAGCTATCGGCACTACCTGACCCCGCAGCAGTTCCGCCAGCAGTTCGCCCCCGCGCAGTCCAGCGTGGTCGCGGTGCAGCAGTTCCTGCGGTCCGCCGGCTTCAACATCGTGGACACGCCGTCCAACAACCGGTACGTCTCCGCCGAGGGCACCGTCGCCCAGGCGCAGAACGCGTTCGGCGTCACTCTCGGGGAGTACGACGCGTACGGCACCACGCTGCGCGCACCGGAGTCCGCGGTCACCATCCCGGCCTCCCTCAACGGGATCGTGGAGAGCGTGGCGGGCCTCGACCAGGGCGCCGACCTGATCGCGCCGAGCAACACGAACGGCAACGGCCCGAACCAGGTCCACGGCGCGCCGTCCGCGGGATTCCGCGCCGGCCAGCCGTGCTCGCTCTGGTACGGCGAGAAGACGGTCGCGATGCCGAACGCCCCCGCGTACGGCACCAGCAGCAAGCCGATCGCCCCGTGCGGCTACACCCCGGCCCAGGTGCGCGGCCTCTACGGCCTCGACTCCGTCGCCGCGACGGGAGCCGGCCAGACGGTCGCCTTCGTCGGCGCCACCGCGAGCCCGACGATCGTGCAGGACGTGACCAAGTACAGCAGCCTGCACAACCTGCCCGCCCCGAAGATCACCCAGATCGTGGCACCGGGGGTCTACAAGCTCCCCGACACGCCCAAGCAGACGCCGGGCGACTTCTACGGCGAGGAGACGCTGGACGCCGAGGCCATCCACTCGATGGCGCCGGACGCGAGCCTGCTCTACGTCGCGTCCTCGAACGCGCGGCAGGACTTCGACGCCTCGGTCAACCACATCGTCGACAAGCACCTGGCGAGCATCCTCTCCATCTCCTACGGGTTCGCCGGGGAGGCCGTGCCGCAGGGCTTCATCAACAGCCTGAACAACACGTTCATCCAGGCGGCGGCGACCGGTATCGGCGTCTTCGTCTCCAGCGGCGACAGCGGTGACGAGGTCGGCAACTTCGGTTCGCCGCAGGTCGATTTCTACGCCGACAGCCCGTGGGTGACTGCGGTCGGCGGCTCGTCCGCCTCCGTCGTCCCGACCGGCGCCGCTCCGGCCGGCCTCGGCTACGGCTCGGTCGACGACCCGTCCTCCGCCCTCAACCAGAACGGCTGGAAGCGCTCGTTCGAGGTGGGCTGGCAGACCGGCCTGGACGCGGTGAAGCCCACCGCGACCGACCACATCACGAGCGCGCCGTACGAGCTGGACGGCACGTTCGCGGCGGCCCTGCCCGGCAACTTCAACGGCGGTGGCGGTGGAGGCGTGAGCAAGATCTTCGCGCAGCCGTCGTACCAGGCCGCGGCGGTCGGCTCGGCGTCCGGGAGGCTGGTGCCCGACATCAGCGCCCTGGCCGACCCGAACACGGGCCTGCTCGTCGGTCAGACCCAGACGTTCAGCAACGGGACGTACTACGACGAGTACCGCATCGGCGGCACCTCCGTCGCCGCTCCGCTGACCGCGGGGATGGCGGCCGTCGCCAACCAGCTCGCCGGCGCTCCGCTCGGGTTCCTGAACCCGCGCATCTACGGGGCGTACTCGGCCGGAGGCTCGGCCTACTACGACGTCGACCAGAAGGACATGTTCGGCTCGGCGCTGCCGAGCGTCCTCCGGGTCAACTACGTCGACAGCGAGAGCGCCGCGGGCGGCCTCAGCTACAGCCTGCGGACGCAGGAGACGCCGAGCCAGACGCTCCACAGCACCAAGGGCTACGACACCGCCACCGGGGTGGGGACGCCGAACGGCGCCTCCTTCTTCGCGGCGATCACGAAGTAGCGCGTCCATCGCAGTGCCGAGTGCCCCCTCCCGGACGGGAGGGGGCACTCGTGCCGACTAGGCTTGACGCATCCCATTGGAATACGACTCAAGGAGTGGACAGGTGGCCGACGGCTTCGAGCTCTTCACCGACCGTTCCGTTGTCGCGATGCGCGTCAACGGTGAGCTGAAGGATCTCGCGACGACCGTCACGACCACCGACACCGTCGAGCCGGTCACCATCGACTCGCCCGACGGCCTCAACATCCTCCGCCACTCCACCGCGCACGTCCTCGCGCAGGCCGTGCAGGCGATCAACCCGGAGGCCAAGCTCGGCATCGGGCCGCCCATCACCGACGGCTTCTACTACGACTTCGACGTCGCCGAGCCGTTCACGCCTGAGGACCTCAAGGCCCTCGACAAGGAGATGGCGCGGATCGTGCGCGCGGGCCAGCGCTTCATGCGTCGGGTGGTCACCGACGACGAGGCGCGCGCCGAGCTCGCCGGCGAGCCGTACAAGCTGGAGCTGATCGGGCTCAAGGGCTCCGGCGCCGAGTCCGGCGGCGGCGACGAGTCCGTGGAGGTCGGCTCCGGCGAGCTGACCATCTACGACAACGTCGACCCGAAGACCGGCGAGACGGTCTGGAAGGACCTCTGCCGCGGCCCGCACGTCCCGAGCACCCGCATGCTCGGCAACGGCTGGGCGCTCACCCGCGTCGCCGCCGCGTACTGGCGCGGCTCGGAGAAGAACCCGCAGCTGCAACGCGTCTACGGCACCGCGTGGCCCAGCAAGGACGAGCTGCGCGCGTACCTGACCCGCATGGAGGAGGCCGCCAAGCGCGACCACCGCAAGCTCGGCGCGGAGCTCGACCTGTTCAGCTTCCCCGACGAGATCGGCTCGGGCCTGGCGGTGTTCCACCCCAAGGGCGGGATCATCCGCAACGAGATCGAGAACTTCATGCGCGAGCGGCTCATCGCGAACGACTACGAGCTCGTGAACACGCCGCACATCACCAAGGCGCACCTCTACGAGATCAGCCAGCACCTCAACTGGTACAAGGACGGCATGTTCCCGCCCATGCACCTGGACGAGGAGCGCGACGCCGAGGGCAACATCACCAGGCAGGGGCAGGACTACTACCTCAAGCCGATGAACTGCCCGATGCACAACCTGATCTTCCGGGCGCGCGGGCGCAGCTACCGCGAGCTGCCGCTGCGGCTCGCGGAGTTCGGCACCGTGTACCGCTACGAGAAGTCCGGCACGCTCTCCGGCCTGACCCGCGTACGCGGCCTGACGCAGGACGACGCGCACATCTACGTCACGGACGACCAGATCAAGGACGAGGTCGCGCGCCAGCTGGAGTTCGTGCTGGAGACCCTGCGCGGCTACGGCCTCACCGACTTCTACCTGGAGCTTTCCACCAAGGATCCGGAGAAGTACGTCGGGAGCGACGAGAGCTGGGAGACGGCGACCGAGACCCTCCGCGAGGTGGCGATCGAGTCCGGCCTGGAGCTCGTGGACGACCCGGGCGGAGCGGCGTTCTACGGCCCGAAGATCTCCGTGCAGGCGCGCGACGCGATCGGCCGCACCTGGCAGCTCTCGACGGTCCAGCTCGACTTCAACCAGCCGGAGCTGTTCCAGCTGGAGTACAACGCGGCCGACGGCACGCGGAAGCAGCCGGCGATGATCCACCGGGCGCTGCTCGGGTCCATCGAGCGGTTCTTCGCGATCCTGCTGGAGCACTACGCGGGCGCCTTCCCGGTCTGGCTGTCGCCGGTCCAGGTGGTCGGCATCCCGGTCGCCGACGCCTACGGCCCGTTCCTGGACGACGTGATCGCGCGGCTGAAGGCCAGGGGAGTGCGCGCCGAGGTGGACCACTCCGACGACCGCATGCAGAAGAAGATCCGCAACCACACCAAGGCCAAGGTGCCCTTCCAGCTCATCGTCGGCGAGGAGGACGCCTCGGCCTCGACGGTCAGCTTCCGCTTCCGCGACGGCAGCCAGCGCAACGGCGTGACCGTGGACGAGGCGATCGAGCGGATCGTCGCGAGCATCGAGAGCCACGAGCTGGTCGAGACGGCATGGCTCGACTGAGCGACTCCGCTCCGGAAGCCGGCGCGGACGGGACCGACGGTCCCGTCCGCGTCGACGACCCCTCCTACCTGGTCGGCGTGCCCGATGAGTTCCAGCGGCTGTGGACGCCGCACCGGATGGTCTACATCCAGCAGGGCGACCCGGGCCACGACGACTGCCCGTTCTGCGTGGCCCCCACGCTGAGCGACGAGGACGCCCTCATCGTCGCCCGCGGCCGGCACGCGTACGCGCTGCTCAACCTGTTCCCGTACAACAGCGGCCACCTGCTCGTCTGCCCGTACCGTCACATCGCGCTCTACGATGAGGCGACGCCGGAGGAGGTCGCCGAGATCGGCAGCATCACGCAGACGGCGATGCGCGTCATCCGCGACGTGTCCAGGAACGACGGCTTCAACATCGGGATGAACCAGGGCGCGGTCGCCGGCGCCGGGATCTCCGCGCACCTCCACCAGCACATCGTGCCGCGCTGGGCGCAGGACGCGAACTTCTTCCCGATCATCGCCCGGACGAAGGCGCTGCCGCAGCTCCTCGGAGATGTGCGCGCCGCCATCGCGAACGCGTGGCCGCACGACGCCGACTGACGCGCGCGATTCGTGCCGAATGGCGTATTTGCCGCCGCGAAACGCGCCATTCGGCACGAATGTGCGCGCGGTCAGCGCACCTGCGTGATCGTGAACTGCTCGCGCGGGTGCGCGTACGACTCCTGCGACTCCACGAGCCGGAGCTCGCGCTCACCCGACGCGAGCGTGTTCGCGAGCAGGTCGTAGACACTGGAGACGGTCTTGCTGAGCGCGGAGGCCGCGTCACCGGACGCGACGTAGTGCGCCGTGAACAGCGCCGCCGTGACGTCGCCCGACCCGTTCGCCTTCAGCCCCAGCCGCGGCGTCTGCACGATCCACGCGCCCGCGTCGTCCACCGCGAGCATCTCGATCGTGTCCTCCGGCTGGTCCGGCCGCTCCACGCTGGTGACGAGCACGGTTCTCGGCCCCATCGCCCGCGCCGCGTCCACCGAGGCGAGGGTGGACTCCAGGTCGCCCGGCTCGGTCCCGGTCAGGTAGCCGAGCTCGAACTGGTTCGGCGTGATGATGTCGGCGACCGGCACGACGCGGTCGCGCAGCAGCTCCGGGATGGCCGGCGCGACGAAGCACCCGGACTTCGCGTTGCCCATCACGGGGTCGCACGCGTACACGGCGTTCGGGTTGGCTGCCTTGACGCGGGCGACGGCGTCCACGATCACGTCGCCGATGCCCTCGCCGCCCTGATACCCGGACAGGACGGCGTCGATGCTCCCGAGAACGCCGCGTTCCTCGATCCCGGTGATCACCGCACGCACGTCGTCCGGCGCGATCAACGGCCCGCGCCACGCGCCGTAGCCCGTGTGGTTGGAGAAGTTCACGGTGTAGACGGGGAGGACCTTCACGCCGATTCGCTGGAGCGGGAACACGGCGGCGGAGTTGCCGACGTGGCCGTAGGCGACAGCGGACTGGATGGAGAGGATACGCATCCTTCGATCCTTGCAGATCAGAGCCGGGGCGCTGCGCGCTCCGCAGCCTCCACCAGATCGTCCACCAGCCGCCCCGCCTCCTCCTCGCTGAGGTCGTGCACCGTCAACCGCAGGTGGTGCGACGCCGCCGGCCGCCCGCCCAGCAGGAACTCGTCCCCGGTCCGCGCCAGCCAGCCGCGCCGCATCAGCCGCTCCGCCACGATCCGCGCCTCGACCGGCAGCTCCACCCACAGGTTGAGCCCGTCGGCCGCCTCGGTCGGCAGGCCGCGCGAGCTGAGCTGTGCCGCGAACGCCGCGTTCCGCGCGGCGTAGTGCCGCCCGGCCTCCGCGACCTCGCTCAGCACCGTGTCGTCGGTGAGCTGCGCGAGCACGAGCCGCTGGAGGATGTGACTAACCCAGGTGGTGCCCGGGCTCAACCGGAACGCGAGCCGGTCGGCGGTCTCCGCGTCGGTCGCGGCGATCGCGAGGCACATGTCCGGACCGAGGAACTTCGAGACCGAGCGGACCAGCGCGAAGCGGCGGTGGCCCGGCCCGATCAGGGTCTCGTACGGCCGCTGCGACAGCATGGAGAAGTGGTCGTCCTCGATGATGAGCACGTACGGATGATCGGCCAGCAGCGCGCGCAGGGCGGCGGCGCGCGCAGGGGAGAGAGTCGCGCCGGTCGGGTTCTGCGCGCGCGGCGTGCAGATGATCGCGCGCACGCCGGCGTCGAGCGCCGCGCGGAGGCCGTCCACGGTCATTCCCTCGGCGTCCACCGGCACGGGCACCGCGCGGTAGCCGCCGTGGCGGACCGTGTGGATGCTGGCCAGGAAGCACGGATCCTCCAGCGCGACCGCGTCGTCCCGCAGCAGGGCCTGCGCGAGCAGTCGCTCGACGGCGTCGACCGCGCCGTTGGTCACGGTGATCCGGAGGTCGGGGTCGGGTAGGTCCTCCCGCACCCAGGCGAGTGCGATGGCCTCCAGTGCCGGGTCGATCACCGGCTCGCCGTAGAGCACCGGCCGCCCGGTCGCGCGGGCCAGGGCGGACGAGAGGTCGGGGATGCGGCCGGGATCGGGATTGCCCGTTCCGACGTCACGGAGGACGCTGTCGGCCGCGTAGCCCTCCTGCGCGACGGCCTCCACGCCCGCGATGACCGTGCCGGCCCGTCCGCGCGCCACGACCACGCCCGCCTGCGCCAGCAGCCGGTACGCGGCGACGGCCGTGTTGCGGTTGACCTGGAGCCGGGCGGCCAGCTCGCGCACCGGCGGGAGGGCGTCGCCACGGCGCAGCGCACCGCGCTCATGCAGTGCGCGCACGCTCGCCGCGATCTCCGCCGCGGTCGTGCCCGTGATGACCTGTTCGTCCACTTCCACTCCCCGGGGTCGAGTCTAACCAGCCCTCCGAGTGATGATATCTTCGGCATAGGCCAAAACTTTTTTCGTACCGCACGAGAGGGCGATCATGACAGTCACAGAACAGGGCACCGCCACGGGGTCGAGCCGGGTCAAGCGCGGCCTGGCCGAGATGCTGAAGGGCGGCGTCATCATGGACGTCGTCACGCCGGAGCAGGCCCGCATCGCCGAGGACGCCGGAGCCGTCGCCGTCATGGCGCTGGAGCGCGTCCCCGCCGACATCCGCGCACAGGGCGGCGTCGCCCGCATGAGCGACCCGGACCTGATCGAGGCGATCATCGCGGAGGTCTCCATCCCGGTCATGGCGAAGGCCCGCATCGGCCACTTCGTCGAGGCACAGGTGCTGCAGGCGCTCGACGTGGACTACATCGACGAGTCCGAGGTGCTCTCGCCCGCCGACTACGTCAACCACATCGACAAGTGGCAGTTCACCGTGCCGTTCGTCTGCGGCGCCACCAACCTCGGTGAGGCGCTGCGCCGCATCAACGAGGGCGCGGCCATGATCCGCTCGAAGGGCGAGGCCGGCACCGGCGACGTCTCGGAGGCCACCAAGCACATCCGCAAGATCACCTCCGAGATCAACGCGCTGAAGTCGATGACCCGCGACGAGCTCTACGTCGCCGCCAAGGACCTCCAGGCCCCGTACGAGCTGGTCGCCGAGATCGCCGAGACCGGCAAGCTCCCGGTCGTGCTGTTCACCGCGGGCGGCGTGGCCACCCCGGCCGACGCCGCGATGATGATGCAGCTCGGCGCGGACGGCGTCTTCGTCGGCTCGGGCATCTTCAAGTCCGGCAACCCGGAGCAGCGCGCCGCCGCGATCGTCAAGGCGACCACGTTCTACGACGACCCGCAGGTCATCGCCGAGGTCTCCCGCGGCCTCGGCGAGGCGATGGTCGGCATCAACGTCTCCGACCTCGCCGCGCCGCACCGCCTCGCCGAGCGTGGCTGGTAACGCAGCCGCCGGCCCCCGCGTCGGCGTCCTGGCCCTGCAGGGAGACTTCCGCGAGCACCTCGCGGTCCTGCGGGGCCTCGGCGCCGACGCCGTCCCCGTGCGCCGGGCGGAGGAGCTGGAGAGCATCGACGGCCTGGTCATCCCGGGCGGCGAGTCCAGCGTCATGGACAAGCTGTCGCGGGCGTTCGGCGTCGCCGAGCCGCTGAAGGCCGCCATCGCCGCCGGGCTGCCGGTGTACGGCACCTGCGCCGGCCTGATCATGCTCGCGGACGAGATCGTCGACGGCATCGCCGGCCAGCAGAGCCTCGGCGGCCTCGACGTCGCGGTGCGCCGCAACGCCTTCGGCTCCCAGGTGGACTCCTTCGAGACCGACCTCGACATCCCGCAGCTCGGCGACGAGCCGGTGCACGCGGTGTTCATCCGCGCGCCGATCGTGGAGAGCGTGGGGGAGCGCGCGACCGTGCTCGCCCGCGTGCCGGACGGGCGCGTCGTGGCGGTGGAGCAGGGCGACCTCCTCGGGACGTCGTTCCACCCGGAGATCACGGGGGACACGCGGTTCCATGCGTACTTCCTCGCGAAGGTGCGGGCGCGGGTGAACGGGCGGGTGAACGGGCGGGTGGACGCGGCGGTCTGAGTGAGGCATGAGACGGTCAGATTTCACCTTGCACAGTTCAGAGGTTCTGCACTAGGCTGGCATCACCAAGACCGGTTCCGCCTACCTCGGTAGGTCCAGGGCCGGTCCTCACTTTTAAGGCGGTGCGGTTGCGCGAAGAGGTGAAGGCGTTCCGGTCCTACGATTCGCAGCTCGAATTGCTTCGCGAGCGCGGAATGGACGTCGGGGATCGGGATGCCGCGGCAGCCTTGCTGCGGCGCGTCAACTACTACCGACTCAGTGGCTATTGGTACCCGTTTCGCCGTGTCCACGCTGGCGTCCGTCACGACGACTTCTGCGCCGGGACGCGATTGAGCGACATCGTCGCGCTGTACGAATTCGACGCGCGCCTTCGAGCCGCGACTTTCGCTGAATTGGCACGCATCGAACTGGCGATCCGAGCCATGCTCGGGCACGAGCTCGGGCGCGTCGACCCGTGCGCGCACCTCGAGCCGAACAAGCTCGGCCCCACCGCGCGTCGAGGCGATCAGTACCTGCGCTGGCTTCGCGGCTACGAGGCAGAACTCTCCCAGTCGCGAGAGGATTTCACCGCTCATCACCGCCGCAGGTACGGCGGCCGGCTGCCTGTCTGGGCCGCGGTGGAGCTTCTCGACTGGGGCAGCCTGACCTACCTGTACGGCTTCGCGCCGCGGCAGGCGCAGGAGAACATCGCCGATCGGTGCGGCTTGACCGGTCCGCAGCTGACGAGCTGGCTCAAGGCCCTCAATCTGCTGCGGAACACCTGCGCGCACCACGGTCGACTGTTCAACCGCGTCCACACGCTCTCTCCCAAGTTGCCGCGGATCGGACGCCATCCCGACCTCGACGCGGCAGCATGCAATTGGAGTCGGACCTTCGGACAGCTCACGCTCGTCCAGTTCCTCCTCGACCGACTCCAGCTCGGCCGGCGGACGCTGCTTCCGGCGGTGCTGAAGACCTTCCCCGCTGTGAGCGCCGTTCCCGTCGCCCACCTGGGTGCGGCCCCTGATTGGCGCGAAAGGGGCACGCTGTGGCGGAGCGCAGCCTGACAGTGGACGCGGCGGTCTGAGGATGGCACCGCAACGCCGCGTTCCCCTATGATCGCGGCGTGCCGACGCCTCCTGCCGAGCGGCCGCCGTTCCGGGTCCCGGTCGGCACCGCGGCCAACCCCGTCCTGGAGCAGGATGTCCTCGCCCGGCTGATGGCGCTCGGCGAGTCGGAGGAGTTCGCCGTCGGCGACACGCTGTTCCTCGCCGGGGACGAGGGGCTCGACTTCTTCGTCATGGAGTCCGGGCGGGTCGACATCGTCCGGGAGGCGACCGCGGACTCGCGGGCGCGCGTCGTCGCCGAGTGGCAGGCCGGCGAGTTCCTCGGCGAGCTGAGCATGCTGACCGGGCAGGCCTCCCTGCTCACCGCACGGATCGTCGAGCCGAGCCGCGTGCGACGCATCCCGAACGCGGCGTTCAAGCAGCTCATGTCGAACGACGGCGAGCTGTCGGAGATCCTGCTCGCGGCGTTCCGCGCCCGGCGGCGCCTGCTGATGGCCGCCGCCGACCGGACGACCCAGATCTTCGGGACGGAGGGCTCCGCCGCGGCCCTGGCGCTGCGCCGCTACGCCGCGCGGATGGAGTTGCCGCACCGTTGGATCGACGTCTCGACCGAGCCGGGCCGCGCCGCGCTGGAGGCCTCCGAGCACGCCGGTCTCGACCTCCCGCTCGTGGTGTCCCGCGGCGCGGTGCTCGCCGCGGCGACCCCGCTAGCCCTCGCGGAGGCGGTCGGCCTGGCGTACCGCTACCGCGACGGGGACGAGTTCGACCTGGTCGTCGTCGGCGCGGGGCCGGCCGGGCTCGCGGCCGGCATCTACGGCGCCTCCGAGGGCCTGCGGACCCTGGTGCTCGACGCCCTCGCGCCCGGCGGCCAGGCCGCGGCCAGCTCCCGGATCGAGAACTACCTCGGCTTCCCGTCCGGCGTCTCCGGCGCCGAGATCACCGAGCTGGGCCTGGTGCAGGCGCTGAAGTTCGGGGTGCGGTTGTCGGCGCCTGCGGAGGTCACGGCGCTGTCGCCGCGGGAGGGCGGCCACGAGCTGACGCTGGCGGAGGGCGACGCCATCCGGGCGCGCACGATCGTCGTCGCCACGGGAGCCCGCTACCGCCGCCTCCCGCTGGAGCGCTGGGCCGACTTCGAGGGCGGCAGCATCTTCTTCGCGACGACCGAGCTGGAGGCCAGGACCGTCGCGCGCCGGCCCGCGGTCGTCGTGGGCGGCGCGAACTCCGCCGGGCAGGCCGCGCTCTACCTCGCCGAGCTGGGCAGCGACGTCGCCCTGGTCGTGCGCGGTCCGGATATCGCGGCCAAGATGTCCAGCTACCTGGTCGACCGGGTGCGGTCGCACGAGCGGATCACGGTGCACGCCTCGTCGGACGCGACGGCGCTGCACGGCGGCGACCAGCTGGAGGCCGTCACGCTCACCTCGTCCGCCACCGGAGCGAGCGAGCGGGTCCCCGCCGCGGCGCTGTTCTGCTTCGTCGGCGCGGAGCCGCGGGCGTCGTGGCTGAGCGGCGCGGCGGTGGACGCCAGCGGCTTCCTGCTGACGGACGTCGACCTCCCCGCCGTCGCCGACGCCCGTCGCGGGCCGCTGCCGTTCGAGACGAGCCTGGCCGGCGTCTTCGCCGCGGGAGACGTCCGGCACGGCTCGATGAAGCGCATCGCCGCGGCGGTCGGGGAGGGCGCCAGCGCCGTCGCGTCGGTGCACCGGGCGCTCGCCGCGCAGTAACCCTCCCGCCGTCGCGCCTTCGGGAGGCCTCCCGACGAGGCATTATTATGGACAGGTTCAAACGCAACTCGAGGGAGCACCAGTGTCCGGGCATTCCAAGTGGGCAACGACCAAGCACAAGAAGGCGGTCATCGACGCCCGCCGCGCGAAGTCGTTCGCCAAGCTCATCAAGAACATCGAGGTGGCGGCGAAGACCGGCGGCGCCGACCTGTCCGGCAACCCGACCCTGGTGGACGCGGTCCAGAAGGCCAAGAAGACCTCGGTCCCCAACGACAACATCGACCGCGCGATCAAGCGCGGCGCCGGCCTCACCGGCGAGTCGATCGAGTACACGACCATCATGTACGAGGGCTACGGCCCGGGCGGCGTCGCCCTCATGATCGAGTGCCTCACCGACAACAAGAACCGCGCCGCCGCCGAGGTCCGCACCGCGATGACCCGCAACGGCGGCACCATGGCCGACCCCGGCAGCGTGGCGTACAACTTCCACCGCAAGGGCGTCATCGTCGTCCCGCACGCGGACGGCGTGGACGAGGACACGGTCCTCACCGCGGTCCTCGACGCGGGAGCCGAGGAGGTCACCGACCGCGGCGAGAGCTTCGAGGTCCTGACCGAGGCCACCGACCTGGTCGGCGCGCGCACCGCGCTGCAGGAGGCCGGCATCGACTACGACTCGGCCGACGCCGAGTTCGTCGCCACGGTCAACGTGGAGGCCGACGCCGAGCTCGCCCGCAAGGTCTTCCGCCTCATCGACGCCCTGGAGGACTCGGACGACGTGCAGAACGTCTACACGAACCTCGACCTCACGCCCGAGGTGCAGGCGCAGCTCGAAGACGACGAGTAAGGCGCCGCGGTGACGATCCGGGTGCTCGGCATCGACCCGGGTCTGACGCGCTGCGGCGTCGGCGTCGTGGACGTCCGTCCCGACCGCAAGGCCGCCCTGGTGGAGGTCACGGTCATCCGCACGCCCGCCGACATGCCGCTGGAGCAGCGGCTGCTGGCGGTCGGCACCGGGATCGACGAGCTGCTCGACGCCCACCGCCCGGACGTGGTGGCGATCGAACGCGTCTTCGCGCAGCACAACCTCCGCACGGTGATGGGCGTCGCGCAGGTGAGCGGGGTGGCGCTGCATGCCGCCGCGCGCCGTGGCCTCCGCGTCGCGCTGCACACGCCGAGCGAGGTCAAGGCGGCGATCACCGGGTACGGCTCCGCCGACAAGAAGCAGGTGCAGGCGATGGTCGCGCGCATCCTCGGGCTCGCGGAGGCGCCGAAGCCCGCGGACGCCGCCGACGCCCTCGCCATCGCGATCTGCCACGCCTGGCGCGGCTCGCCCGCCGCCGACGGGGGAGCAGGCGGTGCGGCGGCCGGAGGCGCCGCGCAGACCCCGGCGCAGGCCGCGTGGCTCGCCGCCGAGCGCTCCGCCCGGACGTCGGGCGTTCCCCGTAGGCTGGCCAGGTGATCTCCTCCCTCCGCGGCATCGTCCTCTCAGCGAGCGGCGGCACCGCCGTGATCGAGGTGGGCGGCGTCGGCTTCGCCGTGCAGCTCACCCCCGACCACGCGCTCTCGCTGCGCGTCGGCGACGAGGCGTTCGTCTTCACCTCGCTCATCGTCCGGGAGGACGCCCTCCAGCTGTTCGGCTTCGCGGACAGCGAGCAGCTCCAGGTCTTCGAGCTGCTCAACGGGGTCTCCGGAGTCGGCCCGAAGTCCGCGATCGGTGTGCTGGCGGTGCTCAGCCCCGACCAGGTCGCCGACGCCGTGGCGGCCGACGACGACGCGCCGTTCCGCAAGGTGTCCGGCATCGGTCCCAAGACCGCCAAGCTCATCGTCGTCTCGCTCACCGGCAAGCTCGCCGCCGCCCGGCGCGCGCCCGCACGCGCGGTGAAGGCGACGGGGACGCCCTCCGCCGTCCCCGACAGCGTGATCGTCGCCCTGGTCGGCCTCGGCTGGCCCGAGAAGATCGCCGCGGAGGCGGTGTCCGACGTGGTCGCCGAGACCGACGAGAGCGCGCGCGACTCCGTCCAGGCCCTGCTGCGGCTCTCGCTCGCGCGCCTCGGCCCGGCCGGCGCGGCGAGCGGAGCGGCCCGATGAGCGACGACCTCACCGCGCCGGAGCTGGAGTCGGAGTCGGAGCTCGCCTTCGAGGGCGCGCTGCGCCCGCGCACGCTGTCGGAGTTCGTCGGGCAGGCGAAGGTCCGGGGCCAGCTCCAGCTCCTGCTGACGGCCGCGAAGATGCAGGACCGCACGGCCGACCACATCCTGCTCGCAGGCCCTCCCGGACTCGGCAAGACCACGCTCGCGATGATCGTCGCGCACGAGAGCGAGCGGCCGCTGCGGCTCTCCAGCGGCCCCGCCATCCAGCACGCCGGCGACCTCGCCGCGCTGCTGTCCTCGCTGACGCCGGGGGAGGTGCTGTTCATCGACGAGATCCACCGGATGGCGCGCTCGGCGGAGGAGATGCTCTACCTCGCGATGGAGGACTTCCGCATCGACATCATGGTCGGCAAGGGCGCGGGCGCCACGTCCATCCCGCTCGACCTCGCGCCGTTCACCCTCGTCGGCGCGACCACCCGCTCCGGGCTGCTGCCGAACCCGCTGCGCGACCGCTTCGGTTTCACCGCCCACCTGGAGTTCTACGACGAGGGCGAGCTGACACAGGTGCTCACCCGCGCCGCGACGATGCTCGACTTCGAGGTCGACCGCGAGGCGCTGGCAGAGATCGCCGGCCGCTGCCGGGGCACCCCGCGCATCGCCAACCGGCTGCTGCGCCGCGTCCGCGACTACGCGCTCGTGCACGGCGGCCGCGGCGACGTGGCGGCGGTGCAGGCCGCGCTGGAGCTGTACGACGTCGACCCGCTCGGCCTCGACCGCCTCGACCGCGCCGTCCTGCACGCCATCCTGGAGCGCTTCGAGGGTGGGCCGGTCGGGCTCAACACCCTCGCGGTGTCGGTCGGCGAGGAGGCGGAGACCATCGAATCCGTAGTCGAGCCGTTCCTGGTCCGCATCGGCCTGCTGTCGCGCACGCCGCGCGGACGGGTCGCGACAGCTGCGGCCTGGCGGCACTTCGGGCTGACCGGCCCGCGACCTGGGGGTGTACCGCAAGGCCACTCACAGCAACCGTCCCTGATGGATGACCTATAATTCAAGCTGGCCACTCGCCACACACCCCCTTGACTTCACCGGAAGGTTCGGCTTACTTCATGGATCCGTTGACCATTGTGATGGTCGTCATTCTGGCGGCCCTCGTCTTCTTCATGTTCCGCAACAGCCGCAAGCGGCAGAAGGAGCAGGCGGAGACCCGTTCGAAGATGGTGCCCGGCGCCGAGGTGATGACCAACTTCGGCCTGTACGGCACCCTGCTGTCCGTCGACGAGGACGACAACACCGCCATCATCGAGACCAGCCCCGGCCACGTCGTGAAGGTGCACCGCCAGGTGCTCTCCCGCGTGGTCGAGCCCAAGACCGCGGAGACCGACGACACCGAGGTCGCGGGCCCGGAACTCAACGAGGACCACGCCATCCCGGCCGACTCCTCCGCTCCGGAATTCGGCGAGCGGCTCGACGACGCGCCGAAGAAGCCCGGCGCGAAGAGCGACGACTGATAGCATCCCTGTGCTCCGCGCACCGAGAGGGTGGGCGGATCGCTCGTAGAAAGCTGAGTTCCTAGGTGGCAAAGTCGACTCCGGTCAAAAAGGCCTGGCGTTCGTTGACGTGGCTCGGTGTGATCGTGGTGGTCCTCCTCGGGACCCTCACGGCCGGCGTCCTGTTCAGCAACGCGACGTGGCTGCCCAAGCTCGCCCTCGATCTCGAGGGCGGCACCCAGATCATCCTCGCGCCGCAGGTCGAGAACGGTCAGTCGGTGCAGCAGCAGCAGCTCGACCAGGCGGTCTCGATCATCCGGCAGCGCATCGACGCGTCCGGCGTGTCCGAGGCGCAGATCTCCACCGAGGGCTCGCGCAACATCGTCGTCTCGCTGCCGGGCAAGCCCGACCAGCAGACGCTCGACCGCGTCAAGGCGAGCGCGCGGCTGGACTTCCGGCCGGTGCTGCTCACCGGCGGCCCGACCAACGAGGTCGTGGGCGCCGACGGCAAGTCGACCCCGGCGCCGACCCCGGCCCCCGGCCTCCAGTCGACGCCGTCCACGTCGCCGACGAACGGCAGTGACCTGGCCTGGGTGACCCCGGCGCTCCAGGCCGAGTACGACGCCTTCTCGTGCGCGGCGAACAAGAACAAGGACCTCAGCGCCGCTCCGACGGACAAGCCGCTGATCACCTGCGACGACAACAACACGGTCAAGTACCTGCTCGGCCCGGTCGAGGTGAAGGGCCAGAACATCTCCGACGCGAGCGCCGGCCTGATGCAGAGCTCGCAGGGCGTCACGACCGGCCAGTGGGCGGTCAACATCGTCTTCGACGCCACCGGCACCAAGCAGTTCGCCGCGGTCACGACCCGCCTGAACGCCCTCCAGGGCGCGCAGAACCAGTTCGCGATCGTCCTGGACGGCCGCGTCATCTCGGCGCCGACGACCAACGCGGTGATCACCGACGGCAAGCCGCAGATCTCGGGCAACTTCACCGAGCAGAGCGCCAAGACCCTCGCCGACCAGCTCAAGTTCGGCGCGCTGCCGTTCAGCTTCAAGGTGCAGAGCCAGGACGACATCTCGGCCACGCTCGGAACCTCGCAGCTGATCAGCGGCCTGATCGCCGGTCTGATCGGTCTCATCCTGGTCGCGATCTACACGTTCTTCCAGTACCGCCTGCTCGGCCTCGTGACGATCGTCTCGCTCGTCGTGGCCGGCACGCTGACCTGGCTCACCATCTCGCTGATGTCGTGGCACTACGACTACCGGCTCTCGCTCGCGGGCGTCGCCGGTCTGATCGTGGCGATCGGCTTCACAGCGGACTCCTTCATCGTCTACTTCGAGCGAATACGAGACGAGTTGCGCGACGGGCGCAGTCTCGAATCCGCCGTGGAGGCCGGCTGGGGCCGTGCTCGCCGCACGATCTACGCGTCCAAGGCGACCAACCTCCTCGCGGCCGTCGTGCTGTACGTGCTGGCCGCGGCCAATGTGCGCGGCTTCGCGTTCACGCTGGGTCTCACGACCATCATCGACGTGATCGTGGTGTTGCTGTTCACTCACCCGACGCTCCAGCTCCTGGCCAAGACCCGCTTCTTCAGCAGCGGCCACCCGCTCTCCGGCCTCGACCCGGACGCCCTGGGCGCCGTGTACCGCGGCGCCGCCCGGTTCCGCGCGCCCCAGCCCGAGCTCGTGGGCGCGGGCAAGGCCTCCCGCGCCAGCGGGGAGGCGGCGCGCCGCCAGACGATCGCCGAGCGCAAGGCGGCGGAGCTCGCCTCCGCCTCGACCTCCTCGTCGTCGGATCGATCGACCGAGGGGAAGGACAACTGATGGCCAGCCGCCTCACCACGTTCGGTAACGACCTCTACACCGGGGCGCGCTCGTTCGACTTCGTCGGCAAGCGCAAGATCTGGTACACCATCGCGATCGTGATGGTCGCGCTCTCGATCCTGATCCCGATCGTCAAGGGCGGGTTCAACTTCTCGATCGAGTTCCGCGGCGGATCGCAGTTCCAGATCAGCCAGGTGCAGAGCACCGACACGACCAAGGCACAGAACGCCGTCGCGGGCGTCGTGCCCAACGCGGTCTCGCACGTCAGCGTCGTCGGCAACAACGCCATCCAGGTGCAGACCGACCAGCTCTCCGACACCCAGACCAAGGCCGTCGCCGACGCACTGGCCACGGCTTACGGCGTCCCGTCGTCGGAGGTCTCCTCGACCTTCATCGGCCCCTCGTGGGGCGCGGACGTGACGCAGCAGTCCATCCAGGGCCTCGTGGTGTTCCTGCTGCTGGCGTTCATCGCGATGGCGCTGTACTTCCGCACCTGGAAGATGTCGGCGTCCGCGATCATCTCGCTCTTCCACGACCTCATCATCACCGCGGGCATCTACGCCCTGGTCGGCTTCGAGGTGTCGCCCGCGACGATGATCGGCTTCCTGACGATCCTCGGCTACTCGCTGTACGACACGGTCGTGGTGTTCGACAAGATCCGGGAGAACACGCGCGAGGAGCTGGAGCTCACCCGCCGCACATTCCCGGAGGCGGTGAACCTGGCGGTGAACCAGACCCTCGTCCGCTCGATCAATACGGCCGTCGTGGCCGTGCTGCCGGTGGCGTCGATCCTGTTCATCGGCGCGTACGCCTTCGGCGCCGCGACGCTCCGCGACATCTCGCTCGCGCTGCTCATCGGCATCATCGTCGGCACGTACTCGACAATCTTCCTGGCCGCGCCGATGTACTCGCAGTTCCGCGAGGGCGAGGCCGCGATCAAGAAGCACGACCAGAAGGTCCGCGCGGTGCGCCCGAAGGCCAAGGTCGCCGCGACCGAGGCCGTCGCGGCGGAGTAGCGTCGGCGCATGAGCGGTCGCTACCTGTCGGAGGATGAGGTGAGTGCCGTGCGTGCGCGCGAGCTCGTGGACGCCGGGGCTGCCTGGCTGCTCGACGTCCGCGAGGACCACGAGTGGGAGTCCGGGCACGCCCCGGCCGCCCACCACATCCCGATGGGCGAGCTCGGCGAGCGACAGCATGAGCTGCCGGAGGACGAGCAGATCCTGGTGATCTGCGCCGTCGGCGGCCGGTCGCGCATGGTGACAGACGCGCTGCTGCAGGCCGACTATCCCGCGGCGAACGTCGCGGGCGGGATGCTCGCCTGGCAGGCGTCCGGCGGCCCGGTCTCCGACCCCGGCCGACCCCCGGGAGCGTCCGCCTGACCGCCGGTCGCGCCCCCGTGAACGGGAAGGCGCGAACAGCGGCGATAATGGACGACAGGAGGCGAGCAGATGGTTGACACGACGACACCGCAGTCCGCCTCGCTGCGCCGTCTCGTGCCGCGGATCTTCTCCCGCGCCCAGCCCGCCGGCGCCGTCGACACCCTGATCCGCACGGTGCGCATGCACCACCCCAAGGCCGACCTGTCGCTCATCGAGCGTGCGTACGCGGTCGCCGAGCGCGCCCACGACGGCCAGAAGCGCCGCTCCGGCGAGCCGTACATCACGCACCCCGTCGCCGTCGCGCAGATCATCGCGGACCTCGGGATCGGCGCCAAGACCATCGCCGCCGCGCTGCTGCACGACACGGTGGAGGACACGGCCTACACGCTGGACGAGCTCCGCGACCAGTTCGGCGACGAGATCGCGATGCTGGTCGACGGCGTCACCAAGCTCGACAAGGTCAAGTACGGCGACAGCGCGCAGGCCGAGACCGTCCGCAAAATGATCGTCGCGATGTCGAAGGACATCCGCGTACTGATCATCAAGCTCGCCGACCGCCTGCACAACGCACGCACCTGGGGCTTCGTCCCGGCGGCCAACGCCACCCGCAAGGCGACGGAGACGCTGGAGATCTACGCGCCCCTCGCGCACCGGCTCGGCATCCAGACGATCAAGTGGGAGCTGGAGGACCTCTCGTTCGCCGTGCTGTACCCCAAGCTCTACGCCGAGATCGAGAGCCTGGTGAAGCAGCGCACCCCCGAGCGCGAGCGGCTCGTGCAGCAGGTGATCGACGCGATCAACGACGACCTCAAGACCGCGAAGATCCGCGGCAAGGTGGTCGGCCGGCCCAAGCAGTACTACTCGATCTACCAGAAGATGGTCGTGCGCGGCCGCGAGTTCGACGACATCTACGACCTCGTCGGCATCCGCGTGCTCGTCAACACGGTCCGCGACTGCTACGCCGTGCTCGGCTCCATCCACGCGCGCTGGACGCCGATGCCCGGCCGCTTCAAGGACTACATCGCCACCCCGAAGTTCAACCTGTACCAGTCGCTGCACACAACGGTGATCGGTCCGCAGGGGCGCCCGGTCGAGATCCAGATCCGCACCGAGGAGATGCACCAGCGGGCCGAGTTCGGTGTCGCCGCGCACTGGAAGTACAAGGAGCAGACCACCGGCAAGAGCACCGGCGGCCCCGGCAAGGTGGACACCGACCTCGCCTGGCTGGCGCACATCTCCGACTGGCAGGCCGAGACGGCCGACCCGTCGGAGTTCCTGGACTCGCTGCGCTTCGAGATCGGCGCGAAAGAGGTCTACGTCTTCACGCCGAAGGGCCGTGTGATCGGCCTGCCGGCCGGCGCGACCCCGGTCGACTTCGCGTACGCCGTGCACACCGAGGTCGGCCACCGCACGATGGGCGCCAAGGTGAACGGCCGCCTGGTGCCGTTGGAGAGCACCCTCTCGACCGGCGACGTGGTGGAGATCTTCACCTCCAAGAACCCGGACTCCGGCCCCAGCCAGGACTGGCTGAACTTCGTCAAGAGCCCGCGGGCGCGCAACAAGATCCGCCAGTGGTTCACCAAGGAGCGCCGGGACGAGGCGATCGAGCAGGGCAAGGACGCCATCGCCCGCGCGATGCGCAAGCAGAACCTGCCGCTGCAGAAGCTGATGACGCAGGATGCCCTCGTGGAGGTCGCGTCCTCGCTCAAGCACCCGGACGTCTCGTCGCTGTACGCCTCCGTCGGCGAGGGCCACATCTCGACGCAGTCGGTGATCGAGAAGATCGTCGCCTCGCTGCAGAGCGAGGTCGAGTCCGACGGCGAGCTGGACATCCCGGTCAAGGGCCGGCCCAAGCAGCTGCGCAACAGCGACTCCGGCGTGCTCGTGCGCGGTGCGCCCGACATCCTGGTGAAGCTTGCGAAGTGCTGCACGCCGGTGCCCGGCGACCCGATCGTCGGCTTCGTGACGCGCGGCCAGGGCGTCTCCGTGCACCAGGCGAACTGCCACAACGTGCAGTCGCTGCTGCAGGAGCCCGACCGCATGATCGACGTGGAGTGGGCGCCGAGCTCGAAGAGCGTCTTCCTGGTACAGATCCAGGTGGAGGCCCTGGACCGCTCCGGGCTGCTCTCCGACGTCACGCGCGTGCTGTCCGAGCATCATGTCAACATCCTTTCTGCGACGGTCACGACGTCGAGCAACCGGCTGGCGCTGAGCCGCTTCGTATTCGAGATGGGCGACACCACCCACCTCGACCGCGTGCTCAACGCCGTGCGCCGGATCGACGGCGTCTACGACGTGTATCGGGTCAGCGCCGGCTGACCGGTGCCGGGAGCTCCGTCCGCTCGACAACGGGCAACCGGGTGAGCGCCCTGGTCGCTCCGTGCCGCCGCGACCGGGCGAGGTGAGCGGCGAGCCGGTCGGGCGAGGCGCGCCCGAGTTCGAGCAGATGCCGCACCTCCAGGGCCTCCGGAGGCCCGAACCGGGGGAGTGTCAGCATCAGGTCGGCCGCCGTGCGCAGCGGCGCCGTCACCCGCACGCCGCTCAGCTCCACGACCTCGCTGTCTCCCAGCCGGTGCTGGTGCGCGTCGAAGTCGGGTGGGAGGCGACCGCGGCGCCGGCGGTCGACGCACACCTGGGGTCGCAACGGCGGCGCCGAACGGGTGCCGTGGATCCAGGCCGCGGTGCCGCGATCGGCGACCGCGCTTCCCGGCCGGTGCCCCGCGAACGCGTGCGCGCGCAGCGAGGGGGTGTCGGGGATGTCCGTCGCGGCGAACGCGTCGCCGACCCGGTAGAGCTGCCCGTCGAGCACGAGTGAGAAGAGCTCGGCGAGCGGGAGGACGTCACGGTCGAGGAGGAGTGGGAGTGCTGTTGTCATGCGTCCAGCCTCCGCCGGCCGCAAGCCTCGTGGAGCGCCGTCGGCGAATCCGTGGAGTACTCATCCGATCACGCGGGCTGTGGAGAACAAACCCGCCGCGACGGGGAGTCAGCCGAGCGCGTCCAGCCACACCTTGCGGGCGTCGAGGGCCTCCTGGGCGGCCTTGACCTTGGCGGAGTCGCCGCTGGCCTTGGCCTCTTCGAGCTCCTGCTCCAGCTTGGCGATGGCCGCGTTGAGCTGGCTGGCCAGCCCCTCGGAGCGCGCCTTCTTCTCCGGGTTGTTGCGCTCCCAGTGCTCCTCGTCCAGCCGGCGCACGGCCGCCTCGACCTTGCGCAGGCGGTCCTCGATGGGACGGACCTGGTCGCGCGGCACGCGGCCGATGGCGTCCCAGCGCTCCTGGATGGAGAGCAGCTTGGTACGCGCGGTCTCGCGGTCCTTCTCCTTCAGAAGCGGCTCCGCCTCCTCCAGCAGGGCGAGCTTGAGCGTGAGGTTCTCCTCGTACTCGACGTTGTCGCGCGCGTCGACCTCGGCCTTGGCCGAGTAGATCGCGTCGCCCGCCGCCTTGAACCGCGCCCACAGGGCGTCGTCGTTCTTCTTGCCTGCGCGGCCGGCCAGCTTCCACTGGTCGAGCAGCCGGCGGTACTCCGGCACCCCGTCGGCGCCGAGCGGCACGAGGCGCTCGGCCTGCTCGATGAGCGCGTTCTTGCGGGCGCGGACGTCGCGGTGCTGGTTGTCCAAGTCGGCGAAGAACGCCTTGCGGTTGTGCTCGATGGTCGAGCGCGCGGCGCGGAACCGCTTCCACAGCTCGTTGGCCTCGTTCTTCGGCAGGCGCGGGCCGTCGTGCTGGTGGGCCTGCCAGCTCGCGAAGAGCGCGTCGAGCTCGGCGGTGGTCTGCTTCCACTGCGTGCGGGCCGGGTCCTGGGCGGCGAGGGCCTCCGCCTGCTCCACGATGGCGGTGCGGTCGGCGATGGCCTGCTCCAGCGCGGCCTTGGCCTCCGCGCTCTGCTGCTCGGTGAGCTCTTCGACGGTGCCGCCGAGGGCGTCCAGCCGCGTGATCAGCGACGCGAGGTCGCCCACGGCGTTCGCGCCCTCGACCGACGTGCGCAGGCTCGCGACCGACTTGGCGACGTCGGCCGCCGGGGCGCCGCGGCGGGCGCGCTGCTCCAGGAGGCCGACCTGACCGGCGAGGTCGTTGTACTTGCGCTCGAAGTAGGAGATCGCCTCCTCGGGAGTGCCGTCCGGGTACTCGCCGACGGCGCGCTCGCCATCGCCCTCACGGACGTACACGGTGCCGGTCTCATCGACGCGACCCCAGGGGTGCTGTTCAGAAGTAGCCAAGAGCCTCACCTTGCTTGCGGTGCCACGTTGGGAATCAGCCTATTGCACACGCCGGGATCACTGCAGCGTGAAGCTGTCGATCTTCGTCGCGACGGCGGGCTTGCCGTCGGTGCTGCCGCCCTGGACGCCCTTATCGGTGACGTCGCTGATCAGGGTGGGCAGACCGCTGGTGATCTTCCCGATGACGGTGTAGCCGCCGGCGGAGTCGGACGGGATGGTGGTGTCCTTGTAGACGATGAAGAACTGGCTGCCCTGGCTGTTCGCGTTGCCGCTCTGGCGCGCCATCGCGATGGTGCCTGCCGGGTACTTGTCGTCCTTCGGCGCGTTCTCGATGGGGCCGTAGGAGTAGCCGGGGCCTCCGCTGCCGTCGCCGTTCGGGTCGCCGCACTGCAGCACGTAGAAGCCGCCGTTGGTGAGGCGGTGGCAGGTGAGCCCGTCGTAGAACTTCTTCTGTGCCAGCGAGATGGTCGAGGAGACCGCCTGCGGCGCGGCGGCGCCGTCGAGCGAGACGCCGAGCTTGATGCCGTTGATCGTGAGGTCGCCCGTCCAGGTGCGGCCCTCGGCGATGCTCTTGGACGGCACGCCGGCCACGGCGGACGAGGAGGGCGACGGCGACGCGGACGCGCTCGTGGCGGACGGCTTCGCGAAGAAGAGGAGCTGCGTGCCGACCGCGAGCAGGACGATCACGAGCACGGCGATCCCGGCGACCCAGTTGTCCCGCTTGCGGCGCTTGACCTTCTCCTCGTGCACCGTCTGCCGCGCCTGGTAGGCGCGGAGGCGCTCGCGAGCCTGTCGCGCGTCGCGGTCGTTCTGCTTGCTGGGTGCCACGTCTGTCCTCCGGGGGCGCCGTCGAGCGGGGGATTGATGCCACCGCGCCGACGGGATGCCGCGCGGCGGGATGGATGCTGCACGAACCCTATCCGGCGCGGCTATGAGCGCCCAAACCCACGCGCCGGTGGCGGCCCCGCCGGGACGGACACCGATGTCGGTGGCGGCGACTACTCTTGTCGGGTGGTCGACGTGCAACCTGGGCTCCGGACGGGAGCGACGCCTCTCGCCGTGCGCATGCGGCCGAAGTCGCTTGACGAAGTCGCCGGGCAGCGCCATCTGCTGCGTCCCGGGTCGCCGCTGGTCGCGCTGGCCTCCGACAAGGACGGGCAGTCCGGCTCCGTCTCGGTCATCCTGTGGGGTCCTCCCGGCACCGGCAAGACCACGCTGGCGCAGGCCATCGCGCACTCGTCCGGCCGGCGCTTCGTGGAGCTGTCCGCTGTTACCGCAGGCGTGAAGGACGTGCGCCTGGTGATGGACGAGGCGCTCTCCACCCGCGACCTCTACGGCGTCTCGACCGTCCTCTTCCTGGACGAGATCCACCGCTTCACCAAGGCGCAGCAGGACGCCCTCCTGCCCGGCGTCGAGAACGGCTGGGTCATCCTGGTCGCCGCCACCACCGAGAACCCGTCGTTCTCCGTCATCTCCCCGCTGCTGTCGCGCTCGCTCCTGCTCACGCTGGAGACGCTGAGCGACGAGGACCTCGGCGTCGTCGTCGACCGGGCGGTGTCCGACGACCGTGGGCTCGGCGGCCAGTACACGGTGGACGACGAGGCGCGCGCCGCCCTCATCCGGCTCGCGTCCGGCGACGCCAGGCGGGCGCTCACCGCGCTGGAGGCCGCGTCGGTCACCGCCGCGTCGGTGACGCCCGCGACCTCGAAGAAGAAGCCGGTCATCACCGCCGAGCTGGTGGCGCAGGCGGTCGACCGCGCCCTGCTGCGCTACGACCGCAACGGCGACGAGCACTACGACGTCATCAGCGCCTTCATCAAGTCGGTCCGCGGGTCGGACGTCGACGCCGCGCTGCACTACCTGGCGCGGATGATCGAGGCGGGGGAGGACCCGCGATTCATCGCCCGCAGAATCATCGTCTCGGCGTCGGAGGACATCGGGATGGCGGACCCGCAGGCCCTCGTCGTCGCGATCGCCGCTGCCGACGCGGTGCAGTACATCGGCATGCCGGAGGGACGTATCCCGCTCGCGCAGGCCGTCGTCCACCTCGCCACCGCCCCCAAGTCGAACGCCGCGTACATGGCGCTCGACGCGGCCATTGCCGACGTGCGTGCCGGCAAGATCGGGAGGGTGCCCAAGCACCTCCGCGACGCGCACTATCCCGGCGCCAAGCGGCTCGGTCACGGCAAGGGCTACAAGTACCCGCACGACGACGCGCTCGGCGTGCTGCAGCAGCAGTACCTGCCCGACGAACTGGCCGACACCACCTACTACGCGCCGACCGAGCACGGCAACGAGCGGGACGTCGCCGCGCGCCTGGCGAAGCTGCGCCGCATCGTGCGCGGACGCTGACCGCGGTCTGCTAGAATCGTCTGGCCTAGAAGCGTGTTCAGGGTGCGGCTGCCCGGGACACGCTTTCGACGGGACAGGCCCTTTAGCCGGGCGTCCCTGGCGTCAATCCCTCTCTCTTGCAGGTGAAAGACCCTGCGCAGTGCGCCCCTGAGCGCCCTGCGACCAACATTCGTAGAGAGAAAACCGAAAGGAAATCGTGTCTTCACGTTCCCGCAGCAAGACCCGCGAGTCGCGCGCCCTGGGCATCGCCCTGACCCCGAAGGCGGCCCGCTACATGGAGAAGCGCCCGTACGCTCCCGGTGAGCACGGCCGCACCAAGCGCAAGGCCGACTCCGACTACGCCGTTCGTCTGCGCGAGAAGCAGCGTCTGCGCGCCCAGTACGGCATCCTCGAGAAGCAGATCCGCATCGCGTTCGAAGAGGCCCGCCGCACGCAGGGCCTGACCGGTGAGAACCTGGTCGAGCTCCTCGAGATGCGCCTCGACGCCCTGGTGCTCCGCGCCGGCTTCGCCCGCACCATCTCGCAGGCCCGCCAGTTCGTGGTTCACCGCCACATCCTCGTCGACGGCAAGATCGTCGACCGCCCGTCCTTCCGCGTGAAGCCGGGTCAGCTCATCCACGTCAAGGCCCGCTCCGAGGGCACCGAGCCCTTCCAGGTCGCGGCCGCCGGCGGTCACGTCGACGTCCTGCCCAAGGTTCCGGCCTACCTCGATGTCGAGATCGACAAGCTCCAGGCCCGCCTCGTGCGTCGCCCGAAGCGCGCCGAGGTCCCCGTCACGTGTGACGTGCAGCTCGTCGTCGAGTACTACGCCGCCCGCTAAGGCGAGCGACAGACTCCCGCAGAACGGGGTCGCGGCTTCGGCCGCGGCCCCGTTTCTCGTTCTCCCGGGTCCATCCGGCACCGGTTTCCCGTACGCTGGGGGTCGTATGCCCGTCACGGAATGGAGGGGGCCGTCATGTCCGGAGGCGACATCGCAGGACTGATCGCGGCGGCCGTGTTCGCCGTCCTGGTCGGATTCATCGCCGTTCCGCTGCTGAAGCTCGGCCGTGTGCTCGACTCCACGCGCGACGCCATCAAGGAGGCCAGCGACGGCATCACGCCGATCCTGGAGGAGACGGCGACCACACTGCAGGAGACGAACAAGCAGCTCGCGCGGGTCGACACGATCACCAAGAACGTCGCGGACGTCACGGGCAACGTGTCCGCGCTGGTGGCGCTGTTCGCCGCCACGGTCGGCGGTCCGCTGATCAAGTTGGCGGGCTTCAGCGCCGCCGTCCGCGCCGCCCTCCGGGTGCCCGGGGCCTCCCGGCGTTCCCGGCGCCAGGCGGACTAGACTTGCGCGAGTGCGCTGAGCGCGCGCAACCAGGGAGGGAAGATCCGGCAATGAAGAGTTTCCTGTGGCTCCTGATCGGCGTGGCCGTCGGCTTCGTCGTCGCCCACAAGGTCAACGAGACCCCCAAGGGTCGCGAGTTCTTCGGCACGCTCGACAAGAAGGCGCGCGACTTCGGCGAGGCCGTCTCGGACGGCTACCGTCAGCGTGAGGCGGAGCTCCGCTCGGCCATCGACGGCGACTGACCTCCCCACGCCTCTTCCGACACTCGTCTCCCCGCTCCACACTCGATCGACCGGAAACCATGCAGACTGCTGAAATCCACCGCCGCTGGCTCGACTTCTTCGCCACGCGCGGTCACACCGTCGTCCCGTCCGCCTCGCTCGTCAGCGACGACCCGTCGCTGCTGTTCACGGTGGCCGGGATGGTGCCGTTCGTCCCGTATCTGACGGGCGTCGTCCCCGCGCCGTTCCCGCGCGCGACCAGCGTCCAGAAGTGCATCCGCACGCTGGACATCGAGGAGGTCGGCAAGACCCCGCGGCACGGCACGTTCTTCCAGATGTGCGGCAACTTCTCGTTCGGCGACTACTTCAAGGAGCAGGCGATCACGTTCGCCTGGGACCTCCTCACCCTGTCCGAGGACGAGGGCGGCCTCGGCTTCGACCCGAAGGACCTGTGGGTCACCGTGTACGAGGAGGACGACGAGGCCCGCGAGATCTGGACCCGCGTCGCCGGCCTCCCCGCCGAGCGCATCCAGGGCCTCGGCAAGGACACCAACTACTGGTCGACCGGCCAGCCCGGCCCCGCGGGCCCCTGCTCGGAGATCTTCTTCGACCGCGGCCCCGCGTACGGCATCGACGGCGGCCCGGCGACGGACGACGACCGCTACGTCGAGATCTGGAACCTCGTCTTCATGCAGTACCTGCGCGGCGAGGGCGCCGGCAAAAAGGACTTCGAGATCCTCGGCGACCTGCCGAAGAAGAACATCGACACCGGCCTGGGCCTCGAGCGCGTCGCGTTCATCAAGCAGGGCGTCGACAACATGTACGAGATCGACCAGGTGCGCCCGGTCCTCGACCGCGCGGCGGAGCTGGCCGGCAAGCCGTACGGAAACGAGGCGCTCGAGGACGACGTCCGCCTGCGCGTGGTCGCCGACCACGTCCGCAGCGCGCTCATGCTGATGACCGACGGCGTGACGCCGTCCAACGAGGGCCGCGGCTACGTGCTGCGCCGCCTGCTGCGGCGCACGGTGCGCGCGATGCGCCTGCTGGGCGTGGAGACCGCGACGTTCCCCGAGCTCTTCCCCGCCTCCCGCGACGCCATGAAGGCGGCGTACCCCGAGGTGGAGGCCGAGTTCGCGCGCACGTCGCAGCTCGCCTACGCGGAGGAGGAGACCTTCCTGCGCACCCTCGCGTCCGGCACGAGCATCCTCGACACGGCCGTCGCGAACACCAAGGGCTCGGGCAACGACCAGCTCGCGGGCGACACCGCGTTCCTCCTGCACGACACCTACGGCTTCCCGATCGACCTGACCCTGGAGATGGCGGAGGAGGCCGGCCTCAGCGTCGACCGCGCCGCGTTCGACACGCTCATGGCCGACCAGCGCGCCCGCGCGAAGGCGGACGCCAAGGCGAAGAAGACCGCGCTGGCCGACCTGTCGGTCTACAGCGCGTTCCGCGCGCAGGGCGAGACGGTCTTCACCGGGTACACCGACCTGGAGACGGAGTCGAGCGTGCTCGGCCTCATCGTCGACGGCCAGTCCGTGAACGTGGCGCGCGAGGGCCAGGTCGCTGAGATCATCCTCGGTGCGACCTCCCTCTACGCGGAGTCCGGCGGTCAGGACGCCGACGCGGGCACCATCGTCGGCCCGGGCTACGAGCTCGACGTCCTCGACGTGCAGAAGCCCGTGAAGGGCCTGATCAGCCACAACGTGCTCGTCCGCAGCGGCGAGGTCGGCGTCGGCGCTCCGGCGACCAGCCTCGTGGACGCGGAGTACCGGCGCGGGGCCAAGCAGGCGCACTCCGGCACGCACATCATCCACGCGGCGCTGCGCCAGGTGCTCGGCCCCAACGCGCACCAGTCCGGCTCGTTCAACAAGGCCGGCTACCTGCGCCTCGACTTCTCCTGGAACCAGGCGCTGTCCCCGGAGACCCGCAGCGAGATCGAGGAGATCTCCAACAACGCGATCCGCGACAACCTGCAGGTGACGACGCGCGAGCTGCCGCTGGCGGAGGCCAAGGCGCTCGGCGCGATGGCGCTGTTCGGCGAGAAGTACGGCGACGTCGTGCGCGTGGTCGACATCGGCGGCCCGTGGTCGCGCGAGCTCTGCGCGGGCACGCACGTGGCGACGAGCGCGGAGATCGGCATGATCAACCTGGTCAGCGAGTCGTCCGTCGGCTCCACGAACCGCCGTGTCGAGTCGCTGGTCGGCCTGGAGGCCTTCCAGGACCTCGCGGTCGAGCGCACCATCGTGTCCCAGCTCTCCGGCGCGCTCAAGACGCCGCGCGAGCAGCTGCCCGAGAAGATCGCCGACCTGATGGCGAACCTCAAGGCGGCCGAGAAGCGCATCCAGGCGTTCGAGGCCCGCGCGGTGCTCGACAAGGTGCCGGCCCTGCTGGACTCCGCCACCCGTCGCGGCGCGGTGACCGTGGTCGCGGAGGATGCGGGCACCCTCAACTCCGCCGACGACCTCCGCCTGCTGGCGACGACCGTCCGCGAGCGGCTCGGCTCGGACGCGGCGGCCGTCGCGCTCGCGGCGCGCGCGGCAGGCAAGCCCGTCGTGATCGTGGCGACCAACCAGGCCGCGCGGGACGCCGGCGTGAACGCGGGAGCGCTCGCGAAGACGGCGTCCGGCGTGCTCGGCGGAGGGGGCGGCGGCAAGGCCGACCTCGCCCAGGGCGGCGGCACGGACGCCGAGGCGATCCCGGCCGCGCTGTCCGCGGTGGTCTCGGCGATCGGCTAGCGCGTGCGCAGCGGCGTGCGGCTCGGCATCGACGTCGGGAAGGTGCGGATCGGCGTGAGCCGGTCCGACCTCCACGGGATGCTGGCGACCCCGGTGGAGACGGTCGCACGCTCCGAGGATGCTGCGGATCGGCGCCGGATCGCGGAGATTGTGACCGAACTCGGAGTTTTCGAGATTATCGTCGGGTTGCCTCTGGCGCTCTCGGGTGCGCACACCGCGTCGACGGCGGATGCCGTCGCCTTCGCGGAAGCGCTCGACGCCCAGGTGGACGTCCCGGTGCGATTGGTGGACGAACGGCTCTCGACCGTCTCGGCCCACTCGGCGCTCCGGGCGTCGGGCAAGAACTCGAAAAGCGCGCGTCCGGTGGTGGATCAGGTGGCCGCCACGATAATTTTGCAGCACGCCCTCGACGCGGAGCGCGCTTCAGGCCGTCCGCCGGGCCACCCCGTCGAACCGAGCATTGGACCATAGTTTGTCCCAGAACCCGCAGGAGAAGCCGGAGCCCCCCGTCTTCCCCGCCGTGAACCGGCAGCAGCCGCTGACCCGGCGCGAGGCGCGCCAGGCCAGGGAGGCCGAGGAGGCCCAGGCTGCGCAGGCCCAGCAGCAGGCGCCGGCCCCGCAGCAGGCGCAGGCTCAGCAGCCTCCCGCGGACCTGCCGGCGTCGGTCGTCGACACCCGCAATCCGCAGACCCCCGGGCCGTGGACGCCGCCTCCCGCCGAGACCTCGTCGAACCGCGAGACCCTGGACGGGCTGGACTTCGACTCTGTCGTGACCGGTCCCGTGCCGGTCGACGCCGCGCGCTCGGAGCGGGAGCCGGTCGGCGCGTCCGCCCGCCACGAGGCCGCCCACGGCGCGGCGGCAGGCGACCACGGCCGGTTCGACGACTCGGCGCACGCGATCTTCGCGTCGCTGGCCGATGACAGCGCCGACAGCCCGGACGCGTCCGGCGGTGGACGCGGCGACTCGCCCCTCGCGTGGCGCCAGCAGAACTACTTCTCGCACGAGCCGCCCAAGCGCAAGCGGCGCTGGCTGAAGCGGCTCGTCATCACGCTGGTCGTCATCCTGGTCCTCGGCGGGCTCGCGGCCGGAGGCTTCATGGCGTTCCAGCCGCAGGTCGCCGCGCTCGTGGCGAAGGTCATGCCGCAGAACAACGACTACACGGGCAACGGCACCGGCTCGGTGACGTTCACGATCAAGTCGGGCGACGACGGCAGCGCGATCGCGACCAACCTGCAGAAGGCGGGCGTGACCAAGAGCTACACCGCGTTCTACTCGCTGCTGCTGCATCAGGAGCCGCAGATCGTCTGGCAGCCCGGCGTCTTCAAGCTGGCGAAGCAGATGAGCGCGAAGGCCGCCCTCGCGGCGCTGCAGGACCCGTCCTCCCGGTTGCAGAACACCGCCGTGATCCCCGAGGGCACGGCGGAGAAGGACGCGCTGCAGACCGTGGCGACCGCCACGAAGATCCCGCTCGCCCAGTTGCAGCAGGCCGCCGCCAACCCGGCCGACTTCGGGCTGCCGGCCCAGGCGAAGACGCTGGAGGGCTTCCTGTTCCCGGCGACCTACACCTTCCCGCCGGGCATCACCGCGCACGATGCGATCAAGACGATGGTCGACCGGTCCTTCCAGGCGCTCGACCAGGCGGGCGTGCCGGTCGCCGACCGTTGGAACGACGTGATCCTCGCCTCGATCGTGCAGCGCGAGGCGGGCCTGAAGGACGACTACCCGAAGGTCGCGCGCGTGTTCCTCAACCGGCTCGCGCAGGGCTGGGACCTGCAGTCCGACGCGACCGTCGCGTACGGCACCGGGCACACCGACCGGGTCACGACCACCGACGCCGAGCGTGCGGACGCGGCCAACCCGTACAACACCTACGTGCACGCCGGCCTTCCGGTCGGCCCGATCTCGAACCCGGGCGACCTCGCGCTCAACGCGGTGACCCACCCGGCGGACGGGACGTGGATGTACTTCGTGACCTGGAACCTCAAGACCGGCGAGACGATCTTTTCGACGACCCAGGCGGAGCACGAAGCGGCGGTCGCGAAATGGCAGCAATGGATGAAGGACAACCCCGGCTATGAGTGACGCACCGAAGCCCCGGCCCGCCGCGAAGTCGCGCGCGCCTCGATCGAAGCCGGCGAAGGCCGAGACTGCGGAGGAGTCGCTCGACGCCGTCGAGAACGGGGTGTCGGAGGCGTCCGCCGAGGAGCTGATCGCGGAGCTGGTGGAGGCTGAGCGCGAGGCAGAGGCCGAGGAGGCGGCGATCGCGGAGGCCGAGCGGGCCGCCGACGAGGAGGAGCCGCTGGAGGACGAGGAGCCCGCGGACGAGCCGTCTGCGGAGGAGGAGCCTGCGCAGGAGGAACCCGCGCAGGAGGAGCCCGCGCAGGAGGAGCCTGCTGCCACCCCCACCGCCTCCCGTCGCCTCGCCGTCCTCGGCTCGCCGATCGGCCACTCGAAGTCGCCCGCCCTGCACCGTGCCGCCTACGCCGCGCTCGGCCTGGACTGGTCCTACGACCAGCTGGACGTCAGCGAGGCCGGCCTGTCCGCCTTCCTCGACGGCCTGGGCGAGGAGTGGCGCGGCCTGTCGCTGACCATGCCGCTCAAGCAGTCCGTCATCCCGCTGCTGACCGAGACCGACCGGGTCGCGGACCAGACCGGCGTGGCCAACACCGTCCTGCTGGACGGCGATGACATCAGCGGCTTCAACACCGACGTCGCGGGCATCGTCCGGGCGCTGTCCGCCGCCGGCCTCCAGGAGGCGCGCTACGTGCACGTCCTGGGCGGGGGAGCGACCGCCGCCTCCGCGCTGGTCGCCGCGGCCGAGCTCGGCGCAGAGCGGGTCGACGTCCACGTGCGTGACCTGCAGAAGAGCGTGTGGCTGGAGCCGCTGGCCCACCAGCTCGGGCTGATGATCCGCATCCGGTCGTTCGCGCAGGCCGACCGGTCGCTGGACGTGCCGCAGCTCGTGATCAGCACGCTGCCGGGCGGCGCCTCCACCGAGGCGATCTACACCGACTCGACGCGCCGCGCGGCCGTGCTGCTCGACGTCGCCTACGACCCGTGGCCGAGCGTGCTCGCGACCGCCTGGCAGGCCGTCGGCGGCCGGGTCGTCTCGGGGCTCGCCATGCTCGCGCAGCAGGCGCTGCTGCAGGTGCGCATCTTCGTCTCCGGCGACGTGCTGCAGCCGCTGCCGGACGAGGAGGGCGTGCTGGAGGCCATGCTCGCGGCGGTCGGCATCGACGCGGAGGGGTCGCCGGTGGGTGACGGCTCCGTGGAGGGCGAATCGGAGTAGCCGGAGGCCGCCGCCGGCCGTAACGCCGGGAGGAGGCCCCTTGCCGCTGTGCCAGAATCGAAGCATGCTTCGTTGGCTCACGGCCGGGGAATCCCACGGCCCCGAACTCATCGCCGTCCTGGAGGGGCTCCCCGCGGGGGTCCCCGTCTCCCTGGACGCCGTCCGCGCCGATCTCGCCCGCCGCAAGCTGGGCTATGGCCGCGGCGCGCGGATGAAGTTCGAGCAGGACGCGCTGGAGGTCTCCGGCGGCGTCCGCCACGGTCTGAGCCTCGGCAGCCCGATCGCGCTGCGCATCGGCAACACCGAGTGGCCCAAGTGGGTCGACGTGATGAGCCCGGAGCCGGTCGACCCGGAGAAGCTCGCCACCGGCCGCGGCGCCGCGCTGACGCGTCCCCGCCCTGGCCACGCCGACCTCGTCGGCATGCAGAAGTACGGCTTCGACGAGGCCCGTCCGGTCCTGGAGCGCGCGAGCGCCCGGGAGACCGCGGCCCGCGTCGCGCTCGGCGCCGTCGCGCGCTCGTTCCTCGCCGAGCTCGGCGTCACACTGGTCAGCCACACGCTGTCGATCGGCCCGGTCCGGGTTCCGGAGGACGCCGTGCTGCCCACGCCCGCCGACGTCGCGACGCTCGACGCCGACCCGCTGCGCTGCTTCGACCCGGCCACCTCCGAGCGGATGGTCGCCGAGGTGGACGACGCCCACAAGGAGGGCGACACCCTCGGCGGTGTCGTGGAGGTGCTCGCCTACGGCCTGCCGCCGGGGCTCGGCTCGCACGTGCACTGGGACCGCCGCCTCGACGCGCAGCTCGCGGCCGCGCTCATGGGCATCCAGGCGATCAAGGGCGTGGAGGTCGGCGACGGCTTCCTGACGACCACCCGCCGCGGCTCGCAGGCGCACGACGAGCTCGTGGCCGAGGAGGGCGCCATCCAGCGCACCAGCGACAAGGCCGGCGGCACCGAGGGCGGCATGAGCACCGGCGGCGTGCTGCGCGTGCGCGCGGGCATGAAGCCGATCGCGACCGTCCCGCACGCGCTGCGCACCATCGACATCGCCACGAGCGAGGCCGCCCCTGCACACCACCAGCGCTCCGACGTCTGTGCGGTCCCCGCGGCCGGCGTGGTCGCGGAGGCGATGGTCGCGCTGGTGCTCGCGAACGCGATGCTGGAGAAGTTCGGCGGCGACTCCGTCACCGAGACGGCGCGCAACCTCCACGGCTACCTCGACGCCATCCCGCAGAACCTGGCGACGGAGCGCGCCAGCGCGCCCTACGCCTGAGCACCGTGACGATCGTCCTGATCGGCCCGCCGGCGGCGGGCAAGACCCGGCTGGGCAAGCGCCTGGCCAAGCGGCTCGGCCTCCCGTTCGTGGACACCGACGCGGTCGTGGTCGCCGGGCACGGCGCCATCGCGGAGATCTTCGCGGAGCACGGCGAGCCGTACTTCCGCGCGCTGGAGCGCGCCGCGGTCGCGGAGGCCGTCGCCCGGCCCGGCATCGTCTCGCTGGGCGGGGGAGCGGTGCTCGACCCGGACACGCAGGCCGACCTGGCCGCGACCCGCGTCGTCCTGCTGACCGTGCGGCCCGAGGCCATCGCCGCCCGGATCACCAACCGCAAGCGCCCGCTGGTCACCGACCTGGAGTCGTGGACGCGGCTCGTCGAGGCCCGCACCCCGCTGTACCAGTCGCTCGCGGACTACACCGCGGACACGTCCACCCGGCCGATCGAGACCATCGTGGAGGAGATCGCGCGCTGGGTGGAAGAAGGAGAGAAATGACCGACCAGCCCACCGAGATCCTCGTCGCCGGGTCCGAGCAGTACCCGGTCGTCATCGGCCGCGGCCTCCGGTTCGACCTCGCCGCGCACCTCGGCACCGGGGTGAGCAAGGTGCTCGTCGTCCACCCGCCGACGCTCGGCGCCGCGGCGGCCGAGCTGCGGGAGTCGCTGCTCGGGCCGTACGAGGTGCTGCTCGCCGAGGTCCCGGACGCGGAGGCCGCCAAGCGCGTCGAGGTCGCCTCCTTCCTCTGGGGGATCATGGGCCAGGCCGACTTCACCCGCTCGGACGCGGTGATCGGCTTCGGCGGCGGCGCCGTCACCGACCTGGCCGGCTTCGTCGCCGCGACCTGGCTGCGCGGCGTGAAGCTGATCCAGGTGCCCACGACCGTGCTCGGGATGGTCGACGCGGCGGTGGGCGGCAAGACCGGCATCAACACCGCAGAGGGCAAGAACCTCGTTGGCGCCTTCTACGCGCCGACCGCGGTGGTCTGCGACCTCGACACGCTCACCTCCCTCGGCCGGAACGAGCTGCTCGCGGGCTTCGCCGAGATCGTCAAGTACGGCTTCATCGCCGAGCCGGAGATCCTGGACATCATCGAGCGGGACGTCGACGTCGCCACCGACCCGGAGTCGCCGGAGTTCCGCCGCCTGGTCGAGCTGTCGATCGGCATCAAGGCGCGGGTGGTCGGCGAGGACTTCACCGAGCAGGGCCTGCGCGAGATCCTCAACTACGGCCACACGCTGGGCCACGCGATCGAGCACGCCGAACGCTACCAGTGGCGGCACGGCGCGGCCGTCTCCGTCGGCATGGTGTACGCCGCCGAGCTCGGCCGGCTGAGCGGGCGCCTGAGCGACGAGGCCGTGGACCGGCACCGCCGCATCCTGGAGTCGCTCACCCTCCCGATCAGCTACCCGCTCGGCCGCTGGCAGACGCTGCTGGCGAGCATGCAGCGCGACAAGAAGGCGCGCGGCAGCCTGCTCCGGTTCATCGTGCTGGACGACATCGGCCGGCCGACCGTGCTCGCCGGTCCCGACCAGAGCCTGCTGTTCGCCGCCTACCAGGAGGTGGGATCCTGATGGCCAAGACGATCGCGCAGAAGCTGCTCCTCAAGGAGGGCGACGCCCTGAGCCTCGTGGGCGCCGGCGCGGAGGAGCGCGCGGTGATCGGCGCTCTGCGGGACGGCGTGACCGAGGTGGCGCCGGAGGAGGCCGCCGTCTCCGTGACGTTCGTGCGCACGCGCGACGAGCTGATGTCGCAGTTCCGCACCGAGCTGCCCGCGCTCTCCCGCGCCCGCGCCGTCTGGTTCCTGTACCCGAAGGGCGGCAGGGCCGACTTCAACCGCGACACCTTCATCCGGGAGGCCGGCGCGTTCGGCTGGCGGCCGATCAGCAACGTGGCCGTCGACGATGTCTGGTCGGCGGTGCGCGTCCGTCCGCTCGCGGACGGCGAGGCGCCGGTAGGGTGAGCGGCATGACTTCCGTCCTCGTCCTGAACGGTCCCAACCTCGGCCGGCTCGGCACCCGCGAGCCGGACGTGTACGGCGCGGGGACGCTCGCCGACCTCCGCGCCCAACTGGCCGCGGACGCCGCGGAACTGGACATCGACCTCCGTCAGACCGACGTCGAGGGCGAGCTGCTGCGCTGGCTGCACGAGGCCGCCGACTCCGGCGCTCCGGTCATCCTCAACGCCGGGGCGTGGACGCATTACTCGTACGCGCTGCGGGACGCCGTCTCGCTCGTGACGAAGGCCGGGGGCACCGTCGTGGAGGTGCACCTGTCGAACCCGCACGCGCGCGAGGAGTTCCGGCACACCAGCGTCATCAGCGCCGTCTCCACCGGCGTGATCGCCGGGTTCGGCTTCGAGTCGTACCGTCTCGCGCTGGCGTTCATTCGCCGAAACGCGCGCTGACGTCTAGAATCTTCTGGGGCTCCGTACGCCGGGGCCTGTCGTGGACGGCGAGGGGCGCCGATTCCACCCGAAACTTCCGCAAACCGAATGGAACTCCCGCATGGCATCGACCGCTGACATCAAGAACGGCATCGTCCTCAACATCGACGGACAGCTCTGGAGCGTCATCGAGTTCCAGCACGTCAAGCCGGGCAAGGGTGGAGCGTTCGTCCGCACGAAGCTGAAGAACGTCACGACCGGCAAGACCGTCGACCGCACCTACAACGCGGGCGCGAAGATCGAGATCACCAACGTCGACCGCCGCGAGTACCAGTACCTGTACCAGGATGGCGCCGACTTCGTCTTCATGGACACCAGCGACTACGACCAGCTCACCATCCCCGGCCCGGTCGTCGCGGACGCCGCCAACTTCATGCTGGAGAACCAGAACGTGACCGTCGCGCTGCACGAGGGCTCGCCGCTCTACGTGGAGCTCCCGGCCTCCGTCGTGCTGGAGATCACCTACACCGAGCCGGGCCTGCAGGGCGACCGCTCCACCGGCGGCACCAAGCCCGCGACCGTGGAGACCGGCTACCAGATCCAGGTCCCGCTGTTCCTGGAGACCGGCACCAAGGTCAAGGTCGACACCCGCACCGGCGACTACCTCGGCCGCGTCAACGACTAGTGAGCGCCCGGACCAAGGCGCGCAAGCGCGCCCTCGATGTGCTGTTCAGCGCCGACCTGCGGCAGCTGACCCTGCCGCAGGCGCTGGCGGCGGAGGCGGAGCGCGCGGCCAACGAGCCGACGCGTGAGGCCTCCTGGCTGTACGCGCGCGAGATCGTGGACGGCGTGATCGACCACCAGGACGAGATCGACGAGCAGATCGAGACGTACGCCCAGGGCTGGACCCTGGCGCGCATGCCCGCCGTGGACCGCGCCATCCTGCGCATCGGCGTGTGGGAGCTGCTGTTCAACGACGAGGTGCCGGACGGCGTCGCCATCTCGGAGGCCGTCGAGGCGGCGACCGTGCTCTCGACGGACGACTCGGCCGGCTTCGTGAACGGCCTGCTCGCGAAGATCGCGCAGAACCGCCCGCAGCGCGCATGACCGCGCCGCGCCGGCTCCGCCGGATCGTCGCCGCCACCGTGCTCGCGGTCGCGGTGACCGCGGGCGTCGCGTCCTGCTCGCTGCTCGGCGGCAACTCGAACGTTCCGGTCGCGACGGCGAAGCCCGCCACGGGCACCGACGGCGCCGCGAACTTCGACGGCGGCTACGTGTCCGCCGGCTCCGGCCCGAAGAAGGTCGACCTGTGGTTCGACCCGATGTGCCCGGTCTGCGGCGCGTTCGAGAAGTCGAACGGCACGACGCTGGCGAACGCGGTGAAGGACGGCTCGATCACGCTCCGCCTGCACCCGCTGACCTTCCTGGACCGCGCGTCCAACGGCACCGGGTACTCCACCCGGGCGTCGGCGGCGCTGGTCTGCGTCGCCGTGCACGACCCGGAGCGCACGCTGGAGTACTACCAAGCACTGTTCGCGGACCAGCCGGAGGAGAACTCCAGCGGCCTGACCGACAAGCAGCTCGCGAAGCTCGCGACGGACCACGGCATCACCGACATCTCGGGCTGCCTCGACCGCAGCGGGCCGTACCAGGCGTGGGCGCAGGCGAACACAGCGCAGTCGCAGTCAGGGCCGATAAAGGTCGACGGGAAGAAGGTCCTGGACAATATCCAGGGCACGCCGACGGTGCTCGTGAATGGCAAGCAGTACACCGGCTCGATCAGCGACGAGAAGGAGTTCGCGAGCTTCCTCGGTCGGTGAGCGCCGGAGTCCCTGCTAGGCTCGATCCAATTGGCATCCTTTAATAGCCGTCCTGTGAGGCGGGGAAGGAGGTCGGCATGACAGCGCGCACCGTGCTGCAACAGGCTGACATCGCCCGGGCGTTGACTCGGATCTCCCACGAGATCCTGGAGTCCAACCGGGGAACGAACGACCTGGTGATCCTGGGCATCCCGACGCGCGGCGTCGTCCTCGCCCGGCGGATCGCCGCGAACATCCAGCGGATCGAGCCGGACTCGGTCGCGTCGCCCGACGACATCGTCGGCGCCCTCGACGTGACGATGTACCGCGACGACCTGTCCCGGCATCCCACCCGGGCGCCGCAGCCGACCTCGCTGCCGGGGTCGATCGACGGGCGGACCGTCGTCCTGGTGGACGATGTGCTCTTCTCGGGCCGCACGATCCGCGCCGCGCTCGACGCGCTCAGCGACCTCGGTCGGCCGCGGGCCGTCCGGCTCGCCGTCCTGGTCGACCGCGGGCACCGCGAGCTGCCGATCCGGGCGGACTTCGTCGGCAAGAACCTGCCGTCGGCGGCCTCCGAGCGCATCTTCGTGCGGCTGGACGAGGTCGACGGCGAGGAGTCGGTGACGATCGAGGAGGCCGGGGCATGAGGCACCTGCTCAGCACCAAGACGCTCTCGCGGGACGACGCGATCACCCTGCTCGACGTCGCGGAGGACATGGCCGACGTGCAGGAGCGCGAGGTCAAAAAGCTGCCGACCCTGCGTGGCAAGACGGTCGTCAACCTCTTCTTCGAGGACTCCACCCGCACCCGCATCTCGTTCGAGGCGGCGGCGAAGCGGCTCTCGGCGGACGTGATCAACTTCTCCGCCAAGGGCTCCAGCGTCTCCAAGGGCGAGAGCCTGAAGGACACCGCGCAGACGCTCGCGGCGATGGGCGCGGACGCGGTCGTCGTGCGGCACAGCGCATCCGGGGCGCCGCAGACGCTCGCGACCAGCGGCTGGATCGACGCGGGAGTGCTCAACGCCGGCGACGGCACCCACGAGCACCCGACCCAGGCGCTCCTCGACGCCTTCACGATGCGGCGCCGGCTGCACGGACAGGCGTCGCGCGGGCGCGACCTCGACGGCGTGAGCGTGACGATCGTCGGCGACATCCTGCACTCCCGGGTCGCCCGCTCCAACGTCTGGCTGCTCCAGACCCTCGGCGCGCAGGTGACGCTGGTCGCGCCGCCTACGCTGCTGCCGGTCGACGTGTCGAGCTGGCCGGCTGCGATCGGCTACGACCTGGACGCGGCGATCGACGCCGGGCCGGACGTCGTGATGATGCTGCGCATCCAGGGCGAGCGGATGCACGCGGCCTACTTCCCCTCCGAGCGCGAGTACGCGCGGCGCTGGGGGCTGGACGACGAACGGCTGGGCCGGCTCGGGGCCGATAGCATTGTGATGCACCCGGGACCGATGAACCGCGGGCTGGAGATCTCGGCGGCCGCCGCCGACTCGCCGCGGTCGACGGTGCGGGAGCAGGTCGCCAACGGCGTGTCCGTGCGAATGGCGGCACTGTATCTGCTGCTCTCCGGTGGCGACAGGGATGACCAGCAGACGAATGACGGTGTGCGATGAGTGAGAGCGTGATGACCCAGAAGTACCTGATCCGCGGCGCGACTCTGGCCGACGGCACGCGAACCGACCTCCTGCTCTCCGACGGCCGGATCGCCGCGACCGGCAGCGCCGCGGGCGACGCGGGCGCGACCGTGATCGACGCGGACGGCCTGATCGCCCTCCCGGGTCTGGTCGACCTGCACACGCACCTGCGCGAGCCCGGCTACGAGCAGAGCGAGACGGTCCTGACCGGCACGCGCGCCGCCGCGGCGGGAGGCTTCACCGCGGTCTTCCCGATGGCGAACACCTCCCCGGTCGCCGACACCGCGGGCGTCGTGGAGCAGGTGCTCCGGCTCGGCGAGGCCGCGGGCTACGCGACCGTCCAGCCGATCGGCGCCGTCACGGTCGGGCTCGCGGGGGAGCGGCTGGCCGAGCTCGGCGCGATGGCCGACTCCCGCGCCAGGGTCCGGGTCTTCTCCGACGACGGCAAGTGCGTCTCCGACCCGCTGCTGATGCGCCGGGCGCTGGAGTACGTCAAGGCGTTCGGCGGCGTGATCGCGCAGCACGCGCAGGAGCCGCGGCTCACCGAGGGCGCCCAGATGAACGAGGGAGCGCTGTCCGGCGAGCTGGGCCTGACCGGCTGGCCGGCCGTCGCCGAGGAGTCGATCATCGCCCGCGACGTGCTCCTCGCCGAGCACGTCGGCTCACGCCTGCACGTTTGCCACGTGTCGACCGCCGGCTCGGTGGACGTCATCCGCTGGGCCAAGGCCCGGGGCGTGGACGTCACGGCCGAGGTGACGCCGCACCACCTGCTGCTGACCGAGGAGCTGGCCTCCGGCTACGACGCCCGCTACAAGGTCAACCCGCCGCTGCGCCGTGCGGAGGACGTGGAGGCGCTGCGCGCGGGACTGGCGGACGGGACGATCGACATCGTCGCGACCGACCACGCGCCGCACCCCGTCGAGTCGAAGGACTGCGAGTGGGACGCCGCCGCGTTCGGGATGGTCGGGCTGGAGTCCGCGCTCTCGGTCGTGCAGGCCTCGGTGGTCGACAACGGCCTCCTCGGCTGGACCGACATCGCCCGCGTGCTGTCCGCCACCCCGGCCAGGATCGGCCGGCTGGACGGCCACGGCCTCCCGCTGGAGACCGGTGCGCCGGCCGAGCTGTTCCTCTACGACCCGGCCGCCTCGCGCGAGTTCTCGACCGGCGACCTCGCGGGCAAGGGCGTCAACTCGCCCTACCTGTCGATGACGCTGCCGGGCCGGGTGGTGGCGACCTTCCACCGCGGCTACGCGACCGTGCTCGACGGCACCGTGGTCGAGGAGCTGGAGGCCGCCCGTGGATAAGCTCCTGCCGGCCATCGGCATCCTCCTCGTCGTCATCGTCGTGCTCGCCCTCGCGCTGGTCGGCTGGCGCCGTCGCGTCCGGCGCGACGCCCCCGCGGGCGGCGGCTACCCGGCGCCGGAGACCGTGGCGGCCGTGACGGCCTCCTCCGAGGTGCTCTACGTCGCCACGACCAAGGCCGGCGAGCCGCTGGAGCGGCTGGCGCTGCCCGGGCTGTCGTACCGCGGCCGGGGCACCGTGGAGGTCTCCGGGGACGGCGTGCAACTGCGCGTCACGGGGGAGCCGCCCGTGTTCATCCCGGCGACGGCGCTCACCGGCGTCGGCGCGGCGACGGTCACCATCGACCGGGTCGTGGAGCGGGACGGCCTGCTCCGGCTCGGCTGGACCACCAGCGGCGGCGCGTCCGCCGACAGCTACTTCCGGGTCGTGGACCCGGCCGGGCGCGGTCTGCTGACCGCGGCCGTCGAAGACATCCTCCCGGGCGGCACGCCCGCAGAGACCAATGACAGTACTAACCCCGAAGATTGGGAGGTGTGACGTGGCCGCAGCAGAACCTGCCGTGCTCGTCCTCGAAGACGGGAAGCGCTACGTGGGCCGGGCCTACGGGTCCCGCGGGCGGACGCTCGGGGAGGCGGTCTTCGCCACCGGCATGACCGGCTACCAGGAGACCCTCACCGACCCGTCGTACGCGGGCCAGATCGTCCTGATGACGGCGCCGCACATCGGCAACACCGGCACGAACGACGAGGACATGGAGTCCCGCCGGATCTGGGTGGACGGCTTCGTCGTCCGCGAGCCCAGCCGGGTCGTGTCCAATTTCCGTGCCCAGCGCAGCCTCGACGACGACCTCGTGGAGCAGGGCGTCGTCGGCATCAGCGGCATCGACACGCGCGCCGTCACCCGCCACATCCGCTCGGCGGGCGCGATGCGCGCCGGGATCTTCTCCGGCGACGACTTCGGGCTGAGCGACTCCGAGCAGCTGGAGCTCGTGCTCTCCGGCGCGAAGATGTCCGGCCGCAACCTGTCGGCCGAGGTCTCCACGGTCGAGCCGTACACGGTTCCCGCGGTCGGCGAGCGCGTCGGCTCGGTCGCGGTCCTCGACCTGGGCGTCAAGAAGTCCACGCTCGACAACCTCGCCGCGCGCGGGCTCGACGTCCACGTCCTCCCGCAGCAGGTCACCGCCGAGCACGTGCTGAGCCTGAACCCGTCCGCGCTGTTCTTCTCGAACGGCCCGGGCGACCCGCAGGCCTCCGACAAGCACGTCGCGCTCCTCCAGGAGACGCTGCGCGCCGGTCTGCCCTACTTCGGCATCTGCTTCGGCAACCAGCTCCTCGGCCGCGCGCTCGGCCTCACCACCTACAAGCTGCCGTTCGGCCACCGCGGGATCAACCAGCCGGTGCTCGACAAGCGCACCGGACGGGTGGAGATCACCGCGCAGAACCACGGCTTCGCGGTCAAGGCGCCGATCGACGCGACCTTCGACTCGCCGGCCGGCTTCGGCACGGTGGAGGTCAGCCACTTCAGCCTCAACGACAACGTCGTGGAGGGCCTCAACTGCCTCGACATCGACGCGTTCAGCGTCCAGTATCACCCGGAGGCCGCGGCCGGCCCGCACGACGCCAACTATCTGTTCGACCGGTTCATCGAGATGATCGAGAAGCGCGAGGCCGGCTCGACCGACGAGACCCAGGAAGGCACCGACTGATGCCCAAACGCGACGACATCCACTCCGTCCTGGTCATCGGGTCCGGCCCGATCGTCATCGGCCAGGCCTGCGAGTTCGACTACTCCGGCACCCAGGCGTGCCGCGTGCTCAAGCAGGAGGGCGTGCGCGTCATCCTGGTCAACTCCAACCCGGCCACGATCATGACCGACCCGGACTTCGCCGACGCCACCTACGTCGAGCCGATCACCTGGGAGGTCATCGAGACCATCATCGCCAAGGAGAAGCCGGACGCGATCCTGCCGACCCTCGGCGGCCAGACCGCGCTCAACGCTGCAATGCAGCTCCACGAGCACGGCATCCTGGAGAAGTACGGCGTCGAGCTGATCGGCGCCAAGTTCGAGGCGATCCAGAAGGGCGAGGACCGCCAGATCTTCAAGGAGCTCGTGGTCGAGGCCGGCGCCGAGGTGGCGCGCTCGCACATCGCGCACACCGTCGAGGAGGCGCTGGAGTTCGCCGAGGACCTCGGCTACCCGCTCGTCGTCCGTCCCTCGTTCACGATGGGCGGCCTCGGCTCGGGCTTCGCGTACACGCCGGAGGACCTGCGCCGCATCGCCGGCGACGGCATCCACCAGAGCCCGACCAGCGAGGTGCTCCTGGAGGAGTCCATCCTCGGCTGGAAGGAGTACGAGCTCGAGCTGATGCGCGACACCTCCGACAACACGGTGGTCGTCTGCTCGATCGAGAACGTCGACCCGGTCGGCGTGCACACCGGCGACTCGATCACGGTCGCTCCCGCGCTGACGCTGACCGACCGCGAGTACCAGAAGCTGCGGGACATCGGCATCGACATCATCCGCGCGGTGGGCGTCGACACCGGCGGCTGCAACATCCAGTTCGCGGTGAACCCGGAGAACGGCCGGATCATCGTCATCGAGATGAACCCGCGCGTCTCCCGCTCGTCGGCGCTCGCGTCCAAGGCCACCGGCTTCCCGATCGCGAAGATCGCCGCGAAGCTCGCCATCGGCTACCGGCTGGACGAGATCCCCAACGACATCACCAGGGTGACCCCGGCGAGCTTCGAGCCGACGCTCGACTACGTCGTGGTCAAGGTGCCTCGGTTCGCGTTCGAGAAGTTCCCGGCCGCCGACCCGACGCTGACCACCACCATGAAGTCGGTGGGCGAGGCGATGGCGATCGGCCGCAGCTTCACGAGCGCTCTGCAGAAGGCGCTCCGCTCGCTGGAGAAGCGCGGCTCGTCGTTCCACTGGGGCGCGGAGTCCCGCACCGTCGAGGAGCTGCTGGAGTCGATTGCGACCCCGACCGACGGCCGGATCGTGGACGTGCAGCAGGCCCTGCGCCTGGGCGCGACGCCCGAGCAGGTCTTCGAGGCCACCAAGATCGACCCCTGGTTCATCGACCAGATCGTCCTGATCAACGAGGTCGCCGAGCAGCTGCGCGACGCCGAGACGCTCGACACCGACACCCTCCGCTACGCGAAGGACCACGGCTTCTCGGACGCCCAGATCGGCGAGCTGCGCGGCTTCGGCGAGGCCGACGTGCGCGAGGTGCGGCACATCCTCGGCGTCCGCCCGGTCTACAAGACGGTGGACACCTGCGCGGGCGAGTTCCCCGCGCTGACGCCGTACCACTACTCCAGCTACGACGAGGAGACGGAGGTCGCCCCGAGCGACACCCGCAAGGTCGTCATCCTCGGCTCCGGCCCGAACCGCATCGGCCAGGGCGTCGAGTTCGACTACTCCTGCGTGCACGCGTCCTTCGCGCTGCACGACGCCGGGTTTGAGACGATCATGATCAACTGCAACCCGGAGACGGTCTCGACCGACTACGACACCTCCGACCGCCTGTACTTCGAGCCGCTGACGCTGGAGGACGTGCTGGAGGTCATCCACGCCGAGTCGCAGACCGGCGAGCTGGTCGGCGTCGTCGTGCAGCTCGGCGGCCAGACCGCCCTCGGCCTCGCCAAGGGCCTGGAGGCGGCGGGCGTCCCGATCCTCGGCACCACGCCGGAGGCCATCGACCTGGCGGAGGAGCGCGGCCTGTTCGCCGGCATCCTGGAGAACGCCGGGCTGCTGGCCCCGCGCAACGGCACGGCGATCGACTTCCCGAGCGCCGCGCACGCCGCGGAGCAGATCGGCTACCCGGTGCTCGTCCGCCCCAGCTTCGTGCTCGGCGGCCGCGGCATGGAGATCGTCTACGACACCGCCTCGCTCGCGGACTACTTCGAGCGGGTCGCGGGTCAGGGCATCGTCGGGCCGGCGCACCCGCTGCTGGTCGACCGGTTCCTGGACGACGCGATCGAGATCGATGTCGACGCGCTGTACGACGGCGAGCGGCTCTACATCGGCGGCGTCATGGAGCACATCGAGGAGGCCGGCATCCACTCGGGCGACTCCAGCTGCACCCTCCCGCCGATCACGCTGGGCCGCCGCGAGATCGACCGGGTGCGCGAGGCGACGCTGAAGATCGCCGAAGGCATCGGCGTCCGCGGGCTGCTGAACGTGCAGTTCGCGATCGGCGCCGGCGTGCTCTACGTGCTGGAAGCCAACCCGCGGGCGTCGCGGACGGTCCCGTTCGTCTCCAAAGCGCTCGGCATCCCGCTCGCCAAGGCCGCCTCGCGGATCATGGTCGGCGACACCGTCACCGGCCTGATCGAGGAGGGCCTGCTGCCGGAGTCCGACGGCTCGGTCATCCCGATGGACTCGCCCGTCGCCGTGAAGGAGGCGGTGCTGCCGTTCAAGCGGTTCCGCACCCGCGAGGGCAAGATCGTGGACTCGGTGCTCGGACCGGAGATGCGCTCGACCGGCGAGGTCATGGGCATCGACCGCGACTTCCCGACCGCGTTCGCCAAGAGCCAGGCCGCGGCCTACGGCGGCATGCCGCTGGAGGGCACGGTCTTCGTCTCGGTGTCCGACCGCGACAAGCGCGCGATCGTCCTCCCGGTGCTGCGGCTGAAGCAGCTCGGCTACGACATCGTCGCCACCGAGGGCACCGCGGAGGTGCTCAACCGCAACGGCATCGAGGCGCGGATCGTGCGCAAGTTCAGCGAGGCGCCGGAGGAGGACTCGGTCGTCGGGCTCATCACGCGCAACGAGGTGGACGTCGTCATCAACACGCCGAGCGGCCGCTCCGCCCGCGCCGACGGGTACGAGATCCGCGCGGCGGCGGTGGCCGGCGACAAGCCGCTGTTCACGACCATCGCGGAGCTGAGCGCCGCTGTCGCATCGCTCGACGCGGTGCGCGAGGGCTTCGAGGTGACGTCGCTGCAGGAGTACGCGCTGCAGAGGGCCGAGCGCGCGTGACGGGGACCTCGGTGTCGTTCGGCGACAGGCTGGCCGCGGCGTTCGACGCGCACGGCCGCCTGTGCGTCGGCATCGACCCGCACCAGGCGCTCCTCGGGGAGTGGGGCTTGGACTTCACTGCGGAGGGTGCCAGGGAGTTCGGGCTGCGCGTGGTCGACGCCGCCATCGGCCGGGTCGGGATCGTCAAGCCGCAGGTCGCGTTCTTCGAGCTCTACGGGTCGGCGGGGTACGCCGCGCTCGAAGAGGTGATCGCCACCGCCCGCGCCGCCGGGCTGCTGGTGATCGCCGACGCCAAGCGCGGTGACATCGGCACCAGCGTCGCCGCGTACACGGAGTCCTGGTTCGTGCCCGGATCGCCGCTGGAGTCCGACGCTCTCACGGTCTCGGCGTTCCAGGGCGTCGGTTCGCTGGCCGAATCGATGGAGCTGGCGGAACTCACCAACAAGGGGCTCTTCGTGCTCGCCGCGACCTCCAACCCGGAGGCGGCAGCGGGTCAGCAGGCAGTGCTCCAGGGCGGCCCCCGTGCCGGGATGACGGTCGCCCGTGCGATCATCGAAGACGTGCACGCGTTCAACCAGGAGCAGCCTCCGCATCCGTTCGGCACGGTCGGCCTGGTGCTCGGCGCCACCGTCGCGCTGGGGGACTACGGGATCGACACCGCGACCTCGGTCGCACCGACCGTCCCGGTGCTCGCGCCCGGGTTCGGCCACCAGGGCGCGCGGGTGTCCGACGTGCGCGCGCTCTTCGGGGCGTTCGCGCCCGGGGTGATCGTGAGCGAGTCCCGCGGGTTGCTGACCGCCGGCCCCGACGGGTTGGCCGAGGCCGTCTCCCGTCGCGCCGAGGAGGTGCGCGCCAGTCATGGCTGAGCCGACCACCGCCTCCCGCCGCCCGGCGCCGCCGGAGGTCGACCGGACTGCCGCCTCCGCCGCCGCCGTCGCCGCTCGCCGCGCGCGAGCCGCCGTCAAGAACGCCATCGCCGCCCGCGAGGTCTCGCCGCTGGTCGTCCTCGACCACGCGACCGCCGCGCCCGAGGGCGTGGAGGGCCGGCTGCGGGTCACCGAGTTCCTGCTGAGCGTGCCCGCGATCGGCACGACGAAGATGCAGGACGCCCTGGAGCGCCTGGCCATCTCGCCCGCGAAGCGGCTCGGCGGCCTCGGCAGGCACCAGCGGCTGAAGCTCCGCGAGTTCCTGATCGAGCGCGAGAACAAGGCCGGCCGGCGCCGCAACCAGCTCGTCGTGCTGGCCGGGCCGACCGCGGTCGGCAAGGGCACCGTCTCCACCTACATCCGGGAGAACTACCCGGAGGTGCTGCTGTCGGTCTCCGCGACCACGCGCGCGCCGCGGCCCGGGGAGGCCGACGGCGTGAACTACTACTTCGTCGACGACACCGAGTTCGACCGGATGATCGAGCAGGGCGAGCTCCTGGAGCACGCCACCGTGCACAACGCCTACCGCTACGGCACGCCGCGCGGTCCGATCGAGGCGGCGCTGGAGCAGGGCAGGAGCGTGCTGCTGGAGATCGACCTGCAGGGCGCCCGCCAGGTGCGCGAGACCATGCCCGAGGCGCGGCTCATCTTCCTGCTGCCGCCGACCTGGGATGAGCTGGTCAGGCGCCTGATCGGCCGCGGCACCGAGGAGGCAGCCGAGCAGCAGCGCCGGCTGGAGACCGCCAAGGTGGAACTGGCCGCCCAGGACGAGTTCGACTACCGTGTGGTCAACCACACGGTCGCTGAGGCCGCCCGGGAGGTCGTAGACTTGATGAAGGTCCGCGCGGCGCCGTCGCGCCCGTAGATCGGAATCGTTAGCGCCGGCACCGGCGCTCTACCGCAGTTTCTCCACGTCTCGACACCGCGAGGCGCGGAAGCACAACAGAGAGGGTTACCGCACATGGCGACCACCAACAACGGCATCATCGACCCGCCCATCGACGACCTCCTGGCCCGCGTCGAGTCCAAGTACGCGCTGGTCATCTTCGCCTCCAAGCGCGCCCGCCAGATCAACGACTACTACGCCGACCTGCACGAGGGCAGCCTGTTCGACAACGTCGGCCCGCTGGTCGACTCCTCCGTCGACGACAAGCCCCTCTCGGTCGCGCTGCACGAGATCAACGAGGACAAGCTCGTCATCAAGCCGCTGGCCGCGGAGTAACCTCCCGGCACCACCGGCAGACAGAGAGCCGCCGACCGAGCGCAACAGAACGACCGCAGCCGGGACCGTGTCCCGCTGGCTGGAGGAGATGCCGCCGTGAGCCCACGATTGACCGTCGTCGTCGGAGTGACCGGCGGCATCGCCGCGTATAAAGCGGTCGGAGTCATCCGTGCGTTGGTGCTCGAAGGGCACTCGGTGCACGTGGTGGCGACGGAGGCCGCGCTGCGGTTCGTGGGCCGTCCGACCCTGGAGGCGATCAGCCGCAACCCCGTCGCGACCGACCTCTACGAGGGCGTCGCCGAGGTGCGGCACGTGGCCATCGGCCAGTCCGCCGACCTCATCGTCATCGCCCCGGCGACGGCGAACACCCTGGCGAAGCTCGCAGCGGGCATCGCGGACGACCTTCTCGGCAACACCGTGCTGGCCTCCACGGCCCCGCTCGTGGTCGCCCCGGCGATGCACACCGAGATGTGGCGCAATCCCGCCACCGTCGCCAACGTCGCCACCCTGCGCAGCCGCGGCGTCACCGTCGTGGGGCCGGCCTCCGGCCAGCTGACGGGCGCCGACTCCGGCCCGGGCCGCATGGAGGAGCCGGACGTCATCGTGCGCGCCGCGCTACGCGCCGCCGGCATCTCGCCGCGCCTGGCCGTCTCCGCCGTGCCGGAGCCGGTCGCGGACGTCGTGGTGCTCTCCGAGCGGCGCCGCGCCAACGAGGCCTCCCGCCGGCCGCGCGGCGGCGTCGACCTCGCGGGCAAGCGCGTCGTCGTGACCGCGGGCGGCACCCGCGAGCCGCTGGATCCCGTGCGCTTCCTCGGCAACCGGTCGAGCGGACGGCAGGGGGTCGCCGTCGCCGCGGCGGCCCAGGCCCGAGGCGCCGAGGTGGTGCTCATCGCCGCGCACCTGGAGGTCGAGCCGCCGGAGGGCGTCGAGCTGGTCCAGGTGCAGACCGCGCTGGAGCTGCAGGAGGCCGTCACCGAGGCGGCGCGCTCCGCGGACCTGGTCGTGATGACCGCCGCGGTCGCCGACTACCGGCCCGCCGTCACGCGCGACTCCAAGATCAAGAAGTCCGAGGCGGGCCAGACCCTCACGCTGGAGCTGGTCGCCAACCCGGACATCCTCGCCGGGCTCTCCGCCGCCAAGCGCGAGGGCCAGGTCGTCGTCGGCTTCGCCGCCGAGACCGAGCCCGACCCGTCGACGCTCATCGAGCTGGGCCGGACCAAGCTCGCCGCCAAGGGCAGCGACTTCCTCGTCCTCAACCAGGTCGGCTGGGAGCAGGGCTTCGCAACGGAGAGCAACGAGGTCGTGGTCCTCCGCAGGGGCGGCGATATAGTGATGGAGGCCTCGGGGAGCAAGCTGTCGGTGGCCGACCGTATCTTGGACGTCGTCGTCTAGTCGTCGACCAGGGCCACGGCATCCCTGGCCGTGCCGCCATGCCGCGATCAAGGAGAACAATGGCAGATCTGCGCCTCTTCACGTCGGAGTCGGTCACCGAAGGACACCCCGACAAGATCTGCGACCAGATCTCCGACAGCATCCTGGACGCGCTCCTCGCGGTCGACCCGCACAGCCGCGTCGCCGTCGAGACGCTGGTCACCACCGGGCTGGTCCACGTGGCCGGCGAGGTGACGACGAAGGGCTATGTCGAGATCCCGGCTCTGGTGCGCGAGAAGATCGTCGAGATCGGCTACGACTCCTCCGACGTGAGCTTCGACGGCACCCAGTGCGGCGTGTCCGTCTCCATCGGGGCGCAGTCGCCGGACATCGCCCAGGGCGTCGACAACGCCTTCGAGTCGCGCACCGAGCAGAGCACGGACGACCTCGACCGGCAGGGCGCGGGCGACCAGGGCATCATGTTCGGCTTCGCCACCACCGAGACGCCGCAGTACATGCCGCTGCCGATCTGGCTGGCGCACCGGCTCGCCGAGCGCCTCGCTGCCGTGCGCAAGGACGGCACCCTCGACTACCTCCGCCCGGACGGCAAGACGCAGGTCACGATCGGCTACGAGGGCCACACGCCGCGCACCGTGGAGACCGTCGTGCTCTCGACGCAGCACGCGCCGCACGTCTCCAGCGAGCAGCTCCAGGCCGAGGTCGTGGAGGAGGTCATCGCCCCGGTCATGCACGCCGCGGGCCTGGAGACCACGCACATCCGCACGCTCATCAACCCGACCGGCCGGTTCGAGATCGGCGGCCCGAAGGGCGACGCCGGGCTCACCGGGCGCAAGATCATCGTCGACACCTACGGCGGCGCCAGCCGGCACGGCGGCGGCGCGTTCTCCGGCAAGGACCCGTCGAAGGTCGACCGCTCGGCCGCGTACGCGATGCGCTGGGTCGCGAAGAACGCCGTCGCGGCGGGCCTCGCCGACCGCCTCGAAGTGCAGATCGCGTACGCGATCGGCAAGGCCGCCCCGGTCGGGCTCTATGTGGAGTCGTTCGGCACCGGCACCGTCTCGGACGAGAAGATCATCCGCGCCATCCGCGAGGTGTTCGACCTGCGTCCGGCCGCGATCGTGCGCGACCTCGACCTGCTCCGGCCGATCTACGCGCAGACGGCGACCTACGGCCACTTCGGCCGCGACCTCCCCGACTTCACCTGGGAGCGGCTGGACCGCGTCGACGACCTGCGCTCCGCCGCGGGGCTGTAGCCGTGCCGGCGGCCGCCACGGTCGCCCGGGTGGCCCTGGACTCGCCGCTCCCGCAGCTCGACCACCTGTTCGACTACAGCGTCCCCGACGAGCTCGCGGAGCAGGCGGTCCCCGGCGTGCGCGTGCGCGTACCGCTGCGCTCGGCGGGACGGGTGGCCGACGGCTACCTGGTGGAGCTCGCCGAGCCCGATGAGGCCTTCTCCGGCGCACTGAGCCCGCTGGAGGCCGTGGTGTCGCCGGTGCCGGTGCTCACCGAGCCGGTGTGGCGGCTCGCCCGCAGGCTCGCCGACCGCAGCGCGGGGACGGCGAGCGACATCCTCCGGCTCGCCGTGCCTCCGCGGATGGTGCGCGTGGAGAAGGCGTGGCTGGCGGCGCGGGAGGCGGGCGCTTCCGCTCCCGCGCCGACCGAGGCGCAGCCCGCGGCGTTCCCGGTGCGCGGCTACGGCGCCGGCGTGCTGGAGGCCGCCGTCGCGGCGGGGGAGCGCATCGCCCTGCGGCCGATCCCGCGGCTGAGCCGGCTCCCGGACGGCACCTGGGTCGGGGAGTGGGCGGTCACGCTGGCCGCGCTCGCGACCGCCACCTGGCGCGCGGGCAGCACCGCCATCGTCGCCGTGCCCGACCACCGCGACCTGGAGCAGCTCGCGGCCGCCCTGACCGCGATCGCGCCGCCGTCGGCGGTGGTCCGCGCCGACGCCTCCCAGTCGAATCCGGAGCGGTACAAGGGCTTCCTCGCCGCGCTGTCCGGCCCGCGCATCGTCATCGGCAACCGGTCGGTGGTCTACGCCCCCGCCGCCCGGCTCGGCCTGGTCGCGGTGTGGGAGGACAGCGACCCGCTGTTCGCGGAGCCGCTCAGCCCGTATGTGCACGCGCGCGACGCCGCGCTGGTCCGGCAGGAGCTGGAGGGCGGCGCGCTCGTGCTGAGCGGGCTGGTCCGCAGCGTCGAGGCGCAGCGGCTGGTCGACCTCGGCTGGCTGCGCGACCTCGGGCCGGAGCGCGCCTATACCGGCAAGGTCGTGCTGACCGCGAACCAGAGCGCCGACGAGCCGGCCGCCCGCGCCGCGCGCATCCCGTCGTCCGCGTGGCGGGCCGCCAGGGAGGCGCTGAGCGGCGAGAGCGGGAGGCCGCGCGGCCCCGTGCTTGTCCAGGTCGCCCGGCCCGGCTACCTGCCCGTGCTGTCCTGCGCCAACTGCGGTCAGGCGGCGCGCTGCGCCCGCTGCACCGGTCCGCTCGGGCAGCGCAGGGCGGGGGCGACGCCCTCCTGCGGCTGGTGCGGCGCACTGGCGACGGACTGGCACTGCACGCGCTGCGAGCAGACGAAGCTGCGGATGGTGACACCGGGCTCCGGCCGGACGGCCGAGGAGCTGGGCCGCGCCTTCCCGGGCACGCGCGTGATCCTCGCGGACGGAGACCACCCGGTGCAGCGCGTCGGCCCCGCTCCCGCGCTCGTGGTCGCCACGCGCGGCGCCGAGCCGATCGCGGAGGGCGGCTACCAGGCGGTGCTGCTCCTCGACGGCGAGCGGATGCTGGCCAGGGAGAACCTGCATGTCGCCGAGGACTGCCTGCGCTGGTGGACGAGCGCCGCGGTGCTGGCCGCTGCGGGCGCGCCGACCGTGCTCGTCGGCGTCTCCGGCGACCTGGCCCGCGACTTCGCGACCGGCCGCCTGGTCGACTTCGCCCGCGAGGAGCTGGCCGACCGACGCCAGCTCCGGTTCCCGCCCGCGGTGCGGCTGGCCTCGGTGACCGGGGCCGCTGAGTCGGTCGACAGCGTGCTGAAGGCCGTCGACCCGGACCTGCTGATCGACGTGCTCGGCCCGGCCGGCGTGGACGAGAAGACGGTCAGGGCCATCCTGCGCTTCGAGTACGCGAAGGGCGCCGACGTGGCCGCGGCGGTGCGGGCGACGGTCGTCCGCAACGCGACGCAGCGCCGCCGGGCGCCGGGAGGCCGCCCCGGCTACCGCCCGGCCCCGACGCTCCGCGTCCGCTTCGACGACCCCGAAATCCTCTAACCCCCACCTCTTCATCGCCGAGGGGCACGTAAACGCCCCTAAACCGCGCGCGTAGGGGCGTCTACGTGCCCCTCGGCTCGTGCGCGCGGAAGAGAGAGCGCGCGAAGGGCACGTTGTTGTCACTTTTCGCGCCCGGAAGTGACAACAACGTGCCCCTCGGCGGACGGGTGGGGTGTGTGGGGCGCGGGTAGACTCGGGGGCTGGACCAGACCGAAAGAACCTTGACATGCGACTCGTCTTCGCCGGCACGCCCGCCGTCGCCGTCCCCTCCCTGACCGCCCTCGCCGAGCGGTTCGACATCGCCGCCGTGATCACCCGCGAGGACGCGCCGCTCGGCCGCAAGCGCGTGCTGACCCCGTCGCCGGTAGCCGACGCCGCCGCCGCCCTCGACCTCCCGGTCATCAAGGCCAACCGCCTGGACGACGGCGTGACCGACCAGGTCGCCCGCCTGGAGGCCGACCTCGGCGTGATCGTCGCCTACGGCGGCCTGGTCCGCGAGCCGCTGCTCTCGACCCCGCGGCTCGGCTGGGTCAACCTGCACTTCTCGCTCCTCCCGCGCTGGCGCGGCGCCGCGCCCGTCCAGCGCGCCGTCATGGCCGGCGACGCCGAGACCGGCGCCGCGGTCTTCCAGCTCGTCGCCGGGCTGGACGCGGGCGACGTGTTCGCGGAGCTCCGCCGCCCGATCCCGGCCGACGCGACGGCGGGCGAGCTGCTCGACGCCCTGGCCCAGGAGGGCGCGCCCCTGCTCGTGGACACCGTCGCCGCCCTGGCGGACGGCACCGCCGAGGCCGTGCCGCAGTCGGGCGAGCCGGTGCTCGCGCCGAAGCTCACGATCGACGACGCCCGCCTCGACCTCACCCGGCCGGTGGAGGAGGTCTACGCCCGACTGCTCGGCGTGACCCCGGAGCCGGGCGCCTGGGCGCTCCTCGACGGCGAGCGGTTCAAGATCCACGCCGCGCGCCCGGCCGCCGGGCTGTCGCTCCCGGCCGGAGTCGTCGCCGCGAGGGAGGGGCGCATCGAGGTGGGCACCGGGACGACCCCGCTCGAGCTCCTCACCGTGCAGCCCTCGGGCAAGCGCGCCATGGACGCCGCCGACTGGTGGCGCGGCGCCGGAGGGGAGGCGGTGCTGGCATGAACGACCGCCACCGCAACGATCGCAACCGCAACGACCGCAACCGCAACCAGCCCGGCCGCAGCGCCGCCGAGCGCACCCGCGTCCAGCCGTCCCGCACAGTCGCTCTCGACGTCATCTCCGCCGTCCGCGAGTCGGACGCCTACGCCAACCTCCTGCTGCCCGGCCGAATCGCCCGGGCCGGACTGTCGCCGGCCGACGCCGCGCTCGCCACCGAGCTGACCTACGGAACCCTGCGCATGCAGGGCTACTACGACCGGGTGATCGCCCGCGCCGCCGGCCGCACCGTCGACAAGATCGACCCGCCGCTGCTCGACGTGCTGCGGCTCGGCGCGCATCAGCTGCTGTCGACCCGGGTGGCGTCGCACGCGGCCGTCAACGAGTCGGTCGCGCTCGCCCGCCAGGTCGGCAGCAGGTCCGGCACCGGCTTCGTCAACGGCGTGCTCCGCGAGATCGGCCGCTCGACGCCCGAAGAGTGGCGTGCGCGCGTCCTCGCCGACGCGAAGAACGAGGACGAGCGCTACGCCGCGCTCAGCTCGCACCCGGCCTGGATCGTGCGCGCGTTCCACCGCGCGCTGGAGTCCGAGGGCCGCGGCGACGAGCTGGAGGCGCTGCTGGAGGCCGACAACACCGCGCCCCGCGTCAACCTGGTGGCGCTCCCCGGCCTCGCCGACCCGCCGGAGGGCGCACGCCCGGACCGGTTCTCGCCCGTCGGCTTCACCGCGGGCGGGGGAGACCCGCAGGGGCTCGTCACCGAGGCGGAGGGCCGGCTGCGCGTGCAGGACGAGGGCTCCCAGCTCGCCGCCCTCGCGCTCACGCGCGCCCGGCCGGTCGAGCCGGGCGAGCGCTGGCTCGACCTCTGCGCCGGCCCGGGCGGCAAGGCGGCGCTGCTCGCGGCCGAGGCGCTCGCGGGCGGTGCGACCCTGGTCGCGAACGAGGTCGTGCCCGCCCGGGCCGAGCTGGTCCGCCGCGCCCTCGCCGCCGTGCCGCTCGACGTCCCGGTCTGGGAGCGCGACGGCGTCGGCATCGGCGCGGAGGAGCCGGAGTCGTTCGACCGCATCCTGCTCGACGCGCCGTGCACCGGTCTCGGCGCGCTGCGACGCCGCCCGGAGGCCCGCTGGCGCAAGACCCCGCGCGACGTGGCCGAGCTGACCGCCCTGCAGACGCGGCTCCTGGACTCCGCGGTGGCGGCGCTCAAGCCGGGCGGCCTGCTGGCGTACATCACCTGCTCGCCGCATGTCGCGGAGACCCGTGCGATCGTGGCCGACGCGCTCGACCGGCACCGCGGCGCCCTGCGCCCGGTGGGCACGGCCGACATCGTGCAGTCCGTCGCCGAGGAGCGCCTCGACCTCGCGGGCGACCCCGACCTCGTCCAGCTCTGGCCGCACCGCCACCTGACCGACGCGATGTTCATCGCCGTGCTGGAGAAGGCGGGCGGCGACGCCTCCGCACCCTAGGCTGGAGGCATGGCGACGCGCATCAACCCCAGCATCCTGGCGGCCGACTTCGTGAACCTGGAGCGGGACCTCGGCACGATCGCCACGGCCGACCTGGTGCACGTGGACGTCATGGACAACCACTTCGTGCCGAACCTCACGTTCGGGCCGCAGATGGTGGGCCGCATCCAGGACGTCAGCCCGATCCCGCTCGACGTGCACCTGATGATCGACGACCCCGACCGCTGGGCCCCCGGCTACGCCGAGCTCGGCGCCTACTCGGTGACCTTCCACGCCGAGGCCGCCGCCGATCCGGTCGCGCTCGCGCGCCGCCTGCGCGCGATCGGGGCCCGCGCCGGGATCGCGCTCAAGCCCGGCACCTCCGCCGACGGCTACCTCGACCTGCTGCCGGAGTTCGACCAGGTGCTGGTGATGACCGTGGAGCCCGGCTTCGGCGGCCAGTCGTTCATGGTCGAGACCATGCCCAAGCTGCGGTCGCTGCGGGAGGCGGTGGAGGCCCGCGGCCTCGACGTCTGGCTGCAGGTGGACGGTGGGATCACCGAGGAGACCATCGTGACCGCGGCCGAGAACGGCGCCGACACGTTCGTGGCCGGGTCGAGCGTCTTCCGCGGCGAGCCGGCCGAGCGGATCGCGGGCCTGCGGGCCGCGGTGGCGGCGCACACCCACTGAGGGCGGCGCCGCCGACCGGTCAGACCTGCGCGGGTGCGGCCTCCGTCGCCGGTGCGGGAGCCCGGGCCGGGATGAACGACAGTGCCGCGGCGCCGAGCAGCGCCGTCGCGGCGAACACGTAGAACCCGCCGGGGTAGGCCAGGCCGAGCGTGACGAGCGTGCCGGTCACCGCCGGGCCGAGGATCGCGCCGAGCCGGCCGATGCCCGCGGCGAAGCCGAGCGCGGTGCCGCGGATCTCCGGCGGGTAGAGCTGGGTGATGAACGCGTAGACCAGCACCTGCGCCGAGAACACGAACACGCCCGTGACGAACACCGCCGCGTAGAGCATCGTCACCTCGTCCATCCGCACGCTGAGGACGGCCAGCAGCGCGGCCGCGATCGCGAACCAGGTCACCGCCACGCGCTTGGTGCCGGCCTTGTCCGCCACGATGCCCGCCACGATCAGGCCGGTGACCGCGCCCGCGTTCAGGGTCAGCAGCAGCCCGAGCGAGTCGGTGGAGCCGTAGCCGGCGTCGCGCATGAGCTGCGGCAGCCAGGTGTTGAGCCCGTAGACCAGCAGCAGCCCCATGAAGGACGCCACCCAGACGCCGATGCTGATCGTGACGTAGCGCCGCTCGACCAGCCGGCGGACCGTCGGGCGCGGGGCGGCCGTGCGCTCCCTACGGGCCTCGGGCAGGGCGAGGCGGATCAGCGGAACGGTGACCAGCCCGGCGACGCCGCCGATGACGAACAGCACGCGCCACTCCGGGATGACCGCGATGGCGAGGAGGGCGGTGAGGACGGCGCCGGCATGGTAGCCGGTCATCGTGAGGGTCGTCGCCTTGCCCGCGCGCTCGCTCGGCATGAGATCGGTGACGTAGGCGATGGCCACCGGCAGGCACGCGCCCAGCGCCAGGCCGGCGAGCACGCGGAGCAGCCCGAACACGAACACGTTCGGCGCGATCACGATGGCGAGGGTGAGCAGCGAGAACACCGTCACGCAGAGCAGCAGGCACAGCCTCCTGCCGTAGCGGTCGGCGAGCGGGCCGACGGTGAGCGCGCCGACGCCGACGCCGACCAGCCCGGCCGTGGCGACCGCCGTGGCGGCGGCCGGGTCGAAACCGAGGTCCTTCGTGCTGAGCAGGGTGGGGATGACGGTGCCGAGCACCACCAGGTCGAAGCCGTCGAGCGCGACGATCACCCAGCACAGCAGCAGGGGCCAGAACCCGGCGCGGCGGGTGGGCGGGGAGGTGGTCGAAACCATGGGGATCTCCTCATCGAGATGGGATATGTCAGCGTAAACCCGTTGACATTAGCACATCGGTCGCTCGCGCCGCGGGCGCCGGAGTCGTCACGCGGACCGACCCGCGCTCCACGACCGGTACGCTGTAACGGTGAAAACCTTCGACGACCTCTTCGCCGAGCTCAGCGAGAAGGCCGAGACCCGCCCGGAGGGATCCGGGACGGTTCGCGAGCTGGACGCGGGCGTGCACGCCATCGGAAAGAAGATCGTGGAGGAGGCCGCCGAGGTCTGGATGGCCGCCGAGTACGAGTCCGACGAGGCCACGGCCGAGGAGATCTCCCAGCTCCTCTACCACCTCCAGGTGCTGCTGCTCGCGAAAGGCCTGACTCCGGCCGACGTGTACCGACATCTGTGACGAACGACCCCTTCCTCCGTCACCCACGTCACGAAAGTCACATCACATGCTGAAGATCGCCGTCCCCAACAAGGGCTCCCTCTCCGAGACCGCGGCGCAGATGCTCCACGAGGCCGGCTACAACGGCCGTCGCGACCCCAAGGAGCTCATCGTCGCCGACCCGCGCAACGGGGTGGAGTTCTTCTACCTCCGGCCGCGCGACATCGCCACCTACGTCGGCTCCGGCGCGCTCGACGTCGGCATCACCGGCCGGGACCTCCTGATCGACTCGGGATCGCCCGCCGCCGAGATCGCGGCGCTCGACTTCGCCGCCTCCACGTTCCGCTTCGCCGGCCCAGCCGGCACATACACCGACCTCGCGGACCTCGACGGCAAGCGCGTCGCCACGAGCTACCCCGGCCTGGTCGGCGGCTTCCTCAACGAGAACGGCGTGGATGCTGCGCTGATCAAGCTCGACGGCGCCGTGGAGTCCGCGGTGCGGCTCGGCGTCGCGGACGCCGTGGCCGACGTGGTCGAGACCGGCTCGACGCTGCGCAAGCAGGGCCTGGAGATCTTCGGCCCGGTCATCCTGGAGTCCGAGGCCGTGCTGGTCTCCTCGCCCTCGCCCGCCGCGGGCGTCGACACCCTGCTCCGCCGCCTGCAGGGCGTGATGGTCGCCCGTCAGTACGTGCTGGTCGACTACAACCTCCCGGTCGCCCTCCTGGAGCAGGCCGTCGCGCTCACGCCCGGCGTGGAGTCGCCCACCGTGTCGCCGCTCGGCGAGCCCGACTGGGTGGCGGTGCGCGTGATGATCAAGCGCGACAGCACCAACCACGTGATGGACGACCTCTACGAGCTCGGCGCCCGGGCCATCCTGGTCACCTCGATCCACGCGGCGCGGATCTGATGAGCGTCGCGGTCCGGGTCATCCCCTGTCTCGACGTGGCCGCCGGACGCGTCGTCAAGGGCGTCAACTTCCAGAACCTCCGCGATCAGGGCGACCCCGTCGAGCTGGCGCGCCGGTACTTCGAGCAGGGCGCCGACGAGCTGACCTTCCTGGATGTCACGGCCACGGTCGACGACCGGGCGACCACCTACGACGTGGTGCGCGCGACGGCCGAGCAGGTCTTCATCCCGCTCACCGTCGGCGGCGGGGTGCGCAGCACCGAGGACGTCGCGAAGCTGCTGGGCAGCGGCGCGGACAAGGTCGGCGTCAACTCGGCCGCGATCGCGCGCCCGGAGCTGGTGGCGGAGATCGCCCGGCGCTTCGGCGCGCAGGTGCTCGTGCTCTCGCTCGACGTCAAGCGCTCGGCGGCGACGCCCTCCGGCTTCGTGGTGACCACGCACGGCGGCCGCACCGAGACCGGGATCGACGCACTGGCCTGGGCGGAGCGCGCCATCGAGCTCGGCGCCGGTGAGCTGCTGGTCAACTCGATCGACGCCGACGGCACCAAGGAGGGCTTCGACCTGGAGCTGGTCCGGGAGATGCGCGCGATCAGCACCGTCCCGGTGATCGCGTCGGGCGGCGCGGGCTCCCTGGCGGACTTCGTGCCGGCGATCGAAGCCGGCGCCGACGCCGTGCTCGCCGCCAGCGTGTTCCACTCGGGCGAGCTGACCATCGGGGACGTGAAACAGGAACTGCGCCACGCAGGCTTGGAGGTGCGCTCATGACCGGCATGGACGACGTGATCGGACGGATCCGCTTCACCGACGCCGGGCTGGTGCCCGCCGTCATCCAGCAGTGGGACTCCCGCGAGGTGCTCATGATGGGCTGGATGGACGCGGAGGCCGTGCGCCGCACGCTCACCGAGGGCCGCGTCACCTTCTGGTCGCGCTCCCGGCAGGAGTACTGGCGCAAGGGCGACACGTCCGGGCACGTCCAGTACGTCAAGGGCGCCGCGCTCGACTGCGACGGCGACACCCTGCTCGTGACCGTCGACCAGGTGGGCGCGGCCTGCCACACCGGCACCCGCACCTGCTTCGACGCCGACGTGCTCGCGCCCGTCGTGGGCGGGGCGGAGACCGACGAGCTGGTCAAGGAGATGGGGTCCGACCTGTGATCGCGACCGCAGACGGCACGACGGGGCGCGACGAGTTCGCCGCGCTGGCCGCCGAGCACCGCGTCGTGCCCGTGGTCCGCGAGCTCTTCGCCGACGGCGAGACCCCGGTCGGCATCTACCGCAAGCTCGCCGCCGGGCGCCCGGGCACCTTCCTGCTGGAGTCCGCCGAGCAGGGCGGCATCTGGTCGCGCTTCTCGTTCGTGGGCGCCGCGTCGTTCGGCATGCTCACGCAGGACGGCGACGACGTGCGCTGGCTCGACTACGGCCTGTCCGCCGAGCGCGCCCTGGGAGCCGCCGTGCCGACCGGGCCGCTCGACGCCCTCGCGGCGCTGCACGAGCGCTGGTCGTCGCCGCGCATCCCCGGCCTGCCTCCGCTGACCGGCGGGCTCGTCGGCTTCATCGGCTGGGAGGCGGTGCGCCAGCTGGAGCGGCTGCCGCAGCGCCCGCCCGCGGACTACGACATCCCGGGCCAGGCGATGGCCTTCGCCGCCGACCTCGTGGTGATCGACCACCGCTCGGGCACCGTCAAGCTCATCGCGAACGCGCTGGCCGACGGCGAGCAGGACGCCGACGCGCTCTGGACCGACGCGCAGCAGCGCCTCGACCGCATGCAGCGGCAGCTCGCGCAGCCGTCCGAGGCGTGGCTGGCCGAGGTCGACCTCGGCACCCCGGCGCAGCCGGTGTCGCGCACCCGCGAGGAGGACTTTCTCGCGTCGGTCGTGACGGCCAAGGAGCGCATCGTGGCCGGCGACATCTTCCAGGTGGTCATCTCGCAGCGCTTCGAGCTGGAGTGCACCGCCTCCGCGCTCGACGTCTACCGCGTCCTGCGGGCGCTGAACCCCAGCCCGTACATGTACCTGCTGTCACTGGAGCGACCGGACGGCGAGCCCTACCAGATCGTCGGCTCCTCGCCGGAGGCGCTGGTCAAGGTGCAGGAGGGCCGCGCCTTCACGCACCCCATCGCCGGCTCGCGGCCGCGCGGCGCGACGCCGGAGGAGGACCTCGACCTGGAGGCCTCCCTCCTCGCCGACGACAAGGAGCGCGCCGAGCACCTGATGCTCGTCGACCTGGCCCGCAACGACCTCCTGAAGGTGTGCGAGGCCGGCAGCGTCGAGGTGACCGAGTTCATGCGTGTGGAGCGGTTCAGCCACATCATGCACATCGTCTCGTCGGTGGAGGGCGACCTGCTGCCGGACTCCGGCGCGATCGACGTCTTCCGGGCGACCTTCCCGGCCGGGACTCTGTCCGGCGCCCCGAAGCCGATGGCGCTGCGGATCATCGACGAGCTGGAGCCCGCGCAGCGCGGCGTGTACGGGGGAGTGATCGGCTACTTCGACTTCGCGGGCGATGCCGATCTTGCCATCGCGATCCGCACGGCGACCATCCTGGGCGGCGTCGCGCGCGTGCAGGCGGGCGGCGGCCTCGTCGCCGACTCGGTGCCGCGCCTGGAGTTCCAGGAGTCGCAGAACAAGGCCGCGGCGCCGCTGCGCGCGGTCGCGGTGGCCAACGGGATGAGACGGGTGCACGGTGCGGACTGAGAACCGCCGGATCAAGTACCTGACGCTCCTCGCCCTCCTGGTCGGGAGCGGCCTCGGACTGCTCTCCGCGACGCAGACCTGGTTCACCATCCAGGTGCGGGACGTGGCCAACCACGCCGGGACGGTCACCGTCGCCGGGTCGGCCGCGGCGCCCGCGCTGACGGCGCTCTCGCTCGCCGGCCTTGCGCTGACGGCTGCGCTCGCCATCGCCGGCCCGGCGTTCCGGATCGTGCTGGCGCTGCTCGGCGTCCTGCTGGGCGTCTCCCTCGTCTACTCGGCCCTCGCCGTGCTCGGCGACCCGCTGCAGGCCGCCAGCGCCGCGATCACGTCCGCGACGGGCGTCGCCGGGGAGGCCTCGCTGCGCAAGCTGGTGCAGAGCACGTCCACCGAGTTCTGGCCGTGGCTCGCGGTCATCGGCGGTGTGCTGGTCGCGCTGTCCGGCGTGCTGGCCCTCGTCTTCCTGCGCGCCTGGCCCGGCCCGTCGCGCAAGTACCAGGCCCGGTTCGCGGGCGAGGACGGCCGGTCGGCAGAGGAGACGCTCGCCGGGCTGGACGGCGACGCCGGAGAGCCGGAGGCGGAGGAGGGCGACGAGCGCGAGGCCCGCGCCGTCGCCGAATCCGACGCGCCGGAGGAGCCCACCTCCCTCGACCGGGACTCCGCGATCGACAGCTGGGACGAGCTGAGTCGCGGCGACGACCCCACCCGCTGAGCCACTAGACTGGTCCAGATCCACCAATCCGTGCGCGCCGTGGTGCAGCCTCCGGGCTGTGCCGGCTGAACAGCAGCCGAGACGCGCACCCGACGTGCAGGAGTCCCATGAGCACCGAGTCAGTCGAGCCAGGCCACGGTCATTCGCCGGCGGCGTGGACGGCCGTGATCATCATGCTTATCGCCTTCACCATCGGCGCCATCGCGTTCTTCTACGACGCGCCGATCGTGGTGTGGGCCTCCGCCGGTCTGGCGATCGTCGGACTGATCGTCGGCTGGATCATGAAGCGCGCGGGCTATGGAGTGGGCGGCTCCAAGTACACCCCGAAGGGCCACTAGCCCGTGCTCGCCGACCTCGTCGCCGGCGCGCTGGAGGATGCGGAGCGGCGACGCGCCGAGCGACCCCTCGCGGTCGTGGAGGCCGCTGCTGCCGCGCGTGAGCCCGCCATCGACGCGCTCGCGGCGCTCGCGCCCGCCGAGCGGGTCAAGATCATCGCCGAGGTCAAGCGTGCGAGCCCGTCGCGCGGCGACCTCGCCGCGATCCCGGACCCCGCCGCCCTCGCCTCCCTGTACGAGACCGGGGGAGCGAGCGCGATCAGCGTCCTCACCGAGGAGCGCCGGTTCAAGGGATCGCTCGAGGATCTCGAAGCCGTCCGCGCCGCGGTGACCCTCCCGGTGCTCCGCAAGGAGTTCGTCGCCGAGCCCTACCAGGTGCTCGAGGCGCGCGCCGCCGGGGCCGACCTCGTGCTGCTCATCGTCGCCGCGCTCGATCAGCAGCGGCTCGTGGAGCTCCACGACCTCATCACCGACCTCGGCATGACCGCGCTCGTGGAGGCGCACACCGAGGACGAGCTGAGCCGCGCGTTCGACACCGGCGCGAAGCTGGTGGGCGTCAACGCGCGCAACCTCTCGACGTTCGAGCTGGACCCCGACCTGTTCGGCCGCCTGGCCGACCGGTACCCGTCCGGCGTCATCCGCGTGGCGGAGTCGGCCGTGAAGTCGGCCGCCGATGTCGCGCACTACCGGGCGGCGGGCGCGGATGTCGTGCTCGTCGGCGAGGCGCTCGTCACGAGCGACCCGATCGCCACGCTCGGCCAGTTCCTTGGAGCCTGATGTCCCTTCGTTCTGAACACGGACCCTACTTCGGCGACTTCGGCGGGCGCTTCGTGCCCGAGTCCCTCGTCGCCGCCCTCGACGAGCTCACCGTGGCGTGGGAGGCGGCGAAGGCCGACCCTGCGTTCCACGCGGAGCTCGACGAGCTGCACCGCAGCTACACCGGGCGGCCCAGCATCATCACGGAGGTGCCGCGCTTCGCGGAGCACGCGGGCGGCGCACGCGTCATCCTCAAGCGCGAAGACCTGAACCACACCGGCTCGCACAAGATCAACAACGTGCTCGGCCAGGCCATCCTCACCAAGCGGATCGGCAAGACCCGCGTGATCGCCGAGACCGGCGCGGGCCAGCACGGTGTCGCGACCGCGACGGCCGCGGCTCTGTTCGGCCTGAGCTGCACCATCTACATGGGCGAGGTCGACACCGAGCGCCAGGCGCTGAACGTTGCTCGCATGCGCCTGCTCGGCGCCGAGGTCATCGCGGTCAAGACCGGCTCGCGCACTCTCAAGGACGCGATCAACGACGCGATGCGCGACTGGGTGACGAACGTCGAGGACACCAACTACATCTTCGGCACTGTCGCGGGCCCGCACCCGTTCCCTGAGATGGTGCGCGACCTTCAGAAGATCATCGGCGAGGAGGCCCGCGAGCAGGTGTTGGCGCTCACCGGCCGCCTGCCCGACGCCGTCGCGGCGTGCGTCGGCGGCGGCTCGAACGCGATGGGCATCTTCCACGCGTTCCTGGACGACGAGGACGTGCGCCTGGTCGGCTTCGAGGCCGGCGGCGAGGGCGCGGAGACCCCGCGGCACGCCGCGACCATCACCAAGGGGCGCCCCGGCGTCCTGCACGGCGCGCGCAGCATGCTGCTGCAGGACGAGGACGGCCAGACCATCGAGTCGCACTCGATCTCCGCCGGGCTCGACTACCCCGGAGTCGGCCCGGAGCACTCGTGGCTCGCGTCGATCGGCCGCGCAGAGTACCGCCCGGTGACGGATGCGGCCGCGATGGAGGCTCTGCGCCTGCTCAGCCGCACCGAAGGCATCATCCCGGCCATCGAGTCGGCGCACGCGCTGGCCGGCGCCCTGGAGCTCGGCAAGCAGCTCGGCCCGGACGGCATCGTGCTCGTGAACCTGAGCGGCCGCGGCGACAAGGACATGGAGACCGCCGGACGCTACTTCGGCCTGATCGACGAAGGAGCCGTGCAGTCGTGAGCCGCGTGGCAGACACCATCGCTCGCCGCAACGCCGAGGCCGCAGGCGCCCTGATCGGCTACCTCCCGGCCGGCTTCCCCGACCTGCAGACCAGCGTCGACGCCGCCGTGGCCCTCGCCGAGAACGGCGTCGACGTCATCGAGCTCGGCCTGCCGTACTCCGACCCCGTCATGGACGGCGCGGTCATCCAGGCGGCGACGCAGCAGGCGCTGTCGAACGGCTTCCGGCTGCGCGACGGCTTCACGGCCGTGCGCGAGATCACGCAGCGCGTGGACGTGCCGGTCCTGGTGATGACCTACTGGAACCCGGTGCTGCAGTACGGCGTCGACCGGTTCGCGGACGACCTGGTCGCCGCGGGCGGCGCCGGGCTGATCACGCCCGACCTGATCCCGGACGAGGGAGCGGCCTGGCTGGCCGCCTCCGACCGCGCAGGGCTCGACCGCGTCTTCCTGGCGGCGCCCTCCTCGACGGACGCCCGCCTGCGTTCGACCGTCGAGCACAGCCGCGGCTTCGTCTACGCCGTCTCCACGATGGGAATCACCGGCGCACGCACCGACGTCGACGCCGCGGCCCGCACGCTGGTCGGCCGCCTGCGCGACGCCGGGGCCACCAGCACCTGCGTCGGCCTCGGCATCTCCAGCGCGGCGCAGGTCGCCGAGGTCCTGGAGTACGCGGACGGCGCGATCGTGGGCTCCGCCCTCGTGAAGGCCCTGGCCGACGGGGGAGTCGCAGAGGCCGGACGGGTCGCAGCGGAGCTCGCGCGCGGCACGGTGCGCCAGGGCGCGACGGCCTGATCCGACCGCGTCGGGGGCATCCCCGACCACCACTTAGACTGGAGGCCGTGCGCCACTCGGCGCCGGACTCCATCGGAAACGAAAGGTAGTCATCGCGTGGTCGCGACGATGAGCAGCTGGGTCGCCAGCATCCCGAGCCCTGGACCCGAGTGGCAGCAGATCCCGATCGACATCTTCGGGCTGCACTGGCGCATTCAGACCTACGCGATCATGATCCTGATCGGCATCGTGATCGCGGCCATGTGGACCTCCCGCCGCCTCACCAAGCGCGGCGCGGAGCCGGGCGTCATCCTCGACATCCTGCTCTGGGCCGTCGTGCTCGGCATCATCGGAGCCCGCCTCTACCACGTCGTCACGCACCCCAGCGACTACTTCGCCGCGGGGCACAACACCTGGAACCCGTTCCAGCCGGGCAGCGTCTGGGCGATCTGGGAGGGCGGCAACGCCATCTTCGGCGCGCTCATCGGCGGCGCGATCGGCATCTGGATCGCGTGCCGCATCAGCGGCCTGCGGTTCTGGAGCGTCGCCGACGCCCTGGCGCCTGCGCTGCTGCTGGCCCAGGCGATCGGCCGCCTCGGCAACTACTTCAACCAGGAGCTGTTCGGCCTGCCGACCAACCTGCCCTGGGGCCTGCAGATCGACTCGGGCAACAAGGCCATCCCGGTCGGCCTGCCCGACAACACGCTGTTCCAGCCGCTGTTCCTCTACGAGATCATCTGGAACGTCATCGGCGTCATCGTCATCCTGTTCCTGGAGCGCAAGTTCCGGCTGCAGTGGGGCAAGACGCTCGCCGTCTACCTCATCTGGTACGGCGTCGGCCGCTCCTACCTGGAGTCGATCCGCATCGACCCGAGCGAGTTCACGTTCCTCGGCATCCCGAGCAACGTGTGGGCCGCCTTCGCCGCGGTCGTGCTCGGCGTCGTGATCTTCATCGTCCAGTCGCGGCGCCACCCCGGACTCGAGCCGAGCGTGTACCACACGGGCCGTGAATGGGTTCGCCCTGATGCTGAGGTAGACTCTGACGACACGGACTCGGACGACGAGGACTTCGTCGATGGCGACGGAGAGCCCACCGCGTCCGCCGGAGCCAAGGCCACAAGCCCGTCGCGCGGATGACCTCCGCCGGCTCAGAACAACCCACCCCGTAGAGGCTGATCCCGTAAGCACTACCTGACCGCACCGACCCCCGGGCCGCACACAAGCCCGGCGCAGTTGCGGCGGAACCTCCCAGCATCGGGCCGAAGGCGTCCCCGCACTCCACTCCCCACATCCACGACACTGTGAGGACGGTCGAAATATGGCGGTCACGCCTCCCCACTCCCGGTTCAGCACGGTTCCCGGCAAACAGGGTCTCTACGACCCCGCCGCCGAGAAGGACGCGTGCGGCCTCGCCATGGTCGCCACGCTGCGCGGCACCGCCGGTCACGACATCATCGACGCGGCGCTCGAAGCGCTGCGCCACCTGGAACACCGCGGCGCTGTCGGCTCCGACGCCGGCACCGGCGACGGCGCGGGCATCATCACCCAGATCCCCGACGCGTTCCTGCGCGCGGTCTCCGGGCTGGAGCTGCCCGGAGCCGGCCGCTACGCGGTGGGCAACGCGTTCCTGCCGACCGAGGCCGGCGCCCGCGAGAGCGTGAAGGCGGCCGTCGAGGCCATCGCCGTGGAGCACGACCTGACGGTGCTGGGCTGGCGTCCGGTGCCGGTGCGCCCGGAGGAGCTCGGCACGCTGGCGCGCGACGCGATGCCCGTCATCGAGCAGCTGTTCGTCGCGAGCACCCGCACGGACGAGCGCGGCGAGCCGGTCGCCGGCATAGCGCTGGACCGGCTGACGTTCTTCCTGCGCAAGCGCGCCGAGCGCGAGCTCGACCTGTACTTCTCGTCGCTGTCCAGCCGCACGATGGTCTACAAGGGCATGGTCACGACGCTCCAGCTGGAGCCCTTCTACCCCGACCTCTCCGACCAGCGCTTCGCGTCCAAGCTCGCCCTGGTGCACTCGCGGTACTCCACCAACACGTTCCCGTCGTGGCCGCTCGCGCAGCCGTTCCGGATGATCGCGCACAACGGCGAGATCAACACGGTTTCCGGCAACCGCAACTGGATGCGCGCCCGGCAGTCGCAGCTGGAGAGCGAACTCCTCGGCGACCTGTCGCCCGTGCTGCCGATCGTGACGCCCGGCGCCTCCGACTCGGCGTCGTTCGACGAGGTCGTGGAGCTCATCTCGCTCACCGGGCGGTCGCTGCCGCACGCCGTGATGATGATGGTGCCGGAGGCCTGGGAGAACCAGACCGAGATCGACCCGGTCCGCCGGGACTTCTACGAGTACCACTCGATGCTCATGGAGCCGTGGGACGGCCCGGCCGCGATCGTGTTCACGGACGGCTCGCTCGTCGGCGCGACGCTCGACCGCAACGGGCTCCGTCCCGGCCGCTACGTCGTCACCAACGACGGCCTGGTGGTGCTGGCCTCCGAGATCGGCGTGCTCGACATCGAGCCGAGCCGCGTCGTGCGCAAGGGCCGCCTGCGCCCCGGCCGGATGTTCCTGGTGGACACCGTCGCCGGCCGCCTGATCGAGGACGACGAGATCAAGTCGGAGCTCGCCTCCGGGGCCCCGTACGGCGAGTGGCTGTCCGAGGGCCGGATCAACCTGAAGGACCTGCCGGAGCGCGAGCACATCGTGCACACCCCGGCCTCCGTCACGCGCCGCCAGCGCACCTTCGGCTACACCGAGGAGGAGGTGCGCGTCCTGCTCCGGCCGATGGCGACGACGGGCGCGGAGCCGCTCGGCGCGATGGGCTCGGACACCCCGGTCGCCGTGCTCTCCGAGCGCCCGCGGCTGCTGTTCGACTACTTCACGCAGCAGTTCGCGCAGGTCACCAACCCGCCGCTCGACTCCATCCGCGAGGAGGTCGTGACCTCCCTCGCGCTCGGCCTCGGCCCGGAGCGCAACCTGCTCAGCGCCGGCCCGGAGCACGCGCGCCAGGTCGTCCTCGACTTCCCGGTGATCGACAACGACGAGCTGGCCAAGATCCAGCACATCGACCCGCGGCCGGGCAGCCGGCTGACGACGACCCTGCGCGGCCTGTACCGGTCCGACGCCGGGCCCGACGCCATGCAGGCGCGCCTCGCCGAGATGTGCGACGAGGTGGACGAGGCCATCGAGGCCGGCGCCCAGTTCATCGTGCTGAGCGACCGCGACTCCACCAAGGACCTCGCGCCCATCCCGTCGCTGCTCATGCTCGCGGCCGTGCACCATCACCTGATCCGCGCGGAGAACCGCATGAAGTGCGGTCTGATCGTGGAGGCGGGCGACGTCCGCGAGGTGCACCACGTCGCGCTCCTGATCGGCTACGGCGCCTCGGCGATCAACCCGTACCTGGCGATGGAGACCTGCGAGGAGCTCGTCCGCAGCGGGATGATCACCAACGTCACGCCGGAGAAGGCCGTCAAGAACGTGATCAAGGCGCTCGGCAAGGGCGTGCTGAAGATCATGTCCAAGATGGGCATCTCCACCGTGTCGTCGTACGCGGGCGCCCAGGCGTTCGAGGCCGTCGGCCTCAGCCAGGAGTTCGTCGACCAGTACTTCACGGGCACCACGAGCAAGCTCGGCGGCGTCGGCATCGACGTCATCGCGGCAGAGAACCTGGCGCGGCACACGGCGGCCTACCCGCCGGAGGGCGCGATCCTCGCGCACGAGCGGCTGGAGACCGGCGGCGAGTACCAGTGGCGCCGCGACGGCTCGCCGCACCTGTTCAACCCGGAGACGGTGTTCCGTCTGCAGCACTCGACGCGCACGCGCCGGTACGACGTCTTCCGCGAGTACACCAAGCTCGTGGACGACCAGGCCGAGTCGCTGATGACGCTGCGCGGGATGTTCGCGCTGCGCACCGGCGAGCGCCCTGCGGTCCCGATCGACGAGGTCGAGCCGGTCGAGTCCATCGTCAAGCGCTTCTCCACCGGGGCGATGAGCTACGGCTCCATCTCCAAGGAGGCGCACGAGACCCTCGCCATCGCGATGAACCGCCTCGGCGCGAAGTCGAACACCGGCGAGGGCGGCGAGGACCTCGACCGCCTGCTCGACCCGGAGCGGCGCAGCGCGATCAAGCAGGTCGCCTCCGGCCGGTTCGGCGTCACGTCGATGTACCTGACCCACGCGGACGACATCCAGATCAAGCTCGCGCAGGGCGCCAAGCCCGGCGAGGGCGGCCAGCTGCCGCCGACCAAGGTCTACCCGTGGGTCGCGCGCACCCGGCACGCCACTGCGGGCGTCGGGCTCATCTCGCCGCCGCCGCACCACGACATCTACTCGATCGAGGACCTCAAGCAGCTCATCTTCGACCTGAAGCGCGCGAACCCGCAGGCGCGGGTGCACGTGAAGCTGGTGAGCGAGTCCGGCATCGGAGCGGTCGCGGCCGGGACGGCGAAGGCACTGGCCGACGTCATCCTGGTCTCCGGCCACGACGGCGGCACGGGCGCGTCCCCGGTCAACTCGCTCAAGCACGCGGGCACGCCGTGGGAGCTGGGCCTCGCCGAGACGCAGCAGACGCTCATGCTCAACGGCATGCGCGAGCGCGTCGTCGTGCAGGTGGACGGCCAGCTCAAGACCGGCCGCGACGTCATCGTCGGCGCGCTCCTGGGGGCCGAGGAGTTCGGCTTCGCGACGGCCCCGCTGGTGGTCTCCGGCTGCGTCATGATGCGCGTCTGCCATCTGGACACCTGCCCGGTCGGCGTCGCCACCCAGAACCCGGAGCTGCGCTCGCGGTTCTCGGGCAAGCCGGAGTTCGTCGTCAACTTCTTCGAGTTCATCGCCCAGGAGGTGCGCGAGTACCTCGCCGAGCTCGGCTTCCGCAGCCTGGACGAGGCGATCGGCCACGCCGAGCTGCTCGACGCCGATCGCGCGATCGAGCACTGGAAGGCGGCCGGCCTCGACCTCACGCCGATCCTGCGCGGGCCGGAGTTCCCGGAGTCCGCGCCGCGCAAGAACGGCCGCGCCCAGGACCACGAGCTGGACGAGCACTTCGACAACCAGCTCATCCAGGCCGCGCACGACGTGCTGTCCTCCGCTCACCCCGGCTCGGAGGGCGCGTCGCTCTCGCTGTCGCTGCCGATCCGCAACACCGAGCGCGCCGTCGGCACCATGCTCGGCCACGAGGTCACGGCCCGCCACGGCGAGAACGGCCTCCCGACCGGCACGATCGACATCACGCTGACGGGCTCCGCCGGCCAGTCGCTGGGCGCGTTCCTCCCCGCGGGCATCACGCTGCGGCTGGAGGGCGACTCCAACGACTACGTCGGCAAGGGCCTGTCCGGCGGGCAGATCGTCGTGCGGCCGCCGCAGGGCAGCGTCTTCCCGGCCGAGCGCAACGTCATCGCGGGCAACGTGATCGGCTACGGCGCGACGCAGGGCAGCATGTTCATCCGCGGCATCGTGGGCGAGCGCTTCCTGGTCCGCAACTCGGGCGCGACGGCGGTCGTGGAGGGCGTGGGCGACCACGCGCTGGAGTACATGACGGGCGGCCTCGCGGTCATCCTGGGCGGCACGGGCCGCAACCTGGGCGCGGGCATGTCCGGCGGCACGGCCTACGTGTACGACCTGAAGCGCGAGCGCGTCAACCGCGAGGCGCTGGCGACCGGCGAGCTGGAGCTGCTGCCGCTCGGCAGCGCCGACATCGAGATCGTTCGCGACCTGCTGGAGAAGCACCGCGCCGAGACCGGCTCGGCTCTGGCCGAGCGGATGCTCGCCGACTTCGACGCCACGGTGGCGAAGTTCGTCAAGGTGCTGCCGCGCGACTACGCGGCCGTGCTGCAGATGCGTCAGGAGGCCGTCGACGAGGGACTCGACCCCGACGGCGATGTTGTGTGGAATCGGATTCTGGAGGTGACCGGTGGCTGACCCCAAAGGCTTTTTGAAGACAACGGAGCGGGAACTGCCGAAGCGCCGTCCCGTCTCCGTCCGCCTCATGGACTGGAAAGAGGTCTACGAGGCCGGCGACCCGGCCCAGCTCCGCCGCCAGGCCGGGCGCTGCATGGACTGCGGCATCCCGTTCTGCCACCAGGGCTGCCCGCTCGGCAACCTCATCCCGGAGTGGAACGACCTGATGTGGCGCGGGGAGGGTCGCCAGGCCATCGAGCGCCTGCACGCGACCAACAACTTCCCGGAGTTCACCGGCCGGCTCTGCCCGGCCCCGTGCGAGTCGTCGTGCGTGCTCGGCATCAACCAGCCCGCCGTCACCATCAAGCAGGTCGAGGTGTCGATCATCGACCAGGCCTGGCAGAACGGCTGGGTGCAGCCGCACCCGCCGGAGCGCCTCACCGGCAAGACCGTCGCGGTCGTCGGCTCCGGCCCCGCCGGGCTCGCCGCGGCCCAGCAGCTCACCCGCGCCGGTCACACCGTCGCCGTGTACGAGCGCGACGACCGCATCGGCGGCCTGCTGCGCTACGGCATCCCGGACTTCAAGATGGAGAAGAAGCACCTGGAGGCGCGACTGAACCAGATGATGGCCGAGGGCACCCGCTTCCGCGCCGGCGTCAACATCGGCGTCGACATCGCCTGGGACGACCTCCGCGCGCGCTACGACGCGGTCGTGGTCGCCACCGGCGCGATGGTGCCGCGCGACCTCCCGATCCCGGGCCGCGACCTCGCGGGCGTGCACTACGCGATGGAGTACCTCGTCCAGCAGAACAAGGCGGGCGCGGGCGACCAGGTCGCCGGCCAGATCACCGCGGACGGCAAGCACGTCATCGTGCTCGGCGGCGGCGACACCGGCGCCGACTGCATCGGCACCGCGCACCGTCAGGGCGCTGCGAGCGTGACCAACCTCGCGATCGGCAAGCAGCCGCCGTCGGAGCGCCCGGCGCACCAGCCGTGGCCGATGACGCCGACGCTGTTCGAGGTGCAGAGCGCGCACGAGGAGGGCGGCGCACGCGAGTACCTCGCGTCCACCGTCGAGTTCCTCGCGAACGAGTTCGGCGAGGTCAGGGCCCTCCGCGTCGCGGAGACCGAGTACCTCGACGGCCGCCGTGTGCCGAAGGCGGGCACGGAGCGCGAGATCCCCGCGGACCTCGTCCTGCTCGCGCTCGGATTCACCGGTCCGGAGCAGGAGGACCTGGGCGCCCAGCTCGGCCTCCCGTTCGACGACCGGGGTAACGTGGCCCGCGACGGCGACTACCAGACCAGCGAGGCCGGCGTGTTCGTCGCCGGCGACGCGGGCCGCGGGCAGTCGCTGATCGTCTGGGCCATCGCAGAGGGCCGGGCAGCGGCAGCCGCCGTCGACCGGTATCTTGAAGGGGAGACGGAATTGCCGTCGCCGGTCCGCCCCACGGATCGCGGCATCCTCGTCTGATCCCCTCCACCACGAGACGCGCCGTCAGGGGTGCGAGAATCACGGAGCATTGAGAAACCCATGAGAAGGGCGAAAATCGTCGCGACCCTCGGTCCGGCGACCTCCAGCTACGACAACATCCGCGCGATCATCGACGCGGGCGTTGACGTCGCTCGGATGAATCTGAGCCACGGCAGCTACGACGTGCACGAAGGGGTCTACGCCAACGTGCGCAAGGCCGCCGACGACGCGGGGAAGCCGGTCGCGGTCCTGGTCGACCTCCAGGGTCCCAAGATCCGTCTCGGCAAGTTCGAGGCGGGTCCCTACGATCTCGCCGAGGGCGACATCTTCAAGATCACCACCGACGACATCATCGGCACCAAGGAGATCTCCTCCACGACGTTCAAGGGCCTGCCCAACGACGTCAAGCCGGGCGACTTCCTGCTGATCGACGACGGCAAGGTGCGCGTGCGCGTCGTCGAGGTCGAGGGCAACGTCGTGACCACCGAGGTCATCGTCGCCGGCCCGGTCTCCAACAACAAGGGCATCAACCTCCCGGGCGTCGCGGTCAACGTGCCCGCGCTGTCCGAGAAGGACGAGGCGGACCTGCGCTGGGGCCTCAAGCTCGGCGCGGACATCATCGCGCTCTCGTTCGTGCGCAACGCCGCCGACATCGAGCGCGTGCACGAGATCATGGCGGAGGAGGGCCGCAAGGTCCCGGTCGTCGCCAAGATCGAGAAGCCGCAGGCCGTCGAGGCGCTGGAGGAGATCATCGAGGCGTTCGACGCCATCATGGTCGCCCGCGGCGACCTCGGTGTGGAGCTGCCGCTGGAGGCCGTCCCGATCGTGCAGAAGCGCGCGGTCGAGCTGGCCCGCCGCGCGGCCAAGCCGGTCATCGTCGCCACCCAGATGCTCGAGTCGATGATCTCCAGCCCGGTCCCGACCCGCGCGGAGACCTCCGACGTCGCCAACGCCGTCCTCGACGGCGCCGACGCGGTGATGCTCTCGGGCGAGACGAGCGTCGGCGAGTACCCGGCGATCACCGTCGCCACCATGGCCCGCATCGTCACCTCGACCGAGGAGCACGGCCTCGACCGCATCCTCCCGCTCGGCACCCGCCCGCGGACCCAGTCGGGCGCGATCACGCTGGCCGCCGTCGAGGTCGCCGACTTCGTGGAGGCCAAGTACCTCTGCGTGTTCACCGAGTCGGGCGAGTCGGCCCGCCGGATGGCCCGCCTGCGGAACAAGATCCCGATCCTGGCGTTCACGCCCGAGGAGTCGGTGCGCCGCCGGATGTCGCTGTTCTGGGGCGTCGAGTCGTTCGTCGTGGACCGCGTCACCCACACCGACCAGATGGTCGCCCAGGTGGACGAGGCCCTGAAGTCGGGCGGCCTCGCCGGGAACGGCGACAAGGTCATCATCATCTCCGGCTCCCCTCCCGGGATCCCCGGAACCACCAACGACATCCGCGTCCACAAGGTAGGCGACGTCCTCTAGGGCGGATGAGGAAGGCCCCGCTTCGGCGGGGCCTTCTGCGTGTCGTCACGCGTGTCATACCAGGGGATGATTTCCGCTTCTCCCATGGAATCCGGAGGGTCGGCGGAGGGGTCGCGAGCGTATCCTCGGCACTATGAAGCACCGCCTGATCCGCTGGCTCCCGGCCATCGTCGTCCCCGCCGCCATCGCCGCGGGCGCGATCGCGATCCCGCTCGCCGCGGGTGCGGCGGACCTGCCCGTGAAGTCGCCGGAGGACGTCCTCCGGCTGGTCGCGTCGAGCGACACGAAGGCGTTCTCCGGCACGGTCGAGCAGACGTCCGACCTCGGGCTGCCGAGCATCCCGAAGATGGGCGGCGGGTCCTCCAGCACGGACAGCTCCATCGCCAGCACGCTCTCGCTGCTGATGGGCGACCACACCGCCAAGGTCTACGTCGACGGCCCGACCAAGGCGCGCGTGCAGCTCCTCGACCAGCTCGCCGAGCGCGACGTGATCCGGAACGGCTCGGACGTCTGGCTCTACCAGTCGAGCGACCAGTCGGTCACCCACGCGACCATCCCGGCGCACGAGAAGAGCGGCTCGACGCCGGCTCCGACGGCCACGCCCGGCGCCATGGCCACGACGCCACAGGCGCTGGCCGAGAAGTTCCTCGCCGCGGTCGACCCGTCCACGAAGGTCACCCTCGGCGCGAACACGAAGGTCGCGAACCGCGACGCCTACGACCTGGTGCTGACGCCGCGCACCGACGCCACCCTGGTGGGTTCGGTGTCCATCGCGGTGGACGGCCAGACCGGCCTCCCGCTTCAGGTCCAGGTGACCGCGCGCGGCGCGTCCTCGCCGGCGTTCCAGGCCGGGTTCAGCGACTTCACGCCGGGCGCTCCCGACGCGAGCGTCTTCTCGTTCACGCCGCCGAAGGGCGCGACGGTCACCGAGCAGACGCCGAAGACGGGCGAGCACGCGACGGGGACGAACCGGCCGAAGCCGACGGTCACGGGCACCGGTTGGGCCACGATCGTCAGCCTCCCCGCCGGCACGGTGCCTGCGCAGGCGCTGGCGGATCCGCTGGTCGCCCAGCTCACGCAATCCGTCGGGGGAGGCCGCGCGTTGTCGACCTCGCTGGTGTCGGTCCTGGTGACGTCGGACGGCCGGCTGCTCGCGGGCGCCGTCCCGGTCTCCGCGCTCCAGGCCGCCGCTCAGTGAGCGACGACCGGTGAGCGACGCCGCCGCCATCGCGACGACCGGGCTGACCAAGCGCTTCCGCGGGCGCGCGGTGGTGGACGGGCTCAGCCTGTCGGTGCCGCAGGGCTCGGTCTTCGGCTTCCTCGGGCCGAACGGCTCGGGCAAGACCACGACCATCCGGATGCTGCTGGGGCTGATCTCGCCGTCCGCCGGGTCCATCGACCTCCTCGGGGAGGCGATGCCCGACCGCGGCGCGACCGTGCTGCCGCGCGTCGGCGCGCTGGTGGAGGGTCCGTCGTTCGCCCCCTACCTGTCCGGGACCGCCAACCTCGTCCGGCGCGACACCGCCGACCGGTACGCGCCGGGCGCGACCCGGTCGGCGCGCGTTGCCGCCGCGCTCGACCGCGTCGGGCTCACGCACGCCGCGGGCAAGCATGTCCGCGCTTACTCGCTCGGCATGAAGCAGCGCCTCGGCATCGCGGGCGCCCTGCTCACCGACCGCGACCTCCTGGTGCTGGACGAGCCGACCAACGGCCTGGACCCGCAGGGCACGAGGGAGGTGCGCAACCTCGTCCGCTCGCTCGCCGACGAGGGCACGACGGTGTTCGTCTCCAGCCACCTGCTGGCGGAGATCGAGCAGATCTGCACGCACGCGGCGATCATGCGCACCGGCCGGCTGGTCGCGCAGGGCTCGCTGGACGAGCTGCGCAGCGCCTCCGGTCCGCGGGTGAGCGTGACGACGCCGGATCGCGCCGCGGCCGCCGAGGTGCTCACCCGCTTCGGGCTCGCGCCGGAGACCGGCGGCGACGGCGTGGAGGCGGCGCTCACCGAGGGCTCGCCGGCCGTCGAGGAGCTCGCCGCGAGCCTGGTCGGAGCGGGCGTTCGGCTCCGCGGCTTCGTCGTCCGGTCATCCAGCCTGGAGGAGCGCTTCGTGGAGCTGACCGGGGAGGGCTTCGATGTCGAGCAGTGAGGCGGTCCCGGTCGGGGAGGTCGCGACCACGCCGGCCGCACCGGCGGTGGCGTCGCTCGGCGCGCGCCGCGCCCGGCCGTCCGCGGGCTGGGCTCTGCTGGGCTCCGAGCTGTCGGTGATGTTCCGGCGCTGGCGCACCTGGGCGATGCTCGGCGCGCTGGCGGCCGTCCCCATCCTCATCGCGGTGGCCGTGCGGTTGCGGGGAGGCGGCAGGGGACCGGCCTTCCTCGAACAGATCACCAGCAACGGCCTCTTCGTCGCGTTCACGGCGCTCGTGGTGTGTGTCCCGCTGTTCCTGCCGCTCACCATCGGCGTCGTCGCTGGCGACACGATCGCGGGGGAGGCGAGCCACGGCACGCTGCGCTACCTCGTGATCGCCCCGGCCGGCCGCCTGCGGCTGCTCGCGGTGAAGTTCGCCGGCTGCGCCGTGTTCTGCGTCGCCGCGGCGCTGATCGTCGCGCTGGCGGGGGCGCTGATCGGCGCGCTGCTGTTCCCGATCGGGCCGGTGACACTGCTCTCGGGAACGGTCGTGAGTGTCGGCGACGCGGCAGTGCGGATGCTGCTGATCGGGCTCTACATCGTGGTGTCGCTCCTCGGGATGTGCGCGATCGGGCTGTTCCTGTCCACGCTGACCGACGTCCCGGTCGGCGCGATGGCCGCGACCGCGGTGCTGGCGGTGGTGTCGCAGGTGCTGGACCAGCTCCCGCAGCTCGACGCCATCCACCCGTGGCTGTTCAGCCACTACTGGCTCGGCTTCGCCGACTTCCTGCGCGCGCCCCTGGTGTGGGACTCGTTCGTGTCCAACCTGTGGCTGCAGGCCGGCTACGTCGCGGTCTTCGGCGCCCTCGCGGTCGGCCGGTTCCTGACCAAGGACGTCCTCTCCTGACGATCTACCTGACAGGACACGCCGCCTGACGTGCCCGCGAGACGGCGTGTCCTGTCAGATAGATGGCGTCAGGGGATCGTCTCGGCGGTCGACTCCAGGTCGGAGCGCGGGTGGTCGCGCTGGGTCGCGATCGTGATGCCGGCCGCCAGACACACGATGACGATGCCGATGAGCTGCACGAACGCGAAGTGCTCGCCCAGCACGATGACCCCGAAGATCGTCGCGATCACCGGGCCGAACGCGGTGATGACCGCGTAGAGCCGCGGGGTGATCCGCCGGAGGATGAACGTGTCCAGGCTGTAGGGCACGGCCGACGACAGGATGCCGGCGGTGAGCAGCAGGCCGGCGACGCGCCAGTCGATGCGGCTGTAGTCGACCACGATCAGCGCGAGCGGCACGGTGAGCACCGTCGCGACCACGCTGGCCACGCTGAGGCCCTCCAGCCCGGGCAGCCGGGTGGCGACGCGCCTGGTCAGCAGGATGTACGCCGCCCAGGAGGCCGCGGCCGTCAGCGCGAGCACGACGCCGATCGGGTCGACGGCACCCTCCGTCGCCGTCAGCAGCAGCACGCCGCCCGCCGCCGCCACGGCGCAGCCGGCGTCGAGCAACCGGCGGGAGCCCGCCAGCGCGAGTGCGAACGGGCCGAGGAACTCGATCGTCGCCGCGATCCCGAGCCCGAGCCGGCCGACCGCCTCGTAGAAGCTGAGGTTCATCGCGGCCAGCACCACGCCGAGCGCGAGCGCCGGCCAGAGCCGGGTCCAGGTCAGCTCGGCGCGCTTCGGCCGGTAGAAGGGGAGGACGCAGACCGCCGTGACGAGCTGACGCACGGCGACCACCACGAGCGAGCCGACGATCGGGATGAGCAGCCCCGCGACCGAGGACCCGAAGTTGATGCTGACCTCGGTGGCGACCTGGGTGCCTGCCCCGACGACGACCCGGTTGCGCTGCGAACTCACCCGACCGAGCTTAGTTCCCCGGGCGGGCGGCTGCGGGCGGTCAGGAGGTCAGCGTCCTCCGCATGATCGCGCGGGTCGCGCTCGGCCGGCGGACCTCCTCGAAGCCGCCGTCGCGGAACAGCGACACCGTGCCGTGGTAGCGCTCAGCGGCGGTGAGGGAGGGCCGCACCTCCGGATCGACCGGGTAGCCCTCCACGACGGTAGCGCCGCGCTCGCGGGCGTGTTCGAGCGCGCCGGCCAGCAGCGCGCGGGCGACGCCGCGCTTGCGGTATTCGAGCCGGACGACGAAGCAGGTGACCGCCCAGACATCCTCCGGGTCGCCCTCCTGGCGCCGCGTGATCGGCGACCGGCCGAGCGCCGGGTACGCGGAGAACGGCTCGACCGCCGCCCAGCCGACCGGCTCGCCGTCGATGCGGGCGATGACGCCCGGGGAGCCGGCCTCCACCTGAGCGTGCAGCAGGTCCCGGGTCTCCTCGCGCGTCGCGGCGTCCCAGTCGGCCCGGCTCAGCTTGAACCACTGGCACCAGCAGCCCGCCGGGTCGCCCTTGGTGCCGAACACCGTCTCCAGCTCGTTCCAGGTCGACGCGTCGACCGATTCCGTGACCACTTCGTCCGTCATGCTCACGAACCTAGCGCGAGCGGAGGACACCGGCGAGGACCCCCGGCCGCTCCACGTGCCCGAAGTGACCGGTCGCGGGGAGCGTGAACGCGGAGAACCGCGGGATGATCCCCGCGAGGCGCGCGTCGTCCTCCGCGGGCGAGAACAGGTCGTGGTCGCCGTGCACGGCCAGGACGGGGCACGCGATCGTCGACCAGCGCTCCCCGGCCGGATAGCGGCGCAGGCACTCCACGGCGCGCACGAACGCGGCGGGCCGGAGATCCCTGGCGAGTTCGTGCACGGCACCCGGCTGGCGTCCGGCGAACAGCGGCGCGAGCAGCAGCCCGAGCAGCCGGCGCCGGTCGAGCCAGCGGACGAACGGGGCGGCCGTCGCTCCGGCCGCCGCGAGCAGCCGCATCCCGGCGAGCATGAGGGCGAGCGACGGCGCCGCGCCCACGAGTCCGGCGCGCCCCAGCCGGTCGCCCCGTCCGCCCAGCGTCGTCGCGGAGACCAGCAGCACCGACACGGTCGCCTTCGGCTCCAGGACCGCCAGCTCGAGCGCGATGAAGCCGCCCATCGAGTGACCCACCACGCGCCAGCGGCGATAGCCGAGCGCCCGGGCGACCGCCGCGACCGCCCGGGCGAGCGACTCCGAGTTCAGCTCGGCCGTCACGGCGGGCGAGTCGCCCCAGCCCGGGAGGTCGGGCACCACCAGGTCGTCGGCCGCCTCCGCGCCGCCCGCCGCCTCGATCGCGGGCAGCCAGGTGGTCCACGATCCGGCCGCTCCGTGCAGCAGGATGGTGGCCGTCCCCGAGACGACCCGCGTGTGGCGCACGGTCACGGGTCCGAGGGCGGTGTCGATGAGGGAGGTTTCCACACCTGTTCTTCGGAGCGGACCGCTCGTAGGATTCCCGCGTGAGCGACTCCTCGAACGTGTCAGCATCCGCCCTCTCCGACTTCGACCTCGATCAGCTCGACGCCTGGTGGCGCGCGGCCAACTACCTCTCGGTCGGCCAGATCTACCTCCTCGACAACCCGCTCCTGCGCCGTCCGCTCTCGCGCGACGACATCAAGCCGCGCCTGCTCGGGCACTGGGGGACCACCCCGGGCCTCAACTTCCTCTACGCGCACCTGAACCGGGCGATCCGGCAGCGCGACCTCGACACGATCTTCGTCGCCGGCCCCGGTCACGGCGGCCCGGGCGTCGTGGCGTCCGCGTACCTGGACGGCACCTACAGCGAGGTCTACAGCGGCATCGACTGGAGCGAGGACGGGCTGCGGAAGCTGTTCCGGCAGTTCTCGTTCCCCGGCGGAATCCCGTCGCACGCGGCGCCGGAGACGCCGGGCAGCATCCACGAGGGCGGCGAGCTCGGCTACGCGCTCTCGCACGCCTACGGGGCCGCGTTCGACAATCCGAAGCTGCTGGTCGCGGCCGTGGTCGGCGACGGGGAGGCCGAGACCGGGCCGCTCGCGACCGCCTGGCACTCGAACAAGTTCCTCAACCCGAAGGCCGACGGAGTCGTCCTCCCGATCCTGCACCTCAACGGCTACAAGATCGCCAACCCGACGGTTCTGGCGCGCATCCCGGAGGCCGAGTTGCTGGAGCTGATGCGCGGCTACGGCTACACGCCGTACCTCGTCTCCGGCGGGTTCGACGGCGAGGACCCGCGTGAGGTGCACAAGCGGATGGCGGCGACGCTGGACGAGATCCTCGACCGCATCGCCGAGATCAAGGCGGCGGCGGAGTCCGGCGACCTGGTCGACCGTCCCGCCTGGCCGATGCTCATCCTCCGCACGCCCAAGGGCTGGACCTGCCCGACGGAGATCGACGGCCACCCGGCGGAGAACAACTGGCGCTCGCACCAGGTCCCGCTCGCCGACGCCCGCGACACCGAGGCGCACACCCGGCTGCTGGAGGACTGGCTGCTGTCGTACCGCCCGGAGGAGCTGTTCGACGCCTCCGGTGCGCCCGTCCCGCTGATCGCCTCGCACGCGCCGGAGAGCGGGCGCCGGATGAGCGCCAACCCGGTCGCGAACGGCGGCCTGCTCCGCCAGGATCTGCGGCTGCCCGACTTCCGCGACTACGCCGTGGACGTTCCGGCGCCGGGGGAGACCGTCGCGGAGGCCACGAAGGTGCTCGGCGGCTGGCTTCGGGATGTGATGGCCGAGAACCCGGACGACTTCCGGCTGTTCGGGCCCGACGAGACGGCCTCCAACCGCCTCCAGGACGTCTACGAGGTCACCGGCAAGCAGTGGAACGCCGAGTACTGGCCGATCGACTCCGACAACCACCTCGCGCCGAGCGGCCGCGTGATGGAGGTGCTGAGCGAGCACCAGTGCCAGGGCTGGCTCGAAGGCTACCTGCTGACCGGACGCCACGGCGTGCTGACCTCCTACGAGGCGTTCATCCACATCGTCGACTCGATGTTCAACCAGCACGCCAAGTGGCTGAAGGGCTCGCGCGCCATCCCGTGGCGGCGGCCGATCGCGTCGCTCAACTACCTGCTCAGCTCGCACGTCTGGCGGCAGGACCACAACGGCGCGTCGCACCAGGATCCCGGCTTCATCGACCACGTCGTCAACAAGAAGGCCGACATCGTCCGGGTGTACCTGCCGTTCGACGCCAACACGCTGCTGTCGACGTACGACCACTGCCTCCGCTCGGTCGACTACGTGAACGTGGTGGTGGCGGGAAAGCAGCCGTCGCCGAACTGGCTGAGCATGCCGGACGCGATCGCGCACTGCACGCGCGGCATCGGCGTCTTCGACTGGGCCGGGACCGAGCGGGAGGGCGAGGAGCCGGACGTGGTGCTGGGCTGCGCGGGCGACATCCCGACGCTGGAGGTGCTGGCCGCGGCCGACATCCTGCGCCGCCGGCTGCCCGACCTGGCGGTGCGTGTCGTGAACGTCGTGGACCTGATGCGGCTGCAGAGCGAGGGCGAGCACCCGCACGGGCTGAGCGACCGCGAGTACGACGCGCTGTTCACGACGGACAAGCCCGTGATCTTCGCCTACCACGGCTACCCGTGGCTGATCCACCGCCTCACCTACCGCCGGGCCGGGCACGACAACCTCCACGTCCGCGGCTACAAGGAGGAGGGCACGACCACCACGCCGTTCGACATGGTGATGCTCAACGACCTCGACCGCTACCACCTGGTGATCGACGTCCTCGACCGGGTGCCGGGGCTGGCGGCGCGGGAGGCGGCGTTCCGGCAGGAGATGGTGGATGCGCGCCTGCACGCGCGGCAGTACACGCGCGACCACGGGGAGGACATCCCGGCCGTCGCGGAGTGGCGCTGGGGCGGCAGCGCACGCACGTCCCGCATCGACACCACGGGCGGCGACAACGACTGACATCCCGTCGAAGGGCACGTAAACGCCCCTAAAACGCGGTTTTAGGGGCGTTTACGTGCCCCTCGGCGCGGGCTAGAGCGGGTGGGCGGAGGTGGGGTCCACCACGGTGAGCTCCGCGATCTTCGCGACGCGGCCGTCCCCGGACGAGCGTCCGGTGAGGCGGCGGCCGATCCACGGCAGCACGTAGCGCCGGTAGTAGTCGGCGGTGCGCCGGGACGGCTCGCCGGGAGCCGCGGTCTCCACCGCGTCCACGCCCCACTCGGCCGGCACCGGCACATCGAGCGCGGTCAGCACGTTGCTCGCGACCTTCGCGTGGCCGAGCGCGTTGAGGTGCAGACGGTCCGCCGACCAGTAGCGGATGTCCTCCAGCGACTCGTCGGCCCAGTTGTCCACGAAGAGCACCCCGTCGCGCGGCAGTAGCGCCCGCACCGCGACCGCCAGCTCGTCGCCGCGCTTGCGCAGCAGCCCGCCCATCGGGAGGTGCCGGCTCGGGTTGGCGCCGCTGAGCAGCAGCATCGTGCTGCCGGAGGCCGCCACCCGGTCGGCGGCGTCGATGAGCTGCTTCGCCACCGACGCGATCGTGACCCGGGGGCGCATGATGTCGTTGCCGCCGCCGTTGAGGCTCACGAGCTCGGGGCGCTGGGCGATGGCCGGATCGAGCTGCTCGGTGAGGATCGGGGTGAGCTTGCGGCCGCGGATGGCCAGGTTCGCGTAGCGCACCGGCTCCGGCGACGCGAGCGCCAGCCCGAGGGCGACGAAGTCCGCCCAGCCGCGCTGCCGGCCGTCCGGGAGGTCGTCGCCGACCCCCTCCGTGAAGCTGTCGCCGATCGCGATGAAACTGGAGTAGCCCATCCCGCTACGCTACCGCCCGCGCGTAGCATGACCCGCATGCAGAAGGTCAGGACGTTCCTCTGGTTCGACGGCGCGGCCGAGGAGGCGACGGAGTTCTACGCCTCGCTGATCCCGGACTCCCGTGTCCTCCGGGTCGACCGGCTCGGCGAGGACGGCAGCACGGTCCTCGTCACGTTCGAGCTTGGCGGGATCGAGTACCTCGCGCTCGACGGCGGCCCGCTGTACTCCTTCACCGAGGCGGCCTCCATCATGGTCGTCTGCGAGGACCAGGCGGAGGTCGACCGGCTCTGGGACGGCCTGACGGCGGACGGCGGCGAGCCGGGTCCGTGCGGCTGGCTGAAGGACCGCTGGGGCCTGAGCTGGCAGATCGTGCCGCGCGCGCTGCTGGAGCTGCAGCAGGACCCCGACCGCGAGCGCGCGGGACGCGCGAACGCGGCGATGCTCACCATGGGCAAGATCGACATCGCCGCGCTGTACGCGGCGGCCGACGCGGCCTGAGCGGGCCTCAGCCCCGCGCGATCAGCGCCTGCCAGGCGAGCAGGTGCTCGACGGTGACGCCCTTGTAGCCCTGGAGGCCGCCGAGCGCCGAGCGCACCAGCGCCGTCTGCGACTCCAGCACGCTCGCCGAGTCGTCCCCGAACGTCGCAGCCGGGCCTCCGGCCACGTCCGGGGAGTCCGTCTCGACGCCGACGCTGAACGGCACCCGTGCACTCGCCGCCGCCGTCGCCGCCGGCCGGGCCAGCGCGACGATCCCGTCGTCGCCGGCGGCGTGGTCGGAGAACGCGACGATGGCGACCGACTTCACGTGGGGGAGCAGCGTCCGGAACAGCGTGCTGCTGCCGTCCGCCGTGGGCTTGGCCTCCAGCCACCAGGGCAGGTCTGCACCCACCGGGACGGACCCGGCGGCGCTTCTGGCGGTGTCGTACATGGTCGCGAGCTGGTCCACGATGCCGGGCAGTTGGTCGTCGGTGGCGTTCACCCACGGCTCGACGTCGAACTGCACCGCGTCGAACGGCGCCGCCTTCAGCGCCGCGGTGGTCCAGGTTGCGGCGAGGTCGGGCTGCTGCGCCCACGCCGGGTCGCCGCCGAGCGCGCCGACCGTGGTCACGCCGGCGCGGTGCAGCGCGGTGACCGCCGAGCGCAGCCACGCGCCGAACGGGCCCTGGTCGGCCGCCCACGGCACGGAGAGGTAGACGGTGCGCAGCTTGTGTGCGGAGGCGAACGCGGCCAGCGCCTTCGGCTCGAACGCCGGCTCCCCGTCGCCACGCGCATCCACGGATGGGTCGATCGGGTTGCCCCACGCCCACATGCCCGTGATGGCGGACGGCGTGGACGCGTCGGTCAGCGTCACGGCCTTCGCCGGAGCGGAGGCGAGCCCGGCCGCCCCGATCCCGACCGCGCCGAGGGCGAGCGCCAGCCCGGCCGCGATGAATCCTGCACCCGATCGTCGAGTTCGCAAAGCACACCCCTTCCATGGGACCGGACGATTCCGTCACGGCCTGTGCTGCGGAATTCGGGTGTACCGCACAGCGATCCTCTCATGTGCCCGAAAATCGCACAGGGCCGCATTCGGGGTACACGGGTCTCAGTCGCGCCACCCCAGCTCGCGCCCGACACCGACCACGGCCTCCAGCAGCCGCGCGTTGAAGTCCACCCCGAGCTGGTTCGGCACGGTCACGAGCACGGTGTCGGCCATCCGCACCGCCTCGTCCTGCGCCAGCTCGGCGACCAGCTTCTCCGGCTCGCCGATGTAGGAGCGGCCGAAGCGCGCGATCCCGCCGTCCAGGTGGCCGACCTGGTCGCGGCCCTCCACCTGCGCCCGCGCGCCGAAGTAGCGGCGGGACTCGTCGTCGACGATCGGGATGACGCTGCGGCTGACGCTCACACGCGGCTCGCGCTCCCAGCCCATCTCGGCCCAGGTGTCGCGGTAGCGCTGGATCTGCTCGGCCTGGAGCTTGTCGAACGCCTCGCCGGTGTCCTCCGTGAGCAGGGTGGAGGACATCAGGTTCATGCCCTGCTCGGCCGTCCACTCGGCGGTCGCCCGGGTTCCGGCGCCCCACCAGATCCGGTCCGGGAGGGTCGGCGAGAGCGGCTGGACGGACAGGCCGCCGCTCTGGCCCGTCATCCGCGGGTCGGCGTTCGCCATCCCCTCGCCCGCGATGGCGGCGCGGAAGATCGCGGTGTGCCGCCGGGCCATGTCGGCGTCGGACTCGCCCTCGCCCGGCACGTAGCCGAACGACTCGTAGCCGGCGAGCGCGGTCTCCGGTGATCCGCGGCTGACGCCGAGCTGGAGGCGCTCCCCGCTGATCAGGTCGGCGGCCGCGGCGGACTCCGCCATGTACAGCGGGTTCTCGTACCGCATGTCGATGACGCCGGTGCCGATCTCGATGCGCGAGGTGCGCGCGCCGATCGCGGCGAGCAGCGGGAACGGGGAGGCGAGCTGCGGGGCGAAGTGGTGCACCCGGACGAACGCGCCGTCGGCCCCCACCTCCTCCGCGGCGACCGCGAGCTCCACCGTCTGCAGGAGGGCGTCGGCCGCCGTCCGCACGACGGAGCCGGGGACGGCCTGGTAGTGGCCGAAGCTGAGGAAGCCGATGCGTTTCACAGTGAGGGCAAGCCGTCCGGCCGGCGCGGTATTCCGGACCGGCTCAGTCCTCCAGCCCCTGCTGCCCGAGCCAGACCAGGATCTCCGTGGCCACGTCGCGCCAGCCGTGGTCGATCACGAGCGAGTGGCCGCGGTCGCGGAAGGTGATCAGCTCGGTCACGGCGTTGGAGTCGCGGTACTGCTTGAGGGTCGCGTCCACGGTCACCTCCGGGACCGTGTTGTCCTCGCCGCCCGCGATGAGGAGCAGCGGCCCGCGGTCCTCGTTCTTGGTGTCGACCGCGGCCTGCGAGTGGACGCTGAAGTTGGCCGCCGCCGCCTGGAAGATCGGGCGGACGGTCGAGGGGACGGTCCAGCGGTCGAACAGCTCCTTCGACTCCTCGTCGGTGAGCTGGTTCCCGAAGCCGAACTTGAACTGCTCCTCGGTGAGGGCGACCGGCTTGTGGATGTTGGCCGGGTTGTCCAGCACGGGGAACGACGCCTTCAACTGACGGAACGGCAGCGGCAGCACACCCTTGATCTGGGCCGGGTCGATCCCGACGCCCGCGTTGCCGTAGCCCTGCCCGATCAGCTTCTCGGTGACCAGGCCCCCGAAGGAGTGGCCGATGATGACCGGAGGGACGTCCATCGCCTCGATGATCTTGGCGAAGTGGGCCGTGACCTCGTCGATGCCGAAGTTGGCGACGTCGTCGGGGTTCGCGCGGGTGGCCTCCACAGTGTCCTTCTCGCCGGGCCACAGGGGAGCGACGGGGGCGTAGCCCTCCGCCGTGAAGAGGTCGATCCAGGGCTGCCAGCTGCTCGCGTGGAGCCAGAGGCCGTGGATGAAGAGCACGGGTTGATTCGCCATGGCGCACAGGTTATTGCGCAGCGGAGCCCGCCACCAGTCCCTGCCTGCGGGCGCGACGGCGGGTAACCTGACCGGCATGGCGGACTGGTTGTGCGCGGCGTGCGCTGTGGAGACGACACCGATCGTGACGGACGCGGGGGAGCAGCCACCGGCCTCCTGCCCGATCTGCGAGGACGAGCGGCAGTACGTCCCGCCGAGCGGCCAGCGCTGGACCACCCTGCAGCGCCTCCAGCGCGAGGGCGAGCGCGTGACCGTGACGGAGCTGGAGCCCGGGCTCTACGGGCTGAGCAGCGAGCCGCGGGTCGGCATCGGGCAGCGCGGCCTGCTGCTGTGCACGCCGGACGGCAACCTGCTCTGGGACCCCACCGGATACGTCGACGACGCCACCGCCACGGCCGTCCAGGACCTCGGCGGCGCCGCCGTGATCGCCACCAGCCACCCGCACATGTTCGGTGCGCAGACCTCCTGGTCGCGGCTGCTCGGCGGCGTGCCGGTGCTGGTCAACGCGGCGGACCGGCACTGGGTGCAGCGGGAGGACCCGGCCATCCGGGAGTGGAGCGGCGAGGAGGAGGTGCTGCCCGGTGTGCTGCTGCGCACGGTCGGCGGGCACTTCCCCGGCAGTGCGATCGTGCACTGGGACCGCGGGGTCGTGCTCAGCGGCGACACGGTCTTCCCCGGGCCGTCGCAGAAGTGGGTGACCTTCCAGCGGAGCTTCCCCAACGACATCCCACTGTCGGCCGCGGTGGTGCGGCGCGTCGCCGACCTGGTCTGCGACCGGCCGTTCGACCGGATGTACGGCAACCTGGGCAACGTCATCCCGGAGGACGCGCGGGAGGCCGTGCGGCGGTCGGCGGAGCGGTACATCGGCTGGGTCAGCGGCGCGTTCGACCACCTGACCTGAGCGGCGTCAAGCCAGGCCGGGTCAGCTCAGGTACGGCGCGAGCTCGAACTCCATCGCGGGCTTCGGCTTGGCGCCCACGATGGTCTTGACGACCTCCCCGCCCTGGAACACCTTCATCATCGGCAGCGAGAGCGCGTGGTACTCGGCGGACGAGCGCGGGTTCTCGTCGGCGTTGATGCGCACGATCCGGAGGTCGTCGCGGTGCTCGTCGGCGATCCGCTCCAGGATCGGCGTGACCGCCCGGCAGGGGCCGCACCAGGGCGCCCAGAACTCGACGAGGGTGGTGCCCTCCGCCTCCAGGACATCGGAGGCGAAGGAGGCGTCGGTGACGCTGTCAAGAGTGCTCATGCCGGGAGGCTAAGCCGTGCCCCCGGGGTCAAGGTCAAGCACCTGTGCGAGCATGGGACGCAGGAGGTGGACATGGACACCCTGACCCCGCAGGAACTCCGCGACTCGTTCGTGAACTGCTCGCGCGCCGACGCCGCCGACCTGCCGCTGCCGCCCGGGATGCACGAGGTGGACTGGGCCCGCCGCGAGTACCTCGGCTGGCGCGATCCCCGGCTCCCGCAGCGCGGCTACATCGTCGTCCCGACCGGGAGCGGACCGGTCGGCATCGTGCTGCGCGCGTCCGAGGCCTCGATGCGCTCGCACGCGCCCACCATGTGCGGCTGGTGCCAGGACGTTCACGTCCGGCGCGACGTCTACTTCTGGTCGGCACGCAGGGCGGGGGATGCCGGGAGGCGGGGCGACACCGTGGGCGCGCTGGTCTGCGCCTCGTTCGAGTGCACCGAGAACGTGCGGCGCACGCCGCCTCCGCAGTTCGTCGGCTTCGACGCCGCGCGCGTGATCGAGGACCAGATTGCCGGGCTCGGCGAGCGGGTGCGGCGGTTCGCGCAGGCCGTGGTGGGAGTACGGCCCTGAGCGCTCGAAGCTGATTCACGCTCGAAGCTGATTCATAGCGACCCGATATCCCGTTCCCACCCCGAATAAGGTTCCGGAAAGAAACCGAGCGCAGGCTGGTGATCAGTCCCGGGACGCCGCATCGCAGACGGCGGGCGGGGACCGGATGGAGGGCCTGACATGGACATTCGCTCGGCGGGACGGCGCACAGCCGTCGGGATCACCACCGCGATCGGCATCTCCAGCCTCGCAGTGACGGGCATCCTCTCCGGGTTCCTGTTCGCCGGGACCTCGACCGTGGGCACGACGGGGACGAGCACCTCGGGCACCGGCAGTTCGGGATCGAGCGGCTCGGGCTCCAGCTTGTCCGGCTCCGGCTCCGGGTCGTCCAGCTCCGACTCGTCCGGCAGCGGCAGCAGCAGCGACGACTCCGGCTCCTCCAGCAACTCCGGGAGCGGCATCCAGCAGAGCCAGGGCGGTGGGTTCAGTGGCCAGTCCAGCGGCTCCTGACCTCGTCCACGACGATTTCGCCATCTGGGGAGTCGAGGCCCGCATCGTGGTCTCCGACCCGGAGGCGCTCCGTCAGGCGCGCGGGATCGCCGACGCGGAACTCGCCGCCGTCACCGCGGCGGCCAGCCGGTTCGAGGCGGACAGTGAGCTCTCGCGGCTCAACAGCGGCGACCGTCCCGCCGGCGGCGTCGAGCTGAGCCCGCTGCTGGCCGAGTTCGTCGCGGTCGCGCTCGCCGCAGCCGCCGACACCGACGGCGACGTGGACCCCACCCTCGGCGGCGACCTCGACCGCCTCGGCTACGACCGTGACTTCGCGGCGCTCCCCGCAGACGGCGTCACCCTGACCGTCACCCGCCCGCGCCGCCCCGGCTGGCAGCGCATCGCGCTCGACGGGCGCACGCTGAGCCTCCCCGCCGACCTCCGCCTCGACCTCGGCGCGACCGCGAAGGCGCACGCGGCCGATCGCATCGCCCGCCGCATCGCGCAGGAGACGGGAGCGGACACCCTGGTCTCGCTCGGCGGCGACATCGCGACCGCGGGCGCCTCCGGTCGGCTCTGGGAGGTGCTCGTCCAGGACCTCCCGTCCGACCCGGCCCAGCAGATCGCGATCCCGGACGGCGTCGGCGTCGCCACGTCGAGCACGCAGAAGCGGCGCTGGCGCAGCGACGGGCAGGCCAGGCACCACATCCTCGACCCGCGCTTCGGGCTCCCGGCCGACGACGTGTGGAGGTCGGTCACCGTCGCCGCGACGACCTGCGTCCGCGCCAACGCGCTGAGCACGGCGTCGGTCGTGCGCGGGCTGACGGCTCCCGCCTGGCTGCGCGGCCTCGGCGCCGACGCGCGGCTGGTGGCCAGGGACGGCTCGATCGTCACCACCGGGCGCTGGCCCGCCGACCTGCCGACCGGGACGGGGCGAACTGATGGATGAGGTCCTCTGGGCGGTCGGCCGGGCCTCCGGCGTCGTCGCGCTCCTCCTGCTCACCGTCTCGCTCTGGCTCGGGATCGTGACCCGCTCCGGCCGCCCGCTGCCCGGGATGCCGCGCTTCTCCGTCACGCTCCTGCATCGCAACGTGTCGTTGCTCGCGGTCGTGTTCCTCGTCCTCCACATCGGGACGCTGCTGCTCGACTCCTACGCGAAGCTCACCCTCACCGACATCCTGGTGCCGTTCCTCGGTGCGCACCTGCCGTTCTGGCTCGGCCTCGGCACCGTCGCCGTCGACCTCCTGATCGCGGTGACGATCACCGCGCTGCTGCGCCGGCGGCTCGGGCTGCGCGTCTTCAAGGCCGTGCACTGGCTGAGCTACGCGCTGTGGCCGGTGGCGCTGGCGCACACGATCGGCGACGGCACGGACGGCATGTCCGGCTGGATGCTGCTGCTCGCCGGCGCGTCGGTGCTGTTCGTGCTCGTGGCGGTCCTCTGGCGGGTGTCCGCCGGGTTCCTGGAGACGGCCGCGGCACGACGCACGGAGTCCGCACTCAGCAGAAGGGGACCGTCATGACCATGACCGCCGACAACGTCCAGCCGGTCTCCGACCCCGCCGCCACGCCGCCGCGGCTTCTCGCGGCCGGGCATTCGGCCGACGCCCTCGCCCACCTCTCCGCGTTCGGGCCGCGCCGCGGCCTGCGCCGCGCCGACCTCGAACGCGAGCTGGAGCGGTCGGGCCTGACCGGCCGTGGCGGCGCCGCGTTCCCCGCGTTCCGCAAGCTGGCGGCGACGACCGGGCGCCGCGCCCCGGTCGTGATCGGCAACGGCTCCGAGGGCGAGCCGTGGAGCTGGAAGGACGCCGTCCTGCTCGCCAACGCGCCGCACCTCGTCCTCGACGGCCTCCTGACCGCGTCGGAGGCCCTCGGCGCCGCGCGGACCGTGCTGTACCTCCACGCGGCCGCCGTCGCCCCGGTCGCGGCCGCCGTCGCCGAGCGCTCGGACGCCGGGCGCGTCGAGCTGATCGAGGCAGCGGACGGCTTCGTCGCGGGCGAGGCGAGCGCGGTGGTGAACGCCCTCCAGACCGGCCGCGCCGTGCCGCTCGACCGGACGCGGCGGCTGTCGGAGTCCGGGCTCGACGGGCGGCCGACCCTGCTGCACAACGTCGAGACGCTCGCGCAGCTCGCGCTCGTGGACCGCTACGGCGGCGACTGGTTCCGCAGCGTCGGCGACCCGGAGCGACCGGGGACCCGGCTGGTCACGGTGACCGGGGACGTGGCCGCCGAGGGCGTGTTCGAAGTGCCGACCGACGCTACCGTGCTGGACATCGTCGCCCGGGCCGGCGGGGAGGCGAGGCTCGCCGCGGGCGTGCTCCTCGGCGGGTATCACGGTCGCTGGATCGCGCCCTCCGAGACCGGCGCGGCGCCGGGGGAGTCCGCGGGAGCCGGCGTCGTGCACGTGCTCGGCCCCCAGCGCTGCGGTCTGGCGGTGACCGCGGCGATCGTCCAGGAGCTGGCCGCGGCCTCCGCCCGGCAGTGCGGGCCGTGCCTGTTCGGGCTCTCGGCGATGGCCGACCGGTTCGCCGAGCTGGCCGCCGGCCGGCTCGCCCCGCAGGCGGCGGCCGAGCTCGCCCGGCTCGCGGAGGCGGTCGACGGCCGCGGCTCGTGCCACCATCCCGACGGGGCCGCGCGCCTCGTCCGCAGCGCTCTGCGCGTCTTCGCCCGCGACATCCACGCCCACGCCGAGGGCCGCTGCCTGAGGAGCGCACGATGACCGCGCGCCACACCCTCCACGTGGACTGGACGCGCTGCGACGGCCGCGGGCTGTGCGCCGAGTTGCTGGAGGGGACGATCGCGCGCGACGAGTGGGGCTACCCGTTCGCGGTCGGTCAGCCGGCCTCCTCGCGCTCCGACATCCCGGTCAGAAGCGACCAGCTGGACGCCGCGGAGGACGCCGTGGCGCTGTGCCCCGTGCTGGCCCTGCGGCTGCGCCGAGCGGGGTGACGGCGCCTACGGCCTCCGCACCCGGCCTGGCCTCAGCGAATCCCGGGGCGTAGACCTGGTACGTCAGGGGAGGCGCGCGATGAAGATCAGGGATCGCGAGCGGATGCTGGAAGCGGTGAAGCGGGCGCAGTTCGAAGCAAGCACCAACTACGCGGACGCGATGCGAGTGCTCGCTCGTTCTCACGCGCGCACCGGGATGGAACTCGTCTCCGTCCTCGACGAGGAGGACAAGCCGGCGAAGCGCGTCGGTAGGACGGATGCTTTGCGGGCCGCCCTCTCCGTCATCCGTTCCCAGGAGTTCCTCGAGCAGCCGATGTCCAGGTTCCACAACGAGCACGGATGGACCTACTCCCTTGCTGTGGACGACCCGGGGTGGGATTTCTGGGAGGACGACGGCCCGGATGGCTTCCTTCACGGGTTGATGGAGCCGGTGAGATACGCGACGAATTACCTCGTGGAGGCGATGGTCCCCACATGGAGCGCGGAACGGACTCCCGTTCTGTGGTCGCTCGACTTCGGCGATCTCTCGTCGGACACCGTCTTCTTCGCGATGTCCGACCGAGGGCGCGCGTACATGGCTGTCGGGGCGGCTGAACCGGTTGCGAAGAAAGGGTGGGAGCCGCGGCTCAGTGATTTCACCGTCGAACTGGATCGCACGCGGAGAGCTTTGACCGATGCGGTCGCGGCGGTGGCTCCGATGCTGGATGCCCCTGATCTTCCCGGCGTGTGCTGGCAGTACTTCACTGAGATGCACGGCCTTCGAGATGATGGGACCGACAAAAGGGCGCGCGTGTAGCCAGCGTGCGTGCCGCTGGTGGGACTCGAACCCACACGCCCTTCCGGACAAAGCATTTTGAGTGCTCCGCGTCTGCCATTCCGCCACAGCGGCGCACAACAACACCTGAACAATACCGTAGGCTTTTGTCCGTGACTGACCAGGAGACCACCCCCACCGCACCCCGCCGAGTCGTCGTTGCGGAGGACGAGTCGCTCATCCGGCTCGACATCGTCGAGACCCTGCGCGACAACGGTTTCGAGGTCGTCGGCGAGGCCGGAGACGGCGAGACCGCGGTCGCGCTGGCCACCGAGCTGCGCCCCGACCTGGTCATCATGGACGTCAAGATGCCCCAGCTCGACGGCATCTCGGCGGCCGAGCGCCTCTCCAAGAACCACATCGCGCCCGTCGTGCTGCTGACCGCGTTCAGCCAGAAGGAGCTCGTGGAGCGCGCGACCGAGGCGGGCGCCCTCGCCTACGTGGTGAAGCCGTTCACCCCGAACGACCTCCTGCCGGCGATCGAGATCGCACTGGCCCGCTACCAGCAGATCATCGCGCTGGAGGCCGAGGTCTCCGACATGGTGCAGCGCTTCGAGACCCGCAAGCTGGTCGACCGTGCCAAGGGCCTCCTCAACGAGAAGATGGGCCTCAGCGAGCCGGACGCGTTCCGCTGGATCCAGAAGGCGTCGATGGACCGCCGCCTCACCATGCACGACGTCGCCCAGGCGATCATCGAGCAGCTCGCCCCCAAGAAGTAACGTCCCCGATTCGTGCCGAATGGCGCGAATCGGCGGCGCATTCGCGCCATTCGGCACGAATTGTCTAGAGGTCCTTAATAAGGTTCGTGATGCGGATGGTCGAGCAGCGGCGGCCGCGGTCGTCGGTCACGGCGATCTCGTGCGTCGTCAGCGTGCGGCCGAGGTGGATGGGCGTGCAGACGCCGGTCACGTAGCCGTCGACCGCCGCGCGCGTGTGCGAGGCGTTGATCTCGATGCCCACCGCCAGCCGTCCCTCGCCGGCGTAGAGGTTCGCCGACATGGAGCCGAGCGACTCGCCGAGCACGACGTAGGCGCCGCCGTGCAGCAGGTCCGCGGGCTGTGTGTTGCCGAGCACGGGCATGGTCGCCACGGCCCGCTCGATCGTGAACTCGACGATCTCGATGCCCATCTTGTCGGCGAGGGCGCCGAGCCCCCGCTGCTTCACGTACGCGAGCGCGTCCTCGGTCATTTCACTGCCTCTCCGCCCTCGTCGGCCGTCGTCCTGGACTGTCACCGGCCCCTTGTAGGCTTGCCTGGTGTCAGACTCCGAAAAGCCTACCCTTCTCGTCATCGACGGCCATTCGCTGGCATTCCGGGCCTTCTACGCGCTCCCCGTGGACAGTTTCGTCAACCGCGAAGGGCAGCACACGAACGGCATCCACGGCTTCATCGCGATGCTGATCAACCTGCTCCAGCAGCAGCGCCCGACCCACCTCGCGGTCGCGTTCGACATCTCCCGATACTCGTTCCGCACGCGCGAGTACCCGGAGTACAAGGGCACCCGCAACGAGACCCCCTCCGAGTTCGTGGGCCAGATCCCGCTGCTGCAGGAGGCCCTCCACGCGATGAACATCACCACCATCGCCAAGGAGGACTTCGAGGCCGACGACATCCTCGCCACGCTCGCGCGCCAGGGCAGCGAGCAGGGCTACCGCGTCCTCCTCGTCTCCGGCGACCGCGACACCATCCAGCTCGTCAACGACGACGTGACGCTGCTCTACCCGAACGTCCGCGGCGTCTCCGAGCTCAAGATCTACGACCCCGCCGCCGTGCGGGAGCGCTACGGCGTCGAGCCGCACCAGTACCCGGAGATCGCGGCGCTGGTCGGCGAGACCAGCGACAACCTGATCGGCATCGACAAGGTCGGCGAGAAGACCGCGGTCAAGTGGGTGCAGCAGTACGGCACCGTCGAGAACATCGTCGCCCACGCCGACGAGATCAAGGGCGTTGTCGGGCAGAACCTCCGCGACCAGCAGGAGAACGCCCTCCGCAACCGCCGGCTCAACAAGCTCCTGGACGACGTGGAGCTGGAGGTCGCCCCGGCCGACCTGGAGCGCAAGCCGCTCAACGAGAACGCCGTCCGCGACATCTTCGCGCGCCTCCAGTTCAAGACCCTGCTCGACCGGCTGCTGAAGGCCGCGGCCGAGGACGGCACTTTCACCGGCGCCGGAGCCGCCCCTTCGGAGGGCGACGTCGGGGCCGTGAGCGCCCCGGTCGTCCGCACCCTCGTGGACGAGGAGCTCGCCAACTGGCTGGAGAAGGCCTCCGCCGACGGCGCCGCGGTCGCCGTGCAGCTGGAGACCGGCCCGGCCGGCATCACCGGCTTCGGCCTCGCCGCCGCCGACGACACCGTCTACGTCCCGTGGGCCGCCGGCCGTCCCGACTACACGGCGCTGGAGGAGTGGCTCGCGAGCAGCGCGCCCAAGTACTTCTTCCACGCCAAGCCGCAGTTCAAGGCGCTGGCCCGGGCCGGCTTCGTGGTCGACGGCCTCGCCTTCGACACCCGGATCGCCTCCTGGCTCGTCAAGCCCGGCGCCGCGCCGCAGTCGCTGGCCGAGCAGGTCTACGAGGTCCTGGGCGAGACCCTCCCGGTCTCCGACCCGAACCAGCTCGTGCCGATCAACGACGCGGTGAGCCCGGCGACCGAGGCCTGGTACATCCGCCGCGTAGCCGAGGGCCAGATGATCGCCCTCGACGCCGGCACCCGCGCCGTGCTGGACGACATCGAGCTCCCGCTCGTCGCTGTCCTGGCCGAGATGGAGCTCGACGGCGTCTCGATCGACACCGAGGTGCTGCGCCGCCTGCGCGGCCAGCTCACCGACAAGGCCAACGACTACGCCGCCCGCGCCTACGCCGAGGTCGGCCACGAGTTGAACCTCGGCTCGCCGAAGCAGCTCCAGCAGGTGCTGTTCGACGAGCTCGGGATGCCGAAGACCCGCTCCACCAAGACCGGCTACTCCACCGACGCGCAGTCGCTCGCCGACCTGCAGGAGAGCAACCCGCACCCGTTCCTCGACCTGCTGCTCCAGCACCGCGACGCGACCAAGCTCAAGCAGATCGTGGAGACGCTGGAGCGCTCGGTCAACGGGGACGAGCGCATCCACACCACCTACGACCAGACCGGCACCAGCACCGGCCGCATCTCGTCCAACGATCCCAACCTCCAGAACATCCCGATCCGCACCGAGGAGGGCCGGGAGATCCGCTCGGCGTTCCGCAGCGCCGAGGGCTACGAGACGCTGCTGACCGCCGACTACTCGCAGATCGAGATGCGCATCATGGCGCACCTCTCCGAGGACCCGGGACTGATCGAGGCATTCAACGCGGGGGAGGACCTGCACCGCTTCGTCGGCGCGCGCGTCTTCGGCGTCGCGCCGGAGGACGTCACCCCGCTCATGCGCACCAAGGTCAAGGCGATGTCGTACGGCCTCGCCTACGGCCTCAGCCCCTTCGGCCTGTCCAAGCAGCTCCGCATCGAGACGAAGGAGGCGCGCGACCTGATGGCCGGCTACTTCGAGCGCTTCGGCGCGGTGCGCGACTACCTGCGCAGCGTCGTGGAGATCGCCCGGGTCGACGGCTACACCGAGACGATCTTCGGCCGCCGCCGCCCGTTCGCCGACCTGACCTCCACCAACCGCGTGCTGCGCGAGAACGCCGAGCGCCAGGCGCTCAACGCGCCCATCCAGGGCTCGGCCGCCGACATCATGAAGATCGCGATGCTCGGGATCGCCGGCGACCTGATCGACCAGAAGCTGAACTCGCGCATGCTCCTCCAGGTGCACGATGAGCTCATCTTCGAGGTCGCTCCCGGCGAGTGGGACGCGCTCGAATCCATCGTGCGCACCCGGATGGCCGGCGCCGCCGCCCTCCGCGTCCCGCTGGACGTGCAGATCGGCCGCGGCCCGAACTGGGAGGCCGCCGCGCACTGATGGCCGCGGCGCGCCGGACTACGCTTCACGACATGAGCGAGCTGGAGCCGCGGAGGCACGCGAAGAAGGCCGTCCAGGCGCGCCGGATGCCGAGCGAAGTCGTTCCCGTCCCGGTGGAGGAGGTCCCGGACTTCATCCGGGACGCGCTCACGGGGACGAGTCTCCTCGACCCCTTCGCGCAGCTCGCGTCCGGGTGGTTCCTCTTCGACGCGAAGCTGCGGTTCCTGCCCGTCGACGCGACGCACACGCGAATCGAGTTCGACGCGGCCGGGAAGGTGCCGGGCGCGGACGTGTTGCTCTACACCCGGCGCCTCGGCGAGATCCACCGCTTCTTCGTCGCCCTCCAGGACGAGCTCGACCGCCGCGAGGAACGGGCGCGCCGAACGCCGCATCTTTCAGCGGAAGTCGGCCCCTCGATAGGGTCGAACCATGACGAACGCAGAGAAGCGCGAACCGACTCCGATCGACACGATCGCTGACGAGTGGGTCGACACCCAGTTGGAGCTCCACCCCGAGTACCACGTCTGGCTCGGCCGTCCCGGCCGCGAGGGCGAGTACTCGGACTACTCGCCGGCCGGCGCCGAGCAGGCCGTCGGCAAGGTGCGGGAGGCGCTGGCCAAAATCCAGGCCGCCGAGCCGGTGGACGACATCGACCGGGTCACCAAGATGGACCTGTCCCGCGAGCTGGAGCTCACCATCGAGAAGCACGAGGCGGGCTTCAACCAGCGCGACCTCAACGTGATCGCCTCCCCGGCGCAGGAGCTCCGCGACATCTTCGACCTCGTTCCCACCGACACCGAGGAGGACTGGGCGAACGTCGCGAAGCGGCTGCACAACCTCCCCGCGGCGATGGACGGCTACATCGAGACGCTGCGCAGCGGCATCGCGGCCGGCAACGTCCCCGCGATCCGCCAGGTGCGCGAGGTGCTCGCGCAGGCCAAGAAGCAAATCGCGGACACCGGCTTCTTCTTCGACTTCACCGGCTCAGCCCGCCCGCTGAACGGCGAGCTGCCCGCGTCGCTGAAGTCCGACCTGGCCCAGGGCGCCACGGAGTCGGCGGCGGCCTACGCCACGCTCGCCGCCTTCCTGCAGGACGAGCTGGCCGCGCACGCGCCCGAGAAGGACGCCGTCGGCCGCGAGCTGTACGCCCTCGCCTCGCGCGACTTCCTCGGTGCGACCGTCGACCTGGACGAGACCTACGAGTGGGGCATCGAGGAGCTCGCCCGCATGGTCGCCGAGCAGGAGTCGATCGCCCGCGAGATCAAGCCCGGCGCGACGGTCCACGAGGCCATCGCGTTCCTGGACGGCGACGCCTCCCGCAAGCTGCACGGCACCGACGCCCTTCAGCGCTGGATGCAGGAGACCAGCGACCGCGCCATCGAGGAGCTCGGCAAGACGCACTTCGACATCCCCGCGGAGATCCGCCGCCTGGAGTGCATGATCGCGCCCACGCAGGAGGGCGGCATCTACTACACCGGCCCGAGCGATGACTTCGCGCGCGCCGGCCGGATGTGGTGGAGCGTCCCCGAGGGCGTCACCGAGTTCGACACCTGGCGCGAGCTGACCACCGTGTACCACGAGGGCGTCCCCGGCCACCACCTCCAGATCGCCCAGGCCACCTACAACAAGGCGCAGCTCAACTCCTGGCGCCGCATCGCCGGCACCTCGGGCCACGCCGAGGGCTGGGCGCTCTACGCGGAGCGCCTGATGGAGCAGCTCGGCTACCTGGACGACCCGGCCGACCGGCTCGGGATGCTCGACGGCCAGCGGATGCGCGCCGCCCGCGTCGTCCTCGACATCGGCGTGCACCTGGAGAAGCAGCTCCCGGACGGCTCCGGCCCGTGGACCGGCGAGTACGCGTTCGGCTTCCTGGCCGACAACGTCAACATGAACGAGGGCTTCGTCCGGTTCGAGGTGAACCGCTACCTCGGCTGGCCCGGGCAGGCGCCGTCGTACAAGATCGGCCAGCGGATCTGGGAGCAGCTCCGCGACGAGTACGCGCGCCGCGAGGGCGCCGCGTTCGACATCAAGGCGTTCCACAAGAAGGCGCTCGACATCGGCGGCGTCGGCCTGGACACGCTGAAGTCGGCACTGCTCGACTGAGCGACCAGTGCCAGAGCGCGCAGCCGCGATGACCTCCCCGTACCGTGCGGTGCTCGGCCCGGCGTTCGAGGAGCTCCATCCGCGGCTGCGCGCCTACTTCGACGCCATCCCGGCCGGGTCCACCGGCACGGGCCGGGGCGTGTTCGACACCGTCGGCACGCCCCGGCGCTGGCTGTGGCCGGTGCTGGCGGTGTTCGGCCGGGCGCACGTGATGTTCCCGGTGTGGGAGCGGGACGTGCCGTTCACGGTCGAGAACGTGCCCGTGCTGGCGGACGACGGCGGCCCGGCGGTGCGCGCGGTGCGGCGGTTCGAGCTGCGCGGGCGCGTGTTCGACATGCGCGACGAGATCGGCGTCGACGGCTGGATGGTCGTGGACCGCCTCGGGTCGCCGGTGCTCGCCGAAGCCTGGTTCTCCGCCCGCGTGATCGGCGGCGCCCTGCGGCTGACCTCCCGCCGGGTCGCGGTGCGGCTGGGCAGGCTGCGGCTCGTCCTCCCGCGCGCGGTCGCCCCGGTCGTCGCGCTCACCGAGCGGTACGACGACGAGCGCGACGCGCAGGCGGTCTCGATCGTGGTGCGCGTCCCGCTGATCGGTAGGGTGTACCAGTACGCGGGGACGTTCCGATACCAGGTCGGGAGCGCCGCCGTCGCATCGGGGGAGTGAGTGAGCGAGCGCATCGTCATCGCCGGCGCGTCCGGCTTCATCGGACGCTATCTGGCGGAGCACTACCGCGCCCGCGGCGCGACGGTCCTGCTGGTCGGCCGCGACGGCGCCGACGCGCGCTGGGGCGACGCCGAGGCCCTGCGGCGGGTCGTCACCGGCGCGGACGTGCTGATCAATCTGGCCGGCAAGAGCGTCAACTGCCGCTACGGCGACGCGAACCGCGCCGAGATCTTCCGCTCGCGGCTGGAGACCACGCGGGCGCTGCGGGAGGCCGTGGCCGCCTCCGACGCCCCGCCTCCGGTCTGGTTCAACGCCTCCACCGCCACGATCTACCGGCACGCCGAGGACCGGCCGATGACGGAGTCCACCGGCGAGCTCGGCACCGGCTTCTCGGTGAACGTCGCGCGCGCCTGGGAGGCCGAGTTCTTGGAGGGAGAGCTGCCCGGCACGCGCCGCGTCGCGCTGCGCATGGCGATCGTGCTCGGCGACGGCTCCGCGCTGACCCCGCTGATCCGGCTGACGCAGTGGGGCCTCGGCGGACCGCAGCTCGACGGCCGCTGGTTCGCGACCACCGCGCGCCGCAACGCCGGGACCTTCCACGAGTTCCGCGCGCGCGGCGGCCGGCAGCGGTTCAGCTGGGTGCACATCGCCGACGTGCTCGGCTCGATCGAGTTCCTCCGGGAGCATCCCGAGCTCGACGGCGCGGTCAACATCGCCGCGCCGAACCCGTCGGACAGCCGCACCCTGATGGCGACCCTGCGCCGTGTGCTGCGCGTCCCGGCCGGGCTCCCGGCGTTCCGCTGGATGCTGGAGCTCGGCACCGCGGTCCTCCGCACCGAGACCGAGCTGGTGCTGAAGAGCCGCTGGGTGATGCCGGAGCGGCTGCTCGCCGCGGGCTACGAGTTCGCCTTCCCCGACCTGGAGCCCGCCCTCCGCGACATCGTCGCCGGCCGCGAGTTGCCCCTTTCGCAGGCCAGTCGGTAGACTAGACCGTCACTTGTGTGACATCCACATCCGCCTGCCGTTCGCGGAAGACACCCACAGAGGTTCGCGCTCGGCCTGATTTATGTCCATAACGGAGCATCCACTACATGACAACCGCAACGACCGACAAGGCACCGAAGCAGGTCGCAGTCAACGACATCGGTTCTGCTGAAGACTTTCTTGCCGCGGTCGAAAAGACGCTGAAGTTCTTCAACGACGGAGACCTGATCGAAGGCACCGTCGTCAAGATCGACCGCGACGAGGTCCTCCTCGACGTCGGCTACAAGACCGAGGGTGTCATCCCCTCCCGCGAGCTTTCCATCAAGCACGACGTCGACCCCAGCGAGGTCGTCGAGGTCGGCGACACCGTCGAGGCGCTCGTTCTCCAGAAGGAGGACAAGGAAGGCCGCCTCATCCTGTCCAAGAAGCGTGCGCAGTACGAGCGCGCGTGGGGCGACGTGGAGAAGATCAAGGAAGCCGACGGCGTGGTCACCGGTACGGTGATCGAGGTCGTCAAGGGCGGCCTGATCGTCGACATCGGCCTCCGCGGCTTCCTCCCGGCGTCGCTCATCGAGCTGCGCCGCGTCCGCGACCTGACCCCGTACCTGGGCCAGGAGATCGAGGCGAAGATCCTCGAGCTCGACAAGAACCGCAACAACGTGGTCCTGTCGCGTCGCGCGCTGCTGGAGCAGACCCAGTCGGAGTCCCGCACCACGTTCCTCAACAACCTGCACAAGGGCCAGGTCCGCAAGGGCGTCGTGTCCTCGATCGTCAACTTCGGCGCGTTCGTCGACCTGGGCGGCGTGGACGGCCTCGTGCACGTCTCCGAGCTCTCGTGGAAGCACATCGAGCACGCCTCCGAGGTCGTCGAGGTCGGCCAGGAGGTCACCGTCGAGATCCTCGAGGTCGACCTGGACCGCGAGCGCGTCTCGCTGTCGCTCAAGGCGACCCAGGAGGACCCGTGGCAGGTCTTCGCCCGCACCCACGCGATCGGTCAGGTCGCCCCGGGCAAGGTCACGAAGCTGGTTCCGTTCGGTGCCTTCGTCCGCGTCGCGGACGGCATCGAGGGCCTGGTGCACATCTCCGAGCTCTCCGGCAAGCACGTCGAGCTCGCGGAGCAGGTCGTGTCGGTCGGCGAAGAGGTCTTCGTCAAGGTCATCGACATCGACCTGGAGCGCCGCCGCATCTCGCTCAGCCTCAAGCAGGCGAACGAGGGCGTCGACCCCGAGGGCACCGAGTTCGACCCGGCCCTCTACGGCATGGTCACCGAGTACGACGAGCAGGGGAACTACAAGTACCCCGAGGGCTTCGACCCGGAGACCAACGAGTGGAAGGAAGGCTTCGAGACCCAGCGCGACGAGTGGGAGCAGCAGTACGCCGCCGCCCAGGCTCGTTGGGAGGCGCACAAGCGCCAGGTCGCGAAGGGCATCGAGGAGGCGGCCGCCGACAGCGGTTCCTCGTCCTACTCGAGCGAGACCGGCAACGGCGGAACCCTCGCCGACGACGAGTCCCTCGCCGCCCTGCGCGAGAAGCTCAGCTCCAACAACTGAGACCCGTCTCATCCGTGAGCGGCCGGTCCCTTCGGGGGCCGGCCGTTCCGGCGTTAACGGCCGCCCTCCCGGTGCGCATAGGCTGGACGCCGTGCAGCTGATCGGACTCACGGGCGGGATCGCCTCCGGAAAATCGACCATCGCCTCCCGTCTCGCCGAGCTCGGCGCCGTCGTCGTGGACGCCGACCGCATCGCACGGGAGGTCGTCGAGCCGGGCACTCCCGCACTGGCCGAGATCGCCCGGACCTTCGGCGACGGCGTCATCGCCGCGGACGGCAGCCTCGACCGGCCCGCGCTCGGCGCGATCGTGTTCGGCGACGCGGACGCCCTCCAGAAGCTCAACGGGATCACCCACCCGGCCGTGCTCGCGGCGTCCACCGCGCGGTTCGAGGCCGCGGGAGCCGCCGATCCCGCGGCGATCGTCGTGTACGACGTGCCGCTGCTGGTCGAGTCCGCCAACGAGTACCCGTTCGACCTCGTGGTCGTCGCGCACGCGGACGCCGCCACCCGCATCGACCGGCTCGTGCGGCTGCGCGGGATGGACGCGGCGGAGGCCGAGCGCCGGATCGGGTCGCAGGCCTCCGACGAGGAGCGGCTGGCCGTCGCGGACGTGGTGATCGACACCGACGGCTCGCTCGACCGGACCCGCGAGCAGGTGGACGAGCTCTGGGAGAGCCTGCGGTCCTGACCGCCGGGTTCCGCGCCCGGCCGTTCCGCTCTCAGCGAGAGCGGGCCGCGATGTCGGTGGTCCTTCCTAGACTGGACTCATGCAAGCCACGCGTCTCGTCCGTCCGTTCGAGGTCGTCAGCGAATACGCGCCCAGCGGCGACCAGCCCAAAGCCATCGCCGAACTCGCCGGCCGCATCAACGCGGGCGAGACCGACGTCGTCCTCCTCGGCGCCACCGGAACCGGCAAGTCGGCGACGACCGCCTGGCTGGTCGAGCAGGTGCAGCGCCCGACGCTCGTCCTCGCCCACAACAAGACCCTCGCGGCGCAGCTCGCCAACGAGTTCCGCGAGCTGCTGCCCAACAACGCGGTCGAGTACTTCGTCTCGTACTACGACTACTACCAGCCCGAGGCGTACGTCCCGCAGACGGACACCTTCATCGAGAAGGACTCGTCGGTCAACGCGGAGGTCGAGCGGCTGCGGCACTCCACCACCAACTCGCTGCTCAGCCGGCGCGACGTGGTCGTGGTCTCCACGGTCTCCTGCATCTACGGCCTCGGTGCGGCCGAGGAGTACCTGGAGGCGATGGTCGCCCTCCAGGTCGGCCAGAACGTCGGCCGCGACCAGCTCATCCGCCGGTTCGTCGCGATGCAGTACGAGCGCAACGACGTCGACTTCTCGCGCGGCAAGTTCCGCGTGCGCGGCGACACCATCGAGATCATCCCGATGTACGAGGAGCACGCGGTCCGCGTCGAGCTGTTCGGCGACGAGATCGAGGCGCTGTACTCGCTGCACCCGCTGACCGGCGAGGTGCTGCAGAAGATGGACGCGGTGTCGGTGTTCCCGGCGACGCACTACGCCGCCAGCCCGGCGACGATGCAGCGCGCCATCGGCACCATCCAGGAGGAGCTGCGCGAGCGGCTGCAGGAGCTGGAGCGCGAGGGCAAGCTGCTGGAGGCGCAGCGGCTGCGGATGCGCACCCAGTTCGACCTGGAGATGATGGAGCAGATCGGCTTCTGCTCCGGCATCGAGAACTACTCGCGGCACATCGACGGCCGGCAGCCCGGCGAGGCGCCGAACTGCCTGCTCGACTACTTCCCGGACGACTTCCTCGTCGTCATCGACGAGTCCCACGTGACCGTTCCGCAGATCGGCGCGATGTACGAGGGCGACGCCTCCCGCAAGCGCACCCTGGTGGAGCACGGCTTCCGGCTCCCGAGCGCCATGGACAACCGCCCGCTGCGGTGGAACGAGTTCAAGGACCGGGTGGGTCAGACCGTGTATCTGTCGGCGACGCCCGGCAAGTACGAGATGGACATCGCGGACGGCGTGGTCGAGCAGATCATCCGCCCGACCGGCCTGGTCGACCCGCAGATCGTCGTCAAGCCGACGAAGGGCCAGATCGACGACCTGCTTGAGGAGATCCGCGTCCGCGTCGAACGCGACGAGCGCATCCTGGTCACCACGCTGACCAAGAAGATGGCGGAGGAGCTCACCGACTTCCTCGCCGAGGCCGGCGTGAAGGTCCGCTACCTGCACTCCGACGTCGACACCCTCCGCCGCGTCGAGCTGCTCACCGAGCTGCGCGCCGGCGTCTACGACGTGCTGGTCGGCATCAACCTGCTCCGCGAGGGCCTGGACCTGCCGGAGGTGTCGCTGGTCGCGATCCTCGACGCCGACAAGGAGGGCTTCCTCCGCTCCTCGACGTCGCTCATCCAGACCATCGGCCGTGCCGCCCGCAACGTCTCGGGCGAGGTGCACATGTACGCCGACGTGCTGACGGATTCGATGAAGAACGCGATCGAGGAGACCGACCGCCGCCGCGAGCTCCAGCTCGAGTACAACCGCGCCAACGGCATCGACCCCACGCCCCTCCGCAAGCGCATCGCCGACATCACCGACGTGCTGGCCCGCGAGGAGGCCGACACCGCCCGCGTGCTCGCCGGCCGGGAGCAGCGCCGCAAGAGCCCGACGCCGAACCTGCGCAACGGCGGCATCGCCGCCCAGGGCGCCGCCGAGCTGGAGTCGCTGATCTCCGACCTGAACGGGCAGATGCTCGCCGCGGCGGGCGAGCTGAAGTTCGAGCTTGCGGCGCGCCTCCGCGACGAGCTGTCGGACCTGAAGCGGGACCTGCGGCAGATGGAGAAGGCGGGGCACCTGGGCTGAGGTCCGGCATCCCGCCGGACGTCACTGCTCCGGGATCGCGGAGGCGGCCGAGGGGTGTGGCGTGCGGGCCTCGCCGCGGGCGATGAGCACGATGCCCGCCGTAATGATCCAGAACGCCTGGAGTCCGGCGAGCCCGGCGGCGAAGGCCTGGGCGAACGGGAGGAACACTTCGAGCAGGCCCACCAGCAGGAAGGCCGCGCCGAGTCCGGCCGCCACCCAGGCGAGCCACCGTGGCAGCAGGCCGCTGCGGAGCAGGAGGTAGCCCAGCGGCAGGTACACGGCCGGCGCCGGGACGAGCGGGAACACCTGGATGAACCGCGACATCAGGTCGAAGCCGACCCGGGCGCTGGTGGCGATGCCCGCGGTGGAGGCGCTCACCCAGGTCAGGGTGAACACCCCTTCCAGGAGCACGAGCGCGACGAGGACGCTCCCGCCGAAGAGGACCACGTAGGCCGGGGCGGTCCCATTGGCGGCGGTGAGGAACAGGACGCCGATGAAGAACACGACGCACAGGGCGGCACCGGTGGCCTGCAGCCAGGTGCCGAAGGTGACCAGCTGCTGATACTGCGCGCCCACGGCGACGATCTCCGACGTGGAGGGCCGGGCCGCGTAGACGACGGCCTCCATCCTCGGGAACAGCGTCGGCACGAAGAAGTAGAACCCGAAGAGCAGAGCGCCGACGAGGCCGACGATGCCGACCGCGCGGCCGCGAACCGGGAACGGGCGTGGTGCGGGTGGGACAGCGGTCATGGCTCCTCCTTGAGCTGAACCTGGCGCACATTCTCGGCGCAGTTGAAGGTATCGGTCGATCGGTTGAATCGCAATGGATTGTTTGCGTACGCGCACCGGTATCCCTCCGCGCACTCTTACTCCCTCCGCGCTACGGTGGCAGAGTGGGCTCGAAGGCGACGCGGACGCGGCAGCGGTGGGGCATGGTCACCGCCGCCGGCCTCCTGCTCGCCCTCTCCGGCCTCGCGCTCGCGTTCCAGGGCGCTCCCGTGTTCACCGGCCTCCGGTTCACCCCGCCGGCCGCGGACCTCCAGCCGCACCCGGGGGAGCAGCAGCGGGCCACCGGCACCCCCGCGCCGCAGGACGTCCCGCATGAGACCCGCATCGACCTGACCTGGGTGACTTACGCCGTCATCGCGCTGATCGTCGTCGTCCTGCTCGCGCTGCTCTACCGGTACCTGCGGCGGAGGCTGCGTCCCGAGTACCCCGGCCTCGACGGCGACGTCGACGGCTCCACCGAGGGCTCCGTCGCGCCGGAGCCGCCCGCGCACCCGCGACCCGAGCGCGTGCGCCGCGGCCTCGACCGCGCCCTCGATCTGCTCGGCGAGGGGCGGGAGCCGCGGGACGCCATCGAGCGGGCGTGGCTCGGGCTGGAGGAGGGTGCAGCGGACAGCGGCGTCCACCGGCTCCCGGCCGAGACGCCGGGGGAGTTCGTCCGCCGGGTCCTCGCCAGGGTCGCCTCCGACCGGGATGCCGCGGGTGACCTTCTCGATCTGTACCTGCGCGCCCGGTTCAGCGAAGCGCCCGTGACCGCGGCAGACGTCGACGCGGCCCGCGCTGCGATCGAGGCGTTGCGCGCCTCGTGGGGGACCGCCGCGGCCGGTGGGGTGCCCCGATGACCCGGGCGCGGATGGTCCGGCGCGCCGTGGGCTGCGTGCTCGCGGCCGTGATCGTCGGGGTGGCGGCCTGGTTCTTCGGGATGGACGCGCCGCATTCCGTCGGCCTCGGGTTCGTGGTCTTCGCGCTCGGCGCCATGCTGTCGCTCCTCGGCGAACAGGCCGAGGTGACCTGGCCGGTCCCGTCGCCGCAGCCGCGGGCGGGCGCGCGGCGGGACGTCGTGCAGCTCGGCTGGTCGCTCGGCGCGCGCGGCGGGAGGGTGTCGCCCGAGGCGGTCCGTCGCCTCCGCGGGCTCGCCGCCGAGGTGCTCGACCGGTACGGGGTTCGGCTCGACGACCCTGTCGCCCAGCCGGAGGTCGTCCGGCTGCTGGGGGAGGGGACCGCCGCGATGCTGCGCAAGGGCAGCGCTGCGGCCCCGCGCCCGAAGGAGTTCGCGGCGTCGCTGGCGCGGCTGGAGACGCTGGCCGCGGTCGGTTCAGTGGCGGACGGCCACCCCACCCGCGCCTCCACCGCCCACGACCCGAAAAGCATCGAACGGCTCGCCGGCGCTCGCCCCGCCGACCCGCTTACCGCAGACACGACAGGAGCCGTATGATCCCGGACACGTCCAGCACCGCGACGTCCAGCACCACAACCTCCACCACCGCCTCGCCCACCACCGCCACCGCCCCAGCCCCGCTCCCCGTCACCGAGGTCGCCCGGCTCGGCGCCGAGGTCCTGAACCGGGTCGAGTCCGTCGTCGTCGGCATGCGCGAGCCCCTGCACATCGCGCTCGCCACCGTCCTCGCCGGCGGCCACGTGCTGTTCGAGGACGTCCCCGGCCTCGGCAAGACCCTCGCCGCGCGCAGCATCGCGAGCGCCGTCGGCCTGGACTTCCGGCGGCTGCAGTGCACGCCCGACCTGCTGCCGTCCGACATCACCGGCTCGTTCGTCTACGTGCCGTCCACCGCCGAGTTCGAGTTCCGGCCGGGGCCGGTGTTCACGGGGCTGTTCCTCGCGGACGAGATCAACCGCACCTCGCCGAAGACGCAGTCGGCGCTGCTGGAGGCGATGGCCGAGGGGCAGGTGTCCGTGGAGGGGCGCAGCTTCCCCCTGCCGCGGCCGTTCCACGTCGTCGCGACCGCGAACCCGATCGAGTCGGAGGGGACCTACGCCCTCCCGGAGGCGCAGCTCGACCGGTTCATGGTGCGGCTCGGCGTCGGCTACCCGGACGCGGACGGCGAGACGCAGGTCCTCCTGGCCCGTGTCGCCCGGCGGCACGAGGTCGCCACGGTCGAGCCGGTCACGGACGCGGCGACCCTCCTGGCCATGCAGGCCGGGGTGGAGAGCGTGGACGTGGACCCCGACATCGCCGCGTACTGCGTGCGCCTCGCCGCCGCCACCCGCCGGCACCGTTCCGTGGAGGTCGGCGCCTCGCCGCGCGGGTCGCAGGGCCTCCTCCTGGTCGCGCGGGCGCTGGCGGTGCTCGCCGGCCGGGACTTCGTCATCCCCGACGACGTGAAGCGCGTCGCCGTGCCGGTCCTCGCGCACCGGCTGACGCTGACCGTTCAGGCGTGGACCAGCGGCGTGAGCGCCGCGCAGGTGGTCCTGGAGGTCGTGTCCTCGGTGCCCGGACCTCCCGCGGTCGGGACTCGCGAACGGGAGGCCGCGGACTGATGTCGCTGTGGTCGCGGGCGCGCATGCCCGGCCCACGCGAGCGGGCGGAGGCGCCGGCCGGCGGTTCCGGGTGGGCGCTGAGCCCGGCGGTGACCGCGGCCGCGATCGTCGCGGCCGTGTGCCTGGTCGCGGCGTTCGTGCTGTCGCGCCTGGAGCTGGTGCTGGTGGCGGCCCCGCTGCTGCTGACGGCGGTGCTCGGCTGGTCGTCCCGGCCGGACTCGGCTGCCGCGCGCGCCCGCGTGACCATCGCCGGCGACGACCAGGACGGCCGCGTGCGCGTCGACGCGGTCGCGGAGGCGGATGGTCGGCTGGACGGCGTGCACCTGCGCATCCACCGGACCGACCGGCACCCGGAGGACGCGGTGGTGACGCCCCGGGAGGCTGCCCGGCTGCGCTTCCGCGTCGCCGTCTCGCACTCCGGCCCGCAGCGCATCCTGTCGCTCGCGGCGCGCGGGATCGGTCCGGACGCCGCGTGGACCGGCCACCCCGGCGTCCCCGCCGTCGCGGAGCGCGTGGTGCGGCCGGCCGCGCAGCGGATCCGCAGCCTCCCGCTGCCCGCGCGCCTGCTCGGACTGACCGGCGGCCACGTGTCCGCGCGGCCGGGCGACGGCGGCGAGTTCCGGGACATCGACCGCTTCCGTCCCGGCGACCGGCTGCGCCGGATCGACTGGAAGGCGACCGCCCGCCTCGCGCAGCGTCCGGGCGAGCTCTACGTGCGGCGGACCACGGCGACCTCCGACGCGGCGGTGCAGCTCGTGCTGGACGCGCGCGACGACGTCCCGGGCGCGGTCGCCGGCTGGGCGGCGCCCTACCAGCGGCCGGGGGCGACCTCCCTCGACGTCGCGCGGGAGGCCGCGGTCTCGCTGGCGGGCGCGTACGCCGCCGCGTCCGACCGGGTCGGCTTCGACGACCTCTCCGACGCCCGCCGTGCGCTGCCGCCGCGCGCCGGCGCACGACACCTGCACCGGGTTCTGCGGGCGGTCGAACTGACCACCGCGCACGGGTCGGCGACCGAGCGCGCCCGGGCGCCGCGGCTCGCGCAGGGAGCGGTCGTGTTCGTGATGTCCACGTTCCTGGACGACCAGGCCATGCGCCTGGCGCTCACCTGGCGCGCGGCGGGACACCGGGTGGTGGCGGTCGACGTGCTGCCGCCGCGCGCCGTGGACGAGCTCCCGGCCCGGGAACGGCTGGCGCTGCGGGTCGTGGACCTTGAGCGCGGGCTGCGCCTGGACCGGCTGCGCGCGGCGGGAGCGGAGCTGCTGGAGTGGACGTCGCCGGAGCGCGACGCGATGCTGCGGCGGCTGGCGACGCCTCGGAGGCGGGGATGAGCGGCGTCGAGGCCCCTCCCACCCCCGACCTCGGCCTCACCGTCCCGGCCTGGTCCCTCCGCGTCGCCTTCGCCGTCGTCGCCGTCCCGCTCGCCGTCACCACCGCCCCCAGCGGCCCGTGGCCCGGCGTGGCCGTCCTCCTCACCGCGGTCGCCCTCGCCGTCCCGCGGTGGCGGGTCGCCTGGGTCCTCATCGCCGTGCTCGCGTTCTCCACGCTCCTGGAGCCGGGGACGCTCACCCTCCGGCTGCTCGCCGTCATCGCCGCGGTGCACGTCCTGCACGTCCTCGCGGCGTGGATGCTCGTCCTGCCCGCGACCGCCCGCGTGCAGCCCTCGGTGCTGCTGCCGTCGCTGCGGCGCGTGATCCTCATCCAGGTCCCGGTTCAGGCCGTCGCGATCGTGCTGCTGCTGGTCGCCCGGCCGGCGGCGGCGCCCTGGCTGGCGGTGGTGTCGGGGGGCGCGATCGTCGGGCTGGTGGTGCTGCTCGCGTCGCTCCTGCTCGCCCGGCCGCGGGCGTGAGCACCGCCCCCCGGTACGAATGTCGGTGGTCCGGCGTACGCTCGCGCGTGGTCGCACATCCCCTGTCCGGGTTGCTAGAATCGAACAAAGCTTCGAACCCGCCGGCAGGGCCTCCGACGGGGGAACCGTGCCGGTGCGCGGTGGGCGAACACGCGGGTGGGGCGACGGCGAATAGCGGAGAATGGAACGAGTGAGCACTCTGAGTAGCAGGAGTTCGGCAGGCAATCCGAGCAAGGTCGTGGGGTCGCACCTCAGCGTCCGCGGGGCTCGGGTGCACAACCTCCACAACGTCGACCTGGAGATCCCGCGCGACTCCCTGGTCGTCTTCACCGGCCTGTCCGGCTCGGGCAAGTCGTCGCTCGCGTTCGACACGATCTTCGCCGAAGGACAGCGCCGCTACGTCGAGTCGCTCTCGGCGTACGCGCGGCAGTTCCTCGGCCAGGTCGACCGGCCGGACGTCGACTTCATCGAGGGCCTGAGCCCGGCGGTGTCGATCGACCAGAAGTCCACCAACCGCAACCCGCGGTCGACGGTCGGCACGATCACCGAGATCTACGACTACATGCGCCTGCTCTGGGCGCGCATTGGCGTCCCGCACTGCCCGGTCTGCGGCGAGAAGATCCAGCGCCAGACGGTGCAGCAGATCGCCGACCAACTCATGGAGCTGGAGCCGGGCACGCGCTACATGGTCGTCAGCCCCGTCATCTCCCAGAAGAAGGGCGAGTTCGTCGACCTCTTCAAGGAGCTCGCGGCGAGCGGCTACTCGCGCGCGCTCGTGGACGGCGAGCAGATCCAGCTCAGCGAGCCGCCGACGCTCAAGAAGCAGTACAAGCACGACATCTCCGTCGTGGTCGACCGCCTCGTGGCGGGGCCGGACATCCTCAGCCGGCTCACCGACTCGCTGGAGACCGCGCTGCGGCTCACCGACGGGCTGGTGCAGGTCAACTTCGTGGATCGCGAGGGCCCGGCGGCGTGGCAGTCGTTCAGCGAGAAGCTGTCCTGCCCCAACGGCCACCCCATCCAGCTCACCGAGATCGAGCCGCGCACCTTCTCGTTCAACGCGCCGTTCGGCGCCTGCCCGGAGTGCTCCGGCCTCGGCACGCGCATGTCGGTGGACGAAGACCTCCTGCTCGGCGACGACTCGCTCAGCATCGCCGAGGGCGTCATCGTCCCGTGGACGACGCAGGGCAAGGGTCTCTTCAACTACTACGAGAAGCTGCTCGACGGCCTCGCGCGCGACCTCGGCTTCTCGCTGAGCACGCCGTGGAAGAAGCTCCCGCAGAACGTCAGGGAGGCCGTGCTGCGCGGCGACAACTTCGAGGTCAAGGTGCGGTGGAAGAACCGCTACGGCCGCGAGATGTCGTACACGTCCGGCTTCGAGGGCGTCGTGCCCTACATCGAGCGCCAGTACATGCAGGCCGAGACCGACACCCAGCGCGCCCGCTGGGCCGAGTATCTACGCGAGGTGCCGTGCCCGGTCTGCCAGGGCAAGCGGCTGAAGCCCGAGGTGCTCTCGGTGCTCGTCCACGGCGCGTCGATCGCGGACGCGTCCCTGCTCAGCCTCTCCGACGCGCGCGCGTTCATGGAGAAGCTGCACCTGACCGAGCGCGAGCAGAAGATCGGCGCGCAGGTGCTGCGCGAGATCAAGATCCGGCTCGACTTCCTCATCCAGGTCGGCCTGAGCTACCTCGACCTCGCCAGGGCCGCGGCGACGCTGTCCGGCGGCGAGGCGCAGCGCATCCGGCTCGCGACCCAGATCGGGTCCGGCCTCACCGGCGTGCTCTACGTGCTGGACGAGCCGAGCATCGGCTTGCACCAGCGCGACAACCGCCGGCTGATCGACACGCTCGTCGCGCTGCGCGACCTCGGCAACACGCTGATCGTGGTCGAGCACGACGAGGACACCATCCGCACCGCCGACTGGATCGTCGACATCGGCCCGGGCGCCGGCGTCAACGGCGGACACGTCGTGCACTCCGGCTCCTACGACGAGCTGCTCGCCAACACCGAGTCGCTGACCGGCGACTACCTGGCCGGCCGGCGCGAGATCGTCATTCCCGAGAAGCGCCGCAAGATCGACAAGAAGCGCGTGATCCGGGTGGTGGACGCGGAGGCCAACAACCTCAAGAAGGTCTCTGTCGACTTCCCGCTCGGCGCGTTCGTGGCGGTCACCGGTGTGTCCGGCTCGGGCAAGTCCTCGCTGGTCAACGACATCCTGTACCGCGTGCTCGCCAACAAGCTCAACGGCGCCCGCAAGCTGCCGGGCAAGCACCGCACGGTGACCGGCCTGGAGAACCTCGACAAGGTCGTGCACGTCGACCAGGCGCCGATCGGGCGCACGCCGCGCTCCAACCCGGCGACCTACACCGGCGTGTTCGACCGCATCCGCACGCTGTTCGCCGAGACGCCGGAGGCCAAGGCCCGCGGCTACCTGCCCGGCCGGTTCAGCTTCAACGTCAAGGGCGGCCGCTGCGAGGCGTGCTCCGGTGACGGCACGATCAAGATCGAGATGAACTTCCTGCCCGACGTCTACGTCGCGTGCGAGGTCTGCGGGGGAGCGCGGTACAACCGCGACACCCTGACCGTGCACTACAAGGGCAAGAACATCGCCGAGGTGCTCGACATGCCGATCAGCGAGGCGGCGGAGTTCTTCCGGCCGATCTCGGCGATCCACCGCTACCTGCAGACGCTCGTGGACGTCGGCCTCGGCTACGTCCGGCTCGGCCAGAGTGCGACGACCCTGTCCGGCGGCGAGGCGCAGCGCGTGAAGCTCGCGACCGAGCTGCAGCGCCGGTCGAACGGCCGCAGCGTCTACGTGCTCGACGAGCCGACCACCGGCCTGCACTTCGAGGACGTCCGCAAGCTGCTGCTGGTGCTGAACGGCCTGCTCGACAAGGGCAACACGGTCATCGTCATCGAGCACAACCTCGACGTCATCAAGTCGGCGGACTGGATCATCGACATGGGCCCGGAGGGCGGCGCAGGCGGCGGGACGGTCATCGCGACCGGGACGCCCGAGCAGGTGGCCGAGACGCCGGGGAGCCACACGGGCTACTTCCTCAAGGAGATCCTCCAGGGGGAGGGCGCCCTCGGCAGCGAGCGTGTCCGCGGCGCCGCGTAGGATCGCGCTGTGAGTACGGACACGGTCGGCTACCGCCCCAAGGCCGGCGAGATCCCCACGCAGCCGGGCGTCTACCGGTTCCGCGACAAGAACCGGCGGGTGCTCTACGTCGGCAAGGCGAAGAACCTCCGCGCGCGGCTGAGCAACTACTTCCAGCCGCTGCGCAGCCTCCACGAGCGCACCCGGCGCATGGTCACCACGGCGGCCAGCGTCGAGTGGACGGTGGTCGCCAGCGAGTTCGAGGCCCTCCAGCTCGAATACACCTGGATCAAGGAGTTCAACCCGCCGTTCAACGTGCAGTTCCGCGACGACAAGTCGTACCCGTACCTGGCGGTGACGCTGGGGGAGCGCATCCCGCGCGTCATGGTCACCCGCAACCGCAACCTGAAGGACGCGCGCTACTTCGGCCCGTACACGAAGGTCTGGGCGATCCGCGACACGGTCGACCTCATGCTGAAGGCGTTCCCGGTGCGGAGCTGCTCGGACGGCGTCTACCGCCGCGCCGAGCTGACCGGGAGGCCCTGCCTGCTCGGCGACATCGGCAAGTGCGCCGCACCCTGCGTCGGCCGGATCAGCCCGGAGGACCACCGCGAGCTCGCCGAGGACTTCGTCTCGTTCATGGCGGGCAACGACACCAAGTACATCCGCGACCTCACCGAGAAGATGAAGCAGGCCGCGAGCACCCTCGACTACGAGGCCGCGGCGCGGCATCGCGACGCGATCGGCGCACTGGAGGCCGCGATGGGCAAGAGCGCCGTCGTCCTCCAGGAGAACGTCGACCTCGACGCGTTCGGCATCGCGCACGACGAGCTCGCCGCCGCTGTGCAGCAGTTCATCGTCCGCGGCGGCCGCATCCGCGGTGTGCGCTCCTGGGTGGTCGACAAGGAGCTCGACATCACGCTCGGCGAGCTGGTCGAGACCGTGCTCCAGAACGCTTACGAGGGCACGGACGCCCCGCCCCGCGAGATCATCGTGCCCGAGCTGCCGGACGACGCGACCGAGCTGGAGCAGTGGCTGATGGCGCGCCGCGTGGAGGCCGACGAGGCCGGCCCGGTCCGTCGCGGCCCCAAGTCGACCGGCCGGGTCGAGCTGCGGGTCGCCCAGCGCGGCGACAAGGCCGCGCTGGCGCAGACCGCGGAGATGAACGCGAAGAACGCGCTCATCCTCTACAAGACCCGCCGCAGCTCCGACTTCGTCGCCCGGTCGAAGGCGCTCAACGACATCCAGGACGCCCTCGGCATGGGGGAGGCCCCGCTGCGCATGGAGTGCTTCGACGTCTCGCACCTCAGCGGCACGAACATCGTCGCGTCGATGGTGGTGTTCGAGGACGGCCTGCCGCGCAAGGACCAGTACCGCCGCTTCAGCATCCCCGAGTCGACGGACGACACCGAGTCGATCTACCAGGTCATCTCGCGCCGGCTGGCGTACCTCAGGGACGATGCCGATCAGGCGGACGTCGCCGAACAGCCCGACATCGAGCAGCCCGACATCGAGCAGCGCGACGGCGACGGCGACGACCCGCGGATCGACGTGGACGCCGAGCTCGCGGAGGCCGCCGAGCGCCGCCGCCGCAAGTTCTCCTACCCGCCGAACCTGCTCATCGTCGACGGCGGCCAGCCGCAGGTCGCGGCCGCGCAGCGCGCGCTGGACGAGTCCGGCGTCACCGGCATCCAGCTCGCCGGCATCGCCAAGCGGCTGGAGGAGATCTGGCTGCCGGACTCCGACTTCCCGGTCATCCTGCCGCGCAACAGCGACGCGCTCTTCCTGGTGCAGCGCCTCCGCGACGAGGCGCACCGCTTCGCGATCACGTACCAGCGGGCCCGGCGCAAGCGCGACATCTCCACTGTCCTCGGCGAGATCCCGGGCCTGGGGCCTGCGCGCGTGAAGGAGCTGCTCAAGCACTTCGGCTCGGTGGCGCAGCTCCGGCAGGCGACGCCCGAGCAGATCGCGGAGGTGCGCGGGGTCGGCCCGACGATTGCGGCGGCCGTGCACGAGCGCCTCGCCGCCGGCTGAACGCGCACCCGCCCCGAAGGAGGGGTGCGCGCAGACGCGCACCGTTCGGCGGAAACCGCCTCGGCCCGGCGGGTCAGTCGGTAGGCTGGTCGCACCCGGTCAGAGAAGGAGACAACGTGGCGAGCGACGTCGACACGAACACCGAGCAGCAGGAAGTGCTGATCGTGACCGGGATGTCGGGGGCGGGCCGGTCGACGGTCGCCAACGCCCTCGAAGACCTCGACTGGTACGTGGTCGATAACCTCCCGCCGCAGATGCTCCGGCCGCTGATCGAGCTGGCGAACCGCGCCGAGTCGGGGCTGCCGCGCATCGCCGCGGTGGTCGACGTCCGCGGCCGCAACTTCTTCGAAGACCTGCAGTCGATGATCCAGAGCCTGCGCGAGGGCACCAAGGTGCGCGTGCTGTTCCTGGAGGCCTCCGACGCCGTGCTCGTGCGCCGCTTCGAGCAGGTGCGCCGCCCGCACCCGCTGCAGGGCAACGGCACCATCCTCGACGGCATCGACGCGGAGCGCGCGCGGCTGCGCGAGATCCGCGAGGCGAGCGACATCATCGTCGACACCACGGACCTGAACATCCACCAGCTCGCCACCAACATCACCGACACCTTCGCCGCGGAGGACACCGCCGGCGTGCAGGTGACGGTGATGAGCTTCGGCTTCAAGTACGGCCTCCCGCCGGACGCCGACCTGGTGGCCGACGCGCGGTTCCTGCCGAACCCGTTCTGGAACCCCGAACTGCGCCCGCACACCGGGCTGGACGAGATCGTCCGCGAGTACGTGCTCCAGCAGGACGGGGCCGAGGAGTTCATCGCCGGCTACGTCGCCGCGATGCGCCCGATCTTCGCCGGCTATCAGCGGGAGAACAAGCGGCACGCGATGATCGCGATAGGCTGCACGGGAGGGAAGCACCGGTCCGTCGCGATAGCCGAAGAGCTCGCGACCCGGTTGAGGGGCTTCCCCGGCGTCGCGGTCAACACCAAGCACCGCGACCTGGGCCGTGAATGATGCCGGCCGCCCACTTCACGGCGTGACCCGCGCCGTCTTTCACAGTTAGGAATCCGATTGGCTCTCACCGCCGACGTCAAAGACGAACTCACGAAGGTCGAAGTCAGCAAGACGACCGTCCGCGCCGCGGAGCTCGCGACCATCCTGCGGTTCTCCGGTGGACTGCACCTGATCGGCGGCCGGATCGCGGTCGAGAGCGAGCTGGACACGCCTGAGCTCGCCCGCCGCGTGCGCAAGGACCTCGCCGAGCTGTACGGCGTCCGCAGCGACGTGTCCGTGATCTCGGCCTCCGGCGTCCGCCGCGCCAGCCAGTACCTCGTGCGCGTGCTGGAGGGCGGCGAGACGCTCGCCCGCCAGACCGGCCTGCTGGACGCCCGCCGCCGCCCGATCCGCGGCCTCCCGAACCGGCTCACCACGGGCTCCCGCGAGGAGCTCGCGGCCGTCTGGCGCGGCGCGTTCCTCGCGCACGGCTCGCTGACCGACCCGGGCCGCTCCGCCGCACTGGAGGTCACCTGCCCGGGCAACGAGGCCGCGATGGCCCTCGTCGGCGCCGCGGGCCGCCTCGGCGTGTCGGCCAAGGCCCGCGAGGTGCGCGGCGTGCACCGCGTCGTCATCCGCGACGGCGAGGCGATCAGCGCCATGCTGGTCGTGATGGGCGCGGTGGACACCGTCGCCAACTGGGAGGAGCTCCGCCAGCGCCGCGAGGTGCGCGCGACCGCCAACCGCCTGGTCAACTTCGACGACGCCAACCTGCGCCGCTCCGCCCAGGCCGCCGTCGCCGCCTGCTCCCGCGTCGAGCGCGCCCTGGAGATCCTCGGCCCGGACGTCCCGGAGCACCTGCGCTACGCCGGCGAGCTGCGCCTGGCGCACCGCGACGCGAGCCTGGACGAGCTCGGCCACCACGCCGACCCGCCCATGACGAAGGACGCCGTGGCGGGCCGCATCCGCCGGCTCCTGGCGATGGCCGACAAGAAGGCCTCCGAGCTGGACATCCCCGGCACCGACGCGAACCTCCCCGCCGACCTGGATGAGGTGTAGTTTCCGGATGGGCCTGCGGCCGGGAAGAGACACGAAGCCGGCCGGGTTGCGCTCACTAGACTGAAGAAGTCGCCCGAATCGGGTCTCGAAGAAGAACAACTGTGGAGATGAGTAATGGCTGACTACACGCTCGCCGAACTTCCGTACGACTACTCGGCCCTGGAGCCGAACATCAGCGGCCGGATCATGGAGCTGCACCACGACAAGCACCACAAGGCGTACGTGGACGGCGCCAACACCGCGATCGCCAAGCTGCAGGAGGCGCGCGACGCCGACGACCTGACCTACGTCAACAAGCTGCAGAAGGACCTGGCGTTCAACCTCGCCGGCCACGTCAACCACACCGTGTTCTGGAACAACCTCTCCCCGGAGGGCGGCGACAAGCCGACCGGCGAGCTGGCGGCGGCGATCGACGAGTTCTTCGGCTCGTTCGACAAGTTCCGCGCCCACTTCACCGCCTCGGCGCTCGGCATCCAGGGCTCCGGCTGGTCGATCCTCGCGTGGGACTCGCTCGGCCAGAAGCTCATCATCGAGCAGCTCTACGACCACCAGGGCAACCTCGCTGCGGCCACCATCCCGCTGCTGCTGCTCGACATGTGGGAGCACGCCTTCTACCTCGACTACGTGAATGTCAAGGCGGATTACGTCAAGGCGTTCTGGAACATCACCAACTGGGCAGACGTGTCCGACCGGTTCGTGAAGGCCCGCGAGAAGACCTCGGGTCTGCTGCTACTGTCGTAGCGGGTGGGCGTCCCGGGAGGGAGAGCCTTCCCGGGACGCCGCCGTCCGCCTGAATACACCCACATGGCGCCGCCCGGCGCCCCCACGAAGCAACGGGAGACATCTGTGTCCGTAAAGATCGGAATCAACGGGTTCGGTCGCATTGGTCGCAACTACCTGCGCGCGGCCCTCGCCAAGGGAAGCGACCTGGAGATCGTCGCGGTGAACGACCTCACCGACAACAAGACGCTCGCCCACCTGCTCAAGTACGACTCGATCACGGGCCGCCTGGACGCCACGGTGGAGCTGGAGGGCGACAGCATCGTCGTCAACGGCAAGCCGATCAAGGTCCTGGAGGAGCGCGACCCGGCCAACCTCCCGTGGGGCGACCTGGGCGTGGACATCGTCATCGAGTCCACCGGGCGCTTCACCAAGGCCGCCGACGCCAAGAAGCACCTCGAGGCCGGCGCCAAGAAGGTCATCATCTCCGCTCCGGCCACCGACGAGGACGCCACGTTCGTCATCGGCGTGAACGAGCACCTGTACGACCCGGAGAAGCACAACATCATCTCCAACGCGTCGTGCACCACCAACTGCCTCGCGCCGCTGGCCAAGGTCTTCAACGACGAGTTCGGCATCGAGCGCGGTCTGATGACCACGGTCCACGCCTACACCGCCGACCAGAACCTGCAGGACGGCCCGCACAGCGACCTCCGCCGCGCCCGCGCCGCCGCGATCAACATCGTGCCGACCTCCACCGGCGCCGCCAAGGCGATCGGCCTGGTCCTCCCGGAGCTCAAGGGCAAGCTCGACGGCTTCGCGCTGCGCGTGCCGGTCCCCACCGGCTCGATCACCGACCTGACCGTTACCGCCTCGCGCCCGGTCACCGTCGACGAGGTCAAGGCCGCGTACAAGAAGGCCGCCGAGGGTCCGCTCAAGGGCATCCTCAAGTACACCGAGGACGAGATCGTCTCCTCCGACATCGTCTCCGACCCGCACTCGTCGATCTTCGACTCGGGTCTGCTGCGCGTCATCGGCGACCAGGTCAAGCTCTCCAGCTGGTACGACAACGAGTGGGGCTACTCCAACCGTCTGGTCGACCTGACCGAGTACGTCGCCGAGCGTCTGTAAGGGCCGGAACCGACGTGACGCTCCGCACCCTCGACTCACTCGGTTCGCTCGCCGGAAAACGCGTCGTCGTCCGCTGTGATCTGAACGTCCCCCTCCAGGACGGGAAGATCACGGACGACGGCCGCGTGCGAGCGTCGATTCCCACCCTGGACGCCCTGATCAATCAGGGCGCCAAGGTGGTCGTGATCTCCCACCTGGGCCGCCCGGAGGGCGCGCCCGACTCGAAGTACAGCCTGGCGCCGGTGGCCCAGCGGCTCTCGGAGCTGCTGGGCAAGCCGGTGACCTTCGCGCAGGACACCGTCGGCGCTGGCGCCGAGTCCGCGGTCGCCGGCCTGCAGGACGGCGACGTCGCCCTGCTGGAGAACCTCCGGTTCAACCCGGGGGAGACCGCGAAGGACGAGGCGGAGCGCACGGCGTTCGCCGCCAAGCTCGCCGCGTTCGGCGACGCCTTCGTGTCGGACGGCTTCGGCGTGGTCCACCGCAAGCAGGCCAGCGTGTACGAGCTCGCGAAGGCGCTCCCGAGCGCCGCGGGCACGCTCATCGCGGCCGAGCTCGACGTGCTCGACCGGCTCACCGAGAACCCCGAGCGGCCGTACGCGGTCGTGCTGGGCGGCTCCAAGGTGTCCGACAAGCTCGGCGTGATCGGCCACCTGCTGCCGCGCGTGGACTCGCTGCTCATCGGCGGCGGCATGCTCTTCACCTTCCTCGCGGCGCTCGGCCACAAGGTGGGCTCCAGCCTGCTGGAGGCCGACCAGCTCGACACCGTGAAGGGCTACCTGGCGAAAGCCGAGGAGCTCGGCGTGCAGATCGTCCTGCCGCGCGACGTGGTCGTGGCCTCGAAGTTCGGCGCCGACGCGGAGCACGTGGTGCGCCCGGTCGACGGCATCGAGGACACCGACTGGGGCGCCTCCGGGCTCGGCCTCGACATCGGCCCGGAGACCGGCGAGCTGTTCTCGGAGTACATCCGCGGCGCCCGCACGGTGTTCTGGAACGGCCCGATGGGCGTCTTCGAACTGGCGCCGTTCGCGGCGGGCACGAAGGCGATCGCGCAGGCGCTCACCGAGGTGGACGGCCTCAGCGTGGTCGGCGGGGGAGACTCCGCGGCCGCCGTGCGCGCGCTCGGTTTCGCCGACGATCAGTTCGGTCACATTTCTACCGGCGGCGGTGCGAGCCTCGAGTTCCTCGAGGGCAAGCACCTGCCGGGTCTGGAGGTCCTGGGATGGCAGCAGTGAACGAGTCCGTGCGGCGGGTCCCGCTGATCGCGGGCAACTGGAAGATGAACCTCGACCACCTGCAGGCGATCGCGGTCGTCCAGAAGCTGGCGTGGACCCTCAAGGACGCCGGGCACGACTACTCGGCCGTCGAGGTCGCCGTGTTCCCGCCGTTCACCGACCTGCGCAGCGTGCAGACGCTCATCTCGGCCGACAAGCTGCCGATCGCGTTCGGCGGCCAGGACGTCTCCGAGCACGACTCGGGCGCCTACACGGGCGAGGTCGCGGCGTCGTTCCTCGCCGCCCTGGAGTCGCGCTACGTGATCATCGGCCACTCGGAGCGGCGCACGCTGCACAACGAGACCGACGAGCAGGTCGCGGCGAAGGTCGCGCAGGCCATCAAGAACAACATCGCGCCAATCATCTGCGTCGGCGAGACCGCGGAGGACCTGGAGACGCACGGCGCGAGCGCCGTCCCCGTCGCCCAGCTGCGCGCCGCCCTGGCGTCGGTCGACTCGGCCGCCGACTTCGTGGTCGCGTACGAGCCGGTCTGGGCCATCGGGTCCGGTCAGGCGGCGACGCCGGAGCAGGCCGAGCAGGTCGCGGCGGCGCTGCGCGCGGTCATCGTCGAGACGCTCGGCGAGGAGGTCGCGGCCAAGACGCGCATCCTCTACGGCGGCTCGGTGAAGTCCGGCAACATCGCCGGCTTCATGCGCGAGCCGAACGTCGACGGCGCGCTCGTCGGCGGTGCGAGCCTGGACGTGGCCGAGTTCTCGGCCATCATCCGCTACCAGAAGCACGTCGGACTCTGACGGCGCGCGGCGGCTCCCCGGAACGCCGGTGAGCCGCCGCGCCCTTCGGCGGTTATACTGGTCGTTGGTTTTGCCGGGCGTCGGCCCGGTCGCATCGAAAGGTCAAGCGTGCAGATTCTCACGGTCATCCTCCAGGTACTGCTGGGGATCACCAGCCTCCTGCTGACCCTCCTCATCCTGTTGCACAAGGGACGCGGCGGCGGCCTCTCCGACATGTTCGGCGGCGGTGTCACGTCCAACCTGGGCGCGTCGGGCGTCGCAGAGCGCAACCTCAACAGGATCACCGTCATTCTCGGGCTCATCTGGATCACCTGCATCGTCGTCCTCGGGCTCATCACCAAGTTCAGCGCCTAACCGGCGCGCCTTCACCAGAGGAGAAGCATGGCATCCGGAGGAAGCGCCATCCGTGGCTCGCGCGTCGGCGCGGGCCCGATGGGCGAACAGGACCGCGGTTTCCACGCCGAGCGCGTGGCCGTCTCGTACTGGGACGCCCTCGGCAACGAGACCGTCCGTTATTTCGCGGCGAACCTGCCCGACGAGGAGATCCCCGATGTGATCGACTCGCCGTCCACCGGCCTCCCGGCCGGTCGCGACAAGGAGAACCCGCCGTCGGTCGCGAAGACCGAGCCCTACAAGACGCACCTGGCCTACGTGAAGGAGCGCCGCTCGGAGGAGGAGGCGGAGCAGCTGCTCGAAGACGCCCTCAACCAGCTCCGCGCCCGCCGCGGCAAGCCCACCAGCAACTAGAGCCTACGAAGAAGCCCCGCCGGTCGATGACCGGCGGGGCTTCTTCGTGTCTGCGTGGTCAGTAGCTCGGAGCGATGAGGTTCTCCGGCACGTCGACCGAGGCGTCCTTGTCCACGAAGAACACGGTGCGCTTGCGGCCCTTGGCGCCGGCGACCGGCACCTCGGTGTAGCTCGCGCCCGCGAGGGCGAGGCCGAGGGCGCTCGCCTTGTCGCTGCCCGACAGCACCAGCCAGATCCGGTCCGAGGCGTTGAGCACCGGCCGGGTGAGGCTGAGCCGCTGCGGCGGCGGCTTCGGCGACTCGCGCTCCACGATCACGGTGGCCTCCGTCTCGCGGATGCCGGCGCGGTCGGGGAACAGCGACGCGATGTGGCCGTCCGGCCCGACGCCGAGGAAGGTGATGTCGAACTTCGGGAAGGCCGCACCCTCCGGGGCGAACGCCTCCAGCTCGGCGGCGTAGACGCGCGCGGCCTCCTCGATGTCCGGGATCTCGTCCGAGGCCGGGAACGGGTGGATGTTCTCCGGCGGGACCGGGAGGTGGTCGAGGAGCGCCTCGCGCGCCTGGCGCTCGTTGCGCTCCTCGCTCGACTTCTCGACGAACCGCTCATCGCACCACCAGAAGTGCACCTTCGACCAGTCGATGGTGTCGCGCGCGGGGGAGCCGTTGACGGCCTCCAGCACGGCGATGCCCATCGTTCCGCCCGTCAGCGCGACGTTCGCCGCGCCCAGGTCGTCGAGGATGTCGATCGTCTTGGTGAGGAAGCGCGCGGCCACCGACGCGGCGAGTGCTTCCTTGTCGGGGTGGACGAGCACCCGCCGTTCGTTCGTCATGCTGTCGCGCCCGCTCCTTCGTCGGAGGCCTCGAGCAGCCCGAGACCCTTCGTGATGACCTCACCGTACAGGTCGTCGGGGTCCAGCCTACGCAGTTCCTCGGCGAGACAGTCCCGGAGGCTGCGGCGCGGCAGCGACAGGTCGTGCGTCGGCTGGCCGGGCTGGGACAGCCGCGCGATGTTCGGGACCTCACGCTCCAGCTCGATGGTGCCGGTCGCGCGCTCCATCTTCACGCCGTGGATGCCGCCGGAGCCGATCGCGCGCGACGCGAGGTCGTACTTCACCGGCACCTGGAGCTGCAGGCGCAGCCAGGCGGCGAGCAGGAGCGTGGAGGGCGAGTCGGCAGCGCCGGCGACATCCACCGCGGTGATCGGCTCGTACGGCGGCTGGTCGAGCACCGCCGCGAGCTGAGCGCGCCACAGGGTGAGCCGCGTCCAGGCGAAGTCCGTGTCGCCGGGGGCGTACGTCTCCGAGAGGTGGAACAGCGCCTCCTGCGGGTTCGGCTGCGCCGACGCGTCGGTGATCCGGATCGTGGCGATCCGGCCGAGCGGGGAGGTCGACGCCTTCGCGGGCGCGATCCCCGGCCACCAGACGACGACGGGGGCGTCGGGGAGCAGGAGGCCGGTGACCAGCCCCTCCTCGTCGCTCGCGGTCTCGCCGTAGGCGCGGAGCACGATGACCTCGCTGGCGCCCGCGTCGCCGCCGACGCGGATCTGGGCGTCGAGACGCCCGGAGTCCGTGTGGCTGCGGTCCTCCTCGGTCGAGACCACGATGACGCGCATCGGATGCTCGCGGGAGGCGTCGTTGGCGGCCTCGATGGCCTCCTCCTCCTGGCCGAGGTGGGTCGCGATGATGAGCGTCAGCACGCGGCCGAGGGCGACGGCGCCGCCCTCCTCGCGGATCTTGACGAGCGCCTTCGAGATGTTGCTCGTCGTGGTGTCGGGCAGATCGACGATCATGGACGCCTCCAGACGCGGCCGTCGCGGGCGAGGAGCTCGTCGGCGGAAGTCGGGCCCCAGGTTCCGGGGCGGTACTGCTCGGGCTGGCCCTGCGTGGCCCAGAACTCCTCGATCGGGTCGAGGATCTTCCAGGACAGCTCGACCTCCTCGTGCCGCGGGAACAGCGGCGGGTCGCCCAGCAGGACGTCGAGGATGAGTCGCTCGTAGGCCTCGGGGCTCGCCTCGGTGAAGGCGTGGCCGTAGCCGAAGTCCATGCTCACGTCGCGCACCTGCATGCCGGCGCCGGGGACCTTCGAGCCGAAGCGGATGGTCACGCCCTCGTCGGGCTGCACGCGGATGACGAGCGCGTTCTGGCCGAGCGCGCTGGTCTGCGACTCCGCGAAGAGCTGCTGCGGCGCCCGCTTGAACACGACCGCGATCTCGGTGACCCGGCGGCCCAGGCGCTTGCCCGCGCGCAGGTAGAACGGGACGCCGGCCCAGCGGCGGGTGCCGATGTCGAGCTTGATGGCCGCGTAGGTCTCCGTGGTGGACTCGGGGTTCATCCCGTCCTCCTCCAGGAAGCCGACGACCTTCTCGCCGCCCTGCCAGCCGCTGCCGTACTGACCGCGCGCGGTCGACTTCGCCAGGTCTTCCGGCAGCCGCACGGCCGCGAGCACCTTCTCCTTCTCGGCGCGCAGGTCCGCGGCGTCGAACGAGATGGGCTCCTCCATCGCCGTGAGGGCGAGGAGCTGCAGCAGGTGGTTCTGGATGACGTCGCGCGCCGCACCGATGCCGTCGTAGTAGCCGGCCCGGCCGCCCACGCCGATGTCCTCGGCCATCGTGATCTGCACGTGGTCGACGTAGTTGGCGTTCCAGATCGGCTCGTACAGCTCGTTCGCGAAGCGCAGCGCCAGGATGTTCTGGACCGTCTCCTTGCCGAGGTAGTGGTCGATGCGGAAGACCGAGTCGGGCGGGAAGACCGACTCGACCACGTGGTTGAGCTCGCGCGCGGTCTTCAGGTCGCTGCCGAAGGGCTTCTCGATGACGACGCGGCGCCAGCCGGTGCCCGACTGGTCGGCCAGCCCCGACTTCTTGAGCTGCTCGGTGACGAGCGGGAACGCCTTCGGCGGGATGGACAGGTAGAACGCGTGGTTGCCCATCGTGCCGCGCTCGACGTCCAGCTTCTCGACGGTCTCCTTGAGCCGCTGGAACGCCTCGGCGTCGTCGAACTCGCCGGAGACGAAGCGGATGCCCTGGGCGAGCTGCTTCCAGACGTCGTCGTCGAACGGGGTGCGCGCGTACTGCTTGACCGCGTCGTAGACGACCTTCTCGAAGTCCTGGTCCTCCCAGTCGCGGCGGGCGAACCCGACGAGCGAGAAGCCGGGCGGCAGGAGGCCGCGGTTCGCCAGGTCGTAGACGGCCGGCATCAGCTTCTTGCGCGACAGGTCACCCGTCACGCCGAAGATGATGAGGCTGCTCGGCCCCGCGATGCGGTTGAGGCGACGATCGGAGGGCAACCGCAGGGGGTTGAACTCCGGGGTGATCTCCACCGGTGACATCTGGCTCCTCTAGTTGACGGCCTCGAACAGCGCGACCACATCGGCCTCGGGGTTCGAGAGGGTCAGGGTCAGCACCGGGCGGCCGTGCTCGCCGAGCACGCTCGCGTCGCCGGCGGCCTGGGCCTGGATGAGCTGGCCGAACGTGAACGGACGGTCCGGGATCTCCAGGTCCTCCGGCGCTGCGGCGGTGAGCTGCAGGAACACGCCGACGGCCGGGCCGCCCTTGTGGAACTGGCCGGTCGAGTGCAGGAAGCGCGGGCCCCAGCCGAACGTGACGGGGCGGCCGGCCTTGGCGGCGAGCAGGTCGCGGATGCCCGCGAGCTGCGGCAGCGCCAGGCGGTCGACGTAGGCCTGCACCGAGACGTAGCCGTCCGGTCCGAGCTGCGCGAGAAGGGCGTCCACCGCGCCGTCGAGCGTCGAGGCGTCGCCGAGGAACGACCCGGTGGTGCGCACCTCGACGCCGCCCGCGGTGAAGGCGGGCGCGGCGGTCTCCGGGCGGTTCTCCAGCAGGGCGCGCGCGGCGACCTTGGCGGCCTCCACGTCGGGCTGGTCGAACGGGTTGATCCCGAGCAGCCGGCCCGCGACGGCGGTGGCGTACTCCCAGACGATGAGCTGCGCGCCCAGGCTGCCGGAGACGAGGATCTCGCCCTCGTGCCGGTCGGCCGGGAACAGGTGGCGGGCCTCGGCGTTGGCGACGAGCCGCACGACCTGGAGGTCCGCCGGCTTCGACGTGAGCTCCGGGGCGAGCGTGTCGAGCACGACGGGGAGCAGGCCGGTGCCCTCCTTGCCGGTGGACTCCGCGATGAGCTGCTCGGCCCAGTCGGCGAACCCGACGATGTGGGTGCCGTCCGCGACGATGCCCAGCTTGTCCTTCAGCGGGTTGGTGCCGGCGATGGCCGCGCCGAGCACCAGGCCCGGGTTGGCGTCGTTGTCGACGGCGAGCTCGATGAGCGTCGCCTCCGCCTCGTCCAGCAGCTCGGAGATGTCCACGCCGGCGAGGCCGGACGGGACCAGCCCGAACGCGGTCAGGGCCGAGTAGCGGCCGCCCACGTTGGGGTCGGCGTTGAAGACGCGGTAGCCCGCCTCGCGCGCCGACTGGTCGAGCGGCGAGCCCGGGTCGGTGACGACGACGATGCGCTCGGTCGGGTCGATCCCGGCGTCGCGGAACCACTTCTCGTAGACGCGCTTCTGGCTGTCGGTCTCCAGGGTCGAGCCCGACTTGGAGGAGATGACGACGGCGGTCGCCTGCAGGCGGTCGCGCAGGGCCGAGAGCACCTGACCGGGGTCGGTCGAGTCGAGGACCGTGAGCTCGGCCTCCGCGGTGCGGGTGATGACCTCGGGCGCGAGCGAGGAGCCGCCCATGCCGCCGAGGACGATGTGGTTGACGCCCTTGGCGTGCAGCTGCTCGCGCAGCGCGACGATCTCGGCGACCAGCGGGCGGGAGATCGCGACGGCCTCGGTCCAGCCGAGGCGCTTGGCGGCCTCCGGCTCGGCGGCCGGGCCCCAGAGGGCCGGGTCCTGGGCCGTGATGCCGGAGGCGACCCGGTCGGCGACGAGCTGCGGCACGACCGACGCGACGGCCTCGGCCGCCGCGCCGGTCACGTGGATGCGGAAGGTCACTTGGCGGCCTCCAGAGCGTTGGTGACGGTCTCGACGAGCTCGCCCCACGACACGTTGAACTTGTCGACGCCCTCGCGCTCGAGGGTGGCGGTCACGTCGTCGTACGAGATGCCGAGGCCGGCCAGCGCGTCCAGGACGGCCTTCGCGTCGGCGTAGTTGCCGGTGACGGTGTCGCCGGCGATCTGGCCGTGGTCGAAGGTCGCCTCCAGCGTCTTCTCGGGCATGGTGTTGACCGTGTTCGGCGCGACCAGCTCGGTGACGTAGAGGGTGTCGGGCAGGCTCGGGTCCTTCACGCCGGTGGAGGCCCAGAGCGGGCGCTGCTCGTTCGCGCCCGCGGCCACGAGGGCCTTGGCGCGGTCGGTGGCGAACTCCTGCTCGTACAGCTCGTAGGCGAGGCGGGCGTTCGCGACGCCGGCCTTGCTCTTGAGCGCGTGGGCCTCATCCGAGCCGATCGCCGTCAGGCGCTTGTCGACCTCGGTGTCCACGCGGGACACGAAGAACGACGCGACCGACTGGATGCCGGAGAGGTCGATGCCCGCGGCCTTGGCCTTCTCCAGGCCGGTCAGGTAGGCGTCGATCACCTGGCGGTAGCGCTCCAGGCTGAAGATCAGCGTGACGTTGACGCTGATGCCCGCCGCGATGGTCTCGGTGATGGCCTCCAGGCCCTCGACCGTCGCCGGGATCTTGATGAGCACGTTGGGCTTGTTCACCTTGGCGGCGAGCTTCTTGGCCGCCTCGATGGTGCCGTGCGCGTCGTGCGCCAGGCCGGGCTCCACCTCGATGGAGACGCGGCCGTCGACGCCGTTGCTGGCCTCGAACACGTCGTGGAAGATGTCGCTGGCGTCGGCGACGTCGTCGGTCGTGATCTCGAAGATCGCGTCCTCGACGCTCGTACCGGCGGCGGCGAGCTGCTTCACCTGGGCGTCGTACGCCTCGCCCTTGGAGAGGGCCGCGGCGAAGATCGTCGGGTTGGTGGTCACGCCGACGACGTTGCGCTCGGCGATCAGCTTCTGGAGGCCGCCCGTGGCGATGCGCTCACGGGACAGGTCGTCCAGCCAGATGCTGACGCCGGCGGCGGACAGCTCGGCCGTGGGGGAGGAGGTGGTGGAAGTGGTGTCGGTCATCGTGGTTTCTTCTTCTCTTCTTCCGTGCCCGCGCTCAGAGCGACGCGAGCGATTCCTTGGCTGCGGCGACGGCGTGCTCGGTGGTCATGCCGAACTCGCGGAACAGCGTCTTGTAGTCGGCCGAGGCGCCGAAGTGCTCGATCGAGACGCTGCGGCCGTGGTCGCCGACGATCTTGTCCCAGGCGAGCGCCAGGCCGGCCTCGATGGAGACGCGGGCCTTGAGGTCCTTCGGCAGCACCTTCTCCTGGTAGGCGGCGTCCTGCTCGTGGAACCACTCCAGGCAGGGGGCCGAGACGACGCGGGCGTTGATGCCCTCGCCGCGGAGGACCTCGCGGGCCTCCAGCGCGATCTGGACCTCGGAGCCGGTCGCGATGAACAGCACGTCGGGGGTGCCGCCCGGGGCCTCGGCCAGGATGTACGCACCCTTGGCGACATTCTTGGCGGACGCCAGCGTGTCGCCGGTGGCCTCGCCGTCGCCGCGCTCGAACACCGGGATGTTCTGGCGGGTCAGCGCGATGCCGGCCGGGCCGCCGCGGCGCTCCAGGATGGTCTTCCACGCGTAGGCGACCTCGTTGGCGTCGCCCGGGCGGACGACGTCGAGGTGCGGGATGGCGCGGAGGGTCGAGAGCTGCTCGATCGGCTGGTGCGTCGGGCCGTCCTCGCCGAGGGCGACGGAGTCGTGCGTCCAGACGAAGATCGACGGCACCTGCATGAGCGCGGCCAGGCGGATCGCCGGGCGCTGGTAGTCGCTGAAGATCAGGAACGTGCCGCCGAACGGCCGGGTCGGGCCGTGCAGCACGATGCCGTTGAGGATCGCGGCCATGGCGTGCTCGCGGATGCCGAAGTGCAGCACGCGGCCGTACGGGTTGCCCGTCCACTCGTGCGTGGAGTGCACGGTGGGCACGAACGACGCTGCGCCCTCGATGGTGGTGTTGTTGGACTCGGCGAGGTCGGCCGAGCCGCCCCACAGCTCGGGCATGACGCCGGCGATGGCGTTGATGACCTTGCCGCTCGCGGCCCGGGTCGAGACGTCCTTGCCGGCCTCGAACACCGGGAGGGCCTCCTCGAAGCCCGCGGGCACGTCGCCGGAGAGCAGGCGGTCGAGGAGCTCCTTGCGCTCCGGGTTGGCGGCGGCCCAGGCGTCGAAGCCCTTCTGCCACTCGGCGTGCTCCTCCGCGCCGCGCTCGACGGCCTTGCGGGTGTGGTCGATGACGTCCTCGGCGACCTCGAAGGTCTGGTCGGGGTCGAAGCCGAGCACCTCCTTGACCGCGCGCAGCTCGTCGGCGCCCAGGGCGGACCCGTGGATCTTGCCGGTGTTCTGCTTCTTGGGGGCCGGCCAGCCGATGATCGTCTTGAGGACGATCAGGGACGGCTTGTCGGTGACCTCCTGCGCGTTGACGATGGCCTGGTGCAGCTCCTGCACGTCCTCCTCGTAGACGCCGGTCTTCTTCCAGTCGACCACCTGGACGTGCCAGTGGTAGGCCTCGTAGCGCGCCTTGACGTCCTCGGTGAAGGCGATGTTGGTGTCGTCCTCGATCGAGATCTGGTTGGCGTCGTAGATGGCGATCAGGTTGCCGAGCTGCTGGTGGCCGGCGAGGCTGGACGCCTCCGAGCTGATGCCCTCCTCCAGGTCGCCGTCGCTCGCGATGACGTAGACGAAGTGGTCGAACGGGCTCGTGCCCGCCTCGGCCTCCGGGTCGAACAGGCCGCGCTCGAAGCGCTGCGCGTAGGCGAAGCCGACCGAGGAGGAGATGCCCTGGCCGAGCGGGCCGGTGGTGATCTCGACGCCCTTGGTGTGGCGGTACTCGGGGTGGCCCGGGGTGAGCGAGCCCCAGGTGCGGAGCGCCTTGAGGTCGTCGAGCTCGAGGCCGTAGCCGCCGAGGTAGAGCTGGATGTACTGGGTCAGCGAGCTGTGGCCTGCGGACAGGATGAAGCGGTCGCGGCCGAGCCAGTGCTCGTCGTGAGGATCGCGGCGCATGACCTTCTGGAAGAGCAGGTACGCGGCGGGGGCGAGGCTCATCGCGGTGCCGGGATGCCCGTTGCCCACCTTCTCCACCGCGTCGGCCGCGAGGACGCGGACCGTGTCTACTGCCTTGTTGTCAATGGGATCCCACTGCAGAGCTGCCACGTGAAAACTGACCCTTCCTAGAGGTGGTGGGGTCGTCGTGTAACCCGCACCGGTTGAGGTAGTGCGCGCCGTGGACGTCATCGGCGCCGGTCACGTCTTCCGTCACAGTCCTACAAACAGGCTTCGAGGGAAAGGGGTCCCGGCTGGCGAGCATCTCCAAGTATAGGTAACACGCACGAAACCTGGGGTGTTCCCGCAGGTCTGTGCGCTACCACGCGGCGGCCCGCCGCGGAAGACTGCGGAACTGCACCGGTGTCGTAGACTGGTCGCGGTCTGTAACAATCCGCACAGTCGCCGGGACACCTCGTGAGACCGGCGTCCCGCGGCCGCACGATCCCAGTAATACCGAGGAGCAATGGACGTCGCTGTAGAGAGCCGTGTCGAACCGGCGGCCCGCATCGGTGTCGCGCGCAAGGCCAAGGCGTACCTCGCCCTCACCAAGCCGCGCGTGGTCGAGCTGCTGCTGGTCACGACCGTCCCCACGATGATCCTCGCCGCGCACGGCATCCCGAACCTCTGGCTCGTGCTGGCCACGGTGGTCGGCGGCTACATGTCGGCGGGCTCCGCCGGCGCGTTCAACTGCTACATCGACCGCGACATCGACCGCGTGATGCGCCGCACCAAGCGCCGGCCCCTGGTCACCGGCGAGCTGAGCGACCGCGAGGCCCTCGTTTTCGCGTGGGTGCTCGGCATCGCCTCCGTGCTGGTGCTCGGCTTCTTCACGAACTGGCTGGCGGCGGCGCTGTCGGTCGGCGCGATCCTGCTGTACGTCGTCTTCTACACGCTCATCCTCAAGCGCCGCACCGCCCAGAACATCGTCTGGGGCGGCGTCGCCGGCTGCATGCCCGTGCTCATCGGCTGGGCCGCGGTCACCGGCTCGCTGGCCTGGGCGCCGGTCATCCTGTTCGGGATCATCTTCCTCTGGACGCCGCCGCACTACTGGCCGCTGTCGATGAAGTACCGCGAGGACTACAAGGAGGCCGGCGTGCCGATGCTCGCCGTCGTCCGCGGCCGCACGGTCGTGGGCCTCCAGGTCATCCTGTACGCGTGGGCGATGGTCGCGTGCTCGCTGCTGCTGATCCCGGTCGCGCACATGGGGCTGGTCTACACCGTCGTCGCCCTGGGCGCCGGCGGCTGGTTCCTCTACGAGTCGCACCGGCTCTACAACCTGGCGATCCGCCACGAGCATGTCTCGCCGATGCGCGTGTTCCACGGCTCCATCGCCTACCTGACGCTCATTTTCCTCGCCGTCGCGATCGACCCGCTGCTCTGGTTCTGACCCACTGGCGATTCGTGCCGAATGGCGCGAATCGGCGCCACTTTCACGCCATTCGTGACGAATGTGGGTGGCGCTGCTAGCGTTTTGAGCGTGCAGGCGCTGAGGACGGAACGGCTCGTCCTCGATGCGCCGCGGGAGAGCGACATCCCCGCCGTCCTGGAGGCGTGCCGCGATCCCGAGCTGCTGCGCTGGGTGCCGCTGCCGGAGCCGTACACGATCGAGAACGCCGAGTTCTTCGTGCGCTCCTACTGCCCGCACGGGCTGGCCAGCGGCCGGTTCACGGTGTGGGCGATCCGGGAGGGCGATAACGCCCCGCTCGTCGGCGCCGTGGAGGTGCGCAGGGACGAGGCGGCGGGATCGGCCTCCCTCGGCTGCTGGCTGACGCCGTCTGCGCGGCGCAGGGGAGTGATGACCGAGGCGCTGACGGCCGTCTGCGACTACGCGCTGTCGCCGGACGGCTTCGGCCTCGACCAGCTGCGCTGGGAGTACCTGCCGGGTAACGACGCCAGTAGGAGACTGGCCGACGCGGTCGGCTTCGACTTCGCCGGCGCGCAGCCGCACGCCGTGGACTTCCGCGACGAGCAGCGGGAGGCGCTGACCGGCGTGCTACGCCGCGACGACGTCCGCCGCTGAGCCGGTCTCGACCGGCTCGGGCCGCCGGGCGGCCGTGAGCGACATGACCACCGCGGTCATCACCGAAGCGAGCGTTGCCGCCAGGGTCATGTGGATGCCGACGAGGATCCCGGGCAGGCCGGTGTTGGACTGGATCAGCCCCACGGCGATCTGCACGAGCTCCACCCCGAGCAGCAGGAGCGTCAGGCGGTGCACGGGCGTCGCGGTGATCCGCCAGGCGCCGACCACCAGGACGAGCGTCAGGGCGAAGGTCGCGTACGCCGGGAACGAGTGGACGTGCTCGATCAGCTCCGGGTTCAGGCCGGTGCGCGGCGTGTTCGGGTCGCCCGCGTGCGGGCCGGTGCCGGTCGTGACGATTCCGAGGACGATCGTGATGCCGACGAACACGCTCGTGACGTAGGCGGTGACCGCGTACCAGCCGGGGACGGCGCGGACGCGCGGGCCGGGCACGGCGTACACCCGGACGAGGAAAACCGTCGTGAGCGCGACCAGCACGATGGAGGTGATGAAGTGCAGGCCGACGACCCACCAGGTGAGCTTGATGAGCACCGTGATCCCGCCGAGGACGGCCTGGAACGGCACGCCGAGGCCCGCGGCGAAGGCGAGCCAGAACAGGTCGCGCCGCGTGCGGAGGAGCTTGACCACCATCAGGAAGGCGAGGATCGCGAGGATCGCGAGCACGCCGCCGAGCATCCGGTTGCCGAACTCGATGACGCCGTGAATGCCCATCTCCGGCGTGTTCACGATCGAGTCCGCCGTGCACTTGGGCCAGGTCGGGCAGCCGAGCCCGCTCCCCGTGAGCCGCACCGCTCCGCCCGTGGTGACCAGCAGGACCTGAGCCGCGAGGTACAGCCAGGCGACGACCCTGGTGCGCCGTTCGACACGGTCGGGCAGCCACGCGATGATGCGCTTCATAGTTCCTGGGTTCCTCAGATCTGTTCGATACTCGGCCAACGTGCAGGCGCGTCTCTACTATTACCGCTCCGCACCTGTAGAATTGGTGGGTTCGAGAAACGCGCGTGAAAGTGCGCGTGCCCGCAAGCGTTTCCTCGCCTGCGGCCGGGGCACTGCCGCCCCTGTCCTCGATCAGTCTAGGTACGTGCTGCGCTGGTCGCAGCACAGCCACCCGCACAATCAGGACGCTCTCGGCGCAGGGCAGACACGCGCCGCGAGGGGAATGAGCCGGACTGATATCCGGTTGAGAGTGGAAGGAAACAGAGGTAGATATGTCAGACATCCTGATCGACCGACCGGAACTCGCGAGCCTCGGGCAGTACGAGTTCGGCTGGGCGGACTCCGATGCGGCAGGCGCTTCCGCGCGTCGCGGGCTCGGACCGGAGGTGGTCAAGGACATCTCCGCTCTCAAGAACGAGCCGGAGTGGATGCTGCAGCGCCGCCTCAAGGCCCTCCAGCTCTTCGAGCGCAAGCCGATGCCCACCTGGGGCGCCGATCTCTCCGAGATCGACTTCGACAACATCAAGTACTTCGTCCGCTCCACCGAGAAGCAGGCCCAGAGCTGGGAGGACCTGCCGGAGGACATCCGCAACACCTACGAGAAGCTCGGCATCCCCGAGGCGGAGCGCCAGCGCCTCGTCGCCGGGGTCGCCGCCCAGTACGAGTCCGAGGTCGTCTACCACCAGATCCGCGAGGACCTGGAGGAGCAGGGCGTCATCTTCCTTGACACCGACACCGCGCTGCGCGAGCACCCCGAGATCTTCGAGGAGTACTTCGGCACCGTCATCCCGGCCGGCGACAACAAGTTCGCCGCGCTCAACACGGCCGTCTGGTCCGGCGGCTCGTTCGTGTACGTCCCCAAGGGCGTCCACGTCGAGATCCCGCTGCAGGCCTACTTCCGGATCAACACCGAGAACATGGGCCAGTTCGAGCGCACGCTGATCATCGCCGACGAGGGCAGCTACGTGCACTACATCGAGGGCTGCACGGCCCCGATCTACAAGTCCGACTCGCTGCACTCCGCCGTGGTCGAGATCATCGTCAAGAAGAACGCCCGCGTGCGCTACACGACCATCCAGAACTGGTCGAACAACGTCTACAACCTCGTCACCAAGCGCGCCACAGCCGCCGAGGGCGCGACGATGGAGTGGATCGACGGCAACATCGGCTCCAAGGTGACGATGAAGTACCCGTCGATCTACCTGATGGGCGAGCACGCCAAGGGCGAGACGCTCTCCGTCGCCTTCGCCGGCCCGGGCCAGCACCAGGACGCCGGCGCGAAGATGATCCACATGGCGCCGTACACGCAGTCCTCGATCGTCTCCAAGTCGATCGCCCGCGGCGGCGGCCGCGCAGGCTACCGCGGCGAGGTGCGGGTGGACGCCAACGCCCACCACGCCGCCAACACGGTGCGCTGCGACGCGCTGCTGGTCGACACCATCTCGCGCTCCGACACCTACCCGGCGATCGACATCCGGGTGGACGACGTGCAGCTCGGCCACGAGGCCACGGTCTCGCGCGTGAGCGAGGAGCAGCTGTTCTACCTGATGTCCCGGGGGCTCCCGGAGGACGAGGCCATGGCGATGATCGTCCGCGGCTTCATCGAGCCGATCGCTCGCGAGCTCCCGATGGAATACGCACTCGAACTCAACAAGCTCATCGAGATGGGCATGGAAGGCTCTGTCGGCTGATATGACGACCCCCACCACCCCGACGCAGACCCAGGACACCCCAGCGCCGGCGCCGCGGCACCTGCGCGCGCCCGTCCCGGTCCAGACCCGCTCCGAGCGGTTCACCTCCACCCAGGTCGCCGACTTCCCGGACGTGACCGGCCGCGAGGTCATGTGGAAGCACACGCCGGTCGCCCGCCTCGCCGAGCTCATCTCGGGTGAGCTGGACGGCGCGCCGTACGTCGTCGACCTGACCCCCGCTCCCGGCGTGACGGCCGAGTGGGTCGCCCGCGACGACGCCCGGGTGGGCGCCGCCGGCATCCCGGAGGACCGCGCCTCGGCGAACGCCTGGACGAACTTCGAGCAGGCGCTGCTCGTCTCCATCACGGGCGACGACGTCAAGGAGGCCACCCTCACTCGCTCGGCGCTCGGCGGCTCCGCCCGCGCGGCGCACACCGTGGTGGAGGTCGCCCCCGGCGCCCACGCCACGCTGATCCTGCAGAACAGCGGCGCGGCACACCTGACCGAGAACGTCGAGTTCCTGCTCGGCGCGAACGCGAATCTCACGGTCGTGTCGGTGCAGGAGTGGGACGACGACGCGCTGCACGTCGCGGCGCACTTCGCCGAGCTGGCCGAGGGCGCGCGCATCAAGCACGTCGTCGTCACGCTCGGCGGCGGCGTGGTCCGGCTCAACCCGTCGGCGCACCTCGCCGGCGCGCGGGCCGACGCCGAGCTGCTCGGAGCCTACTTCGCCGACGCCTCCCAGCACCTGGAGCAGCAGGTCTACGTGCACCACGACGGTCCCGAGACCCGCAGCCGCGTCACCTACAAGGGCGCGCTGCAGGGCGAGGGCGCGCGCACGGTGTGGATCGGCGACGTGCTGATCGGCCCGAAGGCCGTCGGAACCGACACCTACGAGCAGAACCGCAACCTCGTGCTCACCGACGGCGCCCGCGCCGACTCGGTGCCGAACCTGGAGATCGAGACCGGCGACATCGTCGGCGCCGGCCACGCCAGCGCCACGGGACGCTTCGACGACGAGCAGCTCTTCTACCTGCAGTCGCGCGGCATCCCGGAGGACGAGGCCCGTCGCCTGGTCGTCCGCGGCTTCCTGTTCGAGATCGTCCAGCAGATCGGCTCGCCCGCGCTCCAGGAGCGCCTGCAGGCCGCGATCGAGGCCGAGCTCGCCGTCTCCGTCACGGCGGCGAGCTGATGGCGGGCACCCGCGTCGCCTCGGCGGCCGAGCTGGTCGAGAACCAGGCCACCCGCGTGGTGGTCGACGGCGTGCCGATCGCGGTCGTCAAGGACTCGGCCGGCGACATCCACGCCATCGGCGATACCTGCACGCACGGCGAGATCTCCCTCGCCGAGGGCTTCATCGAGGGCGAGACGCTGGAGTGCTGGGCGCACGGCTCCCAGTTCTCGCTCATCACCGGCAAGCCGCTCAACCTCCCGGCCTACGAGCCGGTCCCCGTCTTCCAGGTCGAGGTCATCGACGGAGACGTCTACATCGACCCGACCGTCACGAAAGAGATTCAGTAAGCACATGTCAGTCCTCGAGATCCGCGACCTGCACGTCACCGTCGAGACGGACCAGGGCACCAAGCCCATCCTCAACGGTGTCGACCTGACCATCCGCGAGGGTGAGATCCACGCCATCATGGGCCCCAACGGCTCGGGCAAGTCCACCCTGGCGTACACGATCGCCGGCCACCCGAAGTACACGGTCACCTCCGGCACCATCACGCTCGACGGCGAGGACGTCCTCGCGATGACTGTCGACGAGCGCGCCCGCGCGGGCCTGTTCCTCGCCATGCAGTACCCGGTGGAGATCCCCGGTGTGACCAACACCAACTTCCTCCGCACCGCCAAGACCGCGATCGACGGCCAGGCTCCTGCCATTCGCACCTGGGTGAAGGACGTCCGCGAGACGATGGGGCAGCTCCGCATGGACTCCTCCTTCGCCGAGCGCAACGTCAACGAGGGCTTCTCGGGCGGCGAGAAGAAGCGCAACGAGATCCTGCAGCTCGAACTCCTCAAGCCGAAGTTCGCGGTGCTGGACGAGACCGACTCCGGCCTCGACGTCGATGCGCTCAAGGTCGTGTCGGAGGGCGTGAACCGCGCCAAGGCCAACACCGGCCTCGGCATCATGCTGATCACGCACTACACGCGCATCCTCCGCTACATCAAGCCCGACTTCGTACACGTCTTCGTCGCCGGCCGGGTGGCCGAGGAGGGCGGCCCCGAGCTCGCCGAGCGCCTGGAGGAGGAGGGCTACGACCGCTTCGTGGACGCCCCCGAGCCCGCCAAGGCCGACGCCGTCGACCTGGCCGAAGCGTAGAATCCGACCATGCCCGAAACGCTGAGCCCCGCGCTCTTCGACCAGGTCGAAGAGGCGCTCAAGAACGTCATGGACCCCGAGCTCGGGATCAATGTCGTCGACCTGGGCCTCATCTACGACCTGGCCTGGGATGAGGAGAACAACGCCCTCATCATCTCCATGACCCTCACGAGCGCCGGTTGCCCGCTCACCGACGTGCTCGAAGAGCAGACCGCCGAGAGCCTGGACGGCATCGTGGAGGCGTTCCGCATCAACTGGGTGTGGATGCCGCCGTGGGGTCCGGAGCGGATCACCGACGACGGCCGCGACATGATGCGCGCCCTCGGCTTCGCCATCTGATTTCCGACGATGAGGTCCCGGCACGTGAGTGCCGGGACTTCTGTCTGACCACCGAACGTTAGGACCACCACTGTGCTCGCCGTGCACGACCTCGAACTGCGCGTCGGCGCCCGCCTGCTGATGGAGGACGTCAGCTTCCGCGTGGCCGACGGCGACAAGATCGGGCTCGTCGGCCGCAACGGCGCCGGCAAGACCACCCTCACCAAGGTGCTCGCCGGCGACCTGCTGCCGAGCTCCGGCAAGGTCGACCGCTCCGGCGAGCTCGGCTACCTCCCGCAGGACCCGCGCTCGGGCAACCTGGACGACCTCGCGCGCACGCGCATCCTGGACGCCCGCGGCCTCGGCTCGATCGTCCTCGGCATGCAGCAGGCCACGCACGACATGGCGAGCGACGACGCGGAGGTCTCCGCGGCGGCCATGAAGAAGTACGGCCGGCTGGAGGAGCAGTTCCACATGCACGGCGGGTACGCCGCCGAGGCCGAGGCGGCCTCCATCGCCTCCAACCTCAACCTGCCCGATCGCATCCTCGACCAGCCGCTGAAGACCCTCTCGGGTGGTCAGCGCCGCCGCATCGAGCTGGCGCGCATCCTGTTCTCGGACGCGCGCACGATGATCCTGGACGAGCCGACCAACCACCTCGACGCCGACTCCATCGTCTGGCTGCGGGACTTCCTCAAGAACTACTCCGGCGGCTTCATCGTCATCTCGCACGACGTCGAGCTGGTCGGCGAGACCGTCAACCGCGTCTTCTACCTGGACGCCAACCGCCAGGTCATCGACATCTACAACATGGGCTGGAAGAACTACCAGCGCCAGCGCGCGGCGGACGAGGAGCGCCGCAAGAAGGAGCGCGTCAACGCCGAGAAGAAGGCGTCCGCCCTCCAGCTCCAGGCCGCCAAGTTCGGCGCCAAGGCGACCAAGGCGGCGGCTGCGCACCAGATGGTCGCGCGCGCCGAGAAGCTGCTCGCCGGCCTGGACGAGGTGCGTCAGGTCGACCGGGTGGCGAAGCTGCGCTTCCCGACCCCCGCCGCGTGCGGACGGACGCCGCTGCAGGCCTCCGACCTGTCGAAGAGCTACGGCTCGCTGGAGATCTTCACGGCGGTGGACCTCGCGATCGACCGCGGTTCGAAGGTGGTGGTGCTCGGGCTGAACGGCGCGGGCAAGACCACGCTGCTGCGGATGCTCGCGGGCGTCGACCGGCCGGACACCGGCCAGGTGGAGCCCGGCCACGGCCTCCGGATCGGCTACTACGCGCAGGAGCACGAGACGATCGACGTCGAGCGCTCGGTGCTGCAGAACATGGTGTCGTCGTCGCCGTCGCTCACCGAGACCGAGGCCCGGAAAGTCCTCGGCTCGTTCCTGTTCACCGGCGACGACGCGCACAAGCCGGCCGGCGTGCTCTCCGGCGGCGAGAAGACCCGCCTCGCGCTGGCGATGATCGTGGTCTCCGGCGCGAACGTGCTGCTGCTGGACGAGCCGACGAACAACCTCGACCCGGCCAGCCGCGAGGAGATCCTCGACGCGCTCGCGCACTACGAGGGCGCCGTCGTGCTCGTGAGCCACGACGAGGGAGCCGTGGAGGCGCTGAACCCCGAGCGCGTCCTCATCCTCCCCGACGGCGTCGAGGACCACTGGAACCGCGACTACCTGGACCTGATCTCCCTGGCGTAGCCGCGCGGGTCAGCGCGCGTCGAGCAGCTCGTCCTCCACGTCGGAGTCGCTGCGCTTGAGCGCGCGGCGGCGGGCGCGCTCGGCGGCGCGGGCCTGCTCGGCCGGGTCGTGCTCGTTGCGCTTGCGGTACTCGGTGCGCAGCGCGTAGCCGAGGCCGAAGAAGCCGATCAGGGCGAAGATGATCCACTGGATCATGTACGACCAGTGCAGCCCCTCGTCCTGCGTCGGCGGGTCGGTGACCGTCGGCGTCGGCGCGCTCGCGGGGCTCGGCTTCTGCGACGCGAGCAGCCCGTACGCGCCGGTGTAGACGTCGGCGCCGTCGAGCTTCTGCTTGACGACCGAGAGCTGGATGGTGCCGACCTGCATCCCGACGCCGGTGCGGCCCTGGATGGCCGGCTCGCTGGCCTTCAGCCGCGCGATCACGGTCACGGTCCCGGAGGGCGCGGCGGGCACGTGGTCGGGGGAGTCGGTGTTGTTGCCGGTGGGCACCCAGCCGCGGTCCACGATGAACAGCGAGCCGTCGGCCGTCCGCAGCGGGGTGAGCACCTCGAACCCGGGGCTGCCGTTGAACGGGCGGTTGCGCGCCAGGATCTCCTTGTCCTTCTCGTAGGTGCCCGTCACGGTGACGCGCGTCCACTCCTGCGAGGGGGAGTAGGCGGTCAGCGACGGCAGCTCCTGGTCGAGCGGAACGGGGTGCGAGTAGAAGTTGGCGGAGATGAGCGCGTTGGCGGCCGCGGCCTCCTTGCTGCGCGCGAGCTGCCAGTTGGAGAGGAAGCCGCAGGCGATGGCGAAGACGATCGCGAACGCCAGGTAGCCGAACCAGCGGCGGGAGAACGCGAAGCTCCACCCGACCGGCTTCTTCTGCGGCGTCGACGGCTCGGCGGTCACGCGGTCGTCCTCTCGACGGGCACGACAGCGACCGGGAACTCCCGCGCCGCGAGGAAGTCGCGCAGGTAGTCCACGTGCTCGTCGCAGGCCAGCCACACCTTCACCCGGTCGGCGGTGTGGATGCGCGGGTTGCGCCACTCGATCCGCCAGGACGCGGTCTCACGGCAGCCGGCGCGGGAGCAGGTGAGTGCCTCCGGTTCGCCCAGTCCGATCACTCATCCTCCTCGTGCGCGTTCGGGCCGTGCGTATCCGCCTGCGGCCCGTCCGTGGGCTGCTCGCCCGACTCCTGGCGGCCTCCCCCTGCTGGAGGCGCCATCGGCAGGATATTGCCCGGACGCTGTGCTTCCGCTTCATGCGGCTCCGCGCCGACGTTGGCGATCACCACAGCGAAGTACGGCAGGAACACGGCGCCGATCAGCGGGATCGCACCCCACGGCCAGCCGACGAAGATCGCGACGATGAGGCAGACGATACGGACCCCCATGGCGACGGAGTACTTGATCATCCGCCGCTTGCGCTCCTCGTCCGGGGAGAGCGGGAGATTGGTGATGGACGGGCGTGGCTGCTTCATGTGCGTTGACTCCAGAGTACGTCCATAAACTGGTACCGGTCCGCCACGGGCCGAACTCGATTGAAGGGATCGTCTGCATGACCACGCCACGCACTGTGCTCGTCACCGGAGGGAACCGGGGGATCGGCTACGCGATCGCCGAGGAGTTCCTCGCTCAGGGGCACAGGGTGGCGGTGACGGCGCGTTCGGGCGAGGGCCCGGCCGGCGCGCTCACGGTGCGCGCCGACGTCACCGACGCGGCCTCCGTGGACGCCGCCTTCACCCAGGTGGAGGCCGAGCTCGGCCCGGTCGAGGTCGTCGTGGCGAACGCCGGCATCACCAAGGACACCCTGCTCATGCGCATGAGCGACGAGGAGTTCGACTCGGTCGTGGAGACCAACCTGGGCGGCGCGTTCCGCGTCGTCAAGCGCGCCTCCAAGGGCATGCTGAAGGCGCGCTGGGGCCGCATCGTGCTCATCTCGAGCGTCGTGGGCCTGTACGGTTCCGCAGGCCAGGTCAACTACGCCGCCAGCAAGGCCGGCCTCGTCGGCATGGCGCGCTCGATCACGCGCGAGCTCGGCGGCCGCGGGATCACCGCCAACGTGGTCGCCCCCGGCTTCATCGAGACCGACATGACGGCCGCCCTCCCGGAGGCGCAGCAGGCCGAGTACAAGCGCAACATCCCGGCCGGCCGCTTCGCCTCGCCGAACGAGGTGGCGCGCGTGGTGACCTGGGTCGCCGGGGACGACGCGGGCTATGTGTCCGGCGCCGTCATCCCGGTCGACGGCGGCCTCGGGATGGGCCACTAGGCCGAGGCTCAGCCGCGGAGGCCGAGCAGCGGCAGCACCTGCGCCAGGTCCTGGCGGTCGATCACGAGGTCGGCCTCCTCGCGCACGCGCGGCTTGGCGTTGAACGCCACCGCGAGGCCGGCCTCCGCCATCATCCGCAGGTCGTTGGCGCCGTCGCCGATCGCGACGGTCTGACGCAGGTGCACGCCGGACTCCGCGGCCCAGAACAGCAGGGCCTGCGCCTTCGCGGCCGCATCGACGACGGGGCCGTCCACCTCGCCGGTCAGGACGCCGTCGGCGACGGCGAGCCGGTTGGCCCGCCAGTGGTCGAGGCCGAGCCGCTCCCCGAGCGGGTCGAGCAGCTCGTGGAAGCCGCCGGAGACCACGCCGACCTCGCCGCCCGCGGCCTGCACGCCGGCGATGAGCTCCGGCACGCCGTCGGTGACGCGGATGCGCTCCCCGACGCGCTCGAAGACCGAGACAGGCAGGCCCTCCAGGGTCCGGACCCGCTCGCGCAGGCTCTCCTCGAAGTCGAGCTCGCCGCGCATGGCGCGCTCGGTGATCTCCGCGACCTCGGTGCGCGAGCCGGCCTCCTCGGCGAGCAGCTCGATCACCTCGTCATGGATCAGGGTGGAGTCGGCGTCGAGGACGACGAGGAAGCGGGCGGCACGCTCCGAGGGACGGGTGCCGTCGTGTGGATGTCCGTGCGTCATGGGACGACGTGCACTCCCTTGCCGACGACGGTGATTCCGGACTCGGTGACCGTGAAGCCGCGGGCGCGGTCGCGCTCCGGGTCCACGCCGATCCGCGCGCCCTCCGCCACGACCACGTCCTTGTCGAGGATGGCCCGGCCGACGAACGCGTTCGGCTCGATCAGCGCGCGGTCGAACACGACCGAGTCGATCACCTTGGCGCCGGAGGCGACGGTGGCCCACGGGCCGAGCACGCTGCGCTCCAGGTGCGCCCCGGAGATGACCGAGCCGAGCGAGACGATCGAGTCGATCGTGGTGCCGAGGGCTCCGCGGCCGTCGCGGACGATCTTCGCCGGCGGCGAGTTGAGCACCTGGCTGAAGATCGGCCACTCCGCGTTGTACAGGTTGAACACCGGGAGCGCCGAGATGAGGTCCTGGTGGGCCTCGAAGAACGAGTCGATCGTCCCCACGTCGCGCCAGTAGTAGCGGTCGCGGTCGGTCGAACCCGGCACGTCGTTGTTGTTGAAGTCGTAGACGGCCGCTTCGTTGCGCGACACGAAGTCCGGGATGATGTCCCCGCCCATGTCGTGGTTGGAGTCGGGCCGGTCGCCGTCGCGGATCACCGCGTCGATGAGCGCGTCCGCGTCGAAGACGTAGTTGCCCATCGAGGCGAGCACCTCGTCGGGGGAGTCCGGCAGGCCCACCGGGTCCTTCGGCTTCTCGCGGAACGCCGCGATCCGGTCCGGCTTGTCCGCGTCCACCTCGATCACGCCGAACTGGTCGGCGAGCGCGATCGGCTGGCGGATCGCCGCGACCGTCGCGGGAGCGCCCGAGTCGATGTGGGCCTGCAGCATCTGGTTGAAGTCCATGCGGTAGACGTGGTCGGCGCCGACCACGACCACGATGTCGGGCCGCTCATCGCGCAGCAGGTTGAGGCTCTGCAGGATGGCGTCGGCCGAGACGCAGAACCCGCGCATGCCGCGCCCCAGCTGGGCCGGCACGGACGCGATGTACGAGTTGAGCATCCCGTCGAGCCGCCAGGTCTGCGAGACGTGGCGGTCGAGGCTGTGCGACTTGTACTGGGTCAGCACGACGATCTGGCGCAGCTGGGAGTTGATCAGGTTGGACAGGGCGAAGTCGATGAGCCGGTACTGTCCGCCGAACGGCACCGCGGGCTTGGCGCGGTCGGCGGTCAACGGCATCAGCCGTTTCCCTTCGCCGCCTGCGAGCACGATGCCGAAGATCTTCTTGCCTGCTGCCATAGGCACCACAGTAGAGGCAACCGGGGGGCTGTACTAGCGTTCTCGTCATGCGCGTTGATCTTCTGACCAAGGAGTACCCGCCGGACATCTACGGCGGCGCCGGGGTGCACGTGACCGAGCTGGTCCGCGCGCTGAGGACCGATACCGAGGTCCGCGTGCGGTGCTTCGGGGAGCCGCGGGACGAGGCGGACACGTTCGCGTACCGCGTCCCGGCGGAGTTGGCGGCGGCCAATGGCTCGCTCACCACGCTCGGCGTCGACCTCCAGATGGCGCAGGACTGCGGCGGAGCGGACGTGGTCCACTCGCACACCTGGTACGCCAACGCGGGCGGCCACCTCGCCAAGCTGCTGCACGGCGTCCCGCACGTCGTCACCGCGCACAGCCTGGAGCCGCTGCGGCCGTGGAAGGCCGAGCAGCTCGGCGGAGGCTACCGCGTGTCGAGCTGGATCGAGAAGACCGCGTTCGAGGCGGCGGACATGGTCATCGCGGTGAGCGACGGCATGCGCCGCGACATCCTCGCCTCCTACCCGGCGCTGGACCCGCAGAAGGTCACCGTCGTCTACAACGGCATCGACCTGGAGCGCTGGACCCCGCTGCACGACGAGGGCAAGGCGCGGGCGCTCGGCATCGACCCCGACCGCCCCGCGGTCATCTTCGTGGGCCGGATCACCCGGCAGAAGGGCCTTCCGTACCTGCTGCGCGCGGCCAGGATGCTGCCGCCGGAGGTGCAGGTCATCCTGTGCGCCGGCGCGCCCGACACCCCGGAGATCCTCGCCGAGGTGACCGGGCTGGTGGAGGGGCTGCAGGCCGAGCGCGACGGCGTCGTCTGGATCGACCGGCTGCTCCCGAACGACGAGCTGCGCGCGGCGCTCACGGCCTCCACCGTGTTCGTCTGCCCGTCGATCTACGAGCCGCTCGGGATCGTGAACCTGGAGGCGATGGCGTGCGGCCTCCCGGTCGTCGGCACCGCCACCGGCGGCATCCCGGAGGTCATCGTCGACGGCGTGACGGGCCGGCTGGTGCCGATCGACCAGCTCCACGACGGCACGGGGACGCCGACCGACCCGGAGGCGTTCGTGCGCGACCTCGCCGCCGCCCTGACCGAGGTCGCCTCCGACCCCGAGCGGGCCGCCCGGATGGGCGAGGCGGGCCGCGCGCGCGCCGAGACCGAGTTCAGCTGGACCGCGATCGCCGAGCAGACCCGCGCGATCTACCGGTCCGTGACCTCCGCCTGACGCCGGTAGGCTAGAGCGCATGGCAGGCAGTGTTCTCCGTCTTCACGACGTGTCCGTAGTCCGGGACGGCAACCCCGTCCTCCAGAACGTCGACTGGACGGTGGAGCCGGACGAGCGGTGGGTCATCCTCGGCCCGAACGGCGCGGGCAAGACCACGATGCTGCAGGTCGCCGCCGCGGCCATCCACCCGTCGTCGGGGGAGGCCGTCGTGCTCGGCGAGACCGTCGGCCACAGCGACCTGTCCGAGCTGCGCCCGCTGCTCGGCTTCGCGTCCACCGCGCTGGCCCGGCGCATCCCGCGCACCGAGCGCGTGCTCGACGTGGTGATGACCGCCGCCTACGCGGTGACCGGCCGCTGGAACGAACTGTACGAGGACATCGACGAGCGCCGCGCCCGCCGCGTGCTCTCGGAGTGGCACCTCGACCACCTCGCCGAGCGCACCTTCGGCAGCCTGAGCGACGGCGAGCAGAAGCGCGTGCAGATCGCCCGCTCGGTGATGACCGACCCGGAGATCCTGCTCCTGGACGAGCCCGCGGCGAGCCTCGACCTCGGCGGCCGTGAGGAGCTCGTGCAGCTGCTCGGCGGGTACGCGAGCGACCCCAAGTCGCCCGCGATCGTCATGGTCACCCACCACGTCGAGGAGATCCCGCTCGGCTTCAACCGCGCCCTGCTCCTGAAGGACGGCCGCGTCACCGCCGCCGGCCCGATCGCCGAGGTGCTGACGAGCGAGTCGCTCAGCGAGACCTTCGGCGTCGACGTGGAGCTCACCGAGACCGAGGGCCGCTTCACCGCCCGGGCGCGTCAGGCCACGGGCGACTGAGGTATCTGCTAAACTCGATAGCTGGTTCCCCGCAGCAGGTGTGAACCATAAAGCTTCTCGTCCCCACGCTTTCGCGCGCGGACACGACCGACCGAACACTACGCAACAAGGAAGTCCTCATGAAGACTGGCATCCACCCCGACTACGCCCCCGTGGTTTTCCGCGACCTGGCCTCGGGTGCGACCTTCCTGACCCGCTCCACCGTGAGCAGCGACAAGACCATCGAGTGGGAGGACGGCAACACCTACCCGGTCATCGACGTCGAGATCTCCTCGGAGTCGCACCCGTTCTACACGGGCAAGCAGCGCATCCTCGACTCGGCCGGCCGCGTCGAGAAGTTCAACACGCGCTACAAGAACTTCGGCAAGTAAGCCGCAACGCAGAAGGCCCCCGTCGCCGACGGGGGCCTTCTGCGTGCGCGGACGCCTCAGTAGGTCTTGTAGCCGTTCGAGGCCGCGATGCCGAGGCCGATCAGCACGAGGATGAAGATCAGGAGGCCGATCGCCACCTCCACGAAGCCGATGATGACAGCCGCGAGGGCGAGGCCGCGGCCCTGCTCGCCGGTGCGCTTGATCTGGGAGAGGGCGACGAAGCCCAGGATGATGCCCACGATGCTCACGAAGAACGCGAGGATGAAGGCCACGATCGACATGGTGTTGTACCCGGGCTGCGCCGGCGGCTGGTAGGCGCCGTACTGCGGGGCCTGCGGCTGCTGCGGCGGCAGGGGCTGCGGATTCTGGTCGGAGTCACTCATGTCTCAGACAGTAGCGACCCAGTGGACGCCCGGCCAGTCCCCAGCCTGCGGGGTGGGACCCGTCACGCCTCCCAGGCGTGCACCGGCCACGCTCCGGACGCCGTGAACTCCGGGTCGCGGACGCGCCGCATGTACTCCTGGAAGTCGGCCGCCTGCTCGCGGCACCAGTCCACCTGCTTGCTGTGCAGCTCCACGGCGCCGACCGCGAGCTCCTCGACGTGCCGCTGCGCGAGCGCCTGGGCGAGGCGGCCGGCGGCGATCGCGTCGGCGGCGGCGTCGTGCGCGGCCAGGAGCTCGACGCCGTAGTGCGTCGCCGTGACGGTGAGCGTGCGCTTGCCCGGACGGTAGCGATCCACGGCGCGGTCGATGACGAGCGGGTCGATGACGGGCCCGGGGGCGTGCAGCGGCTCGATGCCGTGGCGGCGGGCCTCCCGGTCGAGCAGCGTGAAGTCGTAGGGCGCGTTGTAGGCGACGACGGGGATGCCGCGGTCGAACAGGCGGCGGAGCTGGTCCACGATCGCCTCGACCCCGGCGCCCGCGTCCATGCCCTTCTCGCGGGCGAGCTCGGTGGTGATGCCGTGCACCGCGGTGGCCTCCGCCGGGATCTCGACCTCGGGGTCCAGCAGCCAGTACCGCCCGTGCTTGACCTCGCCGTTCTCGCCGAGCAGCCCGACGTGGGCGGTGACGATGCGCGCCGATTCGACATCCACGCCCGTGGTCTCCAGATCGAAGACGCCGAGTTCGTGATGCCAGGTGCTCATGCAGCCAGCGTAGGAACGACCTCCGTCAGCGCTGCGGAATGGGGCGGGCGTGCCGCGGAACCGGCTACGGCCGCCGCGGCTCGATGTGCAGCCAGTAGAAGTTCTGCGTGCCGAGCGTCAGCGTGAACCGGCCGTCCTCGGCGACGGTCGGGAACTCCGCGCCGCCGAACAGGTCGTACAGCGCGCGGCCAGCGAACTCCGGCGCCTCCAGCGTCACCGACACCGGATTGTGCGCGAACGAGAACACGCACAGCACGTCCTCCGGCTGGTCGCCGAAGTGCGTGCCGCTGCCCTCGTAGGTGCGCACAAAAGCGAGCACCGACTCGTGGTCGGTCGGCAGCACGCGCATGTCGCCGAGGCCGAACACCGGGTGCGCCTTGCGCACGTGGATGACGTTGCGGATCCAGTGCAGCAGCGAGCGCGACTGGGCGAGCTGCGCCTCCACGTTGACCTGGTTGTAGTGGTACACGAGCGATTGCACGACCGGGAGGAAGAGCTTGCCGGGGTCGGCCGTCGAGAACCCGGCGTTGCGGTCCGGCGTCCACTGCATCGGGGTGCGCGAGCTATCGCGGTCGGGCAGCCAGATGTTGTCGCCCATCCCGATCTCGTCGCCGTAGTAGAGGAACGGGCTGCCCTCCAGCGAGAACAGCAGCGCGTGGGCGAGCTCCAGTTCGGCGCGAGAGTTGTCGAGCAGGGGAGCCAGCCGGCGGCGGATGCCGATGTTGGCGCGCATCCGCGGGTCGTAGGCGTACCAGCCGTACATCGCCTGGCGGTACTCCTCGCTGACCATCTCCAGGGTGAGCTCGTCGTGGTTGCGCAGGAACACGCCCCACGCCGAGCCCTCCGGCACGTCCGTCGTCTCGGACAGCACCCGGATCAGCTCGGAGGCCTGCTGGCTGCGCAGCGCGTAGAAGATGCGCGGCATCACCGGGAAGTCGAACGCCATGTGGCACTCGGGCTCGTCCTCCGAGCCGAAGAAGGCCGCGACCTCGCGGGGCCACTGGTTCGCCTCCGCGATCATCATGCGGCCGGGGTACTCGCGGTCGACCATCACCCGCAGCTTCTTGATGAACTCGTGGGTGGGCGGCTCGCCCTCGCCGTTGCCCTCGTCCGACTCGTACAGGTACGGGATCGCGTCGAGGCGGAAGCCGTCCACGCCCAGGTCGAGCCAGAACCGGACGACGTCGAACATCGCGTCGTGCACCGCGGGGTTCTCGAAGTTGAGGTCGGGCTGGTGCGAGAAGAAGCGGTGGAAGTAGAACTGCCTGCGCGCCTCGTCGAAGGCCCAGTTGGAGTCCTCGGTGTCGACGAAGATGATGCGGATGTCCGGCCACTTGTCGTCGGTGTCGTTCCAGACGTAGAAGTCGCCGAACGGGCCCTCCGGGTCGCTGCGGGACTGCTGGAACCACTCGTGCTGGTCGGAGGTGTGGTTCATCGGGAGGTCGATGATGATGCGCATGTTGCGCTCGTGCGCCTTGGTGACAAGGTCGCGGAACTCCTCGATCGTGCCGAACTCCGGCAGGATCGCCTTGAAGTCGGACACGTCGTAGCCGCCGTCGCGCAGCGGCGACTGGAAGAACGGCGGCAGCCAGAGCGCGTCGATGCCCAGCCACTGCAGGTAGTCGAGCTTGGAAGTGAGGCCAGCGATGTCGCCCGACCCGTCGCCGTTGCTGTCCACGAAGGAGCGGACCATGACCTCGTAGAACACGGCACGGCGGTACCACTGCGGATCGAGGGTGAGCCCGGGCAGCGTGATGGGCGCGGTGAAACTCACGGTTCTCCTTCTCGAGCGGCCACGCCATCGGGGCAGCGAGCTCGGGGGTCGTGCACGGTGGGGTCATGCAAGCGATTACATCCAGAGAAGTCTAGGACCTGCGGGCGGTGGGCTGTCCAGTCCTCCGGCCGCATTCACCAGGTTCCCGCGGGGACCCGGCCTAGACTGGACGACGATGACCTCCTCGACACGGTACGCCGCCGCTCCGTACGCGGAGGCACTCGGCCGCGTCCCGGTCCGCCGCGCCGAGCTCCCGATCCTCGGCGGGCTGACACGCTACTGGGACTACGGCGATCCCGACGCCGCGACGACGCTCGTTCTCGTGCACGGCTTCCGTGGCGACCACCACGGACTGGAGCCGGTGGTCGCGCAGCTCGGCGCGGGCCTGCGGCTGATCTCTCCCGACCTCCCGGGCTTCGGCGAGTCGACCCCGATGACCGAGCAGGACCACGACATCCCCGGGTACTCGCGCTGGCTGCGCGAGTTCGTCGCCGCGCTCGGCCTCCGCGGACGCGTGGTGCTGCTGGGGCACTCGTTCGGTTCGATCGTGGTCGCGGCGACGCTGGCGGAGGACGCGGCCGAGTACGCGGGACAGCGTCCCGATGCGGTCGTGCTGGTCAATCCGATCGGCCAGCCCGCACTCGCCGGGCCGCGCGGTGTGCTGACGCGCCTCGCGATCTTCTACTACTGGCTCGCGGCTGCGCTGCCTGAGCGCCTCGGCTTCGCCCTGCTGCGCAACCGGATCATCGTCCGGGTGATGAGCGAGGCGATGGCGAAGACCCGCGACCGCCCGCTGCGCGCGTGGATCCACGGCCAGCACGACAGCTACTTCTCGGCCTTCAGCGACCGGCGCGTGGTGCTGCAGGCCTTCCGGGCCTCCGTCGCGCACGACGTCAGCGAGTTCGCGGCGCGCATCCCGGAGCCGACGCTGCTGGTCGCGGCGGTGGACGACGACATCACGCCGATCGCCGCCGAGCGCCGCCTGCGCGGGCTGTTCCCGGACGCGCGGCTGGTGGAGATCGACGGGGTCGGGCACCTCATCCACTACGAGAAGCCGGTGGAGGCCGCCCGGGCGATCACCGACTTCCTGGCCGAGCGTGGAGGCCGCGCGTGAGGATCGTCTTCGACTGCCGCTACACCCGCATCGGCCGGCACGACGGCATCAGCCGCTTCACCGCGGGACTCGTGGGCGCGCTGGCCCAGCGGCACGCGGTCACGATGCTGATCAGCGACCACCGCCAGCTCGAACTGCTGCCCGACCTCCCGTGGGAGCTCGCGCCAGCCCCGACCTCGGTACTGGAGCCGCTGGTGGCCCGCCGGGTCAACAAGCTGAAGCCCGACGTCGTATTCACGCCCATGCAGACGATGGGGAGCTTCGGGCGGCGCTACCGCTTGATCCTCACGGTGCACGACCTGATCTACTACCGGCACCCGACACCGCCGCGCGACCTCCCGGGGTTCGTCCGCGTGCTCTGGCGGCTGTACCACCTGGCGTGGTGGCCGCAGCGGATACTGCTCAACCGCTCGGACGCGGTCGTGACCGTGTCGGAGACGACCAAGGACCTCATCGCCGAGCACCACCTCACCAAGCGGCCCGTCTACGTCGTGCCCAACGCGGCGGACATGCCGGCCCTCCCGGAGGAGCGCCTGGCGCGCACCGCCCCGGAGGCGAAGGTGCTCGTCTACATGGGTTCGTTCATGCCGTACAAGAACGTGGACACGCTCGTGCGCGCGGCCGCGCAGCTCCCCGACTACCAGCTACACCTGATGAGCCGGGTCACCCCCGCTGAGCGCGACCGGCTCGCGGCCCTGGCGCCGGGAGCGCGGCTGGTCTTCCACGACGGCGCGACGGACGAGGACTACGCCGAGACGCTCGCCCGGGCGACCGCGCTGGTGACGGCGTCGCGCGACGAGGGCTTCGGCATCCCGCTGGTGGAGTCCATGACGCTCGGGACGCCGGTCGTCGTCAGCGACATCCCGATCTTCCGGGAGATCGGCGGTGAGGCGGCGCTGTACTTCCCGGCGGACGACGCCGACGCGCTCGCTGCGCGGGTGCGGCACCTGGAGCAGCCGGGCGTGTGGGCGCAGCGGTCGGCGGCGTCGCGGCGGGAGGCCGGACGGTTCACGTGGTCGGCGTCGGCGGACCACCTGCTCACGGTGCTCACCGCGACGGCCACCAGGGCGGCCCGGCGCGGGCGACGGGTGAGCACCGGCCCTCAGAGCACCGACGCCGTGTAGAGGTCGCGGTCCTCCGGCCCGAGGTTGAACCGGTCGAGCGTCAGCCGTCCGTCGTCGTAGCGGAAACGGTGCACGGACCCGTTCGGGATGACTTCGCCGGGACCGGGCAGCGCGTGGTCGGTCACGTGCCGCACCAGCGAGCCGATGACCCCGCCGTGGCTGACCACGATCAGGTTCTGGCCCGGATGCGCGTCGCCCAGCTCCAGCAGTGCCGGGAGCGCGCGCTCGACGACCTCCTCGCGGGTCTCGCGTCCGGGGACGGGCGTGCCCTCCGGCCAGCGCTCCAGGATCTCGGCGCCGGTCAGCCCCTCCGCCTCGCCGTACTGCCGCTCGGCGACCGCCGGCAGCCTGCCCGGCTCGCCGAGCCCCAGGTGCCCGGCGATGATCCGAGCCGTGTCGAGCGCCCGGCTGAGCGGGCTCGCGTACACGGCGTCGAACCGGCCTCCCGACAGCGCGCGTCCCGTCGCCTCCGCCTGCGCCCGGCCGGTGCCGTTGAGCGGGATGTCGCTGGAGCCCTGGATGCGCTTGGCCAGGTTCCAGTCGGTCTGGCCGTGGCGAACGAGGGAGATGAAGGTCACGCGCGTCCTTTCGTCGAGGACGCGCGGCGGGTCAGGCGAGCCGGCGCGCCAACTCGACCAGCGTCTCCGTGGTCCCGCCGTCCAGCTTAACGGTGGCCCGCGCGTCGCCCTTGGTCTCGCCGCGGTTGACGATGACGATCGGGAGACGCTTGCGGCGCGCCTCCTCCAGGAGCCGGATGCCGGAGTTGACCACGAGCGACGAGCCGGCGATGACGAGCGCGTCGGCCGCGCGCACCAGCGAGCTGGCCTCCCGGTACTTCTCTGCGGGGATGAACTCGCCGAAGAAGACCACGTCGGGCTTCAGATGACCGCCGCAGACCGTGCAGTCCGGGATGACGAAGGAGTCGACGTCGGTCACGATCGCGTCGCCGTCCGGCGCGATCTCCACGGCGCCCTCGGTTTCCAGCCACGGGTTCGCCGCGTCGATGCTCGCGGTGATCGCCTCGCGCGCGAAGATCTGGCCGCAGACCAGGCAGACGACACGGTCCATCGAGCCGTGCAGGTCGACCACCCGGCGGCTGCCCGCCTGCTTGTGGAGGCCGTCCACGTTCTGGGTGATGACGCCGTTCGCCGCGCCCGCGGCCTCCAGTGCCGCGAGAGCGCGGTGGCCGTCGTTCGGATGGGCCGCCGCGAACCGCCGGTAGCCGACATGACTGCCGGCCCAGTACCGCTTGCGGTAGCGGTCGTCGGCGAGGAACTGCTGGAACGTCATCGGCGTGCGCTTCGGAGCGCCCTCGCCGCGGTAGTCCGGGATGCCCGAGTCGGTCGACACGCCGGCGCCGGTGAGGACGGCGAACGTCCGCCCGGCGAGCAGCCCCTCGACCTCGTCGATGCCGCGCGAGAGCTCGGGTGAGAGCTCGCTCGTCAGCGTGGTCACAGACACCTCCCGGTCGGTCCTCCCCGCAGTCTAAACCGGCCGCTTTTCGAGTTTGTTTCCGGCTACTGGCAATCTGGACGGGTGCAGATCCTCCGTGTGACCGACCTGACCGCCGACGGCCTCGCCGACTACTCCCGCCTGACGGACGTCGCGCTGCGGCGCGTGAGCGAGCCGGAGGGCGGCCTCTACATCGCGGAGTCGACCAAGGTGATCACGCGCGCGCTTGCCGCCGGACACCGCCCGCGGTCGGTGCTGCTGCAGGAGCAGTGGCTGGACGACGTGGCCCCGCTGCTGGCCGACTATCCCGACGTGCCGGTGTTCGTGGGGGAGTCCGCGCTGCTGGAGCAGCTCACCGGATACCACCTCCATCGCGGCGCGCTGGCGGCGATGCACCGGCCGGAGCTGCCGGACCCGCGCGCGCTGCTGGCCGGCGCCCGGCGGGTCGTGGTGCTGGAGGACATCGTGGACCACACCAATGTCGGCGCGATCTTCCGCAGCGTCGCCGGCCTCGGCGCCGACGCGGTGCTGGTCAGCCCGCGCTGCGCCGACCCGCTGTACCGGCGGAGCGTGCGCGTGAGCATGGGGACGGTCCTCCAGGTGCCGTGGACGCGCATCCCGGAGTGGGACGAGGTGGCGCCGCTGCTGCACGAGGCCGGCTTCGAGATCGCGGCGCTCGCGCTGGCGGACGACGCGGTCCCGCTGGACGAGTACGCCGCCCGCGCCCCGGAGCGTGCCGCGCTGGTGTTCGGGTCGGAGGGCGACGGGCTCAGCCGGCGGGCGCTGGCGGCCGTGGACACCGTAGTCACCATCCCGATGCTGCACGGGGTGGACTCGCTGAACGTCGCGTCCGCGAGCGCGGTGGTGCTGTGGGCGATGCGGGTGGCGTGAGGGTCGTCCCGGTCGCGCCGTCGGTTCCGGCTCCGGCTGGCGCGTTCTCAGCGGACACCTCAGTGCGTCCCCCTAGAATCCGAAGGTGCCTCAGCAAGTCCTCGCCGATCCCCCGCGCCGTGTGAACCGCAAGCAGGTGTACCGCCGCCGCCGGATCGTGGTCTTCGGTGTCGGGGGCGTGCTGCTGATCGCCCTGCTCTACGTGTTCGGCTCGGTCATCACGCCGATCCCGGCCACCGCCGCCGTCACCCAGCACGAGACCTCCCTCACCCAGACCGCGGCGCAGCTGAACTGGCCCGGCTACGGGTCGGCCGCGATCACCGCGCCGGACTATCCCGGCGCGACGGAGTACCACGGCAGCGACGCGAGCATGCCGATCGCGAGCATGACCAAGACGATCACCGCGCTCGTCGTCCTCCAGGCCAAGCCGCTGGACGGCAACGCGGACGGCCCGACGATCTCGTTCACCCAGAAGGACGTCGACATCTGGAACCAGGTCATCGCCGCAGGCGGCTCCTGGGCTCCCGTGAAGGCGGGCACGTCGATGACCGAGAAGCAGGCGCTCACCGCGATGCTGCTCCCGTCGGCCAACAACTACGCGATCTCCCTGGCGAACTGGGCCTACGGGTCGACGTCCGCCTACCTCAAGGCGGCGAACGGCTGGCTCGCGTCGAAAGGCTTCACCGGCACCAAGGTCGTCACCCCGGACGGCCTCGACCCGGGCAACGTCAGCACCACGAAGGACCTGATCGGCATCGGCAAGCTCGTGCTCGCCTCGCCCGCGCTCTCCGCGATCGTCTCGCAGAAGTCGGCGACGCTTCCCGGCGCGGGCGCCCAGGACAACACCAACTCGCTGCTCGGCGTCGACGGCGTGGACGGCATCAAGACCGGCAACACCGACGAGGCGGGATTCTGCCTCCTGTTCTCGGCGGAGGTCCCGGTCGGTAAGGAGAAGGTGCGCGTGCTCGGCGTGGTGCTGGGAGCGGCCGACCACGACACGCTGTGGGCCGGGGTGAGCGGGCTCCTGACGAGCATGCAGGCGGGCTTCCACGAGGTGACGGCGGCGACGACCGGCCAGGTCTTCGGCTCCTACACGACCGAGTGGGGCGCCGCCTCCAACGTGGTGGCGACCTCCGGCCAGAGCTTCGTCGTGTGGTCGAACACGCCGGTCACCGTCGATCTGACGACGCAGCGCCTCCAGTCGGGGTTCAAGGGGGATGTCGTCGGGCGGGTGACCTTCACGGTCAACGGGGCGGCGAAGACGGTGGAGCTGGCGCTGGCGAAGGATGTGCCGGACCCGGGGTTCGGGTGGCGGTTGGCGCACCCGGGGGGATTGGGGACGTAAGGTCCTGTATGGCGTTTATACCTAGTGTTTATAAGCCTGGATAATCCACGCTTTGAATATCACCGCGGGCGACTGACCGGGTGAAGAGCGTGCGGGCACTTCGAGTGCACGCGGGTGAAGCGACCTGCCGGTGAGCTGTCGACGCCGACCGTCGACTTAGTGTGATTGGGCTTCTCCCACCCAAACGTTGAGGTCCCGTTCATGACGTCTGACACCCGGCCGCACTCGCGCGCCATCGCCCGTGGCCGCCGATCGGCCACGGGCACAATGCCCCGGCCGGCGACCCCACCGACCGTGAAGCGGTTGGATCTTCAGGGACTGCGCGCTCTGGCGGTCGGGCTCGTCGTGCTGAACCACGCGTTCGAGTGGCCTGCGGGCGGGTTCGTCGGAGTGGACATCTTCTTCGTCATCTCGGGGTTCCTGATGACGTCGCTGCTGTACCGGGAGTACGAGCGGTCGGGGACCATCAGGTTCCTCGCGTTCTACCGACGCCGGATCCGAAGACTGATTCCGGCATCGGTCAGCGTCATCGTCGTGACCCTCGCCGGAGCCTTCGCCTTGTTCGGGTCCGGGCGGTTCCTGTCGACGGCGTGGGACGGCGTCGCCGCGCTGTTCTTCGTCTCCAACTGGCGGTTCGCCGCCGTTCAGACCGGCTACTTCGCGCAGGGCGGTCAGGCTTCCCCGCTGCAGCACTATTGGTCACTGAGTCTGGAGGAGCAGTACTACCTGGTCTGGCCGGTCGCGGTCCTGCTGCTGGGGCTGCTCGTGGCGCGCCTCCAGCGGCCCCGTGTCACGGCCGCGCTGGTGAGTCTGGCGATCACTGTCGCGCTGTTCCTGCTGGCGCTCCAACTCACCCAGGCGGACAGCGCCACCGCGTACTTCATCACCCCGGCGCGGCTGTGGGAGCTCTCCATCGGTTCGACGGTCGCGTTCTGCATGCCGTTCTTCGACCGGGTGCAGGCGCGGTGGCGCCCCGCGATCATGTTGCTCTCGCTCGCAGGCATGATCACGGCCTCCGTCATCACCCCGTCCGGCGCGGGCTTCCCGGCGCCGTGGGCGCTGGTCGCGGTCACCAGTACTGCGGTGTTCATCGCCTTCCCCTGGCAACCGCACCGCTCATGGCTCAACCCACTGGCCAATCCCGTGCTCTCGCATGTGGGCGACATCTCCTACTCGTTGTACCTATGGCACTTCCCGGCCCTCATCCTCATCACCGAGGAGTTCCGCGGGCTGCCGGCGGACAAGACGCCGATCCCGGCAGCGGCGTCGATGGTTGTGAGCCTCGGACTGGCCGAGCTGTCGTATCGCTTCGTGGAGGAGACCGTGCGGCGGTCGAACTGGCTGGAGCCGAAGCGGAGGAAGAGGCGGTGGGCGCCCCGCTCTCGGGGAAAGACGATCGCTCTGGCAGCCGTGGCAGCCGCCACGGTGGGGATGCTGGTCCTCGCGTTCAGTGTGGACCAGCAGGGCAGGGGCCACAACGCAGAGGCGGAGGCGACCACGTCGCCTCAGGCGGAGAACCTGCTCGACGGCGGGGCAGACCGGGCGGCGGCGCTCGACTCGCTCTCGAGCGGGATCAGGACCGCGCTTGCGGCGAAGAGCTGGCCGGAGCTCGACCCCAGCATGGGCAGCGTCGTCGAGAGCTACCAGTTCGAGAAGTACACGCACGCGTGTGCGAGTCCGCACTACCCGGGACTCGAAGCGTGCACCTGGGGTGACCCCGACGCCCCTCACTCCGTGGCACTCGTGGGCGATTCGATGTCGATAGCGTACGTGGCGATGTTCCGCGCGATTGTCGAGGCATCGGGAGGGCAACTCCGCGTCACGTCGCTCGGAATGTACAGCTGTCCGTTCGTCGACATCCGCACGAATAGCCCAACCCCCGCTTACGAGAAAGCCTGTCCGGGGCGAAAAGAGCTGGCGATCTCGAACATCGCCGCGATGAAACCGGAGATGCTCTTCATAGCGAACGGGCCGGCGGCGGACATCAATCTCGACACAGGCAAGAAGATCACCGCCGCGGAACACCAGGAGGGTTTGAAGCGGTATCTCGAAAGGGTGACGCGTGAAGCCGGAAAGGTCGTGCTACTCACCCCGCCGCCCGCTCAGAAGGATGTGCGGGAATGCTATTCGCCTCGCGCCAGCCCGGCTGCCTGTGTGACCACCGTGACTGGGAGCTGGAAGAAATACGCGCTGTCGGTCGAACAGACGATGGCCGCGACCGGTGGACAGGTCATCGACACCATCCCGCTCTTCTGCGTGACCGGCAAATGTCCCGCCTTCGCCGATGGGATTCCGGTCAAGTTCGACTCCACTCACATCACGGAGGCCTATGCGCAACACATCGCGCCGGCTTTCGTCGCACTACTCGCGGAGAAGCAGGTGAGTCTCACCGGCACGTAGCGTCGCCCTACTCCTCCTCCACAACCTCGATAACAAACGGCCCCGCCTGCGGCCGCTTCGGCAGCACATGATCCCCCGACGACTGGTGCCGGATGCGCCGCAGCACCCACGGCACCAGGTACTCGCGCGCCCAGGACAGGTCCTCCGCGCGGGCCTGCCGCCACGTCCGTACCGGCAGCGGTTCGGGCTCCAGCGGCTGGAGGTCGTTGTCGACGTTGAGGGCCGCCAGGACCATGCGGGCGACCGTGTGGTGGCCGAGCGGGGCGAGGTGGAGGCGGTCGGGGGCCCACATGCGGACGTCCTGGATCTCGGTGAGGGACCACTGGTCGGCCACGATCGCGTCGTACTTCGCGGCGACCGCGCGGACGTTCTCGTTGTAGATCGCGACCTTGCCGCGGATGCCGCGGAAGACCGGGGAGAAGCCCACGTCCACTCCGGTGAAGACGACCACTGTGGCGCCGTCCGCGCTGAGGCGGCGGACCGCCTCGTCGAACAGGGCGGCGATCGCGTCGGGGTCGGTGCCGGGGCGGATGACGTCGTTGCCGCCGGCCGAGATGGTGATGAGGTCGGGGCGGAGGGCCACCGCCGCGTCGACCTGCTCGTCCAGGATCTGCTTGATCAGTTTGCCGCGGACGGCCAGGTTCGCGTAGGCGAAGTCGTCCGTCTTGCTGCTCAGCACCTCCGCCACGCGGTCGGCCCAGCCGCGGTGGCCGCCCGGGCTGAGCGGCTCCGGGTCGCCGATCCCCTCGGTGAACGAGTCGCCGAGCGCGACGTAGCGGGACCACGGATGCTGAGCTTCGACCATCCCACCATTCTGCATCGCGGGGACGCCCGCCGACGATTGTCAGGCGGCTCCGGTAGATTCGATCCAAGTGGAGACGAACGCAGCAGCCTTGCCCGATGAGCCCGGGATGAGCGCTGGCGTACCCGCGGACGGCGCCGAGCTCGACCTCTCGGTCGGCTCGCGTGCGGGCAGTTTCGCCGCGGAGCACCTGTCGCCGTCGTTCCCCGAGCGCGCCGCCTGGGGCACCGCGGGCAAGCTCCGCGCCTGGCAGGCGGAGGCCCTCGACGCCTACTTCGTGAACGAGCCGCGCGACTTCCTCGCGGCTGCGACGCCGGGCGCGGGAAAGACCACGTTCGCGCTGCGGCTCGCGACCGAGCTGCTCTCGCGGCGCGTGGTCGAGCGGGTGACCGTGGTCGCGCCGACCGAGCACCTCAAGCGGCAGTGGGCGGAGGCCGCGGCCAGGGTCGGCCTCCACCTCGACCCCGACTTCCGGAACGCGGACGGCCGGTACGCTCGGCACTACAAGGGCGCGGCGGTCACCTACGCGCAGGTCGCGATGCGGCCGAGCCTGCACAAGGACATCACCGAGTCCTACCGCACGTTGGTCATCCTCGACGAGGTGCACCACGGCGGGGACGCGCTCAGCTGGGGCGACGGGATCCGCGACGCCTTCGAGCGGGCCACCCGGCGACTGTCGCTGACGGGGACGCCGTTCCGGTCCGACACCGCGCCGATCCCGTTCGTCGCCTACCTGCCCGACCGGCAGGGCATCCGCACCTCGGTCACCGATTACAACTACGGCTACGGCCGCGCACTCAGCGACGGCGTCGTGCGCCCGGTGATCTTCATGGTCTACGCCGGGCATATGCGCTGGCGCACCAAGACCGGCGACGAGATGGAGGCGCGGCTCGGCGAGGGCAACACCAAGGACATCACGTCGCAGGCGTGGCGCACGGCGCTCGACCCGCGCGGGGAGTGGATCCCCGCGGTGCTGAGCGCGGCGGACCGCCGCCTCACCGAGGTGCGCAACTCCATCCCGGACGCCGGCGGCCTGGTGATCGCCACCGACCACTACGCGGCCCGCGCCTACGCCGACCTCCTGCAGCAGATCAGCGGGGAGCCGGTCACGGTCGTGCTCTCCGACGAGAAGGAGGCCAGCGACCGGATCGCCGACTTCTCCGCTGGCGACTCGCGGTGGATGGTCGCGGTGCGGATGGTGTCGGAGGGCGTGGACGTGCCGCGGCTGGCGGTCGGCGTGTACGCGACCAGCGCCTCCACCCCGCTGTTCTTCGCGCAGGCGATCGGGCGCTTCGTGCGTGCGCGCCGCCGCGGCGAGACGGCGTCGGTGTTCCTGCCGAACGTCCCGACGCTGATGGCGCTCGCCAACGCGCTGGAGCTGGAGCGCGACCACGCGCTCGACCGGCCGTCGCAGGAAGGCGGGGAGGGCGACCTCTGGAACCCGGAGGACGCCCTGGTCGCGGAGGCCAACAAGGAGTCCCGCGCGTCGGAGGCGCTGACCGAGCAGTTCGCGTTCGAGGCGCTCGGATCGGAAGCCAACTTCGACCGGGTGGTCTACGACGGGCGCGAGTTCGGCGGGTTCGCGGTGCCGGGCACGGACGAGGAGCTCGACTTCATCGGGCTCCCCGGCATCCTGGAGCCCGACCAGGTGCACGACCTCCTGATGCAGCGCCAGCAGCGGCAGGCGCGGCGGCACTCGTCCCGGCCGGCCGCGGCCGACGGGCACCCGCCCGCGCCGCTGCACCGCACGCTCAAGGAGCAGCGGCAGCTCCTCAACAGCCTGGTCGGCCTCTACTCGAAGAACTCGGGGGAGCCGCACGGCCTCATCCACGCCGAGCTGCGCCGGGTGTGCGGCGGCCCGGCGGTGGCCCAGGCGAGCGTGTCGCAGCTCCAGCAGCGCATCGAATGGCTGCGCAAGCGCATCGGGCGCTGACCAGCCGTCGAGACGGCGCGAAGTGGGGGCTGGAGGCCCGAGACGGCGGAGAATGCGCCGTCTCGCGGGCTAGATGACCCCGAGGGCGAGCATCGCGTCCGCGACCCGGACGAACCCGGCGACGTTCGCGCCCAGCACGTAGTCTCCCGGGGCGCCGTAGCGCTCGGCGGTCTCCGCGCAGCTGTCGTGGATGGCGGTCATGATGTCGTCGAGGCGCTGCTCGGCGTACTCGAACGTCCAGGCGTCCCGCGACGCGTTCTGCTGCATCTCCAGGGCGGAGGTCGCCACCCCGCCCGCGTTCGCCGCCTTGCCCGGCGCGAACAGCACGCCCGCCGCCTGCAGCACGTGGACGGCCTCCGGGGTGCACGGCATGTTCGCGCCCTCGACCACGGCAGCGACGCCGTTGCCCGCGAGGGTGGCGGCGGCCGTCGCGTCCAGCTCGTTCTGCGTGGCGCAGGGGATCGCGACGTCGATCGGGGTCTCGGCCGCGAGCGCCCAGATGTCCCCGTTAGGGCGGTACTCCGCGGACGGGCCGCGCCGGGCCGCGTACTCGGACAGGCGGGCGCGCTCCACCTCCTTGAGCCGGCGGAGCAGCTCGAAATCGAGACCGTCGCGGTCGTAGACGACGCCGGAGGAGTCCGAGCACGCCACGACGGTGCCGCCGAGCTGGTGCACCTTCTGGATGGCGTAGAGCGCGACGTTGCCGGAGCCCGAGACCAGCACCCGCGCGCCGTCGAACGAGCGACCGCGGGTGGCGAGCATCCGCTGCGCGAACACGACAGCGCCGAAGCCGGTCGCCTCCGTGCGGACCAGCGAGCCGCCCCAGCCGACGCCCTTGCCGGTCAGCACGCCCGACTCGTAGCGGTTGGTGATGCGCTTGTACTGGCCGAACAGGTAGCCGATCTCCCGGCCGCCGACGCCGATGTCGCCCGCCGGAACATCCGTGTACTCGCCGAGGTGCCGGTACAGCTCGGTCATGAACGACTGGCAGAACCGCATCACCTCGGCGTCGGAGCGGCCCTTCGGGTCGAAGTCGCTGCCGCCCTTGCCGCCGCCGATCGGGAGGCCGGTGAGCGCGTTCTTGAAGATCTGCTCGAAGCCGAGGAACTTCACCGTGCCGAGCGTGACGCTCGGGTGGAAGCGCAGGCCGCCCTTGTACGGGCCGAGCGCCGAGTTGAACTCCACCCGGAAGCCGCGGTTGACCCGGATGTTCCCCTCGTCGTCCGTCCACGGCACGCGGAAGATGAGCTGGCGCTCCGGCTCCGTCATCCGCTCCAGCACGGCGGCCTTGGCGTAGTGCGGGTTGGCCTCGATGACGGGGCCCAGCGAGCCGAGCACTTCGCGTGCCGCCTGATGGAATTCCGGCTCGCCGGCGTTGCGGCGGAGGACGTCGTCCAGGAGGGAGGAGAGCACGGGAGTCACACGGAAGCCTTTCTCGAACGTAAGATTTCTGAGTCTACTCTCATGAAACTCGCCGCCAACGCCATGAGCGCGCTCCGGTCCGGTGGTTCGATGGGGCAATGAGCACGGAGCGCGACGCCGAACACGGCACCATCGACCGCCGGGAGCGGTTCCTGGAGGTCCTCTTCCGCGTCACCCTGGTGCTGAAGGGCGCGGACGGCGTGCTGGAGCTCATCGGCGGCGTCCTGCTGTTGTTCCTGACGCCGCAGCGGATGAACGACCTCGTCGTCTTCCTCACGCAGCACGAGCTCGGCGAGGACCCGAACGACCCGGTCTCCAACTGGATCGTCCACTTCGGCCACACCCTCACCGGCTCGGCGACACTGTTCGGCGCGGTCTACCTGCTGCTGCACGGCGTCGTGAAGGTCGTGCTCGTCTGGGCGGTTCTGAAGGAGCAGCTGTGGGCCTACCCGTGGATGATTGGCTTCCTGGTGGTGTTCATCGGCTGGCAGAGCTGGGAGCTGGCGAGGCACTTCTCCTGGGGGCTGCTCGGGCTGACCGTGTTCGACCTCCTCATCGTGGGGCTGACCGTCCACGAGTACCGCGTCCAGCGGCGGCTGCGGGATGCGCGGCGCGCCGAGGCTGCCGCGGGCGAGCCGGCCGCGGGTTAGGTCGGCCGGGGTCGGTTGCGACTCGGGGTTAGGTTCGGCTGCGCTTGCTGGAATCCCGGGCGTGACGTTCCTAGGCTGACGCTATGACCGCGGAGACCGTGAACGGAAAGCACCCCGACGAACCCCATCGCGAGGGGATCGCGCAACGGCTGAACTGGCTGCGGGCCGGCGTCCTCGGCGCCAACGACGGCATCGTGTCCGTCGCGGCGGTCGTCGTCGGTGTTGCGGGCGCCACTCCTGCCATCCCCGCCATCCTGACCGCCGGCCTCGCCGCCCTCGTCGGCGGCGCGATCTCGATGGCGCTCGGGGAGTACGTGTCGGTGAGCAGCCAGCGCGACAGCGAGCATGCGCTCATCGCGAAGGAGCGCCGCGAGCTGGAGGAGATGCCGGAGCAGGAGCTGGCCGAGCTGACCGGGCTGTACGAGGCGAAAGGCCTCAGGCCCGAGACGGCGCGCCAGGTCGCGATCGAGCTCACCGAGCACGACGCGCTTGCCGCGCACCTGTCCGCCGAGCTCGGCATCGACCAGGACGACGTGGTGAGCCCGTGGCACGCGGCGATCGCGTCTGCGATCTCGTTCACGATCGGCGGCATCCTCCCGCTGCTGACCATCCTGACGCCGCCAGCCATCCGCATCCCGCTGACCTTCGTGATCGTGCTGATCGCGCTGGCGGCCACCGGCTACGTCGCGGCCTGGATCGGCGGCGCTTCGCGCGGCAAGGCGATGCTGCGCGTGGTCATCGGCGGCGCGCTGGCCCTGGCGGCCACGTTCGCGATCGGCGCGCTGCTCGGCACGACGGTAGGCTGACGCCCTCGGGCCGCGTGAAGGGGGAGCGATGAAGGAGAAGCTGGAGATCGTGCGGGACTGGCTGCCCCGCTACACCGGCACGCCGCTGGAGGAGTTCGGCGAGCACATCCTGCTGACCAACTTCGGCGACTACGTCTACCGGTTCGCAGAGTGGTACGGCGCCGAGGTCCGCGGCACCGACCGCTCGATGCCGAACGCGACGGCCGACGGCATCACGATGATCAACTTCGGGATGGGCAGCCCGAACGCGGCGACCATCATGGACCTGCTGAGCGCGGTGAGCCCGAAGGCGGCGCTCTTCCTCGGCAAGTGCGGCGGGGTGAAGAAGAAGAACCAGCTCGGCGACCTGGTGCTGCCGATCGCGGCCATCCGCGGCGAGGGCACGTCGAACGACTACCTGCCGCCGGAGGTGCCTGCGCTGCCGGCGTTCCAGCTCCAGCGCGGTGTCTCCACCAGCATCCGCGACGCCGGCTACGACTACTGGACCGGAACCGTCTACACGACGAACCGGCGGGTGTGGGAGCACGACGACACCTTCAAGACCTACCTGCGGCAGACCCGGTGCATGGCGGTCGACATGGAGACGGCGACGATCTTCGCGGCCGGGTTCGCCAACCACATCCCCGCCGGCGCGCTGCTGCTGGTCTCGGACCAGCCGATGATCCCGGAGGGCGTCAAGACCGCCGAGAGCGACCGCGGGGTGACCGCGCAGTTCGTGGAGCGGCACATCCGCATCGGCGTGGAGGCGCTGCGCCTCGTCCGCCGAAACGGCCGCAGCGTCCGCCACCTCCGCTTCGAGGACGCCTAACCCGCCGCCGAAACGTGACTAATCGCGGAAATCGCGCGGCGGATTTCCGCGATTAGTCACGTTTCGGGTCAGTGGCCGGTGAGGGGGGCCAGGGCGCGGGCGATGAGGGAGGGGCGGGTTGTGGCGCGCTCCTCCAGGTCGGCGCCCTCCATCGCGACCAGGCCCGCGTTGGCGCCGAGGAAGCGCAGCGGCTCGGGCTCCCAGCGGGGGGAGCGGTGGCCGACCCAGGGGAGCCCCGTGAGCTCGGTGCGGCGGCCGGCGATCAGGTCGGCGAGGGTGCGGCCGGCGAGGTTCGTCGTGCTCAGGCCGTCGCCGACGTAGCCGCCGGCCCAGGCCTCCCGCGTGTCGCGGTCGATGCCGACCGCGGCGTGCCAGTCGCGCGGCACGCCGAGCGGGCCACCCCAGTGGTGGGTGATCCGCACGCCGGCGACCGCGGGGAACAGCTCGCCCAGGGTGCGCACGAGGTGGTCGCGCACGCGCGGTGAGCGGTCGTAGGAGGCGTGGATGGCGCTGCCCAGGTGGTAGCGGGCGCCGCGGCCGCCGAACGCGATCCGGTTGTCGGCGGTGCGCTGGCCGTAGACGATCAGGTGCCGGAAGTCGGCGAAGGTCTGGCCGTGCTCGATGCCGATGCGGTCCCACACCGCGTCGGACAGCGGCTCGGTCGCGATCATCAGCGAGTACAGCGGGAGGACGCTCCGGCCGACCTGGGGGAGCTGCGAGCCGTAGCCCTCGGTCGCGTTCACGACGGTGCCCGCCGTCACGGTGCGCTCGACGTCGCCGACGCGCACGCGCACGACGCCGTCCGCCCAGCTCAGGACCTCCGTGCCCTCCGCGATCGTGGCGCCGCGGCGCTCGACGGCGCGGGCGAGGCCGCGCACGAGCTTGGCGGGATGGACGCGCGCGCAGGCGGGCGTGATGGTCGCGGCGACGGCGTCCGGGACCCCGTACCGCGCCTGGACCGTCTCGGTCCCCGCGAGGGACACCCGGTCGACGCCGAACTCCTCCGACTCGGCGAACTCGGCTCGTGCGGCGGCGAGCTGGACGCGGTCGCGGGCGAACGTCACGGTGCCGCCGCGGAGGTAGTCGCAGTCGATGTCCTCGGCGGCGGCGACGCGGCCGACCTCGGCCACGGTGTCCACCATCGCCTGCCGCTGCGCGACCGCCGCGTCCCGGCCGTAGCGCGCCGCGAGCCGGGAGGCCGACCACGGGAACAGCGCCGAGCACCAGCCGCCGTTGCGGCCGGATGCGCCGAAGCCGGCGACCTCCCGCTCCAGCAGCAGGATGTTCAGGCCCGGGTCGAGCTCCTGGAGGTAGTAGGCGGTCCAGAGGCCGGTGAGGCCGGCGCCGACGATGGCCACGTCCACGGTGGCGTCGTCCGCCAGGGCGGGGCGGGGGCGGAAGCCGTCCTCGGCCTCGGCGATCGAGTCGAACCAGAAGCCGACACTGCGGTAGTCCACGTCACTCCTCATTGCGTCACGGAAAAAGAGAACGAGCCCGCGCCCCGCCCAAGTGGTGCGGTGCGCGGACTCGTCCGGTGGTGCATGCCTTACAGGTGGTTGCTCGCCTCGGTGAGCACCGACTCCAGGATCTGGCGGATCTCCACGAACTCGTCCGGGCCGATGGTGAGCGGCGGGGCGAGCTGCACGACGGGGTCGCCACGGTCGTCGGCGCGGCAGTAGAGGCCCGCGTCGTACAGCGCCTTGGAGAGGAAGCCGCGCAGCAGGCGCTCCGACTCGTCGTCGTTGAACGTCTCCTTGGTCGACTTGTCCTTCACCAGCTCGATGCCGAAGAAGTAGCCGTCGCCGCGGACGTCGCCGACGATCGGGAGGTCGAGCAGCTTCTCCAGCTCGGCGCGGAACAGCGGCGAGTTCTCGCGGACGCGCTCGTTGAGGCGCTCCTCCTCGAAGATGTCCAGGTTCTCCAGCGCCACGGCGGAGGACACCGGGTGACCGCCGAACGTGTAGCCGTGGTAGAACGACGTGTTGCCGTGCTTGAAAGGCTCGTAGATCCGGTCGCTGATGATCGTGGCGCCGATGGGGGAGTACCCGGAGGTCATGCCCTTGGCGCAGGTGATCATGTCGGGCACGTAGCCGTACTGGTCGCAGGCGAACATGTGGCCGATGCGGCCGAAGGCGCAGATGACCTCGTCGCTGACCATGAGCACGTCGTACTTATCGCAGATCTCGCGCACCCGCTGGAAATAGCCGGGAGGCGGCGGGAAGCAGCCGCCGGAGTTCTGCACCGGCTCCAGGAAGATCGCGGCGACGGTCTCGGGACCCTCGAACTGGATCATCTCCTCGATGCGGTTCGCGGCCCAGACGCCGAAGGCCTCCACGTCGTCGGTGGGAGCGCCCATCTCGCCCGCGCGGTAGAAGTTGGTGTTCGGGACGCGGAACCCGCCGGGGGTGAGCGGCTCGAACATCTCCTTCATTGCCGGGATGCCGGTGATGGCCAGCGCGCCCTGCGGGGTGCCGTGGTATGCGACGGCGCGGGAGAGCACTTTGTGCTTGGTCGGGCGGCCCTGCAGCTTCCAGTAGTACTTGGCCAGCTTGAAGGCGGTCTCGACGGCCTCGCCGCCGCCGGTGGAGAAGAAGACGCGGTTGAGGTCGCCCGGCGCGTAGTGCGCGAGGCGGTCCGCGAGCTCGATCGCGTTCGGGTGGGCGTAGGACCAGATCGGGAAGAAGGCGAGCTGCTCGGCCTGCTTCGCGGCCACCTCGGCGAGGCGCTTGCGGCCGTGGCCGGCGTTCACCACGAACAGGCCGGAGAGGCCGTCGATGTAGCGCTTGCCGTGGTCGTCCCAGATGTGGTGACCCTGGCCGCGGGTGATGATCGGGACGCCGTGGCCCTCCTCCATCACCGACTGGCGCGCGAAGTGCATCCAGAGGTGGTCGCGCGCCTTCGCCTGCAGGTCCGCCTCATCGGGTGTGATGGGCTCACCGAACGTTTCAACGGTTGTCGTCATTGTTATCGCGTTCCCCAGTTGTAGAACTGTTTGTGGAGTTTGAGGTACACGAACGTCTCGGTGGAGAGCACTCCCTCGAGGGTCCGGATCTCGGAGTTGAGCATGGTGATGAGGTCGAGGTCGTTCTCGCACACGACCTCCGCGAGGATGTCGTACGTCCCCGCCGTGAGGACCACGTAGTCCACGGCGGGCATCGCTGCGAGCTTGTCCGCGATCACCAGCGTGTCGCCGGTGACGCGCACACCGATCATCGCCTGGCGGTAGAAGCCGAGCTGCATCGGATCGGTGACGGCCACGATCTGCATCACACCCGACTCGGTCAGCTTCTGCACGCGCTGACGCACGGCCGCCTCGCTGAGACCGACGGCCTTGCCGATCTCCGCGTAGGACTTCCGGCCGTCCACCTGCAGCTGCTCGATGATCGCTTTGGAGACGTCGTCGATGACCGCAGCCTTCGTGCCGTTCGTTGCCCGAGGGGTACTCATGGAGCGATTCTGTCAGTGGCGGGGCGGTCTAGCAAGCGAATCCGCACATTACTGGCCGATTCACTGACGAAATCAGTAGACTCCCCGCCATGAGTTCACCGCTGAGCACGACCACCACACCCGAACTGCACAACTTCGTCGCCGGAGCGCGCACCGCCGCGCGCGGGAGCGACAGCATCTCCCTGATCGACCCCGCGACCGAGGACGTGTACGCCACCGCCCCTGTCTCGACGGCGGAGGACGTCGCCGACGCGTACCGCGCGGCCGAGGCCGCCTTCGAGGTGTGGGGGAGCACCACGCCGGGAGAACGCCAGCTCGCGCTGTTCCGCATCGCCGACGCGATGGAGGCGCGCGCCGAGGAGTTCGCCGACGCCGAGTCGCAGGACACCGGCAAGCCGCGCGGCACGCTGGTCGAGGACGAGATCCTGCTGTCCGTCGACCAGATCCGTTTCTTCGCGGGAGCCGCCCGCAACCTGGAGGGGCGCTCGGCGGGCGAGTACATGCCGGACCACACCTCCTTCATCCGCCGTGAGCCGATCGGCGTCGTCGGCCAGGTGACGCCCTGGAACTACCCGCTCAACATGGCGGTCTGGAAGTTCGCCCCCGCGCTGGCCGCCGGAAACACCACCGTGCTGAAGCCCTCCGACACCACCCCGCTGTCGACGCTGCTGCTGGCGGAGGTCGCGAGCGAGTTCCTGCCGGCCGGCGTGCTCAACGTCGTGCTCGGCGACCGCAGCACGGGAGCCGCCATGATCGACCACCCGACCCCGCAGCTCGTCTCGATCACCGGCTCGGTGCGTGCGGGCATGGAGGTCGCACGCGCCGCCTCCTACGACCTCAAGCGCGTGCACCTGGAGCTGGGCGGCAAGGCGCCGGTGATCGTATTCGACGACGCCGACATCCAGAAGGCCGTCGAGGGGATCGTCGCGGCCGGGTACTTCAACGCCGGCCAGGACTGCACGGCGGCGACGCGCCTGCTGGTGCAGGAGGGCGTGCACGACGAGTTCGTGGCGGCGCTCGCCCAGTACGCGCGCGAGAACGCCCGCACCGGCGCACCGCGCGAGGACGGCATCCTCTACGGCCCGCTGAACAACGCGAACCAGCTCGCCCAGGTGAGTGGCTTCGTGGACCGGCTGCCCGAGCACGCGAACGTGGAGCTCGGCGGCCGCCGCCAGGGCGACCGCGGCTACTTCTGGGAGGCCACCATCGTGTCGGGGCTGCGCCAGGACGACGACGCGGTGCAGAACGAGATCTTCGGGCCGGTCCAGACCGTCCAGAAGTTCACCGACGAGGCGGAGGCGCTGCGCTGGGCCAACGGCGTGCGCTACGGCCTGGCCTCCTCGGTGTGGACGAAGGACCACGGCCGCGCGATGCGTTTCGCCAAGGGCCTCGACTTCGGCTGCGTGTGGATCAACACCCACATCCCGATCGTCGCCGAGATGCCGCACGGCGGCTTCAAGCACTCCGGCTACGGCAAGGACCTGTCGATGTACGGCTTCGAGGACTACACGCGCCTCAAGCACGTCATGTCGTACATCGGGGAGTGATCAGGCGCGCCTGCGCAGCGTGACGATCAGGGTGCCGGCTGCGAGGAGCGGCAGCACCCACAGCGACGCCGCGACGTACCCGCCCGCTGGGGGCACGAGCGCCCCGGCGGGCGTCGCCGCGGCCAGCAGGAGGCCGGCGAGGGCGCTCCCGATGCTGAAGCCGACGCTGCGCGTGGGCATCAGTCACCTTCGAAGAAACTACGGGCGGCCAGCGGGCAAGCGGAATGCCGGGCGAGGCTGTCATGATGTCCCACATGGCATCCACGCACTGTCCCTTCTGTGAACGACACTCTCATATGACTGTCCAATGGGCGGACGTCAGGTCGGTACAGCGTGGGCAGGTCATGACGTCACTCCTGCAAGGCACAGCGATATGCGACAACTGTGGGAGGGCGAGTTTAGGGGTGTCGGACACATACCCCTCGGCCGGCCTTCCGAGCATGAGTTTCGAGCGAGCAACCATCATGACGTGGTACCCCGCGTCGGGAGAGTCACCAGAGTTTGAAGACGTGCCTGCCGACATCGCAGCGGCAGCGAAGGAGGCACACTCCGCCGCTAGCATCAACGCCGTCATGGCTGCAATCCTGATGGCGCGCACTGTCGTGGAAGCAACGGCCAAGGACAAAGGCATCACCACAGGCAGCCTTTATCAGAAGATTGACGCGATGGCTGTCGCATCGCTAATTCGGGCGAGCACGAACGAAGCCGCTCACGAGATTCGTCACATGGGCAACGACATGGCGCACGGCGACATCAGTGATGTTCCGTCAAGCGACGACGCTTCCGAAGTTCTGGCACTGATGGACGAAGTCCTGAACGAGGTGTATCAGGGACCTGCTCGCACGGCGAGAATCAAGGCGAAGCGAGCGACTTCCTAGCGTTATCGACGCGACCCCATGGTTGCTCGCGCCGTGATGGCGACGTGCCTCATCGCCTCTCGGTCTGCCTTGTCATGCGGCACTCTCGTCCTTGAGAGCCCGGTTACGGGCGGCCAGCCGAGCGTCCACTGCGCCGCCGCGAGCGGCACGCGCAGGGTGGTCGCCACCGAGGTGATCAGCGGAGCGCTCAGGCTCCCGACCACCGCGACGACCAGGGCGACGGCGACGAGCGCGGCGCTGAGCCGCGGTGCCGGCCGGTCGGAGGTCATCGACCGCAACACTACGCGACACGCCGTCCGCCCTTAAACATCCGTTCCTATAGGTATTCGGCTCGCCCTCCGCTACGCTGCCTGGCACACACATCGTCGTGTGCGGCTGACCCGGAAGGCATTCGATGTCCTCAGAACCCTCGTCCTCGGCCCATCTCGGAGACGGCGAGCACCTCGCCGTCCTCGGGTACGAGGACTCCTTCAACCGGTCCATGACCCTGTGGGCCAACTTCGCTCTCGGATTCACGTACCTCTCGCCGCTCGTCGGCGTCTACTCGCTGTTCGCCGTCGCGATGGCGACCGGAGGCCCGCCCTCCATCTGGTGGATCGTCATCGTCGGCGCCGGCCAGTTCCTGGTGTCGCTCGTCTTCGGGGAGGTGGTCTCGCAGTACCCCATCCACGGCGGCATCTACCCGTGGGCGCGTCGGCTGTGGGGCCGGCGGTACGCGTGGATGGCGGCCTGGGTCTACATCTGGGCGATGATCGTGACCATCACCGCGGTGGCGTCGTACGGCAGCGGGTTCCTCGCCAGCCTGTTCGGCCTCCCCGCCACCAAGGAGGTCACCCTCGGGCTGACCGTGCTGCTGCTGGTCGTGGCGCTCGGGCTGAACTTCACCGGGACGAAGACGCTGGCGACCGTGGCCCGCATCGGGCTGTCGGCGGAGCTCATCGGCGTGATCGCGGTGGGCCTCTACCTGCTGATCTTCCAGCGCAAGCACCCGTTCTCGGTGTTCTTCGACACGATGGGCGTCCAGGGCCACGGCTCGTACCTGGTGGCATTCCTCGGCGCGGCGCTCGCGGGGCTGTTCCTCTTCTACGGCTTCGAGGCGTGCGGCGACGTCGCCGAGGAGGTCGCGAACCCGGCCAAGCGCATCCCGCTCGCCATGATGATGACGATCCTGGTCGGCGGCGTGTCCGCGCTGTTCGCGTTCGGCGGCTACATCCTGGCAGCGCCCGACCTGGCGAAGATCGTGGCGGGCAAGGACGTCGACCCGATCCCGGAGATCCTGCAGTCCGCCCTCGGCGACGTCGGCGCGAAGATCTTCCTCGTGGTCGCGGTGACGGCGTTCCTGTCCTGCGTGCTCAGCCTGCAGGCGGCGGCGAGCCGGCTGCTGTTCTCCTTCGCGCGCGACGGGATGATCCCGGCGCACCGCTGGCTGTCGCGGGTGTCGCCGCGCACCAAGGTGCCGGTGAACGCGCTGATCGTGGCGTGCAGCATCCCGGTGGTGATCAGCCTGATCGTCTACCTCGGGCCGGACGGCCTGATCACCCAGGTGACCGCGTTCGCGGTGCTCGGCATCTACGTGGCGTTCCAGTCGGTTGTGCTCGCGTCGCTGCGGCAGCGGGTGAAGGGCTGGCGTCCGGCCGGCCCGTTCTCGCTGGGACGCGGCGGGATGGTCGTCAACATCCTGGCGCTGGCCTACGGGATCTTCGCGATGGTGCTGCTGGCCTGGCCGACGAGCACGGGCAACTGGTTCAACGACTGGATCGTGCTCATCGGCCTCGGGATCGTCGCGGGCGCCGGACTGCTGTACCTGTTCCTCGCGCGGCCCGACCGCGCGTCGGACGCGCCGGCGGGCGACGCCATTCGGGTGGCGGAGCTGCTCCGGGCGCACCGGAGCGGGACGGTCGCGCCCGCGGCCACCGCGGAGCCGGCCCCGGCCGACTGACCCGGGCGCGGCTCGCCGTCGGAACTGTGCACCGACGGCCGGCCGCGCTCCCGGGCGTCCAGGGGTGGGCACCACCCCCGATCACCGTAACCCAACGGGGGGGTGGGGCCCCCGCTGCCCGCGTCCTGCGCGGGGGCGGCCCCCCCCCCCCCGCTACGGTGGGTGGGGGCGGGTCAGGACTCGCGGCGGGGGATGCCGAGCGGGTTGTTGTCGCGGAGCTCGGGAGGCAGGACCTCCTGCGGCGCGTCCTGGTACGCGATCGGCGCCAGCCAGCGGCGGATGGCCGTCGCGCCGACCGAGGTGTGGAGGCTCGCCGTGGTCGCCGGCCAGGAGCCGCCGTGGTGCTGCGCCCAGCCGATCGCGACGCCGGTCGGCCAGCCGTCGAACAGGAGGCGGCCGGCGATCGGGGCGACCGCGGCGGCGAGGGCGGTGACGTCCTCGCCGGTGCCGCGGTGGACGGTGGCGGTGAGCGACGGGCGCAGCGCTGCGATCAGCGCGCGGAGCTCGTCGTCGCGGTAGGAGACCAGGACCGTGACCGGGCCGAAGTGCTCCTCCAGGAACGCCTCCGGTGCGGCGAGGAACGCCGCCGCGTCGGTGAGAGCGACCGCGGGTGTGGAGGTCCCCGGCTCGTCGCAGCCGAGCAGCACCGTCACGGCGTCGTCGCCTCCCAGCGCCTCGACGGCCGACGCGTAGGCCGCGCTCATCCCCGCGGTGAGCTGACGGGAGGCCGGAGCCGAGCCGAGCGCGGCGCTCACGGCGTCGTCCACGCCCTCGCCCGAGGGCACGAACACCAGGCCGGGCTTGGTGCAGTACTGCCCCGCGTCGCGCGTGAAGGAGCCGACGAGGCCCGCGCCGATCTCGGCGGCGCGCTCACGGGCGGCCGCACGGGTCACGACGACGGGGTTGACGCTGCCCAGCTCCCCGTAGAACGGGATCGGGTCGGGCCGGGAGGACGCCAGGTCGAACAGCGCGCGCCCACCCCGCTCCGAGCCGGTGAAGCCCGCGGCGCGCACGGCGGGATGCTGGACGAGCTCGACGCCGGCCTCCATCCCCTCGACCAGCGCGAACCAGCCGGCGGGCAGCACCGACGCGGCCAACTCCGCAGTGCGGCGGGACAGCCGCGTGTGCCCGGGATGCGCCTTCACGATCACCGGGCAGCCCGCGGCGAGCGCCGACGCCGTGTCGTTCCCGAGCACCGAGAACGCGAACGGGAAGTTGGACGACGTGTAGACCGCGACCGGGCCGACCGGGCGCAGCATGCGGCGCAGGTCGGGCCGCGGCGGGATAAGCGACGGGTCGGGGGAGTCGATCGTCGCCTCCAGGTAGCCGCCCTCCCGCGCCACGCCCGCGAAGAAGCGGAGCTGCGCGGCGGTGCGGGTGACCTCCCCGTCGAGGCGGGCCTCGGAGAGGTGCGTCTCCTCGGCGGCGAGCGCGACCAGAGCGGTCCGGTCGCGTTCGAGTGCGGCGGCGAGGGCGTCGAGCCAGGCCGCGCGCTCCTCGCGGGTGGTCGGGATCAGCGCGGCGTCGGCGGCGGCCTCGGCAGCGGCGGTGACGTCGCTCATCAGAACGCCGCCAGCCCGGTCAGCGCCCGCCCGAGCACCAGCGTGTGGATCTCGTCCGTCCCCTCGTAGGTGCGCACCGACTCCAGATTGGCCATGTGCCGCATCACCGGGAATTCGCTCGTGATGCCGTCGCCGCCGAGGATGGTGCGGGCCTCCCGCGCGATGGCGAGCGCCTCCCGCACGCTGTTCAGCTTTCCGACGCTGATCTGCGTCGGGGTCAGCCGCCCGGCCTCCTTCAGCCGGCCGAGGTGCAGGGCGAGCAGCATCCCCTTCTCGTACTCCACCAGCATGTCGGCGAGCTTCTGCTGGATGAGCTGGGTCGCGCCGATCGGGCGGCCGAACACCTCCCGGGTCGTCGCGCGCTCGATGGAGACCTCCAGGCACGAGCGGGCGGCGCCCATCGCGCCCCAGACGATCCCGTAGCGGGCCTCGTTGAGGCAGGAGAACGGACCGGACAGGCCGCGCGCGCCCGGCAGCATCGCGGAGGCGGGGACGCGCACGCCGTCGAGGACGATGTCGCACTGCACCGACGCGCGCATGGAGAGCTTGCCGTCGATCGCAGTCGCGGCAAAACCTCCGGTGGAGGTCGGCACCACAAAGCCGCGCACGCCGTCCTCCGTGGCTGCCCACACGATCGCGACGTCGGCGAGTGCCGCCAGGCCGATCCAGCGCTTGGCGCCGTCGATCACCCAGTCGTCGCCGTCCCGGCGCGCGGTGGTGCTCATCGCGGCGGGGTCGCTGCCGCCCTGCGGCTCGGTGAGGGCGAAGCAGCCGATGCGCTCGCCGCGGGCCATCGGCGGCAGCCATTCGGCCTTCTGCTCCTCGGAGCCGAACTTGGAGATGGCGCTCATGGCGAGCGAGCCCTGCACCGAGACGAAGGTGCGCCAGCCGCTGTCGGCGGCCTCCAGCTCGTGGCAGACCAGGCCGTAGGCGACCGCGCCCGCTCCCGCGCAGCCAGGGTCCTTCAGGTGCATGCCCAGGAAGCCGAGCGCGCCGAGCTCGGCCACGAACTCGCGGCGGAAGTGCTTGTCCTCGAAGTCCTGCTCGATCACCGGCGCGATCCGCTCGACCGCGAAGCGCCTGGCGGCGTCGCGCCAGCGCAGCTCGTCGTCGGTGAGCAGGTGGTCGATGCTGAAGGCCTCGTCGAGTGCGGAAGCGGCGGAGGCGAGCGTCTGCGTGGTCATCGGGTGGTCCTTTCGGTGGACGGGCGGACGGCGTCCAGCCACTGGGGGTCGTGCGCGCCGAGCAGCGGCGGCGGGGTGCGGTGCACGGCGGGCGACGTGCTCAGGTGGATGGGCGTCGCGGGCTGGCGGGAGACGCGGCCGGTCTCGGGGTCGGCCGTGGTCGTCACCGGGTCGAGCCCGAGGGAGTCCGCGAACGCGAACGCCTCGCCGACGCTGTTGACGAGCCCGGCCGGGACGCGCGCGGCGCCGAGCACGGCCACCCACTCGGCGGCGGGGCGGGCGGCGAGCACCGGCTCCAGCACGGCCCGCAGGGCGGCGCGGTGGTGCACGCGCTCCTCGTTGGTCGCGAAGCGGGAGTCGGCCGCGAGCTCCGGGAGGCCGATCGCGGCGGCGAACGCGGCGAACTGCCGGTCGTTGCCCACCGCGAGCACGAGCTCCCGGTCGGCCGCGCGGAACAGCTCGTACGGCGCGATGCTCGGGTGCGCGTTGCCGAGCCGGCCGGGGGAGCGGCCGGTGGCGAGCGTGCTCGACGCCTGGTTGGTGAGAGCGGCGAGCAGGGAGCCGAGCAGGTCGACGTCGACCCGCGAGCCGAGGCCGGTGCGCTCCCGCTCGCGCAGGGCGAGCAGGATCCCGGCGAGCGCGTTCTGCCCGGTGAGCACGTCCACGAGCGCGACGCCGACCTTGCTCGGCTCGCCGTCCGGCGCTCCCGTGATGCTCATCAGGCCGCCGACCGCCTGGACGAGGAGGTCGTAGCCCGGCAGCCCGGCGCCCTCCGCCCGGCCGAAGCCGGTGATCGAGCAGTAGATCAGCCCGGGGTTGGCGGGACGGAGGCTGTCCTCGTCCAGCCCGAACCGCTCCATCACCCCCGGGCGGAAGTTCTCCACCACGACGTCGGCGGTCTCCGCGAGGGCGCGCGCGGCGGCGAGACCCTCCGGCGTGCCGAGGTCGCAGACCACCGAGCGCTTGTTGCGGTTGACCGCGCCGAAGTAGGTGGACTCGCCCGCCTCGTCCACGGGAGGCCGCCAGGAGCGCGTGTCGTCGCCGACCGGGCTCTCGATCTTGACCACATCGGCGCCGAAGTCGGCGAGCGTCATCGTCGCGTACGGGCCGGCGAGGACCCGGGAGAAGTCGGCGACGCGCAGGCCGGAGAGGATGCCGTCGGCCATGCTCGCTCCTTCGCTCGGACGGTCGATCGCACGAGCCGTCGGTTATTCATCCTATATCGAATGATTGGATCGGGTTATCGTGGGAGGCGTGACCACCTCCACTCGCGATGCTGCCGGAACGACCCGGCCGGCGCCAGGGGCGCGGGATGCGGTCTTCGCGCAGCTCTCCGACGCGGGTCGCGCCGAGCAGGTCGCGCGGCGCCTCGCCGACGCGATCGTCCTCGGCGTGCTGACCCCGGGGGAGCGGCTGCCCAGCGAGGCCGAGCTCGCCCGCCGCTTCGGCGTCGCCCTGGTCACGGCGCGCGAGGGCCTCGGGATGCTGCGCGAGGCGGGACTGGTCGAGACCCGACGCGGACGGGACGGCGGCTCCTTCGTCGTCCACCCCGGCGACGGGGACGAGGCGCTGCTCGCGACCCGGCTGCGCGGCCTGTCGCATGTGGAGCTGGGCGACCTCGCCGTCTACGTGACGGCCATCGCGGCGGGCTGCGCCGATCGCGCGGCCGAGCGCTCGACCGCCGCCGACGACGCGCGGCTGTCAGCGTGGCTGGACGCCGCCGACTTCACCGGCCCGGCCGCCGCCCGCCGGAACGCGGGGGGCTTCCTGCTGGAGCTCGCCGTGCTCAGCCAGTCGACCCGGCTGGTGCGCGAGCAGATCCGGTTGCAGGCCGAGTTCGGCCCGCTGCTCTGGCTCGGGATGCGCGACGCCGGACTGCGCGCGGGGACGGCGGACTCCGCCCGCGTGATCGCGGCGGCCGTCGCGGCGGGCGACGCCGGCGCCGCCCGGGCCGAGATCAGCGCGCTGCTGACGGGCGTCGCGCGCTGGCTGCTGGCCGCGAAGGCGCGGATCGAGACGGGAGGGACGATCGATGGCTGACGTCATAGCGACCGCGGGCGTCGAGGCCGCGGCTGAGCGCGTGAGCGCGCTGTTCGCGCGCATCCAGGAGTCGCTCGCCGGCTGGCGCGACGCGATCCTCGGAGAGGACACCGCGGCCCCGACCGCGCCTGCGACGCTCGACGCGACGGTCGGCGCGCTGGTCATCCCGCTGCTGCAGGAGGACGATCCGCTGCTCGTCGGCGCCGGGTTCATCGCCGCCCCCGAGTTCACCGGCGGCGACGACCTGCACTTCTCCTGGTGGCTCGGGCCGCTGGAGGAGAACCCGGTGTTCGGCTCCACCACCGAGCCGAGCCGGCTCGACCTGGCCTCCCGGTCGTACTCCGACTATCTGCGCGACTTCCGCTCGCTGGAGTGGTACAGCATCCCGCAGACCACGCACCGCACCCACATCACCGGACCGTACGTCGACCACCTGTGCGCGTGCGACTACATCGTCACGGTCACCTCGCCCGTCGAGCGGGACGGCCGGATGATCGGCGTCGTCGGTGTGGACGTCTACGTCAAGCGGCTGGAGCGCGAGCTGCTGCCCGCCATGCTCGGCGCCGGGCGCCCGGCGGTGCTGGTCAACGAGGCCGGACGGGCGATGGTCTCCACCGACCCGGCGGTGCTGGTCGGCGACGTGGTGGCGACGGGGGAGGACGCCGTGCGCTGCGTCGGCACCCCGTTCCGCCTGGTCTGACATCGCGCCTGGTCTGACATCGCGCCTGGTCTAACATCGGTACGACCAGTACGTCCTGCATCGGGGAGCAGCCCCGGTCCATCGTCGACCAGGAGGAACCGCGGTGACTCCCGGCTTCACCCGCTACGCCCCGACCGCCGGCCCGTCGCGCTGGCTGCTGATCGCCGGACGGCGGTTCGTCGCCTGCGTGGAGAGCACGGCCGCGGACAGCATCGTGGACGCGGTGTGGTGGCTGGCCGACTCGGACCTCGCCACGATCGAGTCGGTCGTCGGCGCGTTCCCGCTCGCCGGGCCGGACAGCGTTCGCTCGTTCGCGGTGGCCGAGCTCGGCGAGCCCAACGCCTCCGGCGAGATCGTCGTCACCGCCGTGGTCCGCGGGTCGGCCGCGCTCGACATCTACTCGGTCGGCGGCGCGCGGCGGTTCGGGTCGGGCGGCGTCCAGCCCTGGGTGCTCGCGGAGTTCCGCAACGTCACCGGGCTCGCGATCGGGGGCGACGACCTCCCCACCGGGTCGGTGGCACGGCTGTCGATCGGCTCCCTGCCCATCGGGCTCGGCGTCGTGGACGGCGAGCTGCTGACCTGGTCGAGCACGCCGCTGGAACGCGTCGAGCGCACCGCCGGCGGGAGGCCGCAGCCGACCGAGGACGTCGTCGCCGGGGTGCCGGAGTCCGAGCTGGACGAGACGATCATCCGCTCGCGCAACCGCAGCTCCAGCCTGTTCTCGCACGCCGACGAGCCGGACGTCCCCGCGACGGCCGGGCTCGCCGAGTCGCCGGAGGCCGCGCCCGTCGTGCAGCCCGTCCCCGTCGCGCACGAGCTGCCTGGCGCGATCGACATCGAGGAGCCGGGCGCCGCGACCGAGCGGCCGGACCTGCGCGACACGCCCGGAATCGGCCGGCCGCCGGTTCCCGGCGCGATCACGACGCCGGCCGGCGGCGCGGAGGTCGTCCCGCCGCCGCAGCGGTTCGCCGTCCGGGTCGTCCCGGGGGACATCCTCGAGCTGGACGTGCCGATCCTGATCGGCCGCAAGCCGACGCTCCCGCGGGTCGAGTCGGGCGTCGCGCCGCGCCTCGTCGCGGTGCAGTCGCCCGAGCAGGAGGTGTCCTCCACGCACGTGCGCATCGAGCAGTCGGGGGACGCCGTGGTCGTCACCGACCTGCGCTCGACTAACGGCACCCGTGTCCACCGGCCCGGCGGCGCGGACGAGCGGCTGCGTCCGGGGGAGTCCACGGTCGTCCTTCCCGGAACGGTTGTGGAGATCGGCGACGGTAATATCATCGAGATCACCGCCGTCCCGGCCGGCGGCACCACGGGGACCCCGCGGCCGCTGCCGGAAGCGGACCGTCGAGAAGAAGGACGCGAGTGACCCAGATCGGTCGCACCAACCGGCGCCACACCGTGGTCGTGCCGGGCGGCGCAGACGCACGCATCAGCCTGTCCTGGGCGGCGCTGTCGGACACCGGCTACCGGCGCAGCGTCAACGAGGACAGCCTCCTGGCGCGCTCGCCGATCTTCGCGGTCGCCGACGGCATGGGCGGCCACACAGCGGGCGACTTCGCGAGCACAGCGGTCGTGACCCGGCTGGCCGAGAAGGTCAGGGTCGACTTCGTCACGGAGTCCTCGCTGACCGAGGCGCTGCGCGACGCGGTGGACGACATGGGCCGCGGCGTCGGGCAGACGGATCTCGGCACCGGCACCACCGTGACGGGCATCGCGCTCACGCTGTCGGACGGGTCGCCGTACTGGCTCGTCTTCAACATCGGCGACTCCCGCGTCTACAGCTTCCGCGACGGCACGCTGGAGCAGCTCACCGTCGATCACTCGATCGTGCAGGAGCTGCTCGACGCCGGGGCGATCACGCCGGCGGAGGCGGAGGTCCACCCGCACAGCAACGTGATCACGCGCGCGGTCGGGTTCAACGAGGACCCGGTGCCCGACTACTTCCTGTTCCCGATCGTCGCCGGCTCCCGCCTGCTGGTCTGCTCGGACGGGCTCACCAAGGAGCTCACCGAGCACGGCATCCGGTACTACCTCGGCGAGGGCGCCTCCCCGCTGGACGCCGCCCAGCAGCTCATGGACGCCGCGCTCGGCAACGGCGGGCGCGACAACGTGACCGTGGTCGTGGTCGACGTGCTGGCCACCCCTGAGAGCGGTTCGCACCGCGAGGGATTCCCGCGCAGGGCGGCCCGCCGGCACTGACGGATGGCCCCTCCACGGGGGTCGCCGAGGGCTGATTTGGCCCCCGAGTTGGGGGTAATGGAGATGCCCCCAGAGCGGGTCCGAGCCCCCTGAGGCGCTGTGACGGCTGCCTACAATTGATGAACGCCTTCGCCCTCGCGAACGCGAACGGCCGATGACGGGAGGAGCTGCTTGGCTCGGCGCTTGCCTTCACAGCCGCCGAACCTCCCTGGCTTCTCGTACGTCAGGGTGCTCGGTTCGGGCGGCTTCGCCGACGTGTTCCTCTACGAGCAGAACATGCCGCGCCGTCAGGTCGCGGTCAAGGTGATGCTCGCCGAGGTCGTCACCAGCCAGGTCAAGCAGATGTTCCAGGCCGAGGCCAACCTGATGGCCCAGCTCAGCACGCACCCCTCCATCCTCACGGTGTACCAGGCGAGCGTCTCCGCCGACGGCCGGCCCTACCTGGTGATGGAGCTGTGCTCCTCCGCCATCGGCCAGCGCTACCGCTCCGACCCGCTGCCGGTGCCCGAGGTGCTGAGCATCGGCGTCCGGATCGCGAGCGCGGTCGAGACGGCGCACCGCGCGGGGGTGCTGCACCGCGACATCAAGCCCTCCAACATCCTCACCACCGCCTACGGCCACCCGGTGCTCAGCGACTTCGGCATCGCGGCGACGCTCAGCGAGGCCGATGTGACCGAGGCGATCGGCCTCTCCATCCCGTGGTCGGCTCCGGAGGTGCTCCTCGACGAGACCAGCGGCGCCGTCGCCAGCGAGGTGTGGTCCCTCGGCGCGACGATCTACTCGCTGCTGGCCGGCCGCTCGCCGTTCGAGCAGCCTGGCAAGGAGAACACCTCCGCCGAGCTGATCCAGCGCATCACCAAGGGCCGCCCGCAGCCGATCGGACGCGCGGACGTGCCGCCGCGGCTGGAGCAGATCCTCATGCGCTCGATGGCGCGCAAGCCGTCCGCGCGTCAGCGCAGCGCGCTGGAGCTGATCCGCGAGCTGCAGTCGGTGGAGGCCGAGCTCGGGCTCCCGCAGACGCCGATCGAGGTCGCGATGGACGACTGGGCGCTGGCCACCGCCGACGACCCGGAGGAGCGCACGCGCGTCAAGGGCGTCCTCGCCGTCGACCCCGGCGCGGCCAGGCGGCGCCGTCGCCGTGCCGCGCCCGTAGTGGTCGGGGCGACCCGGGCGCCCACGATCGTCCGGGAGAGCGCCGGCAGCTCGCCGACGGCCCCGCCCGCACCGCCCGCCCGCCTCTCGCGCGCGCTCATCGGCGCGCTGGTCGCGTGCGCGGTCCTCGTCGTGGTGCTCGCCGTCACGGCGACGGTCGTGCTGGTGCGCGCGAACGCCTCCGGCGACATCCCGACCGTGCGCGACCTCAGCGGCCGGGTCAGCCAGGGCACCATCGTCTTCACCTGGACCGACCCGGGGCTGGAGAGCAGCGACAGCTACCAGGTCACGGTCGACGACCAGCCGCCGAGCAGTCAGCGGGCGACCGAGTTCCGCGTCGACGCGAAGCCCGGCCAGACGGTGTGCGTGACCATCACGGTGAACCGCGACGGCAAGACCGGCTCGCCGAGCGGGCAGAAGTGCGTCCAGAGGACCGACTCGCCATGATCCGCGCCTGGCTCCTTGCCCACAAGTCGATCGCGGCCACCGCCCTGAGCGGGACCGTGGTCGCGGCGGTCGTCGCGACGCTCGCGGTGGTGTCGGGAGGCTACAGCGCCCAGCACCTCCAGCTCAACGACGCGGCGGTGTGGGTGGCCAGCGACGCCAAGAAGGCCCTCGGCCGGGCGAACACGCAGATCGACTCGCTCAACTCGATCGTGCCGGGCACCGGCGAGGCGCTCGACGTCGTGCAGGACGGCCAGAACGTGCTGCTCCTCGACAAGGAGGCCAACACCGCGGCCGTCGTCGACCCGGCGACGGCGCAGGCGGGCAAGTCGGTGGCGCTGCCGCCGCGGTCTCCGCAGGTCGCCGTGGCGGGGGACCACGTCGCGATGCTCTCGCAGACCACCGGGCAGCTCTGGCTGACCTCGGTGTCGCAGCTGGAGCAGTTCAACTCTGGCTCGGCGCCGACGATGGACCTGGGCGGCCGGGCGGTCGGCGCGATGGACCCCTTCGGCGTGCTGTTCGCCTACCAGCCGGCCACGCGCAACCTGGTGCGCGTCGACCTCGGCGGGCAGCAGCCCGCCACCTCCTCGGAGAAGGTGCCGTCGCGGGGAGCGGGCGCGCACGTCCAGCTCACCTCGGCCGGCGGCCAGTGGGCGCTGTTCGACCCCGACGAGAAGACGCTCTGGGTGTCCGGCCGCACGATCGACCTCGCGGCGGCGCTCGGCGAGGACGCCGATCCGATCATCCAGGCGCCGTCGTCGGACGGCACCGCGATCTGGATCGCGACCGCAGGCGGCCTGATCCGCGTCCCGCTCGACGGGACGGCGCCCAAACGCGTGCTCGGCACCGTGTCCGGAGCGCCGGCCGCGCCGGTGGTCGTGGGCGGCTGCGCCTACACCGCCTGGAACTCGGGCGCGGCGTGGCACACCTGCTCGACGCCGTCCGCCGGCACGCGCAGCACGCTGAGCCAGGTGCCCTCCGGCGCCGTGCTGGCGTTCCGGGTGAACCGCGACCGGGTGGTCCTCAACGACGCCAGGTCCGGCGTCTCGTGGGCCGTGCAGAGCGGGAACACGCGCATCGACAACTGGGACGACCTGGTCGCCAAGAAGACGACGCAGGAGCTGGTCGACCAGTCCAAGCAGGACACCACGCCGCAGTACGCCAAGCAGGAGCAGCCGCCGGTCGCCGTGAACGACCAGTTCGGCGCGCGGCCGGGCCGGGTGACCCCGCTGCCGGTGCTGCTCAACGACTACGACCCGAACGGCGACGTGCTCACGATCGACTCGTTCACCGCCATCCCGGCGAGCCAGGGCACGATCGAGCTGACCAACGCCGATCAGCTCCTGCAGATCACGCTCCCGGCCACGGCGAGCGGGTCGATCGGCTTCGACTACACGATCTCGGACGGCCGTGGCGGGACGGCGACTGCGCACGTGACGGTGACGGTCCGCACGCCCGAGGAGAACTCGCCCCCGGTCTGCGTCCGGCCGGCGAAGGCCGTCGTGCAGGCCGGCGGCCGGGTCACCACGTCGACGCTCAACGAGTGCTACGACCCCGACGGCGACCCGTACTTCCTCGCCGGCGCGTCCGTGCCCGCGCCCGACACGGTGACCTTCACGCCGCAGGGCCAAGTCGCCTACTCCGACCACGGTCAGGGCGGCGGCCTCAAGGACGTCGCGCTCACCCTCTCCGACGGCCGCGCGGAGGGGACGGGACAGCTCGCCGTCACCGTGCAGTCGCCCGGGCAGGTGCCGATCATCGCCGACCCGTTCGCCGTCCTGGCGTACCAGGGCCAGGAGACGACCGTCCGCCCGCTCGACCACGTCCGCGGCGGCAACGGCGTCGTCCGGCTGAGCACAGTGCCCTCCAAGGCGGACGCGACGATCACACCGGACTACCAGGGCGGCACCTTCCGGTTCTCGTCCGACCAGGCCGGCACCCACAACATCGAGTACTCGGTGACGGACGGCGTGATCACGGCGACCGGCGTGGTGCGCATCGAGGTGAAGGCGCCGCCCGGGGCGAACACGACCCCGATCGCCGTGCCGCACACCGCCTTCATCCGCGAGCAGTCGACGCAGGACGTGGACGTGCTGTCCACCGACATCGACCCATCCGGCGGCGTGCTGCTGGTCACCGGGGTGACCGATCCCGCGCCGTCGACCGGCGTCAAGGTCCAGGTCCTGCAGCAGCGCACCCTCCGGGTCTCGCTGACCCGCCCGCTCACCGCGCCCGTCGACTTCCACTATCGGCTGAGCAACGGCCTGGCCGACACGGAGGGGACGGTCACCGTCGTCCAGCTCCCTCCGCTGACCGTGCACCAGCCGCCGATCGCCGTGCCGGACTCGGTCGCGGTGCGGGTGAACGACACCGTGGATGTCCCGGTGCTCGCCAACGACGTCCAGCCCGACGGCGACAAGCTGACCCTCGACCCGACCCTCGCCACGCCGCTGCCGGCCGGCGCCGGCCTGCTGTTCACGAGCGGGGACCACCTGCGCTACCTCGCGCCGTCCAAGCCGGGCAACTACGTCGCCGCCTACCGGGTGTACGGCGCGGACGGGCAGTGGGCCACGGCGGAGGTGAACATCGCGGTGCGCGAGCGCGACCTCGCCACCAACAACCCGCCGGTGCCCAAGACCGTCACCGCCCGGGTGCTCGCCGGCGACACCGTGCGGGTCACGATCCCGCTCTCCGGGATCGACCCGGACGGCGACTCGGTGCAGTTCATCGGTCAGGAGACCAACCCGCAGAAGGGCGCCGTGGTCGCCTCCGGGCCGGACTGGATGGACTTCCAGGCCGGCGCCTATGCCGCAGGCACGGACACCTTCACCTACGCGGTCGTCGACGCGCTCGGCGCGCGCGCGACCGGGACCGTGCGGATCGGCATCGCGCCCCGCGCCGGGGGCGCCCGCAACCCGGTCGCGGTCGAGGACGACGTCACCACCCGGCCGGGCAAGACCCTCAACGTCCAGGTGCTGGCCAACGACTCCGACCCGGACGGGAGCCCGCTGAGCGTGACGGCGGTCACCTCGCTCGACGGGAAGGCGAAGGCGAAGATCCAGGGCGACATCGTGGTGGTGACCGCGCCGCAGCAGGAGGGCGCCTACGGGTTCCTGTACACGATCCAGAACGAGCAGGGCGGCACCAGCCAGGCGTTCCTCCGGGTCACCGTCGACAAGAACGCGCCGCCCGCGCGGCCGGTGGTGACCGACACCGTGCTCGGGCTCTCCGACATCCTCGGCAGGGACACGGTGGACGTGAACGTGCTCTCCAACGTGTTCTTCGCCGACGGGCCGGTGTCGACGCTGAAGCTCTCGGTCGTGTCCGGCTACGGAGGCACGGCGACGGTGACCGCAGGCAAGCGCCTGCACGTGACGATCGCGGCAAAGAGCCAGATCATCCCGTTCAAGGTCGCCAATCCGGAGGACGAGTCCGTCGCCGGCTACGGCTTCGTGCGCGTCCCCGGCTACGACGACGCCCTGCCGCAGCTCAAGCGCGGGGCGCCGAAGCTCACGGTGGTCAGCGAGAAGACGCTCACCATCCACCTGAACGACTACATCGTGGCCATCGGCGGCCGGAAGGTGAAGCTGACCGACGCCGCGACCGTGCGGGCGACGCACGCCAACGGCGACGACCTGGTCGTCAACTCCGACACCCTCCAGTACACCTCGACCAGCCGGTACTTCGGCCCGGCGAGCATCTCGTTCCAGGTCACCGACGGCAACAGCGCCACGGACCCGAACGGCAACGTGGCGACCATCGTGCTGCCGATCGACGTGACGCCCCGCGAGAACCAGCCGCCGGTGTTCACGGGCGCGCTCATCGACTTCGAGCCGGGCCAGTCCAAGACGGTCGACCTGACCAAGCTGACCAGCTATCCGTACGCGAAGGACCAGAGCGAGCTCCAGTACTCGATCCAGAACCCGCGGCCGAACGGTGTCTCGCTGTCGCTGTCGGGCCAGAAGCTGACCATCTCGGTGGGCGCCGACGTCCAGAAGGGCAGCACGCCGTCGATCTCGATCGGGGTCAAGGACGCCGTCAACGCCGGTCAGGCCGGCCGGATCGACCTCAACATCGTGCCGTCGACGCGCCCGCTGGCGAGCCCCCAGCCGGATCGCGTGATCGCCCCGCGCGGGCAGACGACGACGGTGGACGTGCTGGCGAACGACGCCGCCACGAACCCGTTCCCGGGCAAGCCGCTGCGCGTGCTCGCCGTGCGCGGGCTGGGCGGGGCGCTCCCGGACGGCGTCTCCATCACCCCGAGCGCCGACAACGCGGTGCTGCAGGTCACGGCGTCGAGCACGGCCGCCCCCCAGGACACCACCCTGCAGTACGAGGTCGCCGACGCGACGAACGACCCGGACCGCTACACCTGGGGGACGGTGACCGTCTCGGTCCAGGACCGCCCGGCGCCGGTCTCCAACGTGCAGATCGGGGCGATCGGCGACCGCAGCCTGACGCTCAGCTGGACGCCCGGCGCGTTCAACAACTCGCCGATCACCGGCTTCCAGGTCACCATGACGAGCGCGGCGACCGGAGCGGTCCTCGGCACCACGCAGTGCACGACGACGGTGTGCGCGATCACCACTCCGGGCAACGGACCGCAGAACGCCGTCGTGCTCGCCGTGCAGGCCCGCAACGCGCTCGGCCTGTCCGACCCGACGAACTACGTCGAGCCGGTCTGGTCGGACGTCATCCCGAACGCACCGGCCAACGTGAGCTCCACCCCGCTGAACAACGGGCTCCGGATCACCTGGAACCGGCCGGCCGACGCGCCCGGCGCCAGCCCGATCACCTCGTACGTCGTCACCGTCGGCGGCATCAGCAACGCCGTCCAGGTCGGGCCGGCCGACAACGGCAGCTACGCCCTGAACGTCACGGACCCGGGGATCGCGAACGGCGCGGCGATCGGGTTCACGGTGGCGAGCCACAACGCCTTCTACCAGGGCAGGACGACCTGGAACCAGACCGCGGGGAGCGGTGTGCCCGCCGGCGCGCCGGTCCTGACCGGGACCGCCCCCACCGCGACGCCGAACAACGCGGACGGGTCGAGCGCCACGCTGTCGTGGCCGAGCGTCTTCGGCGCCAACGGCAAGACGATCACCGACTATTACGCCGCGGTGTTCCAGGGCACGGCGCAGCCCGGCTGCAGCGTCACGGGCGTGGACACCGGCAACCCGGTGCTGCACGTCGACCCGACGTCGGGGTCGTTCATCCACACGCAGGGCGGCAACGTCACCTTCACCGGGCTCCAGGCCAACCAGACCTACAACTTCGTCGTCTACGCCTACAACGGCCAGGGCTGCACGCCGAGCGCGGTCGTCCCGGCGACGACGCACCAGCAGCCGGGGTCGGTGCGGGACGTCACGGTAACCGGCCCGACGCCGAGCACGTCGACCACGTGGGACTACCAAGCCTCGGTCGACTACCAGACCGGCAGCGGCTCCAGCCCGGTCATCAGCTACCAGCTCCTGAGCGGCGCCACGGTGGTCGACAGCGGGCAGCTCTCCGGCACCAGCGGCACCGTCGCGGGCGCGCTCAGCCAGCAGCACTACGGGGTGCCGCTCACGCTGAGCATCACCCAGATCTGCGAGACCTACCCCGACGGCACGCAGCTCTGCTCGGCGGAGAACTTCACCAAGGCGCTCGGCGTCGCGGTCAGCACCGCGATCGGCGGCGCCCGGTTCGACCAGCCCACCAACACGTTCACCTGGACGAGCTGGCCCACGGGCCCTGGCTACACCCGGGTCACCTACAGCTGCGTGCCGGGCGTCGAGGTGGACATGCCGCCGGTCGGGCAGACCGCGGTCTGCGTCGCACCGCAGGGCGGCGGCCAGCCGACCCTCACCGTGAAGGTCTACGCCAACGGCGACACGTACTCCACCCCGTACCCAGCCTCAGGCATGCCATGAGCGACGACAGGCATACTGAGGACGGCCCGCGCGCAGGCGCGGCGCTGCTCACACCCACGAGAGGCGACAGCATGACGATGACCCCCGAGCAGGCCGGCTGGTTCTCGGGCGTGTTCGACCGCCTCGTCCAGAACATCGACCGCGTGCTCCTCGGCAAGTCGCACGTCATCCGCCTCGCCCTGGTCGCGCTGCTGAGCGAGGGCCACCTGCTGCTGGAGGACTACCCCGGCACCGGCAAGACCTCGCTCGCCCGCGCGATGGCCGAGAGCGTGCGCGGGACGACCAACCGCGTCCAGTTCACCCCCGACCTGCTGCCCGGCGACATCACGGGCGTGAACATCTACGACCAGCGCACCGGCGCGTTCGAGTTCCACCGCGGTCCGGTGTTCGCCAACATCGTGCTGGCCGACGAGATCAACCGCGCGTCGCCGAAGACCCAGTCGGCGCTGCTGGAGGTCATGGAGGAGCAGCAGGTCACCGTCGACGGTGTGCGTCACCCGGTCGGCGAGCCGTTCATGGTGATCGCGACGCAGAACCCCATCGAGCAGGCCGGCACCTACCGGCTCCCGGAGGCCCAGCTCGACCGCTTCCTCATGAAGGCGTCGATCGGCTACCCGGACCACGAGGCCACCCTCCGCATCCTGGAGGGCGCCGAGCGCCGGGCGCACGACATCGTGGTCCCCGAGATCATCTCGGCCGAGACCGTCACCGAGATGGCGGACCTGGCACGCGGCGTGCACGTGGACCCGACCATCAACGACTACGTGTCCCGGCTGGTCGACGCCAGCCGCTCGGCCGACGAGATCCGGCTCGGCGTCAGCGTCCGCGGCGCGCTCGCGCTCGTCCGCGCCGCCAAGACGCTCGCGGCGGCGTCCGGCCGCTACTACGTGACCCCGGACGACGTGAAGGCCCTGGCCGAGCCGGTGCTCGCGCACCGCCTGGTGCTCGACCCCGAGGCCGAGTTCGAGGGTGTCACCGCCTCCAGCGTCGTCGGCCAGCTCCTCATCGAGGTGCCGCCGCCCAGCGATCGGGCCGCCGTGTGACCAGCACCGTCACCCGCACCCAGGTCGAGCTCACGAACGCGCGGGCCCGGATCGTCGGCGAGCGCGACGGCGCCCTCGCGGACGCCATCGTCTGGGTGGTCCGCACCGGCTCCGTCGTCGGCCGGGCCGTGGCGTCGGCCGCGCGAGCCCTCGGCGGGGTGATCACCCCGCTCGGCTGGTCGATGTTCGTCGTGACCGTGCTCGCGCTGGTGGCGGGCTACGTCCTGGGCTGGACGGAAGCCGTCGTGGCAGGCTGGATGGCCGCCGCGCTGCTGCTGATCGCGTCGCTCTACCTGGTCGGCCGGATCGCGTACGACGTCGGGCTGGCCCTCCCGACCAACCGCGTGGTCGTCGGGGACCGGGCGCCGGGGGAGGTCACCGTCCGCAACCCGGTGCGGCGCCGGCTCCCCGGCGTGCGGGTGGAGGTCCCGGTCGGCGCGGGGCTCGCCGAGTTCGCAGCGCCGGCCCTCGCGAGCGGCGAGGAGCACTCCGACGTGTTCGTGGTGCCCACGAGCAGGCGCGGGATCGTGCCGATCGGCCCGGTCAGGACCGTGCGCGCCGACCCCATCGGCCTGCTGCGCCGCGAGATGGTGTGGGCCGAGTCGCTCGACCTGTTCGTGCACCCGCGCACCATCGCCATCCCCAGCATGAGCACGGGCTTCGTGCGCGACCTGGAGGGCGCCCCGACCCGCGACCTGACCCAGTCCGATGTCGCCTTCCACGCGCTGCGCGAGTACATGCCGGGCGACGAGCGGCGCAACATCCACTGGAAGAGCACCGCCAAGACCGGCAGCTACATGGTGCGGCAGTTCGAGGAGACCCGCCGCAGCCACCTCCTGGTCGCGCTCAGCCTGTCGGAAGCCGACTACGCCACCGAGGAGGAGTTCGAGCTGGCCGTCAGCGCCACCGGCTCACTCGGCGTGCGCGCGATGCTCGACTCCCGCACCGTCTCCGTGGTCGCGAGCGCCGAGACGCCCGACTTCGCCAAGCGCGTGCTGTTCAGCGCGCGGCGGCTCAGCACCGTCGGCCGCGGCCGGCTGCTCGACGACCTGGCCGGGGTGGAGACAGCGGAGTCCGCGCTGCGGCTGCCCGAGCTCGCCCAGGTGGCCAGCGAGGACGCCGCGGGCATCTCCATCGCCTTCCTGCTCTGCGGCTCGACGGTGACGGCCACGCAGCTGCGCTCCGCGGCGGCGCACTTCCCGCTCGGTGTCGACGTGGTCGCCATCGTGTGCGACGAGGGAGCGGTGCCGAGCCTGCGCCGAGTCGCCGACCTCAGCGTGCTGACCATCGGCTACCTGGAGGACCTCCAGCGCAGCCTCGCGAAACGGCTCGCGACATGATCGGCCGGCTGCCCTGGCGTTCCGCCGCGCTCGACACCGCGTTCGCGCTGGCGGCGGTGGCTCTCGCGGCGTGGTCGTTCTGGCCGGTGTACCAGTCCGGCGCCTTCCTCACGATGCTGGTGGTGACGCTGGCGCTCGGCGGCGCGATCGGCGTGCTCGGCGCGACCTTCCGCTGGCCCAGCATCGTCGTGGCCGGCGTCATCGTCCTCGTCTACCTGGCGACCGGGGTCCAGCTCGCGGTGCCGAGCCTGGCGGGCGGCGGCGGCCTGCTCCCGAGCTGGGCGGGCTTCCTCGACCTGGTGCAGGGGACCTGGCTCTCCTGGAAGCAGCTCGTCACGATCTCGGTGCCCGTCGGGTCGTACGAGGCGCTGCTGGTGCCCGCGTTCATCCTCGTGCTGCTGGCGTCGACGATCACGACCAGCATCGCCCTGCGGTCGCGGTTCCCCGAGCTCGCCGGCGTCCCGCCCGTCCTGGTGCTGATCGCCGGGATCGCGTTCGGCTCGGCGGTGACGGCGGCGCCGCTCTGGCAGGTGCTCACCCTGTTCGCGCTCCTGCTGGTCTGGAACATCCGGCTGCGGCTGCGCAGGAGGACCGCCGCGGTGCGCACGCTGCGCGAGCAGAGCGGCCTCACCGTCGAGACCCGGCGCGAGCGCGGCTCGACGGCGGTGCTGACGGCGACGGGTGCGGCCGTGATGCTCGCGGTCGCCGCGGCGGTCGGCATCGGAGCCACGGCGCTCGTGCCCCCGGCCAATGACCGCCAGGTGGTGCGGACCGCGGTCGAGCAGCCCTTCGACCCGCGCGCCTATCCGAGCCCGCTGACCGGCTTCCGGTCGTACTTCGAGCCGTCCGCGGCCTCCGAGCCCATGCTGAGCGTGTCCGGCCTGCCCGCCGACGGGCGCGTCAGGATCGCGACGCTGGACACCTACGACGGCGTCACCTACTCGGTCGGCACCGACGCGGTCTCCAGCGCCTCCGGGTCGTTCGTGCGGCTGCCGTACCGGCTCGACCAGAGCGGCACGAAGGGCGAGCCGACCCAGCTGACGGTGACCGTGCGCGGCTACCGCGGCCCGTGGGTGCCCGGCTCCGGCCAGTTGGAGCAGATCCAGTTCTACGGCCCGCACGCGACGAACCTGTCCGGCGCGTACTTCTACAACGACGTGACGGGCACCGGCGCCGTGATGGCCTCCCTGCACGACGGCGACACCTACGTCGCCGACTCCGTCACTCCGCCGAAGCTCAGCCCGGCGCAGCTCGCCAAGGTGGATCCGGGGTCGGACTCGGTGCCGCGCCCAACGGTCATCCCCGACGAGCTGCAGTCCACCCTGCAGAAGTACACCGCAGGCGTCACCGGCGCAGGTCCCAAACTCGCCGCCGCGCTGAAGGGGCTGCAGACCGACGGCTACCTCTCCCACGGCGTCGGCACGAAGGAGCCGGCCAGCCGCTCCGGTCACGGAGCCGACCGGATCACCGAGCTTCTGACCGATGTGCCGATGCTGGGGGACCAGGAGCAGTACGCCGTCACGGCCGCCTTGATGGCCCGGCAGCTCGGCTTCCCGGCCCGCGTGGTGATGGGCTTCGTGGCGCCCGCCGACGCGCGGGGCCCCGTCACCTTCCTCGGCTCGGACGCGTCGGCGTGGATCGAGGTCCAGACCACGAGCGGCTGGGTCACGGTCGACCCGACGCCGCCGGCGCGCGCCGTCCCGCCGAAGCAGCCGCAGCAGCCGACGGAGATCTCCCGTCCGCAGACGAACGTGCAGCCTCCGATCGACGACACGCCCCAGCAGAACGAGGAGCCGCCGAACGCGCAGGTCGACAGCACCAACCCGCCTGCGCCCAACCCGGTGCTGGAGACGCTGCTGGCGATCCTGACCGTCATCGGCTGGACGCTGCTCGTCGTCGCCGTTGTCGCGGCGCCGTTCCTCGCAGTCATCGCGGCCAAGTGGCGGCGACGGTCGCTGCGGAGGTCGGCGCCGACCGCTGCCGAGCGGATCGTGGGCGGCTGGCGCGAGTTCGCCGACGCCGCCGTCGACCACGGCTACGACCGGCCGCCCGCCGCGACGCGTCTGGAGTTCGCCACCACCATCGGCGGCACGCGGGCGGCGGCGCTCGCCCAGGTCGCCGACCGTGCCGTGTTCAGCCCGCTGTCCCCCAGCCGCGAGGAGGCCGACTCGGTCTGGAAGGCGGTGGACGCCCTCCGCGGCCAGCTCGATCGGCGCGACACGCGGTGGAAGCGATGGCTCGCGGCCGTCTCGCTGCGCTCCCTCGGTTACCGTGGGAGGACGGGAGAGAGGACGAGCAGGCGATGACGTGTCGGGTGTGCGGAGCGGAGCTGAAGGACGGGACCCTGTTCTGCGGCAACTGCGGAAGCTCGGTGACGGCCACGCGCGTGCGGCCTCCCGAGATGGCCGACTCCCGGCCGTCCGACACCTCCATTGTCCCGCCGCTCGCCAAGCCGCCGGTCGGTCGCTCGAAGCCCGCGGTGGCCGGGCGCTTCCCGGGCGACGTGGAGCTGGACGAGGACGGCCTGCCGCCGACCGAGGCGATCGACGTCGTGTCGCTCGACAGCGCCCCTCCCGCGCCTCCGGCCGCGCGCACGCGCGTCTACCGGCTGAGCTTCTCGACGGGGGAGTCGGTCGAGGTGCGCGGCAGCGGCCTCGTCGGCCGCCGTCCGATCACACAGCCGGGGGAGCACGTCGACCAGCTCGTCGCGATCTCCGACCCGGCCAGGAGCGTCTCCAAGACCCACCTGGAGTTCGGCCTGGAGGGCGACGACCTCTGGATCTGCGACCGGTACTCCGGCAACGGCACGGTGGCCCGCATGCTCGGCGGCATCGCGCGGCAGTGCGAGGCCGGTCGCCGCTACCGGGTGGAGCGCGGCACCAGGGTCGACATCGGCGATCAGTGGTTCGACGTCAGCTGAGGTTCGACGTGAGCTGAGCGGTCTCCCGCCCAGCCCACGTCGTACGGATCAGACCAGCGCGTCCGCGAGCGGCGCGTCCACGATCCCGTGCGCCTCGGCGACACCGGCGTTGGTGACGCGGCCGTCGTGCACGTTGAGGCCGAGCGCCAGCGACGCGTCGGCGCGCAGCGCGGCCTGCCAGCCGTTGTTCGCGATGGCCCGCGCGTACGGCAGCGTGGCGTTCGTCAGCGCGTAGGTGGAGGTGTGCGGCACCGCGCCCGGCATGTTCGCCACGCAGTAGAACAGCGACTGGTGCACCGTGAAGGTGGGGTCGGCGTGCGTGGTCGGGTGCGAGTCGGCGAAGCAGCCGCCCTGGTCGACGGCGATGTCCACGAGCACGCTGCCCGGCTTCATCCGCGAGACGAGCTCGTTGCTGACCAGCTTGGGCGCCTTCGCGCCGGGGACCAGCACCGAGCCGATGACGAGGTCGGACTCCGTGACGGCCTTGTCGATCTCGAAGCTGTTCGAGGCGATCGTCTTGATGCGGCCCGCGTACAGGGCGTCGAGCTCGCGCAGGCGCGCGATGTTCGTGTCGAGCACCGTCACCTCCGCGCCGAGGCCGACCGCGACCGACGTCGCGTTGGTGCCGGCGACGCCGCCGCCGAGCACCGTGACGACGGCGGGGTGGGTGCCGGGGACGCCGGGGATCAGCAGGCCGGGGCCGCCGTTCGGCTTGAGCATGGTGTTGGCGCCGACGATCGGCGCGAGCCGGCCGGCGACCTCGCTCATCGGGGCGAGCAGCGGCAGCGCCCGGTTCGGGAGCTGGACGGTCTCGTACGCGATGGCGGTCACGCGGGCGTCCACGAGAGCGCGGGTGAGCGCCTCGTCGGCCGCGAGGTGCAGGTAGGTGAAGAGCACCAGGCCCTCGCGGAAGTAGCCGTACTCGGAGGCGATGGGCTCCTTCACCTTGAGGATGAGGTCGCCCGCCGCCCAGGTGCTGGCCGCGTCGGGGAGGATCGTCGCCCCCGCGCCCACATACAGCTCGTCGGGGATGGAGGAGCCGACCCCGGCTCCTGTCTCGACATACACGTCGTGGCCGGCTCCGACCAGGTCGTGCACACCTGCGGGCGTAATCGCCACGCGGAATTCGTTGTTCTTGATCTCGCGGGGGATCGCGACCTTCATGGGGCTCCTCAGCTCCTCACACTTCGACGTGATGGTTCGACTTCACCTTAGCTGTCTTCACGGATGATTTCGATAGCAATCCGCTCACCATCGTGCTGATTCCGTAAATTCGGCGTCCGATCGGGGCTGATTTCGTCAGTTCGTCTCGTCGCTCATCCGCGCACCGAACGCTGTGTGCGATTTCCCCCGTCTTTCGGACGAATCGGAACGGATTTCGTGACGATCATGTTTCCAAATGGACGATTCGGCCGCTGAAGGGTGCGGATCGCACCGGTCCTATGCCAGGATCGACCCACCGCGGCGGCACGACGACGTGCTTCCGGCGCAAGCCCTCCAGGCAACACCAGATAGACCCGAAGGAGCTCCGCAGTGAACACAAGGCCTCTCCCTGACGACCCGATGATCCGCCGGCTGGTCCAGTCGGCCCGCGCGTCCCAGCTCACGCGCCGCGGTCTGCTGGCCGGCGCGACGGCCGGCGCCGCAGCGCTCGCGCTGGCGGCCTGCTCGACCGGAGGCGCGTCGGGCAAGCCCACCGCGGCAAAGGACCAGTCGGCCACCGACAAGACGCTCACCTGGGCGAACTGGCAGGCGTACCTCGACCAGGACGACAACGGCAAGTACCCGACGCTGGAGGCCTTCCAGAAGCAGACCGGCATGAAGGTGAAGTACGACGTCGCTGTGGACGACAACAACACGTACTACGCCAAGGTCAAGGACCAGCTCGCCCTCGGCAAGGACATCGGCGCCGACACGGTCTGTCTCACCGACTGGATGATCGCGCGCTGGATCCGCCTCGGCTACGTGCAGGCCTTCGACGAGTCGGCCATCCCGAACAAGAAGAACCTCACCTCCAACCTGGTGAACGTCGACTTCGACCCCGGCCGCACCAAGTCCCTGCCCTGGCAGAGCGGCTTCGCCGGAATCTGCTGGAACAAGTCGAAGCTCCCGAACGGCCTGAAGTCGATCGACGACCTGTGGAAGCCGGACCTCAAGGGCAAGGTCGGCGTGCTCAGCGAGATGCGCGACACCATGGGCCTCCTCCTGCTGCAGCAGGGCGTCGACATCTCCAAGCAGTTCAGCGACGCCGACTACAACAAGGCCATCGACACGCTGACCAAGGAGGTCAACGACGGCCAGATCCGCAACATCAAGGGCAACTCGTACCTCAACGACCTGAAGTCCGGCGACACCCTCGCCGCGATCTGCTGGTCCGGCGACATCACCCAGCTCAACGCCGAAGCCGGCGACAACTGGCAGTTCGCCATCCCGGAGGCCGGCGGCACCCTGTGGAGCGACAACTTCGTCATCCCGATCGGCTCGACGCGCAAGGCCAACGCCGAGAAGCTGATCGACTACTACTACGAGCCGGAGGTCGCCGCCGAGGTCGCCGCGTGGGTGAACTACATCACGCCGGTGCAGGGCGCCAAGGAGGCGGCCGTGAAGATCGACCCGAAGCTGGCCGACAACCAGCTGATCTTCCCCGACGAGGAGACCCTCTCGAAGGTGCACGTCTTCCGCACGCTCTCCCCGGCGGAGGAGCAGAAGTATCAGGCGGCGTTCCAGAAAGTGATCCTGGGGGCCTGATGCCGAAAGGAGTCTTCGCCGAGTCGGGCGCCGATCTGCAGCTGGCCGGCATCACGAAACGGTTCCCCGGGTTCACCGCCATCGAGAGCCTCGATCTGACGATCCCCGCCGGGTCGTTCTTCGCCCTGCTCGGCCCGAGCGGCTGCGGCAAGACGACGACCCTGCGGCTGGTCGCCGGGCTGGAGGAGCCGACCGAGGGCCGCATCCTCATCGGCGGGAAGGACGTCACGAGCACGAAGCCGTACCAGCGGCCGGTGAACACGGTGTTCCAGAGCTACGCGCTCTTCCCGCACATGACCATCCTGGAGAACGTCGCCTTCGGCCTCCGCCGCCGCCGCATCGGCGACCCGGTCGCCAAGGCGCACGAGGCGCTCCGGCTGGTCGAGCTCGACCACCTCGCGGCGCGGCGCCCGTCCCAGCTCTCCGGCGGCCAGCAGCAGCGCGTGGCGCTCGCCCGCGCGGTCGTGAACCGCCCGGCGCTGCTGCTGCTGGACGAGCCGCTCGGCGCTCTGGACCTCAAGCTCCGCCGCCAGATGCAGCTGGAGCTGAAGTCCATCCAGACCGAGGTCGGCCTCACCTTCGTGCACGTCACGCACGACCAGGAGGAGGCCATGACGATGGCGGACACGGTCGCGGTGATGAACAAGGGCCGCATCGAGCAGATGGGCGCGCCCGAGCTGCTGTACGAGCTGCCGTCGACCGTGTTCGTGGCGAACTTCCTCGGCCAGTCGAACCTGTTCGCGGGCCCCGTGCTCGACAGCGCGGGCGACACGCTCGGCGTGGAGGTCGCGGGCCACCGCATCCTGGTGCCGCGCTCGCGCGCCCAGCGCAGCTCCGGCACGGTGACCGTGGGCGTCCGGCCGGAGAAGCTGACGCTGCACGCGGGGGAGGAGACCATCCCGTCCGGCGCGAACCGGCTGGGCCCCGGCCGGGTCATCGACGTCTCGTTCAGCGGCGTGAGCACGCAGTACCTCGTGGACGTGCCGGGCATCGGCACGGTGATCGTCTTCGCGCAGAACCTCGCGAGCGGGCCGGCCGCCGGCTTCGGCGACCGGGTCTGGGTGTCGTGGGAGGCCTCCCACACGTTCGTGCTGGCCGACGAGCCGCCGGTCGACGGGAAGTTCGCCGACGACACCGACACGCAGGCGGTGGCGGCGCAGGCGAAGGAGCGGCTGCTCTCCGAGCTGGAGGAGGCGTAGATGGCCATCGCCGCCTTCACCGGGCCTCCCGCCACCCAGGACCAGGAGCACGCGGCGCGGCGGAAGTCCGGGATCGCGCTGGTCCTGCTGCTGCCCGGCGTGCTGTACCTGGTGCTGTTCTTCCTGACGCCGCTGGTCTCGCTGATCATCACGTCGTTCCAGGCGCCGGCGCCGGAGGGCGACATCGGGCAATACGTCGCGGCGTTCCAGTGGCAGAACTACACCGACGCGATCGGGGAGTACTGGCCGCAGATCCTGCGCTCGTTCGGCTACGCGCTGATCGCCACGGCCGCGGCGCTCGTGATCAGCTACCCGCTGGCGTACTTCATCGGCGTGAAGATGCGGGCTAAGCCGGTGCTGCAGAACCTCCTGATGACGCTGGTCATCGCGCCGTTCTTCATCAGCTTCCTGCTGCGGACGCTCGCGTGGAAGTCGATCCTGAGCGACGACGGCTGGGTGGCGAGCTCGCTCAAGGCGATCAGCGTCCTCCCGCCGGACGCCCACATCACGGGCACGCCGTTCTCGGTCATCTTCGGTCTGACGTACAACTTCATCCCGTTCATGACCCTGCCGCTGTACTCGACTCTGGAGCGGCTGGACACCCGGCTGCTGGAGGCCGGCCGCGACCTCTACGCCAGCAACTGGATGACGTTCCGCAAGATCACCATCCCGCTGTCGATGCCCGGCATCGTCTCCGGGACGCTGCTGACGTTCATCCCGGCCGCAGGCGACTACATCAACGCGTCGCAGGACTTCCTCGGCGCCGCCGACACCTCGATGATGGGCAACGTCATCGAGAGCAACTTCCTGGTGCTGCAGAACTATCCGGCGGCGGCCGCGATGTCGGTCATCCTGATGGCCGTCATCCTGGTGATCGTCGGGTTCTACGTGCGGCGGAGCGGGACGGAGGACCTGCTGTGAGACGCTTCCGGTTCCAGGGCCTCGGGCTCGGCGTCTACGCCTTCCTGGCGCTGGCGTTCCTGCTCATCCCGATCGTCTACACGTTCGTGTTCTCGTTCAACGACGCGATCAAGAACAACATCGCCTGGCGCGGGTTCACCCTCCGCAACTGGACGAACGTCTGCGACGCGGCCGGCATCTGCGACGCGTTCGCGGCGTCGATCATCATCGGCATCGTCTCGACGGTGATCGCGACGGTGCTCGGCACCATGATCGCGATCGCGCTGATGCGCTACCGGTTCCGGTTCCGTTCGCAGACCAGCCTGCTGCTGTTCCTGCCGATGGCGAGCCCGGAGGTCGTGCTCGGCGCGGGCCTGGCGGCGCAGTTCCTGAGCCTCGGCGTCAACAAGGGCTTCGGGACGATCATCATCGCCCACGTCATGTTCTGCATCAGCTTCGTGGTGGTGACGGTGAAGGCGCGCGTCGCGTCGCTCGACCCGGCGCTGGAGGAGGCGGGCCGCGACCTGTACGGGTCGCCGAACGCGGTGTTCTGGCGGATCACGTTCCCGCTGCTGCTGCCGGGCATCCTGTCGGCCGCACTGCTGTCGTTCTCGCTGAGCTTCGACGACTTCATCATCACGAATTTCAACGCCGGGGCGGTGACGACGTTCCCGATGTACATCTACATCGCGGCGTCCCGCGGCATCCCGGCCCAGGCGAACGTGATCGCGTCGGCGGTCTTCATCCTGACGATCCTCGTGGTGCTGATCTCCCAGCTCACCGCGGCCGCCCGCGCGAAGCGCCTCGCGCGCACCCAGTAACCCATCCGCCGAGGGGCACGTTGTTGTCACTTCTGAGCTCGAAAAGTGAAACAACGTGCCCCTCGGCGAGAGGTCAGCGGGGGTCAGCGGGTGTAGGAGGGGCGGATGGCGCCGACGGGGACGCCGTTGCCGAGGACCGCGAGGTCCAGTTTCGGGGCGACGGCGTCCACCGCGGCGCGCTCGATCCCGCCCGCGTCGGCGAGCAGCGACAGCGCCACGATGGAGGCCGCGCGCAGGCTGCCGTCGAGCACCTTCAGACTGACCGTGGTGCCGTCCGGCGCCGCCATCACCATGACGCCCTCGGCGCCGAGCTTGGCGAAGACGCCGAGCTCGTCGATCACGACGCTGTTGGCCCGGCCCGGGCCGTCGATCGCCCAGCCGTTGGCGAGCACCGCGGTCCGCAGAACGGCCGCATTGCGGAAGAGCGCGAAGGGGGAGCCCTCCGACGCCGTGCCGATCCGCTGGATGCCGCGCGCGAGCGCCAGCAGCGACATGGCGTGGACGGGCGCGCCGCAGCCGTCGACCCCGGTCGCGACGACCTTCTCGCCGGTCAGGCGCTCCGTCGTGTCGCGGATGTGCTGCTGCAGCGGGTGCTGCTGGCTGAGGTAGCTCTCCATCGGCCAGTGGTTCACCCGGCAGGCCAGCAGCATCGCGGCGTGCTTGCCCGAGCAGTTCATGAACACCGGGCTGCGCTGCGCGCCGTCGCGGATGGCGCTCTCGCGCGATGCGCTGTCGAGCGGCCAGTCGGCGGGGCAGTGCAGGGCGTCCTCGGTGAGCTGGGCCTGCGCGAGCAGCCCGCGGACCACGGAGATGTGGGCGGGCGTTCCCGCGTGGCTCGCGGTCGCCAGCACAGCGCCGGCGCCCTCCAGCGTCACGCCCGCGCCCATGACCGCCACGGCCTGGAACGGCTTGAGCGAGGAGCGCGGGAACACCGGCTTGTCGGGCGCGCCGAGGGAGAGGACGACGTCGCCGTCCGGCCCGAGCACCACGGCCGAGCCGGCGTGGCGGGACTCGACGAACCCGCTGCGCTCGACGACCGCCAGCTCCACCGCCTCGGCGGTTCCGAAGACCTCCGGTGTCACAGCGCGGCGAAGGCGTCGTCGAGGACGGACAGGGCGTCCGCGATGAGCTCGTCGCTCACGGCGAGGCTCGGCAGGAAGCGGAGCACGTTGCCGTAGGTGCCGGCGTTGAGGAACAGGATGCCCTGCTGCGCCGCGTAGGCGATGATCGCGCTCACGGCCTCCGGGTTCGGGACCTTGGTGGTCTCGCCGGTACCGGGCTGGACCAGCTCTATCGCGACCATCGCGCCGATGCCGCGCACGTCGCCGATGATGTCGTACTTCTGCTGCAGCTTCTCCAGCGCCGGCTTGAGGGCCTTCTCGATGCGCGCGCCGTGGGCGAGGAGGTCGCCCTTCTCGATCTGCTCGAACACCGCGATCGCGGCCGCCGCGGCGACCGGGTTGCCGCCGAAGGTGCCGCCGAGGCCGCCGGGCTGGGCGGAGTCCATGATCTCGGCGCGGCCGGTGACCGCGGCGAGCGGGAGGCCGCCCGCGATGCCCTTGGCGCTCAGCACCAGGTCGGGCACGAGGCCGAAGTGCTCGCTGGCGAAGAACGCGCCGGTGCGGGCCATGCCGCTCTGGATCTCGTCGGCGATGAAGACGACGCCGTTGGCCGTGCACCACTCCTGCAGCGCCGGGAGGTATCCCTCGGCCGGGACGACGAAGCCGCCCTCGCCCTGGACCGGCTCGGCGACGAGGCAGGCCAGATCGGTCGCGCCGATGACCTTCTCCAGGTACGCGATGGTGCGCGCGGCCGCCTCGGCGCCGCTGAGGCCGTCGCGGTACGGGTAGGAGTTGGGCGCGTGGTAGACGTCGCCGGCGAACGGGCCGAAGCCGGTCGCGTACGGCATGGCCTTGTAGTTCATGGCCATCGTGAGGTTGGTGCGGCCGTGGTACGCGTGGTCGAGCACGGCGACGGCGCGGCGGCCGGTGTGCTTGCGGGCGATCTTCACGCCGTTCTCGACGGCCTCCGCGCCGGAGTTGACCAGCACAGTCTTCTTGGCGTGGTCGCCGGGCGTGTGCGCGGCGAGCAGCTCGGCGACGCGGACGTACTCCTCGTACGGCGTGATGGTGAAGAGCGTGTGGATGACATCCTGCAGCTGCTCGGCGGCGGCCGCGACGACCGCGGTCTCGGTGTGACCGACCGTGGTCACGCCGATGCCGGCGCCGAAGTCGACGAACTGGTTGCCGTCGACGTCGACCAGGATGGCGCCGTTCGCGCGGGCGATGTAAACGGGGAGGGCCGACGACACGCCGGTGGGCACCACGGCGAGGCGGCGCTGATGCAGCTCCTGAGACTTCGGGCCGGGGACGGCGGTGACGATGCGGCGTTCTTGCTCCACGGTGAACGTGGGCGTGCTCAGGGTGTCAGTCATGATGATGGCCAGTTTAGCCGGGGTGCGAGAATCGAACCATGAAGCTCGAGCACCGCTATGCGATCGACCTCCAGTGGACCGGGAACCGGGGGGAGGGGACCAGCGACTACAAGGCCTACGGTCGCGACCACACGGTGAGCACGGAGGGCAAGCACCCCATCGAGGGTTCGGCCGACCGCACCTTCCACGGTGACAGGGACCGCTGGAACCCGGAGGAGCTTCTCCTTGCCGCGCTCAGCCAGTGTCACATGCTCAGCTACCTGGCCGAGGCCGCGCGGGCGGGCGTCGTCGTCGTCGGCTACACGGACGCTGCGACCGGCGTCATGGAACAGACGGGCAACGGCGGAGGCCACTTCACGAGCGCGATGCTCCGGCCGAAGGTGACGATCGCCGATCCAGCGCAGGCCGAGCTGGCGGCCTCCCTGCACGCCCCCGCCGCCGAGAAATGCTTCATCGCCGCGAGCGTCAACTTCCCCGTCGGCCACGAGCCGGAGCTCCTGACGCTGGCCTGAGCGCCGGCGCATTCGTGCCGAATGGCGCGAAAGCGCGCCCCGTTAGCCCCAAGCGGCACCGATCGAGAGGC
>NZ_JBDHNI010000001.1:1582512-1750579 GCF_039615055.1 Microbacterium sp. X-17
GGCGCGCGGTCGGGGCCCCCCGGCGCCGCCCCCCCCCCCCGCCCCCACGAATCTAGAGGCGCTCGGGGCGCAGCGCGCGCTTGACGCGCTCCACGGTGTTCGCGGGCGGGGACTCGTTGTAGGTGCCGGCGAGCTCCTGGCCGGTGAGGCCGTGGATGGCCGCCATGATCTCGTCGGTCGCCTGGCGCCGCGCGCGGCCGGACTCCGCAGGACCGTAGTGCGCGACGTCGATCGGCTCGCCGAAGGCGATGGTGATGCGGCGAACGCGCGGGAACTTCGCGCCGACCGGCTGCACCTCGTTCGTGCCGATCAGCCCGACCGGGACGACCTTGGCGCCCGTGGTCAGCGCCAGCCAGCCGATGCCGGTGCGCCCCTTGTAGAGGCGGCCGTCGAGCGAGCGGGTGCCCTCCGGGTAAAGCGCGAACGCGGCGCCGGTGTCGATGATCCGGCGGGACTGCTCCAGGGCCTCCTGGGCGGCCTGCCCGGCGCCGCGCTTGACGCCGACCGCGCCGATCGCGGTGAAGAACGACCGCGAGATCGCGCCCTTGAAGCCGGTGCCTTCGAAGTAGTGCGACTTGGCGAGGAACTGCACGCGGCGCGGCGAGATCATAGGGATGACGAGGGAGTCGATGAACGACAGGTGGTTGCTGGCCAGGATGATCTTGCCGTGGCGCGGGACGTTGCGGGCGCCGATGACGTGCGGCCGGTAGATGAGGCGCAGCAGCGGCGCGACCACCCGGCGTCCGATGAAGTAGGTCAGTCCCGGGCGCGGGAGGACCTCCGCCTCGGCCGGGGTCCCGTCGTCGGGTGCTGTCTGACTCACAGAACGAGGGTAGTCCCGGTCGTATGCCACGACCGGCATGCGTCTCGTCACTCGCCGAACGGCCGCAGCGGCGTGCAGCCCCAGCCTCCCGCGTAGATCAGGCAGGGGAGCTGGAGCCCGGGGTAGCGCACACTGCGCGGGTCGCCGAACCAGGAGTTGTAGAGCCGCGAGAAGTTGAGGTTGCCGAACGCCGAACACTTGTCGCCGGGGCCGGTCGGCCGGGCGACCGTCGTCTTGTCGGGCTGGTACGGCGTGTAATTGTAGAGGTTCGCCGTCGCCTGGTTCACCACCCGGACCGTGCTCGCCCCGCAGGCCGCGTCCGGGTGGTACTGGATGCGGTTCGCACCCACCCGGTAGCGCCAGTCGGTGGGATGCGCGGTGTACTCCCGGAACTGCCACGCGGCGCGGTAGACCTGGTTGAAGAAGCCGAAGTAGCGCGTGTCGCAGGCGGCGGTGTCCGGGCAGGCGTACCCGGTGGCCTTCTGGTAGCCGGTCGCGCTCGGCGTGGTGAGCAGCGACTGCTCCTTCTGCAGCAGCACCAGGAGCACCCGTGGGCTGATCGTGCACGCCTGCGCGATCCTCACGATGATGCTGCTGGCCCGCTCGCCCTTTCGCGCGGGAATGGCGGCGCAGCGCTCTGCGGAGGCCGGGGTGCGCGGCACGTCTATGCGGAAGTCCGCCAGGCAGGGGGAGGCGTCCTTGGGTTTGCACTTCCGGGTGTCCAGGAAGCGCTGCACCTGGGCCGCCGTCATCGCGTACGGGTTGTAGAAGCTGTCGTCGCTGATGATGTCGCCGGGGTCGAACGTCGGCTGGGGCTTCGCCGCGAGAGTCGCCACTGCTCCCGGAGCGGAGGCCGCTCTGGCGTCGTCCGCCGGAGCTCCGCCGACCGCGGGCAGCGCCGCGAGCACCGCCGCGGTCACGAGGACCGCGGCAGCGAGCCGCCTGAGGGACGGGCGCAGGGGCAGGCGCACGGGCTGCGTCTCCGGGCGGTCAGCCGAGCCGGCCGAGCGCCTCTTCGATCACGGTGGCGGCGTCGTCGATCAGCTCCTCGCTGATGACGACCGAGGGCAGCAGCCGCAGGACGCTGTCCCAGCTCCCGGCGTCGAGCGGGATGACGCCGTTGGCGGTCGCGTGCGCGAGCACGGCCTTCAGCGCCTCGGGGTTGGGCTTCTTCGTGCCGGGCACGACCAGCTCGACGCCGAACATCGCGCCGACGCCGCGGACCTCGCCCACGACCGGGAAGCGCTCGGCCCAGTCACCGATCCGCGCCCACAGCGCCTTCTCGACGCGCTTCGCCTCGCCGAGCAGGTCCTCGTGCTCGAACGCCTCGAAGACCGCGAGCGCCGCGGCGGTGGAGACCGGGTTTCCGCCGAACGTGCCGCCGATGCCGCCGGGCTGGACCGCGTCCATGATCTCGGCGCGGCCGGTCACCGCGGCGAGCGGGAACCCGCCGGCGATGCCCTTGGCGGAGGTGATCAGGTCGGGGACCACGCCGTGGTGCTCGATCGAGTACCAGGTGCCGGTGCGGCCGATGCCGGCTTGGATCTCGTCCGCGACGAACACGATCCCGTTCTCGGTGCAGAACTCCGAGAGCCGCTTGAAGTAGCCGGGCGCCGGGATGATGACGCCGCCGTCACCCTGCACCGGCTCCACGAACAGCGCCGCCAGCTCCGTGGCGCCGATGTGGGTCTCGATGTAGTCGATGGTGCGCTCGGCGGCCTCCTCGCCCGTCATCCCCTCGGGGTCGCGGAACGGGTAGCTGATCGGGAGGCTGTAGATCTCGCCAGGGAAGGGTCCCATGCCCGCGCGCTCCGGCCAGGGGCGGTAGGTCATCGCCATCGTCAGGTTCGTGCGGCCGTGGAACGCGTGGTCGAGTGTCGCGATCGCGCGGCGGCCCGTGTACTTGCGCGCGATCTTGACCGCGTTCTCGACGGCCTCCGCGCCGGAGTTGACCAGGATGCTGTGCTTCTCGAAGTCGCCGGGGGTGATCTCGGCGAGCTTCTCGGCGACGCGCACGTAGTTCTCGTACGGCGTGACCGTGAAGAGCGTGTGGGTCAGCTTCGCGGCCTGCTCGGCGGCGGCCGCGGCGACGGCGGGGTGCGCGTGGCCGATGGTGGTCACGCCGATGCCGCAGCCCAGGTCGATCAGGCGGTTGCCGTCGACGTCGACCAGGATCGCTCCGGAGCCGGACTCCATGTAGATGTTCGCAAGCGTCCCCGCGCCGCGGCTGACCGACGCGACACGCCGCTGCTGCAGCTCCACCGAGCGCGGGCCGGGGAGCTCGGTGACGACGTGGCGGGACTGGGGGACGGAGAAGTCGCGGGTCATGACCTCCATCGTATGGGCGATGTTCAGGCGCCCGTTCAGCGGGGACAGAGGTGGATGAGGCAGACTGGCTCCTCGTGCGCAGATCCCTCTCCGTCCTCACAGCCGCCCTCGTCGTCGCCGGCCTCGCCGCCTGCAGCTCCTCGTCGCCCAGTCCCACGGCGTCCAGCACCGCTGCGGCAGCTACCTGTCAGAACGCGAAGGCGGGGTCCTCCTCCGACTCGATCAAGGTCTCCGGCGCGTTCCACCAGACCCCGACGGTGACCTTCGCGACGCCGCTCAAGGTCACCGATCTCCAGCGCACCGTCGTGACCAAAGGCACCGGCAAGAAGGTCAATGCGGGAGCGACGGCCGGACTGGCGCTCGCCGCTTACGACGGCACCACGGGCAAGCAGCTCGCCGCGCCCGAGGGCTTCGGCAGCCAGGCCGTCGTCGACGCGCCGGTCGACGACAAGAAGTGGCTTCCCGGTTTCGTCCGCGGCGTCGAGTGCTTGAACGTCGGTTCCCGCGTGGTCGTGACCGCGACGGCCGAGGAGGCGTTCGGGCAGGCCTTCTCGCAGCTGGGTCTCAAGCAGAACGCTCCCGTCGTCCTGCTGGCCGACATCGTCAACATCGCGCCCCCGCTGCCGACCAAGGCGAACGGAACGCCTGTTCCTCCCACGCCGGGCTTCCCCACGGTGAAGCTCAGCAAGACGGGTGAGCCGACCATCACCGTCCCGAAGGCCGACCCGCCGACGGAGACCCGGATCGCCGAGCTCAAGAAGGGATCGGGCGAGACCGTGCTGCCCGGGGACACGGTCACGGTCCAGTACAAGGGCGTGCTCTGGCGGAACGGCCAGATGTTCGACTCCAGCTGGAGCCGCGGCCAGACGGCGTCGTTCCAGACCACGCAGGTCGTGAAGGGCTTCCAGAAGGCTCTGGAGGGCCAGACTGTCGGCTCGCAGGTGATCGCGATCGTTCCGCCGGCCGACGGCTACGGAACCGCGGGTCAGGGCGAGATCAAGGGCACCGATACGATGGTGTTCGTGGTCGACATCCTGGGAACAACCCGCTGATGCCCGCGCGCCGCGTCGTCCTCCTCGGGTCCACCGGCTCGATCGGCACGCAGGCGCTCGACGTCATCGCGGCGAACCCCGACCGGTTCGACGTCGTCGGGCTGACCGCGGGGCGCAACGCGGACCTCCTCGCCGAGCAGGCGGAGCGGTTCGGGGTGCGCGACACGGCGCTCGGCGCGGACGACGCGGTGCGGCTCCTGCACTCCGTGCAGGCGGACGTGGTGCTCAACGGCATCACCGGGTCGGTCGGGCTCGGTCCGACCCTCGCCGCCCTGGAGACCGGCGCCATGCTGGCGCTCGCCAACAAGGAGTCGCTGATCGTCGGCGGCGCGCTGGTCAAGCAGGCGGCGGCGCCCGGCCAGCTCGTGCCGGTCGACTCCGAGCACTCGGCGCTCGCCCAGGCCCTGCGCTCCGGCACGACGGGCGAGGTCCGGCGGCTGGTGCTGACGGCGTCGGGAGGCCCCTTCCGCGGCCGCTCCCGCGACTCCCTGCGAAACGTCACACCCGCCGAGGCGCTCGCGCATCCCACCTGGGACATGGGACTCGTGGTCACGACCAACTCGGCCACGCTCGTCAACAAGGGCCTGGAGGTCATCGAGGCGCACCTGCTCTTCGACGTCCCCTACGACCGGATCGACGTCACGGTGCACCCGCAGTCCGTCATCCACTCGATGGTCGAGTTCGTGGACGGCTCGACCATCGCCCAGGCATCGCCGCCCGACATGCGCCTCCCGATCTCGCTCGGCCTCGGCTGGCCCGACCGGGTGCCGGGAGTCGGCGCACCGCTGGACTGGACGACGGCGCACACCTGGACGTTCGAGCCGCTGGACGGTGAGGCGTTTCCGGCCGTCGCTCTCGCCAAGCGCGTGGGCGCCGCGGGAGCGACCTACCCCGCGGTGTTCAACGCGGCCAACGAGCAGGCGGTGGCGGCGTTTCACGCGGGCACGATCGGCTACCTGGACATCGTGGACACAGTGGAGCGCGTCGTGGACGAGCACGAGCCGGCCGCCGAACTGACCCTGGAGTCGCTGGCGGAGGCCGAGCGCTGGGCGCGCGCGACGGCGGATGCGCACCTGGCGGCCCGGTAGCCATCGCTCCCGCATAGGAACCGTGCGGCTGCCTCCAAGCGTCCGCGACTAGCCTGGGCACGTGGATTCCGTGCTGCTGTTCGTCCTCGGCGTCGTCATCATCCTGGTGGGCGTCGCGCTCTCGATCGCGCTGCACGAGATCGGGCACCTGGTGCCGGCGAAGCTGTTCGGCGTCAAGGTGACCCAGTACATGATCGGGTTCGGGCGCACGCTGTTCTCGTTCCGGCGCGGCGAGACCGAGTACGGCGTCAAGGCCATCCCGCTCGGCGGCTACATCTCGATGATCGGGATGTTCCCTCCCGGCAAGGACGGCGGCAGCGGCCGCAACGCGACCACCGGCTTCATGCAGGCGATGGTGCAGGACGCCCGAACCTCCAGCGCCGAGACGGTCGGCGAGGGCGAGGAGGATCGCACCTTCTACCGCCTGCCGGTGTGGAAGCGCATCGTCATCATGTTCGGCGGGCCGTTCATGAACCTGCTGATCGCGGTGGTGCTGTTCGGGGTGCTGCTGATGGGGTTCGGGACCGCGCAGAACTCGCTCACCATCGGGACGGTCAGCCAGTGCGTCCAGCCGACGACCAGCGCTTCCCAGACGTGCGGTTCGGACGCGAAGCAGGGTCCTGCCGCGGCCGCCGGCCTCAAGCCGGGGGACACCATCGTCAGCATCGGTGGCAAGAAGATGACCTCCTGGGCGCAGTCAACGGCGATCATCCGCGCGTCCGAGAACACGCCCCTGACCGTCGTCCTGCGCCGCGATGGCCAGGAGCGGACCGTCGTCCTCACTCCGATGACCAACACGGTCGCGAAGCTCGACGCCAACGGCCAGGCCGTGAAGTCGGCCGATGGCAGTATCGAGACGGTGAAGGCCGGCTTCGTCGGCATCGGACCGGTGCAGGAGCTCGTCCCGCAGCCCATCACGTCCGTCCTCCCGGCCGTCGGCGCGCAGACCGCCGCGGTCGTCGGCGTGGTCATCCACCTGCCGCAGCGCATGGTCGACGTCTGGAACGCCGCGTTCGGCTCCGGGCAGCGCGACCCCAACGGCCCGATCAGCCTCGTCGGCGTCGGCCGTGCGGCGGGGGAGCTGACCGCCCTCGACGGCGTGCCGGTGGTCGACAAGGTCTACACGATGATCGGCATCCTGGCGTCGCTGAACATCGCGCTGTTCGTCTTCAACCTGATCCCGCTGCTGCCGCTCGACGGCGGGCACATCGCCGGCGCGCTGTGGGAGGGCTTCCGCCGCTCGGTCGCGAAGCTGTTCAAGCGCCGCGACCCGGGCCCGGTCGACATGGCCAAGCTGATGCCGCTGACGATGGCCGTTGTCGTCGTGCTCGGTGGGATGAGCCTGCTGCTGATGTACGCGGACATCGTCAAGCCGGTCAACCTGTTCGGCTGATCACGGCATACCCGCCGTTCACCGGACGCCCAGCCGCTTCCCAAACGGCCGCGTAGGATTATCGGGTGGCAGCAATCAACCTGGGGATGCCCAAGGTCCCCGAGACCCTCGCACCCCGTCGCAAGTCCCGTCAGATCCGTGTCGGAAAGGTCCTGGTCGGCGGCGACGCCCCGGTCAGCGTCCAGTCCATGACCACGACGCCGACGACGAACATCAACGCGACCCTCCAGCAGATCGCCGAGCTGACGGCCTCCGGCTGCGACATCGTGCGCGTCGCCGTGCCGAGCCGCGACGACGCCGAGGCGCTGCCGATCATCGCCAAGAAGAGCCAGATCCCGGTCATCGCGGACATCCACTTCCAGCCCAACTACGTGTACGCGGCGATCGACGCCGGCTGCGCGGCCGTCCGGGTCAACCCGGGCAACATCCGCAAGTTCGACGACCAGGTGGGCAAGATCGCCGCCTACGCGAAGGCCGCGGGCGTCTCGCTGCGCATCGGCGTCAACGCCGGGTCGCTGGAGCCGAGCCTGCTGCAGAAGTACGGCAAGCCGACCGCGGAGGCCCTGGTCGAGAGCGCCGTCTGGGAGGCCAGCCTCTTCGAGGAGCACGACTTCCACGACTTCAAGATCTCGGTCAAGCACAACGACCCGATCGTCATGGTCAAGGCCTACCGCCAGCTCGCCGAGCGGGGCGACTGGCCCCTCCACCTCGGCGTGACGGAGGCCGGCCCCGCGTTCCAGGGGACCATCAAGTCCGCGACCGCGTTCGGCATCCTGCTCTCGGAGGGCATCGGCGACACCATCCGCGTCTCGCTGTCCGCCCCGCCGGCCGAGGAGGTCAAGGTGGGCCTGCAGATCCTGCAGTCGCTCAACCTGCGCGAGCGCAAGCTGGAGATCGTGTCCTGCCCGAGCTGCGGCCGCGCCCAGGTGGACGTCTACACACTCGCCGACAGCGTCACCGAGGGCCTGCAGGGCATGAGCGTTCCGCTGCGCGTCGCGGTCATGGGCTGCGTCGTCAACGGTCCGGGGGAGGCCCGCGAGGCCGACCTCGGCGTCGCCAGCGGCAACGGCAAGGGCCAGATCTTCGTCAAGGGCGAGGTCATCAAGACCGTCCCCGAGGCCGAGATCGTCGCGACCCTGATCGAGGAGGCGAACCGCATCGCCGCCGAGATGGAGGACGCCCAGGTCGCCTCGGGCGAGCCCACCGTCACCGTCGGCCACTGACCCGCGCGGCGGGCGCCGCATCACCGCACCACTAACATGGAACGGTGCCTACTCGCCTGACGAACTACTTCCTCCGCACCCTCCGTGAAGACCCCTCCGACGCGGAGGTGACCAGCCACAAGCTCCTCGTGCGCGCCGGCTACATCCGCCGCCAGGCGCCGGGCATCTTCGCGTGGCTGCCGCTGGGGCTGCGGGTGAAGGCGCGCATCGAGCAGATCATCCGCGAGGAGATGACCGCCGCGGGCGCGCACGAGGTGCACTTCCCCGCGCTGCTGCCGCGCGAGCCCTACGAGGCCACCGGCCGCTGGGAGGAGTACGGCGACGGCATCTTCCGGCTCAAGGACCGCAAGGACGCCGACTACCTGCTCGCCCCCACGCACGAGGAGGTCTTCACCCTGCTGGTGAAGGACCTCTACTCCTCGTACAAGGACCTGCCGCTGTCGATCTACCAGATCCAGGACAAGTACCGCGACGAGGCCCGTCCGCGCGCCGGGCTGCTGCGTGGCCGCGAGTTCACCATGAAGGACGCCTACTCGTTCGACTACACGGACGAGGGCCTCGACACCAGCTACATGGCGCAGCGCGACGCCTACGAGCGCATCTTCACGCGCCTCGGCCTGGACTACGTCATCGTGCAGGCCGACGCCGGCGCGATGGGCGGCTCCCGCAGCGAGGAGTTCCTGCACCCCACCCCCGTCGGCGAGGACACCTTCGTGCGCTCGGCCGGAGGCTACGCGGCCAACGTGGAGGCCTTCACGACGCTCGCCCCGCCCACGCGCGGCTACGAGAAGCTGACGCCCCAGGAGGTGCTCGACACCCCGGACACCCCCACCATCCAGACCCTGGTCGACGTCGCCAACGCAAAGCACCCGCGCCCGGACGGCCGGGCCTGGACCGCCGCGGACACCCTCAAGAACGTCGTCCTCGCGCTCACCCACCTGGACGGCACGCGCGAGCTCGTGGTCGTCGGCCTGCCCGGCGACCGGGAGGTCGACCTCAAACGCGCCGAGGTCGCCTTCGCGCCGGCCGAGATCGAGGCCGCGACCGAGGACGACTTCCGCAAGCACCCCGGCCTCGTGAAGGGCTACATCGGCCCCTGGTCGGCCGAAGGCCCCGTGCTCGGCGAGGAGGCCTCCACCGGCATCCGCTATGTGGTCGACCCCCGCGTCGTCGACGGCTCCGGCTGGATCACCGGCGCGAACGTCCAGGGCAAGCACGTCTTCGGGCTGGTCGCCGGCCGCGACTTCGCCTGGGACGGCACCGTCGAGGTCGCCGAGGTCAAGCCGGGCGACGCCGCCCCGGACGGCTCCGGCCCCGTCGAGCTCGCGCGCGGCATGGAGATCGGCCACGTCTTCCAGCTCGGCCGCAAGTACGCCGAGGCGCTGGGGCTCAAGGTGCTGGACGAGAACGGCAAGCTCGTCACCGTGACGATGGGCTCCTACGGCATCGGCGTGACCCGCATCCTCGCGATCATCGCGGAGGAGAACAACGACGACAAGGGCCTGGTCTGGCCCGCGGCGGTCTCGCCGTTCGACGTGCACGTGGTGGCCGCGGGCCGCGACGCGATCGCGTTCGAGGTGGCCGAGCAGGCCGCCGCCGAGCTGGAGGCCGCCGGCCTGGAGGTGCTGCTGGACGACCGCCCCAAGGTGTCGCCCGGGGTGAAGTTCGGCGACGCCGAGCTCATCGGCATCCCGCGCGTGCTCGTCGCCGGCCGCGGGGCCGCCGAGGGCGAGGTCGAGCTGTGGGACCGCCGCACCGGCGAGCGGTCGACCGTCCCGCTGGCCGAGGCGGTGGCGGCGCTCGCAGCCTGAGCGAGCGTCACGAGGCCGCCTGACCGCATCACGGGGTCAGGCGGCGTCGTCGTCTCCGGTGATCTCCGCGTGGATGCGGCGCAGGTCCTCCATGAGCGAGCCGATCAGGACCCAGTGCCGCGGGTTCGGCGTGCTGATGACGAGCGGCGCGGTGAGCACCGGGATGCCCGCGGTCTCGGTGCCCGGCTCCACGACGTGCGCGTCGGGGTCGCGCGACAGCAGCCGCAGGTCGTGGGCGGAGCGCTCCAGCTCGTCCGCGATCGCCGCGATGGTCGGCTCGTCGGCGAGGCTGTCGTCGTAGTGGTCGTGGAAGGCCCGGGTCATGCCGAGCGAGCGCGTGATCAGCGGCCGCAGGCGCGCGAACAGCTGCTGGTCGTGCTCCAGGACGACGCGGTGCTTCGCCTGGCGCGGGTTGAGGGTGAGGCTTTCGTCGGCGGCGGTGAGCGCGGCCTCCGCCTTCTTCTCCATCGGGCGCAGCAGCCTTGCCTCGATGAGCAGGGCGTCCCGCTCGCCGGACGTCGGCCGGCTGGTGAGCGCGACGGCGAGCCGGTCGAGCGTGGAGGCGATCTCGCGGCCGAGGTCGAGCACCGCGGTACGCGCAGGCCCGGTGAGCACGGGCGGGACGATCGCGATGTTGACGATGACGCCGATCGCCGCGCCGAGCACGGTCTCCACGATGCGGGCGACGGCGTACTCGGAGTTCGTGGCGCCGAGAGAGAGGACCAGCATGACGCTGATTGGGATCTGGTTGGCCGTGCCCGGCGTCAGCTTGAACGCCCAGGCGATCACCAGGGACGCGACGATCGCGAGCAGCACGATCCAGGTGTTGTCCCCGAAGACCAGGCCGACCCCGTACGCGATGACCACGCCGAGGATCACCCCGAGGGAGCGCTCGAAGGCGCGGCCGACCGACTGGTTCACGCTCGGCTGCACGACGAGCAGCGCGGCGATGGTCGCGAACACCGGGAGCTCGCCCGGGAAGATCAGCGTCGCCAGGCCCCAGGAGATGATCATCGCCGTGGCGGTCTTGGCCACCTGGAGGAACGGGGTGCGGGTGGTCGAGCGGATGTTCACGGGGAGGGAGAGCTTGACCGGGGACAGCGAACGCACGACTCCAGCGTAGCCGTGCGGCCGGTGCGCCGACTCAGTCCGCGAACCGCCTGTACGCCGCCGCCGCGCGCTCGGCGGCACGCTGCTGGCCCGCGGTGAGCGGCGCGAACGACTCGATCTCCACCGCACTGCGCCGCCAGGTCCCCACCACCCGGCCGCGGGCGACCAGGATCGGCTGGAAGACGCCGTTGCCCCCGGGCACGATGCGCTGGAAGTGGTCGTCGTCGAGCACCAGGTCGCGCTGCTGGTAGCCGAGCAGGTACTCGTCGAAGGCCGGGAGGAGCTGGACGGCCTCCCGCTCACCGCGGGTCTCGGCGAGCCCGGCGGCCCGGTCGGCCAGCTCGGACGTGAGCAGGTACTCCACCCCGTCGACCTCCAGCGTGGTGATGGCGTCGCCCAGGACGGCCCGCGCCGTCTTCGCACCCGCGACGGTGCCCTTGGTCCACCAGACGAAGTCCTTGACCGTCGCGGGTCCGTGGCCGCGGAGGTAGCGGAGCAGGAACTCGCCCCACGCCTCGTCCGGCTCGAGATCCCGCGAGTGCGGCGCCCACTCGTCCAGCAGCACCAGCGCTTGCTGCGTGCGCAGCGTCGGACCCCAGCAGATCAGCCCGGTCTGCGCCAGGTAGTAGATGAGGTGGTAGCCGCGCTGGCCCGCTGTCGCAATGCCGTTCGCCTCCCACAGCTCCATCAGCTCTGCGCGGCCGATGCGTCCGCCGCCGGCGAGGGCCTCGGTGATCAGATCGCGGGCGCGGGCGAAGTCGGGGGTGTCGAGTTCGAGCTGCTTGTGCCGGGCGGTGAGGCCGGCGATCATGCGGCCGGTGGTCACCCCCAGCATCCAGCGGAGGTCCTCCGGCGGGACGAAGTGCAGGGTGCCGCGCATGGGCCAGGAGCGGACGATCCGGCCGGCGTCGAGGTCGGCGAGGACGTCGGAGCGCGTCGAGCCGGTGGTGCGGAGGCCGAGCGCCCACGAGCCCGCGGCGAAGTCCTGGGCCTGAACGGCGAGCATCCGGCGCGCGACGTCGGCGGGGGAGGCCTCGCGGTCGCCGTCGATCGCGTGAGCGAGGCGGCGGAGGCGCAGCAGGTCGGCGCGGGAGGTCATGGAGCCAGTCTGGCCCAGAAAGCGGACAGTTTCCGTCCTCGATGCCGAGCACGGGCGACGGGCGACGGACTCAGGGCAGCAGGCCGTGCTCCTTGAGCTGGTCGCTCAGGCCGGCACCGTCCGGCGCGTACACCCACGGCGCGCCGGAGATCTCGCTGTGCTTCTCGGCCTTCGAGCGCCCACCGGCCAGCACGGCCTCCCCGTTGGAGAGCTGCCGGATGGCGACGCCCGCCACATTCCCGGGGTGCTCGGTCGTGAACTCGCGGTAGAGCGCCTCGTCGTGCTGCCCGTCGTCGCCGATCAGCAGCCACTGGAGCCCGGGGAACTCGTCCGCCAGCCGGGCGAGGCTGGTGCGCTTGTGCTCCCGGCCGGAGCGGAAGAACCGATCATGGGTCGGTCCCCAGTCGGTGAGCAGCAGGGGGCCCGCGGGGAAGAGGTTGCGCGAGAGGAAGCGCGTGAGCGTCGGCGCGACGTTCCAGGCGCCGGTCGAGAGGTAGATGACCGGGGCGCCCGGGTGCGCGGTCGCGAGGCGCTCCAGCAGCACCGACATCCCCGGCGTGGGGACGCGGGCGTGCTCGTCCAGGACGAACGTGTTCCACGCGGCGAGCAGGGGCCGGGGGAGCGCGGTGACCATGACCGTGTCGTCCACGTCGGAGATGATTCCGAAGGTGGCCTTGGGGTCGACGATGTAGACCGGCGCCTCGAACACGCGGGCGGACTCCGGCGTCGTGAGCCGCACGGTGTGCAGGCCGGGCTTGAGCTGGACGGGGAGGACCGTGTCGATGACGCCGCCGCGGTCCGGCTGCACCTCGTGGTGGGCCCCGTCGACCGTGATTGTGACGGTGACGTCGCCGACCGGGACGCTGATGAACGAGCGCCAGCCGCGGATGGACTCCTCGCGCTTGCGGTGCTTGCGCTCGGCGCGGCTGCCCGGCCGCGGCTCCTTCGCCAGCACCACTCTGCCGAGGATGCGCACCCAGGTGGGGGAGCCGTAACCGGCGTACGGGACGACCGTCGCCAGGAAGCCGCGCTTGCGTGCTCGGCGTGCGCGGAACTGGTGGAACGCGTCCTCGACGCGCGCTGCTCGGTGCATGATCGGTTCGACGCTCGCGCCGCGCTTGGCTCGGGTGGCAGTCATAGAGGTACCAGTTTCTCACGGAGTGAGGGGCCTCTCAGACGCAGCCCCCAAATCTGGGGTGAGGATTCTTCGGTGTGTCGGAGGAATTTCCCCAGCAAAGGTGAGATTTCCACAATATGATCCGATGAGAGCGATGGAATGGACCATCGCCGGGCTGGGGACCCGCACGCGTATCGTGGAACACAGAAAGAAGGAGTCGCCCTCGTGCCCATCAACGACCTGGTCGCTGCACAGAACACTGCCGGAGCGCCGCTCGTCCGTACGGAGCCGATCCAGGAGCGCAGCGCCGCCCGGATCGACGCCCTCCTCGACGCCGCCGCGGAGGTGGTGGACGAGATCGGATTCGACCGCTTGACGACCGCGATGGTCGCCGAGCGCGCTGGCGCGTCCATCGGCACGGTCTACCGGTACTTCCCGGACCGCATCGTCCTGCTGCAGGCGCTGCGCGACCGTGCGCTGCTGCGCTACCGCCACTCGGTCGTCGCCGCGATCCACGCCGAGAGCCCCGAGCACTGGTGGAACGCCGTGGAGTGCGCGATCGACGCGTTCGTCGCGATGTTCCGCACCGAGCCCGGCTTCCGGATCATCCGGTTCACCGACGCCGAGCGCTCCGGGCTGCCCGGTGAGGAGGAGCCGGAGCAGACGGTGTCGTTCGCGTCACAGTTCGCCTCCATCCTGTCCGAGGAGTACGGCCTCCCGGCGGGCGAGGACCTGGCCTTCCGCCTCGGGATCGTCGTGGAGATCATGGACGGCCTGATCAACCGGGCCTTCCTCGACGACCCGATGGGAGACGAGCGCTACATCGACGAGGCGCGCGTCGTGGCCCGCGAGTACCTGGAGCGGCGGTACGACCCGAAGAGCTGAGGCTCTTCGGGGAATGTCGGCGGTATGGGACAGGGTTGTCTCATGGTGTCCGGGTTCATCGTGACTGGGTTTCCTGCCACAAACCGACTCAATTCATTGCGGATTGATCGAAACGCTGTTTGGGTAGGAACGATGGCCCCGAATACTGAGACCACCCTGCGGTATCGACCGAGAGCTGAGGACCGATGATCGAATTCAGTTCGGTCACGAAACGATTCCCCGACGGGACCGTGGCGGTCGATGACTTCTCGCTCGTCATCCCGTCCCGCCAGATCACCGTGCTCGTCGGCTCGTCCGGCAGCGGCAAGACGACGATCCTGCGCATGGTCAACCGTATGGTGGACCCGACCAGCGGCACCGTCGCGATCGACGGCGAGGACGTGCAGAGCCTGAAGCCCGTGCACCTGCGCCGGCGCATCGGCTACGTCATGCAGAACTCCGGGCTGCTGCCGCACCGCAAGGTCGTCGAGAACATCGCCACCGTGCCGCTCCTCACCGGCGTCAAGCGCAAGGCCGCTCAGGAGCGCGCCCTGGAGCTCATGGACACGGTCGGGCTGGAGCGCTCGCTCGCCGACAAGTACCCGAGCCAGCTCTCCGGAGGCCAGCAGCAGCGCGTCGGAGTGGCGCGCGGGCTCGCGGTCGACCCGAACATCCTGCTGATGGACGAGCCGTTCGGCGCCGTCGACCCGATCGTGCGCGACGACCTCCAGAACGAGCTGCTGCGCCTCCAGCGCGAGCTCGGCAAGACGGTGCTGTTCGTCACGCACGACATCGACGAGGCGTTCCGGCTGGGGGACCAGGTGGTGATCTTCCGCAAGGGCGGGATCGTCGCCCAGCAGGGCACGCCGGCCGAGATCCTCGCGTCGCCCGCCGACGAGTTCGTGGCGTCGTTCGTCGGCGCCGACCGCGGCAAGCGGGCACTGCACATCGAACGGACCGAGACCGGTTCCGTGCTCGTCGACAGCGAAGGGCGCACAGCGGGCGTCCTCAGCGACGAGCGCTCCCCATCCGAAGATTCAAAGGCCGCGACGGTGTCCGTCGCGGGTGGTGCGGACGCCGTAACGCAGGGTGGCGCCCCTCCACGGCTTCCGCAGTGAACTTCCTGTGGTCGAATCTCGGCCTGGTCTGGAATCTCACGGTCTCCCACGTGTGGCTGAGCGCCATCCCCATCGTGGTCGGGTTCGTCGTGTCGCTGCCGATCGGCTGGGTGGCGAACCGGTATTCGGTGAGCCGTCCCGTGCTGCTGACGATCGGCGGCATCCTGTACACGATCCCGTCGCTCCCGCTGTTCTTCGCGATGCCGGCGCTGATCGGCACCAAGATCCTCGACCCGGCGAACGTGGTGGTCGCCCTCAGCATCTACGCGGTGGCGCTGCTGGTGCGCACCACGACGGACGCCCTTGCGTCGGTGCCGGGTGACGTGGTGCAGTCCGCCACGGCGATCGGCTACTCGGGCTGGAGGCGGTTCTGGGCCGTGGAGCTGCCGCTGGCCGGCCCCGTGCTGCTCGCGGGTTTGCGCGTGGTGTCCGTGTCGACGGTGAGCCTGGTGAGCGTCGGCGCCCTGCTGGGCGTCCCGAACCTGGGCCAGCTCTTCACGGACGGCCTCAACCGGTACTACCCGGAGGAGGTCGCGGTCGGCATCGTCCTGATCATGGTCGTCGCCCTCGTGTTCGACCTCATCCTCGTGCTGCTCGGCCGGCTGCTGCTGCCCTGGTCGCGACTCGACAAGCGCACGGGCCGGCTGCGCCGCTCCGCCGCCATGAAGGCGGTGACCGGCGGATGACCGATTTCGCGGCCGCCTTCGGCTGGCTCTTCGACCCGGTGAACTGGGCCGGGCCCGGCGGCATCCCGGCGCGCACCGGGGAGCACATCCTCTACACGCTGCTGACCCTTCTGATCGCCTGCGCGATCGCGCTGCCCATCGGTTTCGCGATCGGGCACACCGGGCGCTTCCGCGGCCTCGCGGTCGGCGTCTCGGGCGCCCTGCGCGCCCTGCCCACGCTGGGACTGGTCGTCTACCTCGCGCTCATCATGGCGAACATCACCATCCTGCCGCCGCTGATCGCGCTGACCATCCTCGCCATCCCTCCGCTCCTGGCGGGCGCGTACTCGGGCCTGGAGTCGGTCAACCGCAGCACGATCGACGCCGCGCGCGCGGTCGGGATGACCGAGTGGCAGATCTTCGCCAAGGTGGAGCTGCCGCTGTCGCTGCCCCTCGTCATCGGCGGCATCCGCTCCGGCGCCCTCCAGGTGATCGCGACCTGGACGGTGGCCGCGATCCTTCCGGTCGGCGGCCTCGGGCGGTTCCTGTTCGACGGGCTGGCCGTGCAGAACTATCCCGAGATGCTCGGCGGCTCGATCATCGTGGTCGTGCTCGCGCTGGTCGTCGACGGCCTGTTCGCGATCACGCAGAAGCTCGTCGTGCCGCGCGGTGTAACGGCCGGCAAGGTCCGCGCCGACGTGGCGACCGAGCCGCGGCGCACGGTCGGCGCCGCCGTTCCCGGGCGGCAGCCCGCTCCCTGATCCACCCCTCCGGGGGTTGTCCGTTTCACCCGAGACCCAACGCACACAGTAGAAAGAGAAGAATCACATGTTCGGATCCAAGAAGGGCCGTATCGCGGCCGGTGTGCTCGCGGCGGGGGCGCTCATCGCCCTCAGCGCGTGCTCGTCCGGCGGCGGCGGCGCGTTCAACACCAGCAGCAGCGGCAGCGGCTCCTCGGGCGACACGGTGACCGTCGGGTCCGCCGCGTTCGGCGAGTCCGAGATCCTGATGCAGATCTACGGTCAGGCCCTCGCGGCCAACGGCGTCAAGGTCAGCTACAAGCCGAGCATCGGCCAGCGCGACGTCTACCTGAAGGCGCTGCAGGACGGCTCGATCGACCTGGTCCCGGAGTACTCCGGCAACCTGCTGCAGTTCTACAACAAGACCAGCACGGCCTCCTCCAGCGACGACGTCTACGCCGCGCTCAACGACGCCCTGCCCAAGGGCTTCGAGGTGCTCGACCAGGCCAAGGCGCAGGACGCCGACGCCTACAACGTCACCAAGGAGTTCTCCGACAAGTACAAGGTCACCAGCCTGGAGGACCTCAAGAAGGTCACCGTGCCGCTGACCGTGGGCGCGAACCCCGAGTTCGGCACGCGGCCGTACGGCATTCCCGGCCTGAAGTCGACCTACGGCGTGACGGCGTCGCTGACCCCGATCAGCGACTCGGGCGGCCCGCTGACCGTCGCGGCGCTGAAGAACGGCAGCGTTCAGCTCGCGGACATCTACACCACGACCCCGGCCATCAAGGACAACGGGTTCGTCGTGCTGAAGGACCCGAAGAACCTGATCGCCGCGCAGAACATCGTGCCGCTGATCAACACCAAGAAGGCCTCCGACAAGGTCAAGTCGGTGCTCAATAAGGTCTCGGCCGAGCTGACCACGGACGACCTGATCACCATGAACAGCGAGAACCAGGGCGCCAGCAAGACCCAGCCGGACGCCGTGGCGAAGAAGTGGCTGCAGGAGCACCCGATCAAGGGCTGACAGATCGACGGGAGGGCGACCTCCTGACGGACTCCGCGTGCGGCGGCTCGGGCGACCGGGCCGCCGCATCCGTGTGTGCGGGACCTTACGGCGTGCGCAGGAGCGACCAGAACGCCTCGATCGCGTCGCCCATGTCGGCGGACGGGTCGAGCATCCACTGCACCTGCATTCCGTCGGCGACGGCGACCGCGAGGCGCGCGAGCATGCGCGCGTCGACGCCCTCGCGCACCCGGCCGGCCTCCTGCTCCGAGCGGATGTACCCCTCCAGGCCCGCGACGATCTGCTGGTAGCGCGACACGAAGTAGTCGTGACCCGGGTGGTCGGCGTCGGCCGCCTCCGCGGAGATGGTCGCGTAGAGCTGGACGAGCCCCGGCACTTCGGCGTTGTGCCGCACGATGCGGACCAGGCCGTCGGCCGCCCCGGCCCACTCCGCGCCGAGCTCGCCGCCGGCGGAGTCCACCTCGTCGCGCTTGCGCAGCACCTCGGCGAACAGCTCCTCCTTCGAGGAGAAGTGGTGCAGGAGGCCGGCCTGGCTGAGCCCGACGGACGCTGCGATCTCGCGCAGCGACGCCTTCCGGTAGCCCTTGTCGGCGAACACCTCCAGCGCGCGGGCGAGGATCTCCTCGCGTTTGGCGATTCCCTTGGCGTATCCGCGCTTCTCCGGCATGTAGCCAGGCTACTGGGCGGCGGCCGCTCAGCTCGTCAGCACGAGCACCGGCGGCACGATGACGAGCAGCGCGGCGGCGACCACCACCAGGAGCCGGAGGCCCGGGCCGACCGTGCGGTGGCCGGAGGTGAGGCGCTCCTCGCGGGCCACCAGGGCCGACCGGCGCTGCTCGGGTGTGCGCGGGTCCTTGGGGGCGCCGAGGGCGGCGCCGGCCGACCCGGTCGCGTCCACGATGCGGATGGCGTCCGCGAGCACGGCGTCGCCGGAGGTGCGACGGGCGGTGTCGTCGGCCAGCATCTCCACCAGGAGCGCCACGGCGTCCTGCGCGCGCGTCGCGATCGGGAACCACGGCAGCGCACGCTTCCAGGACCGGAAGGCGTCGAGCAGGAGGTGGTGCTTCTGGCGGAGGTGGGCGCGCTCATGGGCGATCACGGCGTCGAGCTGCTCGGGGGTGAGCAGCTCGATCATCCCCTCCGACAGCACGGTGACGCTGCGCGCTCCGGGGAGGCAGTAGGCCGCGGGCGCGGGGTGGTCGATGATCCGGGTGGCCGGCTCGTCGGGCAGCGGCGAGCTGAGCAGCCGGAGCAGCTCCATGTGCCGGTGCCGCTGGCGACGGCTGCGGACCGAGGTGAGCGCGAGGTTCAGCACGAGGTGTGCGGTCAGCAGCACAGCGGCGCTGAGGAAGAAGGTGTGCAGCAGCGAGACCCCGGCGGGGAGCGGTCCGCTGAAGAGCGTGGCGGCAGCGCCCGCGATCCGGCTCGAGAGGTCGTACCCGAACGGCTCCAGCCCCGCCAGCAGCAGCGAGCCGATCATCGAGATGCCTCCGGCCAGCGCGATCGACTGCCAGAGGGCCAGCGCGAGCCCGGGCGCGGCGGGCGGCCACTTCGCGCGCGCCAGCAGCAGCGGCACGGGCCAGGCGAGGGCGACCGCTAGGACGCCGAGGAGGACGGCGGTCGAGTCGACGGCCATCGGTGTCAGCTGCGCGCGTCGAGCAGCCGGCGGAGCATGGCCGCCTCCGACTCGTCGACCGAGCCGACGAAGTAGGCGAGGGCCTCGGTGCGGTCGGTGGAGGTCTCCAGGACTTCGCGCATGAGGTCGGCGACGTGGTTGGCCCGCGTGAGGCTCGCGAAGTAGAGGTGCGGGCGGGCGTCGCGGTCGCGGTCGACGAAGCCCTTCTGCTCCAGGCGGGAGAGCACCGTGAGCACGGTGGTCAGAGCCGGGGTCTTGCCGCCGTCGCGGGTGGCCGCTAGCTTGTCGCGCAACTCGTTGGCGGTGATCGGGGCGTCGCCCGACCAGAGGGCGTCCATCACCGCACGTTCGAGCTCTCCGAGATTGGCCACGGATCCAGGGTAGCGCGAGAAGGCTGTGAATGTTCTACACTCTGTAGAAGTAGTCTTCTACAAGCTGTAGAACATCGACCGGAAAGGTGGGCTGCGTGAACGAGATCCTCGATCCGCTGCTGCTGGCACGCTGGCAGTTCGGACTGACGACGATTTACCACTTCCTGTTCGTTCCCCTCACCATCGGCCTCGTCACGGTCGTCGCGATCTTCCAGACCGCGTGGTACCGCAGCGGCAAGGTCCACTACCTCCAGCTCACGCACTTCTTCGGCAAGCTCTTCCTGATCAACTTCGCGATGGGCGTCGTGACCGGCATCGTGCAGGAGTTCCAGTTCGGCATGAACTGGTCGAACTACTCGCGGTTCGTCGGCGACGTCTTCGGCGCGCCGCTCGCGCTGGAGGGCCTGCTCGCGTTCTTCCTGGAGGCCACTTTCATCGGGCTCTGGATCTTCGGCTGGGACAAGCTGCCCAGGGGCATCCATCTGGCCTGCATCTGGATCACCGCGATCGGCTCCATCCTGTCGGCGTACTTCATCCTCGCGGCCAACGCGTTCATGCAGCACCCGGTCGGCTACACGCTCAACCACGCGCGGGGCCGGGCCGAGCTCACCGACCTCTGGGCGGTGCTGACGAACAAGGTCGCCCTGGCCGCGTTCCCGCACACGATCTTCGGCTGCTTCATGGTGTCGGCCGGCCTCATCATCGCGGTCGCCGCCTGGCACCTCTCGCGCACCAGGAACCTGGAGACCATGCGCCCCGCGCTGAAGTTCGGGCTCTGGATGATGGTCGTCGCCGGCATCGGCAGCGTGATCAGCGGCGACCAGCTGGGCCTCGCGATGGTGCAGACACAGCCGATGAAGATGGCGGCGGCGGAGGCGCTCTACAAGACCTCGACCGGCGCCGACGCCTCCTTCTCGATCTTCACGCTCGGCACGCCGGACGGCGTCCACGAGCTGTTCTCGATCCGCATCCCGTACCTGCTGTCGTTCCTCTCGACGCACACGCTCACCGGCACGGTCGAGGGCATCAACGACCTCAACGCCCAGTACCAGCAGCTCTACGGCCCCGGCGACTACACCCCGGTCATCTGGGTCACCTACTGGGCGTTCCGCTGGATGATCGGCCTCGGCCTCCTGCACGTCCTGATCGCCGTCGTCGGGCTCTGGTTCACGCGCAAGGGCCGGACGCCGCCGTGGGCGTGGATGTGGAAGGTCGCGATCTGGGCGATGCCGCTCTCGCTCGCCGCCATGATCGTCGGCTGGATCTTCACCGAGATGGGCCGGCAGCCCTGGCTGGTGTTCGGCCTGATGAAGACCCAGGACGGCGTCTCGCCGGGGACGACCGGGCTGGAGGTCCTGATCTCGCTGATCGCCTTCACCGCGGTCTACGGCACGCTCGCCGTGGTCGAGTTCAAGCTCATCAAACGCGCGGCCCAGAAGGGACCCGCCCCCGCCGAGGAGCACCTCGACGACGAGGGCAACCACGTCCCGGTCGCCACGGTCTACTAGGAGCATCGACATGGATCTCGCAGTCCTCTGGTTCGGCATCATCGCGTTCTTCTTCATCGGCTACTTCGTGCTCGACGGGTTCGACTTCGGCGTCGGGATGTCGCTGCCGTTCCTCGGCAGGGACGAGACCGACCGCCGCGTGCTCATCAACACCATCGGCCCGGTCTGGGACCTCAACGAGACCTGGCTGATCGTCGGCGGCGCCGCGCTCTTCGCGGCGTTCCCGGAGTGGTACGCGACGCTGTTCAGCGGCTTCTACCTGGCGCTCCTGCTCATCCTGCTCGCCCTGATCGTGCGCGGGGTGTCGTTCGAGTACCGGCACCAGCGGCCGGAGTCGCAGTGGAAGCGCTGGTTCGACGGGATGATCGTCGTCGGCTCGGCGCTGCCGGCGTTCCTGTGGGGCGTCGCCTTCGCGAACATCGTGCAGGGCGTCGCGCTCGACCACGGCCACAACTACACCGGGACGCTGTTCGACCTCCTGAACGGGTACGCGCTGCTCGGCGGCCTGACCACGCTCCTGCTGTTCTTCACGCACGGCGTCGTCTTCGTGTCGCTGAAGACGGACGGGGAGATCCGGGCGCGGGCGCGGACGCTGGCGGCACGCGCGGGGCTCGCCGCGATCGTGGTGGCCGCGGCCTTCCTGCTCTGGACCGTCATCGCGCACTTCTCGGTGGCGCTGGTCGTGCTCGCGGTGGTGACCGCCGTCGCCCTCGTGGTGTCCTGGATCCTGAACCTGCGCGGGGCGGAAGGGTGGTCGTTCGGGTTCATGGCCGCCACGATCGCGCTCGCGGTGGTGTCGCTGTTCGTGGCGCTGTTCCCGAACGTGATGCCGTCCTCGCCCAACCCGCAGAACAGCCTGACCATCGCCAACGCGTCCAGCACGGACACCACGCTGACGATCATGACCTGGGTCGCGGTCATCTTCCTGCCGCTGATCCTGGCCTACCAGGCGTTCACCTACTGGGTGTTCCGCAAGCGGGTGACGCGCGCGAGCATCCCGGCCGAGCCCGCGAAGCCCGTCGATCCCGAACCGGCGGCCGCCTGACGTGCGCCCGCTCGATCCCCGCCTCCTCCGCTACGCGGCCGCCACCCGCGTCACGCTCGCGACCGGCGCGCTCGTCACGGTGCTGCAGACCGCGGCCGTGGTGGCGTTCGCCTGGCTGGTCACCCGGCTGGTCGTGCGCGCGATCGCCGGGGCGCCGTTCGCGGAGCTGAGCGCCCTCTTCGCGGGGCTCGTGCTGGTGGTGGTCGTGCGCGGCGTGCTGCTCTGGCTGGCGGAGTCGGTGGCGGCGCGCGGCGGTGCGACGGTCGTCGGGCAGCTCCGCGAGCAACTCGTCGACGCCTTCGGACGGCTCGGGCCGCAGGGCCTCGCCGGACGGAGCAGCGCCGACCTGACGCTCGTCGCCGGCCGGGGGATGGACGCGCTCGACGGCTACTTCGCCAAGTACCTCCCGCAGCTCGTCGGCACGGCGGTCGCGATGCCGCTGTTCGTGCTCGTGATCGGCTGGCAGGACCTCACCAGCGGGATCATCCTCGTGCTCACCCTCCCGCTCGTCCCGGTGTTCATGGTCCTGGTTGGCTGGGCGACGCAGGCGGCGCAGAAGAAGCAGTGGACGGCGCTCTCGACGCTCTCGCGCGGCTTCCTCGACGTCGTCGCCGGCCTCCCGACGCTCACCCTGTTCGGTCGGCAGCACCGGCAGGAGGCGCGGATCCGGCAGGTCAGCGAGGCGTACCGGGCGCGCACGATGAAGGTGCTCCGGATGTCGTTCCTGTCCGGGTTCGTGCTGGAGCTCGCCGCCAGCCTCTCTGTCGCGCTGATCGCCGTCGCGATCGGACTGCGGCTGCTCGGCGGCTCGCTCGACCTGTCGGTCGGGCTGTTCGTGCTGCTGCTGGCGCCGGAGGCGTTCCTGCCGCTGCGGAACGTCGGCGCGAGCTACCACGCGGCGACAGAGGGGATCGAGGCCGCGTCGAAGGCGTTCGAGGTGCTGGACGCGGCGCAGGACGTCGTTCCGGAGCCGGCCGCGCGCGCGGAGGCGACCGGGTTGGTGTTCTCGGAGGTCGCGGTGTCGTACGACGGACGGGCGGTGGTCGGGCCGTTCTCCGCGGCGGTGCGGCCGGGCACGCTCGCGGTGCTGAGCGCGCCGAGCGGGGCGGGCAAGTCCAGCCTCGTCGCGGCGACGCTGGGGTTCGCAGCGCACAGCGGGACGATCGCGGCGGGCGGTCGCGCCGACGCCGCGGGGCGACGGGAGGCCATCGCCTGGGCCGGTCAGAAGCCGGGGCTGCACGCGGGCACCATCGCGGAGAACGTCGCGCTCGGCGACCCGGCGCCGGACCACGCCCTCGTCGTCGCCTCGTTGCGCGCGGCCGCCGCGCCGGAGCTCGACCCGGACCTCCCGGTCGGGGCGGGCGGCACGGGGTTGTCGGGCGGGCAGGCGCAGCGGGTCGCCGTCGCGCGGGCGCTGTACCGGCTGCGGTCGCGGTCCTGTCGGGTGCTGATCCTGGACGAGCCGACCTCCGCCCTCGACGCGGCGACGGAGCGGGCGCTGCTGGCGTCGCTGCGGGCGGTCGCCGACGACGGGGTGGCCGTCCTGGTGGTCAGCCACCGGGAGGCGGTCGTGGCCGCCGCCGATGACGTTCTCACGGTGGGGGTGCTGTCCGATGTCCGGCTCTGACACCGTGCCGACCGACCGGGACCGGACCCGCCGGATCCTCCGGCTCGCGCTGCCTCCGGCGCGACGGCTGTGGGCGGCGATCGCCCTCGGCGCGCTGAGCGGAGGAAGCGCGGTCGCCCTCCTCGGCGTCTCGGCGTGGCTGATCACGCGCGCCTCCGAGCAGCCCGCCCTGCTGTACATCTCGATGGCCGTCGTCGGCGTGCGCGCCTTCGCGCTCGGCCGTGCGTTCTTCCGCTACCTGGAGCGGCTCGCCGGCCACGACGCCGCCTTCCGCCGGCTCGGCGACATCCGCGCGGACCTGTTCGCCCGCCTGGTGCCGCTCGGCCCGGACGGCGTGGGGGCAGGCGACCGGAGCGACGGGCAGGCACGCGGCGGCGAGCTGCTCGCGCGGCTGGCGGACGACGTGGACGAGCTCCCCGACTACGCGCTCCGGGTGGTCCAGCCGCTGGTGTCCGGAGGCGTTGTCGTACTGGCGAGCTCCGTCGCCGCGTTCGTGCTGCTGCCCGCCGCCGGGGTCGCCCTGCTGCTCACCCTCGCAGCGGCCTTCGTGGTCGGCACGCTGGTCAACCGCTGGGCGGCCGGCTCGGCCGAGCGCCGGATCGCCCCGCTGCGCGCCGCGCTCGCCTCCGCGCTGCACGAGCTGGTGACCGGACTCGACCTCCTGATCGCCTTCGACGCGCTGCCCCAGGCGCGCGAGCGCGTCCGGGCGGCGAGCGCGCGGCTCACCGCGGCGGCGCGCACCCGGGCGGCCGGGCTCGGCCTGACGGCGGGCGCCGTGTCGCTCCTCGCGGGCGTCGCGACCGTCCTGGCGCTCGCCACCGGCATCCGCGCGCTGGAGGCCGGCCACCTGGACGCGCCGACCCTCGCGGTCGTCGCGCTGCTGCCGCTGGCGGTGTTCGAGGTGTTCGGCACCCTCCCGCTGGCCTTCGGCGCGCTGCGGCGGGTGCGGGCGAGCGCCGAGCGGATCGCGGACACCGTGCCCGCGACGGTGCCGCAGGGCGTGCCGGTGGACGCGCCCGACGCGGCTGCGCTGACCGTGACGTCTGCGCCCGACGTGGCGCTGAGCCTCCGCACGGCGCACTGGCCGGGAGAGGACACCTCGGTCCTCCGGGACATCGACCTCGTGCTGCATGCGGGGGAGCGGGTGGTGCTCACCGGCCCGACCGGCGCGGGCAAGACGGCGCTCGCGCACGTGCTGACCCGGTTCCTCGATCTGGACGGCGGCTACGCGATCGACGGCGTGGAGGTGAGCGGCGTGCGCCAGGACGACGTGCGGCGCGTGGTCGGCCTGGTCGAGCAGCAGCCGTACCTGTTCGACTCCGACCTGCGGCAGAACCTCCTGTTCGCGCGCGACACCGCCACCGACGAGGAACTGCTCGCCGTGCTCGACAGGGTCGGCCTGGGGGAGTGGACCCGCGCCCGCGGCGGCCTCACCAGCCCGGTCGGCGAGCGCGGCGCACTGGTCTCGGGAGGTCAGGCGCAGCGGATCGCGCTCGCGCGGGCCCTGCTGGCGGACTTCCCGGTGCTGGTCGTCGACGAGCCGACAGCCAACGTGGACGCCGCCGTCGCCGGCCGGATCGTGCGCGACATCCTCACCACGGCCGCGGACGACGGCCGCACGGTGCTGCTGATCTCGCACACCGCGGTGCCGGACGGGCTGGTGACGCGGCGCATCCGGATGGAGGCGGGCACGCTCGTGTGAGCGCGCCCGCCCGTCAGCGGATCGGCCGCGCCAGCGCCCCGAAGCGCGACCGCCACGCCGCCGTGCGCGCCGGGTCGTGGCCGAGCGCCGGGCCGTCCACCCACACCGTCACGTCGCGGATCCCGTGGAGCGCGTTGACCGCCCACAGCGCGACGCCGTCGAGCTCGGACGGCCGCACCGCCTCCTCCTCGACCGGCACGCCGACGGCGGCGGCGATCCCGCGAACGGTCCGCGCGGCCACGCTGTCCACGCGCGCCAGGGAGAACGGCGGCGCGCAGAGCGTGTTGCCGCGCCACCAGAGCAGCGCCGTGGTCGTGCCGTCGGACACCCGTCCGTCGTCCAGGATGACCGCCTCCTGAGCCCCCACTTTCTGAGCCTGCTGGCGGAGCGCGTTCAGCCGGTCGATGTCCGGGCCCTTCAGGTGCGGCATCTTGCGCGGGTCGGTCGCGGCGGTCGCCACCACCAGGTCGGAGCCGAGCGGGGGCGCGGTGCGGAGCCGGAAGCGGAGCCGCAGGGCGTCCCGCGCCCGCACCAGCTCGAAGCGCGGGAACCAGCGTCCGTCGCCGGGAAGCATCCCGACCCCCGCCTCCCAGAACGCGGCAAGCGCGCCGGCGTCGCGGAAGCCCTGCTCGCGCGCCGTCTCGGCGAAACGCTCCCGGTGGAGCCCGAGGGCCAGGACGCGCCCCTCCGCCACCAGGTAGGAGTCGGCCGCGAGCAGTTCGGTCTCCACGACCTCGCAGTCGTCGCGGACGGTGAGCGCGCCGTCGGCCCAGTCGTAGAGGGTGGCCGTGGTGTCCATCCGCTCAGGCTAACGCCAGCCGCGCTGTCGATGCGGCCTGGTGCAGACTGGTCGGGTGCTTCCGTCCCCCCGAACACACCGCCTGCGCGCCCCCGTCGACCCGGCCGACGCCTTCGCGGCGCTGTTCGCGACCGGCGACGCGGTTTGGCTGGACAGCGGCCCCGACGCGGAGACCGGCCGCAGCGTCATCGGCACGGGAACGCGCATGGCCACGGCGTCCGTGGCCGGGGCGAGGGTGACGGTCGACGGCCGGAGTGTCGACGCAAGCATCCTGGAGGCGCTGCGCGCGGAGCCGACCGCAACGCACGGCTACCCGCTCGGCTGGATCGGCTGGCTCGGCTACGAGACCGGCGCCGCGGCGCTCGGGGTGCCGTACGCGGCGGGGCCGGGGTTGGACGCGGCGTTCCTGCACGTGGACCGGCTCGTGGTGTTCGACCACACGGACGGCTCGGCGACCGTAGTGGACGCGACGGCGGAGGGCGAATGGCTGCGGGAGGCGGTCGCTGTGCTGGCCGACGCGGAGGGAGCGGCGGCGCGGTATGCGACCGCGCATCCGGTGGTGGACGACGCCGCCCCCACCTGGCGCCACTCCGCCCCCGAATACCTCGCCATGATCGCCGCCTGCCAGGACGCCATCCGCGCCGGCGACGCCTATCAGCTTTGCCTCACCAACACCGCGACCGCCGCCACCACCGCCGACCCGCTCGCCGTCCACCTCCGCCTGCGCCGCGACAGCCCGGCCCACCACGCCGGGTTCCTCCGCATCGCCGGCGAGTCCATGGTGAGCTCCTCGCCCGAGCAGTTCCTCCTCGTCACCCCCGACGGCCACGTCCGCACCAAGCCGATCAAGGGCACCCGCCCTCGCGGCGCGACCATCGCGGAGGACCTCCGGCTGCGCGCCGAGCTGGAGGCCAGCGAGAAGGAGCAGGCCGAGAACGTCATGATCGTGGACCTCATGCGCAACGACCTCGGGCGGGTGTGCGAGGTCGGCAGTGTCGGCGTCCGGCACCTGCTGGAGGTCGAGAGCTACGCGCAGGTGCACCAGCTCGTCAGCACGGTCGAGGGGAGGCTGCGCCCCCGCCTGACCGCGGTCGACGCGCTGGCGGCTGCCTTCCCGGCCGGCTCGATGACCGGCGCGCCCAAGCTGTCCGCGATGCGCATCCTCGCCGGGCTGGAGGACGGCCCGCGCGGGGTCTACTCCGGCTGCTTCGGCGTGCTCGCGGCCGACGGCTCCGCGGACGTCGCGATGGTGATCCGCAGCCTGCGGTTCCGCGACGGACTGGTCACGATCGGCGCGGGCGGCGGGATCACCGCGCTCTCGGTCCCGGCCGAGGAGCTGGAGGAGGTCGCCATCAAGGCCGCCGCCCTGTTCCGCGCCGCCGGCCTCCGCCCTCCCGGGAACGGACCGGACCCCTCCAACGTTTAGTAACCTGGAAGCTCGGGCCGCGCGCCCGATGCCTTCTCGTCGCGACGCCCGTCCGGGCCGCGGCGACATCCGAGAGAGAGTCCAGTGGCACACGAGCACGATGCAGCACCCGCACCGGTCCGCGAGGCCGGCGCGCACTACGACTTCACCGAGATCCAGAACCGCTGGCTCCCGGTCTGGGACGAGCTGAAGCCGTTCTCCACGGCCGACCCCGACGACAAGCGTCCGCGCAAGTACGTGCTCGACATGTTCCCGTACCCCTCCGGCGACCTGCACATGGGTCACGCCGAGGCGTACGCGCTGGGCGACGTCATCGCCCGGTACTGGCGGCACCAGGGCTTCAACGTCCTGCACCCGATCGGCTGGGACTCCTTCGGCCTGCCCGCCGAGAACGCCGCGATCAAGCGCGGGCTCGACCCGGCCGGCTGGACCAACGACAACATCGCCCAGCAGAAGGCGTCGATGCGCCGCTACGCGCCCAGCTTCGACTGGGACCGCGTCCTGCAGACCAGCGACCCCGGCTACTACCGCTGGAACCAGTGGCTGTTCCTGAAGCTGCACGAGAAGGGCCTGGCCTACCGCAAGGCCTCCCAGGTCAACTGGTGCCCCTTCGACCAGACCGTGCTGGCGAACGAGCAGGTCGTGAACGGGCGCTGCGAGCGCTGCGACAACCTGGTCACGAAGAAGAAGCTGACCCAGTGGTACTTCCGCATCACCGACTACGCTGACCGGCTGCTGGACGACCTGAACCAGCTGGAGGGCGCCTGGCCGTCCAAGGTGCTGTCCATGCAGCGCAACTGGATCGGCCGCTCCACCGGCGCCGACGTGCAGTTCGCGATCGAGGGCCGCGAGGAGCCGGTGACGGTCTACACGACCCGCCCCGACACGCTGTACGGCGTGACCTTCATGGTCGTCGCTCCCGACTCCGACCTGGCCGCCGAGCTGGTCGCCGACGTGCGCCCGGAGGTCAAGGAGCGCTTCGACGAGTACCTGGAGGCCGTGCGCGGCACCACCGAGATGGACCGCCTGAGCACCGATCGCGAGAAGACGGGCGTCTTCCTGGAGCGGCACGCGGTCAACCCGCTGACCGGGGAGCGCATCCCGATCTGGGCCGCCGACTACGTGCTGAGCGACTACGGCCACGGCGCGATCATGGCGGTGCCCGCGCACGACCAGCGCGACCTGGATTTCGCGCGCGCCTTCGATCTGCCGGTGCGGGTCGTGGTGGACACGACGCAGCCGGTCACCGGCGCCATCCCGATCATCCACACCGACCCGGAGACCGGCGAGCCGATCCTGCCGGAGGACGCACCGCTGGAGAGCCCGGCCGAGACCGGCGTCGCGCTGACGGGCGAGGGCCGCCTGATCAACTCGGGCCCGTTCGACGGGCTGAGCAAGTCGAACGCGATCCGCCGCGTCACCGAGGCGCTGCAGGGCTCCGGCCTGGGCGCGCCGGCGAAGAACTTCCGCCTGCGCGACTGGCTGATCTCGCGCCAGCGGTACTGGGGCACGCCCATCCCGATCATCCACTGCGAGGAGTGCGGCGAGGTGCCGGTGCCCGAGTCCGAGCTGCCGGTGCTGCTGCCGCCGGCGGAGGGCCTGGACCTGCAGCCCAAGGGCACCAGCCCGCTGGGCGGCGCGACCGACTGGGTCAACGTGGCCTGCCCGAACTGCGGCGGCCCGGCCAAGCGCGACACGGACACGATGGACACCTTCGTGGACAGCTCGTGGTACTTCCTGCGCTTCCTGAACCCGAACGACGCCACCCAGGCGTTCGACCCCCGCGAGGCGGAGAAGTGGGCGCCGGTCGACCAGTACGTGGGCGGCGTGACGCACGCCATCCTGCACCTGCTGTACGCGCGGTTCATCACGAAGGTGCTGTTCGACCTGGGCTCGATCAGCTTCACCGAGCCATTCACCGCGCTGCTGAACCAGGGCCTCGTCCTGATGGACGGCTCCGCGATGAGCAAGTCCCGCGGCAACCTGGTGAAGCTGGCGGAGCAGCTGGACGAGCACGGCGTCGACGCGGTCCGCCTGACCATGGCGTTCGCCGGGCCTCCGGAGGACGACATCGACTGGGCGGACGTCTCGCCGTCCGGCAGCGCGAAGTTCCTGGCGCGGGCCTGGCGCGTGGCGCACGACGTCACGAGCGCGCCCGATGTGGTCTGGAAGACCGGCGACCCGGCGCTGCGACGCGTCACGCACCGCTTCCTGGCCGACGCCCCCGGCCTGATCGAGGCGTTCAAGTTCAACGTCGTCGTCGCACGCCTGATGGAGCTGGTCAACGCCACCCGCAAGGCGATCGACGGCGCCGCCGGCCCGGCCGACGCCGCGGTCCGCGAGGCCGCAGAGGTCACCGCGATGGCGCTGAACCTTTTCGCGCCGTACACCGCGGAGGACATGTGGGCGACCCTGGGCTACGAGCCGTCGGTCGCGCTGGTGCCGTGGCGCAAGCCCGACCCGACGCTGCTGATCGAGGAGTCGGTGACCGCCGTCTTCCAGGTCGACGGCAAGGTCCGCGACCGCGCCGAGGTGTCCCCGAAGATCGCGTCCGACGACCTGGAGGCGCTGGCCCGCGGGTCTGAGGCCGTGGTCCGCTCGATCGGCGACCGCGAGATCGTGAACGTGATCGTGCGGGCGCCGCGACTGGTGAACATCGCGACGCGGGGCTGAGTCCCGGTTTCTCGTTGCGCGGCGGTCCTCCACAGGAGGGCCGCCGCCGCCGTTTATCCACTGATTCGTACTTCGCCCGTTCACGCGCCTGCCGCGTTCGTAGCGTGAGGGGATGCGACATCGGGACGAGGACACGGAACGGGCGCCGTCGCGCCGGCTGAAGGTCGGGATCGGAGCGGCGACGGTGCTGCTGGTCGGCGCGTTCGTGGTGGCGGCGATCGTGTCGGGACTGAGCGGCGGCCGGGAGCTGCCGGTGGCGGCGGGCACATCGCCGGCGTCGTCGTATCCCTCTTCCGCGACGACGCCCGGCGCCGCCGCGGACGGCTCCTCAACTGAACTCTTCGTGCACGTCTCCGGCGCCGTGAACAAGCCGGGCCTGATCCGGCTCGCCCCCGGCGCACGGGTGGTCGACGCGGTGGAGGCCGCGGGCGGCTTCGCTGACGGAGCCGACCCCGCCGGCCTGAACCTCGCACGCCGTCTCCATGACGGCGAGCAGCTGCGCGCGCCACTGGTCGGGGAGGCCGTCGCGGAAGGCCCCGCCTCCGACACGGCAGGCGGCCCCGCGAGCGATGGCGCCCTGGTCGACCTGAACACGGCCTCCACCGCCCAGCTGGAGTCCCTCCCACGGATCGGCCCCGCGATGGCCCAGCGCATCATCGACTGGCGAACGTCGAACGGCCGCTTCGCAGCAGTGACCGACCTCCTGAAGGTGACCGGCATCGGCCAGAAACTCTTCGACGGCCTCAAGGACAAGGTGACGGTCTGATGCCGGACGTGCGGTTGGCGATCCCGGCGGCCGCCTTGTGGGTGTGCTGCGGGGTGGGTGTGGGGGTCGCGGGGGCGATGCCGGGAGTGGCGCTGGTGGCCGGGATGGGTGCAGTGGCCGCGCTGGCGGTGGCGATCGTGGGTGGCCGCCGGGGTGGGAGACGGAGCGTGGATAGCATCCCGGGGAGACGGCCACGGCGAGCCTCCCGCCGCCCCTGGCCCGCCGTCGCCATCTCCCTGGTGGCCGTCGCACTCGGCGCCGCCTCCATCACAGCACTCGCACCCGGCCGCACCGACCCGACGCTCGAAGCCGCCTCCACCCGCCACGGCACCGTCGACGTGGCGCTCCGCGTCGAAAGCGCCCCGAAGCGCGCGGCTCCCGGCCTGGACGGCGCAGACCGCTGGCGCCTGCGCGGCACCACCGTCGCCGGCGCCACCCCGTCACACACCGCAGCCGATCCCGACCCGATCCACGCCGGCGTCCCGGTCTCCGTCCTCATCCCGGGCACGTCCCACTCCGTCCGCGCCTTCACCCTCGGCACGATCATCGCCGGCAGCATGAGCGTCCGCCCGAACGAGCCAGGGGAGGCCACCACCTTCACCCTCCGCGCCACCGCCGCGCCCGACGTCCGCGAGCCCCCGCCGTGGTGGCTCGCCTGGCCGGCGCCGATCCGCGCCGCCTTCGCCGCCGCGGCTTCCGAGACCCCCGGCGACGGCGGCGCACTCCTGCCCGGACTCGCCATCGGCGACGAGACGAACGTCGGCCCCGACCTCGACGACGCCATGAAAGTGAGCGCGCTCAGCCACCTCACCGCCGTCTCCGGGGCCAACTGCGCGCTGGTGACCGGGCTCGTCTTCCTGCTCGCACGGCTGGCCGGCGTCGGCCGTCGTGGGCGCATCCTGGTGGCGGGTGCGTCGCTGGCGGCGTTCGTCGTGCTGGTCGGGCCGGGGGCGAGCGTGATCCGTGCCGCGACGATGGCCGCCGTGGTCCTCGTGGGCCTCGCGCGCGGCCGCGTCGCCGACGGCCTCCCCGCACTCGCCCTCGCGGTGGTCGTACTGCTCGTCCACGACCCCTGGCTCGCGCGCGACTACGGCTTCGCGCTCTCGGTGCTCGCCACCGCGGGTCTCCTGGTCCTCGCCCGGCCGCTCGCCGGCATCCTCGGGAGGTGGCTGCCGCGAGGCGCGGCGTTCGCGCTCGCGGTGCCGCTGGCCGCGCAGCTCGCGTGCCAGCCGGTGCTGATCCTCCTGACGCCGACTCTTCCGCTGTTCGGGGTCCTCGCCAACCTGGTGGCCGAGCCTGCCGCGCCCGTCGCCACCGTGCTGGGCTGCGTCGCCTGCCTGACGCTGACCTGGGCGCCGGCGCTCGGCCAGGTCGTCGTGTGGCTGGCGTGGCTGCCCTCCGCCCTGATCGCGGCCGTCGCCCGGTTCGCGGCCGGCCTGCCCGGAGCGGCGCTGCCGTGGCCCGACGGGATCGTGGGCGTGACCTTGTGTGTGCTGGCCCTCGTCGCGGTCGCGCTCCTCGCCGCCCGTGCTCGGCTTCCGCGAGCCGTGGTAGCCGTGGCCGCGGCCGGACTCCTCGGCGGCGCGACCGTCTACGCGGGAGCGCTCGGCGGGATCGGCGCAGGACGCGCCTGGGGACGCCCGGCGGACTGGGTGTACGCCGCGTGCGACGTCGGCCAGGGCGACGCCCTCCTGCTGCGCGACGGCGACCACATCGGCCTCATCGACGTCGGGCGGCATCCCCAGCCGGTGACCGACTGCCTGGACACGCTCGGAATCGGCCGGCTCGACTGGGTCCTCCTGACGCACTTCGACATCGACCACGTGGGCGGCGCCGACGCGGTGCTCGGCCGGACCCGCCGCGCGATCGTCGGCCAGGCCGGCCGTCCGTCCGACCACGCCCTGATCGACCGGTTGGCGGCAGCCGGGCTCGCGGTGGAGCACGCCCACGCGGGGACGGGAGGCGCGCTCGGCGCGCTGCGCTGGCGGATCGTCTGGCCTCCATCGCCGGGGCCGGGGGAGACCGCGTTGAGCGGGAACCCCGGGAGCCTCGTCGTCCGCACGGAGGGGACCGGCCTGACCGGCTTGTTCCTCGGCGACCTCGGCGAACCCGAGCAGGAGCAGCTCCAGGCGACGGGCGCGCTCGGCACGGTCGACGTGGTGAAGGTCGCCCACCACGGGTCCGCCGACCAGAGCGCGGCGCTCTACGGCGCCATCCAGGCGCGCCTCGGTCTGCTCTCGGTCGGGGAGGACAACGGCTACGGCCACCCGACGCGCCGGGCCTTCGAGCTGCTCGCCCAGTCCGGCACCGTCACCGCCCGCACCGACCGGTCGGGCCTCCTGCTGGTGTCCGCCGGCACGGACGGCCCGCGGCTCTGGGGCGAGCGGGAGGACTCCGCCACGACGGCCTCTGCCGGTGGTCCCCTCTATCCTTTATACGGACGAGGAGGAACGTGGCGACACGAAGCAACAGCAGGGGCGGCTCCGGCGGCTCGCGAGGCCGGGCGGGCGGTGCCCCCGCCAAGAGCGCGATCCCGCAGCTCGCCTGGAACCAGATCCGCCCGGCATCGGTGGTCCTCGTCTCCGGAACGGAGGGCTTCCTGGCCGACCGGTCCACGCGGCTGCTGCGCGACCGCCTCAAGCAGGAGGACCCGAGCCTGGAGGTCAGCGACATCTCGGCGGCGGACTACGCGCCGGGGGAGCTGCTCACGCTCGCGAGCCCCTCCCTGTTCGGCGAGCCGCGGCTGATCCGGGTCGACGCGGTGGAGAAGACCGGGGACGGGTTCCTCACCGAGATGCTCGACTACCTCGAGGCTCCGGCCGACGGTACGGTCGTCGTCCTGCGGCACGCGGGCGGGGTCCGCGGCAAGAAGCTGCTCGACGCGATCCGCGCGGGAGGCGGCGGAGGCGTGGAAGTCGTCTGCGCCGAGCTCAAGAAGGACACCGAGAAGTACGACTTCGCCCAGGCGGAGTTCGCCGCCGCCGGCCGCAAGATCGCGCCGGGCGCCCTCCGGGCGCTGACATCCGCGTTCACGGACGACCTGGCCGAGCTCGCCGCGGCCTGCCAGCAGCTCATCTCCGACGCGGCCGAGCAGATCACCGAGGCCACGGTCGACAAGTACTACGGCGGACGGGTCGAGACCAACGCGTTCCAGGTCGCGGACCAGGCGATCGCCGGCCGCTACGGCGAGGCGCTGGTGACGATGCGTCACGCGCTGGCCTCCGGCGCGGACCCGGTTCCGATGGTCGCCGCGTTCGCGAGCAAGATCCGGACGATGGCGAAGATCTCGGGCGCGCGCGGCGGATCGGGTCAGCTCGCACAGCAGTTCGGACTCGCGCCGTGGCAGGTCGACCGTGCCCGGCGCGACCTGTCCGGCTGGACCGAGGACGGCCTCGGCCGCTGCATCGAGGTGCTCGCCGAGACCGACGCCAACGTGAAGGGCGGCGGCCGCGACCCGGTGTTCGCACTGGAGCGGATGATCCGCATCGTCAGCGCCCGCGGCCGCGCCTGAGGCGCGAGCCCGCGCCCACCCCGCACATGCAGCGAGCCCCCGCTCCCGTGGGTACGGGGCGGGGGCTCGTCGCGGCGCGGGACAGGTCCCGCGAGCGGTCACTGCGTCAGAGCGCGGCGACCTGCTTGGCGATGGCCGACTTGCGGTTCGCCGCCTGGTTCTTGTGGATGACGCCCTTGCTGGCCGCCTTGTCGATGCGCTTGGCCGCGACACGCAGCGCCGCGGTCGCCTTCTCCTTGTCGCCGGCGACGACGGCCTCGCGCGTGGCGCGGATGGCGGTCTTCAGCTGGCTCTTGACCGCCTTGTTGCGCTCCTGCGCCTTCTTGTTGGTCTTGTTGCGCTTGATCTGCGACTTGATGTTTGCCACGAATGGTTACTTTCGTTCGAAGTGAGTAATCGGATGTTGCCGCTCAGCGAGAGAGGGCGCCTTGCGGCGTTCGTGCGGGACACCCACACGCAAGCCAACAAACCACTTTACCAGCGGCCGACAGTTCCACCAAAACGCCTGAGAGGAGAGCCTCGCCGCTCAGGAGCGCGCGAACTCCGGCGCGTAGCTCCCGGTCGCGATCTCGTCCACCAGCGCCGGGCCGTTCGGCTCCCAGCCGAGGTCGATCCGCGCCTTCGTGCCGCGCGCCTGCTGGTCGAGCAGCAGCGCCTCGGTGAGGCCCGCGCCCAGCCGTGCCTCGGTCTCGGCGACGGTCTCCGCCGCGACCCCGGAGGCCCCCGCGGCGGCCGCGGCGAGCTCCCCGAGCTCCCGCACGGTCGGGTTGGCGCCGCTCGCGCCGATGTACACGGAGCCTGCCGTCCCGTTCTCCAGCGCGAGCACATAGAGGGCGGCGAGGTCGTCCACGTGCACGGTCGGCCAGTGCTGCGTCCCGTCGCCGATCAGCCGCAGGGGCGCGTCGTCGCCGGCGTCGCGCGGCGCGTCCACGATCACGCGGGCGAGCCCAGCGCCGTGCCCGTAGACGATCGACGGGACGACGACCGTCCCGCGGACGCCGGCCGCGCCGAGCACCAGCGCCTCCGTCGCACCGCGCCATGCGGTGATCGCCGGAGGCGCGGCGGGGGAGTCCTCGGCGATGTCGGCGTTCGAGCCGTACGTCCAGACGCCGCCGGTGTGCACGAACGGCTTGCCCGAGCCCGCGAGCCCCTCCAGCACGGCCGGGATGAACACCGGGTCGACGTCGTGGCCGGAGGCCAGGTGGATGACCCCGTCGCTCTCGCGCGCCAGCCGGGTCACGAGCTCCACGTCGGTCGCGTCACCCACCACGGCGGTGGCGCCGGCGGCCCGCACCGCGTCGGCCTTCGCCTCGCCGCGGACGAGCGCGGTGACACCGTGGCCCTCTTCGAGGAGGCGGGGGAGGACGGAGGATCCGATGTAGCCGGTCGAGCCGGTCAGGAGAATGGTCATGTCAGGGGACAACGCAGCGGGCCCGCGCCCATTCCCGACGCCCGCGCCGGGCCTCCCGCGGAGCGTAGGCTCGACCCCATGACTCGTGCCAGCATCGCCATCGTCAACGCCTACGTCGTCCCGGTCGCCGGAGACCCGATCGAGAAGGGCACGGTTCTCGTCGAGGACGGCACGATCACCGCGGTCGGCCCGGCGGCCGAGGTCGCCGTGCCGGACGGCGTCCGGGTGGTCGACGCGAGCGGCAAGTGGGTGCTCCCTGGCTTCGTGGAGGCGCACGGGCACGTCGGCATCCACGAGGAGGCCAACGGTCCGGCCGGCGACGACACCAACGAGATGACCACGCCGAACACGGCTGCCGTGCGCGCGATCGACGCGGTCAACATCGACGACGAGGGCTTCCGCGACGCGCTCGCGGGCGGCGTGACGGCGATCGTCGTGAAGCCCGGCTCCGGCAACCCGATCGGCGGCCAGACCGTCGCGATCAAGAGCTGGGGCGGCCGGACGATCGACGAGCAGGTGATCAAGGAGGCCGTCAGCGTCAAGTCCGCGCTCGGCGAGAACCCGAAGCGCGTCTACGGCGGCAAGAACCAGACCCCGAGCACGCGTCTCGGCGTCGCCATGATCATCCGCGAGGCGTTCGTGGAGGCGCAGAACTACGCCGCGTCCCGGGCCGAGGCCGAGCGGGACGGCAAGCCGTTCGCGCGCGACCTCACCAAGGAGACCCTGGCCCGCGTCCTGGACGGCGAGCTGGTCTGGGACCAGCACACCCACCGTCACGACGACATCGCGACCGCGATCCGGCTCGCCGACGAGTTCGGCTACAAGCTCGTCGTCAACCACGGCACCGAGGCGCACAAGATCGCCGACGTGCTCGCCGAGCGCGACATCCCGGTCATCTTCGGCCCGATGTTCACCTCCCGCTCCAAGGTCGAGCTGCGGGACCGCGCCATCGGCAACCTCGCCCACATCGCCGCCGCCGGCGTCCGCGTCGCGATCACGACCGACCACCCGGTCGTCCCGATCAACTTCCTCGTGCATCAGGCGTCGTTCGCGGTCAAGGAGGGGCTGCCCCGGGAGACCGCGCTGGAGGCCCTGACCGTGAATCCGGCGTCGTTCCTCGGCCTGGACGACCGCGTCGGCGCCCTGAAGCCGGGCCTGGACGGCGACATCGTCGTCTGGTCCGGGGACCCGCTGGATGTGAACTCCCGCGCCGAGCTGGTCGTCATCGACGGCGCCGAGGTCTACCGCTGGGAGGACGGCGCCCCGCACGTCACCGAGCGCTTCGCCTGACCCCACCCGCCGAGTACGCGGATTCTCTGCGTACTCGGCGGTTCTCGGCTGATTTCGCGCGTACTCGGCGGTTCGGGGCGCGGGTGCGGTTCGTGGGAGAATGAGCGCACAATGTCACCACGAGCCCTGAAGCCCCTCGAGCCCGCCGCGACCGACCCGGCCTCCATCCGCAACTTCTGCATCATCGCGCACATCGACCACGGTAAGTCGACGCTGGCCGACCGGATGCTGCAGATCACCGGGGTGGTCTCCGACCGTGACATGCGGGCGCAGTACCTCGACCGCATGGACATCGAGCGCGAGCGCGGCATCACGATCAAGAGCCAGGCCGTGCGGATGCCGTGGGCCGTCGAGGGCGGCACGTTCGCGCTCAACATGATCGACACTCCGGGGCACGTGGACTTCACCTACGAGGTGTCCCGGTCGCTCGCCGCGTGCGAGGGCGCCATCCTGCTCGTGGACGCGGCGCAGGGCATCGAGGCCCAGACGCTCGCGAACCTGTACCTGGCGCTGGAGAACGACCTCACGATCATCCCGGTGCTCAACAAGATCGACCTCCCCGCCGCGGACCCGGAGAAGTACGCGCAGGAGCTCGCCAGCCTGATCGGCGGCCGCCCGGAGGACGTGCTGCGCGTCTCCGGCAAGACCGGGATGGGCGTGGAGGCGCTGCTCGACCGGGTCGTGCAGGAGATCCCCGCGCCCGTCGGTGTCGCCGACGCTCCCGCCCGGGCCATGATCTTCGACTCCGTCTACGACAGCTACCGCGGCGTGGTGACGTACGTCCGGATGGTCGACGGCAAGCTCAGCCCGCGCGAGCGCATCCAGATGATGTCGACCAAGGCGACGCACGAGATCCTGGAGATCGGCGTATCCGCCCCCGAGCCGACCCCCTCGAAGGGCCTCGGCGTCGGCGAGGTCGGCTACCTGATCACCGGCGTGAAGGACGTCCGCCAGTCCAAGGTCGGCGACACCATCACCACGGCGGCGAAGCCCGCGACCGACGCCCTCCCCGGCTACACCGAGCCCAAGCCGATGGTCTTCTCGGGCCTGTACCCGATCGACGGCAGCGACTACCCGGAGCTCCGCGAGGCGCTCGACAAGCTCAAGCTGTCCGACGCCGCCCTCGTCTACGAGCCGGAGACCTCGGTCGCGCTCGGCTTCGGCTTCCGCTGCGGCTTCCTCGGCCTCCTGCACCTGGAGATCATCACCGAGCGCCTGTCCCGCGAGTTCGGCCTCGACCTGATCACCACCGCGCCGAGCGTGGTCTACGAGGTGACGACCGAGGACAAGAAGGTCGTCACCGTCACCAACCCGAGCGAGTTCCCCGGCGGCAAGGTCGACAAGGTGGAGGAGCCGGTCGTGAAGGCAGCCATCCTCGCGCCGAAGGACTACGTCGGCGTCATCATGGAGCTCTGCCAGGGCCGCCGCGGCACTCTGCTCGGCATGGAGTACCTCGGCGAGGATCGCGTCGAGATCCGTTACACGATGCCCCTCGGCGAGATCGTCTTCGACTTCTTCGACCAGCTCAAGAGCCGCACCGCGGGTTACGCGTCGCTGGACTACGAGCCGTTCGGCGAGCAGGAGGCCGACCTGGTGAAGGTGGACATCCTCTTGCAGGGCGAGACGGTCGACGCGTTCAGCGCGATCGTCCACCGCGACAAGGCGTACGCGTACGGCACGATGATGGCCGGCCGGCTGCGGGAGCTCATCCCGCGCCAGCAGTTCGAGGTCCCCATCCAGGCCGCGATCGGCGCCCGGATCATCGCGCGCGAGAACATCCGCGCGATGCGCAAGGACGTGCTCGCCAAGTGCTACGGCGGCGACATCACCCGCAAGCGCAAGCTCCTCGAGAAGCAGAAGGAGGGCAAGAAGCGCATGAAGATGGTGGGCCGCGTCGAAGTCCCCCAAGAGGCCTTCATCGCCGCCCTCTCCGGCGACACCGAGAAAAAGGACAAGAAGTAGCCCGGGTTCGCGGTTGGGGCACGTTTGCCGCAGGATAGAAGGCATGCGCCGCACCAGCTTCACCGACCAGCCCGTCACGTACGGGTTCATCGGCGGCACGCAGGCCGCTGACCTGCTCTACTATCCGCCGAAGGGCTACCGGCCGCTGGAGCGGAAGGTGCGGCTGGGAAGCGGCGAGGAGCGGTTCGAGACCGCGGCGGCCGTGCTGATGACCTGGGGCGTGCAGCGCAACAGCGGCATCCGCGTCACCGAGGTCAACGAGGGCACCGGCGTCCAGTATGAGGGCATCGAGTTCGACGCGGACGGCACCCCGAAGCGGATGCGGGAGCACAAGGAGGCGGAGGCGGTGTTCGCCGACGACGGCACCCCTTTCATCCAGAACGGGATGACCGCCGTGCTGAAGGTGCCGTTCGGGCCGTTCAAGGTGTCCGCGCCCTGCCGCGTCGTGTACGTGGTGGACGAGCCGCACCGGCGCGGGTTCGCGTACGGCACGCTGAAGGGGCACCCCGAGAGCGGCGAGGAGGCCTTCCTGGTCGAGATGCGCGACGACGGGACCGTGTGGTTCGTGCTGCGTGCCTTCTCCCGGCCGTCCAACGCGTTCTACCGGCTCACCTCTCCCGTCCTGCGCGCCGTTCAGGCGCGGTTCACCAAGCGGTACCTGCGCTCGCTGCTGCCCGCGCGGGCGGCCTGATGCCCGGCGCCCTCCCGCTCGGCGATCCGGCTCCCGCGGACGGCCTCCTCCCGGCGAGCACGGCCGACGGCGCCGCCGGGCGCGACTTCGGCGTCTACCTGCACGTCCCGTTCTGCCGGGTGCGCTGCGGCTACTGCGACTTCAACACGTACACCGCCACCGAGCTGCGCGGTGTCGCCCAGTCCGACTACGCCGGCCACGCTGTCCGGGAGGTCGGCTTCGCGCGCGAGGCGCTGGAGCGCAGCAGGGTCCCGGCCCGGGAGGTGTCCACCGTGTTCTTCGGCGGCGGCACTCCGACGCTGCTGCCGCCCGACGACCTGGGCGCGATGCTCGGCGCGGTGCGCGACGCGTGGGGCATCGCGGACGGCGCCGAGGTCACCACCGAGGCCAACCCCGACTCGGTCGACGCGGACGACCTCCGGCGCTTGGCCGACGCCGGCTTCACGCGCGTGTCGTTCGGGATGCAGTCCGCGGTGCCGAGCGTGCTCGCCACGCTGGAGCGCACGCACGATCCCGAGCGCGTCCCGCTCGTCGTGCGCTGGGCGCGGGAGGCCGGCCTCCAGGTCAGCCTCGACCTCATCTACGGCACGCCGGGCGAGACCCTCGACGACTGGTCCCGCTCCCTCGACGCCGCGCTGGCGTGCGAGCCCGACCACGTCTCGGCGTACGCGCTGATCGTGGAGCCCGGCACGAAGCTGGCGCGGCAGATCCACTCGGGCGCGATCCAGGAGCCGGACGACGACCTGGAGGCCGACATGTACGAGCTCGCCGACGCCCGGCTCGGCGCGGCGGGGTACGGCTGGTACGAGGTCAGCAACTGGGCGACCGATGAAGCACACCGCTCCCGGCACAACCTGGCCTACTGGCTCGGGCACGACTGGTGGGGCGTCGGACCCGGCGCGCACAGCCACGTCGGCGGCGTGCGTTGGTGGAACGTGAAGCATCCCGCCGCGTACGCGCAGCGCGTGCTGGCGGGGGAGTCGCCCGCCGCCGGCCGCGAGACCCTCGACGCCGAGACCCGGCGGGTGGAGCGCGTGCTGCTGCTCACCCGCATCCGCGAGGGGCTGCGCACCGACGAGCTCACCGCCGAGGGACGCCGCTCCGTCGCCGGCCTGATCGCCGACGGCCTGGTGGACGCGAAAGCCGCCCTCGCCGGGTCGGTGGTGCTGACCCTGCGAGGGCGGCTGCTGGCGGACGCCGTCGTGCGACGGCTGCTCGCCGAGGACGAGCGCGTCAGCTGAGGAAGCGGATCGCGATCGGGTAGGTGTAGAACTGGCCCTGGTTCGCCTTGATCGCAGCGATGATGCTGAAGACGATGTTCAGCACCCACACGGCCAGCAGGATGATGACGCCGATGCCGACGATGCTCAGGATGAGCCCGACCACGTACGCGATCGCGAGCGTGATCTGGAAGTTCAGCGCCGTCGCGGTGTGCGAGCGGATGAACGGGCCGCGGTCCTTCAGCACGAGGTAGCCGACGAGCGCGGGGATGAAGCTGAACAGGATGCCGCCCACGTGGATGAGCGTCGCCCACAGCTTCTCGTCTGCCGGGCTCAACTGCGGCTGCTGACCTCCGTACGGCTGCTGCGGGGGCGGCGGCGGGGGCGGGGGCGTTGCGGACATGGTCGTGTTCTCCTCCGGTGAGTGGGAATGACGGGTCTCAGCCTAGGGGGCGGACGGTGATCCTGAGAAGGAGCCGAGAGCCTTTTCCGGGATCGGCCGCCCGCGCCCGTCGCTGCGGCGCACTACTTGATGAAGCGGAAGTTCAGCGGGTACCGGTAGGTCCCTCCACTGTTCACGCGCACGAAGCCGAGGATCGAGAACACCAGGTTGATGATGTACAGCACCCACGGGATGAGGAGGCTGAACAGCAGGTACCCGATGCCGAACGTGAACGTGCCGATGATCACGCCGAGGATTTGGGAGACGACCCAGGCCAGGATCCAGGTGATCTGCCAGTTCAGCGCCTCCTTCGCCTCCTGGTTGGTCAGCTGGCCCCTGTCCTTGAACACGAGCCAGATGATGAGGGAGGGGAGGAACCAGAGGATCCCGCCGAGGTGGGCGAACGACGCCCACTGCTTGTCCTGTGCGGGGTCGAGGGGCGCGGCCGCGGCGCTCGCGTACTGCTGCGGCGGCGGGACGGCGCCGGCGGGCTGACCGGCCGGGGCTCCGTAGGGCTGCTGCGGAGGCACGGCGCCGGGCTGGCCGGGAGCGGCTCCGGACGGCTGCTGCCCGTACGGCTGTTGCGGAGGCTGTTCGCCCTGGCCGTCGGCCGGGGGCTGGTTCGGGTCTGACATGAGGAGAACCCTTTCGTGGGCGGCTGCGGGGGCTTTCCTGAGCCGGTGCGCACAGGGTACTGCTCGGGAGCCGCGCGGTAAATGATCCGTGTCGCGTCATGACCGCCCTCCCACGACGACGCGATATGATTAGCACTCAGGTTCATCGAGTGCCAGCGCGCCCGATGTCCTCCCGTGCTCGATCCTCGGGTGCCGAAGCGACGACAGGAGGCGGTTCGCATGGTCTCGGAACGCAGTCTCGAAGTGCTCCGCGTCATCGTGCAGGACTACGTCGCCTCGCGGGAGCCGGTCGGCTCCAAGAGCATCGTGGAGCGGCACGCGTTCGGCGTCTCGGCGGCGACCATCCGCAACGACATGGCCCTCCTGGAAGAGGAGGAGCTGATCGTCGCCCCGCACACCTCGTCCGGCCGGGTGCCGACCGACAAGGGCTACCGGCTGTTCGTCGACCACCTCGCGGAGGCCCGGCCGCTGTCGGCGGCGCAGCGCACCGCGATCGAGGCGTTCCTCGGCCAGTCGGTCGACGTGGACGACGTGCTCTCGCGCACGGTCCGGCTGCTGTCCCAGCTCACCAACCAGGTCGCCCTGGTGCAGTACCCGTCGGTGGCGCGCTCGCGCATCCGGCACATCGAGCTGGTGGCGCTCGGCTCCCGCCGGCTGCTGAGCGTGCTGATCACCGACTCCGGAGCGGTGGAGCAGCGCGTGATCGAGCTGCAGGAGGAGCTGGACGACGCCGAGATCGCCGAGATCCGCGGCGCGATCAACGGCGCGGCCGCAGGCCTCTCGCTGACCGACGCGGCGGTGCGGCTGCGCGACCTCCCGGAGCACCTGACCGACCGCACCCGCGCTCTCGTGGCGCCGGTCGCCGGCGCCCTGCTCGACCAGATCGCCGCCAACCGGCAGGACAAGCTGGTCATGGCGGGCGCCGCCAACCTCGCGCGCACCGAGACCGACTTCCCCGGATCCATCACACCCGTCCTGGAGGCCATCGAGGAGCAGGTCGTCCTGCTGCGGCTCTTCGACGAGATGGCGCTCGACCAGCACGGCGTCGCGGTCAGCATCGGCCGCGAGAACGCCGTCATCGGCCTCACCGAGACCTCCGTCATGTCGAGCGGGTACAGCTCCGGCTCCGACCTGGCCCGCGTGGGCCTGCTCGGCCCGCTCCGAATGGATTACTCGGGGAACATGGCGGCGGTCCGCGCCGTTGCACGTTACCTCTCCCGCCTCCTCGGCGACTGACCCCAGACCTCACGAACTCCGACGCACCGAACAGAAGGAACAGCCTTACGTGGCCGACCACTACGAAGTACTCGGCGTTGACCGCAACGCCACCCCCGACGAGATCAAGAAGGCGTACCGCCGGCTCGCGCGCGAGCTGCACCCGGACGTCAACCCGAGCTCCGAGGCGCAGGAGCGTTTCAAGCTCGTCACTCACGCCTACGACGTGCTGAGCGACCCGCAGCAGCGGCAGCAGTACGACCTGGGCGGCTCCGGCGGCTTCAGCGGCGGGGGAGCGGGCGACTTCGCCGGCTTCGGCGACATCTTCGAGACCTTCTTCGGCGGCGGGGGCGGCGCCACCCGCGGCCCGCGCTCCCGTCGCGAGCGCGGCCAGGACGCCCTGCTGCGCGTGGAGGTCGACCTGGAGGAGGTCGTCTTCGGCACCCACCGCGACCTGGACGTCGACACCGCGGTGGTCTGCGAGACCTGCGGCGGCTCCTGCTGCCAGCCCGGCACGGCGCCTGTGACCTGCGACATCTGCCACGGCACCGGCAGCATCCAGCGCTCGGTGCGCTCGCTGCTCGGCAACGTGATGACCTCGAGCCCGTGCGGGAGCTGCCGCGGCTACGGCACCGTCATCGCCACGCCATGCGTCACCTGCCAGGGCCAGGGCCGCGTCCGCGCGCGCCGCTCGGTGCCGGTGGACATCCCCGCCGGCGTCGACACCGGCCTGCGGCTGCAGATGCCGGGCTCGGGCGAGGCCGGTCCCGCCGGCGGCCCGAACGGCGACCTGTACCTCGAGATCAAGGTCAAGCACCACGAGGTGTTCAGCCGCGACGGCGACGACCTGCTCTGCACGCTGGAGCTCTCGATGACGGACGCCATCCTCGGCACCACCGCGACCGTGAAGGCGCTGGACGGCGACATCCGCCTGGAGCTGAAGCCCGGCACCCAGAGCGCGGACATCGTCTCAGTGAAGGATCGCGGCATCACGCACCTGCGCGGCAGCGGCCGCGGCGACCTGCGGGTGGGCATCCAGGTGGTCACGCCGACGAAGCTCGACCACAAGGAGAAGGAGCTCATCAAGAAGTTCGCCTCCACCCACCACAACCCGGAGCCGTCGCTCGCGCGCTTCCAGCAGGGCCTGTTCGCGAAGCTCCGCGACCGGTTCCTCAACCTCTGACGGGCGGACGGATGAGCTCGCTCTACCTGCGCGAAGACCTCGCCGACGTCGAGGTGGGCGCCCGCCTCACGCTGACGGGCCCGGAGGCCAAGCACGCCGCGACGGTGAACCGCACGCGCCCCGGCGAGAGCGTCCTCATCGGCAACGGCCGCGGCCTGGTCGCGTCGGGAGAGGTGCTGGTCGCGACCAGCACGGAGCTGACGATCGACGTGGAGGCCGTGGAGCGCGTCCCGCGCACCGAGCCGGCGATCACGCTCGTGCAGGCGCTGGCGAAGGGCGACCGCGACGAGCTCGCCGTCCAGGCCGCGACCGAGCTCGGGGTGGACGCGGTGCTGCCGTGGTCGGCCTCCCGGTCGGTCTCGCGCTGGGAGGGCGCCAAGGTGGCGAAGGGCCGCGACCGCTGGGCGGCGATCGTCCGCGAGGCGAGCAAGCAGTCGATCCGGGCCTGGACGCCGGAGGTCGGCGAGCTGGCGACCACGAAGCAGGTGGCGGCGCTGGCGGCGACGCACCGGGTGCTCGTGCTGGAGCCGGGCGCGACGGAGGCGCTGACGGAGGTGCGACCGGACGGGCGGCCGCTTGTGCTGGTGGTCGGGCCGGAGGGCGGGATCGCGCCGCAGGAGCTGGAGGAGTTCCGCGCCGCCGGGGCCGATGTGGTGCGGCTCGGGGACACGGTGCTGCGCACGTCGACGGCGGGGCCGGCGGCGCTTGCGGTGCTCAATGCGGCGCTGGGGCGCTGGTAGCCCGCTACGGCGTCGCACCGGACGAATAGGATGGACCACATGGAGACAGGGGAGCGCTCGATCTTCTCGCGCATCATCGCGGGGGAGATCCCGGCCGACGTCGTGTACGACAGCGAACGCATCATCGCGTTCCGCGACATCGCGCCCAAGGCGCCCGTGCACCTGCTGGTCGTGCCCAAGACCGAGGAGTACCGCGACGTCGTGGAGCTGGCCGCGGGCGACCCCGCCTTGCTCGCGGAGCTGGTGGCGACCTCCAAGAAGCTCGCCGACGAGCACGCGGACGGCGACTTCCGCCTGATCTTCAACACCGGCGCCGGAGCGGGACAGACCGTGTTCCACGTCCACGCCCACATTCTGGGCTCGCCCTCCGGCGGGCTCGAGGAAGGAAGCCTTGGCAGCGAGTGACCCGACGACCCCGGATGGAACGACCACGCCGGGAGGTTCGGCCGAGGCGCGCCTGAGCGTCGACGGAATCCAGATGGTGCGGCTGCTCGGCCCCCAGGACCGCCTGCTCACCACGCTCGAGCGGCAGTACCCGCTCGTCGACGTGCACGTGCGCGGCAACGAGATCAGCCTCACCGGCGACCCCACGCAGGTCGCCGCGGCCCGCGCGCTCCTGGAGGAGCTGCTGCAGATGGTCCGCAACGGCCAGGACCTCGGCCCGGCCGAGGTCGCGAGCTCTGCGCGGATGATGCGGAGCGACCTGAACCTCAGCCCGTCCGACGTGCTGAGCCAGGCGATCCTCACCGCGCGCGGCAAGAGCATCCGCCCGAAGACGCTCGGCCAGAGCCAGTACGTCGACGCGATCGACCACAACACGATCGTGTTCGGCATCGGGCCGGCCGGAACGGGCAAGACCTACCTCGCGATGGCGAAGGCCGTCCAGGCGCTGCAGCGCAAGGAGGTCAGCCGCATCATCCTGACCCGCCCCGCGGTGGAGGCCGGCGAGCGGCTCGGCTACCTGCCCGGCACGCTCACCGACAAGATCGACCCGTACCTGCGCCCGCTCTACGACGCGCTCAACGAGATGCTCGACCCGGAGCTCGTGCCGAAGCTGCTCGCGGCCGGCACGATCGAGGTCGCGCCCCTGGCGTACATGCGCGGCCGCACGCTCAACGACTCCTTCATCATCCTGGACGAGGCGCAGAACACCACGCCCGAGCAGATGAAGATGTTCCTCACCCGGCTCGGCTTCAACTCCAAGATGGTCGTCACCGGCGACATCACGCAGATCGACCTCCCGAACGCCGCGAGCGGCCTGCGGCTGGTGACGCGCGTGCTCAACGACATCGACGACATCCACTTCTCGCGGCTCACCAGCGACGACGTGGTGCGGCACAGCCTCGTCGGCCGCATCGTGGACGCCTACACCGAGTACGACGCCAAGCAGCAGGCCCGGCAGTACGAGCGCGAGGAGGCCCGCGAGTTCGCGAACCGCGCCGAACGCCGCTCCGGCATGCCGCGCGACCACCTCCCGAAACGACAGGGCCCGACACGATGAGCATCGAGATCAACAACGAGTCCTCCATCGAGGTGGACGAGTCCGCGCTGCAGCGGCTGGCGGGCTACGCGCTCGACATCATGCACGTGCACCCCGACGCCGAACTCGCGATCGTGCTGGTGGACGAGGCGGCGATGGAGCAGCTGCACGTGCAGTGGATGGACGAGCCCGGCCCCACCGACGTCCTCAGCTTCCCGATGGACGAGCTGCGCCCCGGCACCGAGGAGGAGCCGGCCCCCGCCGGGCTGCTCGGCGACGTCGTGCTCTGCCCGCAGGTCGCGCAGGTGCAGGCCGAGACCGCCGGGCACACCCTGCAGGAGGAGCTGCTGCTGCTCACCACGCACGGCATCCTCCACCTGCTCGGCTTCGACCACGCGGAGCCGGCGGAGGAGCGGGAGATGTTCGGCATCCAGCGCGACATCCTGGTGGGCTTCGCCCGCTACGACCGACAGCGCTAGGCGCCGGATGCTCGCAACGCTGTTCTTCATCGTCGCGTTCCTCCTGGTCGCGTTCGGCGGGCTCATGGCCGCCGTCGACTCGGCGCTGGCGGTGCAGTCGCGCGGCGACATCGCGGACCTGGCCGAGACCTCCCGGGCCACGAAGTCCCTCGCGGCGATTGCGGAGGATCCCGGAGCGTACTTCAACGCGATCAACTTCAGCCGCATCATCGCGGAGACCACGGCAGCCGTGCTCGTGACACTCGCCTTCACGCAGATCTTCGCGGAGTGGTGGATCTCGCTGATCCTGTCGGCGGCGATCATGACCGGCGTCTCTTTCGTGCTGGTCGGCGCCAGCCCGCGCAGCGTCGGGCGCGCCAACTCGCGCATCCTTCTGCAGCTCACCGCGCCGCTGGTGCACGGCATCCGCGTCGTGCTCGGCCCGATCCCGGGCGGCCTGGTCGCCCTCGGCAACCGGGTGACCCCGTCGCGCGCCCGGTCGGCGCCGGTCACGAGCGAGGAGCAGCTCCTCAGCATCGTGGACGAGGCGACCGAGTTCGACGTGCTGGAGGAGGACGACCGGGAGCTCATCCACTCGATCTTCGAGTTCAGCGACACGGTCGTGCGCGAGGTGATGGTGCCGCGCACCGACATGATCACGATCGACAGCTCGGCGGGGCTCGGCACGGCGATGGGGATGTTCTTCTCCACCGGCGTCTCGCGCATGCCCGTGATCGTCGGCGACCCCGACGAGGTGGCCGGCATCCTCTACCTGAAGGACGTCGCCAAGCTCAGCTACGAGAGCGCGCTCGGCGCCGACGCGCTGACGATGGGCGAGCTGGCGCGGCCCGCGCTGTTCGTGCCCGAGTCGCAGAAGGCCGACGCGCTGCTGCGGCAGATGCAGCTGGAGTCCAACCACCTCGCGATGGTGGTGGACGAGTACGGCGGCATCGCCGGCCTGGTCACGCTGGAGGACCTCATCGAGGAGCTCATCGGCGACATCTCCGACGAGTACGACCACGAGGTCGAGCTGGTGCAGCAGCTCGGCGGCGGCCGGCTCCGCGTCGCGACCCGGCTGCCGATCGACGACCTCGGCGAGTTGTTCGACATCGAGATCGAGGACGAGGACGTGGACAGCGTCGGCGGCCTCGTCGCGAAGGCGCTCGGCCGCCTGCCGGAGGTCGGCTCCACCGTCGCCGTGCACGGCCTCCGCTTCACCGTCGACCGGATTGACGGCCGGCACAAGCACGTGAGCACGGTGCTCGTGGAGCGCGACACCGCGCTGCTGCCGGAGCCGCACGAGGACGCGGCGGAAAAGCACGACCGGCGCGACAAGCCGCACAAGTCGCCGAAACATCCCAAATCCGACCGCCAGCACAAGGAGGCCCGCGCATGAGCGAGTACCACGCCGGATTCGTCTCGTTCGTCGGGCGCCCCAACGTGGGCAAGTCGACCCTGACCAACGCGCTCGTGGGCGAGAAGGTGGCGATCACCAGCTCCAAGCCGCAGACCACCCGCCGCGCCATCCGCGGCATCGTGCACCAGCGCGACGGCCAGCTCATCCTGGTCGACACCCCCGGCATCCACCGCCCGCGGACGCTGCTCGGCGAGCGGCTCAACACCCTCGTCCAGTCGACGCTGGGCGATGTGGACGTGATCGGCTTCTGCGTCCCCGCGGACGAGAAGATCGGCCCGGGCGACCGCTTCATCAACGACCAGCTGGACGATTACCCGAACGCGAAGAAGGTCGCGATCGTCACCAAGATCGACGCCGCGAGCAAGACGCAGGTCGCCGAGCAGCTCCTCGCGGTGTCGGCGCTGCGCGAGTGGGAGGCGATCATCCCGCTCTCCGCGACCAGCCGCATCCAGCTCGACACCCTGACGTCCGAACTGATGAAGCTGCTGCCGGTCTCGCCCGGCCCGCTCTACCCGGACGACGCGATCACCGACGAGGGCCTGGAGGACCGCATCGCGGAGTACATCCGCGAGGCCGTGCTGGAGGGTGTGGAGGACGAGCTGCCGCACTCGCTCGCGGTGACCATCGACGACATCATCGAGCGCGACGACAAGGATCTGGTGGAGGTCTACGCGAACCTGTTCGTGGAGCGCGACAGCCAGAAGGCGATCGTCATCGGCAAGGGCGGCTCCCGCATCCGCGACGTCGGCGCCGAGGCCCGCAAGCCGATCGAGGAGCTGCTCGGGCGGAAGGTGTTCCTGTCCTTGCGGGTGAAAGTGGCGAAGGACTGGCAGCGGGACCCGAAGCAGCTGGGGCGGCTGGGGTTCTAGGGAGGAGCGGCGTACATCCCCAGGATGATTCCGCCCCGCGGATACGTGCGAGCGCCCTCCGGCCCCGTAACGTAGAGATATGCCAGATCGCACCCGCGTCCTGAGCGCGCTCGCGCCGCACCGTTGGGTGCTCGAGCCCGCGCTGGCCGTGGTGCTGTTCGGGGTGTGGCTGGTCACCGGCCTCCCGTTCGACCTGGCCGGCGCGCTGGCGGTGCTCCTGTACTGCGCGGCCGTCGCGCTCTCGCGGGTGCTGCCGGTGGTGGCGCTGGAGATCGCGTGGCTCGCGGTCGTCGCCGAGTTGAGCGAGTCGTCAGCGCTGCCGTTGCCGCACCGGATCATCTCCGCCGTCGCCGTCGCGATCGCGCTGTTCGGGATCGCGTCGCACGGCGGAAGGGTCGTCCGGTGGTTCGGGTTCGGCTCCGCCATCCTGTGGGCGCCGGCGATGGCCTACCTCTTCACCGTGCGCGGCGACCTCAAGTTCCCGCAGTTCGGGCCGGTGATCGGCGGCTACTACACGAGCCAGGGCGTCGGCCTGCTGATGATGAGCCTGCTGCTGGCCGTCGTGTTCGTCAGCGCCTGGCTGCTCGGCTACCTCGTTGCGCGGCAGCGGGCGACCGCGACCTCCGGGCCCGTCCCGTCGCTGCTGGTCTGGCTCGCGTCGCCCGGCGGGGGCGCGGAGGCCGCGGCGGAGGAGGGCGACAGCCCGCGGCTCGTGCGCCGGCTCACCCGGCCGCAGCTCACGTTCGACATCGCCGGCGCCGTGGCCTACGTCTTCTTCTGCCTGGTGACCGACTTCACGTCCAGCCTGGTGCCGGATGCGAGCGGGCGGTCGACGTTCCTCGTCCTGATCGTGTTCGCGGTCGCCGTCGCGCTGCGCAGGATGTCGCCCGCGGTCTCGCTCGCGATCGCGTGGCTCGCGGCCGCGGTGCAGATGACCACCGGGCACAACATCCTGGTCAGCGACATCGCCGTGCTCATCGTGCTCTACGCGACGGCGCTGTACGGCGACAAGGTGGTCCGCTATGCCGGGCTGATCTCGGCCGGGGTCGGCGCGCTGGTCGCCTCGCTGTACCTGACGCTGACCTCCGCGCTCGCGCAGGGCTACTTCGACCTGCTGTCGTCCCAGCTCACCGGGATGGCGCTGCAGTTCGCGTTCCTCTTCGTCGTGAGCGCGACCGTGCTCGGGCTGTCCTGGGTGCTCGGCCTCCTGGTCCGCACCTGGCGCAACGCCCGGGCCTCCCGGCACGCGCAGATCGCGGCGGAGCTCGACCGCAACCGCGCCGAGGAGGTCGTGGTGGTCGAGCAGGAGCGCACCCGCATCGCGCGCGACATGCACGACGTGGTCGCGCACTCGCTCGCCGTCGTCATCGCGCAGGCGGACGGCGCCCGCTACGCCAGGCACGCCGACCCGGACGCGGTCGACACCGCGCTGGAGACCATCGCCGCGACCGCGCGCTCGGCGCTGGTCGACGTGCGGGTGCTGCTGGCGGAGCTGCGGCAGAGTCAGCCGGAAGGCCCGCAGCCGTCGCTCGCCGACGTCGACCAGACGGTCGAGCAGGTGCGCGCGGCCGGCCTCCCCGTCGTCATGGAGCGTCGCGGCGAGCTCGACGGGCTCGGCTCCGCGCAGCAGATCGCCGCGTACCGCATCGTGCAGGAGGCGCTGACCAACGCCCTCCGGCACGGGGACACCACCCGCCCGGTCTCTGTCGTGCTCGCCCAGGCGGGCGGCGCCGACGCGGGACCGGGCATCGTCATCACCGTGAGGAACAGCATGAAGACACCGACACCGGAACCACTCGCCACCGGCGGCCTCCCGCGCATCGGGCACGGCCTGCCCGGGATGCGGGAGCGCGCGACCCTGGCGGGCGGCTCGCTGTCCGCGGGGCCGGCCGGCGACGGGTTCGTGGTCACGGCGTTCCTGCCGGTGGTCTCGGGAGTCCGCGCATGACGGCCCCGATCACGGTCGCCCTCGTCGACGACCAGGCGCTGTTCCGCGCGGGCATCCGCATGCTGATCGGCTCGCAGGCCGACCTGGAGTTCGTGGGCGAGGCGTCGGACGGCCGGGAGGGCGTTGCGCTGGTGCGCGAGAAGCGGCCCGACGTCGTGCTCATGGACATCCGGATGCCGGTCATGGACGGCATCGCCGCCACCGCCCGGATCATGGAGGAGGCCGAGCGGGAGGGCCGGGCGCCCGCGCGCATCATCGTGCTCACCACCTTCGACCTGGACGAGGCCGCGGCGCGCGCGATCCGCAGCGGCGCCAGCGGCTTCGTGCTGAAGGACGCCGAGCCGGAGTTCCTGCTCGCCGCGATCCGCACCGTCCACGCCGGCAGCGCGGTCATCGCCGCCGGGGCCACGCGGGAGCTGTTCGAGTACTTCTCAGACACCCAGCGGGCGAAGCAGACGCCGCCGGCGTTCGCCACGCTCACCAGCCGCGAACGGGAGATCTTCGTGCTCGCCTCGCGCGGGCTCAGCAACTCCGAGATCGCCGGGTCCGAGTTCCTCAGCGAGGCGACGGTCAAGACGCACATCAGCCGCATCCTGGCGAAGCTGGGGCTGCGCGACCGCGTCCAGATGGTGGTGTATGCGTTCGAGCACGGGCTGACCGGGGGAGCGCCGGAGCGGGCGGAGTGACGGCGGCGGGGATGTCACCCGCAGATCATCCTCTGGGCTGATCCCCTGTGGCTCCTCAGCCCGATCCGGCGGCGCCGCCGGCTTCCTAGCCTGAGCGTATGGACAACCCCGACATCATGGTGGCTCGCGTCGACGGCGCGACGAAGACCTACGGCTCCGGCACCAACCGGGTCATCGCCCTCGACGACGTGACGGTCGGCATCCCGGCCGGACGGTTCACCGCGATCATGGGGCCGAGCGGCTCCGGCAAGTCGACGCTCATGCACGTCATGGCCGGGCTCGACACGGTCACCGGCGGGCGCGTCTTCCTCGGGGACACCGAGATCAGCGGGATGGGCGACGGCGAGCTGACCGTCCTGCGCCGCCGCCGGGTCGGCTTCGTCTTCCAGTCGTTCAACCTCGTCCCGACACTGGATGTGCGGGCCAACATCCTCCTCCCGTTCGAGATCGACGGCCGCCGGCCGACCCTCGTCCAGCGCGAGTGGATCGACGGCCTGATCGACCTGCTCGGCCTGACCGACCGCCTCACCCACCGTCCGCACGAGCTCTCCGGCGGCCAGCAACAGCGCGTCGCGATCGTGCGCGCGCTGGCCACCCGCCCCGACCTGGTGTTCGCGGACGAGCCGACGGGCAACCTCGACTCGCGCACCGGCCGGGAGGTCCTCGGCGTCCTGCAGGAGGCCTCCCGCAGCTACGGCCAGAGCATCGCGATGGTCACGCACGACCCGGTCGCGGCGAGCTATGCGGACCGGATCGTGTTCCTCGCCGACGGGCGCGTGGTCGCCGAGCGGGAGCGCTCGACCGCGGAGGAGATCTCCGCGTTCATGCTCGGCATGGAGGCCCAGGGACTCCGGGTCCAGGGTTCGGAGGCGCGCGCGTGATCCGCGCGTTCCGAGCGAACGCGCGCGACCACCGCGCCAGCGTCCTCGTCTCGGCCCTCAGCTCCGCGTTCGGCGTCGCTCTGCTGGCCTGCACCAACGTGCTCGGCGCGTACATCGCGGCGTCGCCGATGGGCGCGCACGGCTCGGCGCGGTTCGCGCTCGCGCTCGTCGCCGGCATCTTCTTCGTGATCGCCGTGTTCGTCGGCGCCATCGTCACCACGAACACGTTCGCGACGGTCATCGCCGGGCGCACCCGCACCATCGCGCTGATGCGCCTGCTCGGCTCGACGTCGAAGGCGCAACGCCGCTCGGTCGCGGGGGAGGGCCTCAGCGTCGGCGTCATCGGCTCGCTCTCGGGCGGCGTCATCGCCGCCGTGCTCGCGCTCGTAGCGGTGCGCGCGTTCATCTGGTGGGGCGTCCTCCCGAACACGCTGTACCCGGTGATCACGCCGTCGCTGCTCGCGCCTCCGGTCGTCGTGGTGCTCACCACCTGGGCGGCGTCGTGGATCGGCAGCCGGCGCGTGCTGACGGTCGCGCCCGTGGAGGCGCTGGGCGCGGCACAGGAGCGGCCGTCCGCGGCCGTGCGCAGCACCGGACGGATCGTGGCCGCTGCTTTGCTCATCCTGCCGGGCGCGGCGCTGCTCGGCTTGGGCCTCCTGCTCGGCCTCGGCGCCTTCGCGAAGTCCGGCGACTCCGGGCTCGTGGAGTTCGGCCGCTACGGTGTGCTGATCGCGATGCTCGGCGGGCTGCTCTCCTTCACCGGGGTCATCGTCGCCGCGCCGCTCTTCCTGCCCGCCGTGCTGCGCGGCGTCGGACTGCTGTTCGGCGCGGGTGCGGCCGGGAGGCTCGCGGCGGCCAACGCGGTGCGGAACCCGGAGCGCAGCTCGCGCACCGCGATCGGCCTCGTCATCGGCGTCACCCTGATCACGATGTTCGTCGTCGCGACGCAGACCTGGCTCACGATCATCCGCGGCGCGGCTGCGAAGGACCCGGAGCTCTACCAGGGCGCTGAGAGTGTGCTCACGGTCATCATGCTGGTGTTCAGCGGGCTGGTCGGCTTCTCGGCGGTGATCGCCGCGGTCGGCGTCGTCAACAGCCTGTCGCTGAGCGTGCTGCAGCGCCGCCGGGAGCTCGGCCTGCTCCGGGCGCTCGGGCTGAGCGCCGCGCAGGTGCGCCGGATGATCCTGGCCGAGAGCGCGCAGCTGACCGTCGCGGCCGTGCTCTCCGGGCTGGTGCTGGGCACGCTGTACGGCTGGATCGGCGCTCAGACCCTGCTCGGGCAGCTCCCGGGCGGCGGCCTCATCCCGCCGGCGATCCCGTGGCTGTTCATCGGCCTGATCGTCGCGGCGGCGGCCGTGCTCGCCGTCGGCGCCTCGGTCGCGCCGACCCGCCGGGCCACCCGCGTCGCCCCGGTGGAGGCCCTCGCGGTCGAGTAGCGAGCCTCCAGGTTTCCTGGACGCTCATCAAGCCTCAGCTATCCGCAGGCTGGGTATCCGATACTGAGGGACTGGCGCACCGGTGACGTGCCCACCATCCGTGCCGGAGCGCCTCCTGCACTTTCGAGAGGACCCACCCTGAACTGGCTCATGACCCTGAGGATCGACAAACCGCCGTTCCTCATCGCGATCGACGTCGTCGCCGTCATCCTGGCGGTGTACCTGCTCGTGCGCCCGACGTGGAAGCGCGTGCTCGCCGGGGCGATCGCGGCCGTCGGCGGCGCGCTTGTCGGCTGGTTCCTGGTGTGGCTGACGGACGACGTCTACAACCTCTTCGGCGTCGGGCTCACGCCGGTGACGACGATGTGGGTGGCCCTCGGGTTCGCCGGCATCGGCCTCGCGATCGCCAACTTCTTCCGGTCGCGGTGGTGGCGCAAGGTGATCGCGGGCGTCAGCATCCCGGTGTTCCTGATCGCCGCCTTCGCGGGCGTGAACGTCGACTTCGGCGCGTACCGCAACCTCAACGACGCCATCGGCGTCGTGCCGTACAAGGCGCTCAACCTGCACCACGAGCGCGGCGAGGTCATCGCCGGGACCGCGTGGTCGGCCTCCACCACGCAGGCGGACCCGCCGGTCAAGGGCGAGATCGGCAAGGTCACCATCCCCGCGACCCTGTCGGGCTTTCCGGCGCGGGAGGCCGTCGTCTACCTCCCCCCGGTCGCCCTCGGCCCGAACCCGCCCGCGCTCCCGGTGCTCTACGCCCTCTCCGGCCAGCCCGGCGCTCCCGCCGACATGTTCACGGCGGGCCGGATCGGCAGCTATCTCGACGCCTACGCGGCCAAGCACAACGGCTACGCGCCGATCGTCGTGGCGCCCGACCAGCTCGGCGGCCCCGGCCGCAACCCGATGTGCATCGACTCCCGGGCCTTCGGCGACTCGGCGACGTACCTGCTCAAGGACGTGCGCTCCTGGATCACCACGCACCTGCGGGTGAGCAGCGACCCGGCGGCGTGGGGCGTGTTCGGCTACTCGCAGGGCGCCACCTGCGCCGCGCAGTTCGCAGTGAGCCGGCCGGACCTGTTCGGCTCGGCCCTGGCCTCCTCCAGCGAGCTGGGCCCGACGCTCGGCAACGTGACCCTCACGATCGCGACCGGCTTCGCAGGCTCGCACAGCGCCTTCGAGGACGCCCAGCTCGGGCCTACGATGAAGGCGCACGCCCCCTACAAGAACACGCTGATCGTCTTCGGCGCTGGTCAGAACGACGCCAAGTACACTGCATTCGCGAAGACGCTGCACTCGGACGCCGTCTCCGCCGGGATCCGCAGCGACCTCCTGATCTCGCCCGGGACGGCACACGATTGGAACACGGTGCGCTACACGCTGACGGACGGCTTCCCCGCGGTCGCCGCTCACATGGGGCTGGCTCCGTGACCGATGCCGTGACAACGGGGGGCGGCGCGCCGGCGAACGGCGGCGCGCCGGAGGACGCCGCTGTGCGCACGCAGGAGCCTCCTGCACGCCCGCCGGAGCCTCCCGCGCGCGCCGGCGGCTTCGCCGGCGCGATGGGACGCCTCGGCCGGCTGATCGCGACGCACCCCTTCACTGCCGGCCTGACGGCGCTGATCCTCGTGCTCGCGCTGGTCACCGGCCCGATCCACGGCCCGCACCGACCGCTGCGCGTCTGGCTCGGCGTCGGGCCCGACCAGCTCATCGACGGCCACTGGTGGGCGCCGGTCACCGCCGTGCTGTTCACGAACAATCTCGCCGAGCTGATCGTGGTGCTCGTGCTCACCGTGCTGCTCGTCGGCGTCTCCGAGCAGCTGATGGGCGCGTGGCGCACGGCGCTCGCCTTCTTCGCGACGTCGGCCGTGGGGATCGCCGCCGGCGTCGCCGTCCAGCTCCTCGGCTCGCAGACGGGGGAGATGTGGTCGCGCAACGTCCACCACCTCGTCGTCCTCGACGTGTTCACGGGAATCGCCGGCACGATCATGACTGCGAGCGCGTTCGCCGGCGCGTTCTGGCGCCGCCGCATCCGCGTCATCACGATGCTCATCGCGATCATGTACCTGCTGTACTCGGGCGACCCGTCCGACCTGTACCGGCTTCTCGCGGTGCTCGCGGGCTTCGGCCTAGGCGTGCTGCTGCGGCCGCACGAGCACCTCCGCCTCGGCTGGCGCCGCTCGTCCCATCACGAGGTCAGGGTGCTGCTCGCGTCCGCCGTGACGATCAGCGCACTCGGCCCCGTCATCGGCCTGCTGAGCCAGTCGCGCTACGGGATGCTGTCGCCGATCGGCCTGCTGTTCTCCAACGACGTCCCGGCCACCGGCAGCGTGCTGGAGCGCTGCCAGGCGTTCGCGGTCACCCGCGACTGCGTTCACGACCTCACCCTGGAGCGGATCAACGGCATCGGGCCTGTCCTCATCTCGGTGCTGCCGCTGCTCGCGCTGCTGGTCGCCGCGTACGGCCTCCTGCGCGGACGACGCTTCGCGGTCTGGATGGCCGTGTCGGTCAACGCGCTGCTCGCCGTGCTCTCCGGGCTCTACTTCGGCATCCTCCCGTTCGCCGACCCGCGCCCGACGGTGTCGCCGCGGTACTGGGAGGTCACCTTCATCCTGGCGCTGTCGGCGCTCGTGCCCGTCACAATGGCGATCCTGCTGGTCGCCTACCGCCGGCACTTCACCGTGCTCGCCACCGCCCGGTCGGTGCGGCGCTACGTGCTCACCGTGGCGCTGACCGGCGTCGGCCTGATCGGGCTGTACGTTCTGGTCGGCTGGCTGCAGAAGGACACCGGCTTCACCCGGCCGATCGACATCACCGACCTCCTCAACGACGTGCTGGAGCGGTTCATCCCTGTGAGCTTCCTGCGCCGCGAGCCGCTGCAGTATCTGCCGACGACGCCGCTGGCGACCGTGGTCTACCACAACATCGGCACCGTGTTCTGGCTGGTCGTCATCCTCGCCGCCGTCCCGTTCATGGTCGGCCGCGGCGCGTGGCGGCGCTCGATCGGCGACGCCGGGCGCGTCCGGAATCTGCTGGAGCGCGGCGGCGGCGACGCCATCTCGTTCATGGTGACCTGGCCGGGCAACAGCTACTGGTTCGACTCCGCGACGGGAGGCGCCGTGGCGTACCGCATCGTCGGGCGCGTGGCGCTCACGACCGGCGCGCCGTTCGGCGCGGACGAGGCCGTGCACGACGGCGTCATCGAGCGCTTCGCGCGGTTCTGCGACGACAGCGGCTGGATCCCGACCTTCTACAGCGTGGACGCCGCGTACCAGCCGGTCTTCGACCGGATGGGCTGGTCGACGATGACGGTCGCGGAGGAGACGGTCATCCGCCCGCAGCAGTGGGCGACGACCGGCAAGAAGTGGCAGGACGTCCGCAGCTCGATCAACCGTGCCCAGCGCGCGGGCATCCGCTCGGAGTGGACCAGCTTCGGCGCGCTGCCGCTGAGCGCCGCCGTGCAGCTCTCGGACATCTCCGAGCAGTGGGTCGCCGAGAAGGACCTGCCCGAGATGGGCTTCACCCTCGGTGGGCTGGACGAGCTGCGCGACCCGGCCGTGCGGCTGATGCTCGCGGTGGACGAGTCCGGCCGTATCGAGGGCGTGACGTCCTGGCTGCCGAGCTACCGGGACGGCCACGTCGTGGGCTGGACGCTGGACTTCATGCGCCGCCGCCCCGGCAGCATCAACGGCGTCATGGAGTTCCTGATCGCGGAGGCCGCCACCCGGATGAAGGAGGACGGCGTCGAGTTCATGAGCCTCTCCGCCGCTCCGCTCGCCCACACCGCCGGCACGCCCGACGACGCCAAGAGCGGGATGGACCGGGTGCTCGGCTACCTCAGCACGTCACTGGAGCCGGTGTACGGGTTCCGCTCGCTGCTCAAGTTCAAGCAGAAGTTCCAGCCCGAGCTGCACCCGCTGATCATGGCCTACCCCGATCCGGTCGCGCTCCCGGCGATCGGCGTCGGCCTGGTCCGCGCTTACCTGCCCGACCTCTCCGTGCGGCAGGCTGCCGCGCTGGCGGTGGGACGCGGCTGATGCGGCGTCGTGGTACCGTGGTTTCTGTGTACGGTCTGCTCCTTCTTAGCTGCCGCGACGAGTCCTAGTTCCGGGCCTCCCTCGTCGCGGAGTTCGTCGTTGGCTCTCCACACCACACCGCGAGGAGAAGACAGACCATGAAGAACACGCAGGCGCCGAGCGCCATGCCGATCCACAAGTACCGGCCCTTCCACGAGCAGATCACCGTCGACCTGCCCGACCGCACCTGGCCGTCCAAGCGCATCACCCAGGCGCCGCGCTGGTGCGCCGTCGACCTGCGCGACGGCAATCAGGCCCTCATCGACCCGATGAGCCCCGAGCGCAAGCGCATCATGTTCGACCTGCTGGTGCGGCTCGGCTACAAGGAGATCGAGGTCGGCTTCCCGTCGGCCAGCCAGACGGACTTCGACTTCGTCCGCAGCCTCATCGAAGAGGGCGCGATCCCCGATGACGTCACCATCCAGGTCCTGACGCAGTCGCGCGAGCACCTGATCAAGCGCACCTACGAGTCGCTGGTCGGCGCCAAGCAGGCGATCGTGCACCTCTACAACTCCACGAGCATCCTGCAGCGCGACGTCGTGTTCCGCACCGACCAGCAGGGCATCGTCGACATCGCGCTGGCCGGCGCGCGGCTGTGCCGGCAGTTCGAGTCGCTGGTGCCCGGCACCGAGATCTACTACGAGTACTCGCCGGAGTCGTACACCGGCACCGAGCTGGAGTTCGCCGCCGACATCTGCAACCAGGTGCTGGAGGTCTTCGAGCCGACGCCGGAGCGCAAGGTCATCATCAACCTGCCCGCCACGGTCGAGATGGCGACGCCGAACGTCTACGCCGACTCGATCGAGTGGATGTCGCGGCACCTGAACCACCGCGAGAACGTCATCCTGTCGCTGCACCCGCACAACGACCGCGGCACCGCGGTCGCCGCGGCCGAGCTGGGCTACATGGCCGGCGCCGACCGCATCGAGGGCTGCCTGTTCGGCAACGGCGAGCGCACCGGCAACGTCGACCTGGTCACGCTGGGCGTCAACCTGTTCACGCAGGGCATCGACCCGCAGATCGACTTCAGCGACATCGACCAGATCAAGCGCACCGTCGAGCACTGCAACCAGCTGCCGGTCGGCGAGCGGAGCCCGTGGGGCGGCGACCTGGTCTTCACCGCGTTCAGCGGCTCCCACCAGGACGCGATCAAGAAGGGCTTCGAGGCGATGGCCGCGCGGGCCGAGCGCGAGGGCGTCTCCGTGGACGACCTGGTGTGGGCCGTCCCGTACCTGCCGGTCGACCCGAAGGACCTGGGCCGCAGCTACGAGGCGGTCATCCGGGTGAACTCGCAGTCCGGCAAGGGCGGCGTCGCGTACCTGCTGAAGACCGATCACGCGCTGGACCTGCCGCGCAAGCTGCAGATCGAGTTCTCCGGCGTCGTGCAGGCCAAGACCGACGCCGAGGGCGGCGAGGTCACGAGCGCGCAGATCTGGGACATCTTCCAGGACGAGTACCTGCCGGCCCCGGCCACCGATCCCGACGCCAAGTGGGGACGGTTCGAGCTGGGCAGCACGAGCACCACGAACGAGACCGGCGAGCACGTCACCCTCACGGTGGCGCTGCGCGACGGCGACACGGTCGCGAAGGCCACAGGGGAGGGCAACGGCCCGATCGCCGCGTTCTTCGACATCCTGAACGCCCGCGGGATCAACGTGCACCTCTACGACTACTCGCAGCACACGCTGTCGGCGAGCGAGTCGGCGCAGGCGGCGGCCTACGTGGAGGTGGATGTGGACGGTGTCCGGCTGTGGGGCGTCGGCATCGACGGCGACACCACGACGGCGTCGTTCAAGGCAGTCGTGTCGGCCGTGAACCGTGCGGTGCGGGCGTCGGCCGGCCACACCGCGGAGAAGGCTGAGCTCGTCGGCGCCTGACCCGCAGACAACGGAGGAGATCCCGGTCCAACCGACCGGGATCTCCTCCGTTAACCGCCGTTCAAGCAGTCACGCGCGCAGATCTCCTCCGTTGTCCACAGGCCTGTCCTCGATGCGATACCGCGGGATGGCACCGGTGTCGGTCCGCTCGATCGTCCGTTCGGGGCTCGGGCGGCGCCCGAACGCCATCCAGGCGGGCGCGCGCAGGCGGCCGAGCTCGCGCTGCTCCGGCAGGCTCCAGCCGAAGCGGACGGCGAGGAGGCGGATGATCAGCGTCACGATCACGCAGACCAGCACGGCGACGGCGAAGGGCACCTTCAGGTCGACCAGCACGACGAGCACGATCGTGCCCGCGCCGGCAGCGACCGCGTAGAGCGAGCCGACATGCATCAGCGCGATGGGGAGGGTGAGCAGCACGTCGCGCAGGATCGACCCGCCGACCGCCGAGACCACGCCGACGAACACCGCGGGCACCTCCGGGAGCCCGAGCGCGAGCGCCTTCGTCGCGCCGATCGCGCCGAACAGCCCGATCGTGAGCGCGTCGAGGAAGGTGATGATCGGGTCCAGCCTCCGGAACAGCCGCACCAGCAGCATCCCGAGCAGCGCAGAGACGACGGTGGCCGGCAGGTACCAGTTGGACTGCAGCGCCACGGGCGTGACGTTGAGCAGGATGTCGCGCAGCAGGCCGCCACCGAGACCCGTGGCCACGCCGATGATCGCGATGCCGAGCAGGTCGAGCCTCCGGTCGCGGAAGCCGGAGGCGAACATGGCGCCCTGCAGGCTGCCGACGCCGACGGCGACCAGGTCGCCCCAGAGGGGGATCGTGAAGGCCGCGGATGTCACCAGTCACTTGTATCACGCGGGATACTGGAGTCGTGCCTGTCTACCGTGATGAAGTCGTCGTGCTGCGCACCCACAAGCTGGGTGAAGCCGACCGCATCGTCACCATGCTCAGCCGGCAGCACGGGAAGATCCGCGCGGTGGCGAAGGGCGTCCGGCGCACCGCCTCCAAGTTCGGGTCGCGGCTGGAGCCGTTCATGGTCGCCGACGTCCAGCTCTACGAGGGCCGCACGCTCGACATCGTGACGCAGGCGGAGACCATCGGCTCGTACGGCGCGCTGATCGCGGACGACTACGCCAGCTACACGGCCGCCAACGCGATGGTGGAGGCCGCCGACCGGCTGACCGAGGCCGAGGCGTCCCTGCAGCAGTACCTCCTGCTCGTCGGCGCCCTCCGCTCGCTGTCGCGGCACGAGCACGGACCGCAGCTCACCCTGGACTCGTACCTGCTTCGCGCGCTGTCGCTCGCGGGCTGGGCGCCGAGCTTCCTGGACTGCTCGCGCTGCGGCGCCCCTGGCCCGCACGACCACGTCGTGGTGCAGCTCGGCGGCGTCGTGTGCGACGACTGCGCGCCGCAGGGCGCCCCGCGGATCGACGCCGGGACCATCGCGCTGCTCGGCGCGCTGCTCACCGGCGACTGGGAGCTGGCCGACGCCTCCGACGACTCCACCCGCTCGAAGGCGAACGGCCTCGTCGCCGCGTACACCCAATGGCATCTGGAGCGCGGCCTGCGCTCCCTGCAGCACGTCCAGCACGATCAGAAGGCGAGTGGATGACGCCCAAGCCCTACACGCACAAGGACGCGGTCGCCTACCGGCCGGTCGACTGGACGGGCCTCTACCCGCCCGCCTTCCCGGCGAAGGCGGTGCCCGAGCACGTCGCCATCGTGATGGACGGCAACGGCCGCTGGGCGAACCGCCAGGGCCTCACGCGCATCGAGGGGCACCGCGCCGGGGAGGCCTCCCTGCTGGACGTGGTGGCCGGCGCCATCCAGGTCGGCGTCAAGCACCTCAGCGTCTACGCGTTCTCGACCGAGAACTGGAAGCGCTCGCCCGACGAGGTGCGCTTCCTGATGGGCTTCAACCGGGAGGTGCTGCACCGCCGGCGCGACCAGCTCAACGAGTGGGGCGTGCGGGTCCGCTGGGCCGGCCGCACGCCGCGGCTCTGGTCGTCGGTCATCAAGGAGCTGCAGTACGCCGAGCGCCTGACGGCGGGCAACGACGTCCTCACCCTGACGATGTGCGTCAACTACGGCGGCCGCACCGAGATCGCCGACGCCGTGCGGTCGATCGCGGAGGACGTCGCCGCCGGGAGGCTGAAGCCGTCGGCGGTGGGGGAGAAGACCATCCAGCGGCACCTCTACCTGCCGGACATGCCGGACGTCGACCTGTTCGTGCGCAGCTCGGGGGAGCAGCGCACCAGCAACTTCCTCCTCTGGCAGAGCGCGTACGCCGAGATGGTGTTCCTCGACACGCTGTGGCCGGACTTCTCGCGGACCGACCTGTGGAACGCCGTCGAGATCTTCGCGCGGCGCAACCGGCGGTTCGGGGGAGCGGTGGACACGCCGGACGACGTGGCGCTGTAGCCGCGGAATAACTGCAGCGCTGCACCGTTGTCCCCTGACGTGAGCGAACCCATCAAGATCGACATCTGGTCCGACATCGCGTGCCCGTGGTGCTACATCGGCAAGCGCAAGTTCGAGGCGGGCAGCGGGCTGTTCTCCGGCGCCGGCGAGGGCCGCGCGGTGGAGGTCGAGTACCACTCCTTCGAGCTGTCGCCGGATACCCCGGTGGACTTCGACGGCAGCGAGGTGGACTTCCTCGCCGGGCACAAGGGCATCCCCGCCGAGCAGGTGCACCAGATGCTCGACCGGGTGACCGCGATCGCCTCCTCGGTCGGCCTCGACTACGACTTCGGCGCCCTCCAGCACACCAACACGGTGAAGGCGCACGAGCTGCTGCACTTCGCCAAGGCGGAGGGCAAGCAGCTGGAGCTGGCGGAGCGGCTGTTCCAGGCCTACTTCATCGAGGGCGGCCACGTCGGCCGCGCCGAGTCGCTCGCCGACCTCGCGGCCTCGGTCGGGCTCGACCGGGAGGCGGCGCTGGCCGCGATGGATTCCGGTGAGTACCTGGACGCCGTGCGTGAGGATCAGCGCACGGCCGCCGAGTACGGCATCAACGGCGTCCCGTTCTTCGTCATCGAGGGGAAGTACGGCGTCTCGGGCGCGCAGGACGCGGCGACGTTCGCGCAGGTGCTGGAGCAGGTCTGGTCCGAGCGCGCCGCGACTCCGGCGGAGGTCGACGCGTGAGCGCCGCGTCCGACGCGCCGGCGCCTGCGCCGCGCCCGACGCTCGCCGTCCTCGGCGACCCGGCCGCCGCTGCCTGCGACGGCGACGCGTGCGTCCTCCCCGGTGGCGTGCAGGACCGGGGTCCCGACACGCCGTAACGTTTGGGTCAGAACGTCGTGTTGCGTCCCCGTTCCGCCAGGGCGGCGCGGACGCGGGCGATAGCGACGGCGGCTCCGTTGTCGAGATGAGAGCGGTTGATGCGGACGACCCGCCAGCCGGAGCTTTCCAGCGCCCAGATCCGATCGATGTCGCCGTAGTACTGGCGGGCGTCGGTGCGGTGGTGGTCGCCGTCGTACTCGACGACGATCTGCGGCTCCGCATAGACAAGGTCGCCGTGCAGCTCCCTTCCGGATGCGACGCGGATGGGACGGTTCACGACCGGCTCAGGGAGCCCGGCGCCGACGAGAGACATCCTCAGCACCGTCTCCATCGCGGAGTCGGTGTCCGGGCGCACGTGCGCGAGCGCGCCGCGGAGTCTGTTCACACCCGGCCGATTCCGGGCGGCGTCGGCGGTAGCGCGCAGGATGGCCGACGTGGAGAGCGGGCTCTTACGTCGCAGGCAGGAGTCGCCCGCGACGATGAGCTCATCGACGGTCAGCGTTGCGGCGAGCTGGCACAACACGTGTTCGACTCCGGGCACGCGCAGGCCCGTGTGGAGTCGGAGATCGTCCGCGGTCAGGCTGGATTTATGGCCGATGACGCCCTGACCGCGGGGTGCACGGCGCCCCTCGAGGGACGCGACGTGGAGCTCGATGCTCTCGTGCAGTCGACGGGGGAGCGACAGACCGTAGATGATCGCCGCCGTCTGGTGGCTGAAGCACTGAGACCGTGCCATGACCGCCCGGTACGCCACGCATCGCGACCGAAAGCCACCGTCGTATTCGGTTTCCGGGACCCGCGCCCCGTGGAAAGGCGCGACGAGATCCGACCTGCGTAGCCGGGCCGACGGTACCCCGGCGGCGGTCGCCGCCGCGACGGAGAACGCGGGCGAACGCAGCAGAGGCGGAAGGGGCTCAGGACGACGCATCCCCACACCTTGCCAGGCGCCCGACGCGCCCTCCGACTTATCCACAGGCGCCGTCGCGGAACGGGGTCGCAACATGCCGCGAACGCGCGGCGGTAACGGCGTATTGCGACCCCGGTCTCGGTTACTCGGGGTCGGTGATGTCGGCGAGGGTGGCGGCGAAGCCGGCCAGGAGCGCGTCGGCGTCCACGAAGAGGGAGTAGCCGTGCTCGCCGGCGCCCATCGACACGGTGCGGCCGGCCACGGTCGTGTCCGCGATCACCGGCCACGCGGTCGAGCTGCCGAACGGCGTGATGGTTCCGCGCTCGTAGCCGGTCGCGGCGAACGCCACCGACGCGTCCGGGAGCTGCAGCTTGTTGACGTGGAGGACGGCGCGCAGCTTCGGCCAGGAGATCTTGCGGCCACCCGGGACCAGCGCGAACACGAAGGTGTCGTCGCTGCGCTTGACCACGAGCGTCTTCACGATGTCGCCGGGCTGGATGCCGAGCAGCGCAGCAGCCTCCTCCAGGCTCCGGGCGGCGGGCCGCTCGACGATCCGCACGGGGATGCCGCGGGCCCGGGCATCCTCCTCCACACGTCGGCGTCCACCGCCGGTTTCCACAGCTTCGGGGCTCTCGGCCATGTATCAGCACGCTTTCTGGGAGAATCGACACAGATGTCTACTACCGCCACCCTAGCTCCCCGCACGGAGACGAGCCCCGCCCTGCGCATCGGGCCGCTCGCGCTCGACGTGCCGGTCGTCCTCGCGCCCATGGCGGGGATCACGAACACCGCCTTCCGCCGGCTCTGCCGCGAGTTCGGCGCCGGCCTCTACGTGAGCGAGATGATCACGTCCCGCGCGCTGGTCGAGCGCACGCCAGAGTCGCTGCGCCTCATCACCCACCACGAGTCGGAGACGCCGCGCAGCATCCAGCTCTACGGCGTCGACCCCAAGACCGTCCGCGAGGCCGTCACGATGCTCGTCGCGGAGGACCGCGCCGACCACATCGACCTCAACTTCGGCTGCCCGGTGCCCAAGGTCACCCGCAAGGGCGGCGGCGCGGCGCTGCCGTGGAAGCTGAACCACTTCCGGGAGATCGTGGAGGGCGCCGTCGCGGCGGCGGGCGACATCCCGCTCACCGTCAAGATGCGCAAGGGCATCGACGGCGACCACTTCACCTACCTGGAGGCCGGCAAGGCCGCGGAGGGCGCGGGCGTCGCGTCGATCGCGCTGCACGCCCGCACGGCGGCCGAGTTCTACTCCGGCCACGCCGACTGGTCCGCCATCGCGAAGCTCAAGGAGACCATCACCGGCACGCCGGTGCTCGGCAACGGCGACATCTGGTCGGCGGCCGACGCGATCCGCATGGTGGAGGAGACCGGCTGCGACGGCGTCGTCGTCGGCCGCGGCTGCCTCGGCCGGCCGTGGCTGTTCGGCGACCTGGCGGCGGCGTTCCGCGCCCGCGCCGGTGAGATCAGCGCCGAGGAGGCCGCGCTCGCGCAGGCCCACCCGACGCTCGGGCAGGTGGCGGCGACGTTCCGCCGGCATGCCGAGCTGCTGGTCGAGTTCTTCGAGAGCGAGGAGCGCGGCTGCCGCGACATCCGCAAGCACGTCGCCTGGTACTTCAAGGGCTACCCGGTCGGCGGCGACCTGCGCGCCAGTCTCGCGACGGTCGACACGCTCGCCCACCTGGACGACCTGCTGGCGACGCTCGACTGGAGCCAGGTGTACCCGGGGGAGGCGGCGGAGGGCCAGCGTGGCCGAGCGGGTTCGCCCAAGCGTCCCGCCCTCCCCGAAGGCTGGCTCGACAGCCGCGAGCTCGCGGGCAGCGCCCGTGCGGAGGTCGCCGAGGCGGAGGTGCACAACAGTGGCGGATAGCGCGACGGCGACGCTCGACAGCGTCCCGGCCGACGGTTACAGCGAGCGCGACCGGGAGCGCTGGCTCCCCGAGCACCACTCGAGCCGCCGCAGCGACTTCGCCCGCGACCGGGCGCGCCTGCTGCACTCCAGCGCGCTGCGCCGCCTGGCGGCGAAGACCCAGGTGCTCAGCCCCACGGCGGGCCTCGACTTCGCGCGCAACCGGCTGACGCACTCCCTGGAGGTCGCGCAGGTCGGCCGCGAGCTCGCGGCGAGCCTCGGGCTCGACCCTGACATCGTGGACACCGCCTGCCTGGCGCACGACATCGGCCACCCGCCGTTCGGTCACAACGGCGAACGCGCGCTCAACACCTGGGCGGAGGACATCGGCGGCTTCGAGGGCAACGCGCAGACGCTGCGGCTGCTCACCCGGTTGGAGCCCAAGGTGTTCGGCCGCGACGGCCGTCCCTACGGGCTCAACCTGACCCGCGCCAGTCTCGACGCGAGCTGCAAGTACCCGTGGCCGGAGACCAGCTCGGTCGCCGACCCGAGCGGGCGCGCCAAGTTCGGCTTCTACGCCGACGACCACGCGGTGTTCGAGTGGATGCGGGACGGCTCGCCCGAGCGCCAGCGCTGCATCGAGGCGCAGGTGATGGACCTCTCCGACGACATCGCCTACTCCGTCCACGACTTCGAGGACGCCGTGGTCAACGGCTACATCGACGTGGCGGCGCTCGGCAGCCGCGTCGACCACGACGACCTGGTCCGTTCGATGTACGAGTGGGTGGGCGGCGAGTTCAGCCATGACGAGCTGATCGCGGCCTTCGACCGGCTGGACACCCTCGACATCTGGCTCGACCGCTGGGACGGCTCGCGGCGCGCGCAGGCGCACCTGAAGAACCTCACCAGCCAGCTCATCGGCCGGTTCGCGCACGCGGCCGTCCACGAGACGAAGCACCGCGCGGGCGGCGTGGAGCTGCGCCGGTTCGGCGCCGACGTCGTCGTGCCGGACGCCATCCGGGCGGAGATCGCGGTGCTGAAGGGCATCGTCGCCACGTTCGTGATGTCGCGCAACACGCGCCAGCCGATCTACGCGCAGCAGCGGCAGGTGCTGATGGCGCTGGCCGACGTGCTGCTCTCGCGCGGTCCGGAGGAGCTGGACCCGGGATTCCAGGAGGACTGGCGGCTCGCCGGCAGCGACGCGGAGCGCAAGCGCGTGGTGGTGGACCAGGTCGCGAGCCTGACCGACCAGTCCGCGCTGAGCTGGTTCGAGCGTCTCGTGCAGCACTGATCCGGCGCGCCGGGCCTGGGCTTGAATAGACAGCCCGGGTGCAGAATGCTTGAGGGACGGCGACGGAGGAGAGACGATGAGCAGCCCACAGCCACCGGCGGACGGTGACCGGCCCACGGAGGCCGAGTCCGGCGCGGCGGCGGAGCACGCGCCCGCCCCCGACGGATCCGCGCCCGCCTCGCGGCCCGCGGCTGCGAAGCGCACGCCGGCCCCGCGCAAGCGCACCCCGAAGACGGAGCCCATCTCGCCGAACGGCGAGGCCCCGGAGATCCTGGACGCCATGCTCGGCAAGGCCGCGACGGAGGACACGGTGGAGGCGACGACGCCTGCGAAGCCGCGCCGTCGCCCGGCCGCATCGCGCGCGAAGACTACGACGGCGCCCGACACCTCCACGTCGCCGGTGGAGCCTCCCGTCGAGGAGGACGCAGCCGAGCCGCACGAGACGGAGGCCACGACCGCGGTCCTCCCGACCGCCGACGACTTCTACCGCGTCCCGACCGCCGAGACGGAGCTCCTGAACCCTGCGGCTGCGGCGGGCGAGGAGCCGGCCGAGACCGAGCTGCTGCCCACGTCGCCAGCGGCCGAGCCGGTGCCGGTCGGAGCGGTCTCCGAAGACGCCACGGCCGATGCCGCCGCCGCGGACGCCCCCGCTGCGGCCGCCTCGCACGCGAACGGCGCCGCCGTCGGCGAGGACGCCCCGCCGCCTCCCGCCGCCGGCCCGCACGCCCCGCGGCCCGGCCGCACCATGAACGACCTCGCCGACCGCCTCGACGACTCGCGGTTCTTCTCGTCGCTGTTCGATTTCACCTTCACCAGCTACGTGACGCGCAAGCTCGCCGGTCCCGTCTACGTCGTCGGGCTCGTGCTGATCGGCCTCGGTATCGTCGTGGGCTTCGCCAACAGCCTCGGCATCGCGATCGCCACCCACTCCCCGGCCGGCGCGTTCGCGTTCCTGCTGGGCATCCTGGTGACGCTCGTGGCCGCCATCCTGAGCGTGCTGCTGCTCCGGGTGACCATCGAGGTCTTCTGCGCGATCATCGAGATCGCCCAGAACACGCGGCGCAGGCGCCCTCCGCGCGACTGACGTCGGCTGCGCTCACTAGAATCGACTGCATGGCAGGCCGGATTCGACAGAGCGACATCGAAGAGGTCAAGGCCCGTACCAACATCGCCGACATCATCGGCGACTACGTCAGCCTGAAGCCGGGCGGCGTCGGCTCGCTCAAGGGCCTGTGCCCGTTCCACGACGAGAAGAGCCCGAGCTTCAACGTCCGCCCGGGCGTCGGCCGCTACCACTGCTTCGGCTGCGGCGAGGGCGGCGACGTCTACGCGTTCCTGGTGAAGCTCGACCACGTCTCCTTCACCGAGGCGGTCGAGCGGCTCGCGGGCCGGATCGGCTACCAGCTCCACTACGAGGAGGGCGGGGGAGGCCCGAGCGAGTCGAGCGGCAACCGCGCCAGGCTGCTGGCCGCGAACAACGCGGCGGAGGAGTTCTTCCGCGAGCGGCTGGCCGCGCCGGACGCGGACCCCGGCCGCCGGTTCCTGGGCGAACGCGGCTTCGACGCCGCGGCCGCCTCGCACTTCGGCGTCGGCTTCGCCCCGAAGAGCTGGGACGAGCTCACCAAGCACCTCCGCGGCAAGGGCTTCAGCCCGGACGAGCTGCTGGCCGCCGGCCTCGTTTCGCAGCGCGACCGCGGCGTCTACGACCGCTTCCGCGGCCGCCTGGTGTGGCCGATCCGCGACGTGACCGGGCAGACGATCGGCTTCGGCGCCCGCCGGCTGCTGGAGGACGACAACGGCCCGAAGTACCTGAACACGCCAGAGACCGCGGTCTACAAGAAGGCGCAGGTGCTCTACGGGCTCGACCTCGCCAAGCGGGACATCTCCCGCAACGGGACGGCGACGATCGTAGAGGGATACACCGATGTCATGGCGTGTCATCTCTCCGGGGTGACAACTGCGATCGCCACCTGTGGAACGGCCTTCGGAAGCGAGCACATCCGGGTCCTGCGGAGGGTCCTGGGCGACCAAGACTACGACAGCACGCAGCGGTCGGTGGTATTCACCTTCGATGGCGACTCGGCCGGTCTCAACGCGGCTGCGAAGGCCTTCGCCGAAGAGCGGAGCTTCGTCGCCCAGACCTACGTCGCGATCGCTCCGGATGGGCTGGACCCCTGCGATCTGCGGCTCAAGGGAGGCGACTCGGCCGTCGTGTCGATGGTGGAGCAGAAGCGCCCGCTCTTCGAGTTCATGCTCCGTCGCATCGCCTCCGAACACGACCTCGAGACCATTGAGGGCAAGGCGAACGCCGTACGCGCAGGTGCGCCGATCCTCGCGAGCATCCGCGACGACGCTTCCCGTGACGGATACGTGCGGCTGTTCGCGAAGCTCACAGGCGCCGAGCAGCGCGATGTCTGGAAGGCGGTCCGTGCGGGGGGCCGGCGACCTGAGGCCGGGCCGGCCTCCACTCCCGCGCCGCCCGACGCGCCCGCGCCGATAAGAGAAGCAGACCCCACCGACCTCACGCAGCGCACCGAGCGCGAGAGCCTCATGGTGCTGCTCCAGCTCCCGGCCGAGGTCGGAGCCGAGCGCGCCGCCCGCGTCGTGCAGGTGCCGTTCGTGAACCCGACCCACGCGGTCGTCCGCGACGCGATCGCCATCCAACTGCCGTCCATGGCCGACCCCGGCTGGGTGGACCGCATCCTCGCCGAGGTGCCGCAGGCGTACGCGCCGACCGTGAACGCCCTGGCGGTCGGCGCCCTCCCTCAGGCCGGGACCGATGTGGGCCGCTACGCGCGCTCCATCCTGGACGGCCTGATCGACCGCGATCTGCTGCGCGAGAAGGCCGAGCTGACCTCCCGCCTGGCGCGCACCGACCCGCAGAACGCCGAGCTGCGGCGGTCGCTGCAGGTGGCGCTGGCGTCGATCGATCGTGAGCGGATGCGGCTGCGCGGCGAGTAACGCGGCACAATAGATCATCGCCACCGTCCGACGACGGAATCCAGGGCAGTGTGCGCAAATGCGCGCGGAATTGTTGCGCCGTTGTAAAGATTGCGCCGCGATCCGCGGCAAGATGCGTACTCGGCGCGGCATTCGTGCTAGGACTGTGGCTACGCGATTCGGCGATGTGGCACGCGTGTGCGCTCCGTCGATCGGTGACCCCACCAAGGAAGAGGTAATCGGATATGAGATCCGTAAAGATCGGCGGACGGCGCCTGCTCGCCGTGTCGGCCGCATTCGCGGCCGCGGCGCTGGTGCTCGCGGGCTGCTCCGGGGCCAACAACGGCTCCAGCGGCGGCGGCGGCACGCTGACCATCGGCACGACCGACAAGATCACGTCGATCGACCCGGCCGGCTCCTACGACAACGGCTCGTTCGCCGTGATGAACCAGGTGTACCCGTTCCTGCTGAACTCGCCGTACGGCAGCCCGGACGTCAAGCCGGACATCGCCGCGAGCGCCGCGTTCACGTCGCCCACGGAGTACACCGTCAAGCTGAAGCCGAACCTGAAGTTCGCGAACGGTCACCCGCTGACCTCCGAGGACGTCAAGTTCACCTTCGACCGCCAGCTCAAGATCAACGACCCCAACGGTCCCGCGTCGCTGCTCGGCAACCTCGACAGCGTCAGCACGCCGGACAAGACGACCGCGGTCTTCAAGCTCAAGGTCCCGAACGACCAGACCTTCCCGCAGGTGCTGTCCAGCCCCGCCGGCCCGATCGTCGACCACCAGGTCTTCTCGGCCGACAAGGTCACCCCGGACAACACCATCGTCAAGGGCCACGCGTTCGCCGGCCAGTACGACATCACGAGCTACGACTTCAACAACCTGATCGCGTACAAGGCGAACCCGAACTACGACGGCCTGCTCGGCAAGCCGGCCACGGAGAAGGTCAACGTCAAGTACTACGCCGAGTCGTCGAACATGAAGCTCGACATCCAGAAGGGCGCGATCGACGTCGCGTTCCGCAGCCTGTCGGCGACCGACATCGAGAGCCTCGGCACGGACAAGAACGTCAAGGTCGTCAAGGGACCGGGCGGTGAGCTCCGCTACATCGTCTGGAACTTCAACACGCAGCCCTACGGCGCCACCACGCCGCAGGCCGACGCCAAGAAGGCCCTCGCCGTGCGCCAGGCCGCTGCCGACCTCGTCGACCGCGCCACCATCGCCAAGCAGGTCTACAAGGACACCTACACCCCCGCGTACTCCTACGTTCCGCAGGGCCTGACCGGCGCCACCACGGTGCTGAAGGACCTCTACGGCGACGGCAACGGAGGCCCGAGCCTCGACAAGGCGAAGGCTGCGCTGCAGGCCGCCGGCGTGACCACCCCGGTCGCCCTGAACCTGCAGTACAACCCGGACCACTACGGCCCGTCCTCCGGTGACGAGTACGCGCTCGTGAAGGAGCAGCTCGAGAACGGCGGCCTGTTCAAGGTCAACCTGCAGTCGACCGAGTGGGTCCAGTACTCCAAGGACCGCGTCAAGGACCTGTACCCGGCCTACCAGCTCGGCTGGTTCCCGGACTACTCCGACGCGGACAACTACCTGTCGCCGTTCTTCAGCAAGGACAACTTCCTCGCGAACCACTACGACAACCCCGAGGTGCAGTCGCTGATCACCCAGCAGCTCGGCACCACCGACAAGGCCGCGCGCACCAAGCTGATCGAGGAGATCCAGGCGAAGGTCGGGGCGGACCTGTCCACCCTGCCGCTCCTCCAGGGCTCGCAGGTCGCCGTGGTCGGTAAGAACGTGAACGGCGCCGACAAGACGCTCGACCCGTCGTTCAAGTTCCGCTACGCGGCCCTCTCGAAGGGCTAGGCCGCACCTCACGGCCGAAAGGGGGCGGCTCGCGTCTTGCGCGCGCCCCCCCCCCCCCCCCTACCCCCCCCCATTGCTCCCATGACAGCGATGGTCAGTACCCCGGCAGCCCCCACTGCCGGGCCCGAACGAACCAAGGCGCGTCGACGGACGGGAGGCGGCCTGGGCCGCTACATCCTCATCCGTGCGCTTCTCATCATCCCGACGATCTTCATCCTCGTCACCGTCGTCTTCTTCCTGATGCGGTCCACCGGCGACCCCATCACGGCGGCACTCGGCGGCAAGCTCCCTCCCGCGCAGCTCCAGCAGCGCATCCACGAGGCCGGCTACGACCGGCCGCTCATCGTGCAGTACTTCGAGTACCTCGGACAGATCCTCCGCGGCGACTTCGGCACGACCTTCACCGACCACCAGCCCGTGACCCAGGTGCTGATCACGTACGGCGCGGCGACCCTGGAGCTGGCGTTCTACGCCCTCATCGTCGCGTTCATCGTCGGCATCCCGCTCGGCCTGCTCGCGGCCTACTTCCGCGACAAGTGGGGCGACGCGTCGCTGCGCATCTTCGCGATCCTCTGCTACGCGACGCCGGTGTTTTTCGTCGGCATGGTGCTCAAGCTCATCTTCTCGATCTGGCTGAACGTGCTCCCCGTCGCGGGCCGCGCCTCGACCAGTTCCGAGATCGAGATGCAGACCCTCCCGAACAAGACCGGCATCTACCTGATCGACGCGTTCATGACGGGCGACCCCGCGGTGGTCGGCGATGTGCTGCTGCACGCCGTCCTGCCCGCCGTGACGCTCGGCCTCCTGACCGCGGGCATCTTCCTGCGGCTGGTGCGCACGAACGTGATCGGCACGCTCTCCACCGACTACGTGGACGCGGCCCGCTCGCGCGGCGTCAGCGAGAGCCGCCTGGTGCGCAAGCACGCGTACCGCCCGGCGCTCATCCCGATCGTCACGGTCATGGGCCTCCAGATCGCCCTGCTGCTCGGCGGCGCGATCCTGACTGAGACCACCTTCGAGTGGAAGGGCCTGGGCTTCCAGCTCTCCCACTACCTTCAGGCGCGCGACTTCGTCGCGGTGCAGGGCATGGTCGTCCTGCTCGCCGTCATCGTCGCGGTCACGAACTTCATCGTCGACATCATCGCGGCGCTCATCGACCCGAGAGTGAGGTACTGAGATGGCCTCGCGCAAGGGCACCATCTGGAGCCGGCTCCCCGTCGTCCACCAGCTGCGCCAGTCCGTCGGGCTGCAGCGCGGGATGCTGGTCACGGGACTCGTGCTCACCGCCCTGTTCATCCTGGTCGCGATCTTCGCCCCGGCGATCGCGCCGTACGGCTTCGCGCAGCTCAAGGACGCGCAGGGCCAGTTCGGCTCCCAGCAGCCGCCCAGCGCGGCGCACATCTGGGGCACCACCGTCGGCGGCTACGACGTGTTCTCCCGCGTGATCTGGGGAGCGCAGACCGCGATCCTGGTGATCGTCGTCGCGGTCATCCTGTCGATCTTCGCCGGGGTCATCCTCGGCCTGGTCTCCGGCTACTTCGGCGGCTGGGTCGACCGGGTCCTCGTGGTGATCGCCGACGCGATCTACGCGTTCCCGTCGCTGCTGCTGGCGATCGTCATGGCGATCGTGATCTCGGGAGGTCAGTCCAGCCTCTGGGGCGGCATCCTCGCCGCCGCGATCTCGATCACCGTGGTCTACATCCCGCAGTACTTCCGGGTCATCCGCTCGGAGGTCGTCCGGATCAAGGCGGAGGCCTACGTCGAGTCGGCCAAGGTCGTCGGCGCCAGCAACAGCCGGATCATGTTCCGCCACGTGCTGCGCAACTCCACCCGCACCCTGCCGCTGATCTTCACGCTGAACTCGTCGGACGCCATCCTGACGCTCGCGGCGCTGGGCTTCCTCGGCTTCGGCATCGAGCCGACCGCGGCGGCGGAGTGGGGCTACGACCTCAACAAGGCGCTGTCGGATGTCACGAGCGGCATCTGGTGGACATCCATCTACCCGGGTCTGGCGATCGTCCTCGTCGTGCTCGGCATCACGCTCGTCGGCGAGAGCCTCAACGACCTCGCCGACCCGCGCCTGCGCGGCCGGCGCCGCGCCGCAGAGGCGTCGGGTCTGGTCGCCGAGACGTCGGTCGTCCCCGGCGGTCCGCTGGAGGCGGGACCCGGAGGCATCGACGGCCTGGAGGGCGGAGAGTCCTTCGACGAGCACGGAATCGAGGTCAAGCCATGAGCGACGTCGTCACCATCGACAACCTGTCGGTGACCTTCTCAACCGACGCCGGCGCCGTCAAGGCCGTCGACGATGTCACCCTGCGCGTGTCGCCCGGCGAAGTGCTGGCGATCGTGGGGGAGTCCGGTTCGGGCAAGACCGTCACCGCCAAGACCATCCTCGGCCTGCTGCCGGAGACCGCGACGGCCTCGGGCGCCGTGGTGCTGCGCAGCAAGGACGGCGCCAGCGAGGCGGACATCGTCACGCTGAGCAAGAAGGAGCTCAGGGAGGTGCGCGGCACCGATGTGGCGATGGTCTTCCAGGAGCCGTCCACCGCGCTGAACCCCGTCTACCAGGTGGGGTGGCAGATCGCCGAGGGCCTGCGCGCCCACGGCAAGCTCTCCAAGAAGGAGGCGCAGCAGCAGGCGGTCGACATCCTCCGCCGGGTCGGCATCCCGGAGCCGGAGAAGCGGGTCAAGTACTACCCGCACCAGTTCTCCGGCGGCCAGAAGCAGCGCATCGTCATCGCGATGGCGCTGGTGCTGAACCCGGGCCTGATCGTCGCCGACGAGCCGACCACCGCGCTCGACGTGACCGTGCAGGCCGAGATCCTCGACCTGCTGCGGCGCTGCCGCGACGAGTTCGGCGCGGCCATCGTGCTGATCACGCACAACATGGGCGTGGTCGCCGACCTCGCCGACCGGGTCGCGGTCATGTACCAGGGCAAGGTCGTGGAGGAGGCCGACGCGCGCACACTGTTCGCCGCGCCGCAGGCCGAGTACACGCGCAAGCTCCTGGCCTCCGTGCCGCGCATCGGCATGGGCGCTGTGGCCACGCAGGACCGGGCGATCGCCCGCGCCGAGCGTCCCCAGGAGGCGCCGGTGGTGAAGGCGCGCGACCTGCGCATCCAGTACCCCGGCCGGCTCGGACGTCCGGGCTTCGTGGCGGTCGACGGCGTGAGCTTCGACATCCGCCCGGGCGAGGTCCTCGGCCTCGTCGGGGAGTCCGGCTCGGGTAAGACCACGATCGGCCGCGCCATCGCCGGTCTCGGCAAGGTCACCGACGGTTCGCTGGAGGTGCTCGGGATCGAGATGAACGGAGTCAAGGAGCGCCAGTTCCGCAAGGTCCGCAGCGACATCGGCTTCGTCTTCCAGGACCCGGCGTCGAGCTTCAACCCGCTGCTGACCATCGCGGACTGCGTGGCGGAGCCGCTCGTGGTGCACGGCCGGGCGTCCTCGCCCGCCGCCGCGCGCGGCCGGGTGGACGAGCTGCTGGAGGCCGTGCAGCTGCCGCGCAGCTACGGCGACCGGTTCCCGCACGAGCTCTCCGGCGGCCAGCGGCAGCGGGCGAGCCTCGCGCGCGCCCTCGCCCTGGAGCCGACCCTGCTGATCGCGGACGAGCCGACCTCGGCCCTCGACGTCTCGGTGCAGGCCCGGGTGCTGGAGCTGTTCTCCGACCTCCAGCGCGAGTTCGGCTTCGCGGCGCTGTTCATCAGCCACGACCTGGCCGTGGTCGACCTCCTCGCCGACCGGATCGCGGTGCTGCACCGCGGCAAGCTGGTGGAGGAGGGCACGGGCGCCGAGGTGCTCGGCAACCCGCGCGAGGCGTACACACAGCGGCTGCTGGCCTCCCTGCCGGTGCCGGATCCGGTGGAACAGGCCGACCGGCGGGAGGCGCTGCGCGCTCTCCAAGCCGAGAGCGCCTAGGGTCGATCATGTGAGTTCCGAACCCGCCATCCTCGTCAGCGACCTGTCCGTCGAATATCCCGCCAGGGGCGTCAGCCCCTCGTGCGTCGCCCTCCGCGGGGTGAGCTTCCAGCTGGAGGCCGGACAGTCGCTCGGGGTCCTGGGCGAGACGGGTTCGGGCAAGAGCACGCTGGCTGCGGTGCTCGCCGGGCGGGGGCTTCCCCTCCGCTCCGGCGAGCCCGGCCCGCGGATCAGCGGCGGCGACGCGACGGTGCTCGGCCACTCGCTGCGGCACGCGCGCAAGCGGGACCTGGCCGAGGTGACCTTCCACGTCGGCTACCTGCCGCAGGAGGCCGCGGCCACGCTGGAGCCGTCGCTGTCGGTGCAGGACAACGTCACGCTGCCGATCTTCGAGCGCGACGAGCACTACAACCGCCGGGCGGCGGGGGAGCGGGCCGCGCTCATGCTGGACACCGTCCACCTCCCGCTCAGCGTGCTCGGCAAATACCCGTACCAGCTCAGCGCCGGGCAGCGCCAGCGCGTCGCCCTCGCCAAGGCCCTGGTGCTCGGCCCGCAGGTGCTGATCGTGGACGAGCCGACCGCCGGCATCGACGCGACGGTCCGGGACGCGGTGATCGACCTCCTGGCCCAGCTGCGGACGCACGAGGGCTTCACGGCCGTGATCGTCAGCCACGACCTAGCCGTGCTGCGCCGCGCGACGGACAACTCGCTGGTGCTGCAGGGCGGCCGTCCCATCGCCTACGGGCCGATCGAGGACGTGCTGGCCGACCCGTCGCACCCGTTCGTGCGCGGGCTGGCGGACGCGCTGAAGCCGCCGCAGCGCCGGCGGGAGCGGCGGCCGCAGACCGCGGCGAAGTAGCCGGGCGTCCCGACAGGAGGAACCATGACCGAATCCACGCCTCAGCACCGCGCCGTCCTCGCGCCGGGCGGAGCCCCGCTCGCGGCCGGGGAGCGCCCGGAGCCCGGGCCCATCGCCGTGCTGCCGACCGCCGAACCGTCCTTCGTCGCCGCCGTGGAGGCCGCGGGCGGGACCGTCGAGCCGCTCTCGGACCGCACCCGCGGCGTCGTCTGGCTGTCCAACAAGGACGCCGCCGCCTTCCCGCCGGTCCTGGAGGCGCATCCCGGCATCGGCTGGGTGCAGCTCCCGTTCGCGGGCGTCGACGCCTTCTCCGGCATCATCGCGTCGGAGGACCGCCCCGGCCTGATCTGGACCAGCGCGAAGGGCGCGTACGCGCAGCCCGTTGCCGAGCACGCGCTGGCGCTCACTCTGGCACTGCTGCGCGTCCTCCCGAAGCGCGTGCGCGCGACCTCCTGGTCGACCGTGGAGGAGGGCCGTTCGCTCTACGGCAGGAACGTCGTGATCATCGGCGCGGGCGGGATCGCGCTGGAGCTGATGGTGCTGCTCGCGCCGTTCGGCGTCCGCGTGACCATCGTGCGCCGCTCGCCCGACCCCGTGGCCGGCGCCGAGCGCACCGTCGGCTCCGACCGGCTGCTGGAGGTCCTCCCGGACGCCGACGTGGTGGTCGTCGCCGCCGCGCTCACCGGCGGGACCCGCCACCTGTTCGGCGACGCGGAGTTCGCCGCCATGAAGCGGACGGCGTACCTGGTGAACATCGCCCGCGGCGGCCTGGTCGACAGCGACGCGCTGCTGCGCGCCCTCCGCACCGGGGAGATCGCCGGGGCAGGCATCGACGTCACCGACCCGGAGCCGCTCCCGGACGGACACCCGCTGTGGTCGGAGGAGGCCTGCCTGATCACGCCGCACCAGGCCGACACGTCCGAGATGGTCGCTCCCCTGCTCGCGGAGCGGGTCCGCGCGAACGTGCGCGCGTTCCTCGGCGACGGCGATTTCGTGGGCCGCGTGGACCCGGAGGCCGGGTACTGACGGCGACGCGCGCGGGATGCGGAGCGGATTTCACTCGGTGCGCGAAGTCTTGCTAGAGTAGCTTCGCTGATCAAGCATTCCTCGATAGCTCAATTGGCAGAGCAGCCGGCTGTTAACCGGCAGGTTCTTGGTTCGAGTCCAAGTCGGGGAGCGGAAAAACAGGCGAAGGCCCGGAGGTTGAGACCTCCGGGCCTTCGTCGTTCGGTCGGGCGTCAACATGCCCCGAACGGAATACACCACATCCCGCCCGACACTCGCTACGATGCGGCCATGAAACACAGGGGACGGGACCAGCACGGCTCCGAGGAGCCGGACGACGCGGTCGAGGAGTACGAGAACGACGACGCCGAACGGCGTGCCTCGCTGGAGCGCGAGGCCGGACTGACGAGCTTCGGCGGCCCTGCCTTCGGGCCGCTGTTCGGGAAGAGCGAAGGCGACGACGGGGAGATCTTCGACGCCGAGCACAATCCGTGATCGCCGGCCGGGTACTCCCGGGGGAGTAGCCGCAAGACTCCTCTCGGGCCACGCCACGCCCCCGTGCGCTCGTTAGCATGAGGAGATGCCCTGGAACCCGTCCGCCGACTCCCGTCAGCACGGGCCGGGCTGGGCCGAGGGCCGGGGCCGGCCGGGGCGGCGGCCGCGCGGGACGATCTGGTTCCCGGTGGTCCTGTCCGTCCTGCTGCAGTTCCCCGGCGTCCTCATCGCCGCTCACACCGCGGCGGCCGACCCGCTGACGCTGGCCGCGGTCCTCGTCGCGTTCGCGGCGTCGTTCCTGCTGCTGCTCGCCCGCGCGTACCCGGGCCCGGTGCTGGTCGCGATCGCGGTGCTCTGCACCCCGGCCATCGCCCTCACGATGGGGCCGCCGCTCGCGGCCGTTCCACTGGCGTTCGCCGTCGTCGGCGCGGTGGTGCGCTCGGCGCGGGCGTGGGCCTGGTGGACGGTGGCGGGGGTCGCCGTCGTCGGGCCGCTGGGCGCGTACCTGCTGGTGGGGAGGCCGGAGGCCGTCATCCGGCCGCTCGTCATCGCGCTCGTGCTCACCCTCCTGGTGGGCGTCGGCGAGGCGATCCGCGGGCGACGCGAGCGCTACCGGGAGGTCTCCCGCCAGATCGCCGCGCGCCGGGAGTCCGCGGCCGAGGCCGAGCGGCTGCGGATCGCGCGCGAGCTGCACGACGTGCTCGCGCACTCGCTGTCCCAGATCAGCGTGCAGGCCGGGGTCGGCCTCCACCTGTTCGACAGCCGGCCCGACAAGGCGCGGGAGAGCCTGGAGGCGATCAAATCTGTGAGCAGTCAGGCGCTGGAGGAGGTGCGCGGCGTGCTCGGCTTCCTGCGCGCCGAGGGGTATCCCGCGGCGCGGGCGCCCGAGCCGGACCTGGCGCGCATCCCGGTGCTGGTCGAGACCTACCGGCGCGCCGGGCTCGACGTGCGCTACGACGACGCGCTGACGACGGCGCCGTCCGCCGCCTCCCAGCTCGCGCTCTACCGGATCGTGCAGGAGTCCCTGACCAACATCGGCCGGCACGCGCAGGCGCGCACGGTCGCCATCCGGCTCGGCGAGGACGGCGGCGAGTACGTGTTGACGATCGCGGACGACGGCCGCGGGCTCCCCGAGGGCGAGACCGACGGCAAGGGGATGATCGGGATGCGCGAGCGCGCGGAGCTGCTCGGCGGCCGGTTCGAGACGCGCGAGACGGAGGGCGGCGGCCTGACGGTGGAGGCCCGCATCCCGCTGCGGAAGGCGGAGGACGCATGACCGAGGACGGCATGATCAGCGTGCTGCTGGCCGACGACCAGCATCTCGTCCGCGCGGGGTTCCGCGCGCTGCTGGAGGCCGAGGACGACCTGGAGGTGGTCGGCGAGGCCGCGACCGGGCGGGAGGCCGTCGACCTCGCCCGGCGGACGCATCCCGACGTCGTCCTGATGGACATCCGCATGCCGGACGGCGACGGCCTGTGGGCGACGGGGGAGCTCACCGCCGACCCGGCGCTCGCGGGCACCCGGATCGTGATGGTCACCACGTTCGAGCTGGACGACTACGTCGCGCAGGCCATCCTCGCCGGCGCGAGCGGCTTCCTCGTCAAGGACACCGAGCCCGTGGAGCTGCTGCGCGCCGTGCGCGTGGTCGCAGCGGGCGACGCGCTGATGTCGCCCGGCGCGACGCGGCGGCTGATCGAGCGCGTGGCGGCCGGGCTCCGGCCGGCGCCGGACCCGGAGGCGCTGCGCGACCTGACCGAGCGGGAGCGGGAGGTGCTGGCGCTGGTGGGCCACGGCCTGACCAACACGGAGATCGGGGAGCGGCTGTTCCTCAGCCCGCTGACGGCGAAGACGCACGTCTCGCGGATCATGACCAAGCTGGCGGCGCGCGACCGCGTGCACCTCGTCGTGGTCGCCTACGAGACGGGACTGGTGCAGCCGGGCCAACGCTGAGCGCGCTGCTCCCGGCGGAGTAGTGGAAGTGTCTCCCGGTGGCGGATTCGCCCGGCGGCCAGCACGGCGAGGCTGGATACGGTTCCGCGAAAGCCGCGGACAGCTCACCGATTGGATGCACCATGTTCAGTTCGCTCGCAGCCGCCGCCCCCTGCGCCGTCGTCGCCTGGGGTGGCGGCCCCTGGTTCGGCTGGTGGTGGTTCCTGATCCCGCTCTTCTGGATCGGGATCTTCTTCCTCATCTTCGGCGTCTTCGGCCACCGCTGGCGTCGCGCCGCCGCAGCGCGCGGAGGCTACGGCTGGGGACCGAACGGCCCGCACGGCGCCACCCGCGCCGCCGAGCAGACCCTCGCCGAGCGCTACGCCAACGGCGACATCGACGAGAAGGAGTACCGCGCCCGCCTGGAGGTGCTGCGCGCAAACCGCGGCGACGGCGCCTGACCCCTGAGGTCCTCCCTGTTGCGCGGCCCGGATATGATCGTCCGGGCCGCGCACCGGTCCGCCACCGGCCCGGAAGGACCAGCATGACCCCCCTCTCCCTCGCTCTCACGGCCGCCGCACTGGCGGCCGTCGTCGTGTTCGCGATCCTCTGGATTCGGGAGCGCACCCTCCGCCGCCGTGCGCAGAACGCGCGGGAGGAGCGCGAGTGGGACCGCATCGACCGCGAGCTGGAGCTGGCGGAGCAGTCCGGTCGGTTCCGGATCATCGGGGAGCTCGGGGATGTGGCGGTCGCCGCCGTCTCCCGGCTCGTGAACCAGGCGGAGGGTTTGCGCTACGCGGCCGGCGCCGACCCGGAGGCCGCCTCCCGCTCGGCCGCTGCGATGGAGACCTCCGCGCGCGACGCCCTCGCCGACCTGCGCCGCCTGCAGAACGCCGTGGCGGACGGCAGCCGCGACGTGCTGCCCGCGCCCGGCCTCCACTCCGCGCGCGACCTGTTCCGGGTGATGCGCGAGGTGGGCTTGGGGGTGACGTTCTCCGAGACGGGTGAGCCGTACGAGCTCCGTCAGGGCGCGGAGCTCGTCGTCTTCCGCATCCTGCAGACCAGCCTCGGCAACGCGCGGGACCACGGCGGCCCCGGCACGACGGCCGCCGTCGCGATGGCGTGGACGCCGGACGGCCTCCAGGTCACCGTCGACGACGACGGCCTCCGCGCCGCTGCCCGTCGCCGCGGCCTCGACCGCGCGGGCGTCGACCAGGCAACGGCCTACAGCGCCGACGACGACCTGCGGGCCATGACCGCGTACGTGGAGGGCCCCGACCTCAACGAGCTGCGCGAGCGCGCGGCACTGTTCGGGGGAGTGCTGGAGGCCAAGACCGTACCCGGCGTCGGGTTCTCATTGTCCGTCGTGTTCCCGGCGCTGCGGCACCACAACGGCGTGCACGGGGTGCCGCTGCGCTGAGCGCGACGGCCCGCCGCGAAGGAGGTCAGTCCTCCAGGTGGTCCCGCCCCGGCAGCCAGCTCAGCCCGGGCACGCCCCACGAGTTCTTCCGCTGCGCCTTCAGCGCCGCCTTGCCGTACGGGTGCTCCAGCCGGTCGACGTAGAGCACGCCGTCCAGATGGTCGTACTCGTGCTGGAAGATGCGCGCGAGCCAGCCGCGGGCGCGGATCGTGTACCGCTCGCCCTCCAGGTCGGTGGCCTCCAGGATGACGCTCTCGGCGCGGCGCAGCGGGAAGCGCTCGCCCGGGAACGACAGGCAACCCTCCGACTCGGTGTCCTCGTCCGGCTCGCCGACAGCCAGCGGGCTCAGCCACAGGACGGGGTTGATCGCGACGCCGCGGTGCAGCACATCGTCGTCGTCCGTCCAGCCGAAGACGAACAGGCGCAGCGGCACGCCGACCTGCGGGCCGGCGAGTCCGACGCCGGGCGCTTCGTCCATCGTCTCGAACATGTCGGCGACCAGTGTGCGCAGGTCGTCGTCGAACTCCGTCACCTCCGCCGCGCGGGTGTGCAGGACGGGGTCTCCGGTGATCCGGATGGGAAGGACGGCCATTCGGCAAGACTATCGGGATCATGTTGGGTAGGGTCGTGGCGTGGCTACGGAACTGATGGACGCGCTCGAGCTGGCTTATCAGCCCAGTCAGCTCCTGGGCATCCCGGTCGCGCTGGTCGGCGCGGTGTTCCTGTCGCTGGGCGCGCAGCTGCAGCACCACGGCGTCGCCAAGGTGGAGGCGCAGACCCAGGATGCCAAGGCCGGGCTCAGCGTCCGGCAGCTCGGGCTGCTGCTCGCGCGGCCCTCCTGGGTGATCGGCACGCTGCTGCTCGGGCTCGCGATCGTGTTCCAGCTCGTCAGCCTGAAGCTCTCGCCGATCATCCTGGTGCAGCCGCTCGGCGTGGTCGGGCTGGTCATCACGAGCGTGCTGAACGCGCGGGTGAGCGGCGTGAAGCTCAACCGGCAGTCCATCGTCGCCATCTCGCTGTGCGTCGGCGGCGTCGGCGCGTTCGTGATCATCGCCGCGATCTTCGCGCGCGACCAACCGGTGACCACCCAGGCGCTCGTCGTGATCCTGATCATCCTCGCCGTCGTCCTCATCGTGTTCGGGCTGCTGTTCGCGTTCCTGCGGCACCGGTTCAAGGCGATCATGTACATCGTCGGGGCCGGCGTCCTCTACGGTTTCGTCGCCACGCTGGCCAAGGTGGTCATCGACCGCATCTCCAACCAGGAGTGGGACTGGCTGCTCGTGCTGTGCATCGTGGCGCTGCTCGCGGCCGCAGGGCTCGGGGCGTACTTCGTCCAGAACGCCTACTCGTCCGGGCCTCCCGACCTGGTCATCGCGGGCCTCACCGTGATCGACCCGCTGGTCGCCGTGACCATCGGCATCGTCGTCCTCAACGAGGCCGCGGGGGCGCCGTGGTGGGCGATGCTCGGCTTCGCGATCACCGGCGCCGTGGCGATCTACGGCGTGTTCCAGCTCGCCAAGCACCACCCGCAGACCAACGGGGAGGCGCCACTCACCGGCACGCTTGCGGGCTCCGTCCCGGAATCCGGCCTAGACTGAAGCGATGAATCGCCGGTCCGACCCGTCCGGCGCGCTCAGACCGTCGCCGGGCGACCCGCCCCGGCCGAAGACCGTGAGGGACTCACCACGTGCCTGATACGAGCGGAACGAACGACCTCCCGCCCGCCCCGGCCGCGCACAGGCCGATGACCATCCTCATGGGCTGCGACACCTTCCCGCCGGATGTGAACGGCGCCGCCCGCTTCGCCGAGCGCCTCGCAGCCGGACTGGTCGAGCGCGGCCACGACCTGCACATCGTCGCCCCCGCCGCCGGCCGCCGCCACGGGACCTGGATCGAGGAGCACGAGGGCGAGAAGCTGACGGCGCACCGCCTGCGCAGCTGGCGCTGGTACCCGCACGACTGGCTGCGGTTCGCGCTGCCGTGGATGAGCAAGGCGAACGCCCGCCGGGTGCTCGACGAGGTGAAACCGGACGTCGTGCACTTCCAGTCGCACATCGTCATCGGGCGCGGGCTCGCCTACGAGGCCCAGAAGCGCGGCATCCGGATCGTCGCGACGAACCACGTGATGCCCGAGAACATCATCGAGTTCACCCGCCTGCCGAAGTTCCTGCACAAGACCTTCGTGAGCATCGCCTGGCGGGACGCGCGCAAGAGCTTCGACCGTGCAGAGGCCATCACGACCCCGACGCGCCGAGCGGCCGAGTTCCTGGAGAAGGCCACCGGCCTCCGCGGCGTCCACGCGATCTCGTGCGGCATCGACGCCCACAACTACACGCCCGACTTCACGCCGCGCACCGGCAACCGCATCCTCTTCGTCGGCCGGGTGACGGGCGAGAAGCAGATCGACGTGCTGCTGAACGCGATCAAGCTGCTGCCGGAGTCGCTGGACGCGCAGCTGGAGATCGTGGGCGGCGGCGACCAGTTGCGGAACCTCCAGTCGCTCGCCGAGAGCCTCGGCATCGCCGGCCGGGTGAAGTTCCTCGGCTACGTCACGGACGAGGAGCTCCGCAAGGCGTACACCCGCGCCACGGTCTTCGCGATGCCGTCGATCGCCGAGCTGCAGTCCATCGCGACGATGGAGGCGATGGCCTCCGGACTTCCGGTGGTCGCGGCCGACGCGATGGCGCTCCCGCACCTGGTGCACGACGGCGAGAACGGCCACCTGTTCCGCCCGGGCGACGCGCAGGACCTGGCGGACAAGCTGGAGAGCGTGCTCACCCTCCCGCAGGAGGAGCTCGACGTCCTCAAGAACGCGTCGCTGCGGATCGTCGCGACGCACGATATCCAGACCACGATCAGCACCTTCGAGAGCCTGTATCGTGGAGAGCCGGTGGCCGACCCGGTGACGGCGGCGGCCCCCGGCGTGCCCGCCCCGGAGTGACCGGGGAGGACACGGGGCGGTAGCTCAGCTGGTTAGAGCATCGGACTCATAATCCGCCGGTCACGGGTTCAAGTCCCGTCCGCCCTACGGAGACGACAACGGGGTTGATTCGAACACTCTCACTAACGCGTGCTACGGCGTGCTACGCTCGGATGCATGGAAACCGTGACTCACCGTGAGATGCGAAACCGCAGTGGCGAGATCCTGCGGCGCGTGGAGGCGGGCGAGTCGGTGCGGGTCAGCAACAACGGCCACCTAGCCGCCATCATCGTTCCTGCGACCGGCGATCCGCTTGACAGCCTCGTAGCGCGCGGAGAGGCTCGCGCCGCACGCACCGCTGCCGACGCTCTGGCGAGGATCTCGCGCGGTGTCTCGCCGCTGAGTTCCGAGCAGATCATCGAGGACAGCAGGGGCCGCTGGTGACCGTCGCCTACCTGGACACCTCTGCAGCGATGAAGCTCGTCGTCGAGGAACGGGAGTCCCAGAAGCTCGTCGTCGCCCTCTCGGACCCGAGTCGCCGGCTGGCATCCTCGTGGCTGCTTCACACTGAACTGCACTGCGCTGCAGGAAGGAATCCCGCGTTCGTCCCGGTCGAGGCGATCACCGCGGTGCTGGACGCGGTGGTCCTGGTCGATGTCACACGGGGTGATCTGCTCTCTGCCGGCACGCAGACTCCACTCCGGTCCAACGATGCGATCCACCTCACGACCGCCCTGCGTATCGGTGCAGATGAGCTCGTGACCTACGACGACGAGTTGGCACGCGCCGCCCGAGCGGCAGGCATCCAGGTGCTCGCACCCGCCTGAGCATTACCCTGCCGTCGCGGCCGTGACCGCGACATCCAGCGCCTCCAGCGCCCCGTCGCCGCTCGCGATCCGAAGCACCCCAGGCCGCGACACCAGGAACTCCTCGAACTCCGCCACCACCGCCCCCATCTCACCTGGCAGCGTCGCGTAGATGTCGCCGGAGCGCAGCTCCGCCGCCCGCCCCGCGAACCGCTCCGCCGCGACGGCCGCGTCGATCCGCAGCGCCGTCTCCACGAACACGGCCCCGCACCGCTCCGCCGTCGCCTCCAGCCGTTCGATGAACTCCACGCGGCGCAGGTACTGCGGCACCACGACGTCGCGCCCGCTGGCGAGATGCGCCGTGATCGCCGCGACGGCCAGGTCGCGGGCGGCGAGGCCCGCGGAGGGGAGGTCGTCGTGCCAGCCGCCCAGCATCGCGCGCAGCGCGTCGATGTCGAGGGCGAGCGGCAGCCCGGGGGCGTGCCGGGCGCACCAAGCGCGGGCGAGGGTGGTCTTGCCGCTCGCGGGGACGCCGTTGATCAGGATGAGGCGGGGCGGCACCCTCTCAGCCCGCCGACCGCTCCGCCGCCGGACGCCGCCGCGCCGCCGGGTCGCCGACCTCCGGCCCGCGGTAGACCATGTCCATCGCCCCGATGCTCTCGCCGGGCGGGACGATCGCGTCGATGCGGTCGAGGACCTCGTCGGACAGCGAGACGTCCACGCCCGCGAGGGTGTCCTCGAGCTGCTCCATCGTGCGCGGGCCGGCGATCGCGGAGGTGACCCCGGGGTGCGCGATCACGAAGGCCATGGCGAGGTGGGTGAGCGGGACGCCGACCTCGTCGGAGAGCGCGATCAGCTCCTCCACGGCCGCGAGCCTGCGCTCGTCGCGGAAGTGGCGCATCCCGGTCCGGGTGGAGCGGAAGTTGTCGTTCTCGCCTCCGGCACGGTAGCGGCCGGTGAGCGTGCCGCCGGCGAGCGGGCTGTAGACGAGCGTCCCCATGCCGTAGCGCTGCGCGACGGGCAGGATCTCGCGCTCGATCTCCCGGTCGAGGAGGGAGTAGTTGGGCTGCTCGGTGCGGAACCGCTCGAAGCCGCGGCGCTCGGCCATCCACTGCGCCTCCACGATCTCGGAGCCGCGCATCGAGGACGAGCCGATCGCGCGCATCTTGCCCTGCCGGATGAGGTCGGTGAGCGCGGAGAGCGTCTCGTCGATGTCGGTGTCCGGGTCGGGGCGGTGCAGCTGGTACAGGTCGATGTGGTCGGTCTGCAGCCGGCGGAGGGAGCGCTCGACCGCCTGCATGATCCAGCGGCGGGAGGCGCCGCGGTGGCTGATGTCGTCGTCCACCGGCCCCCAGAACTTGGTCGCGAGCACGACGTCGTCGCGGCGGCCCTTGAGCGCCTCGCCGACGACCTCCTCGGAGTCGCCGTAGCGGTCGGCGGTGTCCACGAAGTTGATGCCGGCGTCGAGCGCGCGGTGGATGATACGCACGCCCTCCGCCCGGTCGGGGTTGCCCAGCGAGCCGAGCATCATCGCGCCGAGCGCGTACGGGGTGACCTTGATGCCGGTGCGGCCGAGAGTGCGGTACTGCATGACTTCTCTCCTGAGTCGAGGGGTTCGCGGTCTGGCGCCGGGACGACGGCAGGCCTAAGATCGAGCAATCGGAACATGATTCCGGATCGGTGGATCTCTAAGCGGAACAGTGTTCCGCTTACATCTTCGACGGTACACCGATCGCCGTCGATCCGCCAGAGGAAGGACATCGGGGACCGCCGCATGCCCGCGAACACGAGCAGCCTGAGCGCCGGGGAGACGGCGAGCCGGCCCCGCCGCGCCGACGCCCGCCAGAACGCCGATACGCTCGTGGAGGCCGCCACCGCACTGTTCGCCGAGGCCGGGGTGGACGTGCCCGCACGGGCGATCGCCGTGCGCGCCGGTGTCGGTGTCGGCACGCTCTACCGGCACTTCCCGCTCCGGTCCGACCTGATCTCGGCCGTGTTCCGGCGCGAGCTGGACGCCTGCGTCGCCGCCGCCGCACCGCTCGCAGCGGCGTATCCACCGGGGGAGGCCCTCGACCGCTGGATCATGCGCTACACCCAGTTCGTGGCCGCGAAGCGCGGACTGGCGGCGGCCCTGCACTCCGGCGACCCCGCGTACGAGCCACTGGCCGCCTACTTCTCGACCCACCTCACGCCGACACTCGCCGGGCTGCTCGCGGCGGCGCGGGAGTCCGGCGACATCGTCCAGGACGTCGACGCGGGGGAGTTCCTCGGCGCGGTGGCCGACCTGTGCCACGGGGTCCGGACGGACGGGGCGGCCTCCGGGCGCGCGGAGCGGATGGTGGGGCTGCTGCTGGCCGGGCTGCGGTCGCTGGAGGCTGACGGCTAGACCGCCCTGCACCTCCCGCCCCCGAGCGCAAGGCCCTTCCGGCGCCGCGTGCCGCGCGTACCATGCCCCGGCATGAACACCATCGGATGGATCGTGCTGATCGTCGTCATCGTGGTCATCGTCGTGGGGATCGTCATCGTCGTCTCCACGATGGGACGCCGCCGCAAGCTGGAGGCCGACCGGCAGCGGGCGACCGAGCTGAGGGAGGCCGCCTCCCGTGACGAGCTGGCCGCACGCGAGCGGGAGGCGAAGTCCGCCAGGGCCGCCGCGGACGCCAAGCAGGCCGAGGTCGACGCGGAGCGGTTGCGCCGGGAGGCCGACGAGCGCGAGCGCGCCGCCGCGGCCGCACGCGGCGAGCAGCAGGAGAAGCTGAGCCGCGCGGACGACGTCGACCCGGACGTCGAGACCGACCGGCACGGCAACCGCGTGGTCGCCGACGGCGCGGTGGACGACACCCGCCGCGACGACGTCCCGCCGCCCCGCCCGGCCGCCGAGTCCGCCGCGCCGGCCAACGCCACTGCGACTCCTGCGCACGACCGGCCGCGCATCGACGGGATCACCGGCGAGGAGCGCCGCCCGCAGGACCGCCCGTAGCCGTCAGCCGCCGGCCGGTCAGTCGCTGAGCGACGGCAGCGCCGTGTCGCGCAGCCACGCGTCGAAGAACGCGTCCAGCGGCTCCTCGGAGAACCCGGCGGCGAACGCCTCGAAGTCCGCCGTGGAGGCCGTACCGAACCGGTGCGCGGCCGACCAGCCGCGCATCAGGTCGAAGAACGTGTCGTCGCCGAGCCTCCGCCGCAGCGCGTGGAGGAGGCAGGCGCCGCGCTTGTAGACCCGGTCGTCGAACATGCTGTCGACGCCCGGATCTGCGAGCACGAGGTCCTTCGGCTTCACGCGGAGGACGGCGTGGTGGGTGCGCGCGAGCGTGTTCGCGGAGTGGCTCCCGGAGAACTCCGACCAGATCCATTCGGCGTAGCAGGCGAAGCCCTCGTTGAGCCAGATGTCCGACCAGCCGGCCACGCCGACGCTGTTGCCGAACCACTGGTGGGCGAGCTCGTGCGCGATCAGGCGCTCCGAGCCGCCGCGGCCGTCGACGTGCGAGGAGCCGAACGTGGCCATGCCCTGCGATTCGAGCGGGATCTCCAGCGGGTCCTCGGTCACCACGACCGTGTACGACGGGAACGGGTACGGGCCGAAGCGCTCCTGGAAGCACTCGATCATCCGCCCGACCGGCGCGAAGTCGGCCAGCACGCGTCGTGCGAGCGCCGGGGGATAGGCGATCACCCACTCCACGCCGCCGGTGCGCCGGGGCTCCAGCACGTAGCGGCCGATCTGCACAGCCGCGAGGTAGGTCGCCGTCGGCTCCGGACGCTCGAACGTCCAGGTGCCGCGGCCTCCGCTGACGCTGTGCTCGGCGAGTTCTCCGGTCGCGAGCACCGTGTACGGCTGCTCGGTCGTGATCGTGATCCGGTACGCGGCCTTGTCGTCCGGCCGGTCGTTGCACGGGAACCAGGTCGGCGCTCCGGAGGGCTGCGAGGCGACGATGACGCCGTCGCTCAGCTCCTCCCAGCCGAGGGTGCCCCAGCGGGTCCGGCGTGGGACGGGGGAGCCGTCGTAGGCGATCTCGACCGTGAACTCCGCGCCCGCCGGGATCGGCGTTGCCGCCTTGACCCGCACGTGGGTCGGGGACTGCGTGAACCGGGTGCGCTTGTCGCCGTCCAGCTTGACCCGCTTGGCGCGCAGGTGCACCAGGTCGAGCGAGACCGCCGAGAGCGGCACGTTCGCGCGTCCCCGGATGACGGCCGTCCCGTCGAGCCGGTTCGTGGCGACCTTGTACGACAGGTCGAGGTCGTAGGACAGCACCGAGAAGTCATGGGTGCCGGAGCGCGGGAGGTAGACGTGGGACGCGGCGGAGACGGCGGCGTCGGCGGCGCCGGTGTCGGTGTCAGGGGTGGCCTCGGTCATCGCACCGCACGGTACTCGCGTACCACCACGTCCCGCCACGGGCCGATCGGGTTCCCGCTCCACCTGCTGCGGTCCGGCACCGTCTCGCCGCGCATCACCAGGGAGGCCGGCCCGACCGTCGCGTCGGAGCCGATCGCGGCCGCGGGCAGGATGACGCTGTGCGGGCCGAGGGTCCCGCCGCGCTCGATGATCACCTGGTCCATGCTCATGATTCGATCATGGAACAGGTGCGTCTGCACGACGCAGCCCCGGTTGACGGTGGATGCGTCGCCCAGCTCGACCAGGTCGGCCTCCGGGAGCCAGTAGCTGTCGATCCAGACCCCGTGCCCTATGCGTGCGCCGAGGCTGCGCAGCCACCAGACCAGCGCGGGCGTGCCGGCGGCGGCCCAGGCGAACCACGGAGCCGCGACCATCTCGGTGAAGGTGTCCGACACCTCGCTGCGCCAGATGAACGACGACCAGAGCGGATGCTCGCCCGGCTTCAGCCTCCCGAGCAGCGCCCACTTCGCCGCGGTGCTGACGGCCGCGGCGACCGCGCCGGCGACCAGGAGCACGGGACCGCTGAGGACGATCGCCCAGCCGACGCCCCAGGCCTCGGAGAGCGCCGCCAGCGTCAGCAGCACGGCGAGCCCGATGGCGCAGGTCACGAACACCGGGACGATGCGCAGCAGCTCCCACGCGGTTCGGGCGACGCGCAGCGAGGTCTTCGGCTCGAAGGTGCGCGAGAGGTCGGCGTCCTGCGCACGCCGCCGGAGCTTGACCGGTGGCGAGCCCAGCCAGGACGACCCGGCCTTGGCCTTGCGCGGGGCGACCGACAGCACGGCGACCAGGCCGTCGCGCGGCACCCGGTTGCCGCCGCCGGCCATCCCCGAGTTGCCGAGGAAGGCGCGCGCGCCGATCTCCGCCTCCGCGACGCGCACGTAACCGCCGCCGAGCTCGTAGGACGCTACCAGCGTGTCGTCGGCCAGGAACGCGCCGTCGCGGATCCGGGTCATGGCGGGCAGCAGGAGCACGGTGGAGGCCTCGACGTCGCGCCCGACGCGCGCGCCGAGCATCCGCAGCCAGACGGGGGTGAACAGGCTGGAGTAGAGCGGGAAGAGCAGCGTCCTGGCCATGTCGAGCAGCCGCTCGGTGGACCACACCTGCCAGCCGACGCGGCTGCGCACGGGGTAGACGCCCTCCTTCAGGCCGAGGCCCAGGAGGCGCACCAGGACCACGACGACGCCCGCGAGCACGACGCCCGCCGCCAGCGTGGCCGGGACGAGCGCTGCGGCCGCGCCGGGGATCGCGGCGGCGATCGTGGTCGCGCCGCGCGTGAACGCCGCCACGATCAGCCCGCCGACGCCCAGCGCGACCACCGGGACCAGCGAGACGACGAGGGAGGCCACGGCGTACGCGGCGACCCACCTGGTGCGCCGCGGCGGCCGCTCACCCGGCCACCACTCCCGCGCCTTGCCGACGCGGACGGCGGGGGAGCCCGCCCAGTTCTGACCTGCGGGCACGCGCCCGAAGACGGCGGAGCCCGGCGCCACCGTCGCGTCCCGGCCGATCTTCGCGCCGGGCATCAGAGAGCTGCGCGCGCCCACCGAGCTCCCCGCGCCGATGCGGATCTCCCCGATCCGCACGAGGTCGCCGTCGATCCAGTACCCGGCGAGGTCGACCTCCGGCTCGATGGACGCGCCGGCGCCGATCCGCAGCATGCCCGTCACCGGCGGCAGCGCGTGGAGGTCCACGCCGCGGTCGATCGTCGCGCCGAGCGCCCGGGCGTAGTAGCTGATCCAGGGCGCGCCGGCGAGGCTGGCCGCGCCGATCTGGTGGGCGACCTGCTCGGCGAGCCAGAGTCGCAGGTGCACGCCGCCGCCGCGCGGGTAGTCGCCGGCCGCGACGCCGAGCAGCAGCAGCCGGGCGGCGGCCACGGCGATGGCCATCCGGCCCCACGGCGTGACGAACACGATCAGCCCGACGATCAGCCAGACCAGGTTCACGTCGGGGAGGAACCCGAACCCGCCGAACGGTCGCAGGATGGCCGCCGCCGTCAGCAGGTAGAGCAGCCAGCGGACGCCGTTCAGGATGAACAGCGGCACGGCGAGCACGGTCTGGAGCACCTGCATGCGCCGCGGCGTCGGCGGCACGACGTGCGTGGAGGCGGCGGAGGCCGACGGCGAGCTCTCCGCCAGCGCAGAGGCGAGCGACCCGAAGCGCGGGTGCGCGTAGATGTCGGCGACCGTGATGTCCGGGTGCCGCCTGCGCACCAGCGAGACGATCTGCGCGGCCGCGAGCGAGCCGCCGCCGAGGTCGAAGAAGTTGTCGTCCAGGCCGCTCACCGGCAGGCCGAGCACGCTGCGCCAGTCGGCGGCGAGTTGCTCGGAGACGGGGTCGAGGACCGGCGCGTCCTCGTCGACCTCCTCCAGCGGCCAGGGGAGCGCAGCGCGGTCGACCTTTCCGGAGGTGCGCACCGGGAGGTCGTCCACCACCGCGAGCAGCGGCACGAGGGCGGCCGGGAGCTCGGCGCGCAGCTCCGCCAGCGCGGCACGGCGGTCGAAGGCCGAGCGCTCCGGGACGGCGAGGTAGCCGACCAGCACGTCATTCCCCGCCGCACTCCTGCGCACCGCGGCCGCGGCCCCCGACACGCCCGGGAGCTGCTGAAGCGCGGCCTCCACCTCGCCGAGCTCGATGCGCCGGCCGCCGACCTTGACCTGGTCGTCGGCGCGCCCGAGGTAGAACAGCCCGCCCGGATCGAAACGGACCAGGTCGCCGCTGCGGTAGGCGCGCTGCCAGCCGAGCGAGGGGAGGGGCGCGTACTTCTCGGCGTCCTTCGCCGGGTCGAGGTAGCGGGCGAGGCCGACGCCGCCGATGATCAGCTCGCCGGACTCGCCGCTCGCGACCGGCGACCCGTCCGGACCGACGACCGCGAGGTCCCAGCCGTCGAGCGGGAGGCCGATCCGCACCGGCTCGCCCGCGGTCAGCACGCTTGCGCACGCGACGACCGTCGCCTCGGTCGGCCCGTAGGTGTTCCAGACCTCGCGGCCCTCCACGGCGAGCCGGTTGACCAGCTCGGGAGGGCAGGCCTCGCCGCCGAAGATCAGCAGCCGCACGGTGTCGAGCGCGTCGGTCGGCCAGAGCGCCGCGAGCGTCGGCACGGTCGAGACGACGGTGATGCGGCGCGCCGCCAGCCACGGGCCGAGGTCCATGCCCGTGCGCACCAGCGAGCGCGGCGCGGGCACCAGGCACGCGCCGTGGCCCCAGGCGAGCCACATCTCCTCGCAGGACGCGTCGAAGGCCACCGAGAGTCCCGCGAGCACGCGGTCGCCCGGGCCGATCGGCTCCTCCTGCAGGAACAGCCGCGACTCGGCGTCCACGAACGCCGCGGCGGACCGGTGCCGCACCGCCACGCCCTTCGGCGTCCCGGTCGAGCCGGAGGTGAAGATGATCCAGGCGTCGTCCTCGGGTGTCGGCGGGTCGACGACCGGGAGGCCGGAGGTGCTGGGGTGCGGCTCCTGGCCCTGCACGGCGAGCGGTCCGGCCGGCACGTCGACGGCGTCCTCGCCCTCCGCGGAGGCCGTGGCCAGATACCCGTCGTCCGTGATGACCCCGCGCACCTCCGCCTCGCCGAAGACGAGGTCGGCGCGCTCCTGCGGGTCGTCCGCATCCACGGGCACATAGGCGGCTCCCGCGGCGAGCACGCCGAGGATCGCCAGATAGAGATCCCGGCTGCCCGACGTCATCCGCACACCGACGCGGTCGCCGCGGCGCACCCCGGCCTCCCGCAGCCGCGCCGCCGTGGCCAGCACGCGCGCGAGCAGCTCGCGGTAACTGAGCGCGCCGCGGGCGTCCTCGATCGCCGAACCCTGCGGGTTGGCGGCGGCGGACTCCCGCAGGATGTCGATGAGCGTCCGCGGCGCGGGCGCGCGGTCCAGCGCCGAGAGGATCGCGGGCTCGGCGGTGGTGTCAGTCACGGCGGCAACCGTAGAAGCAGCCGGTTACCGGCCGGTGAACATCAGCCCTCACCGAGCGCGTGCAGGAGCTGTGCCTTGTTCATCCGGGAGTAGCCCTGGATGCCCTGCGCCTTCGCCCGGTCGCGCAGGTCGCGGAACGTCGGGATGCCCGTGCTCGCCGCCGGGGCCGACGCGGCCGTGCGCGCACGCTCGCGGGCCGCCTGGGCCTTCTCCTTGGCGTCCTTCGCCGCCGCCTCCGCGGTCTTGCGGGCGCGCTGCGAGGCCTTCTTCGCGTCCTTCGCCGCCTGCTCCAGCGCGGCCGCGAGGTCCTCGGCCTCCTTGCGGGTCTTCTTGTCGAGCTTCTTGACCAGCCGCTGCGCCTCGTCGACTGCGGCTCGTGCGGTGATCAGGGCCTTCTCGGCGTCCTTCTCCGCCTTCTTCTTCGCCACCTGCTCCTCCTTCGTCCCGTCCGGCACGTGCAGCCAACGATACGACCGAGGAGGTGCCCTGCGCGCTAGTCGGATCCGTATTCGTCGAGGAGCCTCACGAGCGCGTCCAGAATGGGCCGCTGGCCTTTTGCGAGCTTCGTGTGCGCCACCGCGAGCGGATGCCAGCCGGCGTCGTCCACCTCGGGGAACGTCCGGATCACGCCGGAGCGCGGCGGCCACTCCACCTCGAACTCGTTGCTGACCAGCTCCGCGAGCTCGAAGTCGGCCTCCGCCGCGAACACCACGAACGTCTTGCCGGAGGCGCGGAACTCGCCGAGCGGGACGTACACGGCGTCGGGGGAGGGCGCGCCCATCTCCTCGGCGAACTCGCGCCGGGCCGCGGCGAGGTCGTCGACGTCGTCCTCCTCGACCAGCCCCTTCGGCAGCGTCCAGGCGCCTTCGTCCTTGCGCGCCCAGAACGGGCCGCCCATGTGCGCGATCCAGACCTCCCTGCCGCGCGCCCCTCGGCGGTGCAGCAGGATCGCCGCGCTGCGCACCGCCATCAGGCCGACCGCTTCTCGAGCAGGGCCTTCAACTCCGCCACCTGGCTTGACAGCTCGCGGATCTGGCCGCGGGTGGCCGCCCGCATGTCGATCTCGGTCTGCGCGACCCGCTCGACGATCCAGGAGGCCAGCGTCGCCGTCACGATGCCGAGCGTCGCGATGCCGCCGATCATCAGGCCGACCGCGACGAGCTTGCCCACCTCGGTGACGGGCACGTAGTCGCCGTAGCCGACCGTCGAGATGGTCTCGAAAGCCCACCAGACGGCCTGCGGGAAGGTCTCGATGTGCGCGTGCGGCATCCCGCGCTCGGCGTCCAGCGCCGCCAGCGCGGCCGTGAAGATCAAGAGGCTGCCGGCGCCGACGACGTAGACGATCACGCGGCCGCGGAACGCGGCGCCCGCGCTCCGCTGCAGGATGGCGAGGATCGTCACCAGCCGCAGCAGCCGCAGCGGCCGCAGCATCGGCAGCACCACGATGGCGAGATCGAACAGGTGCGTGTAGAACCAGCGCCAGCGCTGCGGGGCGAGGACGAGGCACACGAAGTAGTCGAGCAGGAAGACGGCCCAGGTGATCCAGATCACGGTCTCCGCCACGACGAGCTGCGGCCCGTGGAGGTCGCCGATGACCTCCCAGGCGTAGGCGACGAGGAACACCGCGGCGGCCGCGGTGAGTGGCCACTCGGTGAGGTGGCGCCAGCGTTGGAGTGTCATGTCCACACAGTAGGACCGTCTGCGAGAACCGTCACGCGGCGTCACCGGGTTCGGCCGTGCGGCTAACGTGGAGACGTGAACTCCGGCGACGCATGGGTGGAAGGTCCGAACGGCGAGCGGTTCTGGGGCCGCTTCGGCGCCGCGGGCCTGCTCGTCCACGACCTGCGGCGCGGCGTGCTGCTCCAGCACCGCGCCGACTGGAGCCACTTCGGGGGCACCTGGGGCCTCCCGGGCGGCGCCAGGCACGAGGGCGAGACGGCGGTGGAGGGCGCGCTGCGGGAGGCCGCGGAGGAGGCGGCGGTGCCCGCGGACGCGGTGCAGGTGCTGTTCGAAAGCGTGCTCGACCTCGGCTTCTGGTCGTACACGACCGTCGTCGCACAGGCGGTGCGCGCGTTCGAGCCGCACATGGCCGACGTGGAGAGCATCGAGCTGCGCTGGGTGTCGGTGCCGGAGGTCGCGGACCTGCCGCTGCATCCCGGCTTCGGCGCGGCGTGGCCGCAGCTGCGGTCGCGGTTGGCGGCGCTGGCGGGCTGACGGCCGCTCAGGACGCGATGCGCGGCCAGAGCAGCGCGGGTGCGACGTCGTCGCAGCCATCCGGCAGCCCGACGTACGGCCCTGCTCCCGGATACGGCGCCTGTCCCGGGTAGCCCGGCGCGCCCGGGTAGCCCGGATTCCCGCGGTACGGGTGCTCGTCGTCCATGAACAGACGGTCGCCGTGCACCGTGCCGAGGTAGGAGCCGCCCGGGGTCACCGCGATGTCGTCCGACCAGGGGAACCAGCCGATCCAGTCGCCTTCGGAGTTGAACAGCCAGCGCGACTGCGGATCGGTTCGGTATGCGATCCACACTCCCTGGGAGTCGTGCAGGTACTCTGTCATCGTCGCTCGCCTTTCGGGTCGGCATCGCTTAAAGTGACGTTTTCTCACTATAGCGGGAAGTGTCGTCCGTCGCATGCAGAATTGAGGCGTGCAGCTCCTTCTCGACCGCGTCGCTCCCGGGCGGGTCGCGGCGATCCGTCCGGACGGCGACGACCCCGGCCGCACGGAGCTCGCGGAGGCCGAGCTGCCGGAGTTCGTCCGGCGCGAGGAGGCGGCGTCGCGCCCGCGCTGGGTCTGGGACGACACCCGCGCGTGGTACCCCCGGCTGCTGCAGGCGGGCGTCCGCGTTGAACGCTGCGTGGACCTGCGGCTCAGCCACGCGATCCTGCGGGCCTCCACGCTCAGCGCGGGCTCCACGCTCGCCACCGCCGCGCCCGGACCGTGGGACGCCGCCCGCGTGCCGGAGGACGCGCCGGAGCCGGCGGCCGCGACCCTGTTCGACCTCGACCATCCCGCGGAGACGACCCGGCCCTCCAGCGAGGACGAGTACGCCGCGCAGCAGGAGGCCGTCGCGGGCAGCGCGGAGCCCGGCCGGCTGCGCCTCCTGCTCGCCGCCGAGTCGGCCGGGGCGCTGATCGCGGCCGAGATGCAGCACGCGGGCCTCCCGTACAGCGTCGAGCGGCACGACGAGCTGCTGCGCGCCGTCCTCGGCCCGCGCCCGCGTTACGGCCGACCGGAGGCGCTGGAGACGCTTGCGGCGGAGATCCGCACGGCCCTGGAGGCGCCCGACCTCAACCCCGACAGCCCGCCTGAGCTCCTCAAGGCGCTGCAGCGCGCGGGCCTGATGGTGACCTCGACGCGGTCGTGGGAGCTGCGCGAGCTCGACCACCCCGCGATCCCGGCGGTGCTGAAGTTCAAGAAGCTCGCCCGGCTGCACGCGGCGAACGGCTGGAGCTGGCTCGACGCCTGGGTGCGCGACGGGCGCTTCCGGCCCGACTACATCCCCGGCGGCGTCGTCACCGGGCGCTGGGCCACGCGCGGCGGCGGCGCCCTCCAGCTCCCGAAGGAGGTCCGCGGCGCGGTCGTCGCCGACCCGGGCTGGAAGCTCGTGGTCGCCGACGCCGCCCAGCTTGAGCCGCGCATCCTCACCGGCCTCGCCGGCGACACGGCGATGGCCGAGGCCGGGCGCGGCCGGGACCTCTACGCGGGCATCGTGGCGAGCGGGGCGGTGGAGGAGCGCGCCCAGGCCAAGGTGGCCATGCTCGGCGCCATGTACGGCGCGACGACGGGCGACAGCGGCCGGCTGATGCCGCGGCTGGCGCGCGCCTACCCGCGTGCCGTGCGGCTCGTCGAGGACGCGGCGCGCACAGGGGAGCGGGGCGACATCGTGACCTCCCGGCTCGGCCGCAGCTCGCCACGGCCTGGCGGGAGCTGGCAGGCCACCCAGTCGGCGGCCTCCGGAGCCGAGTCCACGGCCGCCGAGGAGCGCCGGGCGCGCAGCCAGGCCCGCGACTGGGGCCGCTTCACCCGCAACTTCGTCGTGCAGGCCAGCGCCGCCGAGTGGGCGCTGTGCTGGATGGCCGAGCTGCGCAACCGGCTCGCCCGGCTGACCCCGGAGGGCGCGGAGTTCACCGCCGGACCGCATCTGGTGTACTTCCTGCACGACGAGGTCATCGTCCACACCCCCGCGGAGTCGGCGGAGGCCGTCGCCGCCGAGGTCCGCGCCTCGGCCGAGGCCGCGGGGCGACTGCTCTTCGGCGGGTTCCCCGTCGACTTCCCGGTCACGGCAGCCGTGGTCGACAGCTACGGCGAGGCCAAGTGAGCGGCGGGCGGCGGGAATGGGGGAGTGTCGCGCTTGGTTGCATCCACCGACCTGACAGAGGATGGAGACCATGACCGACATCGCAGCCCCCGCCGATCCCGACGCCGTCCTCGCGCGCTACCACTCCCGCCGCGAGCAGGCCGTCACGGCGCCGCAGGGCAACCTGGCGCTCGTGAACACCCAGTGGATCACGGGTGAGCCGGGCTCCGAGCAGCCGGTCTGGGGCGTTCCCGGCCTCTGGTCGCCGCTGCCGGCCGGCCAGTCCGGTCTGAAGGTCACCGCGGCTGCGACGGACAACGTCTTCGTGGACGAGGTGCTGGTCGACGGCTCCGCGATCGTGCGCGGCAAGGACGACCCGAACCCGTCCGCCATCCGGTTCAGCGACACGGTCACCGGCTTCGTCATCGCGAACGAGCAGGGCGAGTACGCGCTGCGGGTGTGGGACGCCCAGTCGGAGGACATCCAGAACTTCGGCTCGATCGACGCCTTCCCGTTCAACCCCGAGTGGATCATCACGGCGACGTTCTCGCCGATCGAGGGCGGCAAGACGGTCGGCTTCGAGCACCTCAAGGATGACGGCGCGACCAGGGACATGGTCATCCCGGGCGAGATCACCTTCAGCAAGGACGGCGTCGACTACAACCTCGCCGCCTTCAAGGCGGGCCGCGCGTTGCAGCTGGTGTTCTCGGACACCACGAACGGCGAGAGCACCTACTCGGTCGGCCGCTTCCTGTTCGTCGTCCCGAACGAGGACGGCACGGTGACGCTCGACTTCAACCTCGCCGTGCTGCCGCCGTGCGCGTTCAGCTACAACTTCAACTGCCCGCTGCCTCCCGCGCAGAACCGCTTCGCGGTGCCGATCGAGGCCGGCGAGAAGAACGTCCTGAACAAGGACGGCGCCCTCCTGCACTGACCCCATCGGTCGAAGGGCACGTAAACGCCCCTAAAACGCGGTTTTAGGGGCGTTTACGTGCCCTTCGGCGATTGGGGGGAGGCGCGCTCAGTCGAGGGCGGCGGCGGGCTTCCGGCCGCGGCGCGGGCGCTCGGGGCAGCGCGGCTGCACCAGCGCGCCGGGGTGCGCGGCGAGGGCCTTGGCGACCTCGTCCAGCCATTCGATCGCGGCGCGCGCACCGAGCTCGGCCGCGCGGTTCGCGGCGAGCACCGCCCGCGAGTCCGCGTCGTGCGTCAGTTCCCGGATGCGCTCCGCGAACGCCGCGCGGTAGTCCGCGACGACCACGGCCGCGTCCGCGCCGTCGAGCGAGGCGGCGACGAGTACCTGGTCCTGCATCTCGTCCCAGTCCGGGCGCACGTCCCGCGGGCCGGCGGTCAGCCAGGCCGTGGCCTCCTCCGCTCCCGCGTCGGTGAGCCGGTAGAGCGGGAGGCCGTCGTCGGTCTCACCCGCCGACTCGATCAGCCCCTGCTCGGTCATCCGGTCGAGCGTGGAGTAGACCTGCCCGGCGTTGAGCGTGCGGCGGTTGGCCGCGCGCAGGAGGAACTCGTTCTGGAGCTGCGAGCCGTAGGCGGGGCCCTGGGTCAGCACCGCGAGGAAACCATACTGGACCGACATACCCGGTATGCTATTCCGCTCCCTCCCGTGTGGCACGCAGGAATCGCCGAATCACAATCTTGTAACTCGTGCGCGTTGTCCGGCATAATCGCGGTAGTCAACTTCATAGGAGTCATGGCACTCGTTCGCGGTCGTAGGGGAAGACGTACCGACGAAGGAGGAAAACCATGACGGCTCACGCAGCTCGAGGAGTGCTCTACGTGCACTCCTCTCCAGGCGCGCTCTGCCCTCACATCGAGTGGGCGGCGGGACGCGCTCTCGGTCGCGCCGTCAACTTCACCTGGGAGACGCAGCCGGTGCTGAAGGGCGCCCAGCGCACCGAGTTCTTCTGGGACGGCCCCCAGGGCACCGGAGCACGCCTGGCGACGGCGCTCCGCGGCTGGGAGCATCTCCGCTACGAGGTGACGGAGGACGCCGGCCTCGGCACGGACGGCGGCCGCTGGATGCACACCCCCGATCTCGGCATCTTCTTCGTCCAGACCGACACCGCGGGCAACACCGTGGTGCCGGAGGACCGTATCCGCTATGCGATGGAGGTCGCCGGCCCGAACCCGCTCGAACTGCAGCGCGAGCTGCGCCTGGCGCTCGGCCAGGCGTGGGACGACGAGCTGGAGCCGTTCCGGCGCGCCCACGACGACACCTCGGTCATCTGGCTGCACAAGGTCGGCTAGCAGAGCTCCCGCGACGGGCCAGGCCCAGCCGTCCGCACGCGGTGACAGAAGAAGGCCCCGGTCATGCGACCGGGGCCTTCTTCAACGCCGGCGCTCAGACGGAGCGGATGGCCACGACGGCGTTGTGGCCGCCGAAGCCGAAGGAGTTGCTGACGGCGAGCTGGGGCGCGTCGCCGAGGGGCTGGGGGGTGCTGGACACCTTGAGCGGGATCGCCGGGTCCATCTCGGTGATGTTGATCGTCGGCGGGGCGACGCGGTCGCGCAGCGCGAAGATCGTGAAGACCGCCTCCAGCGCGCCGGTGCCGCCGAGCAGGTGGCCCGTCGACGCCTTCGTGGCCGACACCGGGATGTCGTGGACGCGGTCGCCGAAGACCTCGCGGAGCGCGACGTACTCGGCCGGGTCGCCGACCGGGGTGCTGGTGGCGTGCGCGTTGATGTGGGTGACCTCCTCCGGGGAGGCGCCCGCCTGCTCCAGCGCGAGCCGCAGGGCACGGATGGCGCCGCGGCCCTCCGGGTCGTTCGCGGTGATGTGGTACGAGTCGGCCGTCACGCCGCCGCCGACGATCTCCGCGTAGATGCGGGCGCCGCGGGCGAGCGCGTGCTCCTCGGTCTCCAGCACCAGGCTGGCCGCGCCCTCGCCCATGACGAAGCCGTCGCGGTCGACGCTGTAGGGGCGGGAGGCCGTCGCCGGGTCGTCGTTGCGACGCGACAGCGCCTGCATCGACGCGAACGACGCGATCGTGATCGGGTGGATGGCGGACTCGGTGCCGCCGGCGATGACCACATCGGCGAGGCCGGCCTGGAGGTGCTCGTACGCGTTGACGAGCGACTCGGTGCTCGACGCGCAGGCGGAGGCGACGGTGCGGGCGAACGCACGGGCCTCGAAGTGCATGGACACCGCTGCGGAGGCGGCGTTGGGCATGAGCATCGGAACCGTCATCGGCAGGACGCGGCGCGGGCCGCGCTCACGCAGCGTGTCCCACGCGTCGAGGAGGGTCCACACGCCGCCGATGCCGGTCGCGTAGTCGACGCCGAGGCGCTCGGGGGCGACCTCGGGCGAGCCGGCGTCGGCCCAGGCCTCCATCGCCGAGACCAGCGCGAACTGGCTGGACGGGTCGAGGCGCTTGGCGGTCGGCCGGTCGAGGATGGTGTCGGGCCGCACGAGCGCCTCCGCGGCGAACGTGACGGGCAGTTCGAGCTCCGCCACCCACTCGTGCGTGAGGCTGCGGGCGCCGGACTTCCCGGCCAGCAGGCCGGCCCAGCTCTCGGGGGCGGTGCCACCGAGCGGGGAGGATGCGCCCACGCCGGTGACGACGATCTTCTTGGTCATAACGGCAACTCCGTGTGGTAGGAACAACGGTGCAACGCGCAGCGCGCTGCCACCCGCGCGGGCGGAACCTCGGGGGAGGCCCGCCCGCGCGTAGGAAGTTTCTTCGTGCGGTGCTTAGGCGTCCTGCGCCTTGACGATGAACTCGACGGCGTCACCGACGGTCTTCAGGTTCTTGACCTCTTCGTCCGGGATCTTCACGTCGAACTTGTCCTCGGCGTTGACCACGATGGTCATCATCGAGATCGAGTCGATGTCGAGGTCGTCGGTGAACGACTTGTCCAGCTCAACCGTGTCGGTCGCGATGCCGGTCTCGTCGTTGATGAGCTCGGCCAGGCCGGCAAGAACTTCTTCGGTGGACAATGCCATTGTTTTCTCCTTGAGGGGGTGTCGTTTTGACCGTTGATCAGTCTAGGGCAGGCCCTAGGGGAGCACGACGACCTGTGCGCCGAATACCAGACCGGCGCCGAAGCCGATCTGCAGCGCGAGGCCGCCGGACAGTTCGGGGTGCTCCTGCAGGAGCCGGTGCGTGGCGAGCGGGATCGAGGCGGCCGACGTGTTGCCCGTCGTCTCGATGTCACGCGCGATGGCGACCGTCTCCGGCAGCTTGAGCTGCTTGGCGAACTCGTCCACGATCCGCATGTTCGCCTGGTGCGGGATGAAGGCCGCGAGCTGGTCCGGGGTGACCCCGGCGGCGTCGAGCGCCTGCTTGGCGACCTTCGCCATCTCCCAGACCGCCCAGCGGAAGACGGTCTGGCCGTCCTGGCGCAGGGTCGGCCACGGGGCCTCGCCGTCGCGGAACGCGGTGAGCGTGCTGTCCATCCCGACCGCGCCGGCCTTGGAGCCGTCCGAGCCCCACACCGTCTTGGCGATGCCGGGGTACTCGCTCGGGCCGATGACCACGGCGCCCGCGCCGTCGCCGAGCAGGAACGAGATGGTCCGGTCGGTCGGGTCCACCACGTCGGAGAGCTTCTCGGCGCCGACGACGAGCGCGTAGTGCGCCTGCCCGGTGCGGATGAGCGCGTCGGCCTGGGCGACCGCGTAGGCGTACCCGGCGCACGCCGCGTTCATGTCGTAGGCGGCGGCGGGGTTGGCGCCGACGCGGTCGGCGAGCACGGCGGCCAGCGACGGGGTCTGCTGCGGGTTGGAGATCGTCGCGACGATCACCGCGTCGATCAGCTTCGGGTCGACGCCGGACTTCTCGATCGCCTCCTTCGACGCCTCGGTGGCGAGGTCGACGGCGAACACGTCGTGGCTGGCCCGGGTGCGCGTGATGATGCCGGTGCGCTGGCGGATCCACTCGTCGGAGGAGTCGATCGGCCCGACCAGGTCGTCGTTCGGCACCACCAGGTCGCCGCGGGCGGCGCCGATGGAGAGGATGCGGGTGTACTGCGGCCCGTGGGACTGCTGCAGGGTGGGGTGGGTCATGGTCTGCGGTCCTCCTAGGCGGCCTGGTCGATGAGGTCGAACGCGGCGGGCAGGTCGTCGGGGGTCTTCACCGCGACGGCGGGGACGCCCTTCAGCCCGCGCTTGGCGAGTCCGACGAGGGCGCCGGCGGGAGCGACCTCGATGATGCCGGTGACGCCGGCCTCCTGGAACGCCGCCATGTCGAGGTCCCAGCGCACCGGCGAGGAGACCTGGCCCACGAGCAGCCGCAGGAACGCGGCGCCGTCGGTGACCTCGGAGCCGTCCTTGTTCGTCCACAGCCGCAGCGTCGGGTCGTTCGTGGCGAGGGTCGCGGCGAACTCCTCCAGCGCCGGGACGGCCGGGGCCATGTAGCGGGTGTGGAACGCGCCGGCGACCTGCAACGGGATGACGCGGGCGCGGGCCGGCGGCTCCTCGGCCAGCTTCGCGAGCGCGTCGAGGTCGCCCGCGACGACGATCTGGCCGCCGCCGTTGTAGTTGGCGGGGGAGAGGCCGAGCGCGTCGAGCTTCGCGAGCAACTCGTCTTCGTCGGCGCCGATCACCGCGCTCATGCCGGTGCGGACCTCCGCCGCGGCGCGGGCCATCGCGGCGCCGCGCTCCCGGACGAACGCGACAGCGTCGGTCTCGGACAGCACGCCGGCGCCGGCCGCGGCCGTGAGCTCGCCGACCGAGTGACCGGCGATGCCGCCGACCTTCTCGCGGCGGCCGTCGGCCAGGAGCGCCGACAGGGTCAGCAGGCCGGCGGACACGATCAGCGGCTGGGCCACCGCGGTGTCGCGGATGGTGTCCGCGTCGCTCACCGTGCCGTGCGCGACGAGGTCGATGCCGACCGCGTCGGAGATGCGGGTGAGCTGGTCACGGAACGACGGTTCGGTGAGCCACGGGTCGAGGAAGCCGGGGGTCTGGGAGCCCTGCCCCGGGCACACGATGACGATCACGGGTTCAAGTCTGCCAATCTTCCGCCGAGCGGATGTGTCGGATGTGGATGAACTATGCGTCGAAGCTTTGTGGATGTCTACAAGGAGCGGAGATCAGTGCCGTCGCGGCGCGTCGGGCTCGTTGATCGAGCCCACGATCAGCGCCGCCTGCAGGATGAGCGCCTCCCTGGCCCCGGTGGCGTCCCAGCCGATCACCTCGGAGACGCGCTTCAGCCGATAGCGCACCGTGTTGGGGTGCACGAACAGTTCGCGCGCGGTGGCCTCCAGCGACCTCCCGTTGTCCAGGTAGCACCACAGCGTGGTGAGGAGCTCCGTGGAGTACGCCTGCAGCGGCCGGTAGATGCGGCTGATCAGCGTGGCCCGCGCGAGACCGTCGCCCGCGAGCGCCCGCTCGGGGAGCAGATCGTCGGCGTGGACGGGCCGCGGGCAGTTGCGCCACGCCTTGGCGACGGCGAAGCCGGCCAGCGCCGCCTTCGCGCTCTTGGAGGCGTCCACCAGGCTCGCGACCTCGTGGCCGAGCACCAGGTGACCCGGTCCGAAGCCCGGCTCCAGCTGCTGCGCGATCTCCAGGAAGCTGACCGCGGGCGCGGCGCCGATGGCCTCCTCGTTCGCCGCATCGGCCGGAACGGCGCGGCCGATGACGAGCACCAGCCTGCTGCCCTGCACGCCGATCAGCACGTCCGCGGACATGTGCCGGGCCGTGCGCCGCAGCTGGTCCACATCGAGCATCTTGGGGGCGGTGCCCACCAGGACGCTGACCTCGCCGTGGCCGTGCCAGCCGAGCGCGGCGATGCGGCTGGGCAGCTCGTCGTCGTACTCGCCGGTGAGGATGCTGTCGACCACCAGGGCCTCCAGGCGCGCATCCCAGAGGCCGCGGGCTTCGGCGGCGCGGGCGTACACATCGGCCGCGGCGAACGCGATCTCGCGCGAGTACAGGAGGATGGCCTCCTTGAGCGACTCGTTGCCGCCGCTCTTCACGCGCTCCTCGACCACCTCCACGGTGATCTTGATGAGCTGGAGGGTCTGCTGCAGGCTGACGCTCCGGAGCAGCTCACGCGGAGCCGCCCCGAAGACGTCGGCCGCGATCCACGGCGTCGACCGCGGGTCGTCGAACCACGAGATGAAGGAGGAGATGCCCGCCTGGGCGACCAGCCCGACCGCGCTGCGGCGGCCGGGGGGCATGTCCCGGTACCAGGGGAGCGTGTCCTCCAGCCGCTTCAGCGTGGTCGTGGCGAGTTCGCCCGAGATCTTGCGCAGCCACGCAAGCGTCTCGGACTTCGTCCTCTCCGGTGTCGTCGGCACGGGCGTGCGGTCTAGGACTCGCCGCCCGCGGTGCCGGTGGTGCCGGCGTTGACGTCGTGCAGCAGGTACTTCTCGATCGCCCAGGCCGGCGCGTTCGGGTCCACCTTGCCCTGCGCTGCGAGCAGCTCCAGGGTGCGGACCACGATCGACGGACCGTCGATCTTGAAGAACCGGCGCGCGGCGGCGCGGGTGTCGGAGAAGCCGAAGTCGTCGGCGCCGAGCGTGGCGTACTCACCGGGCACGAACTGACGGATCTGGTCCGGCACCGCGTGCATGTAGTCGGTCGCGGCGACGAACGGTCCCTCGGCGCCCTGCAGCTTGCGGGTGACGTAGGGCACCTGCTTCTCCTGCTGCGGGTAGAGGAAGTTGTGCTCCTCCGCCGCCAGGCCGTCGCGGCGCAGCTCGCCCCACGAGGTGACGCTCCACACGTCGGCCGACACGCCCCAGTCCTGCGCGAGCAGGTGCTGGGCCTCCAGCGCCCACGGCACCGAGACGCCGGACGCGAGCAGCTGCGCCTTCGGGCCGCCGGTCTCGCCGTCGCGGAGCTTGTGGATGCCGCGGACGATGCCGTCCACATCCACGCCCTCCGGCTCGGCCGGCTGCACGATCGGCTCGTTGTAGACCGTCAGGTAGTACATGACGTTCGGGTTCGGGTGCGACTCGCCGTACATCCGCTCCAGGCCCGAGCGGACGATATGCCCGATCTCGTAGCCGTAGGCCGGGTCGTAGGCGACGACGGCCGGGTTCGTGGCGGCGAGCAGCAGCGAGTGGCCGTCGGCGTGCTGCAGGCCCTCGCCGGTCAGCGTGGTGCGGCCGGCGGTGGCGCCGATCATGAAGCCGCGCGCCATCTGGTCGCCCGCCGCCCACATCGCGTCGCCGGTGCGCTGGAAGCCGAACATCGAGTAGAAGACGTAGACCGGGATGAGCGGCTCGCCCTGCGTCGAGTACGACGTGCCCACGTTGGTGAACGCCGCGAGGGCGCCCGCCTCGTTGATGCCGACGTGGATGATCTGGCCCTGCGGGCTCTCCTTGTAGGCCAGGAGCAGCTCGCGGTCGACCGAGGTGTAGTGCTGGCCGTTCGGGTTGTAGATCTTCGCGTTCGGGAAGAACGCGTCCATGCCGAAGGTGCGCGCCTCGTCCGGGATGATCGGGACGATGCGGTGGCCGAAGTCCTTCGCGCGCAGCAGGTCCTTGAGCAGGCGGACGAACGCCATGGTGGTGGCGATCTCCTGCGTGCCGGAGCCCTTCTTGGCGATGGCGTAGGCCGAGTCGTCCGGGAGGTTCAGCGGCGTGTACTTGACGCGGCGCTCCGGGACGTAGCCGCCGAGCGCGCGGCGGCGCTCGTGGAGGTACTGGATCGCCTCGTCGTCCGGCCCCGGGTTGTAGTACGGCGGCAGGTACGGGTTCTCCTCGAGCTGCGCGTCCGTCACCGGGATGCGCATCGCGTCGCGGAACGTCTTGAGGTTGTCCAGCGTCATCTTCTTCATCTGGTGGGTCGCGTTGCGGCCCTCGAACGACGGACCGAGGCCGTAGCCCTTGATGGTCTTGGCGATGATGACGGTGGGCTGGCCCTTGTGCTCGACGGCCGCCTTGAAGGCCGCGTAGACCTTGCGGTAGTCGTGGCCACCGCGCTTGAGGCCCCAGACCTCGTCGTCGGTGTAGTCCTTGACGAGCTCCAGTGTGCGCGGGTCGCGGCCGAAGAAGTTCTCGCGCACGTAGGCGCCGTTCTCGGTCTTGTAGGTCTGGTAGTCGCCGTCCGGCGTCTGGTTCATCAGGTTGACCAGCGCGCCGTCGGTGTCGCGGGCGAGCAGGTCGTCCCACTCGCGGCCCCAGATCACCTTGATGACGTTCCAGCCGGCGCCGCGGAAGTAGCTCTCCAGCTCCTGGATGATCTTGCCGTTGCCGCGCACCGGGCCGTCGAGGCGCTGCAGGTTCGCGTTGATGACGAAGGTCAGGTTGTCGAGCTTCTCGTTCGCCGCGACCTGGAGCTGGCCGCGCGACTCCACCTCGTCCATCTCGCCGTCGCCGAGGAACGCCCAGACGTGCTGGTCGGAGGCGTCCTTGATGCCGCGGTTGGTGAGGTACTTGTTGAGCTGCGCCTGGTAGATCGCGTTGATCGGACCCAGACCCATCGACACGGTCGGGAACTGCCAGAACTCCGGCATCAGCCGCGGGTGCGGGTAGGAGGACAGGCCGCCGCCGGCGTGCGACTTCTCCTGGCGGAAGCCGTCGAGCTGGTCGGCGCTCAGCCGGCCCTCGAGGAAGGCGCGGGCGTAGGTGCCGGGGGAGGCGTGGCCCTGGACGAAGATCTGGTCGCCGCCGCCCGGGTGGTCCTGGCCGCGGAAGAAGTGGTTGAAGCCGACCTCGTACAGGGCGGCGCTCGACGCGTAGGTCGAGATGTGTCCGCCGACGGCGATGCCGGGGCGCTGCGCGCGGTGCACGAGGATGGCCGCGTTCCAGCGGATCCAGGCGCGGTAGCGGCGCTCGATCTCCTCGTCGCCGGGGAAGTCCGGCTCGTTCTCCGGGGAGATGGTGTTGATGTAGTCGGTGGTCGGCACCATCGGGACGCCGAGGTGGAGTTCCTTCGAGCGCTTCAGCAGGCTGAGCATGATCTCGCGAGCGCGCTCATGGCCGTGTGCCGCAACCAGTGCGTCGAGGGACTCGCGCCATTCGGCGGTCTCCTCGGGGTCCGAGTCGATGTTATTCACCGAGTACGGGTCCTGGTCGTTTACAGTCACCCTCGACCTCTTTCTTGTGTCGGATGGATCGTGGAAGGCGCGCATCCGCTTGTCGGGTCACGACAAATCCGCGGGCACCATCGTTCAGCCTAGCCGCAAGTCGGGACGACCGGTGACCGCTCGGAGCCAGGCCACGGGTTGGCGCTCACCGCGTCCGGGTCTATGCTGTGTCCTCGTGCGCCGGCCGGGTGGAATCGTCCCCGGAGCGCGTGAAAGGACACGTCACATGGCTCTGGAGAACGACACCCAGGCTCCCGACTTCGAACTGCTCGACCAGCACGGCCGCTCGGTCCGCCTCAGCGACTTCCGCGGCTCCAAGGCCGTCGCCCTCGTCTTCTTCCCGCTGGCGTTCTCGGGCACCTGCACGGGCGAGCTGTGCGCGCTGCGCGACAACCTGGCGATGTTCCAGGACCACCGGGTGGAGCTGCTGGCGATCTCCGTGGACTCCAAGTACACGCTGCGCGCCTGGGCCGAGCAGGAAGGCTATGACTTCAGCCTGCTGGCCGACTTCTGGCCGCACGGCGAGACCGCCAAGGAGTACGGCGTCTTCCTGCCGGAGAAGGGCTTCGCCAACCGCGCGACGTTCCTGATCGACGAGTCCGGCATCATCCGCGCGTCGTTCATCACCGCGCCGGGGGAGGCCCGCTCGATCGAGTCGTACCGGGCCGCGCTGGAGCTGCTGCCTGCGCACGTGTGAGCGCCGCGCCTCGCCCGCTAGGCTGGTGAGGTCAGGGCCTTTAGCTCAGCTGGTAGAGCGCCACGTTTACACCGTGGATGTCGTCGGTTCGATCCCGGCAGGGCCCACCAATTAGACTCCCACCCATGCCCTCGGGCCCCTACCGCTGGTTCGTCGTCGCCGAGCTGATCCTGGCCGCCGTGACCTTCGTCGCGCTGCAATTCGTCGTCGCCCCCTACGGCGGCCGCCACGGCCGCCCCGGCTGGGGCCCGACCGTCCCCGCGCGCGTCGGCTGGATCGTGATGGAGGCCCCCGCGAGCCTCGCCTTCCTGGCCTTCTACCTGCTCGGCTCGCACCGCGCCGACCTCGTGCCCCTGCTATTCCTCTTGCTCTGGCAGGCGCACTACGTGCAGCGCGCCTTCGTCTACCCGCTGCTCATGCGCTCCGGCTCCCGGATGCCGGTGCTCGTCATGCTGCTGGCCATCCTGTTCAACGTTCTCAACGCGTGGGTGAACGCGCGCTGGATCTCCGAGTACGGCCACTACCCGGTGTCCTGGCTGCGCGATCCGCGGTTCTGGATCGGCGTGGTCCTCTTCGCGGCGGGGTACGCGCTCAACGTCGGCTCCGACCGCATCCTCCGGAGGCTGCGGCGTAGCGGCGACGGCTACCGCATCCCGTACGGCGGCGGCTTCCGGTTCGTGTCGAGCCCGAACTACCTCGGCGAGCTGGTGGAGTGGACCGGCTGGGCCGTCGCCACCTGGTCCCTCGCGGGGCTCGCCTTCGCGCTCTACACCGTCGCCAACCTCGCGCCGCGGGCGATGGCGAACCACCGCTGGTACCGGGAGACCTTCCCCGACTATCCGCCCGACCGCCGTGCCCTGCTGCCGTTCGTGCTGTGAATCCGCCGCTGTCGGAGGCCCGCCGTACCGTTGGCGTGTGAAGGACGGGGTGACGTGACCGAGAACGTCGCGCAGTGGTGGGCGCGCCGGCAGTGGTCCAAGGGCCTCCCGGTGCCGTACGCCGTCGGCGCCTACCGCGCCGACTGGCAGCGCTATCCGACCGTGGTGCGCCAGTTCCATCCCGAGCTCAACGGCGGGATCGTGCTCAGCCAGATCCCGCCCGCCGCCGACGTCTACGTGCAGTGGGAGTGCGACGCCGGCCACCGCTTCATCGCCACGCCGGAGGAGCAGCGCTCCCGTCCGGGCGGAACGCGCCGGCGGTCGGCCTGGTGCCCGTGGTGCAGCGAGGAGGCCGTCCCGCGCCGCATCAGGACGCCGGAGCCCGACGCCGGCCTGCACGTCTGCGGCCACGCGCGCGACCTGCGGCGCATCGAGAACGACCCGGACGACGACCGCTGCTACCTCTGCCGGAGGCTCGACCGCACGTCGATGACAAGGGAGGAGCTGATCGCGCTGGCGGCGCCCGGCTCGCGCGTCGCCCTCTCGCACGAGAACGGCACCGCCACGCGCTACTCGTGGCAGTGCGCGAACGGGCATCCCAGCTACTCCGCCACCGTCGAGCGAATCCTCGGCGGCCGCCGCTGCCCGGTCTGCCGGAACGCTCGCCGCGGGGCGGACCGCGTGCGGGTCGGGGAGGCCTTCCTCAGCGAGCTCGCCCCGCGCCCGGCGTCGGCGGCCGAGCCGGAGCTGAAGCGCCGCGTGGCCGCGAGGCTCGCGGTCGACCTGAGCCTCAACGCGGTGCGCGTCGCGCGGCCGTTCTACAACCAGCTCGAAGTGTGGCCCGACATCGTCGTCCCCGAGCTGCGCGTCGCCATCGAATACGACACCATCGGCCGGCACGGGCTGGAGCACGTCGGCCCGCGGGAGGCCTCCGACCGACGCAAGGACCGCCTCCTGCGCGCCGCCGGCTGGGAGGTCGTGCGGGTGCGCTGCTCGCCGCTCGCGCCTCTCGGCCCCCACGACGTCGTGGCGTCGGGGGTGACGGACGCGGTGGTGGAGCGCGTCCTCGCCGCGCTGGGCGCGATCCGCGGCGAGCTGTTCGTCGCCGCGTACCTCGCCTGACGCGCCGCCGCACCCGCGGCCTTCCCGCCCGGGCGGCCCACTGGCTAGCCTGAACCCTGAGCCGCGCACCGTGCGCGCGCACGAAGGGAGTCCCCACGATGCCGTCGATCCTGAACCCGTACCTCAACTTCCGCACGCAGGCCCGCGAGGCGATGGACTTCTACCAGTCCGTCTTCGGCGGCACCCTGCAGCAGAGCACCTTCGCCGAGTTCGGGATGAGCCAGGACCCGGACGACGCGAACCTGATCATGCACTCGCAGCTCACCACCGACGCGGGCTTCACGCTCATGGCGGCGGACGTGCCCGCCCACATGGACCTCAAGGAGGGCTCCCAGATCTCGGTGTCCCTGAGCGGCGACGACGAAGCCCAGCTCTCCGGCTACTACGACAAGCTGGTCGACGGCGGCACCGTGGTCGAGCCGCTCTCCAAGGCGCCGTGGGGCGACAGCTTCGGGATGCTGGTCGACCGGTTCGGCGTGCAGTGGCTGGTGAACATCGCGGGGGCGGCGCCGACCGCCTGACGCCGGGCCCGCGGGCGGAGGGTCACGCGGCGAGCGCGTTCAGCCAGCGCAGCGGGTCGATCGGGGCGCCGCCGCCCGGGCGCACCTCGAAGTGGAGGTGCGCTCCCGTCGAGACCCCCGTGCTGCCGACGGCCCCGATCACCTCGTCCGCGGCCACCCGCTGACCCGGACGCAGCCGGACCGATCCCTCCGCGAGGTGGCAGTAGACGGTCGTGACCGCCTCGCCGCGCACGACGTGGTCGATGGCGAGCTGGATGCCGCAGCCGCCGCGGTCCACGGTCACCGCCCGGCTCACCACGCCGGACGCGGCCGCGTGGACGGGGACGCCGGCGCGCGCGGCGAAGTCGATGCCGGGATGCTCGGTGGACGCCCCTTCGACCGGAGCGTCCCGATGACCGAACCCGTCCGAGATGGCGGCGCCGTCCCGAACGGGCCAGACGACCCCGGGCGCGACATGCACGGCCGGCGCCTCGCGGGCGAGCCCGAAGGAGTCGGCGCCGAACGACGCCGGCACCACCAGGTCCTGCGCGGGTGCGAGGTCGCCCGCGAGGGAGGCCGCCGTCGCCGGGGCGGCGCACGCGATGAGGGACGATGTGGCGGCCAGGCCGAGCGCGAGCCCGCCGGCGATCAGGGTGTGCGAGAGCGGTCGGAACGGGGACACGGGGCACCTCATTCGGTCGGGGTGGGAGTACGGTCACACGCCGGGCATGCCGTATCTCCAGTGTGGCATATCACCGTGAGGGAAGCCTGAGAGTCGCTGCGGCGACCATTCCCGGGGGAGGCCCCGCGGCGTTATGGTGCTCCCGGATCGAGCCCGTCGATCCGGGAGGGGAAGACGTCATGTGCCGTTGGCTCGCGTACTCCGGGGAGGCGCTGAAACCCGCCGAACTGATCCTGGACGCGCAACACTCGCTGGTCGCCCAATCGCTGAACTCGCCACTCGGCGCCGAGACGGTGAACGGCGACGGCTTCGGGTTCGGGTGGTACCCGGAGGGCTCGAAGGCGGGCAACATTCCCGCGCTGTTCCACTCGACCGAACCCGCCTGGAACGACGAGAACCTGCGCGAGCTCACCAACTCGATCGCGAGCCCGCTGTTCTTCGGGCACGTGCGCGCGGCGGCCGGGCCGCCCATCCAGCAGACGAACTGCCACCCGTTCCGCTACGAGAACTGGCTGTTCATGCACAACGGCTTCCTCGGCGGCTTCGCGAAGATGAAGCGCGACCTGACGTTCGCGGTCGACCCGTCGCTCTACCCGCTCATCCACGGCACCACGGACTCCGAGGTCATGTTCTACCTGGCCCTCACGCTCGGCCTCCAGGACGACCCGATCGGCGCGATGGCGAAGACCGTCCAGCGGATCGAGGAGGTGGGAGAGGCGAACGGCGTCCAGTTCCCGATGCAGGGGACGATCGCGATCTCCGACGGCGCCACGCTGTGGGCGTTCCGTCACTCCACGTCGGGCCGCAGCCGGAGCCTGTACCACTCGGTCGCCATCCCGGAGCTGCGCGAGATGTACCCGGACGCCGCCCGCCTGGAGGTCTTCGGGGACAAGGCGAAGGTCGTCGTGTCCGAGCCGCTCAACGACATCCCCGGCGCGTTCCTGGAGGTGGGGGAGTCGACCGTCGCGATCCTCACCGACGACGGCTACCACCACGAGCCGTTCATGGCGCGCGCCGACGCTTGAGCACGCTGGCCTGAGCACGGAAGCCTGAGCACGCGAGAAGGCGGGGACGACCTGAGTCGTCCCCGCCTTCATCACCTCCGGATCAGGCCCGGCGTCGCCGCAGGGCGCGGAATCCGATGGCGCCGCCGCCGAGGGCCAGGAGGATCGCGCCGACCCAGACGAGCGTCTCGACGTCCAGTCCCGTCGAGGCGAGACCGCCCACTGCGGCCCGGGCCGTCGACGGCGGCGAGGAGACCCGTCCGGAGCCGGCCGTGCCGTCCGCGACCGCCGTGTTGGTCACGGTTCCCGCCCGCCGGTCCGCATCGGTGAGCGTGTACGCCGCCGTGCAGACGATCGACGCGCCGGGGGCCAGCGAGGCCGCCCCGTCCGGGCAGTCGACGCCGGGGAAGCCGCCGGTGCCGGTGAAGTCGCCCTCCGCGATGGCCACGCCCGTGACCGTCACGTTCCCGGTGTTGGTCACCGTGAAGTGGTAGTCGATCGTGGAGGCGTTCACGGTGGCGCTCTTCACCAGGGAGAGCGCCGGCGCGCTGTCGTGCGGCAGTGTGACCGTGGACGGCTCACTCTGCACCGGCTCGCCGCCCGCGGGCGGGAGTCCGCTCGCGGTGGCCGTGTTGGTGATGCCTCCGGCGTCGGCGTCCGCCTGCGTGACGGTGTAGGTCGCCGTGCAGGTCAGCTGCGCCTCCGGGGCGAGGGAGGACGGCGCACCCGAGCAGTCCGGCACGGGGGCGGGGCCGCTGCCCGTGAAGCCCGAGTCGGTCACCTGGATGTCGTCCAGCGTCACGTTGCCGGTGTTGGTCACCACGAAGCTGTACGTGATCACCGCGCCCGCCGTGAACGACGCGGCGTCGCTCGGCGTCCCCGACTTGACGATGGTCAGCGCCGGCTGGGCCGGTGCGTCGAAGGTGCCGTCAGCCGGACCGAACGTCATCGGCACACCGGGCGCCGACGGGATCGTGCCCTGCACGGTCGCCGTGTTGTCGACGGAGCCCGCATCCACGTCCGCCTGGGTCGCGATGTAGGTCGCCGTGCAGGTCGCGGTGTCACCGGGCGCGAGGACCATCGGCGCCGCCGGGCACTGGACGACCGGCGCTGTGCCGGTCCCGGTGAAGGTCCCTTCGATCACCTCGACCTCGGACATGGTCACGTTGCCGGTGTTGGTCACGACGAAGCTGTAGGTCACGGCCTGACCGGCTCGCGTGATCGTGGCCGGGTCGGCCGTCTTGGTGATGGACAGGTCCGGCGATGCGATCGCACTGAAGGTCGTGGACGACGGCTGCGAGTCCACCGCAGCGCCTCCGCCGATCGGGGAGCCGCTCGCGGTCGCCGTGTTGGTCACGGTTCCCGCGTCGACGTCGTCCTGGGTCGGCGTGTAGACGGCCGTGCAGGTGACCGTCGCACCCGGCGCGAGGGAGGCCGCGCCGGCCGGGCAGCTCGGCGCGGGCGTCGCCCCGGTGCCGGTGAAGGCGCCCTCGGCCACCGAGATGCCCGTGAGCGTCACGTTCCCGGTGTTCGTCACCAGGTACGAGTACGTGACCGGCTGTCCCGCCGCGGTGATCGCGGTGGGGTCGACCGTCTTCGCCATCGTCAGCGCGGGCGCCGGGTCGGCGGTGATGTCGACCTCCGACGGGGGAGCGGTGATGGTGGCTCCGCCCGGCGTCTGGAGGGTCGCCACGGCCCGGTTGGTGATGCCGCCCTTGTCGATGTCGGACTGGGTGGTGACGTAGTCGGCCGTGCAGGTCACCGACTCGCCGGGCGCCAGGGAGGTCACCCCGGCCGGGCAGACCGGGTCCAGCACGGCGAACCCGCTGAACTGCGACTCGACGACCTGGGGGCTCTGCAGCGTCACGTTGCCGGTGTTGGTCACCACGAACTCGTAGGTGACCGTCTGGCCCGCTGCCGTCACGTTCCGGATGGAGGCGGTCTTCTGCAGGGTCAGCGCCGGGTCGGGCGCGATCGGCACCACGGTCTGCGAGCCGGGCGACGTGACGGCGGCGCCGCTCCCCGTCGTTCCGGTCGCGGTGGCGGTGTTGTCGATGCCGCCGGCGTTCGCGTCGGCGAGGGTGACGGTGTAGGTGGCCGTGCACGTCACGGTCGCGCCGGGCGCGAGGGAGGCCGCACCCGCCGGGCAGGTCGGCGACGGCGCGGTGCCGGTGCCGGAGAAGGCGCCCTCCGCGATCCCGATGCCGTTCACCGTCGTGTCGCCGGTGTTGGTCACCGCGAACGAGTAGGTGATCGTGTCGCCGGCGGCGTTCGCGTGCAGCGGGCTCGCCGTCTTCACCAGGGTGAGCGCAGGGTTCTCCGCGACCGCGACGGTCGCCGTCGACGGCGCGCTCGTGACCGGCCCACCGGCCGACGCCGGCGGGGTGCCGGTGGCGGTGGCGGTGTTGACGAGCTGCGACTGGTCGGCGTCCGTCTGCGTCAGCGTGTAGCTGGCGGTGCAGATCATCCGGGCGCCGGGGAGCATCGTCGCCGCCTCCGCGGGGCAGGTGACGGCAGGGGTCCCGCCGGTTCCCGAGAAGGCCGTCTCGTCGACCGTGACGTCCTTCAGGGTCACGTTGCCGCTGTTCGTGACGGCGAACTGGTAGCTCACGACGTCGCCCAGCGCAGCGACGGTCGCGGGCGTCGCGGTCTTCTCGACCGTGATCGCCGGCGCCGGGTTGCCCGGGGCGCTGATCGTGGCCGGCGCCGAGCTCACGGCCGGGCCGCTCGGCGGCGTGCCCTGCGAGGTCGCGGTGTTCGTCACGTCGCCCTGGTCGATGTCGGCCTGGGTCAGTGTGTAGTCCGCCGTGCAGGTCACCTGGGCGCCCGGCGGGATCGGAGCGCTTGCCGGACACACCGGGTTCACCGCGCCTCCGGTGCCGGTGAAGCCCTGTTCGGTGATGCCGACGTCCGTCAGCGTCACGTTGCCGGTGTTGGTGGCGACGAAGGAGTAGGTCAAGACCTGCCCGACGACGAACGACGCCGCGTCGTCCGGCGACGTCGACTTCTCGAGCGTGATCGCGGGCGCGGCGGCGGAGGTCACGGTCGCAGACGAAGCGGGGGAGTCGACGGTGCCGCTCTCCGGGTCGGTCGCGGTCGCGTGCGCGGTGTTCGTCACCGAGCCACTGTCGACGTCTGCCTGGGTCAGCGTGTAGGTCGCCGTGCAGACCGTCGAGACGCCGGGGGCGAGCGACGTCACGGGGCAGACCGGCGCCGGGCCGGTCCCGGTTCCCGAGAACGAGCTCTCCGCGATCGCCAGGGCGTGCACATCCACGTTGCCGGTGTTCGTCACGCTGTAGTTGTAGGTGACCGTGGTCCCGGCCGTCGCCGCGGTCGACGGGGTGACCGTCTTGCTGAGCGTGAGCGACGCGTTCGCCGCTTCGAGCGTCGTGGTGGTCGCCGAGGTGTTGGAGCGGATCACGGTCGTGCCGCCGAGCAGGGTGCCCTGCGCCGACGCGGTGTTCGTGAAGGCGCCTGAGGAGACGTCAGCGGCCGTGATGGTGTACAGCGCGTTCGCCGTGCAGCGCGTGGAGGCTCCGGGGGCGAGCGTGGTCGCCGGGCAGGTCACCGCTCCGACGCTGGGGTCGTTGACGACGAGATTGTCGATCGCGACCTGCCCGGTGTTCGTCACCGTGAAGGAGTACGGGATGGTGTCGCCGGCGTCGCGGACGCCGTTGCCGTTGACGTCGTTCACGGGTCCGGCCTCCTTCTGGAGCAGGAGGTTCCCGGAGAGCGCCGTGTTGGTGATGGTGCAGTTGACCAGGTCACCGATCCCGAGCGCGACTGTGGCCGAGGGGCCGGCGGCGCCCGACGGCAGACCCGGATCGGCCGAGCCGTTCCTGGTGCACGACCAGGACTGCGCGTACGCGCCGATCGGGGTCGTGCCGGTCGCCGTCTCCGCGAGCGTGAACGGGGAGGTGGTGGCGGCGCCGATGGTCTCGACCTCGCCGGTGGTGGCGGTGGTCGCGGTCCCGGTGTTCGCGCTGGCGAGCTGGATGCCGCCGGGCGCGCTGACGCTGAGCCCGAACGAGTCGGAGGGGCTCACCCGGCTGGCGACGTTCTTGGACAGGACGACCTTCGACAGCAGGATGCCGAACGCGACGCCCTGCCGCCGGTTCGTGTTCAGGTCGATCGTGACGCCGTTCGGAGCGTCGGCCGCCAGCATCGCCGTGCCGGTCCTCCAGACGCTCTGATTGCTGGAGCACACCACCGTGTTCGTGCCGACTCCGGTGAACCCGGCTTCACACGCATTGCCGATCGGCGCGATCTGCCGCAGCGGCTTGTCCGAGGCGAACGCCAGCGACTCGCCCTGGTCGGTGGACTCCGCGTCGGCCATGACGATCGAGAAGGCGTTGACGGGGTTCCCGTCGGCGTCCGTGACGGAGATGCCGGCCATCAGCACGGACGAGTGCCCGCCCGTGGCGCCCGCCTGGTACAGCGCAGGCATGCCCGCCACTCCGCGATACCCGCCGTCGGTGCGCCCGAGATAGGCCGCCGTGTACGTCGGGAACGCGGCGGCGACCACCGCGCGGCCGGTCGCGAAGGCCGTGTACTGGAGTGTGTAGCCACCGGGGAGTGCGACCTTCATCTGCTGGCCGCCGGGGCTGGAGGCCGCCGCCTGGTCGTAGCCGCTCTGGTCGAGCCAGCACAGCGTGCGCGCGTACGTCCCCGTGCCGGCGTCCGCGTACGCGCACTGCTGGTCGGTCGGCGCGGCCGCCGCGACCTGCGAGAAGACGATGACGCCGGCCACCGCCATCAGCACGCTCACGAGAGCGGCAAGCGCCTTCGAGCGCCTGCGTGTGAAGAACTTCATCGAATGCCTCCCCGTCGGTGAATGACCGTCGAAAGTTACCGACGTCGCTCGGCGGATCGGGCCGCGGACCGTGGTCTTTCCGCGGCGCGCAGCACATCCTTCCGCTCAGTGGAAGCGAGGTTTAACGACGATCTTCACCTGGCACACCTGCACCCATATGGGTATATGATCGATCGCATGGCACGGGCAGCGACGACCTCGGACGTCTTCAACGCGATCGCGGAGCCGCGCCGCCGGGACATCCTGATGCTGCTGCGCTCCGGCGAGCGGCCGGTGAACGAGGTGGCCACGGCCCTCGGGATGCCGCAGCCCGGCGCGTCCAAGCACCTCCGGGTGCTCAAGGAGGTCGGGCTCGTGCAGGACCGCCGCGCCGGCAAGCAGCGGGTCTACGGCCTCGACGCCGGCGGCCTGCGCACGGTCCACGAGTGGACGGGCGGCTTCGAGCAGTTCTGGAACGAGAGCTTCGGCCGGCTCGACGCGTACCTGCAGGAGCTGAAGGCCGAGCGACGAGAGGGTGCAGGGGAGTAGTCGGTGCGCGAACCGGAAGCAGCGGAGTCCTCGACGGCCGATCGCGAGATCGTGGTCACGCGTCTGATCGACGCGCCGCCCGAGCTGGTGTTCGAGGCGTTCACGTCGGTCGCGCATCTCTCGCGGTGGTGGGGCCCCGAGGGCTTCAGCACGACCACGCGGTCCTTCGAGTTCCGGGTCGGAGGCGAGTGGGTCTTCACGATGCGCGGGCCGGACGGCACCGTCCATCCCGAGTGGATCACCTGGACCGCCATCGTGCCGCCCGAGCGCATCGAGCTGCTCCACGGCGAGCGCCGCGACGACCCGGACACGTTCGAGTCGGCGCTGACCTTCACGCCCGAGGGCACGGCGACGCGCATCGAGCTGCGGACGGTCTTCCCGACGACACAGCTGCGCGACCAGGCGCTCGAACGCTCTCACGCCGCCGAGGGCGGCAGGCAGACGCTGGCCAAGCTGGCCGGCTACGTCGAGACCACGATGAGGAATGAGAAGGAGGACTGATGGCTGGGAAGGTGTTCTTCAGCGTCTCGATGTCGCTGGACGGGTTCATGGCGCCGGACTCCCCGGACGAGTTGATGGGGAAGCAGTGGATGGAGCTGCAGCACTGGGTGTTCCCGACCCGGTTCTTCCGCCAGAATCTGGGGCTCGGCCCCGGCGGCGAGGAGGGCCTGGACAACGACATCGCTCGCAGCACCTTCGAGCGCACCGGCGCCAGCGTGATGGGCAAGCGCATGTTCGAGGCCGGAGAGCACTCCTGGCCGGAGGACGCACCCTTCCACAGCGATGTGTTCGTGGTGACCCACGAGCGCCGCGACCCCTGGGTGCGCGCCGGCGGCACCACCTTCCACTTCGTCGACGACCTCCGGGTCGCGCTCGATCGGGCGCGCGAGTCCGCGGGGGAGCGCGACGTCCGGATCGCCGGGGGCGGCGCGACGGTCGTGGAGTACCTGAACGCGGGCCTGGTGGACGAGTTCTCGATCGCCCTTTCGCCCGTGCTGTTCGGAAAGGGCATCCGCCTGTTCGAATCGGTGGACGACTCCCGGATCAGGCTGGAGCAGACGGCCTCAGACGCGTCTCCGCGCGCGACGCACCTGACCTACACCGTTCGGGAGCGCTGATGCCCGGCCGCGCGAGCCCGGCCAAGGCGGCGGTCGGCGACAAGCCGGTGTTCGCGTACATCGCGAGCCTCCCCGACGGCCAGCGCGCGATCGCCGAGGCCGTCGACGCCCTGGCGGCGCGAACGCTGCCCGGCCTCACCCGTTCGATCAAGTGGGGGATGTCGTACTACGGCGTCGGCGACGGCTGGTGCTTCTGCTGCGGCGCCTTCGACGACATCGTGAAGCTCATGTTCGTGAACGGGACGACGCTCGATCCCGTGCCGCCGGTGACGCCCGTGGCGATGGGCAAGGCCACCCGTGGGGTGGAGCTGGCGACGCTCGCGGACCTGGACGAGGAGCAGGTCGCGGACTGGATGCGGCAGATCACCTCGCGGCCGGGGGTCGGTGGCCGGAAGGCCTGAGCGCCGGGTGAGTGCGCGGGCGATGGCGGCGGGCGGGGGATGGCAGAGCCGGTGAAACTTCGGCCGCGGCGGCACCGCTTCCGGGCGTGCGGCGGGGGAGCACGTCTCGCGCGCCGCTAGCGTCGCGTTCGCCGTGCCCTCTCCAGAGAAAGGAACGCCATGGCCAACGACGCTTTCGCCGGACCTGTGGACTATCTCGTGTTCGCCTTCCCCGCCGAGGCCTCCGTCAGCGCGGGCCTCGCCGCCGTGCTGCAGCGGGTCGATGACGGGATCATCGAGGTCCTCGACCTCGAACTGATCCGCGTGGACGACACGGGAGCGCCCGTCCGGCAGCCGCTCGATCGGTTCCCCGGCGCCGACGGGTTCGCCGGTGCGTACTCGGGCATCCTCGACGCGGAGGACGTCCAGCGGGTCGTGGATGCGCTGGAGCCCGGCGCCTTCGCCGTCGCCCTCGTCTACGAGGACCGCTCGCTTGCCCCCGCGGCGGACGCCTGGATCGCCGCGGGCGGCGAGGAGCTGTTCGCCGGGGGAGTCGACATCATCGACCTCGCCGACGCCCTCGATGCGGAAGGAGCGGACCGATGAGCCTTCTGCGCACCGCCGCGCGCGCCTCCGTCGCGACGCGCGTCATCGGAAGCACCCACCGGCGCCAGCAACAGCGCTGGGCCGCCCAGGACGCCGCGGCGACCGGGCAGCCCCAGCCCGCTGCTCCCGAGACGCCGGCCCTGGCCGCTGAGCCGTCCGTGCTCGATCAGCTCGCTCAGCTCGGGGAGCTGCGCGCCTCCGGGGTGCTCACCGAGGCGGAGTTCGAGGCGCAGAAGGCCCGCATCCTGAACCTGTAGCGCCTCCCGGCGGGGGAGCAGCCCGCGTGCTACCGTTGGCGTCGTATGGAACCATTCGGTTCAGTACGCCGATGGGGAGGTGGCGATGACCACGGCGATAGACGATCCGTTGAGCAGGACCTTCGCGGCCCTGGCGGACCCGACCCGGCGGGCGATCCTCGCGCGGCTCGCGCAGGGCTCGGCGAACGTCGGCGATCTCGCGGCGCCGTTCGAGATGAGCTTCGCCGCCGTCTCCAAGCACCTCCGGGTCCTGGAGGGCGCCGGCCTCGTCACTCGCGGCCGCGAGGCCCAGTACCGTCCGGCCATGCTCGACGCCCGCCCGCTGCTCGCCGCCTCGGCGTGGATCGAGGACTACCAGCGATTCTGGGAGGCCGGCTTCGACGCGCTCGACGACCTCCTCGCCGCCGCGAACACCGAACAGAAGGACCAGGAGTGACCGGCATCACCGACGACGGCATCGAGATCGACCGAGAGTTCGCGGCGCCGCCGGCCGCCGTGTTCGCCGCGTGGACGACTCCCGAGTCGTTCGCCCGCTGGTTCGGCGGCCGCGAGGTGCAGGTCCCGCTCGACGGGCTCGACTACCGGGCAGAGGAGGGCAGGTCCTGGTCGGCGATGATGGTCCTTCCGGATGGCAGCACCATCGACTGGGCGGGGGAATTCCTGGAGGTCGACCCGCCGTCGCGTCTGGTGATGACGCTCACCGATCGTCCTGCCGTCCCCGAACGTGCCGTCCTCACGGTCGAGCTGACCCCGTCGGCGGTGGGAACACGCTTGCGCATGACCCAGCAGACGCCCGGATTCTCGGACGAGCAGCGGCAGGGCACGATCGCCGGCTGGATGACCTTCCTCGACGTCCTCGGGGAGCTCGCGGAAGCCTGATCGACTTTCCTCCCGGTATTGAACTATCCGGTTTAGAACTGCTAGGTTGAATACGGCACGACATCGTGCCGTCCACCTGCACCGAGAGGATTGACCCCCATGCGCGACCTCATCATCTCCGCCTTCGTCTCCGCCGACGGCGTCGCCGAGGCTCCGGGAGGCGACGCGAGCTACCGCAACGCCGGCTGGACCTTCAACGGCGTCGAGTTCGACCCGGCCGCCTACGAGCTGAAGGGCCGCGAGCAGGGGGAGGCGACCGCCGTCCTGCTCGGCCGGAGGAGCTACGAGCTCTTCGCCCCGGTCTGGCCGTCGATGGAGGAGTTCGCCGGCTACAACGCGATGCCGCGCTATGTCGTCTCCACGACACTGGAGGGCGACGACGAGCGCTGGCCCGCGACGATCCTGCGCTCGCTCGACGACGTGGCCGCCCTGAAGGCGACCGAGGGCGGCCCGATCATCGTCCACGGCAGCACGGCGCTCGGCCACGCCCTGGCCGACGCAGGGCTGGTCGACCGCTACCACCTGCTGGTCTTCCCGGTGCTCCTGGGCGAGGGGGAGCGGTTGTTCAGCAGCTCGGAGCACGGCATCGAGAAGCTGGCCGTGGTCGAGGGGGAGACGTACGGGAACGGGGTGCAGAAGGTCGTCTACCAGGTGGTTCGTTAGCGGGCGTTCGGAGGATGTCGAATCAGCCCCGGTACTCGGAGAGCTCGATCAGGTGCCCGTCCGGATCGCGGAAGAAGCAGCGAACCTCCCGGCCGTTGACGATCGGCGGGGTCAGGAAGTCGGCGCCGCGCGCGCGGAGCACCTCGTACGCCGCAGCGCAGTCGGGCACACGGAACGTCATCGCGTGCGCGACGCGGTCCGGGTCATCCGGCGGGGAGAACGTCACGGAGGGCTTGTCCGGAGTCGGGCCGCCGCCGGTGACCAGCAACAGCCAGGTGCCGGCCAGCCGGGCGACGACGCTGGTGCCGCCGTACGCGCGGACGATCTCGGCGCCGACGACGTCGCGGTAGAAATCACGCGAGGCGTCGGCGTCCTTCACGACCAGGATGTGCGTCAGTTCGGCATCGCCGGGGAAGTCGTCGTTCGGCGTCATTCTGGAAGGGTACTCGGGTGGACGATCCGCTAGCTGACATAATGTGCATTATCAGCGCTTAACTAACGGGTGGCTACCGGCGTCTCCGCGCTACTCAAAGCCCGGAGTCGCGCGAACGGGATGGACGCGGCCAGCATCTCGACCACGAGCAGCGACGCGATAAGGAGCGCCGCCCATGCGCCGTGCGGCGTGGCGAGCGGCAGGCCGGCGATGAACGGGACGGTCCACACGAGACCGGCGAGCACTCCGACCGCCACCACGGCCCCGACCACTCGGAGCCACGTGCGCCGGCCCGCGAATGCATATCCGCCGAGGATGCCCGCCAGCGGGACCGCGATCGCGCCTCCTCCGATGCCGGTCGTCACGAGAGCGACGAACACACCGGGCAGCAGGAGCGTGAAGACGGCGAAGAGCAGCGGGGACGCGGCCGTCCACCGCAGAATCGCCCGGCGATCACGGCTCAGTGAGGACGCGGACCCGAGGGCTGCGCCGACGAGCACGCCGGGCAGAAGGATGCCGAAGAACGTCCCCGGCCAGTTGAACTGCGATTCCGATCCGGCGAGCAGAGCCATGTAGGCACGAAGCGCGCACGCCCACGCCAGACCGCAGACCGCGCCGACGATCGCTCGCGCCCACCACGACCTGGCCATTTGTTCACCCCTCGCACTGTGGTACCGAGAGTAGGACGCCGGGTCCGTGCCCGGACTAGCGACTATGAACATCGAGCAGCGCGACCGAGCCAATGCGCGTCGGCAGCCCGCAAAGTCCTGACGCGAACGCAGCTAGTGGATCGCGTCCGTTGCTCCGGCTGACGGCGCACCGCTCTCGGGCATCCTGGCGTGGATCTCCTGCGTCAGCCGGTGGATCGTGCGCGTGAGCTCGGTGTTCTCCTCCAGCAGCTTCTGCTGGGCGATGTAGTCGTGGTCGGCTTTCGCCTGCTGGAAGGCGGCCTGGCGGTTCTGCCCGATCATGACGAAGGTCGAGAGGAAGATCGCCTCCAGCGAGACGATGAGTGTCAGCGTCGGCCACGGGCTCTTCTCGAACACGAGCATCCAGACCGCGAAGAGCGCGATGTGCAGGTACACGAACATCATCGACCCGGCGAACGCCGTGATCGCGTCGGCGATCCGCAACTGAACGCTTGACGCGCGACGTTCGGCCTCGGCGAGCACCGCCGGATGCAACTTCTCGTGCGGAGCGTTGGCGAGCAGACGGCTGGGCCGGAGGAACGGGCGCCGGCGCCCGGGGGCAGGTGCGGCGGAGGTGGATGTTCCGGTAGGGGAAGACGGCTGCGACATCGCTCTACTCCAGGCTCGCGGCGGACTCCTCCCGCCGATGGGCCGAGCGTACTGCGCAGGCGTCACGGAGCCCGGGAGCCGGGGCGTCGGCGCTCAGCGTGGCGCGGGCAGCAGGAACCCGCAGAGTTCACTGGACCATTGCTCGAACGCGTCCAGGTGCGCGTCGTGCGAAGCGCCGGCGAGGTCGACCCGCCTGACGTTCTTGCCGCGAGCGACGAACTCGGCCTTCTGCTCCTCGCTGAATATGCCTCCATCGGCATAGACCACGAGCGTGGGCCGGGTGATGCTCTCCCACTCGCTCCAACGCGGCACGGCCACCCCGGTGATGGCTCGTACCATCACGTCGGCGTCGAACCGTGGGTAGAAGACTCCCCCGCGCTCCTCCAGGTCAGCCACCCACGCCTGCGCCAGCGGACCATCACCGAGCGCCTCGCCGGCTTCCTCCCGGCTGCCGAACGGGACCTGCCACGCCCGGAAGAAGTCGCCGAGCGCAGCGTGGTCGTCCGGCGATCCGCTGCCCGCGTCGCCTTCGAGCAGCACGAGCCGGCGTACCAGCTCCGGATGAGCGGCCGCGATCATCGCGGTGTGGGCGCCCATCGACTGACCGACGAGGTCCACCGGTTGCGAGTCCTCCGCTTCGATGACGCGTACGACGTCGCTCACGAACGCCGCTCGGGATGTGTCGGCGGGGATGCGCGTGCTGGAGCCGTGGCCGCGCTGGTCGATCAGGATCACCCGCCGCGGTGAGAGCGCGCGAGCGGTCGGGACGAACTCGCGGCTGCTGCCGGCCAGCCCGTGCAGGAGCACGACCGCCGGTCCTGTGCCGTCCACGACCGAATAGGCGATCGTCGTCCCGTCCTCGACGGTCACCGTGCGCTGCGCCTCATTCACCCCACCACGCTACAGCGAGGAAAGGCCGACGCACCGAGGCCGCTCCCCCGGCCGCGCATCGCTCACGCCTCGTCGCACCGCAGCGCCAACAGCTGCCGCACCGTCGCCTTCAGCTGCACGCTGATCGGCTCCTCCGACGCGTTGTCGTCGTGCAGGACCTTGCTGAGCGCGGCCATCACGAGGATGACGGCGAGCTCCGCCTCCGACCTGCTGCGCGCGCGGCGGGCGGCGAGGTCGACGTACATCTCCCGCACCTCGACCATGATCCGCGTCGCGGTCGTCAGGAGCTCGGGGCGGCGGCTCAGGAGCTGCTTCAGGCGGACCAGGTCCGGGCCGTGCTCGGAACCGCTGCCGATCACCTCGCACAGCGCCATCACCAGGCTGCCGGGGTCGGCGAGGAACGCCTGCTCGACGTCCGGGTGGATCGTGGGGTCCTGGAACTCCAGGGCAGCCGCGGCCTTGGAGGAGAAGTAGTTGAAGAAGGTGCGGCCCGAGACGTCTGCCTCCTGGCAGATCTGCTCGACCGTCGTCGCGTCCAGCCCCTGCGCGTCGATGAGGCGGAAGGCCGCTTCGTGGATGGCGGTGCGGGTCTGGAGCTTCTTGCGCTCCCGGAGGCCGACGGCCTCGGGGTGGATGTCGATTGCGGTCATGATCCGATGCTTCCGACCGAGCGGAGCGGGCGGCGCCACGAGGACGCCGCCCACTCCCCCGATCAGGCCTGCGGCACCGCCCGGATGCTCCCGGTGACGGTCGCGCCGCCCTCGTCCACCTGCTGCTGCAGCGCGGAGGTCTTCCGCAGCGGCGGCACCTTGAAGAACAGGGTGAGGACGAAGGCCAGCAGGATCACTCCGAGTCCGATCGTGTAGACCAGGACCACGGAATCGTTGAACCCGACCATGAACGGCTTGCTCAGGCGCTGGTCGGCGCCGTCGAGGAACGAGGTGTCGCTCGTCGAACTGCTGCTCGAGCTGTTCGCCTTGGAGTCGCCCTTCTTCAGCTTGTCGGCGAGCGTCGGGGTGAGCTTGTCGACGTAGAAGCCGCGCTGGCTCGCGTTCGCCCAGTTCACCTCGACCGTCCCGTTGACGACCGTGGCGTGCGCCGCCTTCGCGACCGCCTCCAGTGCGGCGGCCTCGGCCTGCGGCGTCGCCGCCGCGACCTGCTGGGCGATGATCGGCGCCGCGGCCTCGGCCGGGATGTTCCCGGCGGCGACCTGCGCGTCGACGGCTGCGGTGACCTTCTGGGTCACGGCGGCGCCGGCGGCCGCCTTCGCCTTGGTCGCGCCTGCGGTGAGCTCGTCCTGGATGCTCTTCTCGATCGGGGTGACGATCGGCGTCCAGAGCTGCTTCATGATGGCCTTGTTGTGCGGCGCGGTCGCCACCTCCGGCGTCAGGGCGGCATCCAGGGCAGAGCTCAGGGTCTTCTGGTCGGCCGTCGCCGTGACGATGTTGCCCGGCAGGGCGGCGAAGAGCACCGAGAGCAGCACGGCGACGCCGAGCGTTCCACCGATCTGGCGGAAGAAGGTGGACGCGCCGGTCGCGACGCCCATCTGGTTCGGCGCGACCGCGTTCTGGCTGGCCAGGGTGAGCGTCTGCATCATCTGGCCGAGTCCGAGCCCGATGAGGAACATCGCGATCATCAGGAACCAGAGCGGCTTGTCGATCGTGAGGAAGGTCAGCACGAAGAAGCCGCCCGCCGTGAACAGCGTTCCCGTGACCGGGAAGATCCGGTACTTGCCCGTGCGGGCGATGATCTGGCCCGACGCGATCGAGGCGATCATCAGGCCCGCCATCATCGGCAGCGTGGCGAAGCCGGAGGCCGTCGGGCTCAGCCCGAAGACGATCTGCAGGTACAGCGGGAGGGTCAGCATGGCGCCGAACATCCCGAAGCCGACGAGCACGCCGAGGACGGTCGCCATCGAGAACACCCGCGACCGGAACAGGCGCAGCGGGATGATCGCGTCATCCTTCATGGCGCGCTCGATGAGGATGAAGGAGATCAGGCCGACCGCGGCGATCACGTAGCAGCTGATGGAGGCGGCCGAGGTCCAGCCCCAGTCGCGGCCCTGCTCTGCGACCAGCAGCACGGGGACGAGCGTCACGATGACCGCGGTCGCACCCCACCAGTCGATCCGCGGCTTGGCGGTCTTGTGGAACTTCGGCAGGTGCAGGAAGGCCAGCACCATGAGGAGCGCCACGATGCCGATCGGGACGTTGATCAGGAAGACCCAGCGCCACCCGGTGACGAAGAGGATCTGGTTCGCGCCGGCGAACAGACCGCCGATGAGCGGGCCGATGACCGACGAGATGCCGAAGACGGCCAGGAAGTAGCCCTGGTACTTGGCGCGCTCACGCGGGGCGAGGATGTCGCCCATGATCGCCAGCGGGAGGGACATCAGCGCACCCGCGCCGATCCCCTGGAACGCGCGGAAGGCGGCCAGCATCATCATCGACGTCGAGAACGCCGAGAGCAGGGATCCGAGCAGGAACACGACGATTCCGAAGATGTAGAGCGGGCGGCGGCCGAAGATGTCGGACAGCTTGCCGTAGATCGGGACGGCGATCGTGGACGTGATCAGGTACGCCGTGGTGACCCACGCCTGGTCGTTGAGTCCGTGGAGGTCGTCGCCGATGGTGCGGATGGCCGTGCCGACGATCGTCTGATCGAGCGACGACAGGAACATCCCGGCCATGAGGCCGTAGATGACGAGGAGAATCTGCCGGTGCGACATGATCGGCTTCGACTCGCGCGGCGCGGGAGCCGCGGATTGCACCCTCACGGGCGCAGTGGTTGTAGACAAGACGGGTTCCTTTTGGACGATGCTTTTTTGCAGACACTGCAATCATACACGAATGCACATATGCGTTTGCTGCAAACGCTCACGATCCGCGAAAGATTCCCGCTGGACAGGCGAACGCCCGCTGTCTACCGTGTGACCCATGAGCCCACGGGACACGGACTACAGCGATCTGAAAGCGCTCTTCATCAACACGACCCTCACCCGCTCCCCCGGGCGCAGCCACACCCAGTCGCTGATCGACGTGAGCGCGTCGATCATGTCCGACCAGGGGGTGGAGGTCGATCAGTTCCGCGCCGTCGACCACCCCATCGCGACGGGCGTGTACCCCGATATGCGCGAGTACGGCTGGGAGGTGGACGCCTGGCCCGAGCTGTTCCCGCGGGTGCTCGCCGCCGACATCTTCGTGATCGCCGGCCCGATCTGGCTCGGCGACAACAGCAGCGAGACGAAGAAGATCATCGAGCGGCTCTACGCGCACTCCGGCGAGCTCAACGAGAAGGGCCAGTGGCTCTACTACGGCCGGACGGGCGGCTGCCTCATCACCGGCAACGAGGACGGCATCAAGCACTGCGCGTCCAACGTGCTCTACAGCCTGCAGCACATCGGCTACTCGATCCCCCCGCAGGCGGACGCCGGCTGGATCGGCGAGGCCGGCCCCGGGCCCAGCTACGGGGACGAGCTTCCGGACGGCACGCGGGTGGGGTTCGACAACGACTTCACGAACCGGAACACGACCTTCCTCACCTGGAACCTCCTGCACCTGGCCCGGATGCTGAAGGACGCGGGCGGCTTCCCCGACTACGGCAACCAGCGCAAGGAGTGGGACGCGGGGGTGCGGTTCGACTTCCCGAACCCCGAGTACCGGTCATAGCGCCGGCGGCAGCGTGAACGCGAACCGGTCGCCGGCCGCGAATCGGTACTCGTCGTCGCAGCGGTAGCCGCGCAGCCACTGCACGCCGTCGACCACGCGCAGGTAGAAGCCCTTCGGAAACCCGACATCGTCGCTCAGCGGCGCGGCGGCGACCTTGATCGCGCCCGCGGGTGAGCGTCCGGCCGACAGCACGGAATCGGGCGCGTCCGGCTGCGAACGCAGCGCCAGCCGGAGGTATGGCCCGGTGTCGGGAGGGCACAGCGACAGTCCCTGCTCCCGCGCCGCCGCGAACACCTCCGCCAGGCTCCCTCCGTCGCCCAGGCCCAGTTCGCCCACGCTTTGCACGACGACGGTCAGCGCCTCCGGCTCCCGCAGCTCGAACGCATCGTGATCGAGCAGTGTCTCGGCGTGCGCGTTCAGCAGCACACCGTGCGACTGCAGGGCCGCGCGCAGGTCCGCCCGGGAGACCCCGCCGACGCTCAGCCGGATCGGTTCGGATTCTTCCACGCGCTCAGGCTACCCACCGGCGTCACGACGACGCTCCGCACGGGTCTCCTACGCATGACGACCCTCGACACCCGCGCACCCGACACCGCGAGCAGCTGCCCGCGCTGCCAGGGCCGCACCGCCTACCCGTCCATCGTCACCGTCGACCGGAGCCCGCGGTTCACGCTGGTGTGCGCCTTCTGCGGCACCGCTCGCGATGTCGACGGCCGAACGTAGGATGAGGCGGTGAGAGACCGCCGATCGCCCGAGAGCCAGGACGGCCTGTCGCGCCGCGGCTGGATGGTCCTCGTGGCCGCGACCGCCGCCGCCGCCGCGGTCGTCCTCCTCTCCGTGGCCGCCTTCGCGAACAGCCGGCCTCCCGGCCGGGCGCAGGCCGACACGACGGCAGCCCCGTCCGCTCCCCCGCACCCGCTGGATCCGGCTCCCACTCCGCTCGGGCTGCCGCCGCGTCCGACGCACACCCCGCCGGTCGCGACCGTCCCCGAGCAACCGGTCGGCAGCATCGCCGTCGGCGCGTGCCTCCAGGTCTTCCCGTCGCCCCGGGAGGCCGCCTACCCCGTCATCGACTGCGCGTCGCCGCACATCGCCCAGGTGCTCTCCAAGGGCGTCCTCCCTCAGTCCGCCGACGCGCCGTTCCCCGGCGTGCAGGCGCTCAACACCCAGGTCGGCGACCTCTGCACCGCCCCCGGTCTCCTGGACTGGAACTGGGTCGCGGTGTGGAACGAGGACGTCCAGGTGGAGCTGCGGTATCCGGACAGCGCGACCCAGTGGGCCTCCGGAGACCGCGCCTACGAGTGCTTCGTGGACACCTACTCCCGTCACGAGCTCACCGGGACCGCCGTGGCGGCCCACTAAGGCGTCACGCTCCGACGTACTCCGCCAGGTGCTGCCCGGTCAGCGTCGCGCGCGCCGCGACCAGGTCGGCGGGCGTGCCCTCGAACACGATGCGTCCGCCGTCGTGGCCGGCTCCGGGGCCGAGGTCCACGATCCAGTCGGCGTGCGCCATCACGGCCTGATGGTGCTCGATCACGATCACAGACTTGCCCGAGTCGACCAGCCGGTCCAGGAGGCCGAGGAGCTGCTCGACGTCGGCCAGGTGCAGGCCGGTGGTCGGCTCGTCCAGCACGTAGACGCCGCCCTTCTCGGCCATGTGCGTCGCGAGCTTGAGGCGCTGACGCTCGCCGCCGGACAGCGTCGTCAGCGGCTGGCCGATGGTCAGGTAGCCGAGGCCGACGTCCGTCAGGCGTTGCAGGATGGCGTGCGCGGCCGGGATGCGCGACTCGCCGCTCGCGAAGAACGTCTCGGCGTCCTCCACGGACAGCGCGAGCACCTCGCTGATGTCCAGCCCGCCGAAGCGATACTCCAGCACGGAGGCGTCGAAGCGCTTGCCCTCGCAGACCTCGCACACCGTCGAGACGCCGGCCATGACGCCGAGGTCGGTGTAGATGACACCCGCGCCGTTGCAGTTCGGGCAGGCGCCCTCGGAGTTCGCGCTGAACAGCGCCGGCTTGACGCCGTTGGCCTTCGCGAACGCCTTCCGGATCGGCTCCAGCAGGCCGGTGTACGTGGCCGGGTTGCTGCGCCGCGAGCCGCGGATCGCCGCCTGGTCGACCGAGACGACGCCCTCGCGTGGCGACACCGAGCCGTGGATGAGCGAGCTCTTGCCAGAACCGGCCACGCCGGTGACCACGACCAGCACGCCGAGCGGGATGTCGACGTCCACGTCCTGCAGATTGTGCGAGGTCGCGCCGCGCACCTCCAGCCGCCCGGACGGCGTGCGCACCGACTCCTTGACCCGCGCGCGGTCGTCCAGGTGCCGCCCGGTGAGCGTGCCGCTCCCGCGCAGACCCTCGATGGTCCCCTCGTAGACGATCTCTCCCCCGGCGGTGCCGGCGCGCGGCCCGAGGTCGACCACGTGGTCGGCGATGACGATCATCTCCGGCTTGTGCTCCACCACCAGGACCGTGTTGCCCTTGTCGCGGAGCTGCACGAGCAGTTCGTTCATCCGACGCATGTCGTGCGGGTGGAGGCCGACCGACGGCTCGTCGAAGACGTAGGTGATGTCGGTGAGCGAGGACCCCAGGTGGCGGATCATCTTGGTGCGCTGCGCCTCCCCGCCCGACAGCGTGCCGGAGGGCCGGTCGAGCGACAGGTAGCCGAGGCCGATGTCCACGAAGGAGTCGAGCGTGCCCTGGAGGTTCGCCAGCAGCGGGGCGACGGACGGCTCATCCAGCCCGCGCACCCACTCCGCCAGATCGCTGAGCTGCATCGCGCACACGTCGGCGATGCTGACGCCGCGGATCAGCGACGACCGCGCGCCCTCGTTGAGCCGCGTCCCTCCGCACTCCGGGCAGGGCGCGAAGGTGACCGCGCGCTCCACGAACGCCCGGATGTGCGGCTGCATGGCCTCGACGTCCTTCGACAGCATCGACTTCTGGACGCGCGGCACCAGGCCCTCGTAGGTGAGGTTGATGCCGTTGATCTTGACCTTGACCGGCTCCTTGTAGAGGAAGTCGTGCAGCTCGGTCTCCGAGTAGTCCCGGATCGGCTTGGCCGCATCGAAGAAGCCGGACTCGCTGAACATCCGCACCGACCAGCCGTCCGCGGTGAAGCCGGGCACCGTGATCGCGCCGCCGGACAGCGACTTCGACTCGTCGTAGAGCTGGGTCAGGTCGATCTCGGAGGCGGTGCCCATCCCCTCGCAGCGCGGGCACATGCCGCCGGTCTGCTCGAAGCTGCGCTTCACCGTCCCCTTGCCCTCGATCGAGATGGCTCCGGCGCCGCGCACGGTCGGGATGTTGAACGAGAAGGCCTGCGGCGAGCCGATGTGCGGCTGCCCGAGCCGGCTGAACAGGATGCGCAGCATGGCGTTCGCGTCGGTGACCGTGCCGACCGTCGACCGCGCGTTGGCGCCCATCCGCTCCTGGTCGACGAGGATCGCCGTGGTGAGCCCCTCCAGCACGTCCACGTCCGGCCGTGCCAGCGACGGCATGAAGCCCTGCACGAACGCGCTGTAGGTCTCGTTGATCAGGCGCTGCGACTCGGCGGCGATGGTCCCGAACACCAGAGAGCTCTTGCCGGAGCCGGACACCCCGGTGAACACGGTCAACCGGCGCTTCGGGAGCTCGACGCTGACGTCCTTGAGGTTGTTCTCACGTGCGCCGCGGACACGGATGACATCGTGGCTGTCCGCCCGCTCCTGTCCGCCCTCGGCCGTGGTCGCGCTGGTCGCCGTGGTCATCGCCGTGCTCCGTCCGTTTCGGTGTGATTCCGATCTAACCAGGTGCCTCCGACCCGCTCCCCTCCCCCGGCACCGCGGCCTCGCGAGAATGGGTCTGATATGCACAGGAGATTTTCAGTATTCTGCGCGTAAGCGGCCATCCGACTCCGTGGCCGCACGACTGAAAGGTGCGTGCGATGTCCTCCACCGATCCTCTCGACTCCGCCGTCCGCGACCTCTCGCTGGACGCCTCGGAGATGACGCGTTCCGCCATCAACGCCATCCGGGCCGTGATGGGCGTCAGCGGCGCCGTCGCGGTCATCCTCGGCGTCGTGCTGCTGTTCTGGCCCGCCAAGACCATCGCCGTGCTGGCGGTGTTCCTCGGCATCTACTTCCTCATCGCCGGCATCATGCGGCTCGGCATGGGGATCTTCGCCCGCGGCATCGGCGGGGGCATCCGCACGCTGAACATCATCCTCGGCGTGCTGCTGGTGTTCCTCGCCGTCGTGACGCTGAAGAACGTCTCGACCGCGGCGACCGTGCTGGTGATCTTCGCCCTCGCCTTCATCGGCGTCGGCTGGATCATCGAGGGCGTGATGGCGCTGGTGGAGGCCGGGCGCGCCCGCTCCGCCGGGTGGGCGATCGCCTACGGCATCCTCAGCATCATCGCCGGTCTCGTGGTGCTGTTCCTCCCGCGTCGTCGGCGGTGTTCCTGATCCTGGTTCGCCGCGATCGCCCTGATCGTGCTCGGCATCATCGGGATCGTCCGCGCGTTCACCTTCGGCCGCGAGGCGCTGAAGACGACCGCGGCGCCCGCCGCACCCGCCGCCGCGTAGAGGCCACCGCCGCTCAGCGCCGCGCCTTCACCGGCAGGTGCCGGTCCCACCAGTCCAGAATGATCTCGAACCGCTCGCGACGGTGCCGCGGGCGGCCGCTGCGGCTCAGCTCGTGGTCCTCCCCAGGGAAGATCACGAGCTCGGCCTCGACGCCGCCGCGCTTCAGCGCCGCGTAGTACCGCTCGGCCTGGCCGAGCGGGCAGCGCAGGTCGCTGGACGAGTGCAGCACCAGGGTGGGCGTGCGCACCTGGTCGACCACGGCCTGCGGGCTCTGCGCCGCGATCCCGGCCGGATCGGTGCCGGTGTACTCGTCGCTGAAGAAGCTGCCGATGTCGCTGGTGCCGATGAAGGCGGCCGGGTCGAGGTAGCCGCGCTCCACGATGGCCGCGGCGAAGCGGTGGTCGTGCGCGATCGTCCACGCGGTCAGGTAGCCGCCGTAGGAGCCGCCCATCACCCCGACGCGCTCGGCGTCGAGGTCAGGGGTCTCGGCGATCGCGCCGTCCAGGAAGTCCAGGACGTCCGCCAGGTCGACGGTGCCCATCCGCTGCCGGATCACGCGGCCGTGGTCCTGGCCGTAGCCGGCCGACCCGCGCGGGTTGCACATCACCACGGCGTAGCCCGCCGCGGCGTAGACCTGCGCCTCGTCGAAGAGCGCAGCGGTGTAAGCCGCGAACGGCCCGCCGTGGATGTTCAGGAGCACGGGATGCGGTCCGGCGCCCTCCGGCACCACCACCCAGCCGTGGATCGGATAGCCGTCGCGGCCCGTGACCGTGAGCTCGCGCGGGGCGATCACGCCGGCCGCGCGCAGCGGGCGGGAGAAGTCGGTGAGCCGCCGGAGGCCGTCGCCGTCGATCACGGCCACGTCGCCCGCGGTGCCGGCATCCGAGACGCTCGCCACGATCGTCTCGCCCGACGCACCGACGCCGTTCACCACCGTGAGGTCGTCGGTGAGCCTGCGCGAGGCGCCGTCGGCCTCCACCTCGGTCAGGACGAGCGCGCCGCGGCGGCGGTCGCACACCAGCACGCTGTCGTCGCGGAAGGCGACGATGTCCGACTCGGTGAGGTCGACCGTCTCCGGATCGGTCAGGAGGCGCGGGGCGGCCCCCGGGTGGTCGATCACGTACAGGGCGGTGTTCTTGGCCACGAAGTCCCTGCCGCCCTGGCCCACGTCCTGCGCGCTGAAGTAGAGCGCGCCGTTGAGGCCGTAGGCGACGGCGACGACCGAGAAGCTGCCGTGCTCCCCCGTCGCGTCGGAGGGCTCCCGCCCGCCGTCGACGGGCACCAGGAAGACGTTCGAGCGCAGGTCGTCGTCCCGGCTGTCGTGCCGGGAGGAGACGAACGCGAGCGTCGAGCCGTCCGGCGAGAACGCGATGGTCGAGTCGTCCCAGTCCCCGCCGGTCAGCGCGCGCGGCGTGGCGACCGCGGGTGCCGGGCGGGTCGAGCCGTCGGCCTCGGCGATCGGCGCCACCGGAGGCTCCGCCCAGACGTCGGGGACGGCCACGAGGTAGACGTGCGAGCGCCGGTCGGTGATGTAGCCGAGTCCGTTGGACTGATATTTCAGCGTGTCGATCCGGCGGGCCCGCTCCCCGTTCGGGTCGATGCCCTCCACTGTGCCGTAGCGCCCCTGCTCCGGGTCGCGGCTGACGAACGCCAGCGAGCGGCCGTCCGGAGCCCAGGCGAACTCGGTCACGCCCAGCTTGCGGTCGGTGGCGACCACCGGCTCGCCGCCCGCGGCGTCGACCACCATGAGCTGCGACGGCGACTTCGGGCCGCCGCGCAGGAACGCGATCAGGCGCCCGTCCGGCGAGAACCTCGGGGCGCTGTCGCGGAAGCCGCGGGTGAGCCGCCGCGGCGCCGCGTGCCCGGACAGCGGGACGTTCCAGAGCTGCCCGACCGTCGCGTCGGCGGCGAGCGAGGGATGCGTCACCGAGACCACCGCTCGGCCTCCTGCCGGGTGGACGGTGGGACGCGAGACCCCGGTCAGGAGCTCGAGGTCAGCGGCCCTCATTCGCTGATCGGCTCGAAGCTGGAGACGTCGCCGACGAGACGGGTATGGTCGGCCGGGACCGGGTCGACCACGGCCGACGCGACCTCCGCGGCGAACTCGCCGACGTTGTAGAGGCGCCCGGCGGCCTCCTTGCGGGCGTCGATCGCGCCCGGGTTCAGTCGGTTGAGCAGCGTCGCGGTGATGGTGCCCTCGATCATGTCGCCGGAGACCACGACGAACTCGACGCCCTTCGCCTCCAGCTCCGGCAGCAGCGCCCGCAGCGCGTCCTCGCCCGCCCGCTTGCTCAGCGCGACCGCCTCGTACTCCGGCATGGTCGGCGTCGAGCGGATGAAGTGCGCCTGGTGGCTGGTGACGAACACCACGCGCGAGCCCGGCGCCATGAGCGGCAGCGCCGACGTCAGGACGTTCACCTGCGCGTCGCGGTTGAGCTGCATGGCGTAGTCCTCCGCCATCCCGGACTCCATGCCGCCCGAGGCGTTGAGGACGAGGATGTCGAGGCCGCCCCACTCGGCGTCGATCGTCCGGAAGAGCGCGCCGACCGAGGTCGGGTCGGTGAGGTCGGCGCCGACCGTGATCGCCGAGCCGCCCTGCTCGCGGATGGTGTCGGCCAGCTTGACCGCGCGCGCCTCCTTGTTGCGGTAGTTGATCGCGACCGCGGCGCCGGCGTCGGCCAGGTACTGCACGGTGTCGGCGCCGATGCCGCGCGACGAACCGGTGACGAGGGCGCGTTTGCCGGTGAGGCTGCCCTGCTCGAGCGGGCTGGCGGACGCGGAAGCGTTGGACACGGGTACTCCTAGAGCGTTGGACGACACGGCTTTCTGAGACTACCAAGTGCGTTCCGTCCGGTGGGCCGCGGGAATGCTAGCGTTTTAGCAAGTACATAGTGATGTGTAGACACATGGTGATGTGTAGAGAGGGGGCCGCTCATGGACATCACGTCCTTCGCCTGGATCGCCTGGCTCGTCCTCATCCTCGTCTTCGTGATCATCGAGATGCTGACGCTCGACTTCGTCTTCCTCATGATCGCGATCGGCAGCTTCGGCGGGCTGATCGCCGGGCTGTTCGGCGCGCCGTGGTGGCTGCAGCTCATCATCGCCGCCGCGATCTCCGTGGTCCTGGTCTTCTTCATCCGGCCGCCGCTGCTGCACAGGCTCAAGCGCGGAGGCGACCCCACCAAGAGCAATGTGGACGCGCTGATCGGCATGAACGGCGTCGTCGTCTCGACCGTCTCGCGCACCGCGGGCCTGGTCAAGCTGTCCGTCGGGGAGACCTGGACCGCGCGGCTCTCGCCCGCCCAGTCCGGCCCCGCCGAACTGGTGCCCGGCGAGCATGTCATCGTCCTGAGCATCGAGGGCGCGACGGCCGTCGTCGCCCCGTCACCGGTGTCGGCGGGAGCCGGCGACCTCACTGAGAGGAGCCTGACGTGACCGATGTCACCCAGCTCGTCGTGACCATCGTGGTCTCGGTCATCGTCCTGGTGATCGCGATCTTCGTGCTGGTCACGCTGTTCCGCGCCATCCGGATCATCCCGCAGGCGCGGGCCGGGGTGGTGGAGCGGCTGGGCCGGTACCACAAGACGCTCACCCCGGGCCTCAACGTCGTCGTCCCCTTCATCGACAAGGTGCGGCCGCTCATCGACCTCCGCGAGCAGGTCGTGTCGTTCCCGCCGCAGCCGGTCATCACCGAGGACAACCTGGTCGTCTCGATCGACACAGTCGTCTACTTCCAGGTCACCGACGCCCGCGCCGCGACGTACGAGATCGCCAACTACCTCGGGGCCGTCGAGCAGCTCACCACGACCACGCTCCGTAACGTGGTCGGCGGCCTGAACCTCGAAGCCGCTCTGACCAGCCGCGACAACATCAACGGCCAGCTCCGCCTGGTGCTCGACGAGGCCACCGGCAAGTGGGGCATCCGAGTATCCCGCGTCGAGCTGAAGGCGATCGACCCGCCCGTGTCCATCCAGGACTCGATGGAGAAGCAGATGCGCGCCGAGCGCGACCGTCGTGCGCTGATCCTGACGGCCGAGGGCACCAAGCAGTCCGAGATCCTCAACGCGGAGGGGTTGCGGCAGGCCGCGATCCTCAAGGCGGAGGGCGACGCGAAGGCGGCCGTGCTCCGTGCGGAGGGCGAGGCGAAGGCGATCACCACCGTCTTCGGCGCCATCCACGAGGGGAATCCCGACAACCTGCTGCTGGCCTACCAGTACCTGCAGACGCTGCCGAAGCTCGCCGAGGGAAGCGCGAACAAGCTCTGGGTCATCCCGAGCGAGCTCACGGAGGCGCTGAAGGGCATCGGGCAGGCGTTCGGGCCGAAGGGCGCGGCCGCGGCCGGGCTCGACGCTGTCCCGGCCGGCACTCAGGCCGCACCGTCCGTGGAGGCGGCCGCCGCCGGCGCCACGGGTCCGACTCCCCCGCCCGCTCCCCCGGCGTGACGTTCCTCGACGGGCCGCGGCCGCGCATCATCGCGCACCGCGGCCTGGCCGTGGAGGCGCCGGAGAACACGCTGCTCGCGTTCCTGAAGGCGCTGAGCGCGGGTGCGACGCACCTGGAGACGGACGTGCACGCCTCGGCCGACGGCGAGGCCGTGATCAGCCACGATCCCGACCTGTCCCGGGTGGCCGGCCGCGACGTGCGCGTGGAGCAGCTCACCCTGGCCGAGCTGCGGCGCATCCCGCTCGGCGACGGCCAGTCGTTCTGCTCGCTCGCCGAGGCGCTGGACGCCTTCCCGGCGGCGCGCTTCAACATCGACATCAAGGACGAGCGCGCCGCGGCCCCGGCCGCCGCCGCGATCGTCACGACGCGCGCGGCCGACCGGGTCCTCCTCACGAGCTTCTCGGCGGCGCGCAGGAGAGCCGCGACCTCCGCCCTCCCGGAGGTCGCGGTGTCGCCCTCGGTCTCGGAGTTCGTACCCGCGCTGCTCGGTTCGAAACTGGGGGTGCGACCCCTCACCCGGCGGGCGCTGCGCGGGTTCGCGGCCGTGCAGATCCCGGAGCGCCGCGGCCCGGTGCGCCTGGTCACCTCCCGCACGGTCCGCGCGATCCAGGCCGCCGGAGCCGAGGTGCACGTCTGGACGGTGGACGACGTCGCCGGCATGACCCGACTGCTCGACCTGGGAGTCGACGGAATCGTCACCAACCGCTGCGACCTCCTGAAAGCCCTGGTCGACCCGCGAAAATAGGCCGTCGCTCCTACCCCGACGCTGTGAGCCCACTGAGAGAAGGCGGCGTCCGGAAAGAGAATCCCCAGCTTGCTGGTTTATAACTGTGAGGATTCGCGCGAAGAGGAGACCACACGATGGCAGATCGCAGTTTGCGCGGAATGAGGCTTGGCGCCCAGAGCTTACAAAGTGAAGAAGGCGTCGTCTACTCTCCGCGTTCCCGTTATACGTACCTGTGCCCCGACTGCGGCACGGAGACCGAAATGGTCTTCGCCGCCGAGGCCGAGGCTCCCAATGCCTGGGAGTGCAAGCACTGCGGCCACGAGGCCCGCTTGCTGGTCGACGACAAGCCCGTCGAGATCGACCACTCGGACGTCAAGACGCCGCGCAGCCACTGGGACATGCTCCTGGAGCGTCGCACCCGGGCCGAGCTCGAAGAGCTCCTCGAGGAGCGGCTGCAGTACCTGCGCGCACGCCGCGGGACGACCGAGCACAAGCACACCGCCTGACGTTCGGCATCCTGTACAGCCGCTCTCACCGTTCCGGTGGGAGCGGCTTTCTCGTGTCCGGCGCCGGCAGCCTGCGGCACAGCGCGGCCGCCAGGAGGCCGAAGAGCCCGAGACCGGCGACCAGGAACTCGATGCCGCGGCTCAGCAGCGTGGAGGGCGTGGTCGTGGTCCCGAGCGGCACGTCCGCGACCATGTGGCCGGGCGTGAACGGGGGGATCATGGTGATCGTCTTGCCGTCCGGCGCGATGATCTGGCTGCTGCCGACGGTCGAGATGTTCACCAGCGCCCGGCCGGACTCGATCGCGCGCAGCCGGGCGATCGCGAGCTGCTGCTCGTTCTCGTCGGTCTGGCCGAAGTCCGCGTTGTTGGTCTGCGCGAGGATGACCTGGGCGTCGTCGTTCATCATGTCGGTCAGGAGCTGGTCGTCCACGATGTCGAAGCAGATCGAGATGCCGGCGCGCACTCCCCCGACGTCGAAGACGTTGTCGCGGGTCCCCGGCGTGTAGTCGCGGCCGATGAGGTCGATGAGCGACGGCGCGAAGGGCCGCCAGAACGACCGGTCGGGCACGTACTCGCCGAACGGGACGGGGTGCTTCTTGTCGTAGTAGTCGACGGCGCCCTTGCCCGCCTCCCACTGCAGCGACGTGTTGAAGTACTTGCCGTCGCGGTAGGTGATCGTCCCGACGATGAAGGGGGCGCCGAACCGCCGGCCGAGCGCGTCGAGGACGGAGGCCGTCCCCGGGTCGCGGGTCGGATCCGGCAACGCAGCGCCTTCCGGCCACACCACCATGTCGACCTTCTTGTCGCCCGACGACTGCGAGAGCGGGATCTTCAGCGTCTCGGTGATCTGGGTGTCCAGCACCGCGCCCACCGGCGCGTTGTCGAAGTACCCGGCGGGTCCGTTGCCCTGGACCGCCGCGATCCGCGTGGTCCCGTGCGTGGTCGCCGGCCACGACGGCACGGCCAGCACCAGCGCGACCGCGCCCAGGGCGATCGCGCCGCGGAGGACGGTGCGCACGTCGACCGCGAAGAACAGCTCGATCAGGAGCGCGACCAGCCAGACCATGACGAAGCCCAGCCCCGAGATCCCGAGCCAGGCGACCAGCGGCGCGTACGGGCTCAGCGACTGCGACTCCGCCACCCGGCCCCAGGAGAAGCCGCCGTACGGCCAGTTGCCCGTCACGTACTCCCGCAGCACCCAGAGTCCCGCGACGACGACGGGCACCAGCCCCAGACGTCCCGCGATCCCCGGCCAGGCCCGCGGCACCCAGCGGTACGCCAGTGTCAGGAGGATGCCGCCCGCGCCCCAGAACAACGCTTCGAGCGTGGAGAGCGCGACCCACGGGACCGGCCCCAGGTACAGCGACGTCCACGACACATGCACCAGGTAGAACGCCTCGGCCGCCAGCCAGCCGACGAGGAACGCGGCGCCGGATGTGCGGCCGCGCTGCGCGAGCAGCACCATCCCGATGCCGACGAACGTCAGCGGCCACAGGTTCTGCCCCGGGAAGCCCGCGGCGAGGACGGGCCCGGCTCCGACGCCCACGACGATCGCGAGCCAGAGCGGCAGCGGCGCTGCCGGCAGGGGCGGCCGCCGTCGGGGCGCGCGTGGGCGTCGGGTCACGAAGGGAGAGCTTAAGGCATCCGGCCCTGTGTCCCGCACAGGCGCCGCTCCCGTGCGCTCAGGCAACGGCGGAGTACGCGACGATGCCACGGCGGATCGACTCCAGCGCCTGCCGTGCCGTGCGTCCGACGTTGCCCTGCGCGACCAGCGAGAGCTGGTCCAGGAGGTCGATCGTCTGCTTCGCCCAGCGCACGAAGTCGCCGGCGGCCATGTCGGCCTCGCGCAGCACGACGTCCAGCGCCGCACCGCGCGCCCACTGGTGCATCGCCAGCGCCAGCGCCGTGGAGACCGGCTCGCTGCCCGGGAGGCGGTTGTCGCGCTCCAGGTCGTCCAGCCGGGCCCAGAGGTCGGTGGTGCGGTCCAGGGCGGGGCGGAAGGCGCCGCGCGGGAGGTTGCGGTCGTGCGCGAGACCGTCGTCACGGCGCGGCTCGAAGACCAGCGCGCACGCCATCGCGGCGAGGCCCGCGGCGTCCAGCTCCTTCCAGTAGCCGCGGCGCAGGCACTCGGCGACGAGCAGGTCCCGCTCGCCGTAGATGCGCTTGAGCGTGCGGCCGTGCACGGTCAGCACCGTCTCGCCGTCCTCCTCGGCCAGGTAGCCGAGCTCCAGCAGCACGTCGGACACGCGGTCGAAGACCTTCGCGACCGCTCCCGTGCGGGACTGGATCTGGGCGCTGAGCCGGTCGGTGTCGCGCTTGAGCTTCCACCAGCGCTCCGACCAGCGGGCGTGCTGCTCGCGGTCGGGGCAGCGGTGGCAGGGGTGCTCCCGCATCCGCTTCCGCAGCGCGGCGAGCTGACGCTGGCGCCGCTCGCGGTCGGCCTTGGAGGCGTTCTCGATGCGCTGACCCTTCTTCTCCAAGTCGCTGAGCTCACGGCGGATGCGCGAGTACTCGCGGAAGTCGCCGAGGTGGCACTCCATGGCCTTCTCGTAACCGGCGAGGGACTCCTCCTGCTGGCGCACCTTGCGGGCGAGGTCGACCACCGCGCGGTCGGCCTGGAACTGCGCGAACGACGACTCCAGGATCTCGCGGGTGCGCACCCGCCCGAACTGATCGATGAGGTTGACGGCCATGTTGTAGGTGGGCCGGAAGCTCGAGTTGAGCGGATAGCTGCGGCGGGAGGCCAGCGAGGCGACCGACTGCGGGTCGAGGCCGTCCTCCCACTGGATGACGGAGTGCCCCTCGACGTCGATCCCGCGGCGCCCAGCGCGGCCGGTGAGCTGGGTGTACTCCCCCGGCGTGATCGGCACGCGCGCCTCGCCGTTGAACTTCTCCAGCTTCTCCAGCACGACCGTGCGTGCGGGCATGTTGATGCCCAGCGCCAGCGTCTCGGTCGCGAAGACCACCTTGACCAGCTTCCGGCGGAAGAGCTCCTCCACGACCTCCTTGAAGGCGGGCAGCATGCCGGCGTGGTGGGCCGCGACGCCGCGCTCCAGGCCCTCCAGCCACTCCCAGTAGCCGAGCACGGCGAGGTCCTCGTCCAGCAGGGTGCGGCAGCGCTCCTCGACGATGGCGCGGATCTCGTCGCGCTCGCGCTGCTCGGTGAGCCGTACGCCCTCGCGCAGGGTCTGGCGGACGGCGGCGTCGCAGCCGTTGCGGCTGAAGATGAAGAAGATCGCCGGGAGGAGGTTGTGCTCGTTCAGCATCCGGACGAAGTCCGCGCGGTTCATCCGGAAGGTGTCGGGGCGGCCGCCGCGCGAGTGGTAGCGCCCGACGTCGCGCGTCTGCCGGCTGGAGAGCACCCGGCCGCCATACCGCGCCATCTGCACGAGCTCCGGATTCACTCGGTTGGTCGCCGCCAGCCCGGACGAGTCGAACAGGTCGATCAGCTTGGTGCGCATCAGGATGTGCTGCTCCAGCGGCACCGGGCGCTCCTCGGAGACCACCACGTCGGTGTCGCCGCGCACCGCCTGCAGCCAGTCGCCGAACTCCTCGGCGTTGGAGACCGTGGCGCTGAGGGAAACCATCCGCACCGCCTGCGGCAGGTGGATGATGACCTCCTCCCAGACGGCCCCGCGGAACCGGTCAGCCAGGTAATGCACCTCGTCCATCACCACGTAGGCCAGATCGCCGAGGAGGTCGGAGTCCGCGTACAGCATGTTGCGGAGCACCTCGGTGGTCATCACCACGATGCGGGCGTGCGAGTTGATGTTGGTGTCGCCCGTCAGGAGGCCGACCGACTCCGGCCCGTAGGCCTCGACGAACTCCTGGAACTTCTGGTTGCTCAGCGCCTTCATCGGCGTCGTATAGAACACCTTCGCGTTGGCCTCGCGCATGGCGAGGAACACCGCGAACTCGGCGACGATGGTCTTGCCCGCACCGGTCGGGGCGGCCACGAGCACGCTGCGGCCGTTCTCCAGGCTCGCGCACGCCTCGCGCTGGAACGGGTCCAGGTCGAAGCGCAGCCCCGCCCGGAACGTCTCCAGCACGGGCTGCTGCGCCCGTTGCCGCGAGGCGGCGAAGCGTTCGGCCGGGGAGAGCTGCTGCTGGTCGGTCACGCGACCAGCCTATGCCGCGAGCTCGGCCTCCAGCCGCATCGCCGCCTTGGCCGCGCGGCGGTCGTGCAGCCAGGCGACTCCGTAGGCGCCGAAGTAGAGCAGCACCATCGGCACGGCCAGCAGGAACATCGAGAGCACGTCGGCCGCGGGCGTCGCGATGGCGGTGAAGAGCGCGATCATGATGATCGCCCAGCGCCAGGAGGCGATGATCGACTTGGCGCTCAGCACGCCGACGAAGTTGAGCAGCACCAGGAACACCGGGAGCACGAAGGCGACGCCGACCGCGAGGACGAGCTTGGTCACGAAGTCGATGTAGGTCTTAGCGTCGATGATCGCCGCGTCCTGCTCCGGCGCGAAGCTGGTCAGGAGGCTGACCATGTGCGGCACGAGCAGCCAGCCGGCCACGCCTCCCGCGATGAACAGCGGCACCGCGGTGAAGAAGAAGCCGAACGCGTACTTGAGCTCTTTGCGCGTAAGCGCGGGCACGAAGAACGCCCAGATCTGCCACAGCCAGATCGGGCTGGAGACGATCACGCCGATGGTGATCGCCATCTGCATCTTCAGGTCGAAGGCGCCGGTGATGCTGCCGTAGTTCAGCAGCGCCTCGCGGCCCTGCTGCTTCGCGATCTCGGTGATGGGGGCACGCAGCGCGTCCATCACGGGACCGGCGAGGATCCAGCCCACGACCGCGCCGACCAGCAGGCCGATCGCAGCGCGGAACAGACGTTTACGAAGCTCGACGAAGTGCTCGGCCAGCGACATCCGGCCTTCGCGGTTCTTGCCTCGCTTGGTGGAGGCCACGCAGCTACTGCTTCGGCTTGGACTCGGTCGAGTCGTTAATCGGCGCAGTAGTGGTAGGCGCGGAAGCGCTGGGGGCGGCGGTCGACGCGTCGGTGTTCGCGCCGTCGTCCTTGCCGTCCTTCTTCATCTCGTCGACCTCGCCCTTGAAGATGCGCATGGACTGGCCGATGCTCTTCGCGAGGGCGGGAAGCTTGGGCGCACCGAAGAGAAGGAGGATGACCGCGAGAATGATGAGCAGGTGCCATCCGGTGAGGCCGCCGAGCATGATTTACGTCCTTCTGTTCAAGTACGAGTAGCGGAACGGATCCGCCCTGACGAGTATTTTACCGCGCCGAACCCGGCTGTCTCTGCGAGCTTGCCGTGCGACCTGACGGTCGGCGACGGCTTGTTCCCGCTGTGCGCGGAGCAGGTCCGCATCCGCGAAGACGGCGCTGTGAAACTCAGTGTACCGCATGTCATCCGAGCGTTGCCTGAGGATGTCCGCCTTCTCGATCAGCGCGCTCGCCTCGCGGCCGGCGGCCATGACCTTGCGGAACAGCCACCAGGCGAAGAACGCGAGCATGCCGAGGAGGCCGAGCACGAGCACGACCCAGATGACGACCCACGACCACCACGGCATGCAGGGAGCCTAACGGTAGCGGTCGGCGCCCGCACGCGCCCACTCGGCGACGAGCCGGCGGGCCTCGGGAGGGTCGAGCACGGTGAGCACGCCGGCGAGCCCGGCGACCAGGCGCTTGAGGCCGTGGAAGTGGGCGACGCGCACGCTCGTGCGGATGACGCCGTCGCGCTCCTCGCGCGCTGCGCCCTCCGGGATGTAGTCCTCGATGAGCGGGATCGCGGACGCGGACACCTCGACGGTGACCAGCTGGTCCTCCGGCGTGCCCTCGAAGAGCGTCTCAGGCAGCTTGAGGTCGCCCGGCCGGTAGGTGATCGGCTCCTTCGTCGTCATCAGGCCGTCGATGCGGTCGAGGCGGAAGGTGCGGATCGCGGTGCGGAGGTGGTCCCAGCCGCGCAGGTACCAGTCCTGGTCGACGGACTCGACCCGCAGCGGGTCGACGCGGCGGCGCTCCCGCTCTCCGCGCGAGTTGAGGTAGTCGAACTCGAGCTGGGTGCCGGCGATGACGGCCTCGCGGATGGTCGCGAGGGCCTCGTCCGACTCGGAGCGGGCGACGGCGACCTGGCTCGGCGCGGCGGACGCGCCGCGGGCCAGCTTGGCCATCAGCGAGCCGATCACGTCGCGGTCGGCGTTCTCCGGCAGCGCGGTGAGGTACTGGAGGCCGGCGATCAGCGCGGCGGCCTCCCGCGCGGAGAAGCGCGGCGAGTCGTCGATCGCGACCTGGTGGGTGAGGACGATGCGGTCGTTCTCCTCGAACTCGTCCCAGGAGATGTCGAACAGGTCGCCCGGCTGGTAGGCGTTCGTCTCGCCCGGGATGCCGGAGACGGCGATGAGCCGCACGGCGTCGCGCATGCTCTCCTCGTCCACGCCGAAGTGCTCGGCCGCCTCCGCGACGGTGACCCGGTCGCGGTCCATCAGGTACGGGACCAGGGCGAGCAGGAAGGCCAGCTTGTCCTGGGCCTGCATCGGGCGCCTGCGCTCAGCCACGGGCGTTCCCCTCCCCCGCGTCCGCGACGCCCTCGTGCGCCTCGGCCACCGCCACCAGCCGCTCGACCACCTTGCCGCGCAGCTCCTCCGGGGCCAGCACCAGCACCTCCGGGCCGAAGGCCGCGAGCTGGTCGGCGAGGATGTTGATGTCCGAGAAGTTCACCGTGAGCCGGAAGGCCGCGCCCTCGTGCTCGGCCGGGACCGCATCGCCGTAGCGCTTGCGCAGCCGGGTCGCGGCGTCGGTGCCCGCCGTCACCTCGATCTCGGCGACGTTCGCCGCCCAGATCCGCTCCAGGTCCTCCAGCGCCCGCTCGGCGAAGTCGTCGCCCTCCGGCGTGAATGTGCGGTTCGTGACCTTGACCGGCCCGACCATGCGCGAGAGCAGGAAGGTGCGCGAGCCGCCGGCCTCCTGGTCGATGCCCTGCAGGTGCCAGCGACCCTGGTGCTGCACGAGCGCGAGCGGCGCGACCGTGCGCACGCGCGACGCGCTCTCACCGGGCTTGAGGTAGGGGAACTGGACGATCGCGTTGCGCTCCAGCGCCTGGCTCAGCGGCTCGAAGGCGCTCTCGCGGGCACGCAGGCGCGGTGCGTAGCCGACGACCGGCTCGTCGGCCTCCACGCCGAGCGAGCGCAGCTTCATCAGCGCGCGGCGCGACTCCCCCGACAGCGAGCCCTCGCGCCACACTGTGGCGGCGAGGCCGAGCAGGGTGATCTCCATCGGGGAGAACACCACGTCGGCCGGGAGGTCGTATGCGCCCTTCGGGATGCGGTAGCGCAGCAGCTGGTTGTTGCCCGCGGCCTCCGGCGACTCGACCGTCTCCAGCGGCACGCCGAGCTCGCGGATGTCGTCCTTGTCGCGCTCGAACTGGCGCTCCAGGCTGCTGTTGTCGCCGTGCGACTCGTAGCGCTGGCGGTAGCCCTGGACGGTCGAGAGGATCTCGTTCTTCGTCAGGCCGTTCTCGGTCGCGAGCAGCGCCAGCACGAGGCTGAAGAGACGCTCCTCGACCGGGACGCGCGCGGGCGAAGACGAGGATCGGGGCACCCGACCATCCTAGTCGGGACTCAGCGGACTCCGAGGATGTCGACCACCCAGGCCGCGGCGGGGACGTTGCCGTTCGCGGGGGCCTCGATGACGAGCTGCGAGCCGACCTTCTGGCCGACCAGCGGCTTCAGGACCTCCTGCGGCAGCGCCTGGTTGAGCGCGCTCTGGCCGGTGCTCATCGCCACGATGTCGGGCGACTTGCTCTGCCAGCTGCTCATCACGACGTTCTTCTGGTCCCAGCCGACCGCGGTGTAGTGGAGGACGACCTGCGAGTCGGCCTTGACCTCCTCGCCGTCGCCCTGCTTGAGCGTCTCGGTGCGGACGGTCTTGGGCGCGCCGCCGGAGGACGGGATCGTGATGCCCGGCTGGCCGGTCGGCGCGAGCACGACGGTCGGGAAGCCGGAGACGGAGGGGCGGACGGCGCCGTTGGCCGCCGGGAGGTAGGCGTGCACGATGTCGGCGACGAGGATGGTCGTGTTGCCCGAGCCGGCCCCGCCGGAGTCCTTCGGCGAGATCGCGACCGCGACGCGCGAGCCGACCGGGGCGCAGAGCAGGCCCTTGCTGATCGCCGCGTTGGAGTTGCCGATCGTGATCGGCGTGGTGTCGCCGCCGTAGCTGCCCTTCTCGCCGACCTGGCCGGTCTGGCCGTCGAGCAGCGTGTACTGGATCTCGACCATCTGGCCGTTGATCACCGGCTGGCCGCTGCCCGTGGTGAGGATCGTGCGCTCGGAGGTCGTGGTGTCGACCGGCGTCGGGAAGCTGATCTTCGGCTCCTTGCCGATCGGACCGGAGGCCTTCACCAGGTCCGACGCCTGCCCGCTCTTCAGGGCGGAGCCGCAGTCGGCGTTCGGGTTGGACGAACATCCGGTCAGCGCCGCGGCGACGATGCCGACGGCGAGGAGGGCGACGGACGATCTTCCGAGTGCGGTAGCTCTGCGCACGGGTCCTCTTTCGATGCGGGCATTTGCGATGCGAGCGGTGGGGGTTGTCGCGTCAGGCGACGCGCCTCACGACCTGAACCATGCTAGTCGACGTGCGGGTCGCGCTCGTCACCTGACGCGTCGGCGCCGCCCTCGCGCGCGAGCGTCGCGCTGGCCGCGGCCTCCCGCATCCGCTTGCGCAGGCTCTTCGGGCTGGACTGCCGCTCCCCCAGCGCGCCCGGCGTCCAGGCCTCGACGTCGGCGTCGTCGTAGTCGCTCTTCGACGGGCGGCGCTTGAGCTCAGGGAGGACGGTGTCCGGCGCGAGGCGGCGCGCGGTGATCAGGAAGCCGGTGTGGGCGATCATCCGGTGGTCCGGCCGCACGGCGAGGCCCTCCACATGCCAGCCGCGGACCATCGTCTCGCTCGACTGCGGGTGCGTGTAGTGGCCGGTGGCCCGGATCGCCTCGGCGACGCGGGAGAGCTGGGTGACGGTCGCGACGTAGCAGAGCACGACACCGCCGGGCTTGAGCGCGGCGGTGACCGCGTCGAGGGTCTCCCACGGCGCGAGCATGTCGAGCACGACGCGGTCGACGCTCGCGGGCTCGACGGCGGCGGTCAGCTCCTCCTGGAGGTCGCCGACCGTGACGGTCCAGTTCTCCGGGTCGCTGCCGAGGAAGGTCGCGGCGTTGGCGCGCGCCACGTCGGCGAACTCCTCGCGGCGCTCGAACGACAGCAGGCGGCCCTGCGGACCGATCGCGCGCAGCAGCCAGAGCGACAGGGCGCCGGAGCCGACGCCGGCCTCCACGACCGTCGCGCCGGGGAAGATGTCGGCCAGGGCGAGGATCTGCGCGGCGTCCTTCGGGTAGATGATCGCTGCGCCGCGGGGCATGGACATCACGAAGTCGTTCAGCAGCGGGCGGAGCGCCAGGTGCTCGACGCCGGCGTTGTTGACGACCACCGAGCCGTCCGGCAGTCCGATGATGGCGTCGTGCGCGAGGACGCCGCGGTGGCTGTGGAACAGCTTGCCCGGCTCCAGCGTGATCGTGTTCATGCGGCCCTTGGGGCCGGTCAGCTGGACGCGGTCGCCCACCCGGAACGGGCCGGAATTGCGTCGCTCTTCGGTCATCGTGCATCCTCCTGATCGATAGCGGCGCGCCGCCCGGCGGCAACGGCCGCGATGTCCCCGGCCGTGCGGCCCTCCAGCGTGTCCCACAGGGTGTGCTCGTCCGACTCCGGCAGCGGCACGATGTGCGGCACGCCGATCGTCGCGGCGCCGGAGGCCACGGCGGACGACAGCCCGACCAGGGAGTCCTCGATCGCGACCGCGTCGCCCGGCTTGACGCCCAGCAACTCGGCGGCGCGCAGGTACGGCGCCGGGTGCGGCTTGGGGTCGGTGACCTCGTCGCCGCTGACGATGATGTCGAACGCGTCGAACGGGATGGCCGCGACGATCTGCTCCGCCATGCTGCGGACCGACATGGTCACCAGCGCCGTGCGCACGCCCTCGTCGCGCAGCGAGCGGAGCAGCTCCCGCGCGCCCGGACGCCACGGGACGCCCTGCTCGGCGAGTTTCTGCCGCACCCGCTCGGTCAGCCAGTGCACGATCTCGTCGGGCTCCAGCTCCACGCCGCGCGAGCGCAGGATCTCGGCCGAGTTCCACAGCCCGAGACCCACCAGCAGCAGCCCGTCGTCGTGCGTCCAGACGCCGCCGAACGAGCCGACGAGCTCCTGCTCGGAGGCCATCCAGTACGGCTCGGTGTCGACGAGGGTGCCGTCCATGTCCCAGAAGACAGCGGCCGGCAGCGGGTGCGTGGTCAGATCGGTCACGACCGGCAAGTCTATCGCGACGGGGTCGGGGCCTATCCTGGTGAGAACGGCGGCCGACCGGCCAGCCGACGAGAGGACGAGTAGGCCACGTGACTGACGCGAAGAACATCCTCGGCGGGCGCATCCTGGTGGTGGCCTTCGAAGGATGGAACGACGCAGGCGAAGCGGCGAGCGGCGCCGTCAAGACGCTCAAGGAGCAGCTCGACGTCGTCCCGATCGCCGAGGTGGACCCGGAGCTCTACTTCGACTTCCAGTTCAACCGTCCGGTCGTCACCGATGATGACGGCCGCCGACGCCTGGTCTGGCCGTCCGCTGTCGTGATGGGCCCTGCGCGCCCCGGCCGCGTCGGCGACGCGCTCGCGGGCGACGCCGAGCTGGACGTGACCGGCGACAACGCGGGCAACATCTTCCTGCTGCTCGGCACGGAGCCGTCGCGGAGCTGGAAGAGCTTCACCGCCGAGATCATGGACGCGGCGCTCGCCGAGGACATCGGCGTGATCGTCTTCCTCGGCGCGATGCTCGCCGACGTCCCTCACACCCGCCCGATCTCCGTCTTCGCCACCAGCGAGTCCGCCGCCGTCCGGGCCGAGCTCGGGATCGAGCGCTCCACCTACGAGGGGCCGGTCGGCATCCTCAGCGCGCTCGCCGAGGGGGCGGAGGACGTCGGCATCCCGACCGTCTCGATCTGGGCGTCCGTGCCGCACTACGTGCACAACGCGCCGAGCCCGAAGGCCGTGCTGGCGCTCATCGACAAGCTGGAGGAGCTGGTCGACGTCACCATCCCGCGCGGGGCGCTGGTCGAGGAGGCCGCGGCCTGGGAGGCGGGGATCGACGCGCTCGCCTCCGACGACGAGGAGATGGCCGCCTACATCCAGCAGCTGGAGCAGGCGCGCGACACCGTCGACTCCCCCGAGGCGAGCGGCGAGGCGATCGCGCAGGAGTTCGAGCGCTACCTCCGCCGCCGCGGCGACGGGCGCGACGGCAGGGACGGACGCGACGGCAAGGCGGGCGACGACCCGCGCCGGGGCTGATTCCCGCGTGAATTCACCCGGCCGCTCCGGCTCCCCGGGCGTGTCGGGACGGCGTCAGGCGGCCAGCACGCCTGTGCCGAGCAGGATCATCAGCAGCACGCCGAGCGCGATGCGGTAGATCACGAACGGCAGGAAGCTGCGCCGCGAGATGTAGCCCATGAAGAAGGCGATCACGACGAGCCCGACCGCGAAGGCGACGACCGTCGCGGCGGCCGTCTCGACGGGGCCGAAGACCTCCGCGGTGCAGGTGCCCGCGGCTTCGAGTGCCGCGGTGCACGGCTCCTTGAACGCCTTGTAGAGCTGGTAGAGGCCGCTGCCGAAGACCGCGGGGATGGCAAGCAGGAACGAGTACCGCGCGGCCGCGCGGCGCTGGTAGCCCATGAACAGCCCGGCCGTGATCGTGCCGCCCGAGCGCGAGACGCCGGGGATGAGGGCGAGCGCCTGGGCGAAACCGAAGATGATGCCGTGGCCCCAGGTGAGCTCGCGCAGGCGGCGGGTCTTCGCTCCCACCCAGTCTGCGATCCCGAGCAGGACGCCGAACACGAAGAGGGTCGTCGCCACGATCCAGAGCGACCGGAAGGTGGTCTCGATCGCGTCCTGGAACAGCAGGCCGAGCACCACGATCGGGACGCTGCCGACGATGACCAGCCAGCCCATCCGCGCGTCGGGGTCGTTGCGCGGGATGCGGCCGAGGAGGGCCTGGAACCAGCGAGTGACGATACGGGCGATGTCGCGCCAGAAGTACAGCAGCACGGCGGCCTCCGTGCCGAGCTGGATGATCGCGGTGAAGCGGGCGCCGGGGTCTGCGCCGGTCCCCAGCAGCGTCCCGACGATGCGGATGTGGGCGCTGGAGGAGATCGGCAGGAACTCGGTGAGTCCCTGGACGACACCCAGGATCAGGGCGTTGAGGAATTCCACGAAGGCTCTTTCAGTAGCTGCGCAGCAGGTCGCGCAGGACGGACCTGCCGAACACTAGTGCCTCCAGCGGGACCCGCTCGTCGACCCCGTGGAACATCCCGGGGAAGTCGAGGTCGCTCGGCAGTCGCAGCGGCGCGAAGCCGTAGCCGGTGATCCCGAGCAGGCTGAGCGCCTTGTTGTCGGTGCCCCCGGAGAGCAGGTACGGCAGCACGGGAGCGCCCGGATCGTGCCGCTCCAGGGTGCCGGTGATGGCGTCGACCAGGTCGCCGCCGAACTCCGCCTCCAGGCCGATGTCGCGGTGCATGATCTGCACCTCCACGTCGTCGCCGACCAGCTCGCGGACCTCGGCGAGCACGCGGTCCTCGTCGCCGGGCAGGGTGCGGATGTCGATGAGCGCCTCCGCCGTGTCGGGGATGACATTGTGCTTGTAGCCGGCGTCCAGGAGCGTCGGGTTGCTGGTGGCGCGCAGGGTCGCGAGGATGAAGCCCGCCGCGGTGCCGGTGCGCAGCACCACCTCGTCGGGGCCGACCCGCTCCGGATCGACGTCGAGCAGCCGGCCGAGCTCGGCGATCAGCCGGGACGTGGTGTCGGTGAGCTGGATCGGCCACTCGCGCCGGCCGATCGCGAGGACGGCCTCGGCGAGCCGGGTGATCGCGTTCTCGCGGATGAGGCGGGAGCCGTGCGCGGCGCGGCCGCGGGCGATCAGCTTGATCCAGACCAGGGACTTCTCGCCGGTCTGCAGCAGGTAGGCGCGCTGTCCGCCGAGGTCGATGGAGTAGCCGCCGACCTCGCTGATGGCCTCCGTGGCGCCGGCGAAGAGCTGCGGCTGGGTCTCCACCAGGAAGTGCGAGCCGCGCCGGCCGCCGTCCTCCTCGTCGGCGAAGAAGGCGAGCACCAGGTCGCGCTCGGGCTGCTCCCCTGCGGCCAGGATGTCGCCGACCGCGGTCAGGATCATCGCGTCCATGTTCTTCATGTCGACCGCGCCGCGGCCCCAGAGCAGGCCGTCCTTGACGACGCCGCCGAACGGGTCGACCGACCAGTTGCGCGGGTCGGCGGGGACGACGTCGAGGTGGCCGTGCACCACGAGGGCGGGCTTGGCGGGGTTGCGCCCCTGCACCCGGGCGACCACGCTGGTGCGGCCGGGGTCGGACTCGAAGAGCTGCGGGGACAGGCCCATCGCGCTCAGCCGCGCCTCCACGTACTCGGCGGCCTCGGTCTCGCCGTTGGACCGGCCCTCGCCGTAGTTGGTGGTGTCGAAGCGGATCAGGTCGCGCGCGATGATCGCGGTCTCGTCCAGCCCGGACGCGGCGGTGTCGGTGGAGTCGGTCATCCCCCCACGCTACCGGGCGGCCCGTCCCGCCACGCCCGGGGTGCGCGACGATGTCAGAGCGGAAGTCGGTTTCGTGCTAATGTCTTTCTTCGGCAGCCGGAAGCTTCGGCGGCCGGAAAACACCCGTCCGGGTGGCGGAAATGGCAGACGCGCTAGCTTGAGGTGCTAGTGCCCGTATAGGGCGTGGGGGTTCAAGTCCCCCCTCGGACACCGACGACAAAGGCCCCGATCGAAAGATCGGGGCCTTCAGTCGTAGTGTGGCGGGCATGGCGAACCGTAAGCGCTCCGGGGAGAGTCTGTTCACTGTGCTGCTCGCGCTCGGCGCCAACATCGTGGTCGCGCTCGCGAAGACGGTCGCGGCGATCATCACCGGGTCCGCGTCGATGGTGGCGGAGGCCGCGCACTCCTGGGCGGATGCCGGGAACGAGGTCTTCCTGCTGCAGGCCGAGCGGCGCGCGGGCCGGCCGAGCGACGACCTCCACCCCAGCGGTTACGGCCGGGAGGCGTACGTCTGGTCGCTCTTCGCCGCCGTCGGGCTGTTCACGGCGGGAGCCGTCGTGTCGATCCTGCACGGGTTCTCGCAGCTCGGCACCGGGGAGCCCGACAGCGACTACCTCATCAACTACATCGTGCTCGCCGTGGCCTTCGTGTTCGAGGGCATCTCGTTCGCCCAGTCCTTCCGCCAGGCCAGGTCGATGGCGGCCGAGCGCGACACCGGGACGCTGGAACACGTGCTCAGCACGTCGAACCCGACGCTGCGCGCAGTCTTCGCGGAGGACGCCGCCGCGCTGATCGGGCTCGTGATCGCCTTCCTCGGGGTGCTGCTGCACGAGCTCACCCGCAACGCGGTGTACGACGCGGTCGGCTCCATCCTGGTCGGCATCCTGCTGGCGGTCGTCGCGGTCGTGCTCATCGACCGGAACCGCCGCTTCCTGCTCGGCGAGCCGGCTCCGGACCGGGTGCAGCAGGCGGCGCTCACCGCGATCCTCCAGCACCCCGAGGTCGAGCGGGTCACCTACCTGCACCTGGAGTATGTGGGACCGGAGCGGGTGTTCCTGGTCGCGGCCGTCGACCTGGTGGGCGACGACCGGGAGGCGGACGTCGCCGACGACCTGTACGCGGTCGCGCAGTCGCTGGAGCGCAACGAGCACGTCGCGGAGGCGGTGCTGACCCTGTCCCAGCGCGGCGCCCCCGCCCTCCTCCCGCGGGACTCCGACACGGACGACCTGCGATAGCGGCCACATCCTGACCGGTTAACACGGCAGACTGGGCGCATGGCCAGCACCGGTTCGCGCACCCTCCAACTCCTGTCGCTCCTGCAGACGCACCGGTATTGGCCGGGCCAGGAGCTCGCCGACCGTCTGGAGGTGTCGCCGCGCACGCTCCGGCGCGACGTGGAGCGGCTGCGCGACCTCGGCTATCCGGTCGACGCCACGCGCGGCGTCGCCGGCGGCTATCAGCTCGCCGCCGGTGCCTCCCTGCCGCCGCTCGTGGTCGACGACGAGGAGGCCGTGGCGCTCGCGGTCGGTCTGCGCGCCGCCGCGCAGAGCGGTGTCGCCGGGGTCGCGGACGCGTCCGTCCGTGCGCTGGCCAAGGTGGTGCAGGTCATGCCGCCGCGCCTGCGCCGCCGGGTGGACGCCCTCCGCGTCGCCACGCTCGCCTCCGAGCTGCGGCCCGGCCCCGTGGTCGACGCCGAGCTGCTCACCGTCGTCGCCCAGGCCTGCCGCGACGAGGAGCGGCTGGTCTTCTCGTACGTGCGGCGAGACGGGGACGCCTCGGAGCGCACGGTGGAGCCGCACCGGCTGGTGTCGGTCGGGCGGCGCTGGTACCTCGTCGCGTACGACCTCGGCCGGTTCGACTGGCGCAGCTTCCGGCTCGACCGGATGGCCGAGCCGCGGCCGACCGGGGCGCGGTTCCGGCCGCGGACGCTGCCGGCGGCCGACGCCGCCGAGTACGTGCGCGAGTCGCTCGCCGGGGCGGTGGAGTCCCTCGTCGTGGACGCCGTGATCGCGGCTCCGCTCGCCGACGTGGAGAAGGCCATCGGGCGCTGGGCGGAGGCCTCGCCTCAGGCCGCGGCGGCGGACGGCACGGCGCGCACCCGCGTCCGGATCACCGCGGACTCCCCCGAGTGGGCGCTGTTCGGGCTGGCCGCGGTCGCCGCGCCGTTCACGATCGAGGGGCCTCCCGAGGTCCGCGAGCTGGCCGCCGTCTGGGGCGACCGTTTCGCGGCCGCCGGTAGACTCGTCACCCGATGAGCACCCCCGAGCCCTCCCCCGTCCCGCGCACCCCGACGCACACCGACATCAAGCGCTGGCGCCAGTACCTTGCAGACGAGCGTGCGGAGGCCGCCGTCTACCGCGACCTCGCCGGCCGCCGCGAGGGCGAGGAGCGGGAGATCCTGCTGGCGCTCGCGGAGGCCGAGCGCCGCCACGAGCAGCACTGGGTCGACCTCCTCGGCGATCAGGTCGGCCGCCCGCTGCGGGGCGACATCCGCACCAGGATGCTCGGCTTCCTGGCCCGCCGGTTCGGCTCGGTGTTCGTGCTCGCGCTCGCGCAGCGGGCGGAGGCGCGCTCGCCGTACGCAGACGACGCCGACGCCACGCCGCAGATGGCGGCGGACGAGCAGGTGCACGAGGAGGTCGTGCGCGCGCTCGCCGCCCGCGGCCGGCAGCGGCTCTCCGGGACGTTCCGCGCGGCCGTGTTCGGCGCCAACGACGGCCTGGTCAGTAACCTGGCGCTCGTCCTCGGTGTGGCCGCGAGCGGCGTCCCGAGCCACGTCGTGCTGCTCACCGGCGTCTCCGGCCTCCTCGCCGGCGCGCTGTCGATGGGCGCGGGCGAGTACGTGTCCGTGCGGTCGCAGCGCGAGCTGCTGGAGGCCTCCAGCCCGAACCCGGCGACCAGCTCGGCACTGTCCCACCTCGACGTGGACGCGAACGAGCTCACGCTCGTCTACCGGGCGCGCGGCATGGACCAGGCGGAGGCACAGGAGCACGCCCACGAGGTGCTGACGACGCTCGGTGCGTACACGTCGCCGGTCGCGGTGCCCGGCGCCGTGGAGGACGACCACGAGGCCGTCGGCAACGGCTGGAGCGCCGCCGTGTCGAGCTTCTGCTTCTTCGCCTCCGGTGCGCTCATCCCGATCCTGCCGTTCATCTTCGGACTGACCGGCACCGCCGCGATCGTGGTGGCCGCCGTCCTCGTCGGCCTGGTGCTGCTCGGGACCGGCGCGATCGTCGGCCTGCTGTCGGGCGCGTCGCCGCTGAAGCGCGCGCTGCGGCAGCTCGCGATCGGCTACGGCGCGGCGGCCGCGACGTACCTACTGGGACTGCTGTTCGGCGCGACCGTCGGCTGACATTCGTGCCGAATGGCGCGAATGACGGCGCGAGAGCCGCCATTCGTGCCGAATGTCAGCGCCTCCGGCCCCCATCGACGCCGTACACGAGCGCGCCGGCGAGCGGGATGAGCAGGAACCACAGCCAGCTGTACGCGTAGCCCCAGGCCATCCCGGTCACGAAGAACAGGATGACCGCGACGAACGGCATGATCGAGACGACGAGCAGCCCCCAGCGGGTGACCGGCCGGCCGTGCTCGCCCGGCGCCGGCGGGTAGCCCCACGGGCTCGGCCCCGGCTGGGACGCCTGCCACGCGGCGGCGGCCGGGGCGCTCGGTGCGGCGCCGTCGCCATCCAGGCGCAGCACGCCCGGGAGGTCGGAGAACAACGGCTGGAGGTCGCCGCGCGTGACCGCCGACCGCGCGGCGGCGACCCGCGCCTCCAGCTCGGCCTCGCTCAGCCTCCCCTGCGTGGCGTGCGACTGCAGCGCGGCGACGGCGCGCTCCCGTTCGTCGTGGCTGAGGCGCAGCGACGCGTTCGACGGATCCCCGAAGTCTGTCATGCGGTCAGTATGGCAGGGGGACGATCACCGTGGACCCGGCTTTGGCTTCATCATTCAGCCGCCTGCTCTCGGCGACGTCGTCCATGTTCGCCTCCGCCCAGGCCTTCATCGACTCCAGCACGGGGAGCAGCGAGGCGCCGCGCTCCGTCAGGCCGTAGTCGGTTCGGGGCGGCACGCTCGGCGTCACAGTCCGTCGCACGAGTCCATCCCGCTCCAAAGCCCTCAGCGTGGCGGTCAGCATCTTCTGGCTGGCGCCGATGCGCCGGCGCAGCTCGCTGTGCCGCAGGTCGTCGCTCGACAGCGCGAGCAGGACCAGCGTCACCCATTTGCTGCTGATCGCCGCCAGGAGCTGTCGAGCAGAACAGTCACCGAGCTCCCGAGGGTCCCCATCGTCTCCGTCGTTCACGTCGGTACTCGCGGCCTACGCCAGCGTGACGTGAGCGCTGAAATCGCCGACCAGGGCCCGGAGTTCGCGTTCGGCGGCGCGACGAGCCTGCTCGGGGTCCTGGTTGAGTACCGTGGGGGCGAACCTCACATGATCGGCATCGGTGACACCGACGAACGAGAGCCAATCCTCGAAGAACGGCACCGAGAAGTCCGAGCCGAACGCCGGTGGCACGCCCGGGGCGAAGACGCCTGAGGTATGGATCGCCACGGCCTTCTTCCCGGCCATGAGGCCCGAATATCCTGCCGAGGGGTCGAACCCGAAGCTCCAGCCCGGCTGGGTGACGATGTCGATCCACTGTTTGAGCACGTATGGGATGCCGGCGTTCCACATCGGGATGTTGAAGACGTATCCGTCCGCGTTCGCGAACTGGTCGAACACGGCTCGCGCGTCGGCCCACGCGGCCCTCTGCTCCTCCGTCTGGTCGTTGCCGGTGAAGATCGCCATCTTCGCCTGGGCGGCGGCAATCCCGAATTCGGGCAATGCGCCGCGATCGAAGAGATCGAGGGTGATGATCTCGACAGCCGGCGCGTGCTCGGCGACGGCATCCAGGAACGTTTCGGCCAGTGCCAGCGACTGACTGTGGGCGGCGCGCGGACTGGCGTTCACATGGAGGATGGCGGGCATATTCTTCCTTTCGGTATTTCAGCGACCTCCATGTTTGCAGCAACGAAAGAAAAAGGGAACCAGGCACTTTTTTGTGCCCCGGGGTACTGCCGGGTGCGTGCGTCAGCGGACAGGTTTACACTTGCATTTCGAACATATGTTCGATTCGAGAGGAACCCGAGCCCATGACCGACATCGACGAGGCGGTGGCCGTGTGGACCACCGAGGACGGCATCCCGACCCGCCTGGTCTGGCGCTCCACGCGCTACCGGGTGAGCGACACCCCGACAGTGTGGGCGGAGATCTGCGCGTGGTGGCGCCCCTTCGGCGAGCACCGATACGGTGTCGGCGCGCTGCCGCGGGAGATCGGCGGCTGGCGGTTCCAGGCGACCAGCGACGGCGGGGTGGCGCACGTGTTCGACGTGCGGCACGACGCGGACGACCGGAGCTGGCGGCTGGTGCGGATCTTCGATTGAGGCGGGTGGGGCGCGCATCCCGCCCTCACCCGGGGAGCCTCCCCCACCCCACCCCGCCCATCCCCTACCCTCCTTCAACGTGATGGACGACGACCGCTACGGCTCCGATGTGCTGGCCTCCGACTGGAAGAACGCCGGCCGCAAGACCATTCCGACCGTGGAGGCCGTGCGCGACCTCGTGGTCGAGGAGGCCGGCACCGGGTTCTGCGGGGCGATCGTGCGGCTGGAGGCGCAGACCGTCGAGTTGGAGGACTACTTCGGGGCGAAGCGCGTGTTCCCCCTCAGTGCCTCCTTCCTGATCGACGGGGAGCCCGTGCGGCTCGTCGTGCCGAGCCGCGCCCCGGCCGGGCGTGGGCGCACGGCCTCCGGGTCCTTCGCGGTCGGCGAGCAGAAGGCGCGCGTCGCCCGCGCCAGCCGCATCTTCGTGGAGGGCCGCCACGACGCCGAGCTGGTGGAGCGGGTCTGGGGTGACGACCTCCGGGTGGAGGGCGTCGTCGTGGAGTACCTGGAGGGGGTGGACGACCTGGACGCGATCGTGCGCGAGTTCGCGCCGGACCGCGGCCGCCGCGTCGGCGTGCTGGTCGACCACCTGGTCCCCGGGTCCAAGGAGAGCCGGATCGCCGAGAAGGTCGCCGGCGGGCCGTTCGGCGCGCACGTACTCGTGGTCGGCCACCCCTACATCGACATCTGGCAGGCCGTGAAGCCCGCGCGGGTCGGGCTGGAGGCCTGGCCGGCCATCCCCCGTTCCATCGAGTGGAAGCACGGGATCTGCGAGGCGCTCGGGCTGCCGCACGAGACGCAGGCGGACATCGCGCGGGCCTGGAAGCTCATCCTCGGCCGGGTGCGGACGTTCGCCGACCTGGAGCCGGAGCTGCTCGGGCGGGTGGAGCGGCTGATCGACTTCGTGACGGAGCCGGTGGCGCGGTAGGGGCGGGCACTTCCACCGTCGGTTCCGGCGGCGCTATCCTGCCTCGAAACGAGGGGGTCCCACGTGTCCGACGTCGACCTGGCAGACGAGCTCGAACCGCTTCCTGGCGTCGAGGCCTTCGAGAGCGAGCTGCCATCGGCGCTGGCGTCGCGGGCGGCGCAGTACCTCGGGATGGCGACCTACGCGTTCGGGAGCCCGGCGGCCGCGGCCGCGCTCCAGGACGAGGGCGATGAGCTGGCGATCCCGCAGCTCGCTGCGGCAGGCAAGGAGGTCGACTCCGTTCGGTACGCGCAGGAGCGGCTCGACGAGTCGACCGACATCGCGCTCGCCGACCGGGGCCTGCCCGGCTTCGACGGAGGTCCGGGCAGCTCGGAGACGGCGTCGCTGCTGTGGCAGGAGGTCGACGGCACGCGCCGCCCGGAGGTGCTGCTCGCCCTGCTCAACCTGCGCCAGCGCGCGGGAGGGGTCGAGGCCGCCGCCGCGGCGGCCTCGCTCCTGGGACTGTCGCGGGGTGAGCTCCGGGTCAGCGCCGAGCTCCTGAGCGCGGCCGCGGGCTCCTCCGACGAACTGGAGCGCGGGATCGCGCTCGCCGCGCTCGGGCCGGAGCCGGTGCCGGAGCCGGGGCCGGCGCCCGTGCCGGGGCCCGGACCGACCGCCCCTGTGCCGCTCGGGGCGAGCGTGAGCACGACCATCCACGGCACCTGGGGTCTCGTCGCGGAGGACGACGGCTGGTACGTGCCGGGGTCGCCGATGCACGACTTCCTCCGGGATCGGGTCAGGGACGACCTGTACGACTCCCGGCCTGACTACTTCATGTGGAACGGCGGCTACTCGGACGCGGACCGTGGGCAGGGCGCCGCCGACCTCCCGGTCTGGACCCGCCGGGTCTCGCCGCAGAACGACCGGCTGGACACGGTCTTCGCGCACAGCCACGGCGGCAACGTGGCGCTGTCGGCGGCCGCCGCGGGCCAGGGGATCCGGCTCCTCGTGCTGCTGCACACCCCGGCCATCGAGCGGCCGGACGTCGAGTGGGCGGCCATCCGGGCGAAGGTGGGCGGCGTGGTCGTGATGCGGACCCGGCTGGACCTCGTCGTGCTGGCTGACGGCACCCGGCACTGGACGAGCCGGCTGAAGTTCGACCCGCAGAAGCTTCCGCACTTCCCCGTGATGGTGCACTGGCGGCGGCGGGAGGGCTACTTCGACCACTCGTACTTTGTGAAGCGGGAGAACTGGGAGCGGTACAACCTGCCCGACATCGTCCAGTCCCGCCGGCTCTACGCGGTCTGATCGCGCGCACTTCAGCGCATCAGAATACATTTGCGGTATTCGAACATGTGTTCGAAAATAGAGGTATGTCCCTTGCCGTGGCACCCGCCTTCCCCGACCCGGTCGCCGACCGGGCGCAGGTGCATGAGCTGCAGTCGCGCATCCGCCAGATGCAGGCGACGAAGCTCGACGCGCGGACGCTGGAGACCCATCCCGCGCTCGCCGCGCTGCTGCCCGGCGGGGCGCTCAAGGCCGGCGCCGCCTACACGGTGCACGGCTCCACCACGCTCCTGATGGCGATGCTCGCCGGGCCGAGCGCCGCGGGCGCCTGGTGCGGGGTGGTCGGGATGCCCGACTTCGGGGCGGAGGCCGCCGGGCGGTTCGGCATCGACCTGGAGCGGCTCGTGCTGGTGCCGCATCCCGGGCCGCAATGGCTGACGGTCACCGCCGCGATGGCCGACGTGCTCGGCGTGATCGCCGTCGCGCCCCCGGAGCGGCCGAAGAGCGGCGACGTCGCCCGGCTGACCGCGCGGCTGCGGCAGCGGGAGGCCACGCTCGTCGTCGCCGGCGACTGGCCGCAGGCGGAGGCGGCGCTCTCCGTCGTCCGCAGCGGCTGGGACGGCCTGGGCGCCGGCGCGGGCTACCTCTCCTCCCGGCGGGTGACGGTGGAGGCCGCGCCGCGCGGCGGGGCGGGGCCGCGGCGCAGGGCCGAGCTCTGGCTGCCCGCGGTGGACGAGACGTTCCGCGCCTCCGCGCCCACGCGGCTGGAGGCGGTGAGCTAGATGCGGCAGGTCACCCGCGCGATCGTGCTCTGGTGCCCCGACTGGCCGGTCATCGCCGCACGGCAGCGCCTGGAGCTGCCGGCGGACGTGCCGCTGGCGCTGGTCGAGAAGGGGATGGTGTTCGCCTGCTCCTCCCACGCCCGCGCCGACGGCGTCACCCGGGGGCTGCGGGTCAGGGAGGCGCAGTCGCGCTGCCCGCAGCTGGAGATCGTCCTCTACGACCCGGTGCTGGACGCGCGCGCCTTCGAGCCTGTGCTGACCGCCATCGAGGAGATCACGCCGGGCGTCCAGGCGGTGCGGCCGGGCACCTGCGTGCTGCGGGCGCGCGGTCCTGCGCGCTACTACGGCGGCGAGGAGGCCGCGGCCGCCGAGCTGCTGCGCTGCCTGGAGACGCTGGAGGACGAGCTCGGCCTCGCGCTCGGGGACGTGCGGATCGGGATCGCCGACGGGCCGTTCGCCGCCGAGCAGGCGGCGCGCTCCACCGGGATCGCGCAGACCGCACCCCGCGTTCGCGTCGTCCCACCCGGCGGCTCCCCCGCCTTCCTCGCCCCGCTGCCGGTCGCCCAGCTAGGCCTCACCGAGCTCACCCCGCTGCTGCGCCGGCTGGGCCTGCGCACCCTCGGCGACCTGGCGCGGCTCGACCGGCTGGACGTCCGGGAGCGGTTCGGGGAGCGCGGCGAGCACGCCCACGACCTCGCCAGCGGGATGGACGGCGCCGCCGTGGTGCCGCGCACCCCGCCGAAGGTCCTGGACCGCGCGATCGAGTTCGAGCCTCCCCTCGACCGGGTCGACCAGGTGACGTTCGCGTTCCGCGGCACGGCCGAGCAGTTCGTGGCCGGGCTCACCAAGGCCGGGCTGGTGTGCACGTCGCTGCGCATCGAGGTCACCGACGAGCGCGGCCGGGTGAGCGAGCGCAGCTGGCAGCACCCCCGGCTGTTCTCGGCCTCCGACGTGGTCGACCGGGTGCGCTGGCAGCTGCAGGGCTCCGGCTCCATCGACTCCGGGCTGGCCTCGCCGATCGCCAAGGTCGCGGTCGCGCCGGAGGCCGTGGACGACATCGGCCACCACGAGGACGGGCTGTGGGGCGGCGGCGCGGACGAGCGCATCCACCACGGCCTCACCCGCGTGCAGGGCATGCTCGGCCACGACGCCGTCGTCACCGCGACGATCGGCGGCGGCCGGGCGCTGTCCGACCGGCAAGTGCTCGTGCCGTGGGGCGACCGGCCGGTGGGCGTCGCCCGCTCCGACCGGCCGTGGCCGGGGTCGTTGCCTGCGCCGGCGCCCTCCACGGTGTTCGAGGTGCCGCGGCCGGTGGCGGTGCTGAGCGCGTCCGGGGAGCCGGTGGAGGTCACCGACCGCGGCGACGTCACCGCGCCGATCGCGTCGTTCTCCCCCACAGGCTCGGCACGCGATGCCCGCCCTGTCGACTCCTGGGCCGGCCCGTGGCCGGTGCGCGAGCGCTGGTGGGATGCGACGCTCGCCCGCGCCATGCACCGCTTCCAGCTGGTCGACGCCGACGGGACGGCCTGGCTGCTCGCGCTGACCGGCACGGCCTGGTTCGCCGAGGCCCGCTATGACTAGCGCGCCCCTCCTCCGCCCCCTCCGCCGCCATCGAGGGGACGCAACACGCCGTAATCCCCGGCGAGTGACGGCGTGTTGCGTCCCCGCGACGCCGAGACGCGGGGGGTGATGGGTTGGAACAACCCGCCGATCCCGTGGGCCGAGTTCGAGCGGCGGCTGAGCGGGCGGCGCGTCAGCGAGCAGGAGCAGCCGGAGCGGCCGTCGTCGCGCAAGCGGCAGAAGTACGTCGCGCAGCCCATGTCCGACGAACCGGACGAGGGCCACGTCCCCTACGCCGAGCTGCACGCGCACAGCACCTTCAGCTTCCTCGACGGCGCCAGCGCGCCCGAGGAGCTGCTGGAGGAGGCGACCCGGCTCCGCCTCCACGGCCTCGCCCTCACCGACCACGACGGACTGTACGGGGTGGTCCGGCTCGCCGAGGCCGCGGAGGCCTACGAACGCGTGAAGACCGTGTTCGGCGCTGAGCTGTCGCTCTCGCTCAGCCGGCCGCAGAACGGGGAGGCCGACCCGGAGGGCAGCCACCTCGTCCTGCTCGCCCGGCAGCAGTCCGGCTACCACCGGCTGGCCGCCGCCATCACCGCCGGGCAGCTCGCCGGCGAGGAGAAGGGCCGGCCGGTGTACGACCTCCCGAGCCTCGCCGAGCAGTCCGGCGGCGAGTGGATGGTGCTCACCGGCTGCCGCAAGGGCGACGTGCGCCTCGCGCTGGCCGAGCACGGCGAGCGGGCGGCCGAGCGGGAGGTCGCCCGGCTGGCTGAGCTGTTCGACCCAGGCAACGTGCTGGTGGAGCTGATCGACCAGGGCGGCCCGCGCGACACCACCGACAACGACGTGCTCGCCCGGATCGCCGGCCGGCTCGGCCTCCCGGTCGTCGCCACCAACAACGTCCACTACGCCACGCCCGCCCAGTACCCGCTCGCGACGGCGATCTCCGCGGTGCGCGCCCGGCGCAGCCTGGACGAGATGGACGGCTGGCTGCCGGCCTCCGCCGCCGCCCACCTGCGCAGCGGCCGGGAGATGGCCGCCAGGTTCGCGCGCTACCCCGGCGCCGTGGAGCGCACGGCGGACATCGCCGACGACCTGGCGTTCCGGCTGCGCAGCGCCCGGCCGCGGCTGCCGAAGCAGGAGGTCCCGGAGGGTCACACCCCGATGAGCTGGCTGCGCGAGCTCACCTGGCGCGGCGCCGCAGAGCGCTATCCCGACCTCGACCGCGACCCGGCCAAGCGGGAGCGCATCGAGCGCGAGCTCGACGTGATCGAGGCGAAGGACTTCCCCGGCTACTTCCTCATCGTCCACGACATCGTGCGGTTCGCCCGCGAGCGCGGCATCCTCTGCCAGGGCCGCGGCTCGGCGGCGAACTCGGCGGTGGTCTACCTGCTCGGGATCACGGCGGTCGACTCGATCAAGTACAACCTGCCGTTCGAGCGCTTCCTCTCCTCCATGCGCGAGGAGGAACCGGACATCGACGTCGACTTCGACTCCGACCGCCGCGAGGAGGTCATCCAGTACGTCTACGCCAAGTACGGCAGGCACAACGCCGCCCAGGTCGCCAACGTCATCACCTACCGGCCCAAGAACGCCGTGCGCGACATGGCGAAGGCGCTCGGCCACTCCACCGGGCAGCAGGACGCCTGGAGCAAGCAGATCGACTCGTGGAGCCGGGTCGCCACCACCGACGAGCACGACATCCCGGAGGCCGTGGTCGACCTGGCCCAGCAGGTGCTGAAGTTCCCTCGGCACCTCGGCATCCACTCCGGCGGGATGGTGCTCACCGACCGGCCCGTCGGCGAGGTGTGCCCGATCGAGCACGCCCGCATGGAGAACCGCACCGTGCTGCAGTGGGACAAGGACGACTGCGCCTGGATGGGCCTGGTCAAGTTCGACCTGCTCGGGCTCGGGATGCTCTCCGCGCTCGACTACTCCATGCGCACCATCGAGGCGTCGCTCGGCGAGGCGTGGACGCTGGACAGCATCCCGAAGGAGGAGGCCGGCGTCTACGACATGCTGTGCCGCGCCGACTCGATCGGGGTGTTCCAGGTGGAGAGCCGTGCGCAGATCGGCACGCTGCCGCGCCTGCAGCCGCGCAGCTTCTACGACCTCGTGATCGAGATCGCGCTGATCCGGCCCGGCCCCATCCAGGGCGGCGCCGTGCACCCGTACATCCGCCGCAAGCTCGGGAAGGAGCCGGTCACCTACCTGCACCCCGCGCTGGAGCCGGTGCTGGAGCGGACGCTGGGCGTTCCGCTGTTTCAGGAGCAGCTCATGCAGATGGCCGTCGCCGTCGGCGACTGCACCGCGGAGGACGCCGACCTGCTCCGCCGGGCGATGGGCTCCAAGCGCGGGGTCGAGAAGATCGGCGCGCTGCGGGCGAAGCTCTACGAGGGGATGGCGCACAACGGGATCGTCGGGGACGACGCCGACGCGATCTACGCGAAGATCGAGGCGTTCGCCAACTTCGGCTTCGCCGAGAGTCACGCGATCAGCTTCGCGCTGCTGGTCTACGTCAGCTCGTGGATGAAGCTGCACTACCCCGGCGCGTTCCTCGCGGCGCTGCTGCGCGCGCAGCCGATGGGGTTCTACTCGCCGCGCACGCTCACGGCCGACGCGCGCCGGCACGGCGTCGTGGTGCGCCGGCCCGACATCCAGCTCTCCGGGGTGTTCCCGCTGCTGGAGGCGATCGACCCGGCGCGGCAGGGACCGACCGGCACCGACCCGTGCCTGGAGCACGACCAGCCCCCGGTCGGCGGCTTCGACCGCGCCGTGCCGCTCGACTTCGCCGCGCACCGCCGCGACGCCGGGCACGCGGTGCGGCTGGGCCTGGCCGGGGTGACCTCCATCGGCGAGACGCTCGCGGGGCGGATCGTGGCCGAGCGCGAGGCGTCAGGGCCCTACCGCGACCTGAGCGACCTCTCCCGCCGGGTCGGGCTGACGGTGGCGCAGCTGGAGGCGCTCGCCGCGGCCGGCGCCTTCGAGGGCTTCGGGCTGAGCCCGCGGCAGGCGATCTGGGAGGCCGGCAACGCCGCCCAGGAGCGCCCGGAGTTCCTGGCGGGCACCGCGATCACGGTGCAGCCGCCGCTGCTGCCGATGCTCTCCCCTGCCGAGCAGCTCGCGAGCGACCTGTGGGCCACCGGGATCTCCACCGACGACCACCCGATCCGCTTCCTGCGCCCCGGACTGACGGCGCGCGGGGTCCGGGCGGCGGACACGCTCTCGGTCGCCGAGTCGGGGCGGCGCATCGAGGTGGGCGGCGTGGTCACCCACCGGCAGCGGCCGGCGACGGCGGCGGGGGTGACCTTCCTCAACCTGGAGGATGAGACGGGCCTCGTGAACGTCATCTGCCCCGTCGGCGTGTGGAACCGCTACCGCCGTGTCGCCAGGCAGGCCCCCGCGATGATCATCCGCGGCATCCTGGAGCGCAGCGAGGAGGGCGTGGTCAACGTGATCGCCGACCGCCTGGAGCCCCTGGACACCGCCATCCGCACCACCTCCCGCGACTTCCGTTAACGCCGAAGGGCACGTCGTTGTCACTTTCACGGGGAAAAAGTGACAACAACGTGCCCTTCAGAGAGGGGGGTCAGGCCTGTGCGAGCACGGCCTGGAGCTCGAGGGTGATGGTGACGTCGTCGCCGAGCAGCATGCCGCCGGTCTCGAGCGCGGCATTGTAGGTGAGGCCGAAGTCCTCACGGTTGACCTTGGTCTTCGCGGTCGCGCCGGCCTTGTAGTTGCCGTACGGGTCCTGGCCGAAGCCGCCGAAGTCGAACTCGAAGGTGACCGGCTTGGTCACGCCCTTGATCGTGAGGTCGCCGTCGACCAGGAACTCGCCGTCCTCGTGGCGCACGCCGGTGGAGACGAAGTCGATGGTCGGGAACTCCTCGGCGAGGAAGAAGTCGCCGGTGCGCAGGTGCGCGTCGCGGTCGGAGTTCTTGGTGTTGATGGAGGCCACGTGGGCCTTCGCGGAGACGGTCGACTCCAGCGGGTTCTCTGCGGTCACGAAGGTGGCGTCGAAGTTCTCGAAGACGCCCTTGACCTTGCTGATCATGAGGTGGCGGATGCTGAAGCCCACCTCGCTGTGCGCGGGGTCGATGGTCCAGGTGCCGGCCTTGTATCCGGGGATGTCGATGGTCATTCGGTTTCTCCTTGCTCGAAGCTTGCGCTGTCGGACGCTGTCAGGTACATGCAACCGCATGGATTCCGCGCCTATTCCGAACTCGGCGAAAAAAGTTGACATGACATCCATTCTCATCCTCGCGACGGATGCGCATCAGCGCACGATCCGTACAATTTTTACTGTTGTTATGTTTCATGCCATGTGAATGCAGAGGAGAATCCGACCATGTCGACACCTTTCCCGAACGGCCAGGATCCGCGCCCGACACGCCGGACGATCGTCGGCGCCGCCGCCTGGGCCGCCCCGGCCATCGCACTCACGACCGCCTCCCCGGCCTACGCCGCGTCGACCCCCGGCGTCATCGCCTTCCTCGACCCGGAGGACCTGATCGGCAGCGGTCACACCGCGCGCCTCGCCGTCCAGCTCACACCGGCGCCGGGCGAGCAACTTCCGGCCAGCGTCTCGGTCCGGTACGGAACGCCCGGCGTCGTGGACGGCCCCGTCGTCGTCGCCACCGGCGGCGCCGCCCTGGTCACGATCCCCGTGACCGGCCTCGACACCAACGGCTCCACCACGATCACAGTCAGCGCGCCCGGCTACCTGCCTGCCACCACCACGCTCGCCGTCACCTTCGACGACGGGCTCTTCTACATGGCGCGAAACGCCCCGTTCGGCGTGACGTCGTCGTACAACACCTTGACGCCGACGACATCCCACGGGGTCCGCGCCATCGCCAACGACGGCACGATCACCGACACCTGGACCGGCACGTGGCAATACGCCTCGACCGGCGCCTCGAACACCTTCACCCCGACGGGGACGCTGTTCGGCGGGGGCTTCGGCAATCCCGCGTTCCTGCGCGGCGGCGTCGACTGGCGGATGGAGGCCCACACGACGGCGAGCCCGAACCTGGTCTGGCAGAAACAGGACGGCTTCGCGTTCTCCGGGATGCCCATCGGCGGAACGCACCAATCCGGGCGCACCTCGACGGGCGACGGGTTCACGGTGATGAAAGTCGTCCCCGCCGTCCGGGCGACGCGCTCGACCGCCGCTAGCCCCGGCGGGACCGCGATCTTCGTCTGGACCTTCCCCCGGTTCCCGGCCTACCGCGCGGCCTGGCTCATCGACTACTGACATTTCGCTCTCCAATGTCAGGTGCTACACTCCCTATGGTTCAATCGAACTTCCCACACTCGACGA
>NZ_JBDHNI010000010.1:0-116162 GCF_039615055.1 Microbacterium sp. X-17
GGTGTCTGGGTTCACGACATAGGCGACAGTTGATAGGTGACACATGAGTCGCGTCATAGGCGACAGTCGCTCTCGTGTCGAAGAACCGGGTCGCCGTTTTGAAGGTCGTTTCCAAGCAGCTCACCGTCGCCGCGGCGTCGGCTGAGTATGGGATGAGCCGCCAGCATCTACATCGACTCCTTGCCCGTTATCGCCAGGGCGGCTTGGACGCGGTCGAGCCGCGCTCTCGGGCACCACATACCAGCCCGCAGCAGACCGCCCCCGAAGTCAGGGAGCGGGTCGTGCAGCTGCGGCAAGAGCTGATCGGGAACGGGTTGGATGCCGGCCCGGCCACCATCGCATGGCACCTCGAGCACGAGGGCCTACCCGCACCATCCACCTCGACCATCCGGCGCATCCTCCACGAGGCCGGGCTCGTGGTGCCCGAGCCGCGCAAACGACCACGCTCCTCCTATATCCGCTTCCAAGCCGCGCAACCAAACGAGACCTGGCAGTCCGACTTCACCCACTGGCGCCTGGCCGACGGCACCGATATCGAGATCCTGAACTGGCTGGACGACCACTCCCGCTACCTGCTGGCCTGCACCGCCCACCGCCCGGTCACCGGAGACGATGTCGTCGCCATCTTCTTGAACACAACCGAGAACTACGGCGTCCCGGCCTCCACCCTGACCGACAACGGACGCGTTTATACCGCCCGCTTCGGCGGCGGCCGCAACGCCTTCGAATACCTGCTCCCGCTCCTGGGCGTCACCCAGAAGAACGGCTCACCAGGCCACCCGCAAACCCAGGGCAAGATCGAACGCTTCCACCAAACGCAGAAACGGTGGCTCGCAGCCCGCCCCGCCGCCCACGACCTCGCCGAGATGCAAGCCCAGCTCGAAACCTTTCGCGACCACTACAACGAGCAACGCCCCCACCGCGCCCTGAACCGATCAACACCCGGGCAGGCCTACCGGGCAACCCCGAAGGCCCTCCCCGCTGAACCCCGCACCCCTGGCCACTACCGGATCCGCTACGACCACGTCGACCAGCACGGCAAAATCAGCCTCCGCCGCGCCGGCCGCATGCACCACCTCGGCATCGGCGCCGACCACCGCGGCACCCGCGTCCTCGCCCTCGCCGACGACGCCACCATCACCGTCATCGCCCTACACACCGGCGAGGTGCTCTCCACCCACACCATCGACCCCACCCGCAGCTACTGGCGCAACCAACAGAAGGAGCCCGGCCGATGGCCGGGCTCTCTCTGAGTAACCAATGTCGCGACTCATCTGGAACACATGTCCCGACTCATCACATGGCGGAGGGCGTGGGATTCGAACCCACGAGACATTTCTGCCCACCAGTTTTCAAGACTGGCTCCATCGGCCGCTCGGACAGCCCTCCCGGCGCCGGCGGACCGGCGTCGCCCGATTCTAGCGAACGCGGGTGGGGGACGGCCGTCGGCCGGTGATGAACACGTTCGCCACGCCCGCGGCCAGGACGATCAGGGCGGACGCGACCGGGGCGAACATGGCGGCGTGCGTGCCCGCGCTCTGCGCCAGCGCGCCGACCAGCGCCGACGACGCCGACTGGCCGACGATCACGGCCGAGCCGAGGATCGTCATCACCGTCGCCGAGCGGCCGATCGGGCTGCGTTCGGCGCCGAAGCTGTACTGCGTCACGAGCGTCGGGCCCACGCCGAAGCCCGCGACGAGCAGCACCAGGACCATCCCGGGGACCGTCGTCGCGAACGGGAGGGCGGCCGTCGACAGCGCCAGGATGCCGGCGAACGTCAGCCAGCGCCAGCGCAGCGCGAACCGGAGCGGGAACCAGGCGACCCCGAGCGCGAGCGCGGCCGAGCCGACGCCCATCACGCCGTAGACCAGGCCGGCCTGCTCCGGGTGGCCGAAGTCCGACAGGAACGAGGTCAGCGCGGTGAGCATCGAGCCGAAGAACAGGCCCATCCCGAGCACGCCGACCGTGACCGCGATCAGGCCGGGACGGAACAGCTCGCGGGCGGGCGCCTGGCGCACCGGGAGGCCGTCCGCCTCGGTCGGCCGCACGCCGCCGGTGCGGTGCAGGGCGAACGCGGTCACGAAGAGCACGGTGAGCACGGCGGCGCCGATGATCGGGGCGGCCGGGTTCAGCGTGGTCGCCAGGAGGCCGACGATGAACGGGCCGAAGACGAACACGACCTCGTCCGCGGCCGACTCATACGCCATCGTCCCGTTGAGGACCGCGGCGTGCCGGTCGCCGGGGAGGCGGCTCGCGATGATGCCGACCAGGCGGCTGCGCGACATCGGCGACACCTGCGGGGCGGTGGCGCCGATCAGGAAGGCGACCAGCAGGACGAGCGCGTCGGGCGCCGGGCTGAAGACCACCCACGCCATCGCCAACAGCACAACGCTGTTCGCGATTCCGGCGGCGAGCACGACGCCGCGCTGGCCGATCCGGTCCGCGGCGGCGCCGATCAGCGGGCCGAAGATCGCGGTGCCGAGGCCGACCATCGCGGAGGTCAGGCCGCCGAGCGACAGCTCGCCGCGCGCCGAGACGACGAGGGTCAGCACGCCGACGACCATCATGGCGTACGGGAGCCGCGCCAGCAGCGCGACAGGGAAGTAGGAGAACCCGGCGGCGCGGACCAGCGTGGTCGGGCGCTCCGGCTCGTGGGTCACGCCCGCGCGGGTCGTGTCGGATCGTGTCATGCCTGGCCTTCTGTCTTCACCGCGGCGGACCGCGGGCTTCAAGTGCCGCCTTGGTCCGCCGGGCGAGCCGGCGCGAGGTAGTTACACGATGGAACTGTGAGCGGAGGGGCGACCTCCACAGGATTCAAGTGTGCACCACGACGGTTCATTCCCGCCAGGCGCACGCGAGCCGGTCAGTCCTGGAACGGCTTCGAGCAGGTGACCTGTGCGGCGGTCTGGCCGTGCACGTCGGACGGGAGCTGGACGGACGAGCCGTCGCCCGCGGCCGCGGTCGATGTGTCGGTCGGAGCCGGAGCCGCGGGAGCCTGGGTGGCCGGGGCGGAGGGCGCCGCCGGGGCCTGCGTCGCGCCGGGCGCCGCCTCCGAGCCGACGCCGGTGTCGCCGGTCAGGGTGACCGGCTTGTCGTCCTGCAGCGCCGTCATCAGGGTGCTCGCGGCATCCTTGGTCGGGGCCACTCCGTCGCCCTCGTAGTGGTTCGGGTACTGCACGAACACGACCTTCGAGACGTCGATGTTCTTCAGCGCCATCGCCATCGAGGCGATGGTGGTCGGGTTGTTGAGGCTCTCCGACAGCGAGATGTTGCTCGTCGCGGCCTTGGCGAGCGCGTACACCTTCACCGGGTTCGCGAGGGTGTCGGCGCTCTTGATCGTGCGGACCAGCGACGACAGGAACACCTGCTGGTTGCTGATCCGGCCGAGGTCCGAGCCGTCCCCGACGCCGTGGCGGGTGCGGAGGAACGCCAGCGCAGGAGCGCCCTGGAGGGTGTTCTCGCCGGCCTTCACGTCGAGGCCGGTGTACGGGTCCTTGATGTCGCCCGCGACGCAGACGTTCACGCCGCCGACCGCGTTGGACATCTCGATCACGCCGTCGAACTGGATGACGCCCGCGTACGGGATGTCGAGCCCGGTCAGCTTCTCGACCGTGAGGACCGTGCAGGCCAGTCCGCCGTAGCTGAGCGAGTTGTTGATCTTCTGCCGGCTCATCGCGTCGTAGCTGCCGCCCTTGCCGTCCGGGCAGGACGGGATCGGCACGTACATGTCGCGCGGGAAGCTGACGACGGTGGCGTTCTTGTGGTCGGCCGACACGTGCAGCAGCATCGTGACGTCGTTGAGGTTCTCGCCGCGGTCGCCGTAGCTCTTGTTGCCGCCGCCCGAGTCGGACCCGGCGAGGAGGACGTTGAACGCGCCGTCCATCGCGCCGATGCCGGGCGTGACGACCTTGCCCTTCGCGTCGACCAGCTTGACCGCCGGCTTCAAGCTGGAGGCCACGTCGTACGTCGCGTAGGCCGCGACGCCGGCGGTGCTGATGCCGACGACGGCGAGCAGGCCGACGAGGAGGGCGGCGACCGTCTTGAACGGGTGATGCCGCTTGAGGCGTCCGTGCCGTGCCACCGTGGGGCCGGCCGACTTCTCCTGCGCTCGCGCCTGGGCGCGGGTCGGCGTCTCGTTCATTCACTCCCTCTCGTCGGACGTCGTCAGGGCGGCGCCTGAGAAGGCACACACCGTTCACAAGTCTGACACAGCCGGCTGGCAATGATCTGGGCGAGAAAGCCCCAGTCCAGGGTGAAAATCCCCGTTCAGAGCGAGTCGAGCACCGCCGCGAGGCCGTCGTCCGTCACAGTCCCGGTGACCTCCGACGCGATGGCCTTGACCTCGTCCGGCGCCTGCCCCATCGCGGCGCCGCGGCCCTCCGCCGCGGCCCACTCCAGCAGCTCCAGGTCGTTGCGGCCGTCGCCGACGGCAACCAGCCGGGCGGCCGGGATGTCGAGCGCGTGCCGCACCCGCTCCATCGCCGTCGCCTTGTTCACGCCGTCCGGGGAGATGTCGAGCCACGCGGTCCAGCCGATCGAGTAGCTCACCCGCTGGAGGCCCATCCGCTCCACGATCGCGAGGAACTCCTCCTCGTCGTGCTGCGGCGACACCACCACGACGCGGGTCGCGGGATGCTCGGTGAGCTCGTCGAACCCGACCTGCTCGGCGTTCACCAGCTCCCAGTCGGTCATGCCCTCGGTGTAGCGGCGGAAGCCGGTCGGGTCCTCCACCATGAAGCTGCCGGAGGGCAGGTGCGGCCGGATGGTGCGCAGCACCTCGGTCGGGTCGAAGGTCTCGATGAACTCGCGCCGATAACCGCCTTCGACGGTTTCGTCGCGCATCATCGTCAGGGCCCCGTTCGCGCACACCACGAACCGGCTGGTCAGGCCGAACTTCTCGTGGATCGGGCGGGCGGTCTCCCAGCTGCGGCCGGTGGCCAGCATCACCTCGTGCCCGGCCTCCCGGACCCGCGTGACGGCCGCCAGCACCGCCTCGCCGACGGACTCGTCCTCGTGGATGAGGGTGCCGTCCACGTCGAGCGCGATCAGCAGGCGGTCGCTCCCGGCCACGGTGCTCACTGCGCGATCGGCTCCAGGACTTCCAGGCCGCCCAAGTAGGGCCGCAGCGCCTCCGGGACCAGCACCGACCCGTCCGCGCGCTGGTGCGTCTCCAGGATGGCGACCAGCCAGCGGGTCGTCGCGAGCGTGCCGTTCAGCGTCGCGACCGGCGCGGTCTTGCCCGACTCGGTGCGGTAGCGGATCTCCAGGCGGCGGGCCTGGAACGTCGTGCAGTTGGAGGTCGACGTCAGCTCGCGGTAGCGCCCCTGCGTCGGGATCCACGCCTCCACGTCGTACTTGCGCGCCGCGCTGGAGCCGAGGTCGCCCGCGGCGGTGTCGATGACGCGGTAGCTGAGCCCGAGGGCCTGCATCATCTCCTCCTGCCAGGCGAGGAGGCGGGCGTGCTCGGCCTCCGCGTTCTCCGGCAGGGTGAACACGAACATCTCCAGCTTGTTGAACTGGTGCACCCGGATGATGCCGCGGGTGTCCTTGCCCGCCGAGCCGGCCTCGCGCCGGTAGCAGGTGGACCAGCCGGCGTAGCGCAGCGGCTCGGTCACGTCGAGGATCTCGTCGGAGTGGTAGCCGGCGAGCGCGACCTCGCTGGTGCCGGTGAGGTAGAGGTCGTCGTCGGCCAGGTGGTAGACCTCGTCGGCGTGCGAGCCCAGGAAGCCGGTGCCCTGCATCACCTCCGGCTTCACCAGGGTCGGCGTGATCATCGGCACGAAGCCGTTCGACACCGCCTTGTCGAGCGCCATGTTCATCAGGGCGATCTCCAGCCGCGCGCCGATGCCGCGCAGGAACGAGAACCGGGCCCCGGCGACCTTGGCGCCGCGGGCCATGTCGATCGCGCCGAGCAGCTCGCCGAGCTCCAGGTGGTCGCGCGGCTCGAAGTCGAACTCCGGGACGCCGCCGACCTCCTTGAGGACGATGAAGTCGTCCTCGCCGCCGCTCGGGACGCCGTCCACGATCGGGTTGCCGATGCGCCGCAGCACCGAGGAGAAGTGCGCCTCCGCGGTGTTGGCGGTCTGCTGCGCCTCCTTCACCCGGCCGGCGAGCGCCTGCGCCTGGGCGACGAGCGCCTGCTTCTGGTCCTTGGGGGCCTGCGCGACCTGCTTGCCGAACGCGTTCTGCTCGGCGCGCAGCTCCTCGAACGCGGTGATGGCCGCCCGGCGCTCGATGTCGGCCTGCAGGGCCTCGTCGACGAGCTGCACGGAGTCGCCTCTGGCCTCCTGGGAACGGCGGACGACATCGGGGCTCTCGCGCAGAAGGACGGGATCGATCACTGCCCCAGCTTATCGCCGTCCAGTAGCGTGAACCCGTGGACGATCGGGAGGGGACGAGCGGCACGACGGTCGCCGTCGTCTACAACCCCGTGCGGGTGGACGTGCCGAGGGTGCGGGCGGCGGTGGAGGCGCGCGCGGCCGAGACGGGCGACATCGAGCTGCTCTGGCTGGAGACGACGCCGGAGGACGGCGGCCAGGGCCAGACCCGGCAGGCGCTCGAACGCGGCGCCACCCTCGTGCTCGCGGCCGGCGGCGACGGCACCGTCCGCGCGGTCGCGGAGGCGCTGCGCGACCAGGACGCGACGCTCGGCCTGCTCCCGGGGGGCACCGGCAACCTCCTCGCCCGCAACATCGGCGTCCCGTTCGCCGGACTGGAGGAGGCCGTCGCCGTCGCGTTCGACGGCGTCACCCGCCGCATCGACCTCGGCGTCGCCACCGCCGGCCGGCCCGACGGGACGAGCAGCGAGCACGCCTTCCTGGTCATGGCCGGCATCGGCTTCGACGCCCGGATGATCGAGACCACGCGCCCGGAGCTCAAGCGCCGCGTCGGCTGGCTCGCCTACGTCGAGTCTGCCTTCCGGTCGTGGCCCCGCTCACGGAAGGTCCGGGTCCGGTTCGGGATCGACGACGAGCCGGAGCGCACGGCGCATGTCAGCACCATCCTGTTCGCCAACTGCGGCGCCCTCCCTGGCAACATGCAGCTCATCCCGGACAGCGAGGTGGACGACGGCCTGATCGACATCGCCATCCTGCAGCCCGTGACGGTGTTCGGCTGGCTGACGATCTGGCGCAAGGTCACCTGGGAGAACCGGGTGCTCCACCGGAGCTCGCTCGGCCGGCGGATCATCCGCTTCACCGACCGCGCGATCCGCACGCGCCTCAGCTACCTGCGCGGGGCGGCGGTGGCGGTCGAGCTCGACGTGCCGGAGCCCTTCGAGATCGACGGCGACGGGTTCGGGGAGGTCATCCGGCTGGGGATCGCGGTCGACCCGCTGGGGCTGCGGGTGCGGGTGCCGCGCTGAGCGGCCGATCTACCGCTCGTCGTCCGGCAGCTCGCCCTCACCCTCCGGGTACGGCGCCCGCTTCGGCCCGCGCCCGGCCAGCGCCGTCAGGAACAGCAGCGCCACCAGGGTGAGCAGGCCGACCGTGATCAGCGGGCCGGCGAGCATCCAGCCGAGCTGCGAGATCACGAGCGAGCCGACGTCGGTCGAGGGGGTGGAGCCGGTGTACGACAGGCTCACCGAGACCGAGTAGAGCACGATGCCCAGCACGACGAAACCGCCGGACACGAGCCAGAGCGCGAGCATCACCGGATTGCGGCGGGGCGAGAGGTCGAGCCGGTCGAGGATGCCGGCGGCGGGGGACGGGGCCGCGTACGCGCGCTCGGGACCGGCCTCGGCGGGTGGCTGCACCGCCGGGGTCACCCGCGGCACGTCGACCGGCGCGATGCTCAGCGCGGCCGCCTCGATCGGCGCGCGGTCCTCCTCGTCGCCGCGGTCGTCCTCCGTCGCCATCGTCGGCGCCGCACGGAGGCGGGTCCTGGCCCGCTCGCCCGGCTGCGGACGATAGCCGCGCTGGAACTGCGGGTCATAGCGGGGGTCGATGCCGCGCGCGACGTCCTTCTGCTCGTCGTCCACGATCATCCCGACCTCCCGCGCATCGGATGGGAGCGGCATCGGATGGGAGCGCTCCCTGCTGCGCAGCTTACCCGCGGTCGTCCGCAGCGGCACCGTGGTCGTCCACCAGCGTGCCGAGCCAGGCGCGCGCCTCGGTGAAGACCTCGTCGCGGTAGCGCTGGTCGAAGTCGACGCGCACCCCGTCCGCCCGCGGATACGAGCCGAGGAAGATCACCGACGGGCTGAACCGGCGGAGGCCGAGCAGGGCGTCCGCCACCCGCTCGTCGTGGATGTGGCCGTCCGCGTCGATGACGAACCGGTAGCGGCCGAGGGCGTCGCCGATGGGCCGCGACTCGATGAGGCTCAGGTTGATGCCGCGGGTGGAGAACTGCTCCAGGAGGTCGAGCAGCGAGCCGGGACGGTCGTCCGGAAGCTCGGCGATCAGGCTGGTCTTGTCGGCCCCGGTCGGCTCCGGCACGCTGCGCGAGGTGCTGACGAGGACGAACCGGGTCACGGCGTTCGGGTTGTCGCCGATGTTCTCGGCGAGCACGGTCACGTCGTGGTGGTCGACGATCCCGGGCGGGGCGATGGCGGCGTCCGCGGTGCTCCCGTCGAAAAGGGAGGCCGCGGCGGCGACGTTGCTGGACGCGGGCAGGTGCCCGTGCGCGGGGAGGTGGGCGTCGAGCCATTGGTGGCACTGCGCGTAGGCGACGGGATGGGCGTTGATCGTGCGCACGTCGGCCAGCGTCGTCCCCGGGCGGGCGACGAGCACGAAGTTCACCGGCACGAGGTACTCGCCCACGATCCGCAGCCCGGGGACGGTCGCGAGCGCGTCCTGCGCGACGGAGACGCCGCCCTCGATCGAGTTCTCGATCGCGATCATGGCGGCGACGCTGCGCCCGGAGACCACGTCGGCGAGCGCCTCCCCCACGTTGTTGACGGCCCGCCAGCTCTTGCCGCGCGCCTCCGGGACCTGCGCGAGCGCGGCCTCCGTGAAGGTGCCGGACGGCCCGAGGAAGCTGTAGACCTCGTCGACGGACGCGGTCAGCTCGGCGGTGGGGTCGGCGGGGGCGGAGGACATGGCCATCAGCTTAGCGACGGGCGGCCCGCCCCAACCCTCGCCCCTTCCCCGCCGCCGTGGAAGAGTAGTCGCATGGACGAACGAGCAGGCACCCCCGCGCAGCCCTCCGACCTCATCGACGTCGACGCCCTCCGGCGCGCGTACTACGAGCTGAAGCCCGATGTGAGCATCCCGGAGCAGCGCGTCGTGTTCGGCACCTCCGGTCACCGCGGGTCGGCCCTCGACACCGCCTTCAACGAGGACCACATCGCCGCGACGACGCAGGCGATCGTGGAGTACCGCAACGCGCAGGGGATCACCGGCCCGCTGTTCATCGGCGCCGACACCCACCTGCTCAGCGAGTTCGCCACCACCACGGCGCTGGCGGTGCTGGTCGGCAACGAGGTGCGCGTGCTCGTGGACGAGTTCGACGACTGGGTGCCGACCCCGGCCGTCTCGCACGCGATCATCGCCTACAACAAGGCCGGTCACGCCGACCAGGCGGACGGCATCGTGGTCACCCCGAGCCACAACCCGCCGCGGGACGGCGGCTTCAAGTACAACCCGCCGCACGGCGGACCGGCCGACACCGACGCGACGAGCTGGATCGCCAAGCGGGCGAACGAGATCATCGCGGACGGGATGCGCGACGTGCGGATGGCCGAGCCGAGCGGCGTCGAGACGTACGATTTCCGCGGCGCGTACGTGGCCGACCTCGCGAACATCATCGACCTGCAGGCGATCAAGGAGAGCGGCATCCGCATCGGCGCCGACCCGCTCGGCGGCGCGAGCGTCCACTACTGGCAGGCCATCGCCGACACCTACGGGCTCGACCTCACGGTCGTGAACCCGGAGGTCGACCCGGCCTGGGGCTTCATGACGCTGGACTGGGACGGCAAGATCCGGATGGACCCGTCGAGCCCCTCGGCGATGGCGTCGGTCGTCGCGCGCGCCGGCGACTTCGACATCCTGACCGGCAACGACGCCGACGCCGACCGGCACGGCATCGTGACGCCGGACGGCGGCCTGATGAATCCGAACCACTACCTGGCGGTGGCGATCGACTACCTGTTCACCACGCGGACGGGCTGGCGGAAGGACGCCGCTGTCGGCAAGACCCTGGTGTCGTCCTCGATCATCGACCGGGTGGCGGAATCCCTGGGCCGGCGGCTGTGGGAGGTCCCGGTCGGCTTCAAGTGGTTCGTCCCCGGTCTGATCGACGGCTCGGTCGGCTTCGGCGGCGAGGAGAGCGCCGGCGCGAGCTTCCTGCGCTTCGACGGCTCGGCCTGGACGACCGACAAGGACGGCATCCTGCTCGCTCTGCTCGCCAGCGAGATCCGCGCCGTGACCGGCAAGTCGCCCTCCCAGCTGTACCGCGAGCTGACCGAGCGGTTCGGCGACCCGGTCTACCAGCGGGTGGACGCCCCGGCCAGCCCGGAGCAGAAGGCCGCGCTGGGCAAGCTCGACGGCGACGCGATCGCCGCGACCGAGCTCGCCGGCGAGCCGATCACGGCGAAGCTGAGCCGCGCGCCCGGCAACGACGCACCGCTCGGCGGCGTGAAGGTCGAGACGGCGAAGGCGTGGTTCGCCGCCCGCCCGAGCGGCACCGAGAACGTCTACAAGATCTACGCCGAGAGCTTCGCGGGCGAGGACGACCTCCGCGAGGTGCAGGAGGAGGCCAAGCGCATCGTGGGCGACGCCCTCGGCGCATGAGCCGCGGCTAGCCGCCCGAGGCCAGCGTCCAGCGGTTGCCGTGCGGCAGCGGCTCGTGCGTGAACTCGTCCACCAGCAGGGCGATGAGCGCGAGGCCCCGGCCCGACTCCCCGAAGTCCTCCGGGTCGGGCATGGCCGTCGAGGTCAGGTCGATGTCGGCGGGCTCGGCGTCGTCGGTGACGACGGCGCGGATGCCGTCCGGGGTGTGCCCGACCTCCAGCTCCACGCGGGTGCGGGTGCCCTCGCGGCCGTGCTGGATGACGTTGGTGACGACCTCCACGACGGCCAGTTCGAACGCGCCGCGCCGTTCGGCCGGGAGGTCGGGCCGGCGCTCGGCGAGCTCCTCGAACAGCGCGTGGACGCGCTCGATCGCCTCGGCGTCCGCCGGTGCGAGGAACGCCTCGCGGAACGCGTCAGTCACGGTACGCGTCGTCGGTCGCCGGGTACACGCGCAGGATGCGGTCCAGGTTGGTCAGTCGCAGAACGCTCGCGACCTGCTCGGACGCCGCGGCCAGGCGCAGGTCGCCGCCCGCCGTCCGCGTGGTCTTCAGCCCGCTCACCAGCGCGCCGAGGCCCGAGGAGTCGATGAACTCCACCTCGCTGAGGTCGAGCGTGAGCCGGGCGTGACCCTCGTCCACCACCCGCTGCACCTCGCGGCGCACGGTCGGGGCGGTGACCAGGTTGATCCGGCCGTTCGCGGCGAGCACGGCGACGCCGTCCTCCCGGATGGTCGTGGTGATGTTCATCGGAGGCGGGGCTCCTTCCTGGCCGCGTGAGCGGCCGGTCCGCGGTACAGGGCCGCGCGCGGGATGACGGCGAGCACGACCAGGTCGTAGATCACCCAGACGGTGTTCACCAGCGTGCCCAGCCCGTCCGCGGTTCCGGCGATGACACGCAGGACACCGACGACCGCGGCGATCACGAGCACCGCCATCGCCGTGAGCTGCGGCCAGATCTGCCGCCACGGGATGGGCGCCCGGCCGCTGCGCTCCTTGGGGGTGACGACGAAGCCCAGCTTGCGGCCGAACCAGACGTTCGCGGCCGCCGTCCAGCACGCCCGGATCCACAGCGGGAACAGCGCCAGGGCGTACTGCTGGCCGCGCCAAGTCTTCAGCCCGCGGGCCGCGACCAGGAACATCAGCTGGCTCAGGATGAAATACGGGAGGAAGCGCGCGAAGAACTCGACGCTCCACGCGGTCACCGGCATGATCCCGGTGAGCAGGTAGATGACCGGCGCCGCCAGGTAGACGACCGACGCGAAGCCGGAGAGGTAGCTCCACATCGTCGCGAAGTACATCAGCCGCTGGCCCGCGGTGAGCCCGCGCTTGACCAGCGGGTTGTCCTTCAGCATCACCTGAAGGGTGCCCTGCGCCCAGCGCAGCCGCTGGCCGAGCATCGTCCCCAGGTCCTCCGGCGCGAGCCCCCAGGCGAGGATCTCGTGGTGGTAGACGCTGCGCCAGCCGCCCGCGTGGAGCTGCATGGCCGTCGCCATGTCCTCGGTGACCGAGATGGTCGCCATCGGCATGACCGGCTGCGCCTGGCCTGGCCGGTCGACGGCGAGGGTGTCCGCGATGCGCTGCACGGAGTCGATCGCGCCGAGCGGCGACCAGTCCCGCTCGGCGAGCCGGTCGAGCGCGACCTCGTCCACGACGAACGCGCCCAGCTCGGAGTCGGCCTGCACCGGGAGGGCGGCGATCGCGCGCAGGTCCGCCTCCATCGCGGCGACGTCGCTGCGGACCGCCGACCGCGACACGTCGTCCACCTGCTTCTGGAGCCGGTAGGTCACCTCGCCGACGCTCTCGCCGGCGCGCAGGCGGGCATTGGCGTCCTCCACGTGTCCGCGGACCTCGGAGATGAGGCGCGCGGCGTCCGGGTCGGAGCGGGCGGAGCGCTCCGCCTTCGCGAGCATGCGGTCGGCCGAGCGGAGGGAGAGCCGCACCGTCTGCTCCACGTCGCGCACGTAGCCGACGATGCCCAGCTCCATCAGCGCGTCGCGGCGGAGCACGGCGTTCGAACCGCAGAAGAAGGCGGCGTTCCAGCCGTCCTTGCCCTGCTGGATGGGGCCGTAGAACAGCGGCGCCTGGTTGCCCAGCGGGTCGGCCTCGTCCACGTTCGAGAAGAACTGCGGCGTCTGGACGAGCGCGACATTCGGGTCGGCGAAGTAGCCGAGCGTGCTGTCCAGGATCTGCGGCTCGGCGATCTGGTCGGCGTCGAGGATGAGGAGGAACTCGCCGTCGGTCTGGAACAGCGCGTTGTTGAGGTTGCCCGCCTTGGCGTGGCGCGGCTTGTCCACCCAGTCGTCGGAGCGGGTGACGTAGCCGAGCCCCTCGCGCTCCGCCGCGGCGCGCATCTCCGGGCGGTCGCCGTCGTCGAGGATCCACGTGCTGTGCGGGTAGCGGATGGCCTTCGCCGCGCGCGCGGTCGTCAGCACGAGGTCGACCGGCTCGTCGTACGTGGTGATGAAGACGTCGACGGTGCCGGCGGGCGGCGCGTCCGGGCCGGTGCGCACCTTCACGCGCCACATGGTGAGGGCGAAGAAGACGGTGTCGACCAGGCTGTAGGTCTCCGCGATCACGAGCGGCACCGCGATCCACCAGGCCGACCAGTTGACCGACGCCAGCCACCGCCACACCACGTAGTCGAGGCCGGCCAGGACCGCGAGGACGCAGACGAGGCGGAGCAGCCCGCGATTCACCAAGTGCTCCGGCGCACGATCACGGCGGTCACGTCGTCGATCGGCACGCCCCCGCGCGCGGCGCTGAGGATGCGCGAGACCGCGCCGCCCGGGGTGACATTGCCCCGCACGATGGCCTCCAGCACCGGGAAGGCGCGGTCGCCGCCGAGCGCGTCCAGCACGCCGTCGCTCACGCAGACCAGGGAGTCGTTGGGGCCGAGGATCACCCGGTCGGGTGTCCGCGGCTCCGGGGCGGGAAGGCCGAGCGGGAGCGCACTGCTCTGCAGCCGCTCCATCGGCCCCCGGTCGCGGACGATCACCGCGAGCCCGTGGCCGGCGTCGACGTAGTCGACCGCGCCGTCGGTGTGCACCTTGGCATGGAAGAGGGTGACGAACGTGGCGAGCTGGTCGAGGTCCTCCTCCACCAGCCGGGAGGCGGCGTCCACGGAGTCCTCCAGGTCGGAGAAGTCCATGGTGCTGCGCAGCGCGGTGCGGACGGAGGCGCCCACGATGGCCGCGGCCAGCCCCTTGCCCATCACATCCCCGACCGTGACGCAGAAGTCGTCACCGACGTCGTACCAGTCGTAGAAGTCGCCGGAGACGCAGCGCGACGGCTCGCAGGCCGCCGCGACGTCGAAACCGGGCGCTCGGGGCTTGCGGCGCGGGAGCAGGCCCTTCTGGGCGATCGCCGCCCGGTCGAGCTCGTCGTCGCGGCTGAGCTCGTCCTCCACCCAGTCCGCGAGGTCGCGGAGGATGCGCTCCTGCTCGGGCGTGACGGCGTGGGGCTCCGTGTCCAGCACGCACAGGGTGCCGACGGCCTCGCCGCCCGGCGCGTGCAGCGGCTCGCCCGCGTAGAAGCGGAGGTGCGGGTCGCCGACGACGAACGGGTTGTCCGCGAAGCGCTCGTCCGCGGTCGCGTCGAAGACGATCAGCGCCGAGTCCTGCCGGGCCGTGACGTCGCAGAACGCCTTCTCGCGCGGGGCCTCGGTGGTCAGCCCGATGTGCGACTTGCGCCACTGCCGGCCGCCGTCGAGGAGGGTGACGCTCACCATCGGGACGGCGAACAGCTGCTGCGCGAGCCGGGCGATCCGGTCGAATCGCGCCTCCGGACCGCTGTCCACGACCCGGAGGCCGGCCAGTGCGCGTTGCCGCGCGCTCTCTGTCTGCTGCACCGCCTGCGCGTCGACGACCATAGGGACAACTGTACTGAGGTGTCTACCGGAGTCCAGGGTGACGTCCTCGCGTTGCGAATGGTAATAATCGGATGAAATCTAGCCTGCACAGTGCTTACGTCCTACATTCAGGATCGGCGGCTAGCCTGATCCGATGCACTCCGACCCGACGCCCGGCATCCAGACCCGCGCGCAGGCCCGTGCCGGCGAGAGGTCGCTCGGTGCGCCGATCGCCCGGCACGGACGCCTGAAGCCCCGCACCCTGGCCGCGTCGCTCGGCGCACTGGCCGTCCGAGCCGTCGCCGTCGTCGCCGTGAGCGCCGCAGCCCTGGCCGGCTTCGCCGTCCTCGACGTGTTCACGACCGTGAACGCGAAGGAGGGGGTCCAGCTCGTCGACGCCGCAGGCAAGGCCCTGCCGCCGCGGGTCGGCGCGGTCGACGGGGCGTTCACCGTGCTCCTCGCGGGCAGCGACAGCGGCGGCGGGAACCCGGCGTACGACCTGCTCGAACGGGAAGGGGAGCGCAACGACGTGACAATGCTGCTGCGCGTCTCGGCCGACCACCGCAACGCGACGGTGGTCACCCTCCCGCGCGACCTTTATGTGCCGATCCCCTCCTGCCCGAATCCGGACGGCGGCTCGTTCAAGGCGATGAGCAGCCAGAAGCTCAACACCTCGCTCAGCTACGGCGGACTCGCGTGTACGGTCCTGACGGTCACCAAGCTCACCGGGCTGCAGATCGACTACGCCGGGGTGATCGAGTTCGACGGCGTGATCGAGATGTCGAACGCCGTGGGCGGCGTCCCCGTGTGCGTCGCGGGAGACATCGTCGACCCTCACACCGGTCTGGAGGTGAAGGCCGGGGACAACGAGCTCCAGGGCCAGCAGGCGCTCGCGTTCCTCCGCACGCGATACGGCGTGGGCGACGGCTCCGACCTGTCCCGCATCAGCAACCAGCAGGTGTTCCTGTCGTCGCTCGTCCGCACGATCAAGAGCGCGGACACCCTGGCCAACCCGGTGAAGGTCTACGGGCTCGCGAAGGCTGCTGCGGACAACATCCAGCTCTCCGAGAGTCTCAAGAACGTCACCACGATCGCGTCACTGAGCATGGCCCTGAAGGATGTCGATCCGGCGAAGATCGTCTTCGTGCAGTACCCGAACCACTACGAGGGCGACGGTGTCGCGCCGACCGTCGAGGAGGCGGAGCTGCTGATGTCGGCGCTGCGCGAGGACCGCTCGGTCACCCTGACCGGAGACACCGGGCTGGGGTCGGAGACGGTGGAGACGGCGCAGGAGGCGCCCGCGCCCGCAGAGCCCGGCACCGGGGACGCCGCAGGCCCCGCGGTGGAGCTGCCGGAGAACGTGCACGGTCAGACCGCGGCGCAGGTCACCTGCTCGCGGCCGTTCGCGGACTAGTGGTACTCGGTCCCGCCCGGCACGCCGAAGAACTCCTCCAGGGTCGTGACGTTCGTGGACTTGAGCTGGGTGGCGAGCGGGACGCCGACGTACCGGAAGTGCCACGGCTCGAAGGTGAAGCCGGTTACCGCGACCTTGTCGGCCGGGTACCGCAGCAGGAAGCCGAAGCGCCAGGCGTTCGCGGCCAGCCACTCCCCCTGCGGCGTGTGGGCGAAGCAGGCGTCGAGGGAGCATGTGGCCGGGACGGCGCTGATGTCGACGGCGAGGCCGGTCTGGTGCTCGCTGTGGCCCGGGCGCGCGGTGTCCGTGTCGGCGTACGCCGCTCCGTTGCGCGCGGCGTCGTCGTTGTAGACGTTGGTCTGCGACTCGAAGGACCGGTAGGCGCTCTGCACGGAGAAGTCGAGGCCGGCCTCCGCCTTGCCCGCGTGGAACATCGCGACCAGCGCCTCCGCCACCTCGGGCCGCATCGGCTGGCGGTTGACGTAGGTGACCTCCGGGTAGACCAGCGAGGGCGGCGCGTACGCGAGCGGGTTGAGCGGGCGCGGCTTGTTGACGACCACCCAGGTGCTGGCCGGGTCGTCGATCGACTGGGCGTGCTTGTCGAAGCCGGCGACGGTCGGTGTGGGCGTGGAGGTGGGGACGGGCCGGGACGCGTGCGCGGCGGTCTTGGAGGGGGCCGGCTTGCGGGACGGGTGGTCGGCGGCGGAGCACGCCGTGACAGCGAGCAGCACGATCGTCGCGACCGCCACGGCCGCGACACGACGACGGGGACCGGTCGGATTCACGCCACGAGCATAAACGCCTTTTCGCGGCGTTCCTGTCAGCGCATTCCCGGTCTGACCCGGACGGGGCCTCCTACTTTGAGAGACTCCAGAAGTGACCGGTCGCACCCGGGTGGTCGACCGTGATCGTGTGGTCGAGGTCGCGGTAGTCGGTGTCCGTGTTGTGGCCCGCCATCTCGATGGTGATCTTGCCGTTCGCGCTGCTCACCGCCGAGACGATCTGGACGTGGTCGAGCGAGTCGTTGTTGTTCCAGTCGAACATCACGATGTCGCCGACCTTGATCTTGTCGCGCTGGTCGAGCGGGTACTCCGTCAGGCCGAGCTTCGTCGCGTTCTGGCGGAAGTAATCGTCCATCGCCGGCACGTAGCCCCACGCCGGGCTCCAGTCGGACGCCGCGTCGTGGTTGTACCAGTCGGAGTTCATCTTCCAGCCCCGGGCGATCAGGGTCTGGCTGACGAAGTTGGCGCAGTCGCCGCCGACCGGGTTGAGGTCGCCGTACTGGGCCGTGTTGTAGTCGTTCCAGTGCGCCATCGCGTAGGCGAGCTGCTGGTCCACCGGGGTCTGCACCTGGTAGGTGAAGGTCGCGCCGGCGCTGGGGATGGCCCTGCCGTCCGCCGCGGTGACGACGACCGGCGCCGCCCCGGCCGCGAAGTTCGCCGCCTGGGGCACGGTCACGACGATCTTGTCGCTGCCGGGCTGGGTGACCGGAGCCGCTTGGCCGCCGATCTGCACCGAGGCGACCTTGTCGAGGTTCGTGCCGGTGATGGTCGCGGTGCCGCCCGACACGCTCCCCGACGCCGGCACGATGGCCGAGACGGTCGCGTTCTTCGGCTGCGCCACCGGGGCCGCCTTCGCGATGGCCTTCGTCACCGGGGATGGCTCGCCCGCGCATCCCGTGAACAGGAGGGTTGCGGCGGCGACTGCCGCGGCGACGGCGAACAGGCGACGGGAACGGCTGAGAGGACTCATACGACCTTAGAGGGGGATTCGGAGGGTGACGGGTACCACCTCTTCCACGTTACGCCGGTCACCTATGCGACACCTGGATGGGGCACAAACGCCGCTGTGAGAGCTGCGGGAATCCACAGCCGGCCGCATCATCCCGCGGAGTTCACCCCGACGTTCGCCCGTGGCGAACGGGGCGGTTCGGGGCGTAGTCTCGCGTTGCCGAAAGACTCGCACTGGGTGTAACTTTGCACTCTCCGCAAAAATATTTTGCCCCACACCGGTGTGACGCTCTCACAGTGACGGGCGTCCCCTCACACGACTCTCGACACGGAGACAGATGTCCAGTCAGACCAGCGCGGCAGTGGCCGCACCCAAGCCGATCATGTCGCATCGCCAGATCCTGTTCGTGATCTTCGGCCTGATGGCCGGCATGTTCCTGTCGGCCCTCGACCAGACGGTCGTCGGAACCGCGATCCGCACGATCGGCGACGACCTGCACGGCCTCAGCCAGCAGGCGTGGGTCACCACGGGCTACCTCATCCTCTCGACGATCTCGACGCCGATCTACGGCAAGCTCTCCGACATCTTCGGACGCCGGCCGCTGTTCATCATCGCCATCGGCATCTTCATCGTCGGCTCGATCCTGGCGTCGTTCTCGACGTCGATGCTGGAGCTCGCTGCGTTCCGCGCCATCCAGGGCCTCGGCGCCGGCGGCCTGATGTCGATGCCGCTCGCGATCATGGGCGACATGCTCGCGCCGCGCGAGCGCGCCAAATACCAGGGCTACTTCCTCGCCGTCTTCGGCATCTCCAGCCTCATCGGCCCGCTGATCGGCGGCCTGTTCGCCGGCGCGAACGAGATCCTCTGGATCGCCGGCTGGCGCTGGGTGTTCCTCATCAACGTGCCGATCGGCATCGCCGCGCTGTTCATGGTGCTGCGCTTCCTGCACCTGCCGAAGCACGACCGCGGCGCGGCGCGCATCGACTGGTGGGGCGCCGCCGGCGTCATCGTCGCGCTCGTCCCGCTGCTGCTCGTCGCCGAGCAGGGCCGCGAGTGGGGCTGGGGCTCCGCCTCGTCCATCAGCTGCTACGTGATCGGCGCCATCGGCATCATCGCCTTCATCTTCATCGAGCGGGCCATGAAGGACGACGCGCTCATCCCGCTCAAGCTGTTCCGCTCCAGCACCTTCTCGATGGCGACCGTCATCGGCGTGCTGGTCGGCTTCGGCATGTTCGGCGCGATGCTGACCCTCCCGCTCTACCTGCAGATCGTGCTCGGCTCCACCCCGACCGAGTCCGGCCTCCAGCTCCTGCCGATGATCCTCGGCCTGATGGTCTCCTCCATCGCCTCCGGCCAGATCATCGCGCGCACCGGTCACTACCGTCAGTTCCCGATCATCGGCACCGCGATGCTCGCGGGCGGATTCTTCTACCTGACGTTCCTGAAGTTCGGCGACTCGTACTGGTTCATCGCCGGCGCGATGCTGCTGATCGGCCTCGGCCTCGGCCAGCTCATGCAGACGCTGACCATCGCCAGCCAGAACTCGGTCGGCCTCCGCGACATGGGTGTGGCGACCAGCGCCTCCACGTTCTTCCGCCAGATCGGTGGAACGCTCGGCACGGCCGTGCTGCTGTCGCTGCTGTTCACGGTGTTCCCGACGAACATCCAGACCGCGCTCACCGACAAGCCGACGCTGACCAGCGCCCTCGACGCCGCGCTGACCCCCTCGGTCGCCTCGGCCCCCGAGAACAAGCAGATCATGGAGAAGATCTACACGCCGATCACGAGCAAGGCGAACACGGCGACGCAGCAGGCGCTGCAGAAGGCGGTCGACGGCGCCAAGGCCGCCGCGTCCCAGGCCGTGGCCTCGCAGGTCGCCGCCGGCCACATCCCCGCCCAGGCTCAGGCCCAGGCGACGGCCGCGGCGCAGCAGCAGGCCATCCAGGCCGCCGCGACCAAGATCGAGGCGCAGGCCCCGTACGCGAAGGTCGCGAGCGACGGCACCGTGACGCTGGACTTCTCCGACGCCTCGGCCCGCTCCGCCTACGTGGACACCCTCGTGCCCGTCATGCAGACGCAGCTCAAGAAGGGCAACGGCGCGAACAGCAGTTCGGACATCAACGACACGTCGTTCCTGAACACCGCCGACCCGCGGCTGTCCAAGCCGTTCCTGGTGGCGTTCAACAACTCGGCCGTGCAGGTGTACTGGGTCGCGATGTTCGTGGTCCTGGTCGCGTTCATCCTGTCGCTGTTCTTCCGCACCCCGCCGCTGCGCGCCAAGTCGGCGCTGCAGGAGGCCGCGGACGCCAGTGCGGAAGAGGCAGCCGCCCGCGAGAGCGCCGAGGCCGGCGAGCGTCAGCCGGTGCCGGTGGGCGCGATGGCCTCCGCCGACTCCGACGCCGCCGCCCGCGGCGAGCTCGAGGAGACCGACCTCGGCCTGATCGCCAGCCGCGTGGCCGGCGAGACCGGCGCGCTCATCGAGCCGGTGATCGACACCGCCTCGGTCGCCGCGCAGCGACCGCGGCCGGCGGTCGACTGACACCGGTAGCGGCTCAGTCCACCTCACCGACGGGACGGCCGTCGCCCATCCGGGCGGCGGCCGTTCCGCCGTCTGCGCTCGCGGGCTGCGGCGGGATGCGGCGCAGCACGAGCGGCGTCACCACGCCGTGCAGCACGATGCTCCCCACCACCGTCAGCACGGTCACGCTCAGCACGTCGCCGCTGTCGCTGTCCGGGAGGTGGTTGTAGGCGAGCAGGCCGAACACGATGGAGGCCGTGCCGCGCGGGCCGATCAGCCCGAGGTAGGTGCGCTCCCGCCAGGTCACCGGCGAGCCGAGCATCGAAGCGTAGACGGGCACGGCGCGGAACAGGGTGAGCGCCAGCACGGCGATGACGAGCACGCGCCAGTCGATGCCCTCCACGATCACCGCGGTGGTCATCCCGCCGAGGATGAACCAGACGAAGTCGGAGGCGACCTTGCTGGCCTCCTCGACCAGCAGCAGCTCGTCCTCCGGGACCGCGCTCAACTCGCGGCGGCGCGTGCGCGTGACGCGGAACATCACGCCCGCGACGAACGCGGCGACGAAGCCGTTCGCGGCCAGGTCGTGGAGCGTCGCGATGCCGTAGGTCAGCAGCGGCGCGATGAGCATCACGAAGCGGATGCCGGACGCGTTCGCCCAGCCGCGGTCGGAGGCCCAGCGGGTCAGCAGGCCGAGCACGCCGCCGATCACGATGCCGACGACGATCGCGACGGCGGTCGCGGGGATCGCGCCGAAGAAGGCGTAGACGGCCTCCGACAGGTTCTTCTCGACCTCCTTCTCGCTGGCGCCGGAGAGCTGAGCGCCGGTGTTCGCGACCTTGAGGATGCTCGGGAGGGCGACGGCGATGGCGACCGACATGGCGAACAACGGCGAGATGAGACCGTCGTTGTAACCGCTCTCCACGTTGAGGATCTGGCGCACCCGGGCGGGGACGCGCCCCGACCGCAGCAGGGCGGTCGCGGGCGCGAAGTCGGTGGGCATCACGATGCAGGCGATGACGATCAGCACGAAGACGTTGAGCGCGGGGAGCAGCCAGGCGCCGGTCACCACGACGAGCGCGAGCGACAGCGGGAGGGCGATCAGCACGAGCCGCGCGAGACTGCGGCCCTGGCCGCCGAAGATGCCGCCGCGCACCTCGCACGCGTCGACGAAGAGGAGCACGGCGAGGATCAGCTCGACCACGTGCTGGGCGACGTCGCTGTCGATGGCCTCGGTGAAGCCCTTCACATCCACGAGCACGACGATCGAGCCGAGCAGCGCGAGCGCGGCGGGGCCGGCGATCCCGAACCGCTCGAACCGGTGCGCGACGAGCGACCAGAGCGCCACGGCGGCGAAGCCGACGAGGATGATGACCGGCATCCCGCGCACCTCCCCTCGTCTCCCGAAGCGCGTCCAGTCTGCCTCCCCACCCGCCACCGCACCAGGCCCGCACATTCGTGCCGAATGGCGCGAATGCGCGCACCAAACGCGCCATTCGTGCCGAATGTGCGAGGGCGGGTGGCGTCAGAGGGGGGTGAGCAGGTCTACTGCCAGGGCGCGGGCGTCGCGGAGGCGGCGGCGGTCGGCCTCCAGGCCAGCGCGGACGAGGGCGCCGTTCAGCAGGTACGAGAGGTGATGCGCGATCCGCTCGGCGCGGGGGCGGTCGGTGAGCTCGCGGAGGGCCGCCGCCAGGATGGCGTCCACCTCCGCGAGGTGGCGGCGCACGACGTCGCGGCCGGGGTCGCCGAGCGGCAGTTCGGCGGCCGCGTTCAGGAGGCCGCTGCCGCGATAGCCCGACTCGGGTGCGAGCGCGGCCTGGTCGAGGTAGGCGTCGAAGACGGCGAGGACGCGCGTGAGCGGGTCCCGCGTCCGGCGTGCGCGACGGGCGTAGAGCGCGAGCCATTCGGCGTGGCGGGCCTCCAGCACGGCGGAGACCAGCGCCGATTTGGAGGCGAAGTTGTTGTAGAGGCTCATCTTCGCGACGGCGGCGTCGGCGGTGATCGTGTCGATCCCGGTGGCGGCGATGCCGTCGGCGTAGAACCTGCGGGCGGCCGCTTCGAGGAGGCGGCGCCGGGCCGCACCCGTGCGCACCCCGGTGTTGCGCGCGGACCCCGCCATCGGCGCCTCCTCTGATTAGGTAGGTCAGTCTATCTAAAGAACACGCATCCAAGGTCACGGTTCTATCACGCCACGAACCGCGGGCACGCGGAATCCCGCGCATTTCGCGGCCCGCCCAACAAATCCCGTGTTTTCAACGATGAGAGCGCGATCACACCCGCACTTGACAAGTGCGTTCCCGTCGATCTACATTCTCATCCAACCCGTGAGAGCGCTCTCACGGCCTTCAAGAGAGCGCTCTCACTGGGTCACGCCAGACCACGCACACACACGCACAAGGGAGTGATCCGTGAAGCTTTCACGACGCACCAAGGTCGCTGCGGCAGTCGCCGCCACGGCCTCGTTCGCCCTCCTCGCGACTGGCTGCTCAGCGAGCGGCAGCGACGCAGGAACCAGCTCGAACCCCATCACGCTGACCGTCACGACGTTCGGCACGATGGGCTTCGACAAGCTCTACTCGCAGTACGAGAAGGAGCACCCGGGGATCAAGATCAAGGCGACCAACATCGACACCGGTGACAACGCCCTGACCGACTGGCAGACCAAGGAGGCCGCCGGCAGCGGGCTCCCCGATGTCCAGGCGGTCGAGGAGGGCTGGCTGTCCAAGGTCATGCAGGTCTCCGACCAGTTCAACGACCTCAAGGACTACGGTGCCAACGACATCAAGAGCCGCTGGGTCGACTGGAAGCTGAAGCAGGCCACCGACAAGAGCGGCCGCATCATCGGCTACGGCACCGACATCGGTCCGGAGGGCCTCTGCTACAACGGCAAGCTCTTCGCCGCGGCGGGCCTGCCCAGCGACCGCGAGTCCGTCGCCAAGCTGTTCGGCGGCGACAACGCGACGTGGGACGACTTCTTCAAGGTGGGCGAGCAGTACAAGGCGGCCACCGGCAAGGCGTTCTACGACCAGTCCGGCTTCATCTGGAACGCGATGGTGAACCAGCAGCCCGAGGGGTACTACACCAAGGACGGCAAGCTCAACATCGAGAACAACAGCGACCTCAAGGCGCTGTGGAGCAAGCTGGCCGGCGGCGCAGCGGCAGGCCTCTCCTCCAACCAGACCCAGTGGGACTGGGGCAAGGGCAAGGCCTTCACCGACGGCTCCTTCGCCACGTTCGTCTGCCCGGGCTGGATGCTCGGCGTCGTGCAGGGCCAGGTCAAGGCCGGCGGCGGCGACGCCTCCACCGGCTGGGACTTCGCGAACGTCTTCCCGGGCGGCGCGGCCAACTGGGGCGGCTCGTTCCTGACGGTCCCGAAGCAGTCCAAGCACCCGAAGGAGGCCGCGGCCCTGGCCGCATGGCTCACCTCGGCCAAGTCGCAGGTCGCCACCTTCCAGGCGGCGGGCACCTTCCCCTCGGTCACTGAGGCTCAGTCCGACCCGGGTGTCACCGGCGCGAGCGACCTGACGAAGTTCTTCAACAACGCCCCCGTCGGCCAGATCCTGGCGGAGCGCGCGAAGGGCGTCGTCGCCCAGTACAAGGGACCGGACGACTCGGTCATCCAGTCCCAGGTCTTCGGACCCTCCGTTCAGCAGCTCGACTCGGGCAAGGCGAACGGCGACCAGGCCTGGGCCAACGCGATGACGCTGCTGAACCAGCTCGTCGTCAACAAGTAACACACCTCACCACTCGGGCCCCGCTGCTGTCGGCGGCGGGGCCCGAGCACTCCACCCGAACCATCCGCTCCCCTCCCCCACGGAGAACCGCATGACCACCGTCACCCGCACCCCGGAGGCCGCCCCCGCGACGCCCCCGCGCGACCGCGACGACCGGGCGCTCACGTTCAGGCAGAAGCTCAGCCGCTTCGACGTCAATGCGTCGCCGTACCTCTACGTCGCGCCGTTCTTCGTGCTCTTCGCCCTCGTCGGCCTGTTCCCGCTGATTTACACGTTCGTCGTCTCGCTCAACAACTGGAACCTGCTCACCGGGCCGGGCCAGTGGGTCGGCTTCGCCAATTACGTCACCGAGCTGAAGGACCCGTTCTTCTGGAACTCGCTCTTCAACACGGTCAGCATCTTCCTGCTCTCCGCCATCCCACAGCTCATCGCCGCGGTGTTCATCGCCGCGATGCTCGACCAGAACCTCCGGACCAAGACGTTCTGGCGGATGAGCGTCCTGCTCCCCTACGTCGTCACCCCGGTCGCCGTCACGCTGATCTTCTCGAGCGCGTTCGACGAGAAGTACGGGCTCATCAACAACATCCTCCAGTCCGTCGGCCTCCACCCCGTCATGTGGAAGACCGAGACCTTCCCCTCGCACGTCGCGATCGCGACGATGGTCAACTGGCGCTGGACCGGCTACAACGCGCTGATCCTGCTCGCGGCGATGCAGGCGGTGCCGCGCGACATCCACGAGTCGGCGGCGCTGGACGGCGCGGGATCGTTCCGCCGGTTCTTCTCGATCACACTGCCGAGCATCCGCCCGACCATGATCTTCGTCATCATCACGGCGACCATCGGCGGCCTCCAGATCTTCACCGAGCCCAAGCTGTTCAACCCGTCGAGCGCGGTTCCGGGGGGCCCGCAGCGGCAGTACCAGACCACCGTGCTCTACCTGTGGGACATGGCGTTCAACCGCCAGAACTTCGGGAGGGCGTCCGCGATCGCGTGGATGCTGTTCCTCATCATCGTGGCGTTCGGCGTGCTGAACTTCCTGATCTCGCGCCGGATCGCCTCCACCGAGGCGCGCGTGCACCGGTCGCGGACTGCCAAGCGGCTCGCGCGGAGCCGGGCGGCCGCAGAGCCCACTTCCACTTCCGCCGAGGGCGCGCTGGCGCTGGCCGCGGCGAGCGAGGAGAAGAACGTATGACCACCGCCACCCGCACCCCCGCCGCGCAGCGCGCCCCGCGCCGCCGTGCGCTCGGCATCGACAGGCGACCCGGCTTCCTCACCTACGGCATCCTGCTCGCGATCTTCGTCGGCGGCGCCTACCCGCTGTGGTGGTCGTTCGTCGCCGGATCGAGCGACAGCACCGTGCTGACCTCCACCTGGCCGCCGCTGCTGCCGGGCGGCCAGTTCTGGAAGAACGTCGGCGCCGTGCTCGACACGGTGCCGTTCTGGCAGGCGCTCGGCAACTCGATCATCGTCTCCACCGTCATCACGGCGTCCGTCGTCGCCTTCTCGACGCTCGCCGGGTACGCGTTCGCGAAGCTGCGATTCCGCGGCCGGGAGGGGCTGCTGGTCTTCGTCATCGGCACCCTGGCCGTGCCGACCCAGCTCGGCATCATCCCGCTGTTCATGGTGATGAAGCAGTTCGGCTGGACCGGGACCCTGGGCGCGGTGATCGTGCCGACCCTGGTCACGGCGTTCGGCGTGTTCTTCATGCGGCAGTACCTCGTGGACGTCATCCCGGAGGAGCTCATCGAGGCTGCGCGGGTCGACGGCGCGAACATGATCCGGACCTTCTGGCACGTCGGCGTCCCCGCGGCGCGGCCGGCGATGGCGATCCTCGGGCTGTTCACGTTCATGACCGCGTGGACGGACTACCTCTGGCCGCTGCTCGTCGCCCCGCAGAACCCGACCCTGCAGGTCGCGCTGAGCCAGCTCCAGTCCGCGAAGTACGTCGACTACTCGATCGTGCTCGCGGGCGCGGTGCTCGCGACCATCCCCCTGCTCATCCTCTTCGTGCTCGCCGGCCGGCAGCTTGTCTCCGGCATCATGGCGGGCGCGGTGAAAGGCTAAGAACACATGACCGACGACGCCACCGCCTGGCCCGCCGGGTTCCTCTGGGGCTCCGCGACCGCCGCCGCCCAGATCGAGGGCGCCGCGCACGAGGACGGCAAGGAGGACTCGATCTGGGACGCGTTCGCCCGGGTCCCCGGCGCGATCGCCGGCGGCGACACCCCCGAGCACGCGATCGACCACTACCACCGCGTTCCGCAGGACGTCGCACTGATGAAGGAGCTCGGCCTCCAGTCGTACCGCTTCTCCACCTCCTGGGCGCGGGTGAAGCCGGGCGACCGGTCGGTCAACCGGGCCGGGCTGGACTTCTACAGCCGGCTGGTCGACGAGCTGCTGGAGGCGGACATCCTGCCCTGGCTGACGCTCTACCACTGGGACCTCCCGCAGGCCCTGGAGGAGCGCGGCGGCTGGGCGAACCGCGAGACGGCGTACCGCTTCCGCGACTACGCGGTGACCGTGTACGACGCGCTCGGCGACCGGGTGACGCACTGGACGACGTTCAACGAGCCGCTCTGCTCCTCCCTGATCGCGTACGCGGCGGGCGAGCACGCGCCGGGCCGCCGGGAGCCGCGCGCGGCGCTGGCCGCCCTCCACCACCAGCACCTCGCGCACGGCCTCGCCGCCGCGGCCATCCGCGACCTGGCCGGGGACCACGAGGGGCGCGCCGAGGCGCTGCGCGTCGGCATCACGCTCAACCTCACCAACGCGATCCCCGACGACCCGGAGGACGCCCGCGACCTGGACGCCGCCCGCCGCATCGACGGGCTGTGGAACCGGATGTACCTCGACCCGCTGCTCGAGGGGACGTATCCCGCCGACGTGCTGGAGGACCTCCGCGAGCACCGCTTCGAGGAGCTGGTGCACGACGGCGACCTCGGCGTCATCCGGCAGCCGATCGACTTCCTCGGGGTGAACCACTACCACGACGACAACGTCAGCGGCCGGCCCCTCCCGGCGGACACCGTGCACGCGCCGGTGCCGACCGACCGGCCCAAGTCGTCGCCGTTCGTCGGCAGCGAGTTCGTCACGTTCCCGTCCCGCGACCTGCCGACCACGGCGATGGGCTGGGAGGTCAACCCGAATGGCCTCCGGGACCTGCTGGTGCGGCTGACGGCCGAGTACCCGGCGCTGCCTCCGCTCTACATCACCGAGAACGGCGCCGCCTACGACGACGTCGTGGATGAGGACGGGCGCATCCGCGACCTGGAGCGCGAGGCGTACATCCTCGGTCACCTGGACGCGGTCCGGGAGGCAATCGCGGAGGGCGCGGACGTGCGCGGGTACTTCGTCTGGTCGCTGCTCGACAACTTCGAGTGGGCCTGGGGGTACGCGAAGCGGTTCGGGATCGTGCACGTCGACTACGACACGCTGGAGCGCACGGTGAAGGACTCCGGACGGGCGTACGCGCGCGTCATCACGGAGGCCCGCATCACGGATGCCGCCCGCACCGCCGAGGTCGTGGGCGCGCCCACTGGACCTGCCGCGGCACGCGCCTAACATAGGTCGGGCGTCGACCGGCGCCCCGACGCCCGAGCGGCCCGAGGAGAGGACCCCATGACGACGGAGCAGGTGGACGGTCGCAGCGTGCCGACCCTGGAGGCCGTGGCCGCGCGCGCGGGCGTCTCCCGGGCGACCGTGTCCCGCGTCGTGAACGGCTCCACCCGGGTGACGCCGGAGGTCGTGGAGGCCGTGACGCGCGCCATCTCCGACCTCAACTACGTGCCGAACCGCGCCGCACGCTCGCTGGCCTCCCGTCGCACGCAGGTGATCGCGCTGGTGGTTCCGGAGTCGACGGCCAAGGTGTTCGCCGACCCGTTCTTCGCGTCCATCGTGCAGGGCGTCGCGCTCAGCCTGGCGGACACCGAGTTCACGCTCAACATGGTCATCTCGTCCGAGACCAACCCCGACAAGACCCGCCGCTACCTGATGGGCGGCAACGTGGACGGCGCGCTCGTGGTCTCCCACCACTCCGGCGACCACTCGTACGCGCAGCTCGGCTCCACGCTGCCGATCGTGTTCGGCGGCCGGCCGGTGAGCGAGGCCCAGCACGAGTCGTACTTCGTGGACGTGGACAACGTCGCAGGCTCGGCAGGGGCCGCGGAGCACCTGATCGCGCGCGGCCGCCGGAACATCGCGCTCATCACCGGCCCGCAGGACATGCCCGCCGGCCTCGACCGCTACACAGGCTGGCGCCGGGCGCTGGAGGCGCACGGACTGGACCACACGCTGGTCGAGTACGGCGACTTCTCGCCGTACTCGGGCATGGAGGCCATGCGCCGGCTGCTCGCGACCGGGCGCCCGATCGACGGCCTCTTCGCGGCGAACGACCAGATGGCGGCCGGCGCGTACTCGGCCATCCACGAGGCGGGGCTCAGCATCCCGGGCGACATCGCGGTGGTCGGCTTCGACGACGACAACTTCGGGCTCACCGCGACGCCGCCGCTCACCACTGTGCACCAGCCGTCCATCGGGCTGGGTGAGGCGATGGCGCGCGTGCTCGTGCGCCGCCTCGCCGGCGAGCCGGTCGAGCGGATCACGCTGCTGCCGACCGAGCTGGTGGTCCGGCAGAGCTCCTAGTGCGTCGCCCTCGTCGCCGGCCGGAGGTCAGTGGATGAGGAAGGCGAACGTCTGCCATCCGCTACCGATGACCGCCGCTGTCGACGACGCGCCGGGGTCTTTCACGTAGATCAGCTGACCATTGTTGCCCGGACCGGCATACACCGTCCCCGCCGATCCTCGCCCTTCGTAGTCGCCTGCCGACCATCCGCCCGAGACGTCCCGCACGTCGTAGCCGATCGTACTCAGATTGACGGCGTCGTACGGCGATGTGTACGGCGCGGGCGAGCCGGCGGGCACCCGGGACGGATTGATGCTCATGCCGTCGTTCAGGATGTCGGAATACCCGTCGGCGTTGACGTCCGCGCCTCCGATCGAGCCGTACTGCCCGAACGGCTGACCGGCGATGGGCACGCCGGACGTGAACGGCCGGTGGAGCGGGTCGGTCGCGAAGTGGTTCTGGTAGTAGTACGCGCTGCCGTCCGACTTGACGGCGATGATGTCGGCGTACCCGTCGCCGTTGACGTCCGCCAGCGCGAAGCGCATGAAGGGCAGCCAGCCGCTGCCGATCACGGTGGACGCCGAGTACGGCACCCGTCCGGCGTTGATGTTGATGTTGTTGTAATAGGCGACAAGTGCGCCGTCGGAGCGGATGCCGACGAGGTCGGTGTACCCGTCGCCCGTCACGTCGCCTTGCCTGACTTCCTGGATCGGTCCGTTGTTCAGCCATCCGTAGCCGATGACGCGTCCGGCGCTGAAGGGAAGGTGGTTGGGGTTGCTGCGGATGCCGTTGGTGTAGAGCCAGAGTCGCCCGTCCACGTCGACCGCCAGGAGGTCGCCGTAGCCGTCTCCGGTCACATCCCCGTCGTGCGTGAGGGCGGCGCGCTTCGTGGACTTCGTGAGCGGCGGGCAGGTGTCGGTCATCGTCAGCGTGCCGCTCGCGACCGGCGTGCCCTGGCTGGTGGTCCAGAGGCCCCACGACTCGGTCGGCTGCGTCGTGGCGGTCGTGTTGCTCAGGATCGCGTCGAAGCTGAGGTGCCCGTCGGGCGTCGCAGTCACTGTCGGCTGCTGGTAGGTGTTCTGGACGGCGAGCGTGTACGACGCGCCGGCAGGGAAACCGCTCAGCGCTGCGGCGATCTCGAAGGTGGTCCCGTTGACGCCCGCCGGTGTCTGGTAGCGGTCCGAGCACGTGATCCCGATCGTGGGCGAACCGACCGACCGGACGCCGCTGTCGCAGGCGGTCGACGTGAGGGACTTCTCGGCGACGGCGATCGTGCTCCCGACGGGCATGATGCGCAGCAGATAGTAGGCGCTCGCCACGAACTGACCAGAGAGATTGGTGTCGATACCGGCGGCCCCGGTCGCATCCGCGGTGAAAGGGATCTGGTTGTCCAACGCGGGCCCGCCGAGGAAGCTCGAGGTGTACACGTCCAGCGTGTACGAGCCGCCGGGCTGCAGGTTCTGGGCGCTCGTCGTCACCTGCATCGCGGAGTAGTAGGCGCCCTGGAGGGTGCTGCAGTCCACCGTCGCGGCGGTGGCGCCCATGAGGGGTGGCGGAGTGCGCGCGGAGGCGGGCGACGCCACGCCGATCGCTGTCGAGGCGCACAACAGCACGGCCAGTACGAGTGTCGCGATCCTGTTGCGCCGTGCCCCCACGTGCACCCTCCCCGTCGCGCGGCATCCTGCGGCGCAGGCATCACCCTAGCGGTCTCCGGCCCGGGGAAGCCATCGTGCGGGCGACCCCCGATCGGGGGAGGTGCGGGGGTCAGGCAAGGGCGCGGTAGAGGCGGTTGCTGACGGCGGCGAGGAGGAAGCCCGTCGTCGCGATCGCGGAGACGCCGCCGGCGTACGCGATGAAGAGGTGCTCGGTGCCGTTCTGGGTGGAGTTGTAGGTGACGACGAGCGCCACCGCGGCGACGATGCCGGTGGCGCCGGCGATCCAGACCAGCGCCCACAGCTTCGACCGCACCGGCGGGTCGGCCGGGCGCAGGCGCAATGCGGCGAGCACGATCCCGGCGATGCATCCCCAGAACGCCACGACGAGCATTCCGGCGATGACGTCGCTCGGCCGGTGCCACTGCTCGACCAGCGTGGAGGCGCCGGCGGCGATGGTGAAGACCGACCCGACCACCGCGGCGAGCGGCCGCAGGCGCGGCGACGCGACGAGGAAGACGACGAGCGCCGCCGAGGCCGCGACCGCGGTGTGACCGGACGGCAGCGAGTTCGCGAGGCCGGCGTCCACGCCCTTCTCCGGACGGGAGAGCACCGAGTACTTGAGCACCTGCGTGCTGACGTTCGCCGCGATGGCCGCGCCGACCGCGATCGCGAAGACCAGCCAGTTGCGGCGCACCAGCACGATGACGACCGCGATGATCGCACCGGCGACCACGGCCGCGACGGGCAGCGCGTTGAGGAACGCGTGGGCGAAGTCGATCAGGTCGCCCTTCCACACGTCCGCGCCCGCGAAGGACCGCTCGTCGATCACCTGGCCGATGTAGCTCTGCACGAAGAAGAGGTAGATCGCGACGAACATCACGGTCGTCCCGAGCGCACCCCACACGAACGGGAGCAGGCGGAGGGGCGCGGGTCGCATAGAAGACAACCCTTCCACACCGTCCCCGGGAACTTCCATGAAGGAACCGGAACGTCCCCGGGAGATGACCAGTGCGCAACCCGGCGCACACGGTGTAGGACGGGCGCCATGAGGAGCTTCACCGTCACCATCCAGATCGACGCGCCGGCCCATGACGTCTACTCGACCCTGCGGGCGGTCGACGCCTATCCGGCCTGGCTCGGGCACTCGCTGGTCTACCGCGGGACGCGGGCGCCCTCCGCCCCCGTCTCGGACCCGCCGACCTACGTGGACTCGACGATGGTCGGGCGGATGCGCGGCGAGCTGATCGACGACGTCCCCGACCACGAGCTGCGCTTCCACCAGGCCAAGCCGTCGGGGAGCGTGGACGCGCTCATCGTGTACGGCGTCGAAGACCGGGGCGGCGTCACCCGCGTCACCCGGATCGGCCAGCTCACCACGCACGGCGTGTACCGCGCCGTGGAACCGATGTTCGTGATGATGGCGGCCAGGGAGAGCCGCCGCACCATGCGTGCCCTGAAGGCCCACATCGAGCACCCCGTCCCGTCGAAGGGCACGTAAACGCCCCAAAAACCGCGTTTTAGGGGCGTTTACGTGCCCCTCGGCGGTGGTTCAGGCGAGGAAGCGGACCTCGGGGTCGGCGGCGAAGCGGGCACGCATCACCGCGACCGCGTCCGGGCTGCTGTCGACCAGCACGAACCGCCGGCCCAGTGCCGTCGCGACCGCGCCCGTCGTCCCGCTGCCCGCGAAGAAGTCCAGCACCCAGTCGCCCTCGCGGCTCGACGCCTGCACGATGCGGCGGAGGACGCCCTCCGGCTTCTGGGTCGGGTAGCCGGTCTTCTCGCGGCCGGTCGGCGACACGATGGTGTGCCACCAGACGTCGGTGGGCAGCTTGCCGAGCTCGGCCTTCTCGGGAGTGACGAGGCCGGGCGCCATGTAGGGCTCGCGGTCGACGGCGGACGAGTCGAAGTAGTACGAGCCGGGGTTCTTCACGTACACGAGGATCGTGTCGTGCTTCGCCGGCCAGCGGTTCTTCGCCTTGGCGCCGTAGTCGTACGCCCAGACGATCTCATTGAGGAACGACTCCCGCCCGAACAGCGCGTCGAGCAGCACCTTCGCGTAGTGCGACTCGCGATAGTCCAGGTGCAGGTAGAGGGTGCCGGTGTCGGCGAGGAGGCGCCACGCCTCGATCAGGCGCGGCTCCAGGAAGCCCCAGTAGTCCTCGAAGCGGTCGTCGTAGCTGAGGATGTCGCCCTTGATGCGCTCGTAGCTGCGGCCCTTGAAGCCGATGACGCTGCCGACGCCGGCCTCCGTCCGCACCGCGGTGGTGCGCTGCCGCGCCTGCGACCGGCCGGTGTTGAACGGCGGGTCGAGGTAGATGAGCTGGAAGGCTCCGTCGGGCAGGCCGGCGACGACCTCCAGGTTGTCGCCGTGGAAGACCGTGCTGGGCCCGTCGGGGAGCCACAGCGGCGGCGTGGCGGCGACGGGCTCTGACATGTCCTCCATTCTCCCGCATGCGCCGGCGCCCGGCGGTCCGGCGGGTAGCCTGGCGGCATGACGCTGACCGTCGAGAACCAGCCCGACCAGTCCCGCTACGCCCTGCTGAAGGACGGCGAGGTCGTCGGGATCGCCGAATACGAGCTGCGCGACGACGCGATCGTGTTCGTGCACACGGAGGTCGACCCCGAGAAGCGCGAGCGCGGGATGGCCTCCCAGCTCGTCCAGACGGCGCTCGACGACGTGCGCGACAACACCTCGCTGCGGCTGGTCGCCACCTGCCCGTACGTGCGGCGATGGCTGGTCGACCACCCGGAGTACCGGGAGCTGCAGCGCCGCTGAGGTGCGGTCGCACTCAGGCGCGGTGCGAGGCGGTCGTGCGCGTGGTGGCGCGACCCTCCTCGGAGGGCGCGCGGCCCTCGGCGCGCTGGCCTCGGCCGGCCGGCCCGACGTCGATCGTGATCTTGCCGGCGTCGAAGGCTGCCGCGTCGCCGCCGTCGCCGGGGAGCGGCGCGGGAGCGGGCAGGAACGACTGGCGGTCGAGCTCCTGCTGGGCCTCGTGGCGGGTCGGGGCGAAGACCTCGTCGAACGAGCCTCCGATGGCTCCGCTCATCGTGCCGGACCCGCGGTTCGCCTTGTTGGAGAGGTCGATCCAGCCGAGCCTCACGCCGATGACGATGGCCACGACGATGACGCCCACGATGACCACGGCCCACCAGTTCACGGCATCCAGGGTACCGGAGGCTCGCTGTGCGCCCGGCGGACCCACAGGAACAACCAAGGTGGCGGCCGGTCAGGGCACCCGGTAGAGCCACTCCTCCGTCGCGAACTTCGACGTCACGAGCCGCTCGGCCTCCGCGTACTCCGCGTCGGTGAGGTCGCCGTCCGTCGCGCCGTACAGGCTGCGGAAGGTGGTCTTCATCTGCTCTATGATCTCCGCGCGGGTGAGCCCGGTCTGGCTGCGCAGCGGGTCGACGCGCTTGGCCGCGCTGGTGATGCCCTTGTCGCTGATCTTCTCGCGGCCGATGCGGAGGACCTCCGTCATCTTCTGGCCGTCCATGTCGTAGCTCATCGTCACGTGATGGAGCACGGCGCCGGAGCCGAGGCGCTTCTGCGCGGCCCCGCCGATCTTGCCCTTCGGGCTGGTGATGTCGTTGAGCGGGACGTAGCTCGCGTCGATCCCGAGCGACTTGAGCGCGATGATGGCCCACTCGTCCAGGAAGGCGTAGCTGTCGGCGAAGCTCATCCCCTGCACCAGGTCGGCGGGCGCGTAGATCGAGTAGGTGACGACGGAGCCGGCCTCCATGAACATCGCGCCGCCGCCGGTGATGCGGCGCACCACCTCGACGCCGTACTTCTCGGCGTTCACGGGGTCGACCTCGTTCTTCACCGACTGGAAGCTGCCGATGACGACGGCGGGCCGGTCCCACTCCCAGATCCGGAGGGTCGGGCCGCGGCGGCCCTCACCGACCTCGGTCGTCAGCACCTCGTCCAGGGCGAGGTGCATGAGCGGGGAGACGGCCTTGGCGTGGACGATCTGCCAGTCGTAGTCGCGCCAGCTCGTGGCGCGGGCGAGCGCGCGGCGCACGGCGACGGCGACGGCCTCCGGCGAGAAGCCGAGCAGCGAGGCGCCCTCGGGGAGGGCGTCCTTCACGGCGGCGGCGATGGTCTTGGAGTCGGTCTCGGCGGGGAGGCCGTTGACGGCGGCGTCGATCGCCTCCAGCGCCGAGTCGGGCTCCAGGAAGAAGTCGCCCGCCAGCCGGAAGCCGGCGATCAGGCCGTCCTCCACCTCCAGGTCGACCACGACGAGCTTGCCGCCAGGGACCTTGTACTCACCATGCATGGGACCAGCCTAGAACTCCCGCGGGGCGGCAGGATCAGGTGCGGGCGGGGACGCGGGGGTCGAGCCAGGCGGTGACGTCGGCGAAGACCTCGTAGCGGTTGGTCTCGTTGAACACCTCGTGCCGGGCGCCGGGGTAGACGATGGTCGTCACGTCGCTGAGGCCCGAGCGCGTGCGGTACGAGCGCTCCAGCTTGCGGGCGGAGGCCGGGCCTCCCAGCGGGTCGTCGCCGCCGACCGCGATGAGCAGCGGGAGGTCGCGGGCCAGGTGCCGCGCCGGGCGGCCGATCAGGCGGGCGGCGTCGGCCATCCCGAACAGCTTCTGCAGCGGGACGAGCGTGCACAGCGGGTCGTCCACGAACGCCTGGGCGACGGCGGGGTCGCGGCTCAGCCACTCGGCTCCGGTGCTGCCGAGGTGGGCGTGCCGCCTGTTCAGGTCTCCGCTGTTCATCGAGCCGACCATCCGGTAGGCGGTGCCGGTGAGCACGGCCGCGTCGTAGTCGTCGGCGTGGTGGTTCAGGGTCATCTGGCCCATCAGCGAGCCCCAGCTGTGGCCGATGAACACCAGCGGGAGGTCCGGGTTCTCGTCGCGGATGAGCCGGCTGAACGCGCGCAGGTCGCGGACGGCGCCGCGCAGGCCGCCCGGGCCGAGCCTCCCGAGCTTCGTGGCGTCGCCGTGCCACTGCTCCATCCCGGTGCGGCCGTGGCCGCGGTGGTCGTCGGCGTAGACCGTGTAGCCCTCGGTGACGAGGTGCTCGGCGAGCGCACGGTAGCGGCCGGCGTGCTCCCCCACCCCGTGCGCCACCTGCACAGCGGCCCGCGGGCGCTCGGCCGGATAGACGTCGAAGAAGATGCGGAGGCCGTCGTCGGCGCTGAACTCTCGCTGCACGCGCTCATTCTGGCACGCCGCGCCCGCACGCCCTGGGCGAACGTGTTTTATTTAGCCAGCCTAATTTGTTAGGCTAACTATCTATGGGACGCCTCTCGACGCACGACCTCAGCAGCACGCTGCGCGTCGCCGTCGCGCGCCTCTCGCGGCGCCTGCGCGCCGAGAAGGAGGACGACGAGCTGAGCGACACGCAGACCTCCACGCTCGCCTTCCTCGTCCGCGAGGGCTCCGGCACCATCGGGAGGCTGAGCGAGCACGAGCGCGTGACCCCGCCCTCCATGAATCGCACGGTGAACCACCTGGAGCAGGCCGGCTACGTCCGGCGCACCGCCGACGCGGTCGACGGCCGCAAGGTGATCGTCGTCCCCACCGAGTCCGGCCTCCGGCTCGTCACCGAGACGCGCCGCCGCCGCGACGCCTGGCTGAACCAGCGCCTCCGCACGCTCACGCCCGAGCAGCGCGACACCCTCGCCGAGGCCGCGGCCATCATGAGGGGGATCGCCGACTCGTGAGCGCCATGTTCCGTTCCCTCGCCGGGGTCAACTACCGCATCTGGGCCGGCGGCGCGCTGGTCTCCAACGTGGGCACGTGGATGCAGCGCACGGCGCAGGACTGGATCGTCCTCACCCAGCTCACCCACAACAACGCGGCGGCGGTCGGGTTCGTCATGGCGCTGCAGTTCGGGCCGCAGCTCATCCTCCTGCCCGTGACCGGCTGGGCGGCGGACCACCTCGACCGCCGCAAGCTCTTGATGATGACGCAGGGGATGATGGGGCTGCTGGGCCTGGGGCTCGGCATCCTGACGATGACCGGGGTGGTGCAGCTCTGGCACGTCTACGTGTTCGCGCTGCTTCTCGGCGTGGTCGCCGCGTTCGACGCTCCCGCGCGGCAGACCTTCGTCTCGGAGCTCGTGACCGGGCCGAACCTGTCCAACGCGGTGGCGCTCAACTCGGCGTCGTTCAACATGGCGCGCCTGCTCGGGCCTGCCGTCGCCGGCCTCCTGACCGCCGCGGTCGGCGCGGGGTGGGTGTTCCTGATCAACGCGGCGACGTTCGGGGCGGTGCTGCTGTCGCTGATGCTGCTGCGGAAGGAGAAGCTGTACCGGACCGAGCGGGCCAAGCGGTCGCGTGGCGGGCTGATCGACGGCTTCCGCTACGTGCGGAAGCGGCCGGACATCCTGGTGATCCTGGTGATGGTGTTCCTGATCGGGACGTTCGGGCTCAACTTCCCGATCTTCATCTCGACCATGTCGGTGAGCGTGTTCCACCAGGGCGCGGGCGAGTATGGGCTGCTCTCGTCCATCATGGCGATCGGTTCGGTGGTCGGCGCGCTGCTGTCGGCGCGACGTGAGCGGCCTCGGGTCTCGCTGCTTTTCGCGGGTGCGGCGTTCTTCGGCTTCGGATGTGCCGTCGCCGCGGTCATGCCGACCTATTGGCTGTTCGCGCTTGCGCTCATCATCATCGGCGTCTCGTCGCAGACGCTGATGACCACCGCGAACGGGACCGTGCAGATGACGACCGACCCGGTGCTCCGCGGCCGGGTGATGGCGATCTACATGGCGATCTTCATGGGCGGCACCCCGGTCGGCGCTCCGATCGTCGGATGGGTGGCCGACACGTTCGGGCCGCGCTGGGCGATGGGCGTCGGCGCGGCGAGCGGGTTCGCGGCGGCGCTGGTCGGTGTGTTCTACCTCGTGAAGTACCGCGGGATGCGGGTGCGGTTCTCCGGGCTGCGTCCCCGCGTGGTGCTCAGCCCGCGCGAGGAGGCGCGGGAGGAGCTGGAGGAGGCCGAGGTCACGGCGACGCGCGCGAGCTGAGCGGCCGTCGCCAACGGAGGAGGCCGCCTCCCGCCGCCGGCGTGTCGGCAGGCAACGGAGGATATCCGCGGCCGTTTGGGCCGGATCTCCTCCGCTCGCCGCAGGCGGCCGTCGGCCTCGGCCGTCGGTAGCGGAGGAGATTCGGGGCGGCGGGGGCGGGATGTCCTCCGTTCACGGTCGTGGGGCGGCGCGGCGGGGCGGATCTCCTCCGTTCGCGACGGCGGGGACGGCGGGGACGACCGTGCGCATGACGCAGTTGACGGTGCCCTTCGGGCGGTCGTACTCGAAGCCGGCGTCCTCGAAGACCTGGCGGGTCATGCTGTAGAGGAACGACGGGGAGATGCGCTTGTCGGTCTCGCGCGGGTAGCTCTCGACCACCCCGCCGCCGGCCTCGGCGATCAGCTCCAGGGCGCCGGCGATCGCGACGCGGGCGACGCCCCGGCCGCGGTAGGCGCGGTCCACGAAGATGCAGGTGATGCGGTAGTCCGGGAGGCTCGTCGCGGTCTCCAGGTACTGCTTGCGGTGGTAGATCCCGGGCAGCTCCTCCGGGCTCCCGAACTGCGCCCAGCCGACCGCGCGGTCGCCGTCGAAGACGAGCGCGGCGTGCGCCTCGCCGGACGTCACGAGGTCGTGCTTGAACTCCTTGGTGAAGTCGGCCGGCCGCTCGGGCTGCGACCCCGGCGCCGAGTGGGTGTCGCGGTGGAACCAGGTGCAGTAGCAGCCGCCGAACCCGCCGCCGCCGTGCCGGTCGCAGAGCGCGACGAAGGCGTCCCAGGTGGAGGGGCCGAGCGGGCGGATCGTGAAGTCGGTGGCATCGGCGTCGCTCATGGCGGCCTCCCCTCTCGGGCGAAGCTACGCTGCGGCGGGTCGACCGGCAAGCGCTGTGCGGGGACGCGACGCACGTCGCGCCCCCGCACACCTCACCCGAGCACGCGCGGGAAGAGCCCCGTGTCCAGCCGCTCCGCCGGCACCCGGAAGTGGCTGCCCGGGAACCCGAGCAGCGTCTTCTCGGCGGAGGCGAACGCGTCGAACAGTTCGAGCTGGGACTCCCGGGTGATCTCCGGATCGTCCAGCGGGAACAGGAACTCGATCGGGATGCTCACCTCCCGCGCCGCGTCGAGCACGAAGCGGTGCGCCGCGATCCCGCCGAACGTGGCGGCGCGGATGCGAGGCTCGGCGGCGGCGAGCGGGATCCCGATGGCGGAGGCCAGCGTCATCCCTGTGTAGCCCGCCGGCCCGGCGCCGATGTCGCCGAGCTGCTGGAGCGCGTCGAGCGTCGCCCGCCACTCGGGCACGGCCCGCTCCGCGAGCGAGGCGTTGTACTCGGCGATGACGGGATCGAGCGGTTCGCCCCGCTCCCGGGCGTCGAGCATGGCGTCGACCCACCGCTGGTCGCGCGCCGGTCGCGGACGGTCGCCGTGCCCCGGCGCGTCGATCGCGGCGACGGCGTAGCCGAGGTCGAGGACGAGCCGCCGGGCGCGAGCCACCAGCCCGGGCGCCTCCTTGTGGAGGCCGCCGCCATGACCGGACAGGATCAGCGGTGCGCCGGGGGTGGCGGTGGGAGGGGTCCAGAGGACGCCGGGGACGTCGTCCAGAAGGAAGCCGCGGCGGCGGACGCCGTCCACGGTGGTGTCGTCGGTGAAGAGTCGCATGATGGTCGCCTTTCGGGGATGCCTGGGCGGCGCTCCCGGCGACCGGTGGGTCAGTCGCGCGCTCTGAGGCGAGACGGGGAGCACCCGTACGTGGTTGCGTTCACGGTGCTCACCTCCTCGAATGGTCACGAACCGTGGACGAGCGTAGCGGGTGCGCGTCCGGGCGTCCAGGATGCGGCTAGGGACGGTCGCTCCACCACAGCGCTCGGGCGATGATCGCACCGACGAACCCGACGACCAGCGCCACGGGGAGCAGAGGAGCGGACGGGAAGGCGAGCTGGACGAACAGGAGCACGATGACGACGGCGCCACAGACGCCGGCGATCGTGAGCAGCCTGGTGCGGTTCACGGGCGCACGTCGGTCCCGGCGCCGGTTCTGACGGCCTCCAGAGCTTTGAGCGTGCCCAGCGAACAGGGATACGACCGCGGGAGGATGCCTCCGAAGGTGAGCTGCAGCCACGCGTCGCCGTCGACGGTCGTCTCCACGACGTAGCGCGGCAAGGGGTCGGGCGTGGCGGACAGGGTCAGCGGCCCGAGCCGGTTCCACGGGACGCTCGTGAGGCGGCGCGGCTCCTCCCCCGGGTCCGCGGCGGCCCAGACGACGAGTCCCGTGCGGTCGGCGACGATGACCACGAAGTACGGGAGGTCCCGCTCGGCGACGCCCAGTGCGTCCACGTCGATGAGCCCCCGGAAGTCTTCGCGGAGTGCCACATCGACCACGGCCTCCGGGTGGCGACGGCCGAGTGCGGCGCGGAGCCGTGCGCTCGGCAGGAACCACAGCCAGGCCCCGACGACGAACGCGAGCAGGCCGCCGCCCACCACGATCGAGCCGATCAGCAGCACGATGCTCGCCCCCGGCCCGGACATTTCGACCCGCGCGACGGTGGTCGACGTGAGCGCGATCAGGGAGACGACCAGCAGCACCACGTAGCCGGCCCAGCGCCGGGAGACCCGGGAACGGAGGCCGGAGCCGCTCACGCCGCTCGCCGGTCCTTCGCTCGATCGCACGAAGGACAGCCTCGCTCACCGTCGCGCGCCCGCCAAGCCCCCGAACGAGTCGGGCGCGGTGGGATCAGGAGAACTCCGGCGGCGCCGTGCGGTAGCGCCAGGCGAGCTCGTTGTCGAGCACGAAGCGCGACAGCGTCTCGTCGCGCGGCAGCGCCTCCCCCACCGACGCCTCCACGGCCTCGAGCAGCGCGGCGGCCGTCGCCGGCGTCGGCGTCGCGATCACCGCGTCCAGCAGCGCCCCGAACCCGGGAGGCGCCGAGGCCAGCCCCGCCACGCGCGCCCGCAGGTACTTCGGTCCGGGGAAGAACACCCGGTTGTGCGCGAGCAGCGCCCGCGCGGCCGACGTCGCCAGGTGGACCGAGGCGTGCGCGAGCAGCAGCGGGTCGCCGTGCTCGTGCGCCTGCGGCAGGAAGTAGCCGCCGTGGAGCCGGCACTGCGCCACGAAGCCCGCGACCCGATCCCGCCAGTCGTCCGCCGAGACCCGCGTCACCCGCTCCAGGCGGTCTGGAAGGTCGGGCACGCGGCTGAACACGATCCGCGCGGACGCGAAGGAGTCCCGCACCGGGTCGTCGCCGCGCTCGGCCGCGTCGTCCAGGTACGAGAGCGTCGCCAGTTTCACGTCGAAGTAGCCCCCGTCGTAGCCGATGCCCTCCGTGCTGGTGAACATCAGGCGGCGCGCGGCGTACGCCTCGTCCCAGCGCGACTCGGTGACGACCAGGTACAGGTCGACGTCGGAGTCCGCCCGCTCGGCCCCGCGCGCGACCGACCCGCTCACGACGACCGCCAGCACCTCGGGGTCGGCGGATACGTCAGCGACGTAGCGCTCGATCGCGCGCTCGTGGTGCTCCATCAGCGCACGGCCATACGCGCCGGCTCGTACCGCACAGGCACGTAGTTGCGGGCGACGAGCGCGCGCAGGGTCTCCAGGTCCCCCGCCACAAGCCCGACCGCGCGGGCCTGCACGAGCGCGTTGCCGAGCGCAGTGGCCTCCACCGGCCCGGCGAGCACCGGCACGCCCGCCCGGTCGGCCGTCGCCTGGCAGAGCAGGGCGTTGCGCGCTCCCCCGCCGACGATGTGCACCGTCTCAACCGGGACGCCGGACAGTTCGGACGCGGCGCGGACCGACACAGCGAACGCCTCGGCGAGGCTCTCCACGATCACCCGCACCATCCCGGCCGGCCTCGCCGGGGCACGGAGGCCGCGCTCCGCGAACCAGTCCGCGATGCGCGACGGGAGGTCGCCCGGCGCCATGAAGCGCGGGTCGTCGGCGTCGAACAGTTCGGTCGGCCGCGGCAGCTCGGCGGCTTCGGCGAGCAGGCTCTCCAGGCTCACCGGGAGGCCGCGCCGCTGCCACTCGCGGATGGACTCGCTCAGCAGCCACAGCCCCATGACGTTGTGGAGGTAGCGGACGCGGCCGTCCACGCCGCCCTCGTTGGTGAAGTTGGCGGCCCGGCCCTCGTCGCTGACGACCCGCCGCTCCAGTTCGACGCCGACGAGGCCCCACGTCCCGCAGGAGATGTAGGCGGCCCGGGAGGCGTCCATCGGCACGGCGACGACGGCGGACGCGGTGTCGTGCGAGCCGACAGCGGTCACGGCCGGACCGGCGCCGGCGAACGGGAGGCCGAGCGACGGCAGCAGCGAGCCCACGGTCGTGCCCGCGTCCACGAGTGCCGGGAACAGCGAACGGCGCAGGCCCAGCCGCCCGATGAGCGCGTCGTTCCACGACCCATCCGCGGTCAGCAGCCCGGTGGTGGAGGCATTGGTGCGCTCGGCGACGGCCTGCCCGCTCAGCCAGTAGGTGATCAGGTCCGGGACCAGCAGGAGCCCGTCCGCGGCCTCCAGCGCCCCCGACTGCTGGTCGACGGCGAGCTGGTAGAGCGAGTTGAACGGCAGGAACTGGAGGCCGCCCTCGCGATACAGCTCCTCCGGCGAGACGCGCGCGTGCACGAGGTCGACGCCCGCGGCGGTGCGCTCGTCGCGGTAGTGGTACGGCTCGCCGAGCAGGCGGCCGGCGCGCAGCAGGCCGTAGTCGACGGCCCACGCGTCCACGCCGACGCTCCGGAGGCCGGGCTCGGAGCGCGCCACCACGCCGAGCCCCTCCAGCACACGGGCATGGAGTCCGGTCAGATCCCAGTGCAGCGCCTCGCGGCCGTCCTCCTGCACCCGCACGGGCGTGTTCGGGAAGCGCGCCGCCTCGGACAGCTCCAGGGTGTTCGCTCCGACGCGGGCGTGCATCACCCGGCCGCTGGTCGCCCCGAGGTCGACCGCGGCGACCGCACCCGCCCGCACCGCGTTCATCGCAGGAAGGCCGCCGCGACGCCCGCGTCAACGGGGATGTGGAGTCCGGTGGTGTGGTCGAGGTCGCTGGAGGTGAGCACCGCGACCGCGTTGGCGACGTTCTCCGGCAGCACCTCGCGCTTCAGGAGGGTGCGCTGCGCGTAGTACTTGCCCAGCTCCTCCTCGGGCACCCCGTAGACCGCGGCGCGCTTGGCGCCCCAGCCGCCGGCGAAGATCCCGGAGCCGCGGACCACGCCGTCGGGGTTGATGCCGTTGACCTTCACCCCGTAGTCGCCGAGCTCGGCCGCGAGCAGGCGCACCTGGTGGGCCTGGTCGGCCTTGGTCGCCGAGTACGCGATGTTGTTGGGTCCGGCGAACACCGAGTTTTTGGAGGAGATGTAGACGATGTCGCCGCCGAGGCCCTGCTCGATGAGCACCTTCGCCGCCGCCTTCGAGACCAGGAACGACCCCTTGGCCATCACGTCGTGCTGGAGGTCCCAGTCGGCCTCGGTGGTCTCCAGCAGCGGCTTGGAGATGGACAGGCCGGCGTTGTTGACGATCAGGTCGAGGCCGCCGAACTGCAGCAGCGCCTCCTGGATGCCGGCCTGGATGTCGGCCTCGCTGGTGACGTTCGCCGCCACCCCGATCGCGATGTCCGTGCCGCCGAGCTCGGCCGCCGCCGCCTGCGCCTTCTCCAGGTCGAGGTCTGCAATGACGACGCACGCGCCCTCGGCCGCGAGCCGGGTGGCGATGGCCTTGCCGATCCCGGAGGCCGCGCCCGTGACGAGCGCGATGCGGCCCGCGTGCGACTTGGGCTTGGGGAGGCGCTGGAGTTTCGCCTCCTCCAGCGACCAGTACTCGATATTGAACTTCTCGGCGTCGGAAATCGGCGCGTAGGTCGAGAGGGCCTCGGCGCCGCGCATCACGTTGATCGCGTTGATGTAGAACTCGCCCGCCACCCGGGCGGTCTGCTTGTCCTTGCCGTAGGAGAACATCCCGACGCCCGGGATGAGCACGATCGCCGGGTCCGCGCCGCGCATCGCGGGCGACTCGGGCGTCGCATACCGCTCGTAGTACGCGGTGTACTCGGCACGGTACTGCTCGTGCAGTTCCGTCAGGCGGGCGATCGAGTCCTCGATGGAGGCGTCGGCCGGGAGGTCGAGGATGAGCGGCTTCACCTTGGTGCGCAGGAAGTGGTCGGGGCAGGAGGTTCCGAGCGCGCCGAGGCGCGTGTGCTCCTCCGCGGCGAGGAAGTCAAGCACGACGTCGTCGTCGGTGAACGAGCCGACCTGCGGCTTGTCCGTCGACGCCAGCCCGCGGATGGTCGGCGCGAGAGCCGCCGCCTTGGCGCGGCGCTCCGCGGCGGAGAGCGGCTCGTTCGCCGCGATGCGCGCGCCGAACGGTTCGGGGCGGCCGTTGGCCGCGATGTAGTCGGCCGCCGTCTGGATGATCCACAGCGAGTTGGCCTCGGCCTCCTCCGACGTATCGCCCCACGCCGTGATGCCGTGGCCGCCGAGCACGGTGCCGATCGCGTCCGGGTTCGCCGCCTTGATCGCGGCGATGTCGAGGCCGAGCTGGAAGCCGGGACGGCGCCACGGAACCCACACCACGCGCCCGCCGAACACCTTCGCCGTCAACGCCTCCCCGTCGGCGGCGGTCGCAATAGCGATGCCGGAGTCCGGGTGCAGGTGGTCCACGTGCGCCGCATCCACCAGGCCGTGCATCGCGGTGTCGATCGACGGGGCCGCACCGCCCTTGCCGTGCAGCGTGTAGTCGAACGCGGCGACCATCTCGTCCTCGCGGTCCACACCCGGGTAGACGTTCTGGAGGGCGCGCAGCCGGTCCAGCCGCAGCACCGCGAGGCCCGCCTCCTTCAGGGTGCCGAGGTCGCCGCCGGAGCCCTTCACCCACAGCAGCTCGACCGGCTCGCCGGTCACCGGGTCGGTCTCCACGCCCTTGGCGGAGGTGTTGCCGCCGGCGTAGTTCGTGTTCTTCGGGTCGGCGCCGAGGCGGTTCGAGCGGGCCAGGAGGGCCGCGACGGTCTCGTTCGTCATTCTGCGTGGTTCCTTCTGCGTGGAGGTCTGGGGATGGTGCGGACGCTCAGGCGCCCCAGCCGGCCTGGGTGCCGCCGACGCGCTCGGTCTCGATCTTCTGCTGATAGCCGGAGGCCTTGTAGGCGGCCATCGGGTCGGCCGGGAGGCCGCGCGACTCACGCCAGGCGGCGAGGTCGGCGCGCACGTCCGTGTTGAACGCGTCCATGAAGACCGTGTTGGCGGCGAGCACGTCGCCTGCGGCCTGCGCCGCTGCGAGCGCCTCCGTGTCGACCAGCAGCGCCTTGGCCGTGGCCTCCTGGACGTTCAGCACCGAGCGGATCTGACCCGGGATCTTCGCCTCCAGGTTGTGGCACTGGTCGAGCATGAACGCGACGTCCGGGTTGGCGTAGCCGCCGCCACGGATGACCTCGAACACGATCCGGAACAGCTGGAACGGGTCGGCGGCGCCCACGATGAGGTCGTCGTCGGCGTAGAACCGGCTGTTGAAGTCGAAGCTCCCGAGCTTCCCGAGGCGCAGGAGCTGCATCACGATGAACTCGATGTTCGTCCCCGGCGCGTGGTGGCCGGTGTCCAGGCACACCATCGCCCGCTCGCCGAGCGCCGCGGTCTGGACGTAGCTGGTGCCCCAGTCCGGGACGTCGGTGTGGTAGAACGACGGCTCGAAGAACTTGTACTCCAGCACCAGCCGCTGGCCCTCGCCGATCCGCTCGTAGATCTTCTGGAGGCTGTCCGCCAGGCGGTCCTGCCGGGCCCGCATCGAGTCCTGACCCGGATAGTTCGTGCCGTCCGCCAGCCAGATCTTCAGGTCACGCGACCCGGTCTCGTTCATGATGTCGATGCACTCGAAGTGGTGGTCGATCGCCTTCTGGCGGATCCGGTCGTCCCAGTGCGTGACCGACCCGAACTTGTAGTCGTCGTCCTGGAACGTGTTCGAGTTCACCGTGCCGAGCTCGACACCGTTGTCCTCCGCGTGCGTGCGGAGATCGGCGTACGAGTCCACCTTGTCCCACGGGATGTGCAGGGCGACCGTCGGCGCGAGACCGGTGTGCTTGTGCACCTGCGCGGCGTCCGAGATCTTCTCGAACGGGTCGCGCGCCGTCCCCGGCGTGCCGAACACCCGGAAGCGCGTCCCCGAGTTGCCGAACGCCCAGGAGGGCAGCTCGATCGCCTGCAGCGCGAGCTGCGAGCGGATGTCGTCGGTGAGGGTCATGGTCTCCCTTTCGGTCGGAATGGGGTTGGAGTTCAGACGCGCGCTTCGTCGCGAACGTTGGAAGGGGAGCCGTATCTCTCCGCCTCGATCTGCCGAAGCGACTTCCCCTGCGTGGCCGGAGCCCAGATCACGCCGATGAGCAGCGCGACCGCGAGGAAGCCGATCAGGATCAGGCCGACGGTCGGCACGCCCGTGCTCGCGAGCAGCACCGGGAACACCGAGCTGAGCAGGCCCACGGCGATACGCGCCGCGAAGAACAGGACGCCCTGCGCACTCGCCCGGTACGGCGTGGCGAACAGCTCGGCCGTCCACACCCCGTAGAACGCCTGCGCGCCGATGCCGGAGGCGACACCCCAGGTGATCGCGAACGTCAGCAGCGTCGGGAGGCCGGGAGGCGCGAACACGAGCACGAACCAGGCGACGATGCCGAGCACGGCGCCGATCCCGTAGAGGATGCGGCGCGACATCCGGTCGGCGAGCTGCATGAAGCCGAAGTAGGTCGCAGCGACAGTGCAGCCCCAGACCAGCACCTGCAGGAGGTCCTGCTCGACCGCGCTGTGCACGCCGGCGGCCTCGTAGACGCGCGGCATGAAGATGCCCGCCTGGCCGGCGACGAGGTTCCAGAACCCGTAGACGCCGAACAGGAACAGCAGCGCGGTGATGTTCACCCGCTTGGAGAACAGGGCGCGCATCCCGCGCCCCGAGGCGGCGGTGGAGACGGCGCCGGTCTTGACGTCGGTCCAGAGCTTCGACTCTGGCAGGCCCTGGCGGACCCACCAGACGATGCCCGCAACGACGAACAGGTGGAAGAAGATGATCCGGCTGCCCAGCAGGCCGAGCGGCGCGAGCGCCGCGGCGAGGGCGAAGCCGATGAGCGGGCCGATCGACCAGGCGAGCTGCGCCATGCCGACGTGCTTGGCGCGGGCGTGGTCGGGCGCCTGCTCGGCGATGTAGGTCCAGGAGGCCGGGACTCCCGCGCCGACCGCGATGCCGGTGATGAGGAACGCGGCGAACAGCATCCCCTCGTTGACGGCGAACACCGCGACGAGGACGCCGAGCATGTAGAGCAGCAGGTCGTAGGTGTAGATGAACTTGCGGCCGAGACGGTCGGTGAGCGGTCCGCCGAGGATGGCGCCGATGGCCGCGCCGAACGCGTTGGCGCTGAACGCGGCGAGGATGCCGACGAACCCGTCGGTCAGGTGGAACTCCGCCTGCCAGAACCCGAGGCTGGTGGCGATCGCGATGATCGACCCCGACTCGATGTAGTTGCTCATGGCGACGGAGCTCGTGGCCCGCCATCCGGTGGTCTTGCTGCTTCCGACTCTCACGTCTTCGTGTCCTATCTGCCTCTGCTCAAGCCAGGTGGAAGTACTCGGTCAGCCGCTTCATCGTGCTGTCCGGAGCGGTCTCCTCCGCGAAGAATCCGGCCATCGTGGCCTGCCAGCGCGCGTTGACCTCGCGCTCGTTCATCGCGGCGATCGCGCCCTCGAAGTCGTCGGTCTCCAGGACACCGACGACGAGCGCTTCCTCCCGGTCGACGAAAAGGGAGTAGTTCGACCAGCCGGTCTCGCGCAGTGCGTCGAGCATCTCGGGCCAGACCGTCTCGTGCGCAGCCAGGTAGTCGGCGACCCGCTCCGGCTTCAGCCGCATCGTGAAGCACACCCGTTCCACGCCAACTCCTTCGTCGTCTGTGTTCTCGTCGTTGATTGGTTGTGAATCGATTCAACATGAATCGATTCAAAGCATACCATGCGGCGCGCGTCGAGCAGAGACTCGCGCCGCATGGTCGCTCACCCCCGTCTCAGCGCACCGCGCCGACGGACGAGGGAACCTCCGCGGTGACCGAGACCGGCCCGCCGCTCAGCCGCTGGTCCTCGCGGCCGGGCAGCCGCAGGATGCCGTCGACGCCCTCCGGGAGCTCGGCGTCGACCGTGAGGAGGTCGCCGTCGAGGCTCCAGCGCACCGATACCCGGCCGTGCCGGGTCTCCAGCGAGGTCGCCGCCTCGGTGAGGCCGCCGCCCGGCTGCGGAGCGACGAGCACCGACGCGTAGCCGGGCGTCAACGGCGCGAGTCCGCCGACGACCCGATGCATCCAGTCCGCCACGGCGCCGAGCGCGTAGTGGTTGAAGGAGGTCATCTCGCCGGGGTTGATGGTCCCGTCCGGCAGCATCGAGTCCCAGCGCTCCCAGACCGTGGTCGCGCCCATCGTGACCGGGTAGAGCCAGGACGGGCACTCCTTCTCCAGCAGGAGGCGGTAGGCGACGTCGGTGTGGCCGGTCTGCGTCAGCGCGTCCGCGATGAACGGCGTGCCGGCGAACCCGGTGGAGATGCGGTAGCCGGCCTCCGCCGCGAGCTCGGCGAGCCGGTCGCCCGCGAACTCCTCGTCCGCCTCGTCCAGCAGCCCGAACACGATCGCCAGCGAGTACACGGTGGTGCAGTCGCTCAGCACGACACCGCCCGACACGTACTCGCGGTTGAAGGCGGCGCGGAGGTCGGCTGCGTGCGCCTCGAACTCCGCCTGCTCCGCGGTGCGGCCGAGCAGCGCGGCCGTGTCGGCGAGGATCCGCGCCGACCGGTAGGCGCAGGCCGTCGCGACGACGCCCTTGTCCGCCTTCGCCTTCGCCGGGTCCTCCGGCGGGGCGTCCGGGTCGAGCCAGTCGCCGAACTGGAAGTTGCCGTCCCAGACGCCCGCGGGCGACAGCAGCGACTTCACGCGCCGGACGTGCGAGACCATCGAGTCGAACTGGCGTTCCAGCACCGCGGTGTCGCCGTACGCCTCGTAGAGGTCCCACGGCACCCAGACCGCCGCGTCGCTCCACAGCGCCGTCGTGTTCGGCTTTCCGAAGTCCTCCGGGTGCGGCATGTACTTGAGCACATCCGGGATGACGAAGCCGACGATCCCGTCGTTGTGCCGCTGCTCCAGGTCGAGGTCCACCAGCCAGTCGGACAGGAACGCGTCCACGTCGTAGAGGTAGGCGGCGGTCGGCGCGAACGCGGCGATGTCGCCGGTCCAGCCGAGGCGCTCGTCGCGCTGCGGGCAGTCGGTGGGGACATCCACGAAGTTGCCGCGCATGCCCCACACCACGTTCTCGTGGAACTGGTTGAGCAGCGGGTCGGAGCTGCTGAACTCGCCGATGCGGGTCAGCTCGGAGCCGATCGCGATGGCCGTCAGGTCCTCCGCCGTCAGCTCGCCCGGCCAGCCGGTGACCTCGGCGTAGCGGAAGCCGTGGAAGGTGAACGTCGGCTCGAACTCGTCCACGCCGCCGCTGAGGAGGTAGCGGTCGGTGGCCTGAGCCGAGCGCAGCGGACGCACACCGAGCTCGCCGTGCTCCAGCACCTCCGCGTGCCGGATGGTCACCTCCGTCCCGGCCGGACCCTGCACGCGGACCTTGATCCAGCCGACCAGGTTCTGCCCGAAGTCGATCAGCGTCTTGCCCGACGGGGAGGTGCTGATCTCCTGCACGGGGAGGGCGGCCCAGCGCTTCACAGCGGGGCCGATGTACGGCTCCAGCTTGGCCGTGTCGAACTCGATCGCGTGCGTGCCGGTCCAGCCGTCACCGGAGAATCCCGGCTTCTTCCAGGCGTCGTCGCGCAGGCGCGCGTCGATGGTCTCGCCGTCGTAGAGGTCGTTCGCCAGCACGGCGCTCGGGCCACTGGTCCACGTGTCGTCGGTGACGATGAGCTGCGTGCTGCCGTCCGCGAACTCCACTTCGAGCTGTGCGAACGCGCCCTGCGCGTCGCCGTAGTACGAGCCGCCGCCGGACCAGCCGAGGCGGCCGCCGAACCAGCCCTTGCCGAGGGCGAGGCCGAGCACGGTCGTCTCCTCGACCAGCGCGGTCACGTCGTAGGTCGCGTAGCGGAGGCGCCACTCGTAGCTGCTCCAGCCGGGAGTGAGGACGTCGTCCGAGACGGGACGGCCGTTCAGCCAGGCCTCCACCACCCCCTGGGCGGTGAGCGTGAGGGTCGCGCGCGTGACGGCGCCGTGGCCGTCCTCCAGTGCGAACTCCCTGCGCAGCAGCGGGGCTCCGTCGAAGGCCTGGTCGGCGGCGATCATCTGGGCGTGCCAAGTCATGTTTCCGTGTCTCCGGTTTCGTATTCGATGTCGGTGTTCGTTGTCAGTGGATGGAGGCGCTCAGCCCTTGATCGCGCCGCTCGTCATGCCGGCGACGATCTGCCGGTTGAAGAAGATGTACGCGACGAGCGGCGGGATGGTGATGAGCAGGATGTCCATGAAGAGCAGGTTGTAGAAGCTCAGGTTCTGCCCCGAGAAGGTGTAGAGCGTGGTCTGCACGGTCGCGTTGTCGGAGCCGGGCAGGAAGTACAGCGGCCCGGCGAAGTCGTTGAAGACGAACACCGACTGCACCACGATCACGGTCACGATCACCGGCTTCAGCAGCGGCAGGATGACCTGGAAGAACAGCCGCACCCGGCCCGCGCCGTCCAGCACCGCCGCCTCGTCCAGCTCCTTGGGCACCGTGTTGAAGAAGGCCCGGAACAGCAGGATGCAGAACGACAGCCCGAAGGTGGTCTCGATCAGGATCATGCCCGGCATGGTCTTGTAGAGCCCCGTGCCCTGCAGCACCCAGATGGTCGGCACCACCGCGGGCGGCACGATCAGGCCGGCCAGCACGAAGAAGTTCACGACCGGTCCCCACTTGCTGCGCTTGCGGGCCAGGACGTAACCGGCCATCGCCGACAGCACGACCATGAGGATCACCGAGCCGACGGTGAGGACGAACGAGTTGAGGAACGCCCGCCAGATCAGGCCGTCGCCGCTCTGCAGCACCGCCATCAGGTTCGGGAAGAACTGCCACTCCTTCGGCCAGGTGAAGGCGAGGCTGGAGGCGTCCTCCGGGCTCTTCGACGCCTGCAGCACCACGAAGGCGAACGGGACGAGGAAGACGACCACGGAGACGAGGATCGCGACGACGCCGACGATCCAGGCGCGGACCTTCGTGCGGGTCACAGCTCCACCTGCTTTCTGTTGAGGACGTACGACAGCGGCACCATGATCAGCGTCACCACGAGGAAGAGGACGACGTTGCCCGCCGTGGACAGGCCGTAGAAGCCCGCCTGGTACTGCTTGTAGATCACCGACGCGAGCACGTCGCTGGTGAAGCCGGGGCCGCCTCCCGTCGTCGCCCAGATGATGTCGAACGAGCGCAGCCCGCCGATCAGCGACAGGATGATGACCGTCGCGGTCGCGCCGCGGCTCAGCGGGATGGTGATGCGGCGCAGGATGTTCCAGCCGCCGGCGCCGTCGATGCGGGCGGCCTCGTAGTACTCGGTGGGGATGGCGACCATGCCGGCCATGAAGATGAGCGTCGCGATGCCGACGCCCTTCCAGATGTCGACGCCGGCGATCGTGTAGAGCGCCAGGTTCGGGTCGGTGAACCAGCCGGGCTGCGGGAGGCCGAAGAAGCCGAGCACCGCGTTGACCATGCCGTGGAAGGGATCCAGCAGCGACTTCCACAGGATGCCGACGCCGATCGTCGACAGCAGCACCGGGAAGAACACGACCGCCCGCAGATAGCCGCGGCCCACGACCGGGGAGGTCAGCAGGAGCGCGAGCAGGAAGCCGATGATCACCTTCGCGCCGGAGGTAAGCACGGCGTAGATGAGGGTGTGGATGAAGCTCGTGTAGAGCTGCGGGTCCTGGAAGAACTGCACGTAGTTCGCGAACCCGATGAACTGGGAGTCGAACAGCGACCAGCGGGTGAGCGAGAAGTAGAAGGACGAGATCGTCGGGATCGCGAAGAAGATCACGTAGAGGACGATCGCGGGGATGAAGAACCAGGTCGGATAGTGCGAGCGCATCCGGCTCTTCCGTGGCTTGTTCTTCTCCGAGGCCCCCACCTCGGTGATGATGTCGGCCGCCTGTCTGGCGGTCGCGGGGCTTGCCGTCGACATTGTCTGCTCCTCGTCGAGTCTTCTGGGGGTGTGTGGTGTCCGGGCCGGCGCCGTGGCGCCGGCCCGGACGGGCTCACCAGCCCTTGATGCCGAGCTGCTGGGCCTGGGCCTTCACGTCCTGGTCGTACAGGCCTGCGCCCTGCTGGGCGGTGGAGATGCCCGAGCCGACCTGGATCAGGATCTTCTCCAGGTTCGGGCCCTTGATCGGGGACAGGAACTCGAGCGCGAGGCCCGTCTTCTTGTCGTCCTGGTACTTCAGCTCATCCTTGACCAGCGCGGGGGCGCTGTCCGGGACCTTGCAGGTGCTGATCGCGAACGGTCCGGCGGGGGTGCCTGCGCTGTTCTGGATGTCGCAGCCCGTGGGCGAGTTGATGAACGCGACCAGCTTCTTCGCGGCCGCCAGCTTGTCGCCGGTGCTCGTCTTCGGGATGTACGCGCCGCCCGGCTCCCAGACGGTCGCGTGCGGCTCGCCCGAGTCGGTCGGCATCGCGAAGTAGCCGATGTCGTTGATGTTGTCGGGGTTGGACTGCAGCACGTTGCTGATCACCGTGGTGATCATCGGGTACTGCGCGCCTTCGCCGGTCGCCAGCATCTTGAGGGCGTTGACGTTGGTCAGCGACGCGTAGTCCTTGTTCATCAGGCCCTTGTCGAAGACCTCCTGCGTGTGCGTGAAGCCCGCCAGCGCCGGCTGCTTCGAGTACTTCGCGTTGGACTTGTTCGCCGTGTAGTCGTCGGCCCACTTCGGGTCGCTCGCGTTCACGTTCGCGAAGTCGCCGAGCACGAAGAGCTGGCTCGTCCAGGTGTCGCCGTAGGACTGGATGACGGGGACGATGCCCGCGGCCTTGATCTTCTCGCTGTTGGAGATGAAGTCGCTCCAGGTCTTCGGCACGGACAGGCCGAGCTTCTCGTAGACCTTCTTGTTGTACATGATGCCGCCATCGAAGGTCGTGCCGGTCGGGGCGCCGTAGGTGCCCTTCGAGGTGCTGACCGTCTTCTTGAAGTCGTCGGTGATGTCCTTCACCCAGGACTCGTCGGTGAGCGGCTGGAGCTGGGTGTCGGGGTGCAGCGCCTGGAACAGCGAGCCCGAGTTGTAGAGGAACACGTCGTTCATGTCCCCGGTGGAGAGGCGCGTCTTGATGAGGTTGTCACCGTCCGTGCCCGCCGGCCGGGTCTCCACCTTGACCGTGATCTGGGGGTTGGCCTTGTGGAACGAGGTCGCGAGGTCGTTCGCGAACTTGGTGCTGGCCGGGTCGTTGCCGCCGGCGAGCAGCGAGATGGTCACCGGGCCGTTGGAGTTTCCGCCCGACGAGCTGCAGCCGGCGAGCGCGAGCGCCGCGATGGCGATCCCGCCGAGCGTGGCGACGACTCTGGTCGTCGTCCTGCGAGAGAACATCAAATACCTCCTTGTATTCGGGACGCTTCCGCCCCTGGGTGTTCGGGGTGTTTTGAAACGCTTCACATGAAGATAAGTCCTGCGGAGGATTACGTCAAGAACCAATTGTGTCGATTCAGTAACGGCGGTGGAATCCGGCGCTGAATCGTGCGTTCAAGTCGCCAAGTTTTGCGAATCGGTTTGATAATATTGCTCTGACCAGGTTTTTAACCGGGATACTCAACAGATGAAACTATTCTCATCCTGTGGTGAGTTGAAAATTGTTTCGATTCAACCCGAGCATCCGTTACGATGACCGGCGAGAGGGGAATCACTATGGCTTCCGCAAGCGTCAAGGACGTCGCAGCACTGGCTCAGGTGTCCGTGGGGACCGTGTCCAACGTGCTCAACCGGCCCGAGATCGTGTCGGCCGAGACGGTCGAACGGGTCCACCTCGCGATGGAGAAGCTCTCCTATGTGCGCAACGAGGCCGCCCGCCAGCTCCGCCTCGGACACAGCCAGGCGATCGGGCTGATCAGCCTCAGCGGCGCGAACCCGTTCTTCACCGACGTGGCCACGGCCGCCGAGAACGCGGCGGCGGACGCCGGCTACTCGGTGATCGTCGGCAACAGCACCGAGCGCCAGGACCGCGAGTCGGGCTACCTCAACCTGTTCGAGGAGCTCCGCGTGCGCGGCGTGCTGCTCGCCCCGGTCGGCGACGCGGCGGCGCGGCTGCGACGGATGCGGGACCGCGGCATCCCCGCCGTGCTGGTCGACCGGGTCAGCAGCGACAGCACCTTCAGCTCCGTCTCGGTGGACGACGTCGCCGGCGGCGCGATGGCCGCCACGCACCTGATCGAGACCGGCCGCACGCGCATCGCCTTCGTGGGCGGCCCCCTCGCCATCCAGCAGGTCGCCGACCGTCTCGCCGGGGCCCGCTCGGTCGTCGAGCGGCATCCCGAGGTGAGCCTGGAGGTCGTGGACGTGGAGGCGCTCAACGTCCTGGAGGGGCGCCGCGCCGGCCAGGCCATCGCCGACCGCGCTCCCGACGACCGCCCCGACGCGGTCTTCGCCGCCAACGACCTCCTGGCGATCGGCCTGCTGCAGACGCTGGTCATCGACGGCACCCTCGCAGTCCCGGACGACATCGCGCTGGTCGGCTACGACGACATCCAGTTCGCCGGCGCCTCGGTCGTGCCGCTCACCTCCATCCGCCAGCCGAGCCACCTGATCGGCGAGACGGCGGTGCAGATCCTGCTGGAGGAGGCCGCCGACCCGGAGCTGGAGGCGCGGCGGGTGCTGTATCAGCCGGAGTTGGTGGTGCGGGCGAGCACGGCGCGGCGCTAGGCCGGGCTCAGCCCTGGCGCTGCTCCTCCAGCCGCCACACGCGGCCCAGCATCATCCCCTCGGGCCCGTCGGCCGACGTGACGAAGTGGTCGACGTGCTGGTTGATGAACGCCTGCCAGCGCTGGTTCGCGGGGTCGTCGTCCAGCGCGCGCATCGCCGCCGCGAAGTCGTCGCACTCGACCAGGTGGAAGAGGTCGCGGCCGCTGCGCCAGATCGTCCAGTCGTGGATGCCGAGCCGGGCGAACGAGGCGGCCAGCTCGTCGGGGATGACGACGTGCGCCTCCTCGTAGGCGGCCTCGTGGCCGTCGCGGAGGACGGAGTGCAGGGCGACGCGCATGGGATTCCTTCCGGGAGCCTGATCTTGGATTCCTATAGGAAATAGTAATAGGCTGGCGGGAGACGGCGAAAGGACCCCCATGCGATTCATGCGACTCGGCGAACCAGGAGCGGAGTTCCCGGTCGTCAGCGACGGCGAGACGACGTGGGACCTGCGCCCGCTGACCGCCGACCTCGACGGCGCCTTCCTGGCCGCCGACGGCCTGGCCCGCGCGGAGGCCGCCGCCCTCGCCGGCGAGCTTCCCCCGGTCGACACGACCGGTCTCCGGATCGGCGCACCGATCGCGCGTCCGCAGGCCGTGATCTGCATCGGGATGAACTACGCGGCGCACGCGCGCGAGTCCGGCTCCGAGCCGCCGACCGACATCGTGGTGTTCTACAAGCACCCCAACACCGTCGTCGGGCCGAACGACGACATCCTGCTGCCGCCCGGCTCCACCACGACCGACTGGGAGGTCGAGCTCGCGGCGGTCATCGGCACCCGCGCCCGCTACCTGTCCTCGCCCGAGGAGGCGCTGGCGCACATCGCGGGCTTCGCGGTCGCCGACGACGTGTCCGAGCGCGAGTATCAGCTGCAGCGCTCGCTCGGCCAGTGGAGCAAGGGCAAGAGCTTCGAGACCTTCAACCCGCTGGGCCCGTGGCTCGTGCCGACCGCGGAGGTCGGCGACGGCTCCGGGCTGCGGATCTGGTCGAGCGTGAACGGCGAGCCGCGACAGGACTCGAACACCTCCGACCTGATCTTCGGCGTCGCCGAGATCGTCTACCGGCTCAGCCAGTTCACCGTCCTGGAGCCAGGCGACCTCATCAACACCGGCACCCCGGAGGGCGTCGGCCTGTCGGGCCGGTTCCCGTACCTCGGCGCCGGCGACGAGGTCCGGCTCGGCATCGACGGCCTCGGCGAGCAGCGCAGCACAGTCCGCCCCACCCCCTGACCACCCGCCATCGCTTCCGGAGTTGTGTACGTCCGCACCCGGCGTGTCGCGTACATAAGTCCGGAAGCGATTGCGGCTCAACAGTAAGGAGACGACGTTGTCCGATTTCGAAGGGCTCGTGGCCGCGGTCACGGGCGGAGCATCCGGGCTCGGCAAGGCCATCGCCGACGAGCTCGCGAGCCACGGCGCCCGCGTGTACGCGCTCGACCTCGACGCATCCACGGTCACCGCGCCGCACACGGGCATCCGCTGCGACATCGGCGACGACGAGAGCGTGCGCGCCGCGATCGCGGAGGTCGTCGCCGACGCCGGCCGCCTGGACGTGGTGATCGCCAACGCCGGCATCGGCGCGCAGGGCGACGTGGAGGCCAACGACGACGCCGAGTGGGCGCGCGTCCTCAACGTGAACGTCATCGGCTCCGCCCGCACCATCCGGCACGCCATGCCGCACCTGAAGGCGTCGCCCTCCCCCGCCGTCGTGCTCACGAGCTCGATCGCGGCGGCGGCCGGCCTCCCGCAGCGCGTGCTGTACTCCGCCTCCAAGGGCGCCATCTCCGCCATGACGCTCGCGATCGCCGCCGACTGCCTGCCGTTCGGCATCCGCGTCAACGCGGTCGCGCCCGGCACCGCGGACACCCCCTGGGTCGGGCGCCTGCTCGACAGCGCCGCGGACCCGGACGCCGAGCGCGCCGCGCTGGAGGCCCGCCAGCCGAGCGGCCGGCTGGTGCGGCCGCAGGAGGTCGCGGACGCCGTCGCCTACCTCGCGTCGCCGCGCTCCGCCTCCACGAACGGCGTCATCCTCGCCGTCGACGGCGGCATGTACTCCCTCCGCCCCCGCCGCTGACCCTCCCACAACCGCCGAGGGGCACGTTGTTGTCACTTTTCGCGTCGAAAAGTGACAACAACGTGCCCCTCGTGGCTTGGGTTACGGGGTTGGGGTGAGGGTGGGCTCGTAGCGGTGCGCGTAGAGGGACTCGGGGAGCATCTCCATGCCGATGCCCGGCGCGAGCGGGGCGCGGTAGCGGCCGCGCTCCAGCTCGACGGGGGTGACGAAGTGCTCGTGCAGGTGCTTGGTGTACTCGATCATCCGGCCCTCCTGCGTGCCGGAGACGGCGACGAAGTCGAACATCGAGAAGTGCTGCACCGCCTCGCACAGGCCGACACCGCCCGCGTGCGGGCACACCGGCACGCCGAACTTGGCGGCCAGCAGCAGGATCGCGATGTTCTCGTTCACCCCGGCGACGCGCGTGGAGTCGATCTGCACGATCGCGGCCGCGCCGGCCTGCAGGAGCTGCTTGAACAGCACGCGGCTCATCCCGTGCTCCCCGGTGGCGATGGGCACCGGCGCCACAGCGCGCGCGATCGCCGCGTGCGCCAGTACGTCGTCGGGGCTGGTGGGCTCCTCGACCCAGGCGAGGTCGAACTGCTCGAGCGCGCTGATCCAGTCGATCGCCTGGTCGCGGTCCCAGCGCTGGTTGGCGTCGATGGCGATGCGGATGTCCGGGCCGACGGTCTCGCGGGCGATGCGGAGGCGGCGGAGGTCGTCCTCCAGCCGGTCGCCGACCTTCAGCTTGATCTGCTGGAAGCCCTCATCGACGGCCTCCTTCGCCAGGCGGCGCAGCTTGTCGTCGGAGTAGCCGAGCCAGCCGGGGGTCGTGGTGTAACCGGGATAGCCGATCGCCAGCAGCTCGGCCTCGCGCGCGGCCCGGCCGGGCTCGGCAGCACGCAGGATCGCGAGCGCGTCCTCCCGGGTCAGGGCGTCGCTGAGGTAGCGGAAGTCGACCAGGTCGACGAGCTCCTCCGGCGTCATGCGCGCGAGCAGCTGCCAGAGCGGGAGGCCGGCGCGCTTGGCCTTGAGGTCCCAGAACGCGTTGACGACCGCGCCGATGGCCATGTGCATCGCGCCCTTCTCCGGGCCGAGCCAGCGCAGCTGGGAGTCGTGGACGAACTCGCGCCAGAAGGCGCCGAGGTCGCCGAGGATCGCCTCCACGTCGCGCCCGATCACACGGTGGGCGACGGCCTCGATCGCGGCGACCTGGACGTCGTTGCCCCGGCCGATCGTGAAGACGAAGGAGTGGCCCTCCAGCCCGTCGGGAGCGTCGGTGCTCACGCGCAGGTAGGCGGCGGAGTAGTCGGGGTCGGGGTTCATCGCGTCGGAGCCGTCGAGGAGGGCGGACGTCTCGAAGCGCACGTCCAGGGTCTCGAAGCCGGTCACGGTACTCATAGGAAACATCCTATTGGATATAGGTCCTCATCGCCACCGCAGCCGCCTCACATTTGTGCCGAATGGCTGCTTTCGGGCGCGCAAAAGCGCCATTTGTAACGAATGTGCGGGGGCTAGGCGTCGAGGCTGGTCGCGATGCGCGTGTACGACTTCGTGATGTGGTCGAGCATCGCCTGCTCGGCGCCCGCGGCGTCGCCGGCCCGCAGCGCCTCCAGGACGGCCTCGTGCTCGCCGGAGGTCTCGTCCACCACGCCGTGCTTGAAGTAGATGCGGTACTGGTGCATGTGCGAGCGCAGCCGGAAGATCGCGTCGGCCAGCAGCGCGTTGCCGGAGTGCGCGGCGATCAGGCGGTGGAAGTCGGCGTCCGCGTTGGCGAAGTCCTTGTAGTCCTTGAACCGGTCGTCGCCGGTCTGCGCCGCCTCACCGCTGCGGTGCATGTCCTCGCAGAGCTGCTCCAGCTGGTCCAGCGTCTCGGCGTCGATCTCCCCTGCGGCGTTGCGGGAGGCGTACGGCTCCAGCAGGCGCCGCATCTCGAACAGTTCGCGGAGGCCGTCGGCGTCGAGCAGCGGCGCAGCTGTGTAGCCCTTGAGCGCCTTCTTCACGACGAGGCCCTCGGACTCCAGCCGCGCGAGCGCCTCGCGCACGGGGGTCGGCGAGACGCCGAGCTGGCGGGCGATCCCGTCGATGCTGGCGCGGCTGCCCGGCTCGATCACCTGGTCCATGAGCAGGCCGAGCACCGCGTCGTAGACGTCGTCGGCCAGCGCCCGCCGCGCGGGCAGGAAGTGTTCGCTGGGGGAAGGTTCGATGCTCATGTGCACATCCTAGGCTTGCGGGCCTGCTAGATAGAGGAAAGAGGATGCAGGATGTTCGACGGCGTCAGCCCCGCGGCGTCCAGCTCCGCCCACAGCGCGTCCGGCACCCGCGGCTCGGCCAATTCGGCGTTGCGGACGATCTGCTCCGGGGTGTCGGCGCCGAGCACGACCGTGGAGACCGCGGGATGCCGCAGCGGGAACTGGACGGCCAGCTGCGGGAGGGTGAACCCGTACGGCCGCGCGACGTCCGCGATCCGTCCCGCGCGCTCGACCAGGGCCGCAGGCGCGGCGCCGTAGTCGAACGTCGCCCCGACGCCGGGACGGTCGGTCGCGAGGATGCCCGAGTTGAAGACGGCGGCGATCACCACGTCCACCCCGCGCTCCAGCGCCGCCGGGAGCAGGTCGGCCCCGGCCGTCCCGTCGAGCAGCGTGTAGCGGCCCGCGCACATCACCACGTCGAGGTCCGTGTTCCGCACGAAGCGCTCCAGCATCGCGGACTGGTTCATCCCGGCGCCGTAGGAGCGGATGACGCCCTGCGAGCGCAGCTCCTCCAGCGCCGGGAACGCGCCGTCCAGCGCCTCCCGTTCGTGCTCGTCCGGGTCGTGGACGAAGAGGATGTCGATGCGGTCGAGGCCGAGCCGGCTCAGGGAGTCCTCCACCGAGCGCAGGACGCCGTCGCGCGAGTAGTCGAGCCGTCGCCGCCGCGTCGACGGTACGTCGAACAGGTTGGCGATGTCGGTGTCGCCCGGCCGATACTCCGGGTTCGGCTCCAGCAGCCGGCCGACCTTGGTCGAGACCACGTACTCCTCGCGCGGGAGGCCGCGCAGCCCCTCGCCGAGCCGCTCCTCCGCCAGCCCCAGCCCGTAGTGCGGCGCCACGTCGAAGTATCGGATGCCGGCCTCCCACGCCGCGGGCACGATCGCCGGCCACACGTCGTCCGGTCGCGCCGCGTACAGGTTGCCCAGCGCGGCCACGCCGTAGCCGATCGGCCCCCGCTCGACGTGCGTCATCACGCCACCCTCCGGTCCTCGATCGCGTCGAGGTCCCACTCGATCCCGAGGCCCGGCGCGTCCGAGGCGACGCCGTGGCCGTCGCGGACGACCAGCTCGCGCTTCGTCACCGCGCGCAGCTGCGGGATGTGCTCCAGGTAGAGCGCGTTGGGCACGGCGCAGCACAGCGACACGTGCAGTTCCATGAGGAAGTGCGGCGCCACGGCCACGTTGAACGACTCGGCGAGGTGCGCGACCTTCAGCCACGGCGTGATGCCGCCGACGCGCGCGACGTCCACCTGCACGATGGAGGCAGCCCCGGCCTGCAGGTACTCGCGGAAGTGCCCGACGGAGTACATCGACTCCCCCACCGCGATCGGCAGCGTGGTCGACTCGGCGAGCCGGCGGTGGCCGGAGACGTCCTCGGCGGGCAGCGGCTCCTCGAACCAGAAGATGTCCAGCGGCTCGAACAGCGCGGCCCGTCGGATCGCCTCCGCGGCGGTCATCGACTGGTTCGCGTCGACCATGATGTCCATGCCCGGCCCCACCGCGGCCCGCACCGCGGCGAGCCGCTCGGCGTCCTCGTGCCCGCGCGGCTTGCCGACCTTGATCTTCACGCCGTTCAGCCCGCGCCGCTGCGACTCCAGCGCCTGGGCGACCAGCTCGTCCGTGTCGAAGTGCAGCCAGCCGCCCTCGGTGTCGTAGAGCGGGATGCTGGGCCGGGATCCGCCCGCCGCGACCCAGAGGGGAAGCCCGGAGGCCTTGCAGCGCGCGTCCCACACGGCGGTGTCCACGGCGGCGAGCGCCAGCGACGTGATCGCGCCGACTGTGGTCGCTCGCGTAGCCGAGAAGAGAGCGCGCCACACGGCCTCCGGACGAGTGGCATCCATCCCGACCAGCACGTCGAGCAGGCAGGTGCGCAGCAGGCTGAGCACAGCCTCGCCGCCCGTCCCGATCGTGTAGCTGTAGCCGATGCCCTCCACGCCGCCCGCGGTGCGGAGGCGGACGAAGATCGTCTCCTGCTTGAGGAACGACTGCACGGCGTCGGTGCGGACGGTCTCGACCTCGAGGTCGCTCAGCCACGCCTCGGCGCTGACGATGGTCCCGTCGACGGCGGTGCGGGCGGAGGGCGGGGCGAGGGTCATGCGTGTCCTGCTTTCTGGTGGATGGTCGGGAGGCGGCCGGAGCGATGCGTTGTCAGCGCCCGCCGAAGCCGCCGAGGGCGACGCCCTTGATGAGCTGCCGCTGCAGCACAGCGACGATGATCAGCGAGGGGATGATCGCGATGGTGGCGGCGGCCATCATCAGGCTCCACTGCGTCCCGTGCTCGCCCGTGAACATGGAGAGCCCGAGCGGCACGGTCGCGAGGTCCTGGCTGTTGATGATGATGAGCGGCCAGAGGTACGAGTTGTAGTACCCGACGAACGAGAACACGCCGAGCACCGAGATGGGCGCCGCGAGCTGCGGCAGGAGCACCGACCACAGCGTGCGGAACCGGGAGGCGCCGTCGATGATCGCGGCCTCCTCGTACTCGATCGGGATGGTCAGGAAGAACTGCCGCAACAGGAAGGTGCCGAACGCCGTGAACGCGAACGGGATGATGAGCGCCACGTAGCTGTCGACCAGGCCGAGCTGGTTCATCATGATGAACAGCGGCACGACCAGGACCTCCTGCGGCAGCACGAGCGTGAGCACGTACAGCAGGAACAGCCGGTCGCGGTACTTGAACCGCAGCCGCGAGAACGCGTAGGCCGACAGCACCGCCACGATCACCGAGAGCAGCGAGCCGCAGAGCGCGACGAAGAAGCCGTTGAAGATGAACCGCCCGAACGGCACGAGAGTCCACGCGTCGACGAAGTTCGACCACTTGACCTCGGAGCCGATGAACGACGGCGTCGGCGAGAAGACCTCCGACTCCGGCTTGAGCGCCGAGAAGAACATCCAGATGAACGGGAACGTGAACAGCAGCGCCACGACCGCGACCGCGCCCGTGTTGAGCCAGGTCGTGGCGACGGCCTTGCGCTGGGCCGGGCGCAGTCGTCGCCGCACCCGGGTCGCCTCACTTGTCATAGTTGACCCACCTCTTCTGTCCGGCGAACTGCAGCGCGGTGATGAGCATGACGACGATGAACAGCATCCACGCGAGAGCGGACGCGTAGCCGAGCCGGTCGAACACGAAGCCGTTGCGGTACAGGTAGAGCACGAACGTGTTCGTGGACTCGCCCGGTCCGCCCTGCGTCAGGATCTGCGGCTGCACGAAGACCTGGAAGGCGCCGATCATCGTCATGGTCATGGTGAAGAACAGCGCGGGCGAGATCATCGGGAGGATGATCGAGCGCATCCGCTGCCAGGCGTTCGTGCCGTCCATCCGGGAGGCCTCCAGCAGCTCCTTCGGGATGCCCGCGATGCCCGCCGAGAGCACGATCACGTTGTAGCCGAACGACTGCCACACCGACATCGCGATGACCGACGCCAGCGCGAACCGGGAGTCGGAGAGCCAGCTCGGCCCCTGGATGCCGATCGAGTGCAGCGTCGAGTTGACGATCCCGTTGTCACTGAGCAGCAGCCGCCAGACCAGCGCGTTGGCGACCATCGGCGTGATGGCCGGCAGGAAGAAAATGACCCGCCAGAAGCCCGCGCCTTTGACGCGCGTGTTCAGCCACAGCGAGACCGCGAGCGCGAGCGCGACGTTCAGCGCGGTGTAGACGAACGCGAAGATCACGGTGTTCAGGAGCACCGTGTAGAACGTCGGGTCGCTGAACAGCTTCTGGTAGTTGGCGAAGCCGACGAAGGTCGGCGAGCCGAACAGCGGCCACTCGAAGAAGCTGATGACGAGCGACCCGAGCAGCGGCACCACGATGAAGAACGTGAAGCCGGCGAGCCCGGGCCACAGGTAGGCCAGGGCGGTGAGGCCGTCGCCCCTGCGCTTCTTCCGGCCGCGCGGCGGCGTGGGATGCGGGACGTGGAACGGCCGGGTCGCGGGCGCGGCGGGCGCCGCCGTCTCCTCCGAGACGACGGCGCCCGTGATCAGTGGCGAGGACATCCGCCTACTGCCCCACCGAGTTCTGGATGGTGGTCATGACATTCTTGGCGGTCTTGTCACCCCGGTAGCCCTCGACTCCGTACTGGGTGAAGAGGGTCTCGACCTGGTTCCAGGTCGGGGTGGTGAGCTGCGCCTTGGCGTCCTTCAGCAGTGCCTGCACCGCGCTGTACGCCTCGGCGGACTTGCCGTCCGCCCAGGCCGACTGCGCGTCCGGACGCGACGGGACGATGCCGCGCTTCTCGGCCTGGCCCTTCAGGACGCTGGTGTCGGTCATGGCCATGATCGCCTTGAACGCGCTGTCCGGGTCCTTGCAGTTCTTGGCGATGCCGAAGCCGGAGCCGGCCGTCATGCCCTTGGCGTCGCCCGACGCGGTCGGGACGATGGTGACGCCCAGCTTGAACTTGGCGGCGGCGGCGAAGGTGCCGTACATCCACGGCCCCTCGATGAGTATGTCGCTCGCGCCGGAGGTGAACGCCGACTGGGCGACGTCGCTGCCGTCCGCAGCCTCCGGAGCCTTGGCGATGCCCTCCTTGGAGACCAGGTCGAAGTACGACTGCACCGAGTCGACCAGCTTGGAGTTGGTCAGGTCGAGCTTGCCGCCCTTGACCGCCTCGGCGCCGTCGGCGATGGCCCACGCGTTCGGGATGAAGAAGCCCGGCTCGATGGCGAGCGCCTTGTGGTCAGCCGTGGTCAGCTTCTTCGCGTCGGAGAGGAACTGGTCGCGGGTGTAGGTCGCGCTCGGCAGGGCGAGCCCGGCCTTCTGGAACGCGTCCACGTTGTAGTAGAGGACGATCGGCTCGGCGTCGTAGGGGATGGCGCGGATGCTGCCGTCCACCGTCATGCCCTTGAGCATGGACGAGTCGAACTTCGTGGTGTCGAGCTTGTACTTCGTGATCAGATCGGTCAGCGGCATCAGCAGCCCGGAGAGCTCCTGCGCGCGTGCGGCCTGCGTGGTCAGCAGGCAGGGCGGGTTGGATCCGCTCAGCCGGGTCTTGACCTTCGTCCAGTAGTCGTTGAAGCTCGGGCCCTCGATCGTCACGTCCAGCTTGGGGTCGACCTTCTTGCCGAGGTCGATGAAGCCCTGCCACTGGTCGCGGTCGCTCTGACTGCTGACCCAGGTGTACATGCTGATCGGGCCGCCGGCGGCGTTTCCGCCTCCGCCGCCCGCACAACCGGCGAGCGCGGTGAGCGCTCCTGCCAGCAGAATGGCGGTACCGGCCCGTACCGCTGCGCGCTTGGTTCGTGGTGTCACTTGCTGTGCCTCCTCCATTGGATTCATCAAGGTGATCGCCGTGTTGGCGCGATCCTATAGGGTGTTTGATATAGGTTTCAAGTAGTCCGGACGGTCTAGTCCGCGAACGGCTCGAAGTCGATCGCGATCACGTCGATCGGCGCTCCCGACGCGGCCGGCGCGGGGATGTGCAGCTCCCCGAGCGCCTCGCCGCTCTGCTCCGCCTGCTCGTGGACCTCCACGTTGACCTCGAACGGGAGCTCCTCGCCCGTCGCCAGCAGCCGCACCGAGCGGACCCGCCCGACCGGGATGCCGCGCACGATCACCTGCTCGATCGGCCGCATGACGAGGTGGAGGTACAGCGTCCCCTGCCGCGCGGTCGACGGACCGTAGAAGTCGACGCCCCTGGTGGGCGAGACGCCGACGACGCTCTCCGAGTGCGCGTCCATCCACGCGCCGATCTCCTCCAGCGTCCGCACTTGCCACCCGTTGAGGCTGCCGTCGCCTTTCGGCCCGATGTTGAGCAGGAGGTTGCCGCCGCGGGAGGCGACCTCGATCAGCGTCGTCAGCAGCGACACCGTGCTCTTGCTCTTGGTGTCGCCCGGACGCCACGCCCACATCTGGCCGATGGTGAGGCAGAGTTCCCACGGGCCCTCCGGCGCGCTGACCGGGAAGCCCTGCTCCGGCGTCTTGTAGTCGCCCTGGCCGAGCAGCCGGTCGTTGATCACGACGTCCGGCTGGAGGGACTTGATCAGCGCGCGCAGCCCGGCGCTGTCCCACTCCTCCTCCGACCGCTCCCACTCGCCGTCGAACCAGAGCAGGTCGATCGTGCCGTAGCCGGTGAGCAGCTCGGTGAGCTGGCCGCGGAGGTAGTCCTGGTAGCGCGTCCACTGCTCGGGCGTCGGGCGGCGGTGGCGGTCGTCGGCGACAGGGGTGCCCGCGTTGGCGGGATCGCCGGCCGCCGGCCAGTGCTCCAGCGCATACGGCCGGTCGTCCATCGTGAACGCCGGGTAGTCCGGGTGGTTCCAGTCCGGGAGGCTGTAGTAGATGCCGACGCGGATGCCCTCCGCACGGACGGCCTCCACGAACTCCCTGGTGATGTCGCGGCCGAACGGCGAGTGCTGGATGCCGAACTCGGAGTGCGCCGTGTGGAACATCGAGTAGCCCGCGTGGTGACGGGCCGTGAAGACGACGTAACGCGCGCCCGCCTGCTTGGCGAGCCGGGCCAGGGCGACGGCGTCCCACTCGACCGGGTCGAACGTCGCGGCCGTCGACTGGTACTGCTCGACCGTCACAGTGTCCTCGACGCGGTCGGAACCGGGGATGATGGAACGACCGACCAGCGGCCAGGAGATCTCGATCCCCTGCTGGCTGGCGTGGTCCCAGTGCACGAACAGCCCGAAGCCGGCGCCGGTGAACCATTCGCCGCCGGGCAGCTTCACGAGGTCGGTGCGCACGAACGAATCGGGCGCCGCGGTGAGGATGGGGGTCACGGAACGAACTCTCCTTCGAGTAGGTCTTTCAGAGCCAAGCCTATTGCCTATAGGATATCTGCACGGGGTTCGATCCACAATCGCCCCGCCCCACCACATCCATTCAGCGCAGAAGGAGCCTCAGCGTGGCCATGTTCAAAGACGACCCCGTCCGCCCCGAGAACTACCGCCGGTTCGAGCGCGAGGTCCCCCAGTGGTTCGGAGACGCCAAGCTCGGGGTCTTCGTGCACTGGGGCCCGTACTCCGTTCCCGCCTGGGCGGAGCCGATCGGCGAGCTCGGCACCATCGAGAAGGAGTACTGGTTCCGCCACAACCCGTACGCCGAGTGGTACTACAACACCATCCGCATTGAAGGCAGCCCCGCGGCCGAGCACCAGCGCGAGGTCTACGGCGGCGCCCCGTACGACGACTTCCTCGACCAGTGGGACCCGGCCGAGTTCGACCCGGACGAGTTCATCGCGCTGGTGAAGAGCACGGGCGCCGGCTACTTCGTGCCGACCACGAAGCACCACGACGGCGTCACGCTGTGGGACGCACCGGGCACCGACGGCCGCAACACCGTCGCGCGCGGGCCGCGCCGCGACCTCGTGGGCGCGTTCGAGAAGGCCACCCGCGACGCCGGCCTCCGCTTCGGCGTCTACTACTCGGGAGGCCTCGACTGGCACTTCTCGCAGCTGCCGCCGATCACCTCCGAGGGCCAGGCGTTCGGCCGCCCGGTGGACGCGGCCTACGCCGAGTACGCGTACAACCACGTGGACGACCTGATCGAGCGCTACTCCCCCGACATCCTCTGGGGCGACATCGAGTGGCCGGACGCCGGCAAGCCGTCCGGCCCGTTCAGCATGGAGAAGCTGTTCGAGAAGTTCTACGCCGCGCGCCCGGACGGCGTCTCCAACGACCGCTGGGGCGAGACGCACTGGGACTTCCGCACCAGCGAGTACCAGCAGGGCACCGACGTGGAGGCCTCCGGCGCCTGGGAGAACTGCCGCGGCATCGGCTTCTCGTTCGGCTACAACCAGGTGGAGGACGAGACGCACCTGCTCAGCGGCCCGGACGCCGTCAAGTCGTTCGTCGACATCGTCTCCCGCGGCGGCAACCTCCTGCTCAACGTGGGACTGACCGCGCGCGGCACGGTGCCGGACCTGCAGCGGCGGACGCTGGAGCACCTGGCGGCGTGGAACGCCGTGAACGGCTCGGCCGTGTTCGGGTCGACCACACTGGACGCCTCTGTCGCCTCCGCCTCGGACGAGCCGTGGGTGCGCTGGACCCGCACCGGCGACACCGCGAACGCGTTCGTGGACGCGACCGGCTCGGTTCGCCTCCCGGCTTCGGCGCAGGTGGACGCGGCGAGCGCCCGCCTCGCCGACGGCACCCCGGTCGCGGCCTCCCGCGACGGCGACGCGATCCTCGTGACGCTGCCGGAGCCCTCGGTCGCCGGCCCGACGCTCATCCGCTTCGACCTGGCCGCTTGAGATGACGGTCGACGCCCACCTGCACCTCTGGGACCTGGACCGGGTCGCGTACCCGTGGCTGACCGACGCGCTCGCGCCGATCAATCGGACCTTCGCGTTCGGCGAGGTGGCGCCCCAGCTGGAGGCGGCGGGCGTCGACCGGGTCGTCCTGGTCCAGGCCGCGAACTCGGTGGAGGACTCGGCGGCGATGTTCGCCGTGTCCTCCCCGCTGGTCGCCGGCGTCGTCGCCTGGGTCGACCTGCTCGACCCGGCGGCTGCCGCGCGTCAGCTCGATGAGTGGTCGTCTCAGCCGTCGTTCGTCGGGGTGCGGCACCTGATCCACGACGAGCCGGACGCCGACTGGCTGGGGCGACCGGAGGTGCGCGCGTCGCTCGCGCTGCTCGCCGCGCGCGGTCTCGCCTTCGACGTGATCGGCGTGCTCCCCCGGCACCTGGAGCACGCGGTGTCGATCGCGGGCGAGCTCCCGTCGCTGCGCCTGGTGATCGACCACCTCGGGACGCCGCCGGTCGGCGCCTACTCAGCGGAGCCGTGGGCGAGCCTCCTCACCGAGCTCTCCCGCCGGCCGAACGTGTCGGTCAAACTGTCCGGCCTGACCACGCTCGGTGGCGGCTCGGACGCCGCGCGGCTGCGGCCGTATGTCGCGCACGCGTTCGAGGCCTTCGGACCGGCACGCGTGCTGTACGGCGGCGACTGGCCGGTGTCGACGCTGGCCGGGCCCTATGCGGAGACGTGGGCGACGGCGGATGCGCTGCTTGCGGGGCTCTCCGCGGACGAACGCGCCGACGTGCTCACGCACGCCGCACTGCGCGCATACCGGCTACCCCCGCAGTAGCCCGCGTGGGGTCGCATGGGGTCACTTGCAGGCCCACTCGCGGATCGCGTACGACGCGGTCACGTGCTGACCGGAGGCCGGAAAGAACTCGTTGACACACATCTCGACATCGCCGGCGTAGTCGCACCCTCCGATGTCTTCGGGCTGTGTGGCGAAGGAGAGCGAGGCGGTTTCGCCATGCTTCATCGTCACGTCGCCGCCCCAGCACTTCCAGGTGATGGCCGCGCTGGTGTCGTTGGTGACGCGCTCGTGGATCTTGGGCAGGGTCACGGCATCCGACCAGGTCATCACCGGGCCGATCCCGACGATGAACGCCGCCATCAGCGCGACGACGACGAGCGCGATCGCGCGCCCGATCCGACCCGCCCCCGACGTCGGTGGCCCGACCGAGCCGACGCCGCCCATCAGGACCGCTCCCGCAGCCCTGAGGTCATCGACAGCCCCGCGAAGGCGTGCCGCGCGAAGCGCGCGACGTACCGGCGGAGGTTCTCGACCTCCTGCGGGTCCCAGCCGAGGGTGACCTCGTCCACCTGGGCCTGGGCCACCGCCATGATGCGCTCGCCCAGCTCCCGGCCGGCGTCGGTCAGCGCGACGAGCACGCTCCGCTCGTCGCGCGGCGACGGCACCCGCTCCACCAGGCCGATCTCCTCCAGGCGGCGCACGATCTTCGAGATGTTCGCCTTGCCCGTGCCCAGAGTCGCCGCCAGGTCGGTCGGGCGCAGTGCTCCGCGGTAGGCGAGCTGGTTGACGACGACGAACATCGGGATGTCGTCCACCGGGAAGCCGATCTGCTCCATCACGCGCACCCGCACGTCCCGGCTGTCGGCCCAGTGCACGATCGACGCGATCGACAGGCGCAGGTCGAGGGGGTCCTGTTCGATGACCGGCGAGAGGTCGGGGTCCTCCGACACGCTGCCACCTCCTCTTCGTCGCGTCGTGCCCAGTATCGCAGCCGGCGCCGCTCAGACCTCCCGCACGACGCGCACCGGGCCGAGCAGACCGTGCGGACGCACCACCGTCACGTGCGGCTCCTGCCGCCCCAGCAGGAACAGCCCCATGTCCGGGATGCCGTCGTAGTAGCCGCGCGCGATCAGCCGATTGTTCAGCGAGCTGGCCACCCGGACCACCACGGTGTTCTCGCCCGCGCGCGCTGCATCGGTGATGTCGACCACCGGCCGCGACGTGTCGAAACCCACGGCCTCTCCGCCGTTGACGGCCACCGAGCCGAGACCTCCCGCCGTCGAGCCGAGGTCGAGCAGCAGTCGCTCGCCGGTCGCCGCGAGCGCGTCGAGCATGAACGACGTGCGGTACTCCGCCACCCCTGACACCTCTGGCCCGACACCGGGCAGCTCGGCCCACGGCAGCAACTCGGAGCCGGCCACCGGCAGCACGTCGACCGCCGTCGTCGGCCGCACCTCCCGGCTCTCGTAGCCGAGGCCGCGGTCCTCCACGATCGGTTCGTCCTCGCCGGCGTCCCAGCTCTCCACGGCGATCGCCCAGCCGCCGACCTCCTGCACGACCTCGCGGGCCGCGGGCGCCGAGTCGGCCGGAGGCTGCGAGCGGTCGACGGTGAACAGCGCGGTCTCACCGGGCGCCAGCGCGACGGTCAGGACGGTCCGCTCCCCCTCGGCCCGCACGCCCCGGCGCTCGGCGACCGTGCCGCTCCAGGCGTCCACCCGGTGCGGCGTCCCGAGGCCGGGCAGCGCGACCTCCACCACGGTGTCCTCGCCCGTCTCGTAGAGGAAGTGGTACAGGTACACATGCAGCAGGTCGCCGTCCTCGCGCAGATAGCCGAGCACGTTGCGGTTCTCGGCCGTGAACTCGGCGCGACCGACCACACCGAGATCGCGCAGCGCCGCCACCGTCCGCGCCGGGTCGTCCACCTCCGCCACAGTCGGGAGGCCGCGCAGCTCGGCCATCGTCGCCGCGAGCACGTCGTCGCGGTGGTCGAGGCCGGGCGTGCGGGAGGCCGCGTGCGCGTTGACGATGTGCTCGCCGGTCATCAGCAGCTTGAGCTCCCGGGCGCCGTTCACGATCAGCACGCGCAGGCCCTGCTTGGCCCAGTCCACAAGGTGCCGCGCGACGTCGGCGCTCAGCGCCTCCTGGTACACGATCAGCGCCTGGTAGCCGGGGCCGTCCGGCTGAACGAGCCCATCGCCGAAGGCCACCTCGTCGCGCAGCAGCAGCGAGCCGTCGAGGAACTCGTAGCTCCAGCCCGCATCCTGCATGCCGAGGTCCTGCCACCAGTGGTTCTCGCGGTTCCGCATCCACATCCGGCCGTAGGCGACCTCGTCGGGGATCCGCTCCCCGTTCTCGTCGAGGAAGAACATCCCGGACATGTTGTCCACGAAGTGGTCGGTGCGCAGGATGCCGACGTCGATGCGCGGACGGCCCTGCCGCAGCAGGTACTGGAACCGGCCGACCGCCTTGTTCCACTGCGGGTAGAACTCGCTCGCGGGCTGGCGGAGGTCGAACCGCTCCGAGAACCCCGGCCACATCCCCTCGTGCCCCGGCCACTCCGTCGCGCCCTCGGCCCCCGCGGTGCTCGCCCAGCCGTGCAGCACGGTCTTGGTGATGCCCGCGGCCAGCTGGGTCGCGATGATCTGGTCGTAGAAGCGGTGGTCGAGCATGTGGTTGCGCGTCGTCGCGCCGGTCTCGGACGAGTACTGCTTGCCGAACAGGTGCGCCGGCCCGGCGAGCAACCGGTACGCGTCGATCTGGGAGCCGAACTCCAGCGACTCGGTCTCGATCCCGTCGACCTCTGGGCCGGGACGGGTCAGCTCGAACGGGAGGCCGTAGCTGATCTCCGAGCGCAGCAGGATGCCGTTCTCGTGCAGGAAGGCCGCGAACGGCCGCAGCATGTTCTCGACGTAGAGGTCGGTCAGCGTCTCCACGTAGTCGTGGCGCACCTTCTCGACGATGCCGCGCTGGTCCTCCGGCGGCTGGTAACGGTAGGTGGTGGCGGAGGCCATCAGCAGCACGCTGCGGGTGAGGAACGGCAGCCACGGGGTGATGTCGTACCCGCGGCGCTCACGGAACTCCCGCGCCACCGACGCGCCCCAGAACAGACCGCCCTCGCCCCAGGTGTTCAGCTCCAGCGAGTCCATGTACATCTGCGCGCGCGGGTTGCGGGCGATCAGTTCGCGCAGCTCGGGCGTCAAGACGGTCGAGCCCCAGTACTCGATCACCGCGTCCACGCCCGCGCGCTCCAGGTAGTTGACCGTGAAGTTGACGCTCGCCGACGGGGAGGCCGTCTGCCCGGTGCCGTGCGACCAGAACACGAACAGCCGCCACTCGCGGCTGTCGGCGGGCTCCCAATCGAGGCGGCCGTCCGCGACGAGCGCGGTGAGGTCGAGGACGCCGTCCACGTCGAGTACGGGAGCCTCGCCCGCCTCGCCGGGCGCGACCACCGGCGCGGCGACCGCGGCGACGAACTCCTGCGTCTTCGGCGCGACGCGGTGCCCGGGCAGCAGGCTCTCCCCCCGCTGCGCATCCAGGTCGATCCGCCTGAGCGCGCCGTGGCGGCCCGCGCCGGCCTTGACCTCCTCGACCACGACGTTCAGCTCGCGTGCCGCGGCCGGATGGTCGGGGTCGATGGTCGGCAGGTTCGCGTTCGACCAGTTGGTGCCGGAGGTGAAGCTCACCGACATCCCCCGCGCCGTCGTCTCCTCGACCACGATCCGCGAGTCGTGCACCCACTCCTCGGAGCCCCAGCCGTACCGCGCGTGGTCGATGGCCTGCTCGTCCATCGCGAGGAACTCCATGCCGCCGAAGCCGAGCCGGTGCGCCGCGTCGATCTCGAACCGCAGGGTGCGGTCGGTGTGGAGGCCCTCCGCCAGCCACCATCGGAGCTCGGGCCGGTATTCGATCGGCGGGTCCAGCAGCGGGCCGCGGTGGGCGTCGAGGGTGGGCCGGCCGGGTGCGGACGGGTCTTCTGCGGGCATCGACGATCTCCTTCGAACGACGTGTGGTGTCCGCAGCATAGCACTTGATTTCCTCACGACAGTACTGAACGAGGAGCTTCGCCCCTCCGCGGACAATGTCCCTATGGAGCCCTCTCCGCACCCCGCCGATCCGGACCTCCTCGCGCGACGCGCCCTCCGCCTGGCCGCAGGCGCCGGCCGCGTGATCGTCGGGATCGTCGGCAGCCCGGGCTCCGGCAAGACGACGCTTGCGCGCGCCGTCGTGGAGGCCGCCGACCGCCAGGCGGGCGAGCAGGTCGCCGCGTACCTCCCGATGGACGGCTTCCACCTCGCCGACGCCACCCTGGAGGCCTTGGGGCGCCAGGATCGCAAGGGCGCGATCGACACCTTCGACGGCTGGGGCTTCGTGGCGTTGCTGGAGCGCGTCCTCGCCGAGCGCGACCATCCTGTGTACGCGCCGGCCTTCGACCGCGCGGTCGGGGAGCCCATCGCCGGGAGCCTGGCCGTCCTGCCCGGCACGCGGCTGATCGTCGTGGAGGGCAACTACCTGCTGGCGCCGTCCGACCCGTGGTCGCGCATCCCACGCCTGCTGGCCGAATCATGGTTCATCGCCACCCCCGAGGAGGAGCGGCTGCGCCGGCTGGTCGACCGGCACACCCGCCACGGCCGCACCCCGGAGGCCGCCCTCGCCTGGGCGCGCGACGTCGACGGCGCCAACGCCCGCCTCATCGAGCCGACCGCGGCGAGCGCGACGCTCATCGTGGACGGCGGACTCCCAGTCGGCGCTGCTTAGGCTGGGACGATGACCGACACTTTCGACACCGTCACGATGTTCGGCGCGGACTGGTGCCGCGACTGCATCCGTTCCAAGTCCCTCCTCGACCGCCTCGGCGCCGACTACGAGTACATCGACCTCGTCGCCCGCCCGGAGGAGGCCGACCGCGCCCACGCGATCAGCGGCCGCACCAACATCCCGGTGATCGTGTTCCCGGACGGGCGGCACCTCGTGGAGCCGAGCGACGCGGAGCTGCAGGCGGCGCTGGGGGTTTAGCGGGCCAGCACCACCAACTCCCGCGTCGACCGCGTCATCGCCACATACCGATCGACCGCTCCCTCGATCCCGTCCCCGAACCCGTCCGGGTCGAGCAGCACCACCAGGTCGAACTCGAGCCCCTTCGACTGCGCGGGCGTGAGGACGCGGAGGCGGTCGGACGGCGACGACCAACCCGGCGAGGCCGCGATCACGCACCCGATCCCCGCCGGATTCTCCCCCAGCCAGCGCGCCACGATCCCGTCCAGGTCGTCCCGCCGGCCACGCACCACCGGCAGCCCGCTGCTGCGGACCGACGTCGGCACGTTCGCGTCGGGGATGGCCGCCCGGATCACCGGCGCGGCCTCGGCCATGATCTCCTCCGGCGTCCGGTAGTTGACGGTCAGCGTGGAGACGCGCACGTCCGGGATGCCCGCCGCGGCCAGCCGCCCCGCCCACGAGTCCGTGAACCCGTGCCGTGCCTGCGCCCGGTCGCCCACGATCGTGAAGCTGCGCGACGGGCAGCGTCGTAGCAGCATCCGCCACTCGGCGTCGGTGAGCTCCTGGGCCTCGTCCACGACGATGTGCGCGAACGGCCCCGCCAGCAGGTCGGGGTCGAGGCTCGGGAGGGCGGCCTCGTCGATCAGGGAGCGCTGCGCGTCCTCCACCTTCAGCATCGTGACGAGCCCCTCGCCGTCGTCGGCGGCGATCAGGTCGTCGACCACCCGGTTGCGGCCCTCGCGCTCGAAGGCGAGGACGGCCTCCCGCTGGCGCGCCACCCGGTTCGCGGCCGGGTCGCCGATCCGCTGCCGGGCGGCGTCGAGCAGCGGGAGGTCGGAGAGCGACCATGCCCGAGGCTCGTCCCGCTGCAGGTTTCGCACCTCCTCGTCGGTCAGCCACGGCGCGCACGCCCGCAGGTAGGCGGGCACCGAGAACAGGTCTCCGAGCACTCCGGCCGGGTCCAGGAGCGGCCACGCGCGGGTGAACGCCGCGCGGAGCCCGTCGTTCCGCGTGACCTGGCGGCGCAGGGCGCCCTCCGGGATCGCGTCGCCGGCCTTCGCCGTCAGGATCGTCAGCAGCTCCTCCCAGACCTCGTCGCGCGCCTCGTCGTGAGGGACGCCCGCCCCGGCCGCGTCGAACGCGTCCGCCCAGTCGTCGGGCGTCAGCGGGAGGTCGGCCCACTCGGTCTCCACGACCATTCCGCGCGACGGCGGGACCTCGTGGTAGCGGACGGCCCTCTCGACCGCGGTCACCATCGCGGCCGACGCCTTGAGCCGGGCGATTTCCTCGTCGGTCTCCGGCTCGGCCGCCGCGCCCTCCGGCAGCAGGTCGCGCAGCGTGCAGAGCTGCACCCCCTCCTCGCCGAGGCTCGGCAGCACGTCGGAGACGTAGGCGAGGTAGGCCGGGCTCGGTCCGACGAACAGCACGCCGCCGTGCCCCTGCGACAGCCGCGGGTCGGAGTACAGCAGGTAGGCGGCACGGTGCAGCGCGACGACCGTCTTCCCGGTACCCGGCCCGCCGTCGACCACGAGCGCGCCGCGGGAGCCGTCCCGGATGATGGCGTCCTGGTCGGCCTGGATGGTCGCGAGCACGTCCCGCATCCGCGGCGACCGGCTCGCGCCGAGGCTCGCGATGAAGGCCGACTGGTCGTCCAGGGCGGCGCGCTCGGTGGCGTCGTCCCAGGCGTCGGCGGCGAAGACCTCGTCCCAGTAGTCGGCCACCCGGCCCTTCGCCCAGCGGTAGCGCCGCCGGCTGACCAGTCCCATCGGGTCCCCGAGCGTCGCCCCGAAGAACGGCTCGGCGGCGGGCGACCGCCAGTCCACGAGCAGCTTCTCGCCGTCGTCGCCGGTGAGCCCGAAGCGCCCGATGTAGACGGTCTCCGCGTCGTCGGTGACCATCCGCCCGAGGCACACGTCGATCCCGAATCGGCCGAGCGCGCGCAGGCGGGCGCTCAGCCGCCGGACCTCGGTGTCCCGGTCGAGCGCCTTCTGCCCGTGACCGCCCGGCGCGCGCAGCTCGGCGGCGAGCTGATCGGACAGCTCGGCGACGGTCCTGCGGAGGGTGTGGTGGATGGCGGCGAAGTGCCGTTCGTCGGCGGCGATGAGGGCGGGAACGGACTTGGCGCGGAGGGTTTCGGGCAGGGCGAAGGCAGGCGAGGAGGCAGTCACGATCGACGATTCTCCGCCCTGACCGGGGCCTTGCGGCAAGCCCCCTGCCCTCCCGTATCCTGGAAATGCAGGGGGAAAGCGTCACACCAGTCGCGCAGGGGCTCCGTGGCCGGGACAGATCAGGCGGGGAGCAGAGGCCGTGATCGCGGCGAGCGTCGCGTCGGCCGCCGCACGGTCGCTGAGGAGCAGGCCCGGGAGGTGGACGAGCCGCCCGTTCGAAACGCGGCCGGCGTCGCCGATGAACGCGACCCCGCGCCAGCGCACCAGGTGATGCCCGGGCGTGTGACCGGGCGCAGGAACCGCGACGACACCGGGCGTGACCTCGGTCTCGAACGTGTCGGGGAGCTCGGTGAGGTCCGGCAGTTCGGGGCGGCCCAGCCATCCCGTCCGGAACATCGCACGGCGCATGCGCGTGGGCGGCGGCTCCTCGCCGCGCAGGATCCGCGCGTCCGCGGCGCCCAGCCACACCCGGGCGCCCGTCGCACGCTGCACGGCCGCCGCGCCGCCGACGTGGTCGGGGTCGTAGTGCGTCAGGACGACGTCGGTCACCCTCGGGATGCTCGCTCCAGCGAGCTCGGCCACCACGGCCTCCGCGCTCGACCGGAGCCCGGTGTCGACGAGCACCGCGCGGTCGCCCTCCTCGATCAGGTAGGTGTTTCCGGCGCGGGCGGACTGCAGCCGATGGACTCCGGGGATCACTTCGCGCATGAGTGGGATGCTAGTCCGCGTGCAGACTCCCGACATCGCCGCGTTGAGACGCGAGGCCCGCGAGCGCGCGCTCGCCCGTCCGCGGTGGCCGTTCGACGGCACGGTGTCGGAGGGCGTGGCCGGGGTGGCGACGCGCCGCTACCAGCCGGCGCGACCCGCACCGAGCACCGCCGTCGTCTTCCTCCACGGCGGTTTCGGCCTGTTCGGGGACCTCGAACTGCAGGACGGCTACAGCCGCCGCATCGCGGGCGCCCTCCACGTCGTCGTGCTCTCGGTCGCCTACCGCCTCGCCCCCGAGGCGACGCTGGCAGAGTCGGCGGCCGACGCGGTCGCGGCGGCGGACCTCCTCCGCGCGGACGGCTTCTCCCGCATCCTGCTGTGGGGCGACTCCGCCGGCGGCACGGTCGCCCTCGCCGCCGCGCGCGACGCCCGGGCGGACGGGCTCGTCCTCACCAACCCGAACGTCGACCTCACGCTCGCCTCGTACGACGACGCGGCGCCGGGAGGTCCCGGCCGCGCGCTCTCGGAATGGTCGTTCGCCCGCTGGGCCGGCGGCGGAGCCCTCGCGGACGCACCGGACCTCGCGGCCGACGCCCGCGGCCTCCCGCCTGCGTACGTCGCCGTCGGCTCGGATGACTCCCTCCTCCCCGACGCGGAGCGCCTCGCCACCGCGTGCGGCGACGCGGGCGTCCCGGCCCGGCTGCGGATCGTCCCCGGCGCCGCCCACGGTTTCATGGGCGGCCCCGACCTCGCCGTCGCGGATGACGTGATCGCCGAGGCCGGACGCTTCCACGGCCTCTGAGCGTCCAGCGATCCATGAGTCGGACCGCACAATCCCATCCACACCTCCTGTTGGACTTCTTGTCGCTTCCGGCGGAGGCTGGCGCCATGACAGACATGCAGTACACGCAGCTCGGCCGCTCCGGACTGAAGGTGTCGCGCCTCGTGCTCGGCACGATGAACTTCGGACCGGAGACAACGCCCGAGGACTCGTACGGGATCATGGACGCCGCCCACGCGGCGGGCATCAACTACTTCGACACCGCGAACGTCTACGGCCGCAGCAAGGGCCACGGCGCGACCGAGACGATCATCGGCGACTGGTTCGCGCAGGGCGACGGCCGTCGCGAGCGGACCGTCCTCGCCACCAAGCTCTACGGCGCGATGGGCGACTGGCCCAACGAGGGCAAGCTGTCCGCGCTGAACATCCGCCGCGCCCTCGACGCCAGCCTGAAGCGGCTGCAGACCGACTACATCGACATCTACCAGTTCCACCACGTCGACCGGGACACCCCCTGGGACGAGATCTGGCAGGCCATCGACGTCGCCGTCGCGCAGGGCAAGATCCTCTACGCGGGGTCGAGCAACTTCGCCGGCTGGCACATCGCGACGGCCCAGGCGGAGGCCCGCAGGCGCGACCTCCTCGGCCTGGTCAGCGAGCAGTCCATCTACAACCTCCTCACCCGCCAGGTGGAGCTGGAGGTCCTGCCCGCCGCTCAGGCCAACGGCGTCGGCGTGATCGCGTGGTCTCCGCTGCACGGCGGCCTGCTCGGCGGCGTGCTGCGCAAGCAGAACGAGGGCCGGCGCCGCTTGGAGGGCCGCGCCGCGGAGACGCTCGCCACCCACCGCGACGCGATCGAGGCGTACGAGTCGTTCGCCGCCGAGCTGGGCCACGAGCCCGGCGACATCGCCCTCGCTTGGCTGCTCACCCGCCCCGGCGTGACCGGCCCGATCATCGGCCCGCGCACGCGCGACCAGCTCGACGCCGGCATCCGCGCCCTCGACGTCCACCTGGACGACGCGGCGCTCGCGCGCCTGGACGAGATCTTCCCCGGCCACAAAACCGCCCCCGAGCACTACGCCTGGTAACCCCGCCCCCTCCCCCTCCCCTCTCGCCGAGGGGCGCGTTGTTGTCACTTTCACGCCTGAAAAGCGACAACGACGTGCCCCTCGCGCCTCGACACAACTCGTATACGCAAGGAGAACGCATGAAGTACCGACCACTTGGTGACCTGCAGGTGTCCGCGATCGGCCTCGGCGGAATGCCCATGTCGATCGAGGGCCGCCCCGACCGTTCCCGCTCGATCGGGACCATCCACGCGGCGCTCGACGCCGGCGTCACCCTGATCGACACGGCCGACGCCTATCACGTCCACGCAGACGAGGTCGGGCACAACGAGGAGCTCATCGCCGAGGCGCTGCGTAGCTGGAGCGGCGACGCGTCCACTGTCCTGGTGGCCACGAAGGGCGGCCACCTGCGCCCGGGCGACGGCAGCTGGACCGTCGACGGACGCCCGGAGCATATCCGGGAGGCCGCGGTCGAGTCGCTGCGCCGGCTCGGCGGCGACGCGCTCGGCCTGTACCAGTTCCACCGGCCCGACCCGAGCGTCCCGTACGAAGAGTCGGTCGGCGCCGTCCGCGACCTCCTCGACGAGGGGCTGATCCGCTACGCCGGGATCTCGAACGCCGACCCCGACCAGATCCGTCAGGCGCAGGACATCCTGGGCGGTCGGCTGGCGTCCGTGCAGAACCAGTTCTCGCCGGCCTTCCGGTCGAGCGAGCCCGAGCTGAGCCTGGCCGACGAGAGCGGAATCGCGTTCCTGCCCTGGAGTCCCCTGGGCGGCATCTCGAACGCAGGCGGCCTCGGCGACCGGTTCGCCCCGTTCGCCGACGTCGCGTCCGCCCGCGGCGTGAGCCCGCAGGTCGTGGCGCTGGCCTGGCATCTCGCCCAGAGCCCGCGCGTCATCCCGATCCCGGGATCGTCGCGACCGGAGACGATCCTGGACTCGCTCACGGCAGTGGACGTCGAACTCACGCCCGAGGAGCTGGCGACGCTGAACGCGGCGTAGCCGTCAGGCGGCGGTCGTGGAGGCGTCGACAGGAGTCGGCGCCTCCACCCGTGCGAGCTGCCGCAGGAACGCCGCCGCCGCCGGGCTCGGCTCGTCCGAGACCGCCACGGCCACGGTCCACTCCGGCACGTCCCCGCTGAGGGCGACCGCCCGCAGCTGCTCCGGGCGCTTGCGCGCGAAGCTCGCCGGGACCACCGCGATGCCGAGGTTGTAGCCGACCAGGTCGAGCAGCGGGTGGACGTCGTTGACCTCCATCGCCGCGCGGTAGTCGAAGCCCGCCGCGGCGAACGCGCGCCTGGCGAGCGTCTGCGCGGCCCAGCCCTCCTGGAAGCCGACCAGCGGCTCGCCGCGCAGGGCCTCGATCGGGATGCTGTCCTCCGCCGCGAACCGGTGCTCCGGGTGGCAGAGCACGAGCAGCGACTGGGTGCTCAGCGGGCGCAGCCGCACGCCGCTCGGCGCGTGGCCGGTGTCGACGACCACCGCGACGTCCGCCCGGCCGCCGGCGACGGCCTCCACCAGCTCCTCCGAGCCGGAGTACCGCAGCCGCACCTCCACGCCGGGGTTCGCCGTGCGGAAAGCCGCGAGCTCTGCCGGGAGGTCGACCGACCCGAGGCACGGCTCGGCGCCGATCGTCAGGCGTCCGCGCAGCAGGCCGCGGACGGCGGCCACGGCGTTGCGGGCGGCGGCGGCGCTGGCCAGCGTCCGCACGGAGTCCGCGAGCAGCGCCTGGCCGGCCGTCGTCAGCTCGACGCGGCGGGTGCTCCGGATGAAGAGCGACGTTCCCAGCTCCTGCTCCAGCGAGCGGATCGAGGCCGACAGCCCGGACTGGGAGATCTGCAGCAGCTCCGCCGCGCGCGTGAAGTGCCGCTCTTCCGCGACGGTGACGAAGTGCTCGAGCTGGCGAAGTTCCATTCAGCAATAATACGTGTCAATCACGCGCCTCCCATCACCACGACAGCTGACAGGATTCGTGCCGAATGGCGACTCCGAGCGGACCATTCGCGCGATTCGTGCCGAATCTGTGGCGCGCGGGCACAATGAGCACCATGCGCATCCTGCTGATCGGCGCCGGCGGCGTCGGAAACGCCATCGCGAAGATCGCCGCGCGCCGGTCGTTCTTCGAGTCGATCGTCGTCAGCGACTACGACCTGTCCCGCGCGGAGGCCACCGTCGCGTGGATCCGCGAGAAGCACGGCGAGCAGGTCGCCCGCCGCTTCACCGCGACCCGCATCGACGCGTCCGACCCGAGTTCGGTCGCGGCCGTCGCCCGCGAGCACCGCGCCACCCATGTGATGAACGCCGTCGAGCCCTCCTTCGTGGAGTCGATCTTCGCGGGCGCGCTCTCGGCAGGCGCCGACTACCTCGACATGGCGATGAGCCTCTCCCATCCGCACGAGACCGAGCCCTACAGCCGCACCGGCGTCAAGCTCGGCGACGCGCAGTTCGCCGAGAACCAGCGCTGGGAGGCCTCGGGCCGCCTGGCCCTGGTCGGCATGGGCGTCGAGCCGGGCCTGTCCGATGTGTTCGCCCGGTACGCCTCCGACGAGCTGTTCTCACACATCGACGAGCTGGGCACGCGCGACGGCGCGAACCTCGTTGTCCGGGACGACGAGGGCAACGAGATCTTCGCGCCCTCCTTCAGCATCTGGACCACGATCGAGGAGTGCCTCAACCCTCCGGTGATCTTCGAGAAGCGCCGGCTCACCGAGGACGGCGACGGCTGGTTCACCACCCCGCCGTTCAGCGAGCCGGAGATCTTCGACTTCCCCGAGGGCATCGGCCCGGTCGAGTGCGTCAACGTCGAGCACGAGGAGGTCCTGCTGATGCCGCGCTGGCTGGACGCCGAGCGCGTGACCTTCAAGTACGGTCTCGGCGCCGAGTTCATCGGCGTCCTCAAGACACTGCACCTGCTCGGGCTGGACTCCACGACGCCCCTCCGCGTGCGCAGCGCGGCGGGACCGGTGGAGGTCGCCCCGCGCGACGTGGTCGCCGCGGCCCTCCCCGACCCGGCCGGCATCGGGCCGCGGATGACCGGCAAGACCTGCGCCGGCGTCTGGGTGACCGGCACGGGGAAGGACGGCCTCCCGCGCAGCGTGTACCTGTACCACGTGGCCGACAACGAGTGGACGATGCGCGAGTACGACGCGCAGTGCGTGGTCTGGCAGACGGCGCTCAACCCGGTGATCGCCCTGGAGCTGCTCGCGAGCGGGACATGGACGGGCACCGGCGTGCTCGGGCCGGAGGCGTTCCCGGCGCGGCCGTTCCTGGAGCTGATGGAGCGGTCGGTGGCGGAGGGCGGCTACGGGCAGACGTGGGGGCTGCGGGAGCCGTGACCCTTACAGCCGCAGCACGCTCGGGCGCGGCAACCCCAGATCCTCCAGCAGGTCCCCCAGCTTCCGATCCAGCTCGTACCCCGCCTGCGTGATCTTGTTGTTGCCGAACCCGCGCAACGGCGCGCTCGGCTGCTCCACACTGAGCACGGTGCGGCCTCCACCGACGTCGTGGAGTTCGACGCGCATCGGCGAGTAGAGCAGCGCGCCCGCGTCGTGCCGGTACATCCGCGCGGCCGTCGCGTAGTCGCCGACGAGGTAGCTCACGCTCGACGTGTCGACGCCGCCCACCCGCATGACCGGGCGCGGGTCGCCGGTCCAGAAACGGACCAGGCCGTGCATCCCTGGCCCCTCGAGCATGCGCGTCAGCGTGGACCAGTCCGCGCCCTGGTCGAGGAGGCCGCTCTGCAGCCTCCGGTCGAGCTCGGGCACCTGCTCCTCGAACGCGCGCCGGAGCTGCGCGAACGGCACCTCCGCCTCCAGCTCGATGCGCCGCGCCTCGACGGTGTGGATGCGCTCGGTGGCGCGGTACGTCACGCGACCACGGTGCCGGCCGCGGACGGCACCGCGAACGGCGGGACGCTCACTCCGTCGCTCAGCGCCTCGGCCGGGTCGTCGCCGACCGCGAGGATCCGGTTCCCAGCGTCGACGTGCACGACGGTCGGCACGAAGCTCTTCGCCTCCGCGTTGTCGAGCTGGGCGTAGGAGATGACGATGACGGTGTCCCCGACCTCCGCCAGGTGCGCCGCCGCCCCGTTCACCCCGATGACGCCGCTGCCCCGCTCACCGGCGATCAGGTAGGTCTCGAACCGGGAGCCGTTGGTCACGTCGACGACGGCGACCTGCTCGCCCGGCAGCAGGTCGGCGGCCTCCATCAGGTCGAGGTCGACGGTCAGCGAGCCGACGTAGTGGAGGTCGGCGTGGGTGACGGCGGCGCGGTGGATCTTCGACTTGAACATGGTGCGGAGCACGGGACGTTCCTTTCGTGGCCTGCATCCATTGTCCCGCTGTTCCGGGCGGTGTCGTCCCGCACGGGAGAATGGAGCGTGCACAACCTCGGACTCCTCTTCGACGTCGACGGCCCGATCGCCAGCCCCGTCACCCGGACCATCGCCATCCGCAGCATCGTCACCGACCTGGTCGCGATGACCGCTGCGGGCGTGCCGATCGCGTTCATCACGGGCCGCTCGGGCGACTTCATCCGTCACCAGGTGGTCGCGCCGCTGTGCGACGCCGGCCTGGGCGAGGCGCTGGAGTCGCACGGCGCACGGATGTTCGGCGTGTTCGAGAAGGGCGGCGCGTGGGCGCCGATAACGGGTGAGGGGATGGGTGAGGTCGCGGTCGACGCGTCGGTCGCCCTGCCCGAGGCGGCGGTCGACGGCATCCGGACGCTGGTACGGGAGCGGTTCGCCGACACGATGTTCTTCGACGAGACGAAGCGCGCGATGATCTCCGTCGAGCAGCGCACCGACGTGGACTCGGCGACGTACCGGGAGGCCCAGACCCGTTTCGAGGACGCCGCCTTCGACCTCCTGACCGGGCTCGGCCTCGGGCTGCGCTACGGCGAGCGCGTCACCCCGGACGCGGCCGGGGAGGTCCCGTTCCGGATCGACCCGACGATCATCTCCACCGACATCGAGTCCGTGCTGCTCGACAAGGACCGCGGCGCCCAGCGCGCGTTCGACTACTTCGCCGAGCGCGGCCCGCTGCCGCACCGCTGGCGTTCCGTGGGCGACTCCCGCAGCGACTACAAGATGGCGGACTACGTCCACAGCACGGGCCGGGAGGTCGCCCACGTGGACGTGCGGCCGGCCGACGGCGTGCTGGAACGGCCGTACGAGGTGATCACGATCGGCGACGCGGTGCACGACACCGCGGGCGCGGAGTTCCTGGCGCACTGGCGGCGCGAGCTGGGGCTGGAGGAGGAGTAGGGCCGGCTCACGCCGCGCGGCCGCGCACCCTCGCGATCGACTCCCGCATCTCCCGCGCGAGCTCCAGCTCCCCGGCCTCCTCCGCCGCCACCAGTGCGTCGGCCTGCTCGGCGTCCGCCGCCGTGAACCACGACGCGATCGTGACCCCGTGTCCCGGCCGCCGCACGACCTCCACCGCGTCGCCCGCGCCCACCGTCCCCGTGTGCACGACCGACAGGTACGCGCCGACGCGTCCCGCCTCGGTGAACCGGCGCACCCACTGCGGCTCGCGCATCCGGCGCTGGAACGTCGCGCACGGCGTGCGCGGGCAGGTCACCTCCACCACCAGCTTCTCGCCGATCCGCCAGCGCTCGCCGATCTCGGCGCCGTCGACGTCCAGGCCGGCGGTGCGCAGGTTCTCGCCGAAGAGCCCGGGCGGGATGGGCCGGCCGAGCTCTGCAGCCCACCACGCGGCGGCCTCGTCGGCGTACGCGTAGAGCGCCTTCGTGGCGCCGCCGTGGTGCTTGCGGTCTGCCTGGATGTCGCCGTACAGCCCGAGCCCGCGCACCTTCAGCCGCGACTCCACCGGCTGCTTGTCGATCGCCGTCACGCCCACATTGCCGTCATCCGGCCGCAGCTGCGCAACCCGGCACACCGCCACAACCCGAGCTCCCGCATCCCTGACCATGCCCCCAGTATGCCGCGCCCCCGCACCCCCGCCGCTTCATCCCGCCCGCAGCCAACGGAGGAGATCCGCCCACTCCACCCCGCGATCTCCTCCGCTCACCGCCGCCGACCGGCGCGCCGTGCGCGATCTCCTCCGTTGCCGACGCGCGCTACCGCACCCCGCGCATCATCCGCAGCACCCACGGACTCAGCACTGCGAGCACCACGCCGATCACCACCGCGACCGCGCCGATAACCCCGAAGTAGACGCCCTCCGTCGCCGGCGAGTACAGCTTCGCGAGCTGCCCCGACATCGCCGTCCCGAGCGCCACCGACAGGAAGTACAGCGCGACCATCTGCGCCTGAAACGCGTGCGGCGCCAGCTTCGTCGACGCCGACAGACCGACCGGCGAGATCAGCAGCTCCGCGATCGTGAACACGAGCAGGATGCCGATCATCGCCAGCAGCGGCGTGCTGTTCGCTCCGCCGCCGGCCCAGAACAGGAACAGGAAGAACGCCAGGCCCATCACAACCGTCCCCGCCGCGAACTTCAGCGGCGTCGACGGCTGGCGGTCGCCCCACTTGGTCCAGATCGCAGCGAACACGCCGGACAGGATGATGATGAAGATCGGGTTGATGGACTGCACCCACGAGACCGGGAACTCCCACCCGAACAGCATCCGGTCGAGCCGCTTGTCCGAGTAGATCGTCACCACGGTGAACTGCTGCTGGTAGAGCGACCAGAACGCCGCGTTCGTGATGAACAGCGGGATGAAGGCGACGATCCGGCTGCGCTCCGTCCCGCTCAGCAGCTTCGAGCTGAGGATGACGACGAAGTACGCGATCGCCGCGACGATGGTGATGCCGATCACCCAGAGGGCGAGGTTGATCGCGTTGATGACCCCGGTGAGGACGAGCCCGAGGATGACGATCACGCCGGCCACGCCGATCCCGATCACCAGCGGGAGGCGCTTGCGCGGCAGCGGGTGCGGCACCTCGCGCGCGAGGTCGGGGAGGCGCTTGCGACCCAGCGAGTACTGGATGAGGCCGATGGTCATCCCGACCGCGGCGAGCGCGAACCCCCAGTGGAACCCGAGCGTGGACTGCAGCAGCCCGGTCAGCAGCGGCCCGAAGAACGCACCGAGGTTGATGCCGAGGTAGAAGAGCGAGAAGCCTGCGTCCCGGCGGGAGTCGTGCTCGTCGTAGAGCGTCCCGACGATGCGCGTCGCGTTCGCCTTCAGGCCACCGCTGCCGACCGCGACGAACAGGAGGCCGACGATCACGCCGGCGAAACTGGGCAGCACGGCGAGCGAGATGTGCCCCGCCATGATGACGACCGCACTCCAGAACAGCACCCGCTCGGACCCGAACAGCCGGTCCGCGAGCCACGCGCCGAGGATCGTGGAGAGGTAGACGGCCCCGCCGTACGCCCCGACGATGCCCGCGGCGGTCGCCTGGTCGATGCCGAGGCCGCCCTTGGCCGCGCTGTAGTAGAGGTAGATGAGGAGGATGCCCTGCATCCCGTAGAACGAGAACCGCTCCCACATCTCCACGCCGAAGATGTTGGCGAGCGAGCGAGGCTGCCCGAAGAACCCGTGGCTGGCGTCGGTGGGGGCGGTGGTGGTGGCGGTGGTTCCGCCCTTCTCCGCGTCGCCGTCGGGAGGGTTGGAGCTGTGGGTGTCACTCATGGCGCCCATGCTCCCACTGCCGACGGCGGAGGTGAACGCTGGGGTTGTGGTCGTATAGACATTTCTCACGCAAGACGCCAGCGGTCGGTGGCGTCATTGCTCATCCCCACGCACACGATCAAACGGGTCAGGTACTTCACCGCGCTGATCAGACCGGCGCTCGGCACCGATCCGCGGGCGCCGATCCGGCAGCAGACGTACGTGCGGGCGTTGCGGACCAACCCGAAGGTCACGATCCACGAGGGTCAGTATCGCAACGACGCCCGGATGATGCCCTCGCTCCCGATCACGTTCGATGACGCTGGGCGGATCACGCGCGTCAAGGTGCGCAAGACGGAGGAGAAGGGCTCCGACGTGAACCTGGCGTCGTACATGGTGTTCGACGCGTGCCGTGACGACGCCGACCTCTTCGTGCTGGTCTCGAACGATTCGGACTTCGCGGCCATGCTGACGCTGCTCACCCGGGAGTTGGACAAGCAGTGGGCGCTTCTGAGCCCGGTCGACAATCCGAATCAGAGCCTGCTGGCGCGCGACCCCGTGCTCATCAAGAGGATCCGCCGCGGCGCGCTTCTGGCGAGTCAGTTCCCCGACGAAATCCGTTCCACGGATCACGGCGTGCTCCAACGACCGGAGGAATGGTCCGGAAACGAAACAGGGGCCCCTTTCGGGGCCCCGCGCCCGGTAGCCGAAGCATCCGGGGGTGTTATTTCAGTCTAGCCCACACCGCCGGCTTTCCCGAAATCGCCTCTCACCGCTCCCCCAGCTCCCGCAGCACCGCCTCCAGCTGCTCCACCGCCCAGTCCAGGTCGCCCGGCTCCACCACGATCGGCGGCGCCAGCCGGATGGTCGAGCCGTGCGTGTCCTTCGCGAGCACCCCGCGCTCCATCAGCAACTCGCACACCTCGCGCCCCGTCGCGAGCGCAGGGTCGATGTCGATCCCCGCCCAGAGGCCCGCGCCGCGCACCTCCCGCACGCCGTGACCGACCAGCCGCGTCAGGTCGCCGTGGAGGCGGCGGCCGAGGAGGTCGGCGCGCTCCTGCGGCTCTCCGGTCGCGAGCAGCGCGACGACGGCGCGGCCGACCGCTGCGGCCAGCGGGTTGCCGCCGAACGTCGACCCGTGCTCGCCCGGGTGGATGACGCCCAGCACGTCGCGGTTCCCGACGACGGCCGACACCGGGACGATCCCGCCGCCGAGCGCCTTGCCGAGCAGGTAGAGGTCGGGCACGACCCCCACCAGATCGCAGGCGAAGGTCGCGCCCACGCGGCCGAGCCCGGATTGGATCTCGTCGGCCACCAGGAGGACGCGTCGCTCGTCGCACAGCGAGCGCAGCGCGGGGAGGAACGACGCCGGCGGCACGACGACGCCCGCCTCTCCCTGGATCGGCTCCACCAGCACCGCGACCGTGTCCTCGTCGATCGCGTCTGCGACCGCGGACGCGTCCCCGTACGGCACGGTGCGGAATCCGGGCGTGTACGGCCCGAACCCGTCGCGCGCGTCCGGGTCGTCCGAGAAGCTCACGATCGTCGTGGTCCTGCCGTGGAAGTTGCCCGCCATCACGACGATGTTCGCGCGCCCGTCCGGCACGCCCTTCACCCGGTAGCCCCAGGCCCGCGCCACCTTGATCGCGGTCTCGACGGCCTCCGCGCCGGTGTTCATCGGCAGCACCATGTCCTTGCGGGCCAGCGCGGCGAGCTCCGTGACGAACGGGCCGAGCTGGTCGTTGTGGAAGGCGCGGCTGGTGAGCGTGATCCGGTCGAGCTGCGCCCGTGCGGCGTCCAGCAGCAGCGGGTTGGAGTGGCCGAAGTTGACGGCGGAGTACGCGGCCAGGCAATCCAGGTAACGGCGGCCGTCGATGTCCGTGACCCACGCGCCCTGGCCTTCGGCGATTACCACCGGGAGCGGATGGTAGTTGTGCGCCGCATGCTCGTCCTCGAGTGCGATCGCCTGCGCCTGGCGCTCCGTCGGCGCGGGGGTGGAGGGGTGGATGCGGTGGGCGACGGTGTCGGTCATGGTCGTCCTCTCTGGGTCATCACGGGTGAAGCGCGCTCACCCCCAGAAGCTCGGAGCTAGTCTCACACGCGGATGTCGGCGATTGGCTGCGTGTTCGCGCACGGAATCGCCACAGACGCCCACAAGGCGCAGCATTCGTGCGCGAACCGAGGTCCGGACACAACCCGGCTCGCCCTCGCGCTCATCCATTGCGCCCCCGCGCACGATTCCCGCGTCACCTCCACCTCCGCGCAACGATTCACCGTATGCTTGCGCCGTGGACAACCTCGATCGCAGCATCCTCGACCTGCTCCGTCAGAACGCGCGCGCCGGTTACGGCGACATCGGCGGAGTCGTCGGCCTGTCCGCCTCGGCGGTCAAGCGCCGGGTCGACAAGCTGGTCGGGGACGGCGTCATCCGCGGCTTCACCATCCAGGTGGACCCGGCCATCGACGGGATGAGCACCGAGGCCTACGTCGAGCTGTTCTGCCGCGGCACCGTCTCGCCCGAGGAGCTGCTGCGCATCCTCTCCGCGGTCCCGGAGGTCGTCGACGCGGGCACCGTCACCGGCAGCGCCGACGCGATCGTCCACATCCGCTCGCGCGACATCCCGAGCCTGGAGGCCGCGCTCGAGAAGGTGCGCCTGGCGCCGAACGTCGACCACACCCGCAGCGCCATCGTGCTCTCCCGGCTCATCAACCGGGGCAACAGCTGACGTCGCGAATCTTCTATCCGTCCGTCCCCGGCGGGAGGATGCTGTCCCCATGACCACGACAGCACGAGCGACCATCCACGTCGATGTCCCACGGGTCGACGTCTGGCACGCCATCACCGACCCCGACACGATCGCGCGCTACCTGTTCGGCAGCCGCGTGGAGACCGACTGGCAGGAGGGCAGCCCGATCGTCTACCGCGGCGAGTGGGAGGGCAAGCCCTACGAGGACAAGGGCACGATCCTGGAGGTCGTCCCTGGCGAACGCCTCGTCTCCAGCTACTACAGCCCACTCAGCGGCAAACCGGACGTGCCGGAGAGCTACCAGACCGTCTCCTACCTGCTCGCCGACCACGCCGGCGGAACCGAGGTGACCATCACCCAGGACGGCTGCGCCGACACCGCGGAGGCCGAGCGGATGAGCGAGAACTGGGGCATGACGCTGGGATCGCTCAAGTCCGTGGTGGAGGAAACCTGACGGCCGTTCTGCGAAAACGTTCAGCAGACGTCAAGCGTCGAACCCCTCCATCCGAGCGCGACCACGGCGATCAGTGGCACGATGGGCCCATGAAGCTGCTCGTTGTCGAAGACGATCCGGACATGGGAGGCCTCGTCGAGCGGGGCCTCGCCGCCGAAGGATACGACGTCACCCTGGTCACCAACGGCGTCGACGCCCTCATCGCGCTGCGCGGGGACGCGTTCTCCGCCGCCGCGATCGACGTCATGCTGCCCGGGATGAGCGGCTTCGAGCTGTGCCGGCACATCCGCGAGGCCGCGAACCCGATGCCGATCCTGCTCCTCACCGCGCGCGACGCGATCGAGGACCGTGTGCACGGCCTCGACTCCGGCGCCGACGACTACCTCACCAAGCCGTTCGCGTTCGCCGAGCTCGCTGCCCGCGTGCGCGCGCTCCTCCGCAGGGAGCCGAGCGGGATGCGCCCCCAGGTCAGCGTCGGCCGGCTCACCATCGACTCGCACGAGCACCAGGCGCTGGTGTCCGGGCACGAGATGCCGCTCAGCCGCCGGGAGTTCACTCTGCTGCGGCTGTTCGCCACGAACCCGGACAAGACGCTGTCGCGCGCCGACATCCTCGAATCGGTGTGGGGCACGACGGACAACATCGGCACCAACGTCATCGACCAGTACGTCTCGTACCTGCGTAAGAAGCTCGACCTGGCCGGTGCGGGACTGTCCATCGTGACCGAGCGCGGCCGGGGCTACCGCCTGGACGCCAAGAACGCGCTGGAGTCGAAGGGCGAGAAGGCCGACGCCAAGGCGACGACGGAGACGCCGGCGCCGTGACCTGGCTGCGGCGCCTGTCGATCTCCGCGCGCATCACGATCGGCAGTCTCATCGTCGCCACCCTGTTCGGCCTGGTCGCGGTCGTGGTGATCCGGGTGGGGGTGTCCTCCATCCTCCACAACGCGACCGTCACGCTCCTCAACAACGATGTCACCGCGCCCGCCGCGTCGGTGCTGGCGAACCCGTCGGGGCCGTTCGACCTGCCCGGCGGCGGCCAGGAGCTCGCCATCGTCGACGCGAACGGCGTCATCCTCGACTCCACGCTGCCGACGGCGCTGGAGAACCGGATCGACCACCTGCTGTCCTTCCCGCCCTCGGCGACGACCGTGCAGATCGCGGACGACACCTACGAGGTGCTGGTCAAGCCCGTCATCACCAAGCGCGGCACGATGCACGTGATCGCCGCCCGAAACGACGAGACGACCTCGCTCATCCTCGACCGCCTCACCCTCGCGCTGCTGATCGGCGCCGGTGTGCTCATCTTCGGTTTCGGCGGGGCGTCGTGGCTGCTGGCCCGCACGGCGCTGAGACCGGTGAGCCGGATGCGCGAGCAGGCCGACCGGATCGCCGGCGGCGAGCCGACGGGGACCGACGACGCCGCCGGCCTGCTGACCGTCGGCCCGGCCCAGGACGAGCTGTCCGAGCTGGCGACCACGCTGAACGACCTGATCCGCCGGCTGCGGGCGTCCGCCGACCGCGAGCGGCAGATGGTGTCGGACGCCAGCCATGAGCTGCGCACCCCGCTGGCCGTGCTGCGCGGGCAGCTGGAGCTGGCCGAGCTGGATGCGGGCGACGCGGACGCGCTGCTGGACGACATCCGCTCCTCCCACTCGACCGCCCTGCGGCTGGGCACGCTCGCGAACAACCTGCTGGAGCTCTCGCGGATCGAGGCCGGGCCGTCCAGCGGCCGGATCGACTGGCGCACGCTGGTGGACGAGCTGACCGACGCGATCGACCGCGCCCGCCTCCTGGTCAGCAGCGCCGAGGACGTCGGCTCGATCTCCGTGGACTTCGAGTACGACCCGAAGCGGCGACCGAGCGCGGACGCCCGGGTGGCGCTCTCTCCCACGGACTTCGGGCGCATCCTGGACAACCTGCTCGGCAACGCGATCACGGCGATCCGCGCCCGCGACGCCCGCTCGGACACCGGGCCGGTGCCGCGGCTGAGCGACGCCGTGGACGGACCGGTCGAGGTCCTGCCGGCGGAGCCGCGGCCGGCCGCAGTGGAGGACGTCGTGAGCGCCGCGCTGCGCGTGGAGCCGGAGTGGGTGGTGCTCACCGTGCACGACTCGGGCCCGGGGATGCCGGAGGAGTTCATCCCGGTCGCCCTGGACCGCTTCACCCGCGCGGACGGGGCCCGCACCACGTCCCGCGCCGGCGGAGGCGGCGGTCTCGGCCTCGCGATCGTGGCGGCCCTGGCGGGCGCGGCGGGAGGCTCGGTCCAGCTCGCGAACGCGCCGACCGGCGGCCTCGTGGTGACGGTGCGGCTGCCGCTCGTCCGGGTCTGACGCGGGTCGTCGCCGGGACCTGCCGCCGCGGGTCAGTGCCCGGTGCGGTCGGAGTCCACTCCCGCGTCCGGCCCCTCGTCCAGGCTGTCGATCGCCGCGAGGTCGTCCGCGTCGAGCTCGAAGTCGAAGACCGCGAGGTTCTCCGCCATCCGCTCGGGGTTGCGCGACTTCGGGATGGCGACGAGGCCGTTCTGGACGTGCCAGCGGAGCACGATCTGCCCCACGGTCCGGTCGTGCTTCGCCGCGACCTCCGCGAGCACCGGTGCCGCGAGCAGGTCGCCCGAGCCGCCGATCGGGCTCCACGACTCGGTCACGATGCCGTGCTCGGCGCCGTACGCGCGCTGCTCGCGGCGCTGGATGGCCGGGCTGAGCTGGATCTGGTTGACCGCGGGCGTCACCCCGGTCTCGGCGATGAGGCGGTCGATGTGGGCCGGCTTGAAGTTGGAGACGCCGATCGCGCGCGCCTTGCCGCTCTCCTGGAGCCGGATGAAGGTCTCCCAGGTGGACACGTACTGGTCGCGCCCGGGCAGCGGCCAGTGGATGAGCAGCAGGTCGACGTAGTCGAGCCCGAGCCGTTCGAGGCTCGCGTCGAGCCCGGCGACGGCACGGTCGTCGCCCTGGTAGCCGCCGTCGAGCTTGGTCGTGACGAACCACTCCTCGCGGTCGAGCCCGCTGCCGCGCACGCCCCGGCCGACGCCGGTCTCGTTGCCGTACTTGGCCGCGGTGTCGACGTGGCGGTAGCCGAGCTCGGCGGCCGCGACGACGGCGCGCTCCACCTCCGCGTCATCCAGCGGCCAGGTCCCGAGGCCGAGTTGCGGGATGCTGGTCCCCGCGTTGAGGGCGATCGCGGGCACGGCGGCGGCAGGCAGATTCTCGGTCATGCGTCACAGCGTAGCCCCGGGTAAGGTGGCGCTCATCGGAAGGAGTGCCATGCCCGCCACACCCCCGTCGGACCCCGCCCTGCCGACCGACCCGGACGCCGTCGCCCTCGCGGTGGAGGCCGCGATCGAGGCGGAGGACCTCGCCCTCCTGCGCCGCCTCGCCGACGCCGGCAGCTCCGACGCCGAGGACGCGCTGGTCGAGCTCGCCGCCGAGCGCGGCGACCTGGAGGAGCTGCGCCGTCTGGCGGCTCTCGGCAACACCGACGCCGCCGACGAGCTCCTGGAGCTCGAGGAGGAAGAGGAGTAGTCGCCCGTTGCGGCATGATCGTCACCATGCACACGAGAGCGCAGCAGAAGCTCCGCACGGAGCTGATGCGCCGCATGAACGACGACTGGCATCTCGACGGCGACCTGCGCGCCGAGGAGATGTGGTTGCGCCACGTCGTCATGCCGCCGCCCTGGCGCCTGGTCCTGGAGGTGATCAACCCACTCGTCTGGATCCCTGCCCTCCTCACAGCGGGCTTCCTCGACGGCGGCCCGACGTACCCGACCGTGTACCGCCGCATGCACGTCTGGGTCACGGAGTCCGGCGACCTCCATCGCCGCACCACGGGTAGCATCCCGCCGCGCTGGCCCCAGTCGCACTCCTGGGAGGTGCCGGACGGCCCGGTAGCCCCCTAGATCACCCCTTCCGAGAAGGCCGTCGGGTTGCCGAAGCGGTGGTTGGTGATCGAGATGGCCTGCTCGTGGAGGAACGGCAGCACCTCGATCCGCCCGGACGGGGTGACCGCCCCGCTGTAGACCGCGACATCCGGCGTCCCGCCGAGCGCCGTCGCGAGCGCCACCGGGTCGCCGCCGATGAGACGGATGCGGTGGGCCGTGACGCGGCGGCCGCGCACCCGCGACAGCCAGTGCTCGTCGGTCTCGACCACGACCTCCACCTCACGCCCCTTGAGGAGCTGCTGCGTCCCGCGCGGCAGCGCGATGCTCGTGCTGACCGTGAACGACGACCGCGCGACCGTCGCCGCAGCCATCACGCGCAGCAGCTCGGGCAGCCCGCCGCCCTCCGAGAGCCGGATGGCGACCGGGACCGGCCGGTAGCGGAAGATGTCCCGCTCCACCCCGAGCCCGGAGACGTCCTTCGCCTGGTGGTACTCGGTGGCCACGGCGATCGCGTCGCTGAGCGCCGAACGGCGGACGAGGTCGAACGCGGGGTAGTCCATCGACGACTGCCCGGACTCGATCAGGTCCTGGACGCGGGGCTCCAGACCGCGCAGGTGCAGGCTGGAGCTGGACGCGCCCGACTCCGGCTGCCAGGAGCCGAGACCGAGCAGGTAGTTGGGGCCGCCGGCCTTGGTGCCGGCGCCGACCGACGAGCGCTTCCAGCCGCCGAACGGCTGCCGCCGCACGATCGCACCGGTGATGCCGCGGTTGACGTACAGGTTGCCGGCCTCCACCGTGTCGAGCCACTGCGCGAGCTCGTCGGAGTCGAGCGAGTGGAGGCCGGCGGTGAGGCCGTACTCGATCGCGTTCTGGAAGCGGATCGCCTCCTCGAGCGTGCGCGCGGTCATGATCCCGAGCACCGGCCCGAAGAACTCGGTGAGGTGGAAGTAGGTCCCCGGCTGCACGCCGGTGCGGATGCCCGGCGACCAGAGCCGGCCCGCGTCGTCCAGCGGGCGCGGCTCGACCAGCCACTCCTCGTCGGCGCCGAGGGTGGTCAGCGCGTGCAGCAGCTTGCCCGACGCGGGCTCGATCAGCGGCCCCATCTGGCTCACCGGGTCCTGCGGGTAGCCGACGCGCATGCTCTTCGTCGCGTCGACCAGCTGGTTGCGGAAGCGCTCGGAGCGCGCCGCCGAGCCGACGAGGATGACCAGACTCGCCGCCGAGCACTTCTGCCCGGCGTGGCCGAAGGCGCTCTTCACGATGTCGGCCACGGCGAGGTCGTAGTCGGCGCTCGGCGTGACGATGATGGCGTTCTTGCCGCTCGTCTCGGCGAGCAGCGGGAGCTCCGGCCGCCAGGAGCGGAACAGCTTGGCCGTCTCGTAGGAGCCGGTGAGGATGACGCGATCCACGCGCGGGTCCGCCACGAGCTGCCGCCCGAGGTCGTTCTCCGCGACATCCACGAGCGCCAGCAGGTCCTGCGGGATTCCGGCCTCCCACAGCGCCTCCACCATGACGGCGGCAGCGCGACGCGCCTGCGGGGCCGGCTTGATGACGACGCCGCTGCCCGCGGCGAGCGCCGCCAGCACCCCGCCGGCCGGGATCGCGACCGGGAAGTTCCACGGCGGCGTGACGACCGTCAGCGCGGACGGCACGAACACCGCGCCCTGCACCGCGTCGAGCTCGCGCGCGAGCGACGCGTAATAGTGCGCGAAGTCGACGGCCTCGCTCACCTCGACGTCCGCCTCGGCGATCGTCTTGCCCGTCTCACTCGCCATGACCTCGATCAGGCGGTCGCGGTTGGCTTCGAGCGCGTGCCCCGCCCGGTCCAGGACGGCTCCGCGCTCGGAGCCCGACCTGGTCCCCCACGCGACGCCCGACGAGCGGACGGCGGTCAGGATGCGGTCGAGGTGACCGGCGTCGGTGACCTCCGCCGCCGCGATGGTGTTCACGCCGAGGTCGCTCGTGGCCGAGCGGGCCAGGATGCGGCGTCCCCACGCGCGGTTCGCCGCGAGAGACGGATCGGTGTCCGCGGTGTTCTGGAATCCGGTCGTTGCGCTGCCCGCGGCTGCCGGCGGCTCCAGCGTGATGCCACCCGACCCCCGGGTCAGCCCGAGCACGACGCTGGTGAGCCCCTCCTCCGGTCCGCCGGCACCGTTGGCGCCGCCGAGCGACGCCTCGGCGTCCACCGCAGGCGGTCGCGTGAACGACTCCGCCGTCTCCTGCTCCCACTCGCGCGAGCGGTCCTGCTGCCGGTTGGGAAGCGGTGCCGCTCCGCGCGGCGAGGAGTCCGCGGCCAGGTCGGCGACCGACGCCAGGAAGCGGTCCCGCTCCCGGTCGAACAGCCCGCGATCCGAGCCCAGCTCGAACACGGCCGACATGAAGTTCTCGGGGCTGGCGTTCTCCTCCAGCCGCCGGATGAGGTACGAGATCGCGACATCGAACTCGCCCGGGTCCACCACGGGCGTGTAGAGCAGGAGCTGCCCGACCGTGCGCTTGACGGCCTCCGCCTGCTCGGTCGCCATGCCGAGCAGCATCTCGAAGTCGATGCGGCCGGTCACGCCGCGGTGCGACGCGAGCAGCCAGGCGTAGGCGACATCGAACAGGTTGTGGCCGGCGACGCCGATCTTGACCGCGTCGGTGTGCTCCGGCGTCAGCGCCCAGTCGAGGACGCGCTTGTAGTTGGTGTCCGTCGCCTGCTTGCTCCCGTAGGTCGCGAGCGGCCAGCCGTGGATCGCGGCGTCCACCCGCTCCATCGCGAGGTTCGCGCCCTTCACGACGCGCACCTTGATGGGCGCGCCGCCCTGGGCACGGCGCTGCGCCGCCCACTCGGTCAGCCCCTGGAGGGCGTTCAGCGCGTCGGGGAGGTACGCCTGGAGGACGATCCCCGCCTCCAGCCCGAGCAGCCCCGGACGGCCGAGGATGCGCTCGAAGACCGCGATCGTGAGGTCGAGGTCGCGGTACTCCTCCATGTCGAGGTTGATGAACTTGGGCGACGGCGAGGCCGCGGCGAGCTCGTACAGCGGCACGAGCCGCTCCACGACCCGGTCGACCGTCTCGTCGAACGACCACATCGAGAGCTGGGAGGCGATGGACGACACCTTGATGGAGACGTAGTCCACGTCGTCGCGCGACAGGAGCGCACGCGTGCCCTCCAGCCGCCGGGCGGCCTCCTCCTCGCCCAGCACGGCCTCGCCGAGCAGGTTGAGGTTGAGGCGGGCGCCGTGCCCTTCCGGGTCCTTCGGCGAGCGCAGGTGCGCGATGGCCGGCCCGAGCTTCTCGGGCGTCGCGTCGACCACGAGGTGCCCGACCATGCCACGCAGCACGCGGCGGGCGATCGGGATGACGACCCACGGCAGCACCGGCCCGAACACGCCGCCGAGCCAGACGGCCGCGCGCATGTACCAGGGCAGGAAGGCCGGGATCCTCTTGGCGACCCGCTGCAGGTTGTAGCCGGCCACGAACAGGTCTTGCGGGCGCGCCACGCCGTCGACGAACCCGACCGCGAAGTCGAGCCCGCGCGGGTCGCGCAGCACCCCGGCCAGACGCTCGGCGGCCGGATCGCGCGGGGCGTCCTGACCGCTGCGGGCGCTTTCGGCGAGCCAGCTCCGGACGAGCTCGACGGCCTCCTGAGCCAGCTGCGCGGGCGGCACCTCTGCGCGCAGCGTGCGCGCGTCGTCCGTGTCTTCAACCATGTCCACGACTGTATTCCTCGCTCCTGGGGCGACGCGGGATGTCCGGGAATCCGTGGATAAGTCGCAGTCGCCACTGCCTGTGGATACATTCTCGATGTGGTTTACCATCGGCAATAGCGAACGTTTCCGAACAATATCGTTCACCTGGACCGAATGGTTGGCATGCTCGACATCCGCAGGCTCCGCCTCCTCCACGAGTTGAGGATCCGCGGCACCGTCGCGGGCGTCGCGGCGGCCCTCTCCTACAGCCCGTCCTCCGTCTCCCAGCAGCTGGCCACGCTGGAGCAGGAGGCCGGCGCCGTCCTCCTCGTGAAGTCGGGCCGCCGCCTGCAGTTCACGCCGCAGGGCGAGCTGCTCGCCCAGCGCGCCGCCGCGATCCTCGACGCCCTCGACGCCGCGGAGGCCGCTGTCGCCGGCTCCAGCGCCACCGTCGCCGGTGTCGTCCGGGTCGCCGTCTTCCAGTCCGCCGCCCACGCGATCCTCCCCGCGGCCGTCGCCGCCCTTGCCCGCGACTACCCCGAACTGCGGGTGGAGGTCACCGAGAGCGAGCCCGAGCAGGGCCTGTTCGACGTCTCCGCGCGGGACTTCGACCTCGCCGTCGCCGAGCAGTACCCCGGCAGCACCCGACCGCTCCGCGCCGATCTCGACCGCACTCCGCTGGCCGCCGACGGCATCCACCTCGCCACCTCGGCCGACCGCAACGCGCGCATCCGCGCGACCTCGCTCACGGACGCCGCCGAGCTCCCGTGGGTCCTGGAGCCGGAGGGCACGGTGTCGCGCACCTGGGCCGTCCAACTCTGCCGCGCCGCCGGCTTCGAGCCGGACGTGCGCTTCGAGACCGCCGACCTGGTGACGCACATCCGCCTGGTCGCGTCGGGCAACGCGATCGGCCTCCTGCCCGACCTGGTCTGGGCCGGCGCCCGCCCCGAGGTGGCGCTGCTCCCCCTCCCCGGGTCGCCGCGACGGACCATCTTCACGTCGGCGCGGCGCTCGTCGGCGTCGGCCCCCGGCGTGGTCGCCGCACGCAGTGCGCTGGCCGACGCGGTGCCGCCGGAGCACGCGCCCTAGCTGCGTGCCCGTCAAACACCGTCACGATCAACCAGTCGCGCCTCGAGTGGCTTCGGCCACCAGCATCGAGGCAACCACGAAGGCAATGACGGTGAGCCCAAGGCCAAGAAGGGGCACCCACCATGTGCGCCGCTGGGAGGCGGGTCTACGAAGACCGACCGAGACAATCGAGAGAACGATTCCGACGAGGACAACAGCTGGCGTAATCCAGGTCGTGACTCCGAGGAGCTCATGGTCGCACACTGCCGGGTTGGCGCTGCACGCAGCAATCCCCGTCTGCTGAAGAATCACGAAAAACGAGAGCACAGCGCCGACGACGATCAAGAGAATCAGCAACAAGATCGTCGCAACGAGATTCCCCGCACCAGCAGGACGACGAACCGCAGGTTCGGCTCTTGCTCGAAAGAGGTCATCCTCCATGTCGAAAGACATCGCCTTCTCCCCTCATCAAAACGGCTGAGCCACCCCAGACCGTGTAGAGACCGCACTGTCCCGGCAGGTCTGTCAAATGAATGGTGGACGTTGGTCTAGTTGTTGTCGGTGAGCCATCCCATCATGAAGAGTTGGGCCTGAAGCAGGAACGCGGATGTGAGATAGCTTTCGTGAACCGACATGCCCTGGCCTGTCAGATTCGTCTGACAAAAATAGTCTCCCGGAAGACAGTACGAACGAATGACCGGGAGGTAACCCAGGTTGTACGAGGGAGGCACGTACGTCAGCTGTTTGTACGAAGCGTAGCCAGGGTTCCCAGCTGCGCCGAGGAGACCGCTCGATGACCCGGAGCCGGGCGCGTTCCATGCCTCACCCGCGTGAAAGGTCGGCGCGCCGAAGAGAACAGCCGATCGAATGTGCGACTTCGCATAGGCGGACAAAGATCCACCAGTCAAAGCGAGCCTGATGACTTCAGCGCCTTGCGAATAGCCCGCCAGCAGAATATTCGTTTTGAGGACAGGCTGCCGCAAGGTTCTCGATCTCTGCCATGAGATTGGCCTGGCCGACGCTGAGACTACCGACATAGGACGCTGCTTGTGTGTTCCCTGGGTCGAGAACGACAGCCGGGTAGTTCAGCGCCTCCACATGGACCGGGATGTTGCGGTCAGACTGCATCCCAATCGCGAAGTTGCGAATCACATTTCCCAACCCGTCCGAAGCGTAGGTCCGTCCTCCGTTAGTGGTTCCTGAACCCGCGGGCTCGGTACTACCCCGCACACCGATAAGGGTCGCGAAACCGCACCGCGAACCCACAACCGCTTGCGCTGGTAGTGACACCCCAATGGCTGCCACAGCGGCCAAGACTACGCCAATCCCCACGGGCCTCAACACACGTCGACGCTTGCCCTTCGGGTGCGAATTCTTACCCCTCGCACGTGCAACTTCATTGAAACTCCCTCTCACACTCAGAACGACACCTCGACCACCGAGCTCACACATCTTGCATCGAGAACCTAAAACTCTAATGCTAGTGGGGTAGACGATGAGCTGTGGGCGATAGTCGCCAGACGCTCACGGGAGTGGCGGCGCGCGAGCAGCCTCGCAATTCGCGAAGTTGCGTCTGCAGACGACGAGGTGCCGCCCGAGCACATCCCTTAGGCTCTGAGCCATGACCGACCCCGCAGCCTCCCCCGCAGCCGCGAGCCACGATGTCGTGATCGTCGGCGGCGGGCACAACGGCCTCACCGCCGCCGCCTATCTCGCCAAGGCAGGGCGCAGCGTCATCCTGCTCGAACGGCTGGACGACGTCGGCGGCGCGGCCGTCAGCGCCCAGGCGTTCCCGGGTGTGGAGGCGCGGCTGTCGCGCTACTCGTACCTCGTCAGCCTGCTGCCGCAGCGGATCATCGAAGACCTCGGCCTCGACATCCGGCTGGCCCGGCGGCGCTACTCCTCCTATACGCCCGTGCCCGGCGACCCCGACGGCGCGGGCCTCCTCATCGACAACACCGACGCGGAGGCCACCGCCGCGTCCTTCGCCCGGATCGGCGCCGCAGACGACGCCGAGGCGTTCGACCGCTTCTACGAGTCGACGGGAGCCGTCGCCCGCGCGCTTTGGCCCACGGTCACCGAGCCGCTGCTCACCCGCAGCGAGGCGAAGGCCCTGGTCGGCGACGACGAGCTCTGGGACGCGCTCATCGAGCGGCCGATCGGCGGCTTCATCGAGTCGCGCCTCCAGAACGATCTCGTGCGCGGCGTCGCGGCGACGGACGCGTTGATCGGCACCTTCGCCAGCGTCGACAGCCCCGACCTGTCCCAGAACCGCTGCTTCCTCTACCACGTCATCGGTCAGGGCACCGGCGAGTGGGACGTCCCGGTCGGCGGCATGGGCTCCGTCACCGGCGAGCTCGCCCGCGTCGCCCGCGAGGCCGGCGCGCGCATCGTCACCGGCGCGGAGGTCACCTCCATCAGCCCGGACGGTACCGTCTCCTACACGCGCAACGGCCACGAGCGCCGGGTGGACGGCGGCACCGTGCTCGTCAACGTCGCCCCGGACGTGCTCGACCGCCTCCTGGGCGAGCCAGCCGACCCGCCGCGTCCGCGCGCGGAGGGCGCCCAGGTCAAGGTCAACCTCCTCCTGAAGCGCTTGCCGCGGCTCCGGGACGAGTCCGTGGACCCGGCCGCGGCGTTCGGGGGCACCTTCCACATCAACGAGACGCTCACGCAGCTGGAATCCGCGCACGACGGGATGCTGCGCGGCGTCATGCCCGAGCTGCTGCCGTGCGAGATCTACTGCCACACGCTAGCGGACCCGAGCATCCTGGACCCCGAGCTCGCCGAGAGCGGAGCGCAGACCATCACCGTGTTCGGCCTGCACACCCCCGACCGCTGGCTGACCGACGACAACAACGACGCCACCCGGCAGCGGCTCCAGGACGCCGTGCTCGCCTCCCTGAACTCGGTGCTCGCCGAGCCGGTCGAGAGCCTCCTGCTCACCGACGGCGACGGCAACCCGTGCATCGAGACGAAGACCACCCGCGACCTCGAGCACGCGCTCAACATGCCGGGCGGCAACATCTTCCACGGCCCGCTCTCCTGGCCGTTCGCGGAGGACGACGACGACCTGCGCACCCCCGCCGAGCGCTGGGGCGTGGCGACGCGGCACGCGCGCATCCTGCTCTGCGGCTCGGGCGCGCGCCGCGGCGGAGCGGTGAGCGGGCTCGGCGGCCACAACGCGGCGATGGCCGTCCTGGAGGGCTGACCGCCGCGCCTTCGAGGACCGGAAGGACTCGCACCCGACACCCAGGCGTGGCCCCTGCCGTAATCGCGAACCGGTGACTAGTGTGTGGATCACGAGGGGGACTCTGTAGGAGGTCACCATGATGCCGCAGCCGACAGGACGACTCGTACGCAAGGACGACGGAGTGTACGTGGTGCTCGATCGCATCTTCAAAGCTCCGATCGAGGAGGTGTGGACCTACTTCAGCAGATCGCCCCGGCTCGCCGAGTGGATCGGCGAGTACACGGGCACGGGCTCGACCGGCGCCGTCAAGTTCCGGATGAACGCCGAGGGCGACGAGGCCGAGTGGCAGAACGTCGCCGTCATGCTCTGCGACGCCCCGCACCGCCTCCACGTCGACGTCGGCAAGGCGCCGGACTCGCTCGTGATGTTCGTGCACCTGACGGAGGCCAGCGGCCACACCACCGTCACCTTCGGCCAGCGCCTGCGCGCGATCGGCACCTCGGCCGACTACTGCATCGGCTGGGACTACTACCTCGACCGTCTCGTGGCGGCGCACAACGGCAAGCCGCTGCCGAAGTGGGACGACTACTACCCGGCCATGCGCGAGCACTACGAGACCCTGTGCCGCGAACTCGACCACGACATCCGCGTCGAGCACCAGACCGCTCAGCGGAACGGCACCACCGGCTGAACTCCCCAGCGCCGCGCCGGGCCGCCGCTCAATGCCAGCGGTGGTCCTGGAGGGTGATGCGCGGCCCCCGGCGCTGGAACCGGAATCCGCTGGCCAGGATCAGCCGCACGACGCGCTGACGCTGGCCGCGCCACGGCTCCAGCAGTTCGAGCATGCCGTCGTCGTCCACGCGCGAGCCGGTGAGCGCCTCGCCGACCTGATGCGCCAGGTGGTAGTCGCCGACGCTGACCAGGTCGGGATGCGCGTGCGAGCGCTGCAGGGTCTCGGCCGCGGTCCACTGCCCGACGCCCGAGATGGTGCGGAGGGCGGTCTCGGCGGCGTCGAGGGAGGCGGCGGCGCCGATCGCCCGCTCCAGCGACGGCGCCACCGCGAGCACTCCCTGCACGGCGCGCGCCCTCCGCGGGTCGACGCCGGCGCGATGCCAGTCCCACGACGGGATGCCGCGCCACTGGTGGAGGGTCGGGACCACCCGCATGCCGTCGGGGGCGGGTCCGGGCGCGGGCTCGCCGTACCAGCGCAGCAGCCGCGCCCACGACCGGTAGGCCTCCAGGCTCGTGACCCGCTGCTCGATGATCGCGGGGAGGAGCGCCTCCAGCACGAGCCCGGTGCGCGTCAGCCGGAGCCCGGGGTTGCGGTGCAGGCTCTGCCGAAGCAGCGGATGCGAGCCGACGTCGAGCGCCGACCAATCGTCGCCGCGGCCGAGCAGCCCGGGCACCGCCGAGATCACCCAGTGCGCGCCGGGACCCCACGCCGCCGCCGCGACACTGCCGTCGGCAGCGGGCCGGAGGACGCGGAGCGTCGCCGGCCCCTCCGGGGTGCGCCAGGTGCGCCACATCCCGCCGAGGTCCCACGTGGTCGTCGGATCGTACGGACCGCGGCCGAGCTGGCCCAGCGTGCCGGAGAGGTCCAGCGGCCCGGCCGGACGGTACACGGTCTCCACGGCGCGCCCGGACTGGGCGCCGGCAGGGAGCACGGCGGTCATGCACGGCATGCTACGTCACGCGGCTGACTGCGGCCGACACCGGCGCCGAGGACGGGTCTGGCGGCCTGTCGGTGGACTCCCGTAGGTTCGCCTCATGGGAACCGACATCGAAGCCGACGCCGTCGCGCGCCTCCGCGACCGCGTCCACGGAACCGTCTACGTGCGCGGCGACGAGGGGCTCGCCGCCGAGGTCGCCTGTTTCAATCCCACCGTCCGCCACGACCCGGATGTCGTGGTCGCCGTCGCCGACGAGCACGACGTCGCGGAGGCCGTCCGCTTCGCCCGCGAGCAGGGCCTCCCCGTGCGCGTCCAGGCCACCGGCCACGGCGCCGAGGCACCGATCATCGGCGGTCTCATCGTCTCCACCCGCGCGCTCGACGCGATCGACGTGGATGCCGCGTCCCGGCTCGTCCGGCTGGGCGCGGGAGTCCGCTGGGCGCCGGTCATCGCCGCGTCCGCCGAGTTCGGGCTGGCCCCGGTCACCGGGTCCTCGACCAGCGTCGGCGCGGTCGGCTACACCCTCGGCGGAGGCCTCGGCCCGCTGGCCCGCACGCACGGCTTCACCGCCGACTGGGTGCGCGGCTTCCGCGTCGTCACCGCGGAGGGCGAGGTCGTGACGGCCGACGCCGACTCGCACCCTGAGCTGTTCTGGGCGCTCCGCGGCGGCAAGGGCGGCCTCGGTGTCGTCACCGAGATGACGCTGGAGCTGGTGCCGCTCACCACCCTCTACGCGGGCAGCGTGTTCTTCGAGGGCGAGGCGATCGAGCCGGCCTTCCGCGCCTGGGTGGACTGGGCGGGTGCGCTCGGGGAGGTGGCCACGACCTCCGTCGTGCTCCTGCGCATCCCCGACGTCGACGGGCCGCCTCCGCCGCTGCGCGGGCGCACCGTGCTAAGCGTGCGGTTCGCGTACCCGGGCGATGCCGCGGAGGGCGAGCGACTGTTCGCTCCCATCCGCGCGGCGGCGCCGGTCTTCCTCGACTTCGTCGGCGAGCTCCCGACGACGGCGGTCGCGACCATCCACAACGACCCGGAGGAGGGCGCCCCGGCCTGGATCCGCGGCTTCATGCTCGACGACTTCGACACCGCGGACGCCGACGCCCTGCTCGACGTCGCCGGCCCGCGGGTGGAGTCGCCCTTCCTCGCCCTGGAGATCCGACAGCTCGGCGGTGCCGCCCGGCGCGACACGAACGACGGCACGGCGGTCGGCGGACGCGACAGCGCTTACACCCTGAGCGCCATCGCGGGCGATCCGGCGACCTTCGACTCCACCGCGCCGGCGGCGGCCGAGGCGATCACCCGCGCCCTGGAGCACCGCATCTCCGCCGTCACCAACGTCAACTGGGCGGCCGACCTGACCGACCCGGCGACGTTCGCAGCCGCCTGGCCCGCCGACGTGGGCGCCCGGCTCACGGAGGCGCGCGCCGACTACGACCCGGAGGGCGTCTTCGCGTTCGGTCCGGCCTGAGCTGCGCCGTTCACTGGCCCCATACGCTCGGCGCCTCGGCGCGCGTCGACGGCAGCGCGGCGTCCGCGCCCCACGTGAGCAGCCACTCCGGGACGGTGACATCGGTCGGCGCGGGCCCGACAGCCTCCAGCAGCTCCTCGATGGAGACGACCCCGCCGCCGCGCTTCAGGAAGCGGCCACGGATGAATGCCTGGGTGTAGATCTCGCCGCCGACCGTGAACCGCTGCTCGACGTAGACGGCCTTCTCGTCGAACCCGAGGATGCGCGACTCGACCACGAACGACTGCCAGAGCTCCAGCGACTTGCGGAACGAGATGGTCTCCGACGCGACCACCGGATACCAGCCGCGTTGCTCGAAGATCGCCCAGACGCCGTTCCTGCGCAGCAGGTCGAACCGCCCGATGTCGGCGATCGACAGGTATACGCCGTTGTTCATGTGCTTGAGGATGTCGAGGTCCGTCGGCAGCACCCGGAAGCGGGTGCGCGCCACGTCCCAGTGGCCGAGGCGGGCGCCGAACCGGGAGAGGAACGCGTGGAGCATCGTCCGGAAGATCATGTGCACGCGGTCATGTTAGTGATGCGCCAAGCCCTCCTCATCTTCGTTGTGGACCCTCTCCAACCCCGCTAGGGTTCTGCGAGGGGGAAATCGTGCTGAATCGAATATTCCGGGGTCTCACTGCGTCGAAAGCCGCACGCGCTCGACGGGCGGCGGCCGTGGCGGTCACCACCGTCGCCGTCGTCTCGGTGCTGGCGGGCTGCGCGCTGTTCGCGGGCGGAGGCAAGCCGGGCGCCGCGCCCACGAACTCGCGGACGCCGAAGCCCACCTCGACGGCGATGGCGGAGAACCGCAGCTACGGGGCGGCGACGTCGACCCCCACGCCCACGCCGACACCGACGCCGGTGCCCGCGCCGACCCTGACGCCGGTCCCGGCCGGCACCGTGGTCGCGGAGGCCAGCGTCGCGTCGCCCAAGGGCAGCATCCACTTCCACTACCGGGTGGTCTCGAACGGGGACAACACGTACTCGGCGCAGTACTCGAACTTCACCTCGACGGTCCCGGTCCCCGTGTCGGTCACCTTCATCGACATCGCGCCGCGCGTCGGCGACGGCCTGACTTACCACGGCATCGGGGACCATCAGCTCGGCGGCCCGACCTCCGCCGCCGCCCCGGCATCCACGGCACTGCTGGCCGGCGCAGGCCAACCGTCGTACCTCGGCACGCTCGTGACCTACTCCTCCGCGGCCTCGTTCGACGGCGTCCCGCAGGAGCTCGGCCCGAACAAGGTGCTCGCGGTGGACACGGTCCGCTGGTCGGTCCCGGTGCGCCCATCGAACGTGCACCCGGTCGACTCCGGAGCCAGGACCAACGCGGCCGGCGCGGTGACGGCGACCACCGCGAGCGGCGCCCCTCGACGCTACGAGGTCGCCCAGGGCGACACGACGACGGCGGTCGCGGACCGGTTCGGGATCCCGGTGGAATGGCTGCTCTGGCTCAACCCCGACCTGCCCGGCGACGGCGGAAACCAGTACCTGCTCGCGTCGACGGCGCTGAATCTGGACCCGGACAGCTTGTAGGGTTCCGCCCCGACGGTCGGGACCCACTCAGCGCGGAAGCGGCACCTCGAGAATGCTCGCCCCGGCAGGCGGCGCCGACAGCGCCTGGTCGAGCTCGCCCTTGGTGCGCGCAACGCGGTACTCCCACCCGTACGCACGCGCGAGCGCCGACAGGTCGACCGTCTGCGGCGTGTACAGCACCCGGTCGAACGCCTCGGCCGGCGCAGTCGCCGCGACCTCCAGCCCGTCGAAGATCGTCCCGCCGCCGTCGTTGCCGACCACGACCTGCAGGTGCGGGCGCGCCTCCCCCGCCCCGCCGAGCAACGCTCCCACATCGTGCAGCAGGGCGAGGTCGCCGAGCAGCACACGGGTCACCCCCGCAGCAGCGCCGGCCTCCACCGCCCGCGCCTCGGCGGCCAGCGCGATGCCCGTGGCCGTCGCGATCGTCCCGTCGATGCCCGCGAGCCCGCGGTTGGAGTGCACCACGATCTTCTTCCCCGGCACCAGCCGGTCGGCGTCGCGGATGAGGCGGGACGCTCCCAGCACGAGCCGGTCGTGCGGCCAGGTGTAGCGCCAGAGCGCTTCCGCCAGCATCGGCCGGGTGATCGGCGCGCGGACCGCGGCCAGCTCGGCGCGGGCGAACGCGAGCGCGTCGGCCGGCTCGTACGACCGCGCCTTCTCGACGTCCGGGGCGGACGCCGCGGGGTCCGCCGCACGCTCGGCCTCCTCGGTCAGGCGCCTGCTCGCGAAGACCCAGCTCCCGACCCACGACCGCACCTCCGGGCTGCGGAGGTCGACGTCCGCGGGCGCGCTGACACCGCCGACGACCCGTGCACGCCGGCCCGGGTTGTACGCTTCCCGGCCGGTCGGCGCGACCACCAACACCTCCACGTCGTCGCGCAGGAGCAGCGCCGGGACCTCCCGGCTGAGCGTGGGATGCCCGAATACGACGGCGCGCTGGACCCTGCCCCCGTAGGACTCGTCCCGCAGCAGCTCGCGGTACGCGACCACCAGCTCCGGCCCGAAACGGGCGCCGCTCGACACCTCCGCGAGCAACGGGTAGCCGCCCGCGCGCGCGAGCTCCGCGGCCGCGTCTCCGGCGTCCGCTCCCGCGACGACGACCGTGAAGGGGCCTTCCGGCAACTCCACGACCTCACGGCCGAGCGCCGCAGGTCCGGCCGTCGCGGGCAGGTCGCCGCGGGCGACTCCGTGCACAGGCGGGACTGCGACCGACAGCGGCTCACGGAATCCGACGTTGAGGTGCACCGGCCCGGGATCCGCGGTCGCCGCGCCTACGGCCTCCTCGACGGCGGAACGCGCAAGCGCCCGCGCCTCCTCGGACTCGCCGTCCGCGCCCACGGGCGCCGTGACGTCATGGCTGGCGCGCACGACGGTCCCGTACAGCCCGTCCTGCCGCGTGGTCTGGTTCGAGCGGATGCCGCGCAGCTCGCTCGGCCTGTCGGCGGTGACGACGATCATCGGGACACCCGCCTCGTGAGCCTCCAGCACGGCCGGATGGAGGTTCGCCGTCGCCGTGCCGCTCGTCGTGACGATAACGGTCGGCGCGCCGGTCTCCCGGGTCAGCCCGAGCGCGAGGAAGCCGCCGACCCGTTCGTCGATCCGCACGTGCAGCCGTGCGGCCCCCGCACGTTCGAGCTCGGCCGCGGCGAGCGCAAGCGCCTGCGAGCGCGATCCCGGGCTCACGACGATGTCGGCGACGCCGGCCTCCACGAAGCCGGCGAGGAGCGCGAGAGCGTAGTCGGTCGCCGGGTTCCCGGTCTGCTCGACCTCCGCGGGCTCTTCCGAGACCCGCGGGTCACCCATCCCGTCGGCCGGTCTGGTCGTCGGGACCGTTGTCGTCGAGGTCGGCCAGCTCCTTCTCGAGCCGGCGGATGCGCTCCTCCTGGTCGTGGTCGATCCGGAGCTTGCCGAGGAACGCGGGGTCGTCGTCCGGGGCGCTGATCCTCCGGGCGACCTCCGCGCGTCGTCGGCCGCGGCCGATCAGGAACCAGAGGATCCCGCCGATGATCGGGAACAGGACGATGACGAGCACCCACACGGGCTTGGGTAGGCCGCGCACCCTGGAACGGTCGAAGAGAGCGCAGTCTGCCACCGAATAGATGTAGAAAACCGCGGCTGCGACGCCGAGGACTATCCAGAGGCGAACCATGCCTACATCGTAACTCTCAGCGAGCCTGCCTAAGCTGGGAGGGTGAAGCGGATTCCCTCCTGGTTGACCTACACCGTGCTGCGCCTCGTGCTGTTCGCGGTGCCGCTGGTGATCCTGCTTCTGCTCGGAATCGTCTGGTACGCGTCCGTCATCGCCGCCGCCCTCATCGGCCTGTGCCTCTCGTACATCCTGCTCGCCAAGCAGCGCCACGCGGTCGCGTCCGACCTGTACGCGGCGCGCCACCGCGAGAAGCCGGCTCCGTCAGCGGACGACGCCGAGGACGAGGCGATCGACGCCGCGCAGGCGGAGGCCGCCACGGGCGAGGCCCACGGCACTGGTCAGCCGGCGTCCGGCGTCGATGCGGCCGGTCAGAGCGCTCCCGGTCAGAAGGCGTAGGCCGCGCCAAGCGCGAGCGCCACGAGCAGCCCGGTGAGGCTGGTGAGTTGAAGCGCGAGGATGAGTTCGCGCGGCGCCTTCCCGAACAGCGTGATGACGCAGGCCGGAAGCGCGGCGAGCAGCGCGAACATCCCGAACCACGCGAACGGGTAGAACAGCGCCAGCACCGCGAGGATGCCGAACGGCACGAGCAGGAACACGCAGTACACGATCCGGGAGGCCATGCCGCCGAGCAGGACGGCGAGCGTGCGCTTCTTGGCGAGCCGGTCGGGCTCGATGTCGCGGATGTTGTTGACCATGAGCACCGCGCAGGCGATGAGCCCGGCGATCACGCCACCGAGCCAGGCCTCCTGGTTGACCGACTTGGCCAGCATGTATGTCGTCCCCGCCGTGGCCACCAGCCCGAAGAAGACGAAGACGAACACCTCGCCGAGGCCGTAATACCCGTAGGGACGCTTGCCCCCGGTGTAGAACCAGGCCGCCGCGATGGCCGCGGCCCCGACGATGAGCACCCACCAGAGCTGCGTGAGGAGGACGAGGATGAGCCCCGCGACCGCCGCGAGGCCGAAGAAGGTAAGGGCGACGCTGAGCACCTTCTTGGGCGCTGCCTTGCCCGAGCCGGTCAGGCGCCCCGGCCCGACGCGGTACTGGTCCGTGCCGCGGATGCCGTCGGAGTAGTCGTTGGCGTAGTTCACGCCGATCTGGAGCAGCACCGCGACCGCCAGGCAGAGCAGCGAGCGGATCGGGTGCCAGATGCCGGCGCCCTCGATGACCTTCGCCGCGCCGACGCCGATGAGCACGGGAGCCACGGCGAGCGGGAGCGTCCGCAGTCGCGCACCGGCGATCCAGTCGGATGCCGTGGCCGGACGCACGGCCGAAGCCTTGGCGCCCGGGCGCCCGCTCCTCCCGCCACGAGGTCCGCGCGCCGGGGGCGGCGCCATCCGCTGCATTCGGGGGTTGTTCTGGCTCATCACAGTGCGAATCGTAACAACAACCGCTATGCCCCAGGCCGTTCGGCGGAGTCGCCACGCGCGAGCCGTGCGGCCGCGACCCGGTCCGGCTTGCCGCTGCTGAGGTGCGGGAGTGCGCCGACGGTGACGATGCGGGCGGGCGCCGCCGCCCTCCCGAGCTGCTCGGCGACCAGGCGCCGGAGTCCGGCGAGCTCGGCGCCGCCTGTCGTGACGACGACAGGGACCTGTCCCCACCGCGCGTCCTCCGCCGCGACGACGACCGCGTCCCCGAGCCCGTCCCACGAGCGGACGAGCCGCTCGACGGTGTCCAGCAGCACCTTCTCGCCACCCGAGATGATGACGTTGTCCGACCTCCCGTGCACGGTCACGTGCCCGTCGCGCACCTCCCCGAGGTCACCCGTGCGGTACCACCGGACGCCGTCCTCCTCGTGGAACGCCGCCGCCGTCCGTTCGGGATCGCCGAGATAGCCCTCCGCGAGTGTCGGCCCACTGATCTCCAGCAGGCCGTCCACCTCCCGGACCACGGTCGGCCCGATCGGAACCCCGTCATAGACGCACCCGCCTGCCGTCTCGCTCGACCCGTAGGTCGCCAGGACCCGCGCCCCCAGCGCCTCGGCCCGCTCCCGAAGCCCGCGGTCGAGGGCCTGCCCGCCGACGAGGATGCCGTCGAACCTGCGCAACGCGGACCCGACCTCGCGCGCTCCGCCTTCGGCCGCCTCGACGAGCCGCGCGAGCTGCACCGGGACGAGCGACGTGTAGCGGAAGTCAGCGGTCAATTCGCCGGCCAGTCCAGCGAACCGCAGCGGATCGAAGTGACCCTCGCCATAGACGACGGGCTCCGTCCCGGCCGCGAGCGAGCGGATCAGCACCTGCGCCCCTGCCACGTAGTGCGCCGGGAGGGCGAGCAGCCACTGTCCCTGGCCTCCCATCGCACCGGCGGAGGCCGCCGCACTGGCGAGCAACGCGTCGACGGAGAGGGCGACCCGCTTCGGCACCCCGGTCGAGCCGGACGTCTCGATGACGAGCGCGACGTTCTGCGGAGCCTGGTCCGTAGCGCTGGGCCACGCGCCGTCTGCGCCGCCCGCGTCGTCCCGTCGCGCGTCCTCCGCCCCCACGTTCCGCGGCACGACAGCCGCTCCCCCTTCTGACAGCGCCTCCCTCAACGCCGCGAAGACCTCCCCCGTCCGGCGAGCGTCCACCACGCGATACGGCCGCGTCACCTCGTCCTCACCGCTGAACCCATCCACACCCTCCGCTCACGCGCTCCCGCTCCCGCTCAGTACTGCCACGGGAACGGCGACCAGTCCGGCTCCCGCTTCTCCAGGAACGCGTCGCGCCCCTCCACCGCCTCGTCGGTCCCGTACGCCAGCCGCGTCGCCTCCCCCGCGAACACCTGCTGCCCGACCATCCCGTCGTCCACCGCGTTGAAGGCGAACTTGAGCATCCGGATCGCCGTGGGCGACTTCGTCAGGATCTCCTGCGCCCAGTCGACCGCCGTCGACTCCAGCTCGGCGTGCGGGACGACCGCGTTCACCGCCCCCATCTCGTACGCGCGCTGCGCCGAGTACTCGCGGGCCAGGAAGAACACCTCGCGCCCGAACTTCTGCCCGACCTGCCGCGCGAAGTACGCGCTCCCGTAGCCGGCGTCGAATGACCCCACATCGGCGTCGGTCTGCTTGAACCTGCCGTGCTCCCCGCTCGCGATCGAGAGATCGCACACCACGTGCAGCGAGTGTCCCCCACCTGCCGCCCACCCCGGGATGACGGCGATGACGACCTTGGGCATGAACCGGATCAGCCGCTGCACCTCAAGGATGTGCAGCCGGCCGCTGCGCGCGGCGTCGATGCCGGACGCCGTCTCACCCTCGGCGTACTTGTACCCGTCCCGGCCCCGGATGCGCTGGTCGCCTCCGGAGCAGAACGCCCAGCCGCCGTCCTTCGGGCTCGGCCCGTTGCCCGTCAGCAGCACGACGCCGATCTTCGGGTTCGTGCGGGCGTCGTCCAGCGCCGCGTACAGTTCGTCGACCGTGTGCGGGCGGAAGGCGTTGCGCACCTCCGGCCGGTCGAACGCGATCCGCGCGATGCGCCCGCTGACGTCGTGGTGGTACGTGATGTCGGTGAGCTCCCCGAATCCGGGGACGTCCGTCCACACCGCGGGGTCGAAGAGGTCTGATACTGCCGAAGACATGCCACAAGCCTACGGTCGAGCGCAATACGAATTCGGGTCGCGTGCCAAACTTGTGGAATGCTGCCCGAACTCACCGACCTGTTAGGGACAGCGCGCGTCGTCCGGCTCCCGATGCGCTCGCGCTTCCGCGGCATCACCGTCCGGGAGGCCGTCCTCTTCGAGGGCCCGGAAGGCTGGACGGAGTTCTCCCCCTTCGTCGAGTACGACGACCAGGAGTCCGCGGCCTGGCTGCACGCCGCCATCGACTTCGGTTGGCGCACCGCCCCTGCGACACTGCGCGACAGAATCCCCGTCAACGCCACCGTCCCGGCCGTCGCGGCCGCCGAAGTGCCCGCCGTGCTCGACCGATACCCGGGCGCCCGCACCGCCAAGGTGAAGGTCGCCGAGCCCGGCCTGACCCTGGCCGACGACGTCGCCCGCGTCCGCGCGGTCCGCGAGCACCTCGGTCCGGAGGGCCGCGTCCGCGTCGACGCGAACGCACTGTGGAATGTGGACGAGGCCGAGCACGCCATCCACGCGCTCGCCCCGTTCGACCTGGAGTACGTCGAACAGCCCTGCGCGACTGTGGAGGAGCTCGCCGAGATTCGCCGCCGAACGCGCTACATGGACATCCCGATCGCCGCCGACGAGAGCGTGCGCAAGGCGAGCGACCCGTTGGAGGTCGCGCGAGCAGGCGCCGCAGACCTGCTCGTCATTAAGGCCCAGCCTCTCGGCGGCATCCACTCGGCGCTGCGGATCGTGGCGGAGGCCGGCCTCCCGGTCGTCGTCTCCAGCGCACTCGACACATCGGTCGGCATCGCGATGGGCGCGCACCTCGCCGCCGCTGTGCCCGGCCTCGAATTCGACTGCGGCCTCGGCACCGTCGCGATGTTCGAGCACGACGTCGCCGAGACGCCGCTCGTCCCCGTGGACGGCGCGATCCCCGTCACCCGCCCGCGGGTGTCGACGGCACAGCTCGACCGCCTCGCCGCGCCGGACGACCGCCGGGAGTGGTGGCTCGACCGCGTGCGCCGGTGTTACCGCATCGTGGAGCACGCCGCCGCGCTCTGACGACGCGCCGAGGCACCCCGGGCGTCAGCCGTACAGCCGCTCCGGCACTTCGAGCCCGTAGATCGCGCGCCCCGAATCCCAGATCGCGCGGCACGCCGCCCGGAGCAGGTCGAGTTCGTCGTCGCCCTCGCTGACGATACGGACATCGTTGCCTTCGACGGCGACGGTGGACTTCCCGACCGTGACCGCGCCGTTCCTCGCGGTCTTCGCCTCCGGATACGGCTCATCCAGCCCGCGCAGATCGCCCAAGATGTAGGTCGGCCGCGAGTCGGCGTCCGCCGCGAGGAGCTGCTTGGCGCGGTCGATCCCGGTGAGCACGAGCACGGAGTCGATCCCCGCACGGTTCGCGCCGAGGATGTCCGTGTCGAGCCGGTCGCCGATGAACAGCGGCTTCGTCGCCTCGAACCGGGCGACGGCCTCCTCGAAGATCGCCACCTCGGGCTTCCCAGCGACGAGCGGGAGCCGCCCGGCAGCGGTGTGGACGGCGGAGACCAGCGTCCCGTTGCCCGGCGCGATGCCGCGCTCGACCGGGATCGTCCAGTCCGTGTTCGTCGCGATCCAGGGACGCTCGGTATCGGTGCGACCCTGCAGCGCGAAAGACGCCTCCGCTAGCTGCGCCCACCCGATGTCGGGTGAGAAGCCCTGGATGACCGCGGCCGGGTCGTCGTCGGCCGAACGCGTGACCGAGAACCCGCCCTTCTGGACTTCGTCCACCAGCCCGTCCCCGCCGACGACGAGGATCGTGGATCCCGCCGGCACGTGCTGACTCAGCAGCCGGACGGCGGCCTGCGGCGAAGTTACGACGTCGCGCGGCTCGACGTGGAGGCCCAGCTCGCGCAGGTGCGACGCCACGGACGCATCCGTCCGCGAGGCATTATTGGTGATGTAACCGACCTTGACAGTTTCGGCCACGCCGTTCAGGCTCTCGACGGCGTGCGGGATGGCGTTCGGCCCCGTGTAGACGACCCCATCAAGGTCGGCCAGCACCAGATCGACACCAGCCAACGGCGTCACAGCGTCACTCGTCCGTCGAAACAGCGCCATCGTGCGGCTCGTCCTCCGTGGTCTCGTCGGTGGGGGCGGCGTCGGTCGCGGCCTCACTGGACGCGGCCTCGCCGTCGATGGCCTCATCAGCCACCGCATCCTCGGTGGCTGCGTCGTCGATCGCGGCGGCAGCGGCCTCGTCGGCAGCAACCTCGTCGGCAGCAGCGTCGTCAGCCGCAGCCTCGTCGTCCGCGTTCTTGCCGACCGCGTCCTCCTCGCCCGCCAGCTCGTCGCTCACAGCCTCGTTTGCGAACTCGTCGCCCGAGCCCTCGGGCGCGACGGCCTCGCCAGTCGCCTCATCGCCGAACGCGTCCGCGTCCTCCGCCGCCGCGTCGAAGCCGAACTCGCCTTCCGCCTCATCGCCGTCCAGCGACTCGATGTCATCCATCACCACGGCCAGCTCGAACTCCTCCTCGATCACGTGGACCGTTTCGAGTTCGGCGTCGGCGTGCGCCTCCTCCAGCGCGAGCTCGGCGCGTTCGGCGCGCTCCCGCCACGAGGCGGAGTCGGCGTCCCGGCCGAGGGCTTCGAGCACCTCGGCATAGGCGTGGAAGAGGTCCGGACTCCAGCTGAAGGCACGGTTCGGGTCGAGCTGCGGGATCTCCAGCTCGGCCAGCGCGGCCTCCTCCTGTCCCAGGTCGAGCCGAGCACCGGACATCGCGATCGCCAGCGCGACCTGGACGTCGGCCGGCAGCGCGCTGCGGTCGATCGACCGTCCCAGTTCGAGCGCCCGGTCGGGTCGGCCGACCCCGCGCTCACTGTCCACCATCAACGCGATCTGGTCGTTGGAGCCGGTGATCCTCCGGTAGGTGCGGAGCTCGCGCAGCGCGAGCGCGAAGTCGCCACTCGCGTATGCGGTGATGGCGAGCGTCTCGCGCACGACACCGATGCGTCCCGCGCGACGCGCGGCCGACAGAGCATGACGGTGCGCGAGCTCGGGGTCCTCGTCGATCAGGCGTCCGGCCATGACCAGGTGCTGCGCAACCCAGTCGGCGTTGTCCTTGCTGAGCGTCTTGAGCTCGACGCGGGCTTCCTTCGGCAGGTCGCGCGCCTCGACATCCGCGGGGAGGTCGGGGTCGTCGTGCCGTGGACGCACCGAACGGAGCTCCCGAGCCATCGCCTCTTCGGCGCTGAGCTCGTACTCGTGGTCGCGGGCGGCGCGATCACCGCGCGCGGGACGACCGTCCCTCGTCCACAGCTTGTCGTCGGAGCGGCCGTAGCCCTTCGAGCCGCCGGCGCCGGCCGGGCGACCTGTGCGACCACCCTGCGAGCCCTGCCCGCCACGGGGACCGCCGTCGCGGCCGGCGGCGAAACCACGGGATCCGGAACCGTCGCGCGAACGCGTCGCATCCCAGGAACCGCCCCGCTGCCCACCGCGGGACTGCTGCCCGTCGCGGCGCTGTCCATCACGGTTCCACTGGCCCTCGCGACCCTGGCCGTCTCGGCCCTGGCTGCCGCTGCCCTGGGGTCCGCGGCTCCGCTCGTCACGGTTCCACTGACCGCTGCCACCCTGGTTGTCACGACGCTGACCGTCGCGATTCCACTGGCCCTCGCGGCGCTGCCCGTCGCGGCCCCGGCCGTCGCGATTCCACTGTCCGCCACCGGTCTGGCCGTCACGATTCCATTGGCCGCCACCCTGACCACCACGACGCTGACCATCACGATCTCGCCCGTCACGGTTCCACTGACCGCCACCGCCCTGGCCGTCGCGGTTCTGCGCCGAACGGTTCTGGCCGTCACGATTCCACTGGCTGCCGCCCTGGCCGTCACGACGCTGTCCATCGCGATTCCACTGGCCGCCGCCGCCCTGACCATCCCGGCTCTGGCTTCCGCCACTCCACTGGCCCTCGCGGCGCTGTCCATCGCGGTTCTGACCACCACGGCCCTGGCTGCCGCCGCTCCACTGGCCCTGACCGCGCTGACCGTCGCGGTTCTGGCCGTCACGGCGCTGACCGTCGCGGTACTGACCGTCACGACTCTGGCCGTCGCGCCCATAGCCATCGCGGCTCTGCCCGCCACGGCCGTATCCGTCGCGACCGCCCTGCGCATCATTGCGCTGAGCTCCGCCGCGCTGACCGTCACGACTCCACTGACCGTCTCGCGGCCGACTCGGGCCACCGGTGCGCGAAGCGCCGGCGGAGCCCCCCGTGCGGTCCGAACCGGCTCCATCCCGGGACCGTCCGTAGCCCTGACCCGAGTCGCGTCGCGGGGCGCCGCCGGAGCGGTCGCCGTTCCGACCGTCGCCCGAGCGTGGGCGACCGGAGCCTCGACCGCGGTCGTTGCCGCCCGAGGCGGACGTCCTGTCGTCGTCTGCCGGTGTATCGCTCACGACTTCTCCTGTCGGGTGCCGGGGTTTCCGCCCAGCCTATGTGCGTGGATCGCGCCGGGCACCGCCCGCGCGAAATTGTGCCGTTAACGCGAAATGGCCACCCATCACTGGGTGGCCATCTCACAAAGAAGTCCGGCGGTGTCCTACTCTCCCACAGGGTCCCCCCTGCAGTACCATCGGCGCAGAGAGTCTTAGCTTCCGGGTTCGGAATGTAACCGGGCGTTTCCCTCTCGCTATGGCCGCCGAAACACTATTGATGTATCAAAGTGAACGATCAAGCTTCGCTTGAATCAGTTCTCGACCGTACATCGAGAACCACATAGTGGACGCGAGCAATCTCTGGCCCCTCATACCCGCCTTACAACGGTATGAGAGTAGTGATTATCAAATTGTCGGCTTATTAGTACCGGTCAGCTCCATGGGTCTTTAGTCCCCACTTCCACATCCGGCCTATCAACCCAGTAGTCTAGCTGGGAGCCTCTCGCCCGAAGGCATGGAAATCTCATCTTGAGGCCGGCTTCCCGCTTAGATGCTTTCAGCGGTTATCCATCCCGAACGTAGCTAATCAGCGGTGCTCTTGGCAGAACAACTGACACACCAGAGGTTCGTCCAACCCGGTCCTCTCGTACTAGGGTCAGATCCTCTCAAATTTCCTACGCGCGCAGCGGATAGGGACCGAACTGTCTCACGACGTTCTAAACCCAGCTCGCGTACCGCTTTAATGGGCGAACAGCCCAACCCTTGGGACCTACTCCAGCCCCAGGATGCGACGAGCCGACATCGAGGTGCCAAACCATGCCGTCGATATGGACTCTTGGGCAAGATCAGCCTGTTATCCCCGAGGTACCTTTTATCCGTTGAGCGACAGCGCTTCCACAAGCCACTGCCGGATCACTAGTCCCGACTTTCGTCCCTGCTCGACCTGTCAGTCTCACAGTCAAGCTCCCTTGTGCACTTACACTCGCCACCTGATTGCCAACCAGGTTGAGGGAACCTTTGGGCGCCTCCGTTACTTTTTGGGAGGCAACCGCCCCAGTTAAACTACCCACCAGGCACTGTCCCTGAACCGGATTACGGTTCGAAGTTAGATATCCAGAGTGACCAGAGTGGTATTTCAACAATGACTCCACGTGAACTGGCGTCCACGCTTCAAAGTCTCCCACCTATCCTACACAAGCCACACCGAACACCAATACCAAGCTGTAGTAAAGGTCACGGGGTCTTTCCGTCCTGCTGCGCGTAACGAGCATCTTTACTCGTAGTGCAATTTCGCCGAGTTCGCGGTTGAGACAGTTGGGAAGTCGTTACGCCATTCGTGCAGGTCGGAACTTACCCGACAAGGAATTTCGCTACCTTAGGATGGTTATAGTTACCACCGCCGTTTACTGGGGCTTAAATTCTGAGCTTCGCTTACGCTAACCCTTCCTCTTAACCTTCCAGCACCGGGCAGGCGTCAGTCCGTATACATCGTCTTGCGACTTGGCACGGACCTGTGTTTTTAGTAAACAGTCGCTACCCACTAGTCTCTGCGGCCTCCAAACGCTTTCGGAGCAAGTCCTAATACGTCGAAGGCCCCCCTTCTCCCGAAGTTACGGGGGCATTTTGCCGAGTTCCTTAACCACGATTCTCTCGATCTCCTT
>NZ_JBDHNI010000011.1:0-108894 GCF_039615055.1 Microbacterium sp. X-17
GCGCCGCGAGCTGCCCGATCGGAGTTAGCGGGTCCGCCGCGATCGCCCACCCGTCAACCGCGTACCGGCTCACCATTTCCACGCACTCCCTCTTCTCCTCTGCTGTCGGGTTGGGCGAGCCGACCACCCCGATGAGTCCGCCCTGCAGTTCCGGGCCCATGTTTCTGGTGTCGATGATGAATACCCGCATCCTGATCACTCCCCTGCGTCAACAGTTTTTGTTGCCTTTCCGGCGGAGAGATCGATGGCGAGTGGGAGGGGCGCAGTGCCGGGACCGTGGAATACCGCAGCGAGCGCAGCGAGCGAGGATATGCCGCGAAAGCCCGGCACGAAGCACCGGGAACGAGCTACGATCGGGCGGCGGAAAGACACACAAACCGGCAAGGACAGCGCCGCCAACGGCGGCTCCACCAAAGTTCGTGCTGACGCACCGGGTCGGTCCTGCCGATCTCCGACGACCGCGACCCGCTGGTCTGGTATGAGATTGGGAGTCCCCTTCGTGCCCGTAGAACCCCTGAACTCGACGATCAGATCAAATAACGTCAAAGCGGTCTCGTCGACGCAACCAGCGCCGGGAGGCTAACGACGTCTCGCAACGATGGCCAGCCGCTCGCAGCGCCCGGTCACGTTCTGGGACGCATTTGGAGGCACGTCCGACGTAGCCAGCTGGGTGATTTCCAGACCAGTGGTGCGCTCAGCCTTCAGACTCTCTACGCGCGAACGCCACCTTGTCGCACCCGCCTCATATGATCGTTCTTCGAGGGGGTGCGGGATGGCAGCGACAATGGCCGATGTGGCCCGCATCGCCGGGGTGTCGAAGAAAACCGTCTCGAACTTCTTCAACGGCTACCCCTACATGCGCGACGAGACCCGCCAGCGCATCGAGGCCGCGATCGAGGAGCTCAACTACAAGGTCAACATCTCCGCAAGGAATCTCAGCTCGGGTCGCACCGGGACCATCGGCCTCGCAGTGCCCGAGCTCGCTCATCCGTACTTCGCCGAGCTGTCGCAGGCGGTCGTCACGGCCGCGCAGAAGCGCAACCTCAACGTGCTCGTCGAGGTCACCGACGGCGACCGCGAGCATGAGCTCGCCGTGCTGAACGGCACCGGCGGACGCAGCGTCGATGGCCTCATCTTCGAGACGATCGCGCTCGAGCCGGGCGACATTGACGAGGCCACCACCGACATCCCTCTCATCCTCATCGGCGATCGCGTGCACGAGGGTCGCTTCGACTTCATCGCCGTCCCCAACGAAGCCGGCGCTCACGACGCGACGGCGCACCTGCTGCGCGCGGGCCGGCGGCGCATTGTCGCCCTCGGCATGGAGGATTCCCCCGAACCGACTGCGGCCGCCCGGCGCCATCGCGGCTACCTGGACGCTCTGCGGGAGGCCGGCGTCGAGCCGGATCCGCGGCTGTTCGTCGGGCCTGTCCCGTGGACGCGCACCGGCGGTGCGGAGGGTGTGCGCGCGCTGATCGACGAGGGCGTCGCGTTCGACGCGGTGTTCGGTTACAACGACGCGCTCGCGCTCGGCGCGATGAGCGAGTTGCAGAAGCACGGTGTCGCCGTGCCCGACGACGTGTCGGTGATCGGATTCGACAACGTGGAGGAGGGCAGGTTCGCCAGCCCGGCCCTGACGACCATCGAGTCGGGTCGCGAGTGGATGGCGCAGAAGGCCGTCGAGCTACTGGCGCAGCGCCTCAGCGAGCGGGAGGCCCGCTCGGGAACGACCCTGCTGATGGCCGACCACCGGCTCGTGCAGCGCGCCTCCGCCTGAACCGTTCGGCGGCGTCGTGACGAGCCGCGACGCTCCAAGGCCTCAACGCGCCTCAACGCGCCCGACGCCTGCTTCCCCCGCGTTCGAGAAGCGCTTGACAAGCGCGTAGTACACCGGTGTACTATTCCTCTAGTTCACCGGTGTACTACCCACTCGATGAGGAGAGATATTCGTGGAAAGCACGACCAACACGATCGCCGCACCGGCAGTCCCCGCCGCTCGATCCGCCCGCCGCCCGCTCGACCTCCGCGCCGTCTCGCTCGGCGACGACCTGCTCGGCGACTGGCAGCGACTCAACCGCGAAGCGACCATCCCGCACTGCATCGAGCGGTTGGAGTCGACCGGGGTCCTCGACAACTTCCGTCGCCTGGCCGGCGAGAGCGACGCTCCATTCCGCGGGCCTCTCTTCGCAGACTCCGACCTGTTCAAGACGCTGGAGGCCATCGGCTGGGAGGCCGTGCGCGGCGACATCGCCGAGTTCGAGCCGTTTGTGGACGAGGCCGTCCGGCTCATCGGCGCCGTCCAGGAGGCCGACGGGTACGTCAACACTTACTTCCAGGGCCCGCGCGCCGGCGAGCGCCTCACGGACCTGCCGCAGGGCCACGAGCTCTACTGCCTCGGACACCTCGTGCAGGCCGCCATCGCCTGGGCGCACGCCGACCGCACGGACCTTCTCGACATCGCCCTCCGCTACGTCGAGCTCGCGCACGACACCTTCGGCGTGGGCGCACGGGACGACATCGACGGCCACCCGGAGATCGAGACGGCGCTGGTGGAGCTTTCCCGCTTCACGGGCGACCCCCGCCACCGCGAGCTCGCACGCCGCATGGTGGAACTGCGCGGCTACCGCTCGATCGGCGAAGGCCAGTTCGGCGGCGCGTACTACCAGGATCTCGTCCCTGTCCGCGCCGCCCGCGAGGTGACGGGCCATGCCGTGCGCCAGCTCTACCTGCTCGCCGGCGTCGCCGACCTCCAGCTCGACGACGCCGACTCCGGATACGCCGAGTCGCTCGACGCCCTCTGGCGCAGCGAGCACGAGCACAAGCTCTACATCACGGGGGGCGTCGGCTCCCGGCACCGCGGCGAGGCATTCGGCGACCCCTATGAGCTGCCCGCCGACCGCGCCTACTCGGAGACCTGCGCCGCGATCGCAAACCTGCACTGGAACTGGCGCATGCTGCTCCTGAACGGCGACTCCCGCTACGCCGACGAGATAGAGCGCGGCCTCTACAACGCGATCGCCGTCTCCACCGCCATCGACGGACGCTCCTTCTTCTATTCCAACCCGCTTCAACTGCGCACCGGCCATACCCACGAGGAGGATGCACCGTCGGCGCGCCTCGACTGGTACGACTGCGCGTGTTGCCCTCCGAACCTCGCCCGCCTGCTGTCGAGCATCGGCGGCTACCTGGTGACCCGATCCGACGACGCCGTGCAGTTCCAGCTCTACGCCGACGGCGAGTACGACCTCGGCGACGATCTGCGCGCCACGGTCCGTACCGCGTACCCGTGGGCGGGCGCCATCCGCATCGAGCTGTCGCGACCGTCGCCGACCGCCATCGAGCTGCGCGTCCCCGCCTGGGCCAGCGGCGCCCGGCTCACCGTCGACAGCGGCGAGAGCACGCGAGTCGCACCCGGCTACGCGACGGTCGCGCCAGGAGCCTCCGTCATCGAGCTCGACCTCCCGATCGAGGCCGTTGCACAGACCGCGCACCCGTGGGTTGACGCGGTGCGCGGCTCCCTCGCCGTCCGCCGCGGGCCGGTCTTCTACGCGCTCGAGACCGCCGACCTCGCCAGCGGCGTCGCGGTGGAGGACGTCGTCATCCCCGCAGCGCCCACGTTCGTGGAGGCCGGCTGGGACGCCGAGCTCGGCGCGCCCCTCCTCCGCATCGACGGAGCGCACCGCCGCTCCGCCACCGCCGAGCTTTACGCCGAGCCTGCAGACAGCGACCCCAGCACCGACCTCGGCCCGATCACCGTCATCCCCTACTTCCGCTGGGCCAACCGGTCCCAGGGAGCAATGCGCGTCTGGATGCCCACGAGCTGAGCGTCGCAGGCGGCACGCCGACCTGTTCGGCACCCCCACCAATGAGAGAGGAAACGCAATGAGGCGTCGCACCACGTCCCTCATCGCGGTGGCTGCGCTCGCAGCCGGCGCGGTGGCACTGTCCGGCTGTTCCGCGGGCAACTCCGGGAGCGGTTCCAAGACCATCAGCGTCTGGGTCCGCGACTCCGAGTCCACCCTGATCACCAAGCTGGCGGCCGACTTCAACAAGTCGCACACCGACCAGCAAGTCAAGGTCACGATCGTCCCCTCCGCCGACTACGTGCAGAAGTTCGGCACGGCGGCCGCCGGCGGCAACGCCCCCGACGTCGCGTCGATGGACCTCGTCTACGCGCCCTACTTCGCGTCGGTGGGAGCCCTCACCGACATCAGCGACAAGGTCAAGACCCTGCCCTGGAAGAACGACATGAGCCCCGCGCACGTATCGCAGGGCCAGTACCAGGGCAAAACCTACGCGCTGCCGTTCACCGGCGACGTCTCGGTCATGTACTACAACAAGAACCTCTTCAAGCAGGCCGGCCTCGACCCCGAGAAGCCGCCGGCGACGATGGCGGAGGTGCAGGCCGACGCCGAGAAGATCGCCTCGATCGGCAACGGCACCTACGGCTTCGCGTTCTCGGGCGCCTGCGGAGGCTGCAACATCTTCTCGATGGGTCCGTACATCTGGGCGCAGAAGGGCAACCTCCTGTCAGCGAACGGCAAGAAGGCACAGTTCGACAGCGCGGAGGTGACGAACACGCTGTCGATGTACCGCGACCTGTGGAGCATGAACGCGATGCCGCAGCTGGTCAAGACCGACAGCGGCTCCAACGCCGGCGACGCGTTCAAGCAGGGAAAAGTCGGCATCTTCAACTGGGGCGACTTCTACCTGTCCGCACTGACCGACCCGACCGCCGGAGCCAAGTTCGACTGGGGCGTCGCCCTGATCCCGGGTGCGAGCAACGGGCAGAGCGCGTCGTTCGCCGGCGGCGACGACATCGCCATCCCGTCGGGCTCGAAGAACCCAGAGGGCGCGTGGACGTTCCTCAAGTGGGTCACCGACAAGAGCGCCCAGACGATCATGGCCGACAACGGCGTCATGCCGATCCGGCTCGACCTGCTCGACAGCATCTACACCGGCAAGGACCCGCGCAACCAGGTCTTCGCCCAGGCCCTCGCCAAGGGCCACGTGCCCTACAGCGTCGTCGAGAACGAGCTCATCAACGACTCGAACGGCGTCTGGTCGACCATGATCCAGGACGCCGTCTTCGGGTCGGGATCCGTCAAAGACGCCCAGGCCAAGGCGCAGAAGGCCGCCCAGGCGATCCTCGACAAGAACGGCAACTGACCCGGCGGGCGGGGCGGGCTCACCGTCCGCCCCGCCCGCTCCTCGCATCCGGGAGCATCCACCATGACCACACTTCAGCAGACGGCATCGACGCCGCCGCGAACCTCCACGAATCCGCCGCGGACCGGGAACCGCCTCGGACGCCGCCGCGCGCTCTTCGGCTTCGCGCTCAGCGTTCCCGCGTTCATCCTGCTCGGGGTGTTCTTCATCTGGCCGTTCCTGCGCACGATCTACATGTCGCTCAACAACTGGCCCTTGCTCGGCACACCGCACTTCATCGGCTTCGGCAACTACATCGAGGCGTTCCAGGACGACCAGTTCCTGCACGCCGTCGGCTTCACCTTCCTCTACACCATCGTCATCACACCGATCCTGATCGCGCTCGCTTTCGGGCTGGCGTTCCTGGTGCGAAGGCGGACCCGAGCTGCGCGGGTCTTCCAGACCGTCTACTTCCTGCCGGTGGTCATCGGCCTCGCCGCCGGCAGCTACATCTGGCAATTCATGTGGCAGTCCGACATCGGCCCCACCACGACGCTCCTCGGCAACCTCGGCCTCGTCGACCCGAAGACCAACTTCTTCGCCGAGTTCGGCTCCGCCTTCGTCATCGTGCTCGGCATGGTGACCTGGAAGGTGGTCGGGCTGCAGATGCTCCTGGTGCTCTCGGGCATGCAGGCGATCCCGGAGGAGGTGAACGAGGCCGCGCGCATCGACGGCGCGAGCGGGTGGCAGACGTTCTGGCACATCACCGTCCCGCTCCTGCGTCCCACTCTCGCGCTCGTCCTGGTGTTCTCGGTCGCCGGCTCGCTGCTCGCGTTCGACCAGTTCTACATCATGACCGTCGGCGGCCCCTCCGGCTCGACCCTGACCGCGGTGTACGAGATCTACCGCGCCGGATTCGTGCAGTTCCGGGTCGGCTACGCCTCCGCCCTCTCCATCCTCCTTATGATCGTGCTCGGCCTCGTCAGCGCCGGGCAGATGCTCCTGCTTCGGAACTCGGACAACTCATGACCACGACGCTCGCCCCCGCACCCGCCACCGTCGAGCCCGCGACGCGCAACACCGAGAGGCGTCGACGCGGCCCGCGCATCCTCCCGAGAGCCGCCTGGTGGGTGGTCTCGCTGTGCCTGGCCGTGCTGTTCCTCTACCCGATCGGCGTCATGCTCTCGCAGGTGTCCCCGGCGAACCTGGCCAAGATCACGGACGCCAGCCGCGGGCTGAGTGTCGTACAGAGCCTCGGCAACTCGCTGATCGTCTCGCTGACTGCAACGGCGGTGACCGTCGTCGTGAGCACGCTCGCGGGGTACGCCTTCGCCAAGCTCCCATTCCGCGGCAGCAAGGTTGCGTTCTTCGTGATCCTGGTCACCTTCATGGTGCCGTTCCAGGCCGTCATCACGCCGCTGTACATCGTGCTGCGCGACATCGGCCTGCAGAACAACCTCCTGGGCGTCGCCCTGGTGCTGGCCACCTTCAACCTGCCACTCGGCATCTTCCTGATGCGCAACTCGTTCGCGGCGGTGCCTTCCTCGCTGGAGGAGGCCGCGCAGCTCGACGGCGCCTCGCCGCTCGGCGCAATGTGGCGCGTCATGCTCCCCGTCGCCGCACCTGGCGTGGTCTCCACCGCCCTGCTCACGTTCTTCGCCGCCTGGAACGACTTCTTCGCCTCGCTCATCCTGATCACCGACCAGCACCTCTACACGCTGCCGGTCAGCATCGGCATCCTGTCGACCGACAGCCAGTTCGGCGTCAACTTCGGCCTCATGCAGACCGGCGTGATGGTCACCGTGATCCCCTGCGTGATCGTCTACCTGATCCTGCAGCGCTACTACGTAGCCGGGCTGCTCGGAGGAGCGCTCAAGTGACCTCAACGCTCACACCCGGAGTCCCGATCTTCAGCGGGCCGCGGCAGCCCGCACCCGTCACCAACCTCGCCCTGACTACCGGCTGGACCGTGCGACCGGCCGCCGGAGACGTACCCGAGGCGGTGCGATCGGCCGGTCCAATCGCCGCGACGGTGCCCGGCTCGGTCCACACCGACCTCCTCGCCGCCGGGCTCATCCCCGACCCCTACCTCGACCAGAACGAGCGCACGCAAGGCTGGATCGGGCTGACCGACTGGACCTACCGGCTCGACATCGACTGGGTGCCCGACGCCTCCACGCGGCAGGAACTGGTCTTCGAAGGCCTCGACACTGTGGCCGAGGTGCTGCTCGACGGCGTCGTGATCGCGTCGACCCGTAACATGCACCGCACCTACCGCATCGACGTGACGGATCGGCTGCGGGAAGGCGCGAACGAGCTCGAGGTCCGCTTCACCTCACCACTGAAGGCGGCCGACGCCGCGAGCCTCGAACTCGGCTCCCGGCCGCACACCAACCACCACCCGTACAACGCCCTGCGCAAGATGGCATGCAGCTTCGGCTGGGACTGGGGCATCGACACCGCGACATCCGGCATCTGGCGCCCGGTGCGACTCGAGACCTGGACGGACGCGCGTATCGCCTCTGCACGGATCGTGCCGGAGGTGGTCGACGGCGTGCCGACGCTCATCGCAGAAATCGATGTTGACCGTGCAGATGGGCGCGACCTGGAGCTGGAGCTGAGCCTCGGTGCGCTGGTCCACCGCCAGGCGTTCGGCGCCGGTCGCGACACCGCCCGGGTCGTCCTGCGCGCGCCCGACGCGGCGCTCTGGTACCCGGTGGGCCACGGCGAGCCCTCTCTGCACGACCTGCGCATCGCGGTGATCGACCGCGGCGTGGTGCTCGACGAGCGGTCGCACCGCGTTGGCTTCCGCACAGTGGAGGCCGTCACGGAGCCGGACGACGCCGGCACGGCGTTCCGCGTCGAGGTCAACGGCGAACCCGTGCTGATCCGCGGCGCCAACTGGATCCCCGACGACGCGTTCCCGCACCGGGTCGACCGCGAGCGGTATGCGCGGCGTCTCGATCAGGCGGAGTTCGCCGGCATCAACCTGATCCGGGTCTGGGGCGGCGGGATCTTCGAATCGGACGACTTCTTCGCCGAGTGCGATGAGCGGGGCCTCCTCACCTGGCAGGACTTCCTCTTCGCGTGCGCCGCCTACGCCGAGGAGGAGCCGCTGTGGTCGGAGGTGGAGGCCGAGGCCCGGGACAACATCGTCCGCCTGGCGACACATCCGTCGCTCGTCATCCTCAACGGCAACAACGAGAACGCCTGGGGCAACCAGGACTGGAACTGGCGGCCCCGCCTCGCCGGCCGCACCTGGGGCGCCGGGTATTACTACGACCTGCTCCCCCAACTCGTCGCCGAGCTCGCGCCGCACGTCGCCTACACGCCGGCCAGCCCATTCAGTCCCGACCCGGACTCGCCGCAGAACGACCCGGCCACTGCCACCTCCCACCTCTGGGACCTCTGGAACGAGAAGGACTACCTGCACTACCGCGACCACCGCCCCCGGTTCGTCGCCGAGTTCGGCTGGCAGGCGCCGCCCACCTGGTCCACCCTCACGGCATCCGTTTCGGACGACCCCCTGACTCCGGAATCGCCGGGCATGCTCCTACATCAGAAGGCGATCAAGGGCAACGACAAACTCACCGACGGCCTGGTCGCGCACTTCCCGCTGCCCGACGAAATGGAGGACTGGCACTGGGCGATGTCGCTCAACCAGGCGGTCGCGGTACGGACAGCGATCGAGTGGTTCCGCTCGCTCACACCGCACTGCACCGGCTCAATCGTCTGGCAGCTGAACGACTGCTGGCCGGTCACGTCGTGGGCAGCCGTCGACGGCTACGGCAGACGCAAGCCGCTGCTCTACGCTCTCCGCCACGCCCATCGGGAACGGCTGCTGACCGTGCAGCCGAGCGACGGCGGTCTCGTCGCCGCGCTCGTCAACGACACAGCAGACGAGTGGAGCGGCACCGTCGAGATCGAACGGCGGCGCTACGACGGCCAATTGCTCGCTCGATCCCACCGGAACATCACCGTATCGCCGCGCTCCTCGGCGAGCCTTCACCTCGACCCCCAACTCGCCACCCCGCGCACGCCTGAATCCGAGTTGCTCGTCATCCGCTTCGACCAAGAGATCGCTCACTGGTTCTTCACCGACTACCGCGACTCCGATCTGGTCGACCCGATCCTGTCCGTCGACGCCTCGCCGACGACCGACGGCTGGACAGTGAGCGTCCAAGCAAAGCACCTCGCCCGCGACATCATGTTGCTCGTGGACAAACTGGACCCTGCCGCTGTTACCGACGACGCCATGATCACACTCCTTCCCGGCGAGCGCATCCAATTCTCCGTCTCCGGCGCAGTAGGGATCGATCGAGCTTTGTTCGCTGACCCGCGAGTACTAAGGACGGCGAACCAACTCGTGCAATGCTGACCTCATAGCGTTCGCGATTTACCGCCTCTACTGCTCCTGCATCAATACACGCATCAAGATGACTACCGCGCGAAGGGCTTCATCGAGTGGTCAAGTGGGAGAGACCGCAAGCGCTAGACTCCGTGCGAGAACGCTCCGGCTGGTGCCTGAAGCGTCGGAAGGAACGCAGCACGCGATGCCGAAGATCACCATCGACGAGATCGCCGCGGAGCTCGGGGTCTCCCGGCAAACTATTTCGCGAGCGTGGAACAACAAGACCGACATCAGCGAGGCGACGCGCGCACGTGTGTTGGAGGCCAGTGAGCGCCTCGGCTACAAGCCGAGCCGGTTCGCCAGCAACCTCGCACGCAACAGCAGATCGACCGCCATTGGCTTCGTGGTTGAGTCCTTCCGGAACCCCTTCTATGGCGAACTTATCGCTGATTTCCTCGACCTCGCCACCACACGGAATTGGCAGGTCGCGGTCTCGTCCCACGAGGGCACACCAGATTTGGAGCTTGTCGGTCGCCTGGCTAACGACGTAGACGTGATCGTGGGGTATCTCTCCGACCCGACGGAGGACATCGCGCGGGCGGCCAAGGGCACGCCGGTCATTCTCATGGACCGCGCGTCGGATACGAGGGGCGTGCATTCGTTGCGTCTCGACTTCGACCACGGGATGGAATCACTGGTTATACAGCTGCGCGGGCGTGGATCGCGGAAGTTCGGCATGATCGAGAGTCAGAATCTGGGGCGGGTGTACACGCCATCTACGCGCCGCCGGGCGTTCGAGAAACACGTCGGTTCCGAATCCGCTCGGGCTGTCGTCGTGCAGGAGGCCGGCCCCAACTCGATGGCTGCGGGTGCTCAGGGATTGGACGCACTTCTTAGGGCGTTTCCCGAGACCGACACTGTCATTGCGTTCAGCGACTTGATGGCGATGGGCGCCCTCGCACGAGCCGGCGAACAGGGCATCCGAGTTCCGGATGACGTTCGGATCGTCGGAATTGACGGGTTGTCGTTGGGCGAAATCACCAACCCGCCGTTGTCCAGCCTTGGGCTGGTCGGACCGCAGACGTCCGAGCGGATCGCCGAGATCGTGGAGCTCTCGGTCGCGGACTCGGCCGCGGCAATTGAACGCCGCACGATCGTGCCCGTGCCAGTCTGGCGCGCCTCGGCTTAGTTTGGCTCCGATGTGGATGGTCGAACTGGCTGGCAGGCATATCACACACGGCCCGCTCCCCCGCAATGCTCGTTATGAGACGTCCTCTACCTTGAGGTCCGAGTCCAGGGCAACGATCCGGTCCGCGGACTGATCGACGTAGATCGGGCGACGACCGGTCGCAGATCGAGCGCCTGGGGATCCATCCGGTCGCGACCACACGACGTTCGAGTTGAACTCTTGGAGCGCAAGTTGTCTTCGTCGCAGTCGTCGAGGTAGTGTTTCGTGAGCGCTCACGGCGCGGAAGGGTGAGCTATGACAGAAGACCGCTCCGGTTACCTGCTAGTACATTTCGTCGAAGATCCCGAGGGCTACGGCGAGCAGATCTACTTCTCACTTAGCGACAGGCTCGATCCCCTCGTGTGGACGCGAGCGAACGCGGGCCGTCCGATTCTGACCTCGATGCTGGGAACGACTGGCGTCCGCGACCCCTACTTTGTCCGTGGTGATGGAGAGAGCTTCATCATCGCCACCGACCTCCGCGTCTACGGCGGGGACGAACGCGGTTGGGCGGAATGGACCAGGCACGGGAGCCGATCCCTCGTGGTCTGGCGCTCGACCGATCTTGTCGACTGGTCCGATCCATGGCTTGTCGAAGTTGCCCCGGAGAACGCCGGGATGGCTTGGGCCCCCGAGGCGCTGTACGACGAAGAGACGGGCGAATACCTCGTCTTTTGGTCGTCGTCGCTCTACGGCTCTGAAGATCCCGACCGCGTCCACGAGCAGCACAGCCGCATCCTGGTCGCTCGCACCAGAGACTTCCGCGCCTTCTCGCCCGCGGAGACGCTTGTCGACCTCGGACCTGGACATGGCGTGATCGACATGACGGCAGTCGAACATGCAGGCAAGCTGCACCGGTTCCTCAAGGGTGATGACACGAAGAAGCTCTTTCAGCAAGTCGGATCAGATTTCTTCGCCGACGACTTCGTCACGGTTGCAGAGCGGATCGCTGACGAACTGTATTCGTCGGTCGAGGCACCGCTGATCTTCCATGACGACCGCGCAGACCGCTGGTATCTATGGGTCGATCAGTTCTCAGCGCTACCCCAGGGGTATCTGGCGTTGTGGGCGACCGAGCTCGACAGCGGTGACTGGACAGCTATCCCCGCGGACGAGTTCCGGCTGCCCGCGAACTCGAAGCATGGAGTGGTCGTACCACTACGTGAGGGAGAATGGGATACCCTCGCGGCACGTTATCTCTCGTCTGAATGAGAGCAGCGAACCGGCGGCTGGCTGACCGACGCCCCGAACGGCTCGAGGTGAACGCCATCCACCCATTTCCACTCGTCCGTGTGGTTGATCACGAACGTGCGTTCGCCGCGAGTGACCCACTCGACACCGATGGGCAAGTCGCTTTCGAACGGGATTGACGCTCCGTCTAGAAGTTCGCGCATGAGTGCTGCTGCGTTAGCGGGCGCAGTTGCGGCGTACCAGGCGATACCAGACCCGGCAGCGTGTCGAGTGATCGCCGGAAGGCCGTCGAGGATTCCGCCTCGGAACCAAGACCGGACCTCGGCGCCGTCGAGGCGGACGACCTCTCCCCACCCGGTTGCCACCCCGGCAGCGAGCCCATCGATCTCCAGGTTGGGGACGTCGCCCAGAGACATCGAGGGCGCAGCCGGCGGCGCGAACTCTTCGATCCAAACGCCGAGGATGTCACGGAGCGCCGGCCCTGGATACCCCCCGAGTACGGCGTGGAGATTCTCGTCGAGGACACCTGTCAGGTAGGTGGCGAGCAAGTGGCCTCCGGTGTGCACGAACTCCGCCAACACCGCGCGGCTCTCCTCGCTGAGGACGAGCACTGCCGGGGCGATGACGACGTCGTAGTCATCCAAAGGCTCGCCGGCCCGCACGAAATCGGTGAGCACACCGTAGTCCCACAGCTCCCGGTACCAGCGGAAGACTTCAGCGACGTAGTTCGTCCGTGCCGGGGAGGCATCCTGCTCGTGCGCCCACCACGAGTCCCAGTCGAAGAGGATGGCCACTCGGGCATCGACGCGCGCCTCGACAAGGTCGGCCAACCCGGCCAGTTCCTGACCGAGCTTGACGGTCTCCCGGAAGATCCGGGTATCTGTTCCGGCGTGCGGAACCATTGCAGAGTGGAACTTCTCGGCGCCGGCGCGTGACTGACGCCATTGGAACTGCATGATTCCGTCCGCGCCGCGGGCGACCGCCTGCAAGCTGAGGGCCCGGTGCCATCCTGCAGGTATGGCGGCGTTCCGAGTACGCCAGTTCACGGCGCTGGTCGCCTGCTCCATCAGGATCCACGGTCTGCCCCTGCCCAATGAGCGCATCAGGTCTCTGGTCATCGCGGCGTAGGCGGCTGCAGCGGGGTCCGCAGGGTCGGCGTAGTGATCGTCGGAGATGAAGTCGAGTTCGTCGGCCCACGACCAGTAGTCCGCGCCGATGAAGAAGCCCATGAAGTTCGTCGTGATCGGCACGTCCGGCGTGATCTCACGGAGGATGGCGACCTCGGCGCGGTACACCCCCAGCCAGGCATCCGAGGTGAATCGATCGAAGTCGAGGCGCTGGGTCGGATTCGGGAACGTGGGCATCGCGCGGGGAGGCATGACCTCGGCGAAGCTCGAGTAGTTCTGCGACCAGAAGGCGGTTCCCCACGCCTGATTGAGAGTTTCGATATCGCCGTAGCGGCGTTGAAGCCAGTTCCGGAACTCTGCGGCGCTCTCATCGGAGTAATCGTGTCGTGTGTGACAGGCGAGTTCGTTGTTCACGTGCCACGCCTCGAGTGCGGGGTGACTGCCGTATCGCTCGGCGAGCGCGCGCACGAGCCGGCCTGCATACCGCTTGTAGGTGCGAGAGGACGGCGAGTACTGCTGCCTGCTGCCCGTGCCGAGACGCACTCCGTCGGCGGTGACCGGCAGTGTCTCGGGGTGTTTGAGCGCCAACCAGGCCGGCGGGGACGCGGTCGCCGTCGCCAGATCGACGCGGATTCCGGCTGAGTGCAAGCGGTCAATGATGTCATCGAGCCAGCCGAAGTCGAAGCGCCCGTCTTCGGGCTCGAGCTTGGCCCACGAGAAGACGCCGAGCGTGATGACAGTGACACCAGCCCGACGCATGAGTTCCACGTCCTCATCCCAGACGTCGCGCGGCCACTGCTCGGGGTTGTAATCGCCGCCGTACCAGATCCGGTTCATGTCTCCCAGTCTTTCGAGCTCAGGCGAAGTCGATCGCGGTCCACGATGCCGGCGGTAGCACGACTTGCAGCGAGCCGGCCTCAAGGATCAGGTCCGCATTCCGGCGGGGCTGGAACTCGTCGGCCGTTGTGGATGCGGCGATCCCTCCCAGGTTCTGTCCGCCGATGTAGACGGCCGAGGCCTGCGACATCGCGATATCGCGCGCGTCGACGGTGAGACGTACTGATTCGTCGACCGAGCGGTTCACGACGAAGATCTTGCCCGACCTGGTCTGGTCGTCCCAGGTGGCGGTCGCGTCTACCGTGGCGACTTCGCCGTGTACGAGCGTTTCGTGCTTCGGTGACGTCAAGGCGACGCCGAGGACGACGCCTGTTGCTTTCGCGGTCAACGCGAACGGGTGGAACGTGGTCTGCTTCCAGGCGGCGCCGTGGTTCTCGGTCATGATCGGACCGATGACATTCACGAGCTGCGCCAGGTTCGCAGCGTGGACACGGTCGGAATTCTGCAGGATGGTAATGAGCATCGAGCCGACGACCACGCCATCTGCCACGGTGTAGTGGTCCTCCAGTCGCGGAGCACCGGGAACCCAGTCCTGTTCCTCGCCGGCCGCCAACGGCCTTCCCTGATACCAGACGTTCCACTCGTCGAGCGAGATCGACATCCGTCGCTTGTGGCGACCCGTCGCCTGCACGTGGTCAGCCGTTGCGATGAGGGCTTTGAGGTAACGGTCCAGGTGATCCCCGGAGGCCAGAAAGCTCGTCCGGTCTCCGTCGGCCTCGAAGTAGTACTGATGGGCCGAAATCGAATCCACGACGTCGTACGCCTCTTCGAGGACGACTCGTTCCCACTCACCGAACCACGGCATGTCGAAGCTCGAACTGCCGCAGGCGACGAGGTCGAGGTTCGCATCGAGCTGGCGCATGGCCCGCGCCGTCTCTACCGCGAGTCGCGCGTACTCGGCGGCGGTCTTGTGTCCGACCTGCCAGGGTCCGTCCATCTCGTTTCCGAGATACCAGGTGCGGACGGCGTAGGGTTCGGCCGCCCCATGCGATCGGCGCAGCTCCGACTGCTTCGATCCCGCCGGGAAGTTGCAGTATTCGAGCAGGTCCAAGGCCTCCGCGACTCCTCGCGTGCCGAGGTTCATCGCCAGCCTGGGCTCGACTCCGAGTACTCGGGTCCAGGCGATGAACTCGTCCAGGCCGAACTCGTTCGTGTCGATGGAACGCCAGGCGAGGTCGATGGTACGGGGACGCTCGCTCTTGGGCCCGACGGTGTCCTCCCATCGGTATCCGCTCACGAAGTTGCCTCCGGGGTAGCGCACCGAAGTGATTCCCAGCTCTCGAAGCAACTCGAGGACGTCGGTACGGAATCCGCTTGCGTCGGCGAGCGGATGCGACGGCTCATAGACACCGCCGTAGATTCCGCGGCCCGCCTGTTCGAGGAAGCCCCCGAAGAGCTCACGACGAATCGGTGCGACCGAGAATGCCCGATCGAGGACGAGGGAGGCGAACTTCATTGACCACTTCCTGGTATCTGAGGAGTATCCCGGCCGGCCGGATCGACCGCAGGACTTGATGGAGTCTATGGGTTCCGTGAGCGCTCACGCAAATGGGGCCCACAACAACGGTTCGTGAAGGGAAATGTCCCGATTCGCGACGAGCCGACCGTCCACGACAGACAGTTGTGCAATGTGCACGGGACTTCTTCGCGTCTCGACGACCGCGGCGTCCAGATCATCGCCGCGCGGGTGAGTGAAGTAGAAGAGGACCGCCCAGCTGCTCTCATCCCCCTCCCCGACGACCACCGCGTCCGCGTGATGTCCAATGGCTCGATCCTCGGGATGCGCACCGGGCGAGTCCAAGAGGAGTCCGTGATCGGACTCCTGCCGCCGCCAGTCGATTCCATCGCTCGAACGGAACACTCCAAGCCCTCGCCACTCGTCCACGACGAGCCAAAACCATCCTCCGAGCTCGAACACATTGGGCCCCTCATGGGGCGGCTCAGCGGGTAGCGCGACCCCTTCGACCACCCACGTCTCCAGGTCGGTGCTCGACGCCGACCAGGTGCTTGATCCGTCCGACTCGTTCTTGTACCAGAGCCTCCACCGCCCATCCGCGCATCTCGCAACGGCCGCATCGATCACTCGGTCCGATCCCAGATCGAGCTGGCGGATACGGCGCCAGTCGATGAGGTCGTCACTGCGGTACTCGACGATGTGCGCGTCTGCACCCACCCATGAATCCGGAACGCCGTCGACCACGGTCGCATACATTCGATAATGACCGCCGACGGCGATGACTTCCGGCGCCCAGAGCGTCGCACCGCTCTCCAGGCCTCGGGCGGTTCCCCGATAAGTCCAGGAGGACCCGTTGTCGGACGACACGGCGATCCCGATAGCCGTCCCATGGACCCAGCGCACACTCGTATCCGGGTCCGTGGTCCTGCGCTGCGTGTAGAACATCCACCACTCGCCCGTTGTCTGGTTGCGGATCACGGTGGGATCTGTCGCCCCGTCGTAGACGGGGTCACGGAAGATCGGTGCACTCATGCTGCACGTTTCCTTTCGGCGGCGGCCGCGGAGGACGAGGCGGCCATTGGGGATGTAACGTTATATACGCGTCGGAGTGCAAAGCGCATTCGGCTACGAGAAGGAGGCTGCCGGTGGTGACGATCCGCGATATCGCGAAGGCCGCAGGAGTATCTCCGATGACCGTTTCCAACGTCCTGAACAGCCGTCCGCACGTCAAGGAGACGACCCGGGCTCGGGTTCTCAAGACGATCGAGGATCTGGACTACCGTGTGAACGTCGCGGCCCGGAATCTTCGGACGGGTCGGACGCACACGATCGGATTGGCGGTGCCCGAGGTCGATCGCCCGTACTTCGGCCAGCTCGCTGCAGCCGTCATCGAGCACGGGCTTCGTTACGACCTGCACGTTGTGATCGAGCAGACCGGGCGCTCCCGTGAGAACGAACTCGGCGCCCTGACGCTCTCCAGGCTGCGCATGTACGACGGCCTGATCCTCAGTGCGGTCGGGCTCGAGGAGTCCGACGTGGATCAGCTCCGCGTCGACTTCCCGGTGGTCATTCTGGGCGAGCGGATCTTCCAGGGGCCCGTCGACCACGTCGCCATGTCGAACGTCGAAGGGGCTCACGCAGCCGTCAGTCATCTGATCGAGCGGGGCTGCCGGCGGATCGTGGCTCTGCACGGGGTTCTGACCGACCACACCGACGTCTCTTCCCTTCGCCACGCCGGCTACCTTCGAGCGCTTGCAGAGAACAACCTGCCTGCCGACCCGGAACTGACACTCACCCTGGAGGACTTCTCTCCCGAAAGCGCGTCGGACGCCATCCGGGCAGCCGTGCAGCGTGGATTGCAGTTCGACGCGATCTTCTGCGTCACGGACTACGTGGCTTTGGGCGCTCTCCGCGGCCTCGCCGACAGTGGATTGTCCGTGCCGCATGATGTCAAGGTCATCGGGTTCGACGATGTCGAGAGCAGCCGCTTCCTGACGCCATCCCTCTCGAGCGTGAATCCCTCGCACCACGTCATGGCCGGCAAAGCCGTCGACCTCCTGGTTGCGCGGATCGACGGCGAGACCGGGGACCCCGTGGAGTTCGTGAGCCCGTTCGAAGTGATGGCCCGTGAATCGACAGCAACCGACCACAACGCGCACGGCGAGAGCTGAGGCGCCCCGCATCAGCCTTTGACGCTGCCGCTGACCAACCCGCTGACGATCTGGCGCTGCGCGACGATGAAGAAGACCACCATCGGGATCAGGACGATCACGCTCAACGTCATGAAGGCCGGCCAGTCGGTCGTAAACTGCCCCACCGCCGTGTACACCTGCAGCACGAGAGTCTGCTTCTCGGGCGAGTTGATGAACACGTTCGGCGTGATGAAGTCGTTCCACACCCACATCGTCTGAAAGACGCCGACAGTGACCAGGATGGGTCGGATCAGCGGCAGCGCAACAGACCAGTAGATCCGAAAAGCACCGGCACCGTCGATCCGCGCAGCTTCGAAGAGCTCGACCGGAAGACTCCGCATATATCCAATGATCAGGAAGTAACAGAAGATCGCTCCACACGAGTACATCACGATCAGACCGTTCAGCGAATCGACCAGTTGAAGCCCCGAGAGCATGTGATAAAGCGGGATCAGGGTCGCTTGGCCGGGCACCAGGAACGCGATGACCAGGATGACGCCGATGACCGTGGCGAACTTGCCCTTGCCGATCAGCACACCGAACGCGGCCATCGATCCAATCAGCAGCATCAAGGCGATCGAGATGACCGTCACATAGAGCGTGTTGAAGAAGCTCTGCACGATCGGAGTCGTCTGGAACACGTGGATGTAGTTCTCGAAGTTGAGGCTGCTGGGGAGCGCGAGCGGGTTCGTCGCCGTCTCCTGCTGCGTCTTCAGCGTGTTGACGAGAATGTAGTAGAACGGCACGGCGATGATGCAGGCGATGGGGATCATCACCGCACTGACCAGGAGGCCCCTGCTGTGCTTCATGAGTAACGCTCCTCGAGTCTGCGGGACACTGCCATCTGAGCGACGATGATCAACCCGACGGCAAGAAGGAAGAGAACACTCAGCGCGGACGCCTTGCCGATGTCCGATTGAGCGATTCCGTTCTCGATGATCGACTGCGTCAAGGTCCTGGTGGCGAACCCCGGACCGCCCTTGGTCAGCGTGAACGGTAGGTCGTAGACCTTCAAGCCACCGGTCAGCAGCAAGAGCGTGCTCACCGACACCGCCGGCATCAGCAGCGGCAGCGTCAGCATCCGGAACTCCTGCCACCGATTCGCGCCGTCGATCTTCGCCGACTCGAAGATGTCAGCCGGCAACGACTGGAGGTACGCCAAGTACAGGATCGCATGCCACCCGGTCTGCGCCCAGACCGCCACCAGGATGACGCTGAACTGCGCGAGCGTCTCGTCGGACAGCCACGGGATCGGCGCCACACCGAGGTGGCCGATGACCGAGTTGATGACGCCGGAGCCGAGCGGGCTGAGGATGAACGTCCAGACCAGACCGAGGATTGCAACACTTGGCACGGCCGGGAAGAAGAAGATCGAGCGCACGAAGCCCCGTCCGAAGAACTTCCGGTTGAGCACGAGCGCCAGCGGGATCGCGAAGACGGTGACGAAGAGCGTCGTCAGCACTGCGTAGGTCAGCGTGAATCCGAGTGCGGAGAGCATCGACGAGTCCGACCAGATGCTCACATAGTTCTTGAAGCCGATGAACGTCGGGGTGCTGACGTAGCCGTTGTAGTCCGTGAAGCTGTAGTACAGCGACTGCACCATCGGGATCAGGTAGAGCACCACAAACACGATGATGATCGGGACGATGAACCAGTAGGCAGCGAAGCCTTCACGGCTCCGGCGGAATCTCGCACGTGTCCTGCTGAGGGTCCGTACCCGCTCGGCGGTCGTCGGTCGTTCGACTGTCGTGGCGTTTGCCATAGCTGTTGCTTTCTGTTGCGGTTTCGCCGGAGGGAGCGGACCATTCGTCCGCTCCCTCCGGGAGACTCACTTCGTGGACTGCAGTTTCTGATCCATCCCCGTCGCGACCTGCTCGGGGGTGATCTTGCCCGTGATCGCCTGCTGCAGGAGCGCGACAGCCTCACTGTTCATCACATCGCTGTGATCGGGCCAGCTCACCTGCGGCAGGTAGAAGTCGCCGGCGCGGACTGCCTTGACCATCGAGGTCAGCGACGGATCGAGCGTGGGAGTGAAGTCGGCCGTCGTCGTGATCGACTGGGTCTGCTTCTGGTAGACCTCCACACCCTTCTTGCTCTGGAGGAACTGCACGAATTTCTCAGCAGCGGCCGAGTCCTTCGCTTTGGCGTTGATCGCGTAGCCAGGAGACACGGCGCCCGCCCAGAAGCTCTTCCCGTCAGCGCCCGGGATCGCGAGGTATTCCAGCTTGAGGTTCGGGGCTGCTGCCTGGATGCCGCCGAGGGCCCAGGAGCCGGTTCCGATCATTGCGACCTGTCCCTGCTCGAACTGCTGCGCGACCTGATCGCCGGTGAGGCCAGCGACCGTGCGAGCCTGCAGGCCGGTGTCGAACAGCTGGTACCAGGTCTTCAGCGCCGGGGTCCAGGTCTTCTCGAAGGTCGTCTTACCGGACCAGATATCGGCGTCCATCTTGCCGCCCATGGACTCGTTCTGTAGTCCGAGAAGCGCGTCGAGCGAAACCGGGATTCCGTCGCCGGCCTCATAGAACGGCGTGATGCCCGCATCCTTCAGCTTCTTGCAGAGGGCGAGGAAGTCGTCCCAGGTCTTCGGCGCCTCCGAATAGCCGACTTTGGCCAGGAGGTCCTTGTTCACCAGGATCCCGCCGCCCCAGGAGGCGGTGGCGGCACCGTAGACCTTGCCGTCCTTGGTGTAGGTGTCCTTGGCCTTCTGGGCGATGTTCGAGATCCAGGACTCACCGCTCAGGTCTTTGGCGAAGCCGCCGTTCATGATCTGAGTCTTGTTCTCGGCGGTGATGATGAACACGTCTGGGGCGGTACCCGAGCCGAGTTGCGTCTGAAGCTTCTGGATGTACTGCGGGACCGGCGGCGCGTAGGACGCCTTGACGGTATACCCGGGGTTCTCCTTCTCGAACTCGGCGAACACCGGCTTCATCGTCTGCTCGTTGTCCCACGAGAGGAATGTGACGGTCTTCGATCCGTCGCCGGAGCTGCCGGAGGAGCAACCGGTCAGGGCTGCAGCTGCCGTCGCGACGGCTGCCACCGCGACGATAGTGCGTTTCACGGCTCGACGCCGCGAAACGGGTGCAAGGCGAAGCGACATTGCTTTCTTCTTTCTCTTAGGTGTCGAGGGTTTCGGGTATTGCTGATCGCGTCAAGCGGATGGGTTCCGCGCGCGGGTCCACCGGGGCTAGGGCGCCGCCGGGGAGATGGATGAGCGGGTCGATGACGAGCTCGCGATGGAATCCGTCACCGTCGGGCACGGCGAAGCGGTGGTAGGCGATGACCCAGTCGTCGGTGCCTGGAACGCGAAGGATGGAGTGATGTCCGGTTGCGAGGATTCCCCGCTCGGGTGCCTGCTCGAGCAGTACGCCCCGTTCCTGCCACGGGCCGGTCGGCGCATCCGACGTCGCCCACCTGACTCGATACGACGGATCGCGCGTATCGTTCTCGGACCAGGTCAGGTAGTACGTGTCTCCGCGACGATGGATGTGCGCGGCCTCGCGGAATGTCGGGTGCTCCCAGTCGACGACCGAGGCGGGATCGATCGACAGCATGTCATCGTTGAGTCGGGCGAAGTGGGCGACGGTGTTACCCCAGATGAGGTAGGCCGCGCCGTCGAAATCGGTGAAGACGGCCGGGTCGATCGTGCGCCCGAGGTGCGCGTCGCTGGGTACGATCGGTGCGCCGGAGTCGATGAACGGGCCGGTCGGAGACGACGCCACGGCTACGCCGATGTTGTCGTCGGCAGTGAAGTAGAAGTAGTAGAGCCCGTTCTTCTCGGCGGCTGCCGGAGCCCATGCATTCCGCGTCGCCCACGGCACGTCACGTCCAAGGCGGAGGATCTCTCCGTGGTCCTCCCAGGAAGCCAGATCGTCGGAACTCAGAACGTGGAAGACATCGGAGTCCCAGCCCTCGTTGCCGTCGGTCGTCGGGTAGAGATAGAACCGGCCGCCGAACGCGACCAGCGAAGGATCCGCATAGTACGGGCCAGCACTCGCCGGTGACCAGTTCACGGTGTCTCCTTAATCCTCATCGATCCTGCAGTCGAATGTGTATCGTTACATGACGACTAGACCTGTATCGTTACATATCCAGAGGGCGTTCGCAACCTCCGTGATGAAAACGAAACGGAGGGTGCACCGCTCGCGGTATACACCCTCCGATTCTGAGCCGATTGTTGCTCATTCAGCGGGGATCGGCTCCCCAGTCGTCCAGTCCTCGAAGCCGGCGCCGTTCCAACGCCGCGGCCGATCGAAGTCTTCGCGGGCGTAGTTCGGGGTGACCAGGTAGGACTCGCGCGGAAGGGTGGGTCGCGCCCAGCGGATCCCGTTTGCCAAGACTCTCTGGATGCCGCGATCGTGGTAAACCGGGTAGGCCTCGTCTCCAGGACTGAAGTAGAACACCCGGCCGAAACCGCGACTGTAGGTCACTCCGCTGCGGAAGACTTCACCGCCGCTGAAGCTGCTAATGAAAACCAGCTCATCCGGCTCGGGGATGTCGAAGAACTCGCCGTACATCTCCTGGCCGGGAACGATGAGCGGCTGCGGAATACCGTCCGTGATGGGGTGACGCGGGGCGACCGTCCAGACCAATTCGCGGTCCCCGTCGTTGCGCCACCGGAGGCTGCAGGTTGTGCCCATGAGGCGCCGGAAGATCTTGGAGTGGTGACCCGAGTGGAGGACGAGGATGCCCATACCCTCCAGGACGTGACGATGGATGCGTTCAACGACCACGTCGTCGACGTCGTCGTGGGCGATGTGGCCCCACCAGAGCAGGACATCCGTGGACGCGAGCACCTCCTCCGAGAGACCGTGCTCAGGTTCGTCGAGCACATGCGTGGCAACGGTCGCGCTGTCACCCAGCAACGAGCGGACGCCGGCGGCGATGGTCTCGTGCATTCCGTCGGGGTAGATCTTCTGGACCGCGGCGTTGATCTTCTCGTGCCGGTTCTCACCCCAGACCACGACATGGATCGGTGCGGTTGCGTTCATACTCGTTCTCTCTCTTCCGTGATCTCGTTTGCGTCGACGGATCCCCACTGGCCCGTCGAGATTCCTGAGTGTGCGCTCCCCCAGCTGTGTAGCGCCGCGAGCACGTCCTCAGCGGGCTCCTCGTCAAGCGCCTTTCGGTAGGCGGCATCGAGAAGGTCCGCGATGACCACGCGACGACCACCGTCGTCGCTGGAGGCGATCGCCGCCTCGACCATCGCCAGGCTCAGAACGTTCTCTCGAACCTCGTTCTGAGGTGTCGCACCCGTGCGAATCGCGTTCACGAATTCGGCGAGAGAGCCGGCAAGCTCTTCATCGCCGTCTGGCACGTCGACGGCGAGGCCAGGCGAGTCGACCGTGAGGCTCACGTCGCCGTCCCACGCTGCCGCCCCTCGTTGGCTCTGCACACGCCAGCTGCCGTTCCAGGACGTGCCGAGTCCCGGCGTGCATCGGCTGCCTGAGTAGATGAAATGCGCGCCGGACACCAGCTCGAAGTCCGCGGTGGCGCAGGCGTCGCCCTGGAACCAGCTCCAGGCGGGGTTCCAGGTGGTGCACTGCACACTTATCGGTTCGTCGCCGGTCACGAAACGGAACGCGTCGAAATGGTGGATAGACATGTCCACGAGCAGCGGGTGCGCCATCTGCTCTCGGAATCCCGGCTCGTGGTCCTCATGGAAGAACTCGGTCGTCACGGCGGTAAGCGTGCCGAGGTGAGCGACTGCCTGGCGGAGCGCGGTGAGGTGGTTGAAGTAGCGGCGGGACTGACTCACCATGAGGAGTTGCCCCGTGACGTCCGCGAGCGCGACCTGGCGCAGCGCCGCGGACAACGTGGGAGCGAGGGGCTTCTCGCAGAGGACAGGGAGTCCGAGTCGAAGCGCCTGCTCATTGACGGCGCGGTGGGCGTTCGGCACAGTGACATTGATGACAGCTTGAGCATCCGACAGACGAGCGACTTCGGTGAGGTCGGTTCCGACCATGGCATCGGTGGCGAGATCCTGCGAGACCCGGTGTGCGAGGTCGTGGTCGAGGTCGACGATCCCGACCAGACGCGCGGAGCGGTTGGAGCTGAGCAGGCTCGCCCATTCGCGGCCCATCGCCCCTGCTCCGACGATGACGACGCGCAGTCTTTCAGTCATGCTTCGTTCCTTCAGAGATGATGCGGAACATGGCTGCGGTCGGGAGGCCTTCTGGACGGGAGATGTGCAGCGAACCGGGTGTCGCATCGACGTTCCAGCCGGAGGCGAGCTCCTCCGAGGGGTACACGCGTTGTAGTTGTGGTGACGTACCTCCGGAACATCGAATCGGGATCTTGACCTCTGGATCGGCCCCGGGGAGTGCCCAGACGATCAGTAGTTGCTCGTCAGCCGATGCGCCCTCTCCTTGGAACCCCACCGCCACCCACGAGTCGTCCCAGTCGGGGAAACCCAGCGGGAAGAACGGCACCGCGGTAGCGATGAAGTGCTTCGTGGCGTTGTGCGCCTGCACTCCCGCCCGCACGATGCTCAGCTGGTGCTCGCTCATGGCGCTGAGGACACCCGCCAGGTAAAGTCGTCCGGCGAGTCCCACGGTCATCGCGAATGCGATCTCCTGATCGGTCATCTCCGGCTGCGGATACGCCCAGTTGCCGGATTGTTCCGGGAGGATTTGCGCGAGCGATCCCACGGCGACCGCCGGATAAGCCAACGGATTCTCTTGGTCTGAAGTGGACGCGATGTGCAGTTCACCCAGCATGGCGAAGTCAGTACGCCCACCCCCGCCCGAGCAGCTCTCGATGAGGAGGTCGGGGTAGCGGTCGAGAACGCCGCGGATCCAGGTGAGGAGAGCCCGGTTGTTCTGCAGGAGACCGTCGCCGAGGGAGTCTGCGTCGCGGTCGAGCCCGGTGCCCGGTGTGGTGTTGTAATCGAACTTGAAGTAGGCCGCACCGTATTCGCCGATCATCCGATCGACCGAGGCGTCCAGGTGCGCAAGTGCTGCTGGGCTACGCATGTCCAGGAAGTAGCGGTCGTTTACGTTGACCCGAACATCGTCTCGCGTGATGAAGGCGTCGTCCGGTAGGTCCTGGGCCGCTTTGGAGGCGACCCCGATGACTTCAGGCTCCATCCAGAGCCCCGGGACCATGCCGCGGCGGCGGATATGCGAGAGAACGTTTGCGAGCCCTGACGGGAAGCGCGTGGTCGAGGCTTCCCAGTCGCCGACGGCGTTCCACCAACCGTCGTCATCGTCGTACCAGCCGGCGTCGACGCAGAAGTAGTCGGCGCCGACGGCTGCGGCGGCGTCGATCAGCGGCAACAGCTTGTCCTCGGTCGGGTCGCCAACGAGGGTGTTCATGTAGTCGTTGAAGATCACCGGCAGAGTGCCGTCCTGCGGACGACGTCTGCGAGCGGCGCGGCGGTGCCGGGCGAGATTGCCGAGTGCCGCGTCGAGCGAGGCACCGATCGTGAAGGTTGCGGAAACGGTTCGGAAGCTGTCCCCTTGCTGCAGCACCTTTGACCACGAATGACGGCTCTCGGTGGGTCCGGCGACGATGACGTACGCACCATCGTGGCTGGAATCGCCCTGCATGACCCCCGCGGGGTGCGGGGAGCGCACACGCCGGTCGGGAGGGGTGATGCCGCGGGCGCGGTCGGCGAGTTCGCCGACCTCCCACATCCAGCCTCCGTTGTGCTCCACCTGCCAGGCCAACGTAGTGCCGCTCTTACGGTTCACCAGGGCGCCGGCTGGAGCGTGGCTGAGGGTCGAGCGTGAGCCGAATCCAGACACCTGCCATCCGGACCAGGAGAACTCACCCCGTTCGTGCGGATCGATGTTCCTCAGGCCCGGCGTCCGCAGGGGACGAGGGGACCAGCGGCCTTCTGCGCGTGGGGAGTTGGCGCCGCTCCAGATGTCGAGACTTGCAAGGTCATCGCTGATCACAGCGGCGGTAGCGAAGCTGGCCACGTGCTGCAACCGCACCGGTCGCGCGCCCCTTGCGAGGCTGACGACGTTCGTACTGCGTACCGCCGGCGACCCCTTCACGACCTCGAGAACCGAGTCGACGACGATGCCTGTGAGGTCATCACGCTGGGTGATCGTGAGGCGATCGAGGGTTTCGTCGCGGTCGATCCGATGTTCGACGTACGTGAGACGCTTTCCGATAGGCGTCTCGATCAGTTTGGACTCGTCGCCACCATGGCCGAACTCTGGAATCGCGATTTCGACAAGCGGCTGGCGTGCTCGAGCGAGGGTGGCCGTTCGGTCGTCCTTCGCTCCAGAGGTGCGGATATCGATGATTTTCACCGGGCCGCTGCGCAGGGAGAAGTCGAGTTCAAGGCCTGCGTTGGTCCAAGTGAGGTCGGCGGATGACGTGGTCATAGGTGCTGATTCCATGAGAATTGGGGCGAATGGGGCGTGGCGGGTGGCCTCGGACGTCGGAAGACCGTCGGCGATCGCCTACTTCACCGCGCCGACGCGAAGGCCGTCGATGAACTGCTTGTTGAAGATGGTGTACGCGATGAGGATCGGGATAATCGCTATCGTCAGGCCCGCGAATTGGGCACCGAGGTCGAGGCTGGTGTTCGTACGGAAGAGTGAGAGTCCGAGCGGCACCGTGTAGGAATCGGAGTTGGTCATCAGGACCACGGCCAGCGTGAGCTCGTTCCACATGCCGATGCCCTGCAGCAGCGCTACCGTGCCGATGGGACCCCGCATGAGAGGCACGACGATACTCATGAACGTGCGCCCCTCAGATGCTCCGTCGAGTGCGGCGGCTTCGGTGAGCTCGTGGGGGAAGTTGGCGAAGAACGTCCGCATGAGCACCACCGCGAGCGGCAACTGCGCGGCAGCGAGCACCAGGCCCAGACCCCACGGCGAGTTTCGCAGCCCCAGCTGTCCCGCCAAGGTGAAGAGCGGCAGGATGGTGACGACCGGCGGAAGGGTCAGCAGGACCAGGAAGTATCCGCTGCTGATCCTGGTGGCCACGTTCGTCTTGCGCGCCAGGTAGTAGCCGGCGAGCGTCGCCCCGATGGTGCAGAGGATGATGCCCAGGATCGTCGAGATCGCACTGTTGAGCAGGTAGACCGTCATGGGCTGGCCCCCCAGCGTGCCCTGGAAAGACGTGACGTAGTTCTGCAGATACGGAGGAATGGGCAGCCCGAACGGGTTCGTGATGATGTCGGCCTGAGTCTTGAACGACGAGTACACGGCGATCAGAACTGGAATCGCACATAACACGGCCCAAAGGATCACCAGCACGGTGATGACCACCCGACCCGTGCGCTGACCCGACGTTCGGAAGCGATCGGGGTTACGACGCGATGCGCGGATACGGTGCAGGGCTGCTGTCTGGGTGGTCATGAGTTGGCCTTCCGGCGTGAGATGAGCTGGTAGCCGAGGGTCACGATGACGATCAAGATGCACGACACGACGGCTGCTGCGCAGCCGAGTGGGAAGTTCTGGTTCACGAACGCCTGGTTGTAGACGAAGATCGTCAGGGTTTCTGACGCATGGGATGGGCCCCCGCGCGTCATGACCCACGGCATGTCGAACACCTTCAGAGAGAAGATGATCTGGAGCAGGGTCACGGTGGCGATCGTCTCGCGCACATACGGCAGCAGAATGAATCGGGTGCGTTGAAGCGAACTCGCACCGTCGACGGTGCCCGCCTCGATGATCTCCGGTGGCACGTCCTGGAGACTGGTCCAGATGATCGCCATCGGCCACCCTGCCCCCTGGATCACGGCGATCACGGCGATCAGGGGCATGACGACGTTGGGATCGGCGAGCCATGCCTGGTTCAGAGCAGGGTTGATGCTCTTGAGGATGGACTGAAGCCAGCCGACCGAGGGGTCCAGCCCGATAGCCCAGACCACGCCGATGAATGCGATCGGGAGGAATGACGGTGCGAGGATGATGAATCGCCACGCTCCGTGCCCCGGAATCCGGGAATACAGCGCCAGCGCCAGGAGCGTCCCCAGAACGATGGTGCCGACGACGAAGATGACCGCGTACACGAACGTGTTCAGTAGTGTCGTGTAGAACACCGAGTCGTTGAAGAGATGGACGTAGTTGTCGAATCCGAATGCGGTGGCACCGTTCGCTGCGGTGACGGAGAACGAGGTGATGACCGTCGAGATCGCCGGGTAGCTGAACAGGATGGCGCTAAGGACGATCGCGAGCCCGAGGTAGAGGCCCCCGGGCAGTGCCCTCCTGATACGGGAGGGCACTGCCTGGCGCTGCGGCCGTTGCGGGCGTTGCGTCTTTGTTGCGGTTACCGAGGTCATGAGATCTACGCCCCTGCGGCGATGCTCCCCGCGGCGGCGGACGGCGACTGCTGACCGGCGATGACGGCGACGATGGCGTTGTCGATGGTGCTGATGAGGTCGGCCTTGGTGACCTGCTCCAGCGCATACGGTGCCGCACCGTCGGAGTTGAGCGTCTTGGCGAGGCTGGTCAGGATCGGGTCGGTACCGGTGGGCGCCTTCAGGTCGGCTCGCACGGGGATACCGTGCTGCCAGATCCCCGCATAGTTCGCCATGAACGCCAGGAACTCAGTGGCCTCCTTGACGTGCTTGGAACCGGACGACACGGCGAGCGAGTCGACGGTGGACAGGACGATCTTCTGCGAGTCTCCCGATGCGATCGGCATCTGGAACCATCCGATGTTCATGCTCGGGTTGCCCTGCCGCAGGGCTCCGACGGCCCAGGTGCCCTCCATCTCCATGCCGGACTTGCCAGCGGAGAACGTCGCCTCGGCGACCGAAGACGCTGCGGTTCCCGCGGAGCTCCCACCGGCGAAGATGCCCTTGCTCTTCCAGTCGGAGACAACTTGGAGGGCCTTCTCCACGCAGGCGTCCTTCCATCCGGAGGTGTCTCCGCTCGCGATCTTCTTCTCCCAGGGGGCTCCGCACATGCTGGAGAAGACGGGGGCGAAGTAGCGGTACGCCGCGCTGCCATCACCCATACCCGCTGCCAGCGGATCGATGCCCGCCTTCTTGAGCTTGTCGCTGATCGCGTAGAACTCGTCCATCGTCACGACGGTCTGGTTCGGGTCGGCGATTCCAGCCTTCTTGAACAGATCCTTGTTGTAATAGATCACCGGCACGGCCACGCCGCCGACGGAGACCGCGTATTGGTGACCGTTCTGCGTGTATTGCTGCTTGACGCTCGCCGAGACATTCTTGTTCAGCCCCGAGGATTCCCAGGCGCTGTCGAGAGGCGCGAGGAGACCGTCCTTGACGAACGACGGGTAGTGATCCGCGTCGATCGGAACTGCGCTGATGTCGGGAGTGTCCGCTGTCTTGAAGAGCCCGGGGATCTTCGTCCAGTACGTGCCGTCGGTGATCGCATTCAGTTTGAGGGTGACATTGGGGTGCGTCTTCTTGAACTCGTCGCCGGCGGACTGGACGAACTTCCAGTCCGACCACACGTTCGCGGTCAACGTGATGGGCTGACCGGTACCAGCGGAGCTGTTGTTGCTGGCGCAACCCGTGAGGACCCCGGCTGCTGCGATCGCGACCGCGCCGATGGCGATCGCGGTACGCCCGACGTTGCGCGACTTCAGGCTTCGGCCTGCCTCGCGGATCGGGGTGTGAATGCTTCTCTGCATGTCTGAACTCACCTTCGAGTAACACGTCCTATCAGGGACGAGTGATGCCGGATCGGGTTTCGGTGCGTCTCCGTCTCAACTCCCTTTAACAAGAAGGACTAACGTTGATCAAATTGCAATGACTAACGTTGATCAATCTGCGAAACGGAGGTAAGTTTCGACTGGCACGAACGTAAACCACTTTACGTCGTAATGTCAAGACATGAAGATAAACATGTGAAGATCGGCACCGAAGCGTCGGCCCGTCCCGGCGCCTGAAACACAGGAGCAATGATGCATTCCATCTCCCCCGCTACTCGACACCCCAATCGCACCCCTCTCGAATAGGCTGCGGAGCGATGAGAGCCCACAGAGATGACCGTCCGCCGACAATTCACGACGTCGCGCGAGAGGCAGGCGTGTCCCTCCCGACCGTGTCGAGGGTCCTCACTGGATCAACCCCGGTCTCGGAGAAACGACGCAATCAGGTCCTGGACGCGATGAAGCGGATCGGGTACCGACCAAACGGTGCGGCTCGCGCGCTCGTTCAGGGGCGCCAGCCGATCATCGGCGTCGTGACGCCCGACGTCACGTACGGTTCGAGCGAGATGATCCGAGCCATCGAGCGCGAAGCGCGTCGCGCCGGTTACGTCGTCTCAGTCACGGTCGTGGACCCCTACGACCTCACGAGGATCGACACCTCGCTAGATGTTCTGCTCGCCCAGCCCATCGCGGGCGTCGTCGTACTCGACTTCGACCGCTACGACCTCAAGGAACTCACCACGAAGCTCGGGGGCGTCCCGCTCTCGACCATCAGCTCCACGAACGACGACGAGCAGCGGCACATCGTGGTCGACGACCGCCTCGCCGCACGGACACTCACCGAACACCTCCTATCGCTGGGCCACAAGACGGTGCACCATGTGAGCTTCCCAGGCCCCCACGGCCGAATTCACCCACGTGAACTGGGCTGGCGAGATGCACTGACTGCAGCCAACGCTCCGATCCCCGTGCCTGTTCAGATCGCCGCAGCGGTCGAAGGCGAACGACTGATCGACGCCGGCCGATCGTCGGTCGAAGACCTACTGCGCGACCCAAGTCTGACCGCCGTCTTCTGCGCCAACGATCAGATCGCGTTCGGCGTCTCACGCACGCTGGCCCAGCGCGGATTCATCGTCCCGGACGATGTAAGCGTGGTCGGGATGGACGACGAGATCATCGCCGAGTACTGGACGCCCGCGCTCACGACGTATCGACTCGACTTCGACTGGGCCGGCGCAGCCGCCATACGCATCCTGCTCCAGCCGGCGGGAGTCGACGGAACGACGGTATCGTCCACCTTCGGGATCAAAGTGCGCCAATCCACCACGAAACCTCGCCAGGGGCCACTGCCTGGAAGAACCCCCATCGGCGCCCACTGACCGGACGCCAGGTCAGCCGAAGAAGACCCGCCCTGAGCGTTTTCGCCTCGTCCGGAAGCCCGATTGTCTTCAAATGGCGAGCTGAAGCCGCTCAGGTAACTGGGCTTTACGCCACCGCATTTCGAATCGCTGCCTCGTCGCGCTTGAGGGCCGTTCCCCGATCTATCAACGCGCTTACCCCCACGCTGGACGCGCCGCGCAGACTAAGAACTCGATGGTTCGACGCAGCCACGACATTCAAGCCCGTAGAGATCGCCGGAACGCTACGCGAGTAGATGCTCTCACGCGTTCCAGCAACCAAGTGATCGCCGAGCTGGCTTGCCCGCCCGCCAAGAACGATAACCTCCGGTGCGAGAGTCGTGACGAGCCCGAGGAGGGCCTCACCAATGAATCGGCCGGCCTGTCTGAGTTCTGCGGTTACTAGCGGGTTGCCCTCCATCGCCAGCGTTGCGACGCCTTCAATGTTTTCGACAGGTAGTCCCAGCGCTGCTACGTTTCGGACGATCGCATCCGCGCTGGCGTACTGAGTGACACAGGTCCGCTGGCCGCATGAGCACGGCTCACCATGGTTTGCAGAAACGGGGTTGTGTCCGATCTCGCCCGCGAGCCCCATTCTTCCGCGGACTAGCTTGCCGTCGATGAGGATCCCTGCACCGATACCCCGTGCGATCTTAACAAACACATAGGACCCATTGGGCCTGCCGGCGCTTTCCCAACTTCCAATGACCATGAGATTGGCGTCGTTTTCGAGAAGAGTCGGGATGCCCAAAGCGGCTTCGACCTCGTCTCGAACACCGACGCTGATCCAGCCAGGCATCGCGCTCGCGTCCACGAGCGGGTTCGCCAGGTCCACTGGACCGGGCTTTCCAATGACGACCATCTTTACGTCAGAACGATCGCGTCCAAGCGAATCTAAGAGTGCGTCCAGGTAGTCGGACGCTCCGTCGCTCACCTGCTGTGCCTGCTCTGTTGAGTGCTCGCGCTCGAACGCTACTAGGCGCGTAACGACGGGATTCCGATCGAGATCAGTCAGCGCTGTCAGCACCTGCGATTGCCCAAAACTCAGGACAAAGATCAGCGGGCCGTCCAGGTTGAGTTGATACGAAGTCGAGGGTCGCCCTCTGCCTTCGGCAGCGCCCGAAGGGAACATCTCGACGACCCAGCCTGCCGCGATGAGTTCATTCAACCGCTGGGTGACAGTCGCTCGCGCCCACCCCGTCTCGGCAGAAACCGCAGCCCTGCTGACAGTGCCCTGCTCGTGAATGAGTCGCAGGACCCGCTTGTGATCGTCAGTGATTTCTGTCACAGGCTGATCTTAATCACTCATTTATGCAATTCGCAAGTCGTAAATAAATCAATATTGACATTATTGCGAACATGGATGTACAAAAGTCGTATGCCAGTCACTGAAGACTTCTCCGAGATTCCCGACGCCAAATCCGTCGCCATCATCGGATGCGGAAACATCGCACGCCGTTACGTCGAGGGCATGAGCCGCTACGACTCGATCCAACTCGTCGGCGTCGCCGACGTGATGCAAGAACTCGCCAACACTCTTGCCGCGGAGGCGGGGGTTGTCGCATACCCGTCGGTCGAAGCACTCCTCGCCGATCCGGACGTGGACATCGTCGTGAACATCACCCCACCCACTGTCCACGCGGCACTGACGATCCAGGCCCTAGAAGCGGGCAAGAACGTCTACGTCGAGAAGCCCATTGCGGCCACACTGGCGGACGCAAAGAACATGGTGGAGACCGCGAACCGACTTGGAAGGACCCTCGCAGTCGCCCCCGATACGTTCCTCGGCAGCGCCGGCCAGACGGCCCGTGCAGCGATCGACCGAGGAGACGTCGGGGCGATCATCGGCGCAACCGCCTTCGTTACGCATTCGAAGGCCGAAAAATGGCACCCCAACCCGACCTTCCTGTTTCAACCCGGCGGCGGTCCGGCCCTCGACCTCGGCCCCTACTACGTGACAGAGCTGGTCCAGCTTCTTGGCCCAATCGAGACCGTGACAGCGTTCACCCGCATCGGGACTGACACCCGTACGGTCACCGCACCGGACCGCAAGGTCGAGAGTGTAGCGGTGCATGTTGCCACCCACGGCAGCGCCACCCTCCGCTTCGCCTCAGGGGCGATTGGCACGCTGGTTTTGAGCTTCGACATCTGGGACTCAGGCCTCCCCAAGATCGAGATCTACGGCGATCGCGGAACCGTCACACTTCCCGACCCGAACGAGTTCGACGGCGACGTCACCTTGCGCGGACACTATGACGACGAATGGACCGTCCTTGAGCCGATCTTCTCACCCTCGGGAACTCCCTGCACCTACGACCAGCTCCTGCGCGGCCCGGGGGTCGCCGACCTGGCTGCCGCGCTGGACGGCGGCCCACTCCGCGTCTCCGCCGAACTCGCTTTCCATGTGCTTGAGGTACTGGAAGCGATTCAGACATCAAGCGACAGCGGCGGAACCCCTGTCTCGATCGAAAGCCGCCCCACACGGCCAGCTCCACTGACCGCCCCGACCACAGCAGTTCGCGCACGCTAAGCGCGGGCCTACACTCCCACCAAGAAAGGTCAATGATGACTAGATTCCGATCGCGCCGCATGCGCGCGCTGATCCTTGCGGCGGTTCCCGTCGCAGCTACAGCCCTCATTCTCTCCGGATGCGGACGCTCAGCCACCGACGCTGGAGGATCCAACACCACAACCGTCAACAGCTCGCCCGCCAAGGGCACGCTCGAGTTCTGGGCGCCCGGTGCGGACGGCGCTGACCTTCCAAAGCTGTGGAGGAAGTTCGAACAGGACAACCCTGGCGTCAAGATCAACCTGACGCAGGTGCCGAGCGCTGACTTCGCGTCCAAGATGACTGCCGCCATCGCATCCGGGACTGTCCCGGACGCTGTGTTCATCACTACCGAGGACCAGCCCGGAATTCTTGCGACCGGCGGCTTCGAGGCCGTCCCGAACAATCTCGTGAAGAAGGGCGACTTCTTCAACGCGTCCTGGGACGCCAGCGTCGTCAACGGCACCCAGTACGGAGTGCCGTGGTACACATACGCTCAGGTCATCCAGTACCGCAAGGACCTGGCCGAGAAGGCAGGGCTGAAGGCCCCCACCGACTGGAACAGTCTGAAGTCGTTCGCCGAAAGCCTCAAATCGCAAGGTACGCAGAACCCTCTCGCCCTCGCGGTTGGCTACGACATCTACACGGCCCAGGAGATCAACGTCTTCGCTCACCAGAATGGTGGCGGGTTCATCTCCGCCGACAACAAGAAGTGGACGATCAACACCAAAGCGAATGTGGAGGCGCTGGATTTCTGGTCGTCCCTGATTAAGAGCGGACTCGCATCTGCGGACGGACCATCGTTCCTGGACACCGTGCCGAACTTTGTCAAGGGCACCAACGCCGTGGAGTACAACGGCCCGTGGTTCCCTGGATGGCTTGACCAGGCTGCGGGAACTGGCTGGAGTGCGAAGAATGTCGAGCTGTCTGTTCCTCCAGCGGGACCTTCCGGTGACAAAGCGGCCGTCGTCGGCGGTGGCAGCCTGTTCGTCCTCAAGGGGGCAAAGAACGCAGACGCTGCATGGAAGCTCGTCCGCTACATGGCCCAGCCGGATACACAGGTGGATTGGTACACGATTTTCGGCAACCTGCCCGCAAACAGCAAGGCGTGGAATACAACCACGATCAAGAACGCGCCCTATATCGACACCATTCGCAAGTCGATCGAGATTGGCTTCGGAACTCCGCAGTCCTCGACCTGGGGACAGGTCGGCAAGATCATCGCCCAGGAGGCCGAACAGGTCGCCCGCGGCCAGATCACCGCGAAAGCCGCTCTCGACGCGGCCCAGTCGCAGGCCGACTCCATCGGAACCGGAAACAAGTAGGTCGATCGAATGACCACGACCCAGAACCCGGGAGGGCAGGCCACCGGTCTGCCCTCCCGGGCCCCCCGACCAACAAATTCGCCTTCGAGTTCAACACCCGCTCCGCGACCGCGTCGTCAGAAGCGCGACTCCCAAGCACGGACGGCCTGGCTGTTCCTTACGCCGTTCATCGTGATCTTCGTACTCCTAACGCTGATCCCCGTGATCGTCGCGCTGGTGATGAGCACAACCGACATGCGGGCAACAGATCTCCGCAACCCGTTCAATGTCAACTTTGTCGGACTGGACAACTTCACCCACATCCTAACCAACGCCGAATTCCTCCGCTCGGTCTTGAACACCGGACTGTTCGTCCTCTTCTGCGTTCCCCTCACCATGGGCATCGGCTTCGTGCTAGCCCTGATCCTCAACCGGGGCATCCAGAAACTAAAGACCCTGTTCCGTGCGGCGATCTACCTCCCGGTGATCACGAACATCGTCGCCGCCGCCGTAATCTGGCAATACGCATTCACGCCGACCGGGCCAGCCAACGCGGCACTCAGCACCATCGGGATCAAGGGCCCCAACTGGCTCGGCGACCCCGGCTGGGCGTTCGCGCTCGTCGTCATCCTGGGTGTGTGGCGCACGATCGGAACCTGCATGGTTCTCTACTTGGCTGGTCTTCAGGCGGTTCCACCGGAGGTCTACGAAGCGGCCTCAATCGACGGCGCCAGCCGAACCCGTCAGCTCTTCTCCGTCACTCTGCCGCTGCTGCGGCCGACCACGCTCCTCGTGTCCGTCCTGATGACAGTGTCCTTCCTCAACATCTTCGAGGAGCCGTTCCTGCTCACCAACGGCGGCCCGCTGGGCGCGACCCGCTCCATCGCGGTGTGGGTGTACGAGCAGTTCGGCTTCGGCAACACCGCCGTCTCCATGGCTGGATCGTTCCTCCTCCTTCTCCTCATCGGCGTCGTCGCGCTGATCCAGTTCCGAGTCCTGAGGCCGAAGCATTGATAAAGACATCCCCTCTCCGCAGCGCGACGATGTACGCCATCCTCGTTTTCGTCGTCGTGCTCATGCTGATCCCGTTCGTCCTGGTGTTCTCCGGATCGTTCAAGACACAAGGCGAGTTCATCGCCGACCCCGGCGCCTGGTTCCCAAAGACCTTCAACTTCGACAACTACGTCACCCTCTTCACCCAGAAGGGATTCGGTGGCTACCTGATCAACAGTGTCATCGTTGCAACCATCGCCGTGCTCGCGAACGTGATCTTCGGCGCCATGGCCGGCTATGCCCTTGCGAAGTTGAACTTCAAGGGCCGCCAGCTCATGTTCGTCGCCGTGATGGGTGCGATGACCGTCCCCTACGTCGCTGTCTTCGTGCCGCAGTTCTTTATCATCGTGCAGCTGGGGTTGGTCAACACCCTTGCCGGCATCGCGCTGCCGCTGCTGGTGATGCCGATCTCGGTGTTCATCATGCGCCAGTTCGCGTATTCAGTCCCCGACGAGCTGCTCGAAGCCGCCCGAATGGACGGCGCCGGTGAGATCCGAACTTTCGCCACAGTCTTCATCCCTTTGGCGGGGCCAGCCTTGGCCACGGTCAGCATCCTCAGCTTCCTCTACTCGTGGAATTACTTCCTGTGGCCGCTGATCGTGGCCCAATCCCAGAACGTGTACACCGCACCCATCGGCCTCGCCGTCGCTTCCCAGGCGTCGAACACCACCGCGTTCGGACTTCTGCTCGCGGGCGCGGTCGTCGTCCTGCTCCCTGTTCTGATTCTCTTCCTCTTCCTCCAGCGCTACTTCATCCAAGGCGTCGCAACCGCGGGCCTGAAGTAGCCGCCACTACCACCGAAATAGAAATACTAGAGGTACTCTCATGACGCTCTCGCGCGCGCAATTCGCACTCAATGCGATCCAGTGGATCAACATCAAGGAAGATCCAACCAACCCCGACAGTGCGGACCTGTGGCTCTACGGCGACCCCGCCTTCGTAAAGGACTACCCGGGCGTCCTCGGCCAGATTAAGGACGCGGGATTCGAGGCAGTGATGATGGAGGTCCTCGCGACGCAGACGCTGCAGAACTATGCCAGCATGCTCCGCGACGCCGGCCTCAAGCCCGCGCCCGGCTACGCGCAAGTAGCGTTGCCTGGCGACCACGGCCAAAAGCTCCAGCGCGGGAGCAACGAGTGGATCCGCTGGTTCGACGGCGTCCGCCGCAAGGCAGAAGAGAGCAACTACTTCGGCCTCTCCTCCATCTTCATCGCACCTGAGGTCGGCTGGGGCCCCGCCGCGACCAGAACCGGCGTAGCCGCTGCGGTGGGTCACGACTTCGATCAGAACCGCCTCGACTCCGTCGTCGAGATCCTGGCCGAGGCCTGCGAGGTACTCCGCGCCGAAGGCATCCGGCCCGGACTCCACAACCACGTCGGCACCTGGGTCGAGACCCGCGAGGAGATCGACTACGTCCTCGCCAACATCGACAACTCGCTCCTCGGCGCATCATTCGACATCGGCCACCTCGAATGGGCGGGCATCGACGCCGTCGAGATGCTCACCACATATAGCGACCGCCTCGTAGACCTCCACTTCAAGGACCTCAACCTAGAAGTCGCACGCGACAGCCGTGAGAACCCGACCACCTACCGGGCTACCTCCGACCGCGGACTCTTCACCGAGCCCGGCCTCGGCCAGATAGACCTCACCCGTGTCCTCGCTGCACTGCCGGCCGGCTTCGGCGGCTGGGTGATCATCGAAGTCGACCGCGCCACGATGGAGCCCTACCAGAGCGCGCTCCACACAGCTGCTTGGCTCCGCCACACAATCCCCGCCTGACTAGGTATCAGCACTTGATGCCCGTGGCGCATCACAGCAATACGACACGTAAAGAACCCCGACCCAATGGGCCGGGGTTCTTTACGTTCGCCAGTTGGAGTCGGTCCATTTTGAGCAAAGGCAAGCCGGGGCTAGAGATTCTCGGAACGAGACGAAGGGCAAGAACGGGAACCACAGGGAACAGAACGACCAAGGAAATGATCAACGGACAGAACAAGAGAGACAGAAGAGACGAACGAACGAAGGAGCGAGAAGTCAAGACAAAGGGCGAATGCACGCAGGCACTCTTTGAGTTGAATTTTGTTATGTCTCAGGACATGGGTGACGAATCTGCCTCAGGACATCGGTGACACTAGGGCTCTGTTTGGTGGTGACACTTCTCCTCGATCTTTGAGGAATGAGCCGTGTCGAACCCGTTGATCCCCGTGTCCGTCTCGCGATCACCCAGTGGCCACCGGATGCACCGCGAGGGTCGATAACCACCTTCTGCGCCGAGCACGGCATCTCCAGAAAGACCTTCTACGCGATCCGCAAACGCGCCATCGAAGACGGCCCGGCCGCCGCGCTCGAACCACGATCCCGGCGCCCTCGAGCCAGCCCCGCGAAGATCACCGACGAGATCAAACAGCAGGCCATCCAAGTGAGGGCGGCGCTGGAACAGTCCGGCCTGGACCACGGACCGATCAGCGTCCACGACAGGATGCAGCTCCTGCGGATCACCCCGGTTCCCGCGGTGTCCTCCCTGGCCCGGATCTTCCGCGACGCCGGCGTCGCCCGCCTCGAACCACGCAAGCGCCCACGCGCCTCCTACCGCCGGTTCGTCTATCCGGCACCGAACGCGTGCTGGCAGATCGACGCGACCGAATACGTCCTCACCGAGGGACGCAAGTGCGTCATCTTCCAGCTCATCGATGACCACTCCCGTCTCGCCGTCGCCTCCCACGTCGCTTGGACCGAGAGCTCCCAAGACGCGATCACCGTCGTTGCCAAAGCCATCCGCCTCCACGGTGTTCCCCAACGGCTGCTCTCGGATAACGGGATGGCGCTCAACCCCTCCCGGCGCGGGTTCGCCGGCCAACTGACCACCTACCTCGCTCGCTATGGCGTCGAGGCCATCACCGGCAAACCGTTCAAACCGACCACCCAGGGCAAGAACGAGCGCTTCCACCAGACCCTGTTCCGCTACCTCGACAAGCAGCCCATCGCCGCCACCTTGGCCCAGCTGCAGGAGCAGGTCGATGCGTTCGACATCATCTACAACACCCAACGACCCCACCAAGCCCTCCCCGGCCGGATCACCCCGCACCAGGCCTGGCAGGCCACCCCGAAAGCGGAATCACCCAGGCCGCCCGCACACGACTCCCGCCTCGGCCGGCGCGACGACGGCATCCGCGTCAAACTCGTCGACCGCGGCGGCAGCGTCGAGTTCCACGGCATCCGCTTCGGCATCAGCCGCGACTACAGCAAGAAACGAATCGCGATCCTCGACACCGGCCCCACCATCATGTTCTTCGACCTCGACGGCACCCTCATCATCGAACAACCCTGGCCCTCACCCGGCGTCAAATACGTCTCGAACGGCCGACCCCGCGGCCGCCGCCCCGCGCCCAAACCAGACGAAGTGTCACCGATGTCCTGAGACACCAACCGCTTCCGATGTCCTGAGACACTTCCGCTTCCGATGTCCTGAGACAAGACACTTTGAGTTGAATTTCCGATTTGCGCGTCAAAATCGCCTCGTTAACACAACGTGTAGGTATGAGGGGTGGGGTTCAGCGATGGAAGCGCGGCCAGGCTTCACAGGGAGTGAAGCAGGCGGTCCAGTACGCCTTCGCGGGGGTGTGTGATGCGACGCTGACGGCGAAGACCGCCGAGGGCGTGATCGCTGCGGCCGGCTATGCAGACGCAGTGATGACGCGGTACATCGTCGAGGACGGCAACATTCGCGATGACCTGCTCACCCGGTCCCAGTTGAAGAAGTGGGTGGACGGGGTCGACCCGCTGACCGGCGAGCGTCGCGGTCGGGATCTTGAATCGCCGGTTGCGGACCTGATTTTGGATGCGACGATCAATGCTCCGAAGTCGTTCTCGATCGCAGCGATGTTGGACCCCGAGTTGGCGGCCGCGTACGAGGATCTGCAGGACCGGTTGCGGGATCGGATCATCAAGCTGTGGCAGACCGAACTCAACGCCCGGCGAGGTAAACAGGGGTGCTTTCGAGAGAATCTCACGCGGATCGAGGTTGTGGAGCTGCGACACGAACGGTCGCGTTCGCTTGACCCCCACAAGCACCGTCATCTCTGGCTGAATGTGAAGGTCCAAGGCCAAGACAGGAGGTGGTCGAACATCGACACGCGCGTCGCCCTTCGCTTCCAGAACGTGGTTAACGCGGAAGGAGATCTTGCGTCGCGTACGGACCCGGCATGGCTTGCCGCGCTGGCCGCAAAAGGATTCACCTTGAACTCCGACGGCGAGATCGCGCAACTCCAGCACCTGGTACGGCCCCTGTCGAAGCGCTCCGCACAGATCGAAGCAAACAAGGCGGCTCGGATCGCAGAGTGGAAGGAGAGCCACCCAGAGCAGGAGCCCTCGCGTGAAGTGCTGAACCAGATTGACAGGTGGGCGTGGGCGTATGGGCGTCCGGACAAGCCAAACCTCGACGCTCGAAACTGGGCCAAAGTCATTCGAAGTGAGCTCCTAGCGGCGGACCCCTCTCTTGCGAAGGACCTCACACCGACGATCGCCGCCGCCAAGGAGCTCGACCAGCTAGACCTCGACCTCCTGGCGGCCAAATCAATCGTCGATGCGGACGCCCGATCGACCGGAACAGGTGGCCGATTCAGCGAAATGGACATCAGAGCGGGCGTGATTCGCGCTCTCTCTGGGGCGGGGTCTATTGCAACCCGATCCGAGCTCGAGCCTCTCATCGAGCAGATCGAGGCGTCAGCTGCCCAGACGCTCACCGTGACGTTGTTGAGCGAGTCGGGCGTACCTCGCCATGTGAAGCACCTGATGGCGACTTCGACCGCTGTGCTGAAGGCAACGGTCGCTCGTAGGGTGGAATCGGTCTCAGCGGCCGGCGCTGCGCGACCATCGGCGGAGATTGAGGCAATTGCCTCGATCGTTGAACCCGATCGCCGCCTAGACCGAGGCCAGAGCGCTGGCGCAGGATCGATTGCAGGGACGTCGCGCAGTGTCGCTATTTCCGGCGCCGCGGGAAGCGGTAAGACGACGATGCTGAAGGTCGCAGGTGCGGCGCTACGGAGACAAGGTCGACACATGATCATCGTCGCACCTACGAAGAAGGCTTCTGCGGTGGCAGGCAGGGCGACCGGAAGCAATTCGTCTTCCCTTCATCAGTTGCTGCATGATTTTGGATGGCGCTGGATTCAGAACTCGGCCGGCGGCACTGATTGGCTGATGCTGCGGCCCGGGGAACTTGACCCCACTTCAGGCCGCATATACGAGGGTGCCCGCACTGTGATTAAGCCGGGCGATCGAATCGTCGTCGACGAGGCCGGAATGCTCGACCTCGAGGCCGCCAACGCCCTTGTTGATGTTCTCCTTCGCACGGGCGCGGGCGTGGCGGTTGTTGGCGATGAGCGGCAAGCACTGCCAGTCGGGCATTCGGGAGCCATGGCGTTGTTCTGGAGTCATGCCGCGGATCAAGTGGAGCTTGTAGACATCCACCGGTTTAGGGACAGTTCGTGGGCGGATCTGACCCTACGGCTGCGGGACCCACAGGGCCAAGACGCGACAAGGGCCGTTGCCGACGAGCTCGTGGACACCGGGCATGTGACGCTCGCGAGCAACGAAATCGAAGCGCGTCAAGTGATGGTGTCGGCCTGGTTCGATGCTGCGCGGCATGGCCAAACCATTGCGCTCGTCACATCGACCCATGCCGAGGCACAGGAAATAGGCGAGAGCATTCAGGCCCGGCGAATTAGCGCTGGCGCGTTGGATATCTCCCAAGCAGTGTCAGGTCAAGAAGGCCAGGCGATCTTCGTAGGCGACATCGTCCAAACGCGACGTAATGACAACCTGGCGGAGGTCCAGAACCGTCAAAACTGGGCGGTCAAGCAGATAACCTCGACCCACGTAGTCCTTGCCTCGGCCACCGACTCCTCGGACCTTAAGAAGATCTCGCACGAATATGCCGGCTCTCACTTGCACTTGGGGTACGCGTCGACCGTCTATGGAGTCCAGGGCGAAACTACCGATCGCGCAGTTGTGGGACCGGGAGTTGATGCATCCGGCCTATATGTGGGCCTTACGCGCGGGCGGGCAGAGAACAGCGTCGTCGTGGTTGCGGCGAGTCCTTCCGCTGCGAGGGCAGAGTTGGTGGAGATGATGCAACGCCAAGTAGTGGAGGACACCATCGAAGCGTCCCGAGTGGCAGCCAGAACCGAACTGAATCGAGCGGCACGACCAGTCGCAACGACTGACATCACCCAGTCGGACATGTCGATGTGAACGTCGCGTCCGGTCAAGCCAGGCCCGTTGCCGTCACTTGCCTCCCCCGCGCGTTGGCTCCTGCCAATGTGCCATCGCGGGCGCGATATCGGAGGAGAGCGATTCCAAGCGCATCGGCCCTTTGCCTGGCTTCAGGCAGCACGCCTCCGGAGACGAATAGCAACGGAACGCGGCCGTCGCTCGCCGAGACAAAGGCGGCTCTTTCGATAGCCTCCACGTCGACGTTCCCTCGCCCGTTCTTCACCCATCCGAGGAATCCCGAACTATAAAGGTCACACGGTCCACGAGCTTCCAATGAGACCGCGACTGTATCGACCGCGCCGAGAAACATCATCCATTCCCGGCACAGTCCGACTGCTTCATCGTCCGAAACGCCCCATGGGCGCGGGACTGGGACTCGCCCTTCCACCCTCACAGTTTGCCCGATGCCACAGTCACATTATGAGCGGGGGTTTGGACACGCCGGTCTAGGTGCCGGCCCGAGCGTTGTACAACGGACTCGCGCGACGCCTTCAAGGACAAGTTGAGGAGCCCATGTACTGTTCAGTATGTACACGCGCTGAGCGAATCATGTGGGGCAGGGCACGATAACTAGGCCAGCAATGGGAGCTAACCCGGGTGAGGGGCAATGGAGCTGAGCTTCCAGTCGCGAGAGCTGCGCGACTACTGGATGGACCCGCAGCCCAACGTGCTGTCGGCCGACGAGATCGCTGTAGCAAAGCGTCTGATCGAAGACCTCTCCTCGGCGCACCGCATTGACGAGCTTCTATTCCTCTACGACATCGAGTGCGTCGGCGATGAGTTACAGCTGATCTCGGTCCCGATCTTGATGCTCTCGCACGTGGATGGCTCGCGAGTTAGGCGCTCCGACGAGCGCATTCTCGACTTCTCGAACGTAACGCGGGTAAAGGTAATCTCAATACAGAAGATTGGCGGTGCTCTGTGACCACGAACGTTGCATTTCACCCGAAGTGGGTATCGGCGCCTGGTGACACGATCCTCGATGTGTTGGGGAAACGGCACTGGACCGTCGAAGACCTTGCAGATCACATCGGACTCTCTGATCCAGAGACGCGGCGCATTGTGGTCGGTGAGAAAGAGATCGATGGTCAGATCGCGGACCGACTCGCAACTGCGCTCGGCGGATCCTCGGACTTCTGGCTTACTCGTGAGCGTCGTTACCGCGACGGGATTCGTTGGCTCGCCGTTGAAGAAATCAGTCGGAGTCTTCCGATCGAGCAGATGGCCGACTTCGGTTGGATAGCTTCACGCGGGCGAGACTGGCACGAGCGCGCCGAGGCATGTATCCGCTTCTTTGGGGTCACGAGCGCTGAGGAGTGGAACGACCGATACGGACAGGTAGTGAGTCAGGCCCGATATCGCGCATCCGCGGCATTCGACGCGAACGACACTTCGGTAGCTGTGTGGCTCCGACAGGCTGAGCTCGAGGCCGAGCCGATTGCACTCTCTGAGTGGAACCCGCAAGGGCTTCGAGGCACCATACCCCGGCTCCGTTTGATGACTCGCGAGGCGAACCCCGAAAGCTTCATTCCAATATTGACGCGAACACTCGGAGAGCTTGGCGTTGCCCTCGCTGTGGTCCGAACCCCGAAGGGCTGCCCGATGAGCGGCGCGGCGTTCATGTCTCAATCGGGGCGCAGAACGATAGCGCTAAGCGCGAGACACCTAACTGACGATCACTTTTGGTTCTCGCTCATGCACGAGGTAGGTCATGTTCTGATGCATGACCTTACAGACGCCGTAGTGGACGACCTCGATTCAGGCTCCGACGAGCACACCGAGGTCGAGGCGAACGAATTCGCAGCTGACGCACTGAACCCGGCTGGCTTGTCGCAACTAACCGCCGGAAAAGACCGAGGTCCGACGTTGCGTCAGGTGGTTGCGTTCGCTTCTCAGCAAGGGGTCGCGCCAGGGGTCGTTGTTGGTCAACTACAGCATGCTGAGATCCTCCGGCCAAACCAACTGAATCATCTTCGCCGGCGATACAAATGGGACGGAACTAGCCTGAAAACCGCACGTAGATAGCAGGCGACTTCTGCCAATTGCAGATGGCATCCTCAATGACATTCGGGGTAAGGCCGGTTTCCCTTGACAGCTCCGAAAGTTGCTTCTGCAATTCTCCGGCGGCTCCGCTCGTGTTGTCTCCATTCACAAGTAAACGGGCACCCCGAAGCGGGCCTGTCGCCCCGACGATGTACGAATGCGGGGGTCGCAGGTCCACGAGGTTGAGGTTCCGGAGAGCGTTGAGATAGTCGAAACGCGCGACTCGGCCAAATCGCCTCACCCCAGCCATGGAACGATAGAGTTCGTCGAATGCCTCCTCAGGCGACTGAGCAACTGCGACCGAGAATCGTTCCGCATGATCTCCCCCCGCTGACAGCACCCAGTCAACGTAGCTTTGGACCACGCTGCCTGTGCCAGCATCTGACCAGGCGTGGAGACTCTCGTACTTCCTGTGATTGCTGAATCCTCGTGGGCCGGGGCCCGAAATTAGTGCGGCCTGATTGGTATCAAGCCAGAACCTGAAGCTCGTTGGGTCGCTCGCAGTGCGTTCCCACGTCCAGGGTTCGCCCTGGCCCAGCGCTCCGTAGACATCGCGCGCATAACGCCATCCAGCACGAGGGTGCTTACCGAAGTGTACGAAAAGAAAAACTAGCCACACGGCTTCATCGAAGTCGCCGGCATCCCGATGCTTCAGGGCCGCACGCAGTGGATCGAACGCGAGCGATTCTGGATCTGCGCTCTCTGGGTCCAGCGCGCGACTCTCCAAACGCTGGAAGTACAAGACGCGCTGCTCGGAGTCGATGATCTGCTCGATGAGGGCAGCGCGGGCGTCGGGATCGGAGATTCCGACCAGAGGTCCATGGGCGCTCTCATATGCGGCCAAAGCCGAGCCAATTCGCGCGGCATCTGCCGCGTAGTTTCCACGCACTCTGCTTACTCCTTGAACGCTCGGTCGGTCAGGTAGATCTCAAAGAACTCATCGGCTAAAGCGGCCACAAGTTCATCTAACGAATCCGGGCGTGTCCGCTTGAGTCGGTAGGCGGCCAGCATTCGGCTCAGATCGCCCCAGTAGTCTCGGCCGATACCGTCGACGGAGATCTGGTCCGGCGGGGTAGTCCGGATTGAGGCTTCCATCTGGCAGAAACTGCGCACGGAGTTCCATGGATCGCCGACAGGCATCGGCGGCATCGACGCAGTCGCTCCGAAGTACCAGCCATCCTCTAGGTACGCGTCTGCTCTGTCGCGATCGGAGTTGTAAAGATGAAGGCTTCCGACAAAATGCGAATAGGTACCGAGGTCGAGCCCGAGGCTAACGGCGACGAGTTCCTGAATCATCGTGAAAGCAAAAAGGTCGTGCGTTAGGCCAACAAACGCGTCGTTCGACCTCATTGTTACGACGAGCGCTAGCCGGGATTCTCGTACGAAGAATTGCAACGTACAGGTGCAGGGCAGATCGAGCAGGTCGTTCGCGAGGTCGCCCTGATGGAAGATTTGGATGACTGCTTGACGAGTGTCCGGCCTACTTCGTAGGAGCGAGATCACACGAGAAACCTGCCCACCGCCTTCCCCTCCGAAAAGTCGCGGTCCATATGCACCGAGTAACTTCCCACCGACAGCGTAACGGCGGTACTGCGGCACGTAGTAGGCAATCGTCTCTTCGTCGTCTGAGCCCGATAGGTACCACGCGAGCTCGCCGATGCAGCTGACTATCGTCGAACGTTTGGCGCTTCGACTAAGCCGCGATCGCGGGTTCGCAAGCTGCAGAAGTACCGCTGTGTCTTCAAGTGCCGCACCCTTGGTGGGCGCGATCAGGCGGCCATGAGCAATCAGATGCTCCAAAGTGGCATGGAGCAGATCGTCAAACGTCTCCTCCGAGATAACCGCACTCATCTTTCCCCCCAGGTCGCGGCCCGAAGTCCATCAAGCGCAGCAACTCACATACAAAGTGAAGATATCGCCAGCGACCGACATTTCCGTACGACGCGCTCGGTTTGTCCGAACAGGCGAGAGAGGCAGATCGACGATGGTGCTTCGCAAACGGCGAAGGTGGGGCCGGCCAAGAGGCCAACCCCAACCTTCACTGCACAAGTTCGAGCGCGTCTAATCCATCACCATTGCGCGCGCGACGGGGTCAACCGCGCCTACCGGCCCGGTCGCGTTGACGCCCGGGCCGTCAGCTTTTGGGTGGCGAACGACCTCGGCGGTGGTGTAACGAAGCGAGGGCCCGACGCTATCGGCGACGACCTCGGTGGCGGCTCGGGGTTCGCCTGTGGCCTGGTCGGTCCAGTGGCGGAACTCGAGGTTGCCGTTGACAATGACGGTGTCGCCTTTGGCGAGGCTGGCCCGGACGTTCTCGGCAGTGCGGCCGAAGACGGTGGTGCGGTGATATTGCGTGTCGCCGTCGACCCATTTGCCGTCTTCGAGCTTGCGGTCGGTGACGGCGACGGTGAACTTGGCGAACTTGGTGCCGTTCTGTGATTCGCCGTAGTCGGGGTCGGCGACGAGGTTGCCTTCGATGCTGATCGGGACTCGTGTGCTCATTGTTCTTTTCCTTTCGATGGGTGCGGCCTTTGGTCGCTTTCACTTACACGTTGTGTTTTCGGTCGCGAGACGACGTCGTCGTGACGCGCATCCGCCTAACTGGCGTGAGCGGTATGGATCCAGTCGGCCCAGTCGGTCGGGATGGTGGTGTCGATGGCATGCGGGAGCTCGGTGTGTCCGTTGTGGCATTCGCCGTTGTACCAACCGGCAAGACGTGGGAGGGCGGCGGCGAGGCGTTCGTGCCAGCCGATGGGTCCGTAACCAGCGTCGAGGGCGTCGTACGAGACGAGCCAGGCGGTGTGGAGCGCGGAGAGCTCTTCGACGAGGGCGCCGTGCCGGTGCCAGCACGGCGGGATCTTCCGAGAGGGAAGGTCGTACCGACGGATGAACCAAGTCACACAGTGGCGGAGGTCCGTCCACACCTGGGGTGCGTCGCCGTCTTCGAGGGTGCGCCAGTTGACGACGGCGACGCCGAGCATCCCGGGGCTGCGCCTGGGGGCTTGGTCGTCCCAGCCTTCGGGGAGCGAGTCGAGGAGTTCCTCGATTCGCGGCTTGTCGGTCACGGCCACTCCGATGCTTCGATGAAGCGGGCGATCTTGGCCTGGAGGCGCGAGATGGCCTGGGTGGAGGCGGTGCGGCGGGAGACGAACCCGGAGAGCGCACGGTCGCGGTCGATGAGCTGGTGGACGTACTCATGGCAGCGCGGGTGCAGGGCGGTGAGGTCTTCGTGGCGTTCGTGCGCGGCCCAGCCGCGTGGGGTCTGGCTGACGCCGTTGTAGTCGAGGTGGTGGAGTTCGAGGTTGTGGGTGCTCCCGATGCCGAGGCAGAGTGCGCAGCGGACTTCGCCGGCGCGGGCGTGCTCTTCGGTGAACCAGCGGTCGCGGCGCGCGAACCAGGCCGGCGAATGGAGATAGCGGGTGCGGTAGGTGTTGGCCCTGGCTGGGCGACGACGGTTGGACATCAGTTCCGCTCCTCTGCTGCATGCCGACGATCGACGGCGGCTTGGTACTGTTCGGCGAACACGACCTGCTGGTCGAGCTCGGTGAGCTGCTTGCCGGACTTCACCTGGGCCGCGTCCTCGCGGTCGGTCCATCCGCGGAGGTCGAGGAGGATGCCACGCCGGTTTCGGTAGGCGAGCAGTCCGATGGTTTCGGGCATGCGCCGGATTTCGTCGAGGGCCATGACGGGCACCTTTTCGTTGCTGATGTTGGTGGATGATCCGGAGTCGTTGTACGAGTGGCCGGTGTTTCGGATCCGCCGGGTCCCGAGCAGAGATTCGATGTCGCGGAGGTGGTCGACGTCGGATGCGCCGCCGAGGAGGAGCTTGGCGGTGGCGGCAGACCAGATCGTGTCTGCCTCGGACCTCGACCAGGCGGTCTCGGCCTGCGAAAGGGCCTGCAGAACCACGATGGTAGAGATGCCGATGCCGCCACCGTCGGCCATGATCCGCGGCAGTGCGGGCCAGGAGAACATGTTCGCGATCTCGTCCAGGATCAGAGCGAGCGGCGGGTCGAGCCGGGAGCCGGGTGAGGCGAGTGCTTTGCGGCGTGCGGTCTCGACGATGTCGTCGAGGATCGCGCCAAGGAATCCTCCGACGGAGCCCGCGCCGGCGCCGGTGCCGACGAGGTAGAGGCTGTTGGATCCGGTGAGGAAGGCATCGGGGTCGAACTGCTCCCCCGGTCCCGGTGTCATAGCCCTGCGGATGGCGGGGATGGCGAGGGGACGGATGGCGCCGGCGACGCCGAACCACGAGTTGGCGAGGAGCTTCTGGTCGCCGTTGATGATCGCATCGAGATCCTCTGACCAGCCCGGCGTGCCTTCATTGGCGAGGACGCTGACCGCCTCGAGGGCGAGGCGGGGGTTGGAGCCCCAGCGGGCGAGGGCCTCGACGCCGCGGCCCGACACCGCGGCCGCGTGCAGCAGCCGGGAGAGCACGGACGAGGAGACCTGCGCCCATTCCTGATTCGTTTTGGATGCCCCGAGAGCGGTGCCGGCGACGATGGCCTGTCCGCGCTGGTCGGCGACGAGCGGTTCCTCACACCCGGTCACAGGAGAGATGCGAAGCGGCGACCGTACCCCGGATAGTTCCTGCGGGTCGAACACTGTGACCTCGCCGAGACGAGCGCGCTCGCGCATCGTGGCTGCGAGGTTGTCGTTACGGGTCGAGGTGGTGATGACCGGCCCGTCCCAGTCGAGGATCGCGTTGATGATGAACCGGTAGCCCTTGCCGGAGCGAGGTGCGCCTTCGACGACGATCGAGTCCTCGATCGATACGTAGACGTCCTGCCCGTGCGCACTGCCGACCTTCCACCCCGCCGCGGACGGTGTTGGGTAGGCCAGCGACGGCCGGAGCGTCTTGGCATGCTGAAGCGCAGTGCGGGCGGAGGTGTGCTTGCGGACCTCACCGGGCTTTGCGAGTCCGTCCCGGCCTCGGAGCTCGTTGATGAAGTGTCGATCCGACTGGCGGTAGTGCAGCCACCAAACAACCGCTGCCGCCACCACGCTGAGAAGAAGAAGGACCGCGAGGATGTCGAGGGCTCGGATCAGGGTCACGGGTGCCGTGCATCCGGGAGCGAATGCGAACCCGCTGGGGTCGCCGCCGATGGCCAGTTGGAGGCCGGCGAACACACTTCCGGGCTGGCCGCCTCCGCCGCAGGTTGCGGTGAGTGTGGCGCTGGCGATGCCGGTGGTGAGGGCGCCGGCGGCGACGATGGCGAAGAGGCAGTAGAGCGCGAGCTGGGTCCAGGAGGCGCCGTGGTTTCTCATGCTCGTTCACCGCCCATGGCGTCGGTGCGGAAGATGCCGAGTTCGTAGTCGGTGCAAATGTTGCGGACCTTCGCGACCCGGTCCTGACCGATCTGCCAGAGCCCTTCACCTTTATGGAGTTTGCGGACCAGGTCGGCCTGGGTGTCGTTCCAGCCGAGGATCTCCCGAGACCGCGCGATCTCACCGGAATGCTGCGCATAGGAGATGCGGGTCTCGCAATCGGCGAGAAGCCCGAGGGCACGGGAGTGGAGAGCACTGTTGCGATCACCCAGCGCGTCGAGGTCCGCGACCCGGTGCAGGAGGTACCAGTTGGAGGTGCCGAGGTGGCGTGCGACCTTCTCGTCCTCGACCCTGTCGGCCAGGCCGTCTCCTCCGGAGACATCGTTGAGGAGCTCGACCGCGGCCTCTTCGTGAATGATGACCCGAGCCTGCCGGTTCGCACCCAAGCTCGAGCGGCGGATCCAATTCGCCGTCGCCAGCCGGGCCAGCGCCTGCGCCTCTGGCGATGCGCCCTTCAGGGCGGAGGTGTCGACGACCATCATGGGCGCGTCGGCGTCGAACCGGACGGTGGAGGGTCCGTCGAAGAACCCGGTGAGGTCACCGGACACCATCCGACGCAGAGAGTGCGCGAGCCGGTGGCCGGCTTCCGCGACCTCAACCGGAAGCGCTCCATCGGGGTCGACGAGGCGGTTGTAGACGTGCGTGATGGTCACGGTCGACTGGCCCCGGAGGGCGTCGAGAGCGACGTCGAGGGCGGTGTGCTCCACCGGTTCCAGGTTCCCGCCTTCGCGGAGGCGGCGGATGATCGTCTTCAGCGTCGCCCGCCGGTACTGGAGGACGTTCTGGTTCCAGTCCTCATCCGAGAAGGAGAGATCCCGTGGCCCTTCATCGAGCAGGTTGATCCGGGCCGCTTTACCAGGCCCGACGCTGATGGAGGTGCCCCCGACATAGGCGGCGACACGCACCCACTCACCGTTCGGGTCGTGTGGCACCGCGATCTTCCGCCCCAACCGCGCCAGCCGGGAGGACCAGGACTTCGCCAGCATCGACTTCCCGGTCCCCTTCACTCCGAGGATGGCGACCGAGTGAGAGCGAACGGCCTCGGCGGAATAGGCGTCCCACGGGTCGAAGCAGAACGGCGCACGGGAGAGCAGGTTCTCGCCGATGTACGCACCGGTGAGGATGTCCCCGGTCTCGGCCAGGAACGGGTACGCGCCGCCGAGGACCTTGGACGAGCAGCGGTGCGCGGGTGGGGTGGCGCGCAGTGGGCCACGCAGATTGTGCGGCTGCTTCCACCCCCAGGCCGGCATCTTCGACGCCGGCAACTCCGCGGTCTGCAGCTTCCAGTTCGAGTTCTTGTCGGCGGACGTGTTCTGGCGATGGCGGCCGTTTGCTCCGGGCTTCTCGTTCGCGGGGATGCGGCCGATGACCGAGTTGGGCTTCATCGCACTCACTCCCCTTCCAGCGGCACCGGCAGCGCCGCGGTCACGAACCCCGCGGCCTGCTGACCGGCCATCGACGCCAATACGAGCCGTGCCGGGTGCGAGGCCTGTTCAATGTCGGTGCGGGCCTTCGCGAGGGCGTCTTTGGACTCGGCGGAGATGGTGACGAACCCGCGGTACTGGACGTCGCCGAACCCGTCGACGAGGTCGTGCTCCCGCACGGCCAGGTCCTCCTCCTCGCGGAGGTGGGTGAGCGGGATCCGGGAGGACAGCTTCATCCGAATCGTCGCTGCGGTCTCCATGTCGGACTGGGCCCGGTTCAGCTGGGCCAGCGCCTTGTGCGTCGCCACCGGGCGCACCTGCAGGGTGATCACCCGGGTCGCGTCCCCGGCATAAAGGAGCGGTTCGAGGAACCCCGTGCGCACGTCGGTGCGGGGCCATTCGGCGACCCAGAACGTCTGGTGCCAGGACTCGTCCACCCGCATCGAATCCCAACCCTCGTCGATCCCCATCACCGGCGACGGCGCAGTAGCCACACTCGAGTCCTGCTCACGCCGGGTGGCCGCGGCCACAGGGTCTGCGGAAAGAGCGTTCAGCTCATCGAGCTCATCCGAGGTCAGCCAGCCGGCCGGGGTGAGCCGGGCATGCTCCATCGAGGTCTCGATCCCTGCCACCCGCTCCTTGAGCACCGAAGCGAGCCCGGTCAGCCCCTTGCCGGCGTCACGGATGGCTCCGTTGAGAGCGGCGGTGTCGAAGGTGAGGGTGATGTAGTTGGTGAACCCCATCGACCGCTTCGACGCCGCCTGGGTCAGCGCCCAATACTCGCCGCGCAGCTCGGCACTGACCTGGGGATCGAAATCGCCCTCGCGGGCAACGAGGTAGTCCCGCAGATGGGTGGACGATGCCCGGTCGACGCGGATTCGGATGCTGGTTTCCCGGATGCCGGGCAAGTTCTCCAGGGAACTGAGCCATTCCACGAAGCCGTCGTAGGCGGCCTCCTGAGTGCCCTTATCGCGGAGCGCCCACGCTTTGGACCCGACCCTGACGGTGACCGAAGCGAGACGCCCGCGGGCGTTGTAGATGAAGCCTCCGGCACCGGGGATCTGAACGATCTGCACGTCGCCGAGCGCACCCGGCAGAAGGAACTTGGAGGTCACGACAGGGGTCGCCGCGGCGATCTGTGCATGCCCTACGTTGAGCGAGGCGACGGAGACCCGGAACCAGACGTCGCGGCGGAACACGGTCTGCCCGGCCATGCCACGCAGGACGTAGCGGGCGGCCTGGGCGACGATCACAATGACGGGTTCGCGTCGGTAGGTGGCGAGCGCGAAGAAGGTGATCGCAGCGATGACCGGCAACATCACCCACAGTGCGTTCGGGTCCGCGAATAGTGTCCCGAGCAGGATCGCGACGGCGGCGCCGATGACCATGAGCTGCATGAAGGTGAGGCCGAGGAAAATCCCGCGACGCTCGCGTGCGGCGAAGCGGACCCGGGGTGCGCCCTCGTCGGTGATAACCTGGTCGGCGGTAAAGGTGGTCATGGGTTATCTCCCAACCTTGATGACCCGTGCCGCAGTGCGGACGGGCGCGGAAGCAGTGGAGGCCCGCGAGAACTGGTCGCGGACTGAGAACCGGTGATGGAGGGCGGTGCCGACTTCGGCTCCCGCGAAGGAGACGAGTTTGGTAGCCCACAGCGGGCTGAACGAGGCGGCGATCACGGCTCCGGCAGCGACGAGGATCACGCCGATGCTGAGGCTGGCCTTCGTCAGCTCGACCGCGAGGAGCACGACCCCCGCCGCTAAGGGTTTGGCGATCAGCAGTCCGACCGAGAGGTTCATCCAGCGTTGCGCCCACGCGGTGAGCTTGGGTTGGCCGATCATCATCAGCCCGATCGGGGCCATCGCGGCGAGAGCGAGGAGTCCGAATTCGCGGATCGACATCGCGATGAACAGAAAGAGGGAGGCGATCATCATGAGTCCGACGACGAGCAGCGCCATGACGTATTCGCCGATGCCCTCGGGGCCTTGGGCACCTTGCTGCGCCATCACGAATATGACGCCGCCCTGGGTGAACTGGGCACTGTGCATGACTGTGTTGGCGGATTGCTTCGGCAGGTCGAACAGGCCGACCACGCGCAGCAGACTCTGGCTGAGGTCGCCGCCCTGGGCCGCGGTCGTAAGACTGCGGGTGACGGTGTCGGTGATGCCGGAGAACTGTTGCATGGCCCACACGCAGATCGCGCTGAAGGGGATGGCGAGCGCAGCACCCGCGGCGGTGCGTCCGATCCGCGCCCAGTCCTGCAGGATCATCGCGATCCCGATCTGGACGAGCGCGATGATCAGGATGACCGGGGCCGTGACGGCCACCCAGAACAGGAACTGCGAGTGGGCAATGCTCCAGCTGCCCTGGTCGATGTTGGTGTTGAACGATCCGGCGATCATCGTGGCGATGAAGTTGCCGAGGTTGACGATGGTGGAGGCCATGAACCCGGCAACGGTTTGCGAGGCTTGGCAGCCGAAGTCGGAGACGAAGCATCCGTAGTTCGGCGTGAACGGATCCGGTGGAGCTGCGGCGAGGATGTCGATCATGGTGATCACGCCACGTGCAGCGACTGGCCCCAGTTGATCAGCCCGGCGATGCCGCCGGCGACGGCGACTCCTGCGATGCAGCTGATTAGGCCGACGATGCCGGCCTTCTGGACGCGCCCATTGCTGGAGATGTGGCCGACGACGATGAACCCGGCCGCGATCAGCCCGCCGATGATGGCGAGGATGAGCACGATAGCGAACACGACGTTGGCGATTGCCTGCAGCGCTCCGACGCCGGGACCTGAGAAGTCCGGGCTCGGGTTCGGTACCGCCGCGACGGTGACGATGCGTGCGTGGACGGTGACCAGGGCTTCGTTGAGTGCGTTCATGATTCGGTGTTCCTCTCATCGGTGCGGTCGGGGGTGGTTGGTTCGTTGGCAGGCGCGTCGTTGAGTCGTTTGGCGGCGAGGTAGCCGGAGGCGGCGATTCCTGCGAGGCAGAGACAGATAATGGCCAACAGGCCGAGCAGGGTGTTGACGAGGTCCATTAGGGTTCACTCCCCGCTCGCGGTCGAGGCTCGGACGGCGGCTTCCGGGAGGGTCACGAAGAGGTGCGTGGCCTGTCCTTCGGAAGGAACGTCGACGGTGAGGACGAGACGGTCGACGCCGGCCGGGAGGTAGAAGGCGGCCGCGAAGGAGCGGCCTTTGTTGTTCTGGATGGTCCAGTCCGTCTTGCCGTGGAAGAGGCCGCCGGGAAGCCACGGCAGTCCGGCGGCTTTCGCAGCGGCCGGTCCGTCGACGCTGTCTAGGACGGCAGGCTCCGGTCGGCCGTCGAACTGGGTTCCCTTGAGAGTGGTGCCGGTGACGTCCTGGGTGGTCTGGCTGCCTTGCGACGGCTTCCACTCGCCGGTGAGGGTGACCTTCAGAAACAGCACTGGTGTGCCGGCCGGGAAGAGTTCTGCCGTGGTTCCGGGGAGCGTGCATTTGCAGCCGGTTTTGGCGGTGAAGGTGGTGCCGCCGAAGACTTCGACCCACACGGTGTCCACGATGCCGTCGGCGATGGGCATGGTCGGATCCGCCGTCGGCGTCGCGGCCGGTGCCACGGTCGTGAAGGAGGGGTCTCGGTCCGGTGCAGCAGTGCTGACGCAGCCGACCAGGGCCAGGCATGGCAGGAGGGCAGCGAGTGCGATCAGTTTCTTGTTCATCGTGGTTCACCTCGGTTTCGTATGCGCCCTTCACCTACACGTTGTGTGTCGGGGCGAGTTTTGACGCGCAAATCGGAAATTCGTTTCTCAGGGCACCTGGATGTGCTGGTGTGTGCAGGTATCGGGAAAGGCGTCGGTGAAGTTCAGCAGCAGCCCGGTGTGCACCTTGGCCCGGGCTCGGCAGTCGCTTTGGCCGAGGCTGGATCCGTGCGGGGCGTACGGGTCCAGGACGTGGATCAGCTGGAGTGAGAGGTCATCGGATCCGGTGAGGGAGCGATGATTGAGGGCGTAGAAGTCGACCGCCTTGCCCTTCCAGTGCGCGGAAGCGGTGCCCGCTCCCGGGGTCATGCCGGTGCAGCGTCGATTGAGGTCGCTCACCCCGACGCTCTGGAAGGCCTGAGCTGCGACGACGATCAGCTGCAGGACACGAGCATCGACGGTGCACTCCGGGGTGGCGGTGCCGTCGGCCATGTTGAGCACTTGCTGCTCGTAGCGAGGCTCGAGGAACGTCAGCTTCCCCGACTGCACGTCGGCGACCAACGCCGCGGCTGCCGCTTTGGCGTCGGCCGGCACTTGGCAGGTGCTCGTGGCGGTGCCGGTCAGGGCGATAAGGACATGCTGCGCGGGGGTCCAGAACGGTGTGTAGTGGTTCGGGTCCGCGTTGATCTGGACGGCGTTGGCCACCAGGGTCGGGGCCGCCGTCTGCCAGTCCGCCACGGTCAGCATCCGTGCGTAGAACGCGCCCGCCGCAGTGGCCAGGTCCATCCGCTTTTCGATGCTGCCGTAGCCGGCGCCTTGTTGGAAGACGCCGATCGTAGTGTTGTCGACCGCGTCGCCGTGGTTCAGGTTGCGAAGCCCGGACTCCCCCATCGCCACCATCAACGCGAGGATCTGACCATGCGGTGGGACGTTCAACTCCTGGCCGACGGTGATGATCGTCGAGGCAACCTTCAACTGGTCCGGCCCATACCCGTCGACGGTTTGGCCCGAGGCGACGGCAGGAGCAGACCCGCCGCACGCTCCTCCGGTTCCGGCGACCGAGTTGGGGCCCATGGCGAGGACCATGGTGACCGGCAGGGCGACAAGCCCGACCGGGATCACCAGCAGGATGACCATCGCGACGATCAGGAGGTTCCGCGTCGTCTTCGGATGGGCGAGCGCCTGGGCCGTGGCTCCGACCCCGATCATGCGGCCTGCTCCTGGCGCATCACGGTGTGGGCAATGTAGACCAGTCGTTTGGCTTGGGCGATCCTTGCTCGGGCCGAGCCGGGGTGGATGTCCAGCTTCTTGGCGATTGCCTCCGAACTGTCGCCGAGCATCCTGGCGACCTCACGGATGCCGCCCTGATCGGGGATGCACCGTACGATCACCGGGCCGGTCATGGGGAGGTCCGCATCGACAGCTGCGAGAGCAGCGCGAACAGTGCTAGCGGTCAGGAATACTCGATCGCGGATCGTTCGGACGCTGCGAATGGAGAGGTCGCGTTCGAGCCCGACGCGCTCGGCGTCGCCGTCGGCCAGAGCAATCTCGCCCACGACAGCCCAGTCGCGTGGTGCGACGAACTCCGCAACGAGCTTCATCCACCGACCGACGTCGTACCGTTCGATGAGCAGGGTGAGTGCGTCCGGTTGGACGAGGGACTCGAATTGGTCCCAGTGGCCCATGTAGGGCGGGATGTGCCTGCGCAGTTCGTTGCGCAGGACGTTGCGGGCGATACCGAACACGAACGCGTTCGGCGTTCCCGATCTCGGGTCGTAGGTACTGCTGCGGCGCCAGACCGATTCACGGATCTGCTGCATCACATCATCGGGATCCAGCGAGTGCCGTCGTCCAATGCTGTAGACGACGAAACTGCGCAGGGTGTCGACTTCACGGATGAGCTCCGCTATGCGGGCATCCGCCCTGCTGCCGACTTGAATTCCTCCAGCCACGAGATCACAACCTTCCTTGCATGGAGGTGGCTACTGCGAAGGCTCGGGTTCGAGTCCGAGAGGACCCGTCAGAATTCCGTCTTTCCAGCCGCGAGGGCGCGCGGCAGCTCAGCTCGTGAAGGGAGGATGTTCGTACGGATGGGGGTCGCGAATGGAACTCTCGGGGCGACGTCCTCCGCGTTCAGCGATGGAGAGGTGACTTCGACTCTGAAGTTCGGGAGTCTCAGCCACGATGTGTCACCGCTGTCCTGACGCGAATCGCGAGCCCAGGACCTCGGCAACCGGGGTAAGAATCAGCCGTTCCATCTGGTGCCGCACGCTACCCCCGAACGGGGGTAGCCCGTAGTGACCACGCCGCGGGTTACTGCCTGTTCTACTGACAGCCTTCGCACTGCACGTCATCCATCGGATCGAGCGGTACTAGATACCCGTCCACGAAGTCCTGGATGACGCCCGGGATGGACGGCACATCTGGGACGGGCGAACCCGTCACGCCAGCACCGCCGTCCCGGTCTGTACGCTCGCCTCCACCCATGCGATCACCTCCGCCGGCTTGTAGACCACCTGATGTGGCGTGGGCTTGTAGTAGCGCGGACCCTTCCCCTTGTAGCGAAGCTGTGCCAGCGCGGCGACGGACAGTCCCGTCATCTCGGCCACCTCTACGGGCCGAATGTATTCTCCAGTCATCTCATCTTCTCCATTTCGACTAGAAAGGAGCACTGTTTCAGTGGAATTTACGATAACTCTCTTTCCTTGGTTTGACAATAGAGAGGGGTCTATGCTGTTGAAATGGCTGATTTCCGCATCGAGGACAACGTGGGCGCACGGATCAAGTTCGCGCGTCGGGAGCGAGGATTTCGCACGGCACGCGAGTTCGCCGACTCGCTCTCAGGAGGCAATGTCACGGCGGCCGTAGTCGAGAACATCGAGTCAGGGCGCAAGGCCGACATCAGCATCACCCAGCTGCTCAATATCGCCCACGGACTGGGCACCCCACCCTCGTATCTGCTGGCGCCAATCGGCAGGCCGAACGCGAAAATGGACCTCCCGAATCTCAACGATGAGCTCGCCGACATGACGGCCGCCGAGTTCGACTGCTGGCTTTCGGCAACACCATTGAGTTCGTATCGCCCAAGATGGGCCGGCGAACGCGTCGACATCGAGGCGCTCGGCTCGCTACGGCAGCTCGGCACCTTCCAACGTGAGCTCGAGCGACTTCGCCTCGTCATGAACGTGCAGTCAGCCTCAGGCGACGCCGACCTGATCAAGGCAAACAAGGACGTAAAGCGCCAGATCGACGCCGTCTCGAAGGAGGTCGCGCGGCTGGTCGGCCTGCTTGAGTCCGGCGGGTTCGTCGACGTCTCGAGCGAGGACGACGATTCGGAGTAGTCATGGGCAGCATCACCCCGTACGAGTCAGCCGCAGGCAAGCGGTATCGGGTTCGCTACCGAAAGCCCGATCATTCGCAGACCGACAAGCGCGGCTTTCGGACTAAGCGTGAGGCCGAACTGTTCTTGGCGTCCGTCGAGACGAAGAAGGCGTCGGGCGAGTACATCGATCCCACGGCCGCTCGCGCGACCGTGGATCGGCTCGGAAAGGCGTGGCTCGCGTCCCGGTCCCACCTGAAGCCGTCGTCGACATACGTCTACGAGTCGGCGTGGCGACTGCATGTCGAGCCGCGATGGGGCACGGCGATGATCGGCAATATCAGACACAGCGAAGTCCAGGCTTGGATCACGGAGTTGAGCAACGGGATCGAGGGCAAGAAGCCGAAGTCCCCGACGATCGTTCGGCGAAGTCACGACATCCTTGCCGGCATCCTCGATACGGCGGTGCGAGATCACCTCATCCCGTCTAACCCCGCGCGCGGCATCAAGCTACCCAGGCGAAGGTCTCGCGAGCACGTCTACCTGACAAACGAACAGGTAGCCGCGCTGCTCGTTGCGTGCGCGGAGCACGCCCCAATCGTCGCGACGCTCGCCTATACGGGCCTTCGCTGGGGCGAAGCATCTGCGCTGCGAGTTCGCGATGTCGACTCGCGCCGGCGCCGGATTTCGGTCGTGGAGAACGCTGTCTACGTGAACGGATCAATCGTCGTGGGCACCCCCAAGACGCACGAACGACGTAGCGTGCCGTACCCTCAATTCCTCTCTGCTGCCCTCGCGGCCGCATGCGCTGGCAAGACACGCAACGACGTCATCTTTGATGACGGGCACCACGGATATCAGAGAACTCCCACGATGGCAGTCAACTCGTGGTGGGACCGCGCGCTCGCAGAGTCCGATCTGCCACCCATGACTATCCACGACCTTCGTCACACAGCGGCCTCGCTCGCAGTGAGCGCGGGTGCGAATGTAAAAGCAGTCCAGCGGATGCTCGGACATGCGTCAGCTGCAATGACGCTCGACACATACAGCGACCTATTCGACGACGACCTGGATTCCGTCGCTATCCGATTGAATGTTGCCGCTGACGATTTGATCCGCGCTGCGTTAGCAACAGGCAGTGCGACCACCGCAAACGGCTAACTGGAACACAGTCCCCGCCATGCTCGGAGCATTCGAAGGACGATGACGAGATAGCGCCAACTAGCTTCGCAAAGTAAGAATGTTCCACACTGCTAACCCGAGTGGCAGAAGAAGCCACATCGGAGATGTTCCACCAGCGAGCACGCCTACAAACACAAGTACGAGAGCGACTAAAGCTGCGAGCAAGAGAGCGACACTAAGCAGATTGATCTCGGATGAGTGCCTACGGCTGTGACGACTGTGATGCGCCCGCATCTCCGTCATCATTGCCTCGCTTCGTCCGACGTGCGCTGGTTATCGTCCAGTCCTTAGTTGTACGACCGTTTGCGATCGTACGGGCCTCACGAATTGTGACCTCGAACAGATCATTCTTGTGAAGGGGCGTGCCTCGATCAAGTCCGCGAAGGAACTCTTGGTCCTCGATGCTAGCAAGACGTGTTCCACGTGCGGTAGCTACACGCCACTTTTCCCCAGGCCGGAAATCGATGCTCTGGAGGGTAGCTTCGACCGTGAAAGTCTCGGCTTCTTCGACGACCTCTTCTGGCTCTGTGATGGCTTCGCGATAGTCACCACGGGTCGCTACGGCTTCCGGTTCCGACAGCAGCACCGAATCCGATTCTTCGTCGACCTTGGCTTCTCGCACTTCGAGACGCTCGGCCTGATCACTAAGCGGAGTCATTAGCTTGCTCAGTGCCCGCCGGGTCTTCCTCTTCATCGCGTTCAGATCGGTCCAGACCGGAACCGGAACCTCGCTGACATCACCGTCTGCCCATTTGATTTTTACGTTGCCATTGGGCAGATGCTCAAAGTCAGTCACCTTTGATCCACGCAGCCTTTTGAGAGCGACGTCGAATGCCTTCACGAGGGCCCCGCCCGCCGACATCGCAATGCCGAGCGCAGGTTCGGGGTTGGCCTGCGCCCACGTCAGGATCGCTTCAAGTACGAAGGAACCTTGTTTGACGGGTCGGACCAGGACTTCGGGCGGCATTCCGTCTCCAAAAAGACCGTTCTTTGCCATGTCGTCCGTGAACTCAACTAGCCCCTGAAGGACCTGCGCAAGTTCTGCAGCGTTCAGTGCGTGCAGCGAGTTCTCATCGTCCGCGAACCGAAGCTGCACCACCCCGTCTGTAATTGAGTCTGCCTCTGCTCCGACGGCCGCGCCCATGTCAGTCACTAACGATCCCCTCAGCTGTTGTCAGCGTCAGACACAAGACCCTAGCCAAGGCTTACATTCGGCTTCTACCCCACGTTAGGGGACCACTCTCCCCCGGGGGGGGGGGGAGAGAGAGAGAGAGAGCCGTGCAGCAGGACGCGCTGCGGATCGACGTGAACACGGACATCGCCAAGCCGCATTCGCGGCGTAGCGGATGAGCCTGGCTGCACCCGAATCACGCAGCACCGTTTTCAAGTGTGGGCAAAATGTGGGCAAATCGCCCCATTAACGACAAAACGGCGGCTGTTCAACAGCCGCCGTTCCCAGTGATTCACTGGTCTGTAGCGAGGGCGGGACTCGAACCCGCGACACCACGATTAGGTTCCGGTAGATCTTGTTGGGTCACCTCGGGTGCGAAAGCGTTGAGTTTTCGCGGTTTTCGATTGTGTAGGACAGTTTAGAATCGTGTCCGATCGGCTTCAATGTGCGGGGTAAATGCGGGGTGGTGCAGATGCGCCCCAGCTTTTCAACTCCGAGCCCTATTCCGCGCGGCGTGCGACGACAGTCCCCTGGGTCGTGCGCCTGGCTCGCGCCGCTCCCGCATTGCGATCACGTCGAAGCCGGCACGACACAGTTCGTCGGCGAAGCGGACTGCTGAAACGGCTCTAATGTACGGGGTTGGTGTGGGCTTGCTAGTGCCACCCCGAACTGCACCCGATGTTCACGCTCGGCGAGATACTGGGCAGATGAGCGTCAGCGCCCCTCGCCGGCAACACCTTATCTCGAAGGTACTCCTCAGACAGTTCACCAGCTCGACGTTTGGGAATCAGCTTCGATCGTTCGACCTTGTCTACGGGAGCTCCCGACTTCGACACCCTGCCGGCGTTGGTTGGCGAGCGAACTTCATTCTGCACGAGCCACAAGCAGCCGAAGACAAGTGGGCCGCCACCGAGAGTGGACTGTACGCCGCGCTCCGCACCGCCGCCGTCGACCCGTCCCGGCTCACGTCTCTGGAGCAGCAGACCCTCCGGCACACCATCGCTCTCCACTATCTGCGGCGGGCGGCGACCAGCGACGCGTTCGCTCGGTCCCTTGAGAAGGTCGCCCCAATACGGAGCGACTCCCCCCCTATTCCTATTATGAGCTCGCTTGCTCGGCGCGAGGTGCGCAGGCGTGCGGATGAACTCTTTGCGAGCGACATCCTCGACCTGTACGAGCGAATGCGAAGTTACGCCGACACCGCGAGCCTGGAAGTATTCCGGTCCCGTGTGGTCCCACTTCTGATCGGCGACGCCGCGGTCCGCTCGTTCACCCAGACTGGCGGAACCGGCGCCATTCCATTCGCCGAAGCCGCCACACATGTCCTGCCCATCGGACCTCACACGCTCGTTGGACTCGGCCCGACCATGATCTATGAAGATTTGAGTGACGATGCTGCCACGCAGCTAAACCTGCAGCAGATTCTGCAGGCGAAAAGGCACGTTTTCTATAGCCCCGACAGCGACCTCGAAGGGTTGATCCGCATGGTTCGCGACCAGGGCAACGCCAGTAGCTCGGATGCTGAGCGGCAGACCTGAAACGACGAGACAAATCGTTCTCTCGTCTATAAGCACGTCGATTGGCCGCCTAGCGCAATCATAGAGTCGCATGCGTCCTTGACTGGCAGCATGAGCCGAAACACCAGAGCACTAGAACCCATTACGGCGCTCTGCTTACCCGTACCGTCCCTGCGAGCGAATCGTCGTGTTGCCAGGCTCTCACGCACGACTCTCAGCGTCGGTCGGCACCAAGGTGACTCCCAGCAGTGTCGTTTTGGCCCCTTCGTGGGGGGTATTCGATAACACCCAGCCATGGCTACCCTCTGACTGTCGTGAGGAAACCTCTCCTTCCAGCGAGCATCCGGGGATCAAATGCGCAAATCGCGTTCGCTTCGTTCGCCCAAACGGGTAAGCGAGTCTGCTGCACCGGTTGAGCTAACGCCCTCTGCAGAGCTCCATATGGCTCGACAGATACTCGAAACACTTCGCCGGCCCGAAGTCTGGTACGAACGGATAACAGAAGAAATCGCGTTCGCCAACGACGATGCCGACAGGCGGGTGTCTCTCCACGTCAGTGACTTCGCCACAGCGAGGCACCAGACGGGGAGCCTGTACTTGGTCGTGGCTCAGCCTCGGAAGGGGTTCGTACAACCGATCGAGTTGGGCAAGTACGGCTCAAGCGATAGCGCGCGCTTCCTCAGTCACGACGAACAGGACCGAGTGACCAACATCCTTTTGGCAAGCTATTTGGGCGTGATAACCAATCTTTGCCGCCCGTTCGTCACCAATGAGGAGGATCTTTTCAATTCATTCGCTCAGACTCTCGCGAGAATACTTGAGATCGCGCGACCAAACGTGGGCAATGGGTCCGCATACGGAAGGCGTTGGCGGAGGATCGTTCGGACCGATGGATCCCTCCGTGGGTTTCCTCGGCTTGAAGATCTTCCCGACGAAGTCCGCCTGGAAACCGAGGACTTTGTCAACCTATGCCGAATGCTGAGCATCCATTACCTCAAACTGATCGAGATCAAAGAATTCGACAAAGGCCCCGGCGGGTGGACCTTCGCTATCGTGATGACCTAATTCTTGGGGCAGTAGGACTTTCCTTCCCCCGCCTGAGACGATGGTTTCGGGCGCCTCCGGCGAAGTTCCTGATACCGCTTCCCTTCGCGAACCTCACAAACCACTACGAAGTGAGCTTTCAGCCCGTGGAGGGCTACTACGTTCAGTCGTCGCGTGTGGTGTCTCGCCATGATAGGGCCGCAATCGCAAGAACTCCGCGTGGTTCGGCGCACGGTCCCTGGGCTGCCTATTCACCCCGCGCCCCGGGTCAGGTAACCGCATTCGTCGGGAACGGCAAGGCGTCCGGGGTGCGAATGGCTCTTTCCGCTCAAGTCAACGAGGTACCGCCGGGCTCTGTCGGCAGAGCCTGGGCCGCGGCGCTTATCGGTTCACTCACCGCCGTGACGATGGTCTGCTGGTCTCTCGCTCACGGTGGGGCTAGTGTGCCTCCGACGGCGGCACTCATTCCGGCATTTGTCGCGCTTGGTTCAGCCGCAGTCGATCACCTGATGCCAAAGCGCGAGGTACTGAACAGCCCCCTGCTGCCGCGCTTCGCGTTATACACGCAAACCATTGCGATGCTCCTGCTTTCATTCTGGGTGCTCATCCGAGGAAGCACATCCTCACTGAACCCCGTTGAACGCGGAAGCAGTCTAGATCAGTTGTATCGGGGAATGACGAATGCAGATGTCTTGATCGGGATGTGCACGGGCGCGGTGGTGGTCGTCCTATTCGTCGTATTGAGCATCCGCTCGATCAGGAGTTCAAGAGCGTATGAGATCGTGTTCGGAACAGGGACTTATAGTGAGTATCCATCACCCACGGGGACATCGGCGGAGCGTGAGCCATGACACGGACAAAGAAGCGCAGCTCGCGTAAGAGCGCGCTGCCCCCGGGCGTCGAGACGGCAGATCAGCTGGGTCGACGCATTGAGGAGTTGAAATTCTCAAATATCACAAACGTGAGTGTTTTCAAGGTCCCTGAGGAAGCTACCGGCGTGCCATTGGAGTCCACGCAGGGACAGATCGTCGTCGGTGACCTTGACGCAGAAATATGGACGAGTCGAAATCGCTTGTCACAGTCGGAGCTGAACCGTTCGATGAAGGTGGGAAGCGATCTCCTCCAGGCCCTCATCGAGAAGCGCCTATTTGAAGACGTAGCCTCGGGCTCGATGGCGAATCCTGAGACAGCAAGGACGATAGTCGACTACTTCACCTCACTTGATTCATCCGGAAACAATTCAGCATTCACGTAGGGTTACTTCCGCCGCTGTCATTCCCAACATGCCTGCCGACCATGATCGTCAAGTGCAACTAGTAGAGAGGCCTCACGACCTCTCCCATGGAATTTGCGAACACGACGGTACATGGCGAGCAGGCGATACCGAGGGTAACCCTGCTCAAACTAACTCGAGTTTTGCGGCATGACCCGCCGCTGGGCAACTGGGATCTTCAGACGGCCTCGATGCAGCTTTTCCGTGCTGCAGAACGCGAACAAAGCCCGCGCGGCCTTCGCCCAATTCGGCATGGCTTCTAGTGACGGACCTCTCCGCCCGTCGCCGCGAGGATGAAGGGGCGTTGTTGCGTGGGTTCACTCAGGTATACGGTTCCGGCCGCGGTTTGATCTGTAGAGGCGAACCGGCGGACGGCAATTCGATCGAGGCGCCGCTGGAGGAATTCTTCGAGGCTAACGCCATTTGCTGCGGCGAATTCTTCTTGGGCCGCGTAGAACAGAGGCGTCTCGGTGCAACCTGGCGCTGCGATGCGGATTGCGATGCCGCGTCGGAGCAGTGCGCGGCGACGCGAGCGCGCCCATCCGATTAGCGCGAATTTGCTGGAACTGTAGGCGACATTGTCTGCCTCGGCGATGAGCCCGGCTTGCGAGGATACGATTACGAACGTGCTTGAAATCGGTTGCCCAGCGGATGGGGACTGAATCAGATCCGCTTCGACCGCGCTGAAAAGCCTGACTACGCTTTCGGCGTTGATGGCCATCACCTTCTTGTAATAGCTGCTGTCGATCGCGGCCAGTCTGCCGCTACCATCGACGCCGTGCGCGGCGACCACACGGGACAGTTCTCTCCCATCGAGCGCTGTCCGCATCACTTCCGGGAACACCTCGGAGAGGAGGTTGCCGACTGCGATGGTGACTTGAGGGTCTCCCCGGTACATCTCTAACGCGACTTCGTTGAGGTCGTGGGCGATGACGTCAACGTTCTGCGCGAGTAGCTGACGGACGATGGCTGACCCGATGGCGCCGCCGGCTCCCGTTACGAGGGCAGTCACTCGAATTCTCCTGTCAGGTCGAAGGTTGCACCGGCGACCGATGCGGAGGTTGGGCTGTGAAGGAAATCCAACGTAGTTGTGGCATCTTCCACCGTGATAGCGCGCACCAGGTTGATGCGAATCCGGCCGGCAAGCTCGACCGTGAGCGCACCGATGATTCCACGCAGTGCCTCAAATGTCGCCTCGTGCAGTGCACGAGCAGACTCATCCTCGGTCGAACCGGTTAGAAGGACAATGGCACCGGTCTCCTGATGGTTGTTCTCGACTTGGCGGGCGAGGTCACGCAGAAGCGTGTCCGTGGGGTCGGTCACCAACGAGGGAAAGTCGCCCGTTGGTGGAAGGTGGAGGTGATGAACATGGAGGCTGTTGGCATAGCTGCTTGGAGTGCTCATTAGTTTCGTTGCCTTACGCTGCAGGTTGGCGGGGAGATTGGCCGAGCTCGAAGACGTTGCCCCATGGATCGGTTCCGTAGACCCACCACCGTCCAGCGAGGACGCCCTCGATGATTAGCTGAGGTTGCGTGTTGAAGCGCACACCGAGGCTCTGCAAGTACGCGAATGCGGTGTGGATGTCTTCGACCGCGAAGGCGATATGCCCGATGCCGAGCTCGTAAACGTTGCGGCTGGCTTGTCCAGTTGGGGTGAGGTATTCGTGAAGTTCTAAGTGGGCGCCGCCGGCCTCAAGTATTGCTCCCCGCAGGCGGACATCGTCCGCAGCGATTCCCAGTGCGTGAGGGTTGACATCGGTGTCAGCCTCCCGTGAAAGCACGTGCATGCCGAACGCATTCTCATAAAAGTGGATCGCCTTCTCCAAGTCCGGGACGACGATGCCGACGTGATGAAGCTCGAATCGGGGCATCGAAGATGGCGGGGGGCTCAAAGGGGACCTCCTCTGGCGAGTGTTAGGTAATCGTGTGATCAAGATAGAGGATAGTGGTCGACTGGTCAACCAAAACTGTCTACAATAAGCGTGTACAGAGCGGTCCACCTTCGCGGTTCGGCGCACGTAGGAATTCCACCGGACGGTCGGTGGAGTCGATTGATGCGTACCAGGGCCCCGTAAGAGGGTAGAGCGGAGTGCACGATGGACCATTCGATACCGTTGCCCTCGTTTGGCTTGGACTCTCGAGAGCCAATCGAATCTGAATTGACTCGAAAGTTGATGGGCTACCTGGCGTCTTCGGGCCTTCATCCTGGGCAACGGCTCCCGTCAGAACGACGAATGGCGGAAACACTGGGCGTAGGGCGAGCTGCCCTCAGACATGCCTTGAAATCGCTGAGTGTGCTTGGGGTACTCGAAGTGAGGCCAGGCAGCGGCGCTTTTCTTCGAGGAGGCGAGATAGAAATGCTCCCGCACGTAATCGAATGGGGTCTACTGCTCGGCGAGAAGCGCGTTGAGGACGTGACTGAAGCGCGCGCCGTGCTTGAAGTTTCCCTCGCCGGACTCGCCGCGGAGCGTCGCACTTCGAAGGACATTCAAAAGCTGGAATCGCTCGTCGAACAAATGCAAAGAGCGGTTGATGACCTTTCAAGGTACGTCGAGTTGGACGTCGAGTTTCACATGGCGATCGCGGACGCCGCGCAGAATGAAGTCCTCGCAGGTGTCTTGCGAAGTCTTCAGTCGCTACTTCACGCTTGGGCGGGCCGGGTCATTAGCGCTGCCGGGGAAACCAAATCATCGCTGTCCATGCACATTCCGATATTGGAGGCGATCACAGATGGGGACGCCTACGACGCACGAGAATCCATGAGAGCGCACATGACGCGAGCGTCAACACGCCTTCGTGGCGCTGTCGAAATCGAGCGCGCTTTAGGCGATCGTTGAACTGACCAACGGCCGGCAAGGTCACCATAGGGTCTGGCCGCCCTCGATTATCAGATTGTGGCCGGTCATATAGTCAGAGACTGAGCTCGAGAGGTAGACGAGACCACCCTGCAGGTCGCTGACCTCACCCAATCGACCGGCTGGAATGCCGGCTAACCATTCTTTCACGAGCGGGCGCAGCGCTTCGGACCCCTCAATCAGCGCCGTTCGAATGATTCCCGGCGACATACAATTTACACGGATGCCGCGGTCCGCCCACTCGGCCGCGAGCGTCTTTGTGAGCGCGACGACACCGGCCTTGGCGACGTTGTATGCTACTTGCTTCTGAGGATGCGGAACAATCAACGAGGCCATCGAGGCCGTGTTGATTATTTTGCCGTAACCGTTTGGGAACATTGCTTCTGCTTCGAGCTGGCAGCTGCGAAACACTGCCCGAAGGTTTACCGACTGGTGCAGGTCCCACTCTTCGAGGGTGGTGGCCTCCGCAGCCGCGTTGCGGTTGATCCCAGCATTGTTGACCGCGATATCCAAGCGCCCGAATTCCTGGACGGTTTCGTCGACGAATCGGCGGATATCGGCTTCATTGGTGACATTCGCTTCCACGGCGTGAGCGCGTCCACCCAGACTCGCGATCTCGGCAGCAACAACGTCAGCTTTGCTTTTGTCGAGATCAACGATGGTCACCGCTGCGCCGGCAGAAGCAAGGGCATGGGCAAAGCCACGGCCGATGCCCTGGCCGGCGCCTGTGACTAGAGCGGCCCGGCCTGTCAACCGAAACCGGTCGAGTATGGGGCTGATCAACACATCGTCTGGTGTGCTCATGGTTGCGGTTGCTTCCTTTCATTCATGGTGCTGTGATGTGCGTTCTTGAGCCAAGCAAGGCCTCGGGAAAGCACCGTCAATACATTGACCAAGAGCACCTGGGCCCCGCGGTCAATCCAGTGCGCGCCATCTGAAGGAGAGTCAGCGATAATTACGAACGGTATGTCTGCCCGTTTGGCAGCGCACACGGTGTAATCTATGGCCGAAGCGACATCGGGGTGCGTATATTCTCCGAAATGGCCAAGGTCAAGGGTGAGGTCGCTCAGGCCTAGCCAAACAGCAGATACGCCTTCGACGGCGAGGATGGCGTCGGCATTCGACACCCCTGCTCTAGATTCAATCTGGACGATGACAATCGTTTCTTTTCGCGCCCTTGCCAAGTGTTTCGCCGTTGGCACCGTGCCTTGCCGACCCGCGCGTGTGCTTGTGGCAAGGCCGCGTGCGCCAAACGGTGGGTAGTGCGCAAGTCGTACTGCTTCCTCCGCCATTGCCGCAGTGTCGACTTGCGGGACCACTACGCCCGCCGCACCTCCATCTAGGGCACGTTGGATCTCGGTCCGAGACAGGGTGCTTACTCGGACAACAACCGGGATGCCGGCAGCGTCAGCCGCCCGGATGTGGTTGTCGAGCTCGCTACCACCTGCTGGGCCATGCTCCGTATCGATGATGACAAAGTCAAATCCAAGCCCGCCCACCAGCTCGACTGACGCAGGCGAGGGCATCTTGAGAATAACGCCGATCAAGTTCTCCTTCGCCAGGAATTGATCGGCAAGGTTCAGTTGCGGCGCCATCATTTGGCCCATGACCTTTCATTCGACACGGCAATATCGTCTAGTCTGCTGACGGCTCGGCTCAGGAGGTCCGGAGCACCAACGTTTCCGGGAAAGACCACGCACAAGGGCGCGGATATACTCGCTTCCCAGCTCCTCCACACCGGGAGCGTGGAATCCAGGAGTGGCTCAACTACTATCGCTGCGTCCCAATTCAGGGCGGAGCTAACCACATCGGCCGATGTAATGCCACCTTTGGTAACAACAAAGGACGGCTGCGCATGGTTGAGAATGCGCCGCGCGGCTTCAGCCAAACCTTCAGACACCGTCGTTGCGATGTTCAATGAGAGGGCCGGCGTCGCGCCCTTCTGTACCAGCCGGCTCGTGCGTAGCAGCACATGACCTACGTCAAGGAGACGGCAGGAGGCTCTCACGACGCGGTGGATCTCGCGTTCACGACCGCTCGTAAGCAACTCCTGAGTGTCCAGCTCGACTAGATGGAGTGGGTGCGCCCGCATCGCGTCGCCGATTTGCATATTCGTCAGCTTTGTATGGCTACCCACTAGGACCAGGCCATTGCCAGCGCCGCGCTTCAAAGACGACGGGGCACCGAATGGCCGTCCAGCAAGAAGTGCGGGGTATGGGGGCCCGGATTGGACCACGTAGGTCGTCCCTTGGCTCTCGGCACGCCGTTGGGCCTCCGCTAGAAGAGCCAGGTCATTGTCATCACGAATGGACGGGCACCAGACTGTGAACCGATCTGGGGCGCAGAGAGTGGTGACGAGCGCGTCGACTCCCGCATCGAAGAGGCTGCTGGGGAGCGCCCGGACGCGCCACTCGTACGGGACACGAGAACGAGCCCACTCGGTTAGCTCCGACGATTCGAAACCGAAAGTGCTGTCCCTGGCAAACTCTGATTTCGCGACCGGAGTAAGAACACCACCAATGTCGAGGAGATGAACTCCGTCCAGAGTTACACGACCCGCGGAAGGAAAGGCGGGGACCAGAAGACAGCCATCAGCCGCGGTTCGGGCAAGGATCGTAGATACTTCCAAAGGAAAGTGACTGCGAAGCGTTGAGTCGCCACGGCTAATGAAGCGGACGCGAACTCCCTTCTCATTTGCAACACTCTGAGCCGCGTTTACAAACTCGGCCACGACCGCGCGGGCATGAGGTTCCGAGTGCGCCCGCGTGTTTGTCAATGCATAAGTTAGCGGGCCATGGTCTAACGCCCATCTGAACACTGTCGCGGTTGGTTTCACCACAACAGGTACGCCACTCAGTCCCTGCGTCCCGGTGGGATCGTCGTCAAGTACGACCGTCCAAACAGACATGGGCATCAGGACCGGGCAACGCCGGTGCGGTTCCAGCCTCGAGCGTCATCGCCCGGTGCTTCCCAACCATCGTCCGTAACAACGAGTGTGTCCTCTAGCTTGATAAATCCCGACTCGTAGTCTTCAAACCATGACTCGATCGAGAGAACCATCCCGCTCTCGAGCGCGTCATCTTCGTGCGAAGCAGGGTAAGGCACAGGCCCGGAGGCGGTGAGACGAGGGACCTCGTGAGTGATTAGTCCCATGCCGTGGGCGACGAACTTCATGCTCCCACCATCAGGGAGCTTAGAGATTGTGCTGAGGGCCTTTGTGTAGATGTCTCCACCGCGCTTGCCAGCAGCTACCGCCGTCCGCGCCTCTTGCTGAACAGTCTCAATTTGGTCAAGCAGACTCAGCATGCGGGGTGTCGGATCAGTGTCGATTCCCATCCGCGAAAGATCGCCGATGTATCCCTTATACATGCCTCCGGAGTCAAGGGAGAGCGTTGTCCCGCTGCGCCACACGTCACTACTGGGCGAACGGTTCATTGAACCGCCACCGATTGTCACCAAGGCGTACTCGAAATACATGCCTCGTTTTGTTTGCTCGAGTCGAAATATCTCCTGCAACTCGAACTTCGTCATACCCGGTTCGGCCAACGCGAAGGCGGCCTGCATGGACTCAATAATGCCGATCGAGGCGTAGCGGACAAGCTCTAGCTCATCCGCAGATTTGACACCCCGTAAGGACTCAAGAACTCGATGCACTTCAACAAAACGAGCTTCGGGGAGCATCTCGCGGAGCGTATCGAGTGCGTCCGCCGGGATAAACGATTTCTCAACTCCGATGGTGCATTTGCCAAGCCCACGCTCCTCAAGAGCGGCTGCCGCCGCGCGAGCGGTGTCAATACTTGTCCAGCTCACATTGCGCACGTCGGGGACCCAAATAGCCCCTCCTTCGGTCCCCCAGTCTTCGTTGCCGGCCCCGATATAGAACGCTTCGTCGGGCCGACCACGCACAAGTCCGAGCGCTGGCAGGTAGCGACTAATGCCAGTTGCGTCGGCGTTCGCAAAGAAAAAGTAGCGATAGCCGCCTAGAAGGTACTGCACGTTGTGCTTCGTAGTGGCGAGGAGCGCGTCTAAACCGTTCGAGTAAAGGAGGTCATCGAGATATTGCGCATCGAATGGGATGGTCACCGTCATCGGCCAACTCCGCTCTGTTGATTCTTGGAATGATTGGTAGTATGTCAAACAATGGGCGACTGGTCAACCAATTAGCGGTGGGCCGTAGACCGCATACATCTGAAGATTGTGTTGCGACGAGGCTCTGACCCAAACCGGCATTATCGATACACAGAGAGGCGGCCGCACGATGTCGATCGTCGTTGCAGTTGTAATGGGCCTCGCCGCCATCTTTGCAGGCGTTCACGTTGCCTTCTATCCGTTCATTTCGACTGCAATGAGAAAAGAGTGGTTGTTGGTGGTGCTCCTGATCCCAGTCATCGGTGGTGCCCTCTGGTTCGCGTTTGCACAGATCCGAACAGCACAATTCCAAGATCTGCTGGAGGAGCTGATCGATTCTGAGACCATACGTAAGTCGTGAGCAGCGCTTTGCTGACGTATCCACGATTGAGCCTTCGGAGAGGATCGACTTCCGGAGCCCGTAAGCGCGAAGAGGTCGGCTTTCGAGTTCGGGAAGCTTACGAGGTGAGATCTCACGTCGCGATAGCCGTCGCCCTGTCCGGAATAACTTGCGCTCTGCCACCGACCCGTGACCTCGATGAGTTCAACCATTGACTAGCGGATCGCCGTAGGAACCAGCCGCTCCGCCTGAGCCCACTTGCATATCCTTCGAGGATTAAGATCCAGATGACTCCGGATCAATTCTGCCGACGCGGTCGCAATATAGCGGATGCCCGAAGTTCAACTTATTACAAAGGGGCTCGCCTGATCACAGGAACCTCCGTGTAAGTCTCTCCCGGCGACCAACATCTCTCGTTGGACGGGTCGTGTTAATCATCCCCCTCGTCGGATGCGTTGAGACTTTGACTCACGATAAGGTGGCGAAGCCTCACCGAGGGGGCTGCGAGCGGCGCGGTCACATCAAATCCGTGATACGCCCCCTGGATAACTTCGGATTCAATGTGAACTCCAGCACGCCGCAAGTTTTCACCATATTCGAGCGCCTCCGTCAGGAGACTGTCAAGCTCAGCCACGATTATCAGCGCCGAGGGGAGCCTGGAAAAGTTACTGGACCGGCCCGGCGTAGACAAGTATGTCGGCTCTGCGCCGCCGAGATAACTGCCCCACATCCACGCGCGGCCCTCTCGCTCAGAATCTGGAACAGCCCCAGGGTCCCAGGATGCGGGAATTCGATCATCAAGGCAGGGCTGATTGAGCACCTGCAATGCGATCGGCGGACCGCCGGCATCACGCGCGCGGAGGCAGAGAGCGGCTGCAAGTGATCCGCCCGCGCTCAGACCGCCGACAACAATCTTGCTCTTCTGAACACCCGCCTTGCCAGCGATACGCGGAAGCTCATTGAGAACGCCATAGATGTCATCGAGCGCAGCTGGGAACGGGTGCTCAGGAGCTAGTCGATAGTCAACCGACACAACCAAGAAACCGGCCCGGGCAAGCTCCTCGCAGAGCAACCGCTCTTCGTACATGTCGCCAAGAACAAACGCTCCTCCGTGGATGTGAAGGAATGTTCCCGCATTCGGGCTATGCTTCTTGGCCTGATAAGTGACAACCGGGATCTCAAGACCGCCGGCTGCTTGAATCGCGACGGGTATTGATTCAACGTCAGCAGCTGGCGCAGGGATATATCCCGCTTCCGTGAGACGTCGACGCGTTTCTCGTTGCGACTTTCGAAGCCGAGAAGTATCCGCCCATTCGGCGATTGGAATTGCGTCCACGAGTTCAAGCGGCGCGGCCAGTTCCGGGTGCATACGACCTTGATCCACTTTACAGGCCCGCCATCAGGGAAATGAGGCGGTGTTCGTCGACATCGTTGATGCTTCCGCTAAAGCTAACCTCCCCAAGTCGAAGAACAACAACTCTGTCCGCGATGGCAAACACGGACTTAATGTCGTGTGTGATGAGGATGACAGCAGTCCCCTTGTCGGCAAGCCTGCCTATTGCGCGAAGTACGAGCTGGGTCTGCTTCACGCCGAGCGCCGCGGTTGGCTCATCCAAAATCACCACCGGAGCTCCGCTGCCGGTTGCACGGGCGATTGCCAAGGCCTGTCGCTGACCTCCCGACTTGCGACGAACAGAAGAAAACACATCCTGAATCTGAATCCCAAGGTCGGCAAGCGCTACGCGAGTTCGCCGCTCTGCTTCGCGCTCATCCCTGACGGGAATGAATCCAAGAAGTCGTCTTGTCGGTTCGTTGCCGAGCTCAAAGTTATGCGCCACGCTGAGCGATGGCACAAGAGCAAGATCCTGGAAGACAGTTCGAATACCTGCACGCTGAGCATCCTGTGCGCTCCCAAATACGACTTCAGAACCGTTCAGAGCAATCGCGCCACCGTCAGGCTTGTCGATCCCAGAGAGAATCTTAATGATGCTCGACTTGCCAGCCCCGTTGTCGCCGACAAGACATACGACCTCGCCCGGACGTACTGTGAGATCTACTCCTCGAAGCGCCTTTACAGCACCGAACTCGCGACGAATACCTCGTGCAGTCAGGATCGGTGCAGCGCTGGCCAATTTCGGGTCGACGCTGCGGACACGTTCGTATCCATCAATCGCGAGTTCCGTGGAACGAGCAACGGCTGTTCCCTCTCGTTTACCAGCTCCAAAGCTTCGACGGATTATCTCAATGAATCCTCCAGCGTCGCGAGAACCCTGCAGAACTTCGTCAGCAATAATCGCAACGATCAGCATTGTTCCGGTCGCGATGTCCTGCCAATAGCTCGGGATGCCGAGGAAGATTAGACCCGACTTGAGGATTCCGATCGTTGTGACACCGATCAAGACCCCAGCAGGGCGCCCTCCTCCCCCCGCGAACGCAACACCACCCAGAATTGCAGCGGTTAGGACGTCAAAAATAAAGGTCCCACCTGCCGTGGGATCTGCAATACCGATCCGCGCGGTCATCAACGTTGACGCGAGCCCAATCAATGCCCCGTCGATTACGAATATCGTGACTATTGTCCGTCCAACGTTTACACCACTCGCTAGTGCCGCCTTGTCATCGCCCCCGATTGCGTAGAGGCGAAGTCCATGCTTCGTGCGGACCATAATGAACGAGCCAATTGCGAACACAACGACTGCCACGATCAGGACGAGCGAAACGCCGCCGACCTCATATCGGCCCACAGCTGTAAACGTAGGTGGAAATCCGCTGAGGGGCATACCCATGGTTACAACGAATGCAAGCCCTCCATAGATGATCATCGTGGCGAGTGTCACGATGAACGGATTTAGCTTGATCATTCTTACAACGACGCCGTTGATCAGCCCGAGGACAGCCCCCACCCCCACGCCGGTAAGGAATGCGAGCGTCGCGTTATAGGTATAAAGGGCGACCTGCCCCGCACACACCGCCGTCAGTGCGAATATCGATCCGATACTGATGTCAATAGTTCCTGCAGTCAGCATCATCATCGCACCCACAACAGCAATTAGTAGGGGCGCAACAGCAAGACCGATTGTGGCGATGTTTGACGGCGAGAAATAGCCTGGGGCGATAATTGAAAACACAACGAAGAGTCCGAGTGCCACGAAGGCAAGTCCCAGTCGACCACTCGCCTCTCCGGGAATTGTCGCAGATCGCCAACGGATCCAATCTAGGAACGAGCGCGATTGGCTTGGAGGGCGGCCAGCATTGCTGGCTCGTGTCGCTTGCGAGGGAAGGGTTACCCCTTCCGCCGGCGCTTCCTTTGAGGTTGTCAACATTTCAGCAGTCACCTGTTCCAATTTTCCACGCATCACTATCTGTTCGGAACGACGCCGTGAAGACTCAGAAGCGCCTGATGCCAGTAGTCGCTTCGGGTGTCGTAGCTCACATTTCCCCATGCCTTAATGTACGAATCGCGCTTCTTGACGTCGTTCCAGGTGCTTTTGGCGTCCTTCATGTCAGCGATGTACTTCCTGGCCTCAGCGGGAGTGTCGAGTAGAAGAGAGCGACCATTCGCAAGAGTCAGCAACTTTGGTACAGACTTGCCCTCGAGCCAGTCTGCTGTGTACTGGCCGTACGCGTACCCGTACAGAGGCCACGGATTTGCAAACCCAGCGCGAAAGATTGAGTGCCCAATCTTTGCGAGCAGGCCACTATCGACTTCATTTGCAGCCATGAACACCTTCGGGTCGTTTCCTCGCCCCAGTGACTCGAAAGCAGACAGTGCCGGACCGATGGAAGCGGAATGGCCTAGAACGATGTTGATGTTGGGATGGGCCTGGAGAAGAGTAGCCATGGTGTCCGCTGCATCACCACCGCTCTTTGGAGTCTGCTCTTCACTTACGATGTGCAGACCGGGATGCTTGGCGAGAACATCCTTCATCCCCTGCTTATATTGGACGACAGCAGGAGAGGTCGTAGGCGGAGCCAGGATTACTACTTCCCCCTGACCATGAATCGACTTGTCAGCCCACTTGACGGCGGCGGTTGCCATGTCCTGACCGAGGGCATACAGGTCATCCGCCATCTGCGACTGAACGCCGCTCTCGAGGCCAAACGTGAAGATGCCTTTGTCTCGCGACTGCTTCTCGATGTCGTCAGAGTTGTACCCTGCGTAAACCCACCATCCACCCAACCCCTGGGTCAGCATGCTTTCAGCCTGCGACCGGAATGACACAAGGTCGCCGTTCGCAATCGCCTCGGTAAACGTCAGGCCACGCGATTCGGCAGAAGCGCGCATCTGTGTCGCAAGCTCGACCGAAACCGGAACATTGAAATCCCCTGGAATTCCAATGCGTTTTGGCAAGTCTGGCTTCGTGCCGGCGGGAAGGTCCGGGTTGTAGGGCGCCAGCATCGAGCTCGGGTGACCAGTTGCGGAGTTCTGATCGGGCGTTGCCGCGCTGGTAGCCCGTGTATCCGAACATCCGGTTAGCACAGCTCCGGCGAGGCTGGCGACAAGTGCTGTCCCCACCACGTAATTGGCTACGCCGTGTCGTGACTTTGCCATGCGATTCATTGCGGACACTGACTCCTCCTTGAGTTAGTCGATTTGCTAGGTATCGAAGCCTGAAGCTTGTGGAATGTGACCCTACGCGCAAATGCCTGATTGGTCAACCATTAGACCAATTGTTCTCAATCGACCTGGATGGCCAATAACTCGCTAGCCAATGAGTGACTCGTGGGCGATGGCATACCGGTGTGCCGGTGGACGAGTTGCTGGGCGAGTCATAGACTTCTTTGTATGTCGTCGACTCTTCCTAAATTCGAGTTGGCTCAACGTGAGTCTTTAGAGTCCGAGCTGACGCGAAAGCTAATGGATTACCTGGTCACCGCGAAATTGCGGCCAGGTGACCGCTTGCCGTCGGAGCGCGATATGGCCGAATCGCTCGGCGTTGGCCGCGCAGCACTACGCGCCGCGCTTAAGTCACTAAGTGTGCTTGGCGTGTTGGAGCAGCGCATGGGCGCCGGGACGTACATGAAGAACGTCGCGTCCGACCTCCTCCCCCGCGTGGTCGAGTGGGGGCTACTACTGGGTGAGTCGAAGAGTCAAGATGTGCTTGAAGCGCGTCAGTATCTTGAGGTCACTCTCGCGGGACTCGCTGCCGAACGCCGAACCCGCGATGACGTCGAGAAGATGCGCGACTTAATTGCGCGGATGGCTGAGTCATCCACTGACGCGGCACTCTACATTGACCTTGATGTTGCGTTTCATTTGGCAATTGCCGATGCGGCACGCAATACGGTGCTGGCCGGGATCCTCCGCAATCTGCAGTCGCTTTTACACGCGTGGGCGACCAGGGTCATCAACGCAGCCGGCGAGACGGAGACCTCGCTGGCCGTTCACATACCGATTCTGGAGGCAATTGAGGCGTCCGATCCCGATGCTGCGAGAGCTGCGATGAGTGCGCACATGGAGCGCGCCAGCCGGCGTTTCCGCGCAGCAATTCTCTCGCAGAACGAGCTCATGAATTAGTCACGGCCAGCCTGAAGGCTTCGGTACGGGAAGACGCTGTCTAGTCCAGGTTTGTCAAAATAGAGCGATCTTTGAGGCTAGCTTGCGTTGGTGATCTATCAGCAACAAGAACAATTGTCGAGCCGTCGGGGTAAATCCTTGCCTTGAGGACCACCAATTCCACTCGCCTCGGGTCCAAACGTTGCCCCGCGAAATCCAGACGGAACTCGCCTTTTGCGCGAATCGAGGGCCCTACCGGCCCAACGCGGCAAAGAGCGCGTCAAGCATGCGACCACCGCGCTCGTCGGGCATTGACCGCATTTCATTCATTACGTAGGAGAACGACGCGCGATACTTGGGCCATGCCCCATGGATGGATCCACCTGCCCCATTGTGGCCAAAACCTCTCACCTTGAGAGTGGGTTGCGGCGCGAATTCGCTTAGTCCAAATCCTGGCCCCATCACCCAGTTCTCAATTCCTGACATCCATTCGGTTTCCTGCCCAAGTCGACCCATCGGTGTCTGAGCTAACTCCACGGCTCGCGGGCTAAGTAGTCGTCGACCGTCGAGTTCGCCTCCCTGCGCGAATAGGGCGTAGAACCGTGCCATTGAACGCGCGGTAGAGATACCGTTTACACCTGGGATCTCAGCTTCCCGCCACGGCGGCTTATTCCAGATTACTGGCTCGCGGTGCCTGCCCCTGGGGTTGTTGACAATTGCCTCGACATACTCGGCGCGCGCAGGTTCCGGTTCTCTATATCCCCCAAGCCGACCCCAGCTTGCCCCCAGTCTCAGAGTCGACACGCGATCTTCCTGTTCTGGCGGCAAACCAATCCAGGTTTCAAGTCCGAGCGGGTTTGCGAACTCCTCCTGAAAAAACCGCCCGATGGACCGACCGTCGATCCTCCGCACTAGTTCCCCTATGATGTACCCCCACGTAATCGGGTGGTAGCACAAGACCTCACCCGCCGGGAAGAAGAGCGGTTCCGAGGCAATGCGATTGGTCATGAGACTCGAATCAGTCAAATCCTCGAATGAGACTTGCTCGCGCAGTCCAGGGACGCCAGACGTGTGAGTCAGGACGTGGCGTATCGTCACACCACCCTTTCCACGCTGTGCGAACTCGGGCCAGTATCGGGCAACAGGTTCATCAAAATCGACGAGCCCCCTATCCCATAAAAGTAGAAGGCACGCAGCGGCCAATCCCTTGGTGCCCGAAAAGATGAGCTGCAAGGTATCGCTATCCCATGGTCGCTTCGCTTCCTTGTCAGCCCATCCCCCCCAAAGGTCTACGACTAGTCGGCCGTCCACGAATGCCCCAAACGCCGCACCGTTATCGTCGCTCTCAACAAAATTGGCAGAAAATGCACGCGCAACCCGTTCAAAGCCAGGTGCAACACTTCCGACTGCGACGTTGGAACGGGTCGAGGACAAATGACTCATCTAACTACTTCCCTTCAAGCAGGCGTACACGGCATCGATTATCGATCGAACGCGTCTGGCGGCCGCGTCACTAATGTCGGGAGAGTCAGTGAGGTAGCACATGGTCAAGGCTTGCTTAGGATCGATCATCAAGAGCTGACCTCCCAGCCCTCCATGCCCAAAAGCTCCGACACGACCGGCGAAGGGCTCACCGGCACCCTCAAGGACCACTCCAAGCCCCCTTCGCACCGGCATACCCAGGGTGAGATCAGGGCCCACCGCCAGCTCGATATTCACGTCCATCGAAGAGCGCGCGCGAAGGTCGGCAAGAAGATGATCAATCAAGCGAGCTAGGTCGTGGGCACTAGAAAACAGGTTTGATCCCACGAGAACTGCCTTGCGAAAGGAAGCGGAATTGGCGGTCGCCTGAAAATCGAGACTCCTGGATGACGCGGCAAGCATTGCCATCCCGTGAAGGGTGTTGGGGCTCAGGGTACGAACTGCGTTCTCCCGATCGAAGTCGTCCAGGCGGGCTAGGCTCCGCAGAGGTGCCCACGTCTCGATGGCCGATCCAGGGAGCCCGAAAGATACGCCAGCCCCTATCTCAGCTGCTGCGTTATCTAGATACGAGGCTAAGGACCGCGATGTTGCCGCCCTCACGACCTGCTCGAGTATCCACCCGAACGTCCAGGGGTGATAAGCCATGACCAGGCCCGCGGGCCAGAATCCCGGTGCGCGCGATATTGCCGATGTTATAGCATCCTCTTCGTCCCAACCGACACCTGAGCCCAGCTGGACGAGTTCTAGCAACGAAGGAATTGCGGGCAAACCAGCGGTGTGAGTGAGGACTTGCTTGACTGTTATCTCGCGCTTTCCGGCTTGGCCAAATTCCAACCAATATTCGGCGACCGGCGCAGAAAGCTTGAGTGCGTCGAGGTGGTCTAGGCGCCGAAGCAGGATTCCCGTCACGGCCTTGCTGACCGACCAAGTACACACCCTGGTGTCGCGTGTCCAATTTCTCCCGTCTGTTGTGCGCCCGGACCAGACGTCGACTACTGGCCAATTATCAATTCGCACCGATAACCCGGCACCGCCCGCGAGCCCTTCTACGGCCGCCACAAACTCCGCCCGCACCGTCTCAAAGCCCGGTGCGACCAATTGCTCTGACATGTTTACTCCGTACACGACCGGATATCCGTTGTATTTATGGCCGCCCGAGTGCTCCAACGGGATCAGAGGTGGACGATTGGGGTTTCTCGTGGCCCGTTAGGAACGCTACGCTCTTATTGGCGCACTGGTCAACCGGTGTTCCGATTTTCGAGTTGAAGCGCAATAGGAACTGAGCGGAGTGGGCCTGCAGATGAAAGGGCGACGAGTATTGATCACCGGTGGTGCAAGCGGAATCGGGCTTGCATGCGCGGAAGCCTTCACGGCCGAGGGCGCGCGAGTCACCATAGCTGACTCGAACGGGCCGGCCGCGCGCGAGACTGCTGATCGTCTGGGCGCAAAGACCTGGGTTGTCGATTTGCGTGACACAGCTTGCCTATACGACTCAGACCTCGAGTACGACATTCTGATCAACAACGCTGGCCTGCAGCACGTGCGACCGATCCAGGAGTTCGAACCGAGTATGTTCGGCCTGATGTTACGAGTAATGGTCGAAGCCCCGTTCCTGCTAACGCGCGCCGTACTGCCCAGAATGTATGAGAACGGGTTCGGCAGAATCGTGAATGTATCCAGCGTCCACGGCCTGCGCGCATCCGCATTCAAGTCGGCATATGTGGCCGCCAAGCACGGACTTGAAGGACTGTCGAAGACCACTGCTCTTGAGGGCGGTCCCTTCGGCGTCACGTCGAACTGCATCAACCCCGGGTATGTACGAACGCCGCTCGTGGAGAAGCAGGTCGCAGATCAGGCGCGACTGCACGGCATCCCGGAATCGGAGGTCCTTGAAAAGGTGTTCCTCACTGAGTCCGCCGTCAAGCGTCTCGTGGAGCCATCAGAAGTCGCCAGCCTTGCGGTGTGGCTCTGCAGACCAGAATCTGGCATGGTCACTGGAGCAAGCTACACAATGGATGGAGGCTGGAGTGCGCGCTAGCAGGGCGGCGCCGGCCGCAAGCCACCGGGAGGGGAGATACTCGTGAAGATTGCTGTGGTCGGGAGCTCGGGTCGAGTCGGAAAACTGGTTATGGAGGAACTCGCCCTTCGTGGGCACTCGGGCGTCGCGGTGAGTCGGTCGGCAGGAATCGATGTGCTCGATATCACCGCGCTTACCGCTTCCTTCTCTGGGGTGGATGCAGTGATCGACGTCACCAACACTGCCGCGGCGACCGCGGAAGAGAACTTGTCCTTCTTCGGAAACGGGTCCGCCAACATCTCGGCTGCCGCCCGCCGCTCACACCTGAAACACCATGTCGTTTTGTCCATTGTTGGCGTCGATCGCATTCACACGTTCGCCCATTATCTCGGGAAACAAGAGCAAGAACGTCATGCGCGCGCCGGTTCCGTCCCCTGGACAATTGTGCGGGCGACGCAGTTCCATGACTTCGCCGAGATGGTCGCTGAGTGGGGCCTTCAGAACGGCTCCACACGAGTAGCGCCGTTGCTGGTGCAGCCGATTGCCCCCGTCGATGTGGCGCGCGCACTTGTTGACGCGGCAGAGGGTGAACCACAGAATCAGCCCATCGAGATCGCCGGCCCGCGAACAGAGGATCTGGTGGACATGGCTCGCCGAACCTTCGCGGCACGGGGCAAGACCGTTGACCTCATTCCCACCTGGCGAGGCGCGCTTGACGAATCCATGGCCGGCGAGGTCCTCCTCCCCTCACCAACCGCTCGACTGTTTGACACCACTTTCGAGCAATGGGTATCGCAGCTGTTATCAAGCGAAAGCTAACTGACTACGGGCGCCGGCGAGCCGAGCTGAGCGCGAACGCACCGTCCCTAAGTAAACGTCCCAGTTCCGTTTGTCGCTCGGGACGGAATCGCGTTTCCACGCCCGTCAAGCTCACCGCTGCAAAAGGATCCCCTCGGTCGTTGAACACCGCTGCAGCCATTCCCCAACTACCCTCCAAAAGCAGACCCGGGTTCACGGCATACCCAACCTTTCGAGTCGCCGCAATGCGCTCCCAAACCCGCTCGGGCGAATGCTGAGCGCCGTACCGTTCCTCCAAGTCGGTTCGATCGAGATAGTCGTGAATGAACCCGTCGGAACAGAACGAGAGGATCGCCAAGCCAGCTGAGGCCACACCGAGAGGGAACCGGACCCCCTCAAACAGCACAAAGGACCGCAACGGAAAGCTGCCCTCTTCCCGGATCAAACAGGCCGTCTCCTCGCCCCGGAGCACTGAAAAGAACGCACTCTCGCCGGTCACGGACGACAATCGCGCTGCGACACCGCGAGCCCTATCCGACCTGTCATCGCGCGAGGCGGCAACCGAACCCAACACGAGCATTTCCTCACCGAGCACCCACGAACCAGTCACGTTGTTCCGGCCAGTGAATCCATCGCGCTCGAGTGCCATCAAAATCCGATGCGCCGTAGGCCGGGAGAGTCCAGATTTCAGCGCCAATTCGGCAGTACTGCACCCGTTCTCTGCCGCCCCGATGAGACGCAAAAGGGTTGTGACACGACCGACGAGCTGTGTCCCAGCCGGGCGCGCTGCCGATCTATCCGTGCTCACTATATGGACCTCCTGATGCTCGGCGATCATGACGTGACCAGTAAGCCTCGAAACGTCGCGGTGGACAGCCGAGGACGGAATGATCGGAGACCACATTGTAAGAACCATAGACGTGAGGTTTCAATGACGAGACATTATTCGACCGCTGCCGAAGCCCTCTCCGACGTGCTCACAGATGGGCTCGTAATCGCCGTCGGCGGCTTCGGCCTCAGCGGAAACCCGCATGACCTGATCGAGGCCGTACGCGACTCCGGCGTGTGCAATCTCACCATCGTGTCCAACAACATGGGCATCGACGGGCACGGCCTCGGGCTCCTCCTTGAGAACAAGCAGGTTTCGAAGGTGATCGCCTCCTATGTTGGCGAGAACCGGCTCTTCGCGCAGCAGTACCTCGACGGCACCTTAGAAGTCGAATTCACCCCCCAGGGAACCCTCGCGGAACGGCTCCGTGCTGGCGGGGCCGGGATACCCGCGTTCTACACGGCCACCGGTGTCGGTACCGATATCGCAATCGGCAAACAGTACGCAGTATTTGATGGCCGCACTTATCTGCAAGAACGGGCAATCATCCCCGACATCGGGCTCGTACACGCGCACACGGCGGACTCTGCTGGAAACCTGCGCTATCGACTGACGGCGCGAAACTTCAATCCGCTCGTTGCAATGGCGGCGCGAGAAACGATCGCGGAGGCAGAGTGCGTGGTCGAGGGATTCCTCGACCCGGACGAGGTCGCGACCCCGGGCGTGTTCGTTCCCCGCCTCATCCGCGCTACCCCTCGCGCCAAGCTCATCGAACAGCTCACCGTTCGGCCGCGGGTCGAACTTCACTGAAGAGCGGAAAGAAGGACACCTCCACATGCCTTGGTCACGAGAAGAGATGGCAGCTCAGGCAGCAGCCGAGCTTCACGACGGCGCCTACGTCAACCTGGGAATCGGGATCCCCACACTCGTAGCAAACCAACTCCCCTCCGGGGTCACCGTGTCTCTACAGAGCGAGAATGGGATTCTTGGAATGGGACCCTTCCCGTACGAGGGCGACGAAGACGCCGACCTCATCAACGCGGGAAAACAGACCGTCACCATCGCTCCCGGTGGCAGCGTCTTCGATTCAGCACTGTCGTTCGCGATGATCCGCGGCGGCCATATCCAGACTGCAATACTCGGAGCCCTGCAGGTCTCCGCCCGAGGCGATCTAGCGAACTGGACCATCCCCGGCAAGCTTGTCAAAGGCATGGGCGGTGCTATGGACCTTGTCGCCGGGACACCCCGCGTCATCGTCCTCACCGAACACGTCGCCAAGGACGGGTCTCCCAAAATCGTTCCCACATGCACGTTGCCACTTACCGGCATCCGCGTCGTCGATCGCATCATCACCGACCTCGCCATCTTCGATATCACCGACCGTGGCCTCCTCCTGTCCGCGACCGCGCCCGGCGTCACCCTCAAGGAGCTTGAAACAAAAACGGGCGCCGCGTTCGCAATCGCCGCCGACATCGAGAGGACGCTGTGAGTGTTGTCATCGCGGGCTACGCCCGCACACCATTCGCCCGATTCCGCGGCACCCTCGCTCACCTCCCGGCAACGCAGCTGGGCGCGTACGCCATGCAAGCAGCGCTCCAGAATGCAGGGGTTGCTGCCGAAAGCGTCGACTTCGTCTACGGAGGCCAGGTACTACAGGCCGGGGCAGGCCAGAACCCTGCACGGCAGGCGGCGCTCCTTGCCGGAATCCCCCTGACAGTCCCGGCTATCACCCTCAACGCGGTCTGCCTCTCAGGGATGCTCGCTGTTATCGAAGGCGTACGCCTGATCGACAGCGGGCAGGCCAACGTGGTTGTCGCGGTTGGCCAGGAATCGATGACGCTCGCCCCACACGCCTTGCCCGGATCTCGACTCGGGGCCAGATACGGCGCCATGGAACTCATCGACACGCTCGAAACCGATGGCCTCACCGACGCCTTCGAACACACCTCAATGGGTGAACTCACCGAGAGGTTCAACGCCACGCTCGGTCTGACCCGGACCGCTCAAGACCGCTGGGCTGCCCGCTCACACCAGACGGCCGCTTCTTCCGTCTCCTTCCTCGCAGGCGAAATCACCGGCATCGAAACCAGACGCCGAACAGAGCCGACCCGCGTCCTCACCGATGACGGCATCCGCCCAGAGACCACGGCCGAACGTCTCGGTGATCTCCGAAACGCGTTCCACCATTATGGAACCATCACCGCAGGCAACGCTTCCCAAATCACGGACGGCGCCGCCGCAATCGTCCTCGTGTCGGAGGACCGTTCCGCCTCACTCACCCCGATCGCCCGCGTTCTGAGCCACGCCATCGTCGCGGGACCGGACCTCTCACTTCAAACCCAACCTGCAGCAGCCATCACCCGAGCACTTCAACACATCAACGCCTCCACCTCAGACATCACAGCAGCGGAGATCAACGAAGCGTTCGCTGCCGTGGCCGTCCACTCCACACGCGAACTCGGCATTGATCCTGAGCTGGTCAACCCGCACGGAGGAGCAATCGCGCTCGGACACCCGATCGGAGCATCAGGAACCCGTATCGTTGGACACTTGGCTCGACGGCTCGCGGCACGCGGAGCGGGCGGCCTCGGCGCGGCCGGTATCTGCGGCGGCGGCGGCCAAGGGGCTGCGATCGTACTCGAACGCCATCTCCCCTGATTCAGGCGACGGTGTCCGGTCCGCAATGACTGACCAATCAGCAATCGCTCGACCTCCGGCGGGGGTCCCCCACCCCCGCAACGTCGCAGGTTGCCAGCTGACTGCTGTGCGAGACGACCAACAATGCAACCAAGAGAAGCAAACTCATCCCCACAAACAGCTCAATCGCCGCAGCTAGCCCGAACACCAACGCGCAAGCGCCAATGCCGATCACTGGGACGCCTACCGCCAGGTACGTGACCACGTAGAAGCCGGAAAGCGCCGTCGGCCGCTCCGCATCCGCGGTCATGGACGTGACCGTCCCGAGCGCACCCATAAAGGCCAGACCCTGGCCAATGCCACCAACCGACGCGGCCACGAGAATCGCCGTGACCGACCCTGTCATGCTGCCAAGGCCAAGGATGGCGAGTGCGCCCACGAGCACAAGAGCGCCCATCCGCTGGGCCACCGCATCTGAGACCCATCGCCGGGAGACGAGCTGAGTGGCACCAGAGAGCAATAGAAGAGCGCCAGCGGCTGCACCGGATGCCAGAAATGCCGGGCCGCCCACCAGATCGTGTACGAGCGTGGGAACCACGGAAAGAAATGCGGCCGTAACCGCCCACGCCAGCGCGCTATAGCAACATGCCAACCAGAACGACCGGCGCCGACCTCCAGGAATCCGAGGCAACCGAGGCGCACGCCACACCCCCGAACGCCCCAGCTCGTTGGGCACCCACAACAGTCCTCCAAGAGCGGCGAACACCGCCACGCCCTCCGCCAGGAAACAGGCCTTCGTCGGCCAAGCAGACACCTCCGCCAGCGCACCCGCCAACACCGGCCCCGCCCCTGTAGCAAAAGTGGTGACCGCCGTCGCAACGACGGCACCCCGACTCACATCACCACGCGGCTCCGTCTGCGCTAAAGCAGCCGACAACGCCCCTGAACTCATACCAACCGCCACCCCCTGCATTGCTCGGGCAGCGAAAAGGACCCCCGCAGAAGTCCCGATCGCAAAGAGACCCACACCAGCCGCCATCGCAACAAGCCCAAAACCAACAACGCTCCGAAATCCCCATCGGTAAGCCAGCACGGGCGCAAGAACGAGTGACGGAATGAGAGTCCCAACATAGGTTGCGTAGATCATGGTGAGAATCAGCGAATCAAAGCCCAGCTGATGTGCAAACGTCGCATACAGCGGAGAAGCCAGATTTGCGCCCACCAGGAGTACCGATAACGCGAACGCGGACACACGGAATGCAGCGGCATTCTTAGCCATCGATCCATTCATGAAACGACCGTATGCCCACGAAGTTTCGGGCTGAAACGAAGGGAATCGGGCCTAGCCTGAGGCTTATGGAAAGCCGAAAGGGTGGGGAACCGGATCTGAGTGTCATCGGAAGGCTCTTCAGCGAACCCGCTCGCGCTAGGGCCCTCGTCGCCCTCATGGATGGAAGACATCTGCCAGCGACAACCCTCGCCACAGAAGCCGGCGTCGCACCCTCGACAATGAGCGCGCACCTAGCCAAGCTCACCGATGGGGGGTTCCTGACCGTTAGGATCCACGGTCGCCATCGCTACTACACGCTCGCCAACCCAGAAATCGCCGAACTCATCGAACGCATCGCTCGACTAGCCCCGACCACCAGGATCACTTCGCTCACCGATGACATACAAGCTGATGCATTGCGAAATGCGCGACGCTGCTACAGCCACCTCGGCGGCCGGCTTGCCGTCGGTATCACAGAGACTATGGTCGCGCGGGGCCACCTCGAAGTGCCCACCACCGTCAACGGGGATGGCGACAGCATCGAGGCGATGACGCTCACCAGGCGCGGCGCACAGTTTCTCACGAACGTCGACGTGCGGTTACGCGAAAACATGCCCGTACGATGCTGCATCGATTGGACCGAAAGGCGACCGCATACCAACGGCCCATTAGGACGAGCGCTCTTCACCGAATTCCACGCCCGCAAATGGATCAAAACGTCCACCTCCACGCGGGCAATCCGAATCACGGAACTCGGCGAGGCAAGACTCGAGGAGCTCTTCGAGATCTCGACGCTCGGAATCACTCGATAAGGGCTGAGCTCCACATTCACCAGCCGACCAATGCACCTGCCGTGGGCCGATCGCCAACCATCCAATTGCGAATGAGCGAAAGACTGACGGAAGAGTGGTGGGACCTTGTCTCGCGCTAGCGTACTCATTTACAGTGTCGCGAAAGCACCGACTGTAATAGTCGCGGTCACTGGGCACGAGGAGGTCAAATGGGCCCAACCGACGACGGCAACCGCGCTAGCGACGCGTTCCAGGAAATCACCGCAGAAGACCCGCGCATCGTCTTTCCGATCTATCCGGACTCCAACAACGTCGAGCTGTGCATACCCGGACCAGTACGTGGTGCCATCGCCTGGGGATCCTGGGCTCTCCTCGTGTTGCTTGCCCTCGTGCTCCCGCTGCTCCGCTAACCTCCAACAACATACCTGCCCACCAGCAATGTCTGGCTGCTGGTGCTACGGCGCTGGTGGGGCTAGAAGCCGACGAATGATCCTCCCGCTCGAAGTCGTTGGCAGTTCCGACATGAAGTGAATTGCCCGCGGTTCCTTGTAGGCCGCTAGATGGGATCGAGCGAATTCCAGGAGCCCATCCGCGTCAGCGACGGCACCCGTTGCCAGGACGACATATGCGCGTGCCACTTCACCTCTAATTGGATCCGTGACACGACCGACGGCCACAATAGAGACAGATTCGTGTGCGACGAGGACTCTTTCGATCTCGGCGGGATAGATGTTGTAGCCCGCAGCAATAATCATGTCTTTCAGGCGGTCCACGATTCGAAAGTGGCTGAAACCGTCGTCAACGGCGATGTCGCCTGTTCGCAGCCAGCCGTCAGCGGTCCTCGATTCAGCTGTTGCAATATCGTTGTTGTGGTAGCCCATCATCACGCTCGGGCCCTGAATTTGCAGTTCGCCCTTCACGTTCGGAGGGCATTCGACCCCTGACTCCAAACGCTGGCACTCGAAGGACTCTCATTGCGCGTTGGGATTAGATGCGCGACTGGCCTTTCGACCGCCGAACACTGCCCATAGACGAGCCCCGGCCCCACGCCACTAGCCAACGTCCCCGTCATACGCTTCACACCGAGCAGAACAGTGTGGGCAGCTGACCTTGAGTTGGATGGCCCGCTTAGGCGCTGTGGGAGAATTCGCACATGGGAAGCACGCAGCGAAACCTGCCCAAGTACCGGCTCCTCACCGGCATCGACGACTCGGCATTCTGCGAGCGCGTCAGTGAAGCCCTCGAACTCGGTTATGAGCTTCACGGTAACCCAGCGCTCACCTGGAACGGGACACGCGGATACGTGGCGCAGGCGGTCGTCTGGACCAAGAGCGGGCCGACCCCGTCACGCGCCTGAATTGACGGCTCCACCGCTACAGTCGCGAGAACAGCTATAGCTTAGGCGTGCAGCCACCTCGCGGGAGATGCCGCCAGCTACTCGGCAGCGCCATCGACCGGCGCGTGATCTGAAACGTTGGCAAGCCCAGAAATGAGTCGCGGGTTCTTTCTCCTCGAGCGGGCCTCTCGATGCAGATTTACCGGAGTCGCATCCAAAGTTCGCTCGACAAGACTGGCCAGGAACACGCCCCGACGTAAGGGGGATTCCACGAGCTCATCTCGGACAGCCACGGCAGGCAGCGCCGCGACGGCCAGCTCAACATCGCTTCTCGGGACCGGCTCTAGGTCGTAGTCGTCGTGTTCGATCTCGACGCCGGCATCCGCCAAGGGATCCTCTGGTTCCTCGTCGTCGCCTTCCTCCTCGGCTAAAGCGAGATCGTCCCCATAGTCCATCAGGACAAGACACGTCGCGTGATACGCGTCGTCTTCGCGCCCGAGCTTTCCGACCAGATCACTAAGCCAATCAAAGACAAGCGGCTCCTTAGTAAGAATGTCGGAGCGAAGCGCAATAAGGAATCCGAGCGCAGCCATCGGATGGCGCAGCCTCAGATTCTTGGCATCTCCGTACGACTCCTCGACCCGGTTGGGGGCGTTCTTGCCGTAAGACGAGTCCATCCGCTTTGTCGAGATCAGGACCTCAGGGCCCGTTGCCCAGTCGGTCATGATCACATCAACCTGCTTGAGGTAATTCTTCCCCAGGATAGAAGCGCTGGAGGAAGTAACTCCCGCAATAGCGCTCTTACGAGTCAGCCGCGCCAACAGCCTGGCCCTCTCGGGCTTGGGAAGGGCGTCGAGAAGGTTGCTGACGGGAACAGGCAGGATTCGAGGGTGTTCCGCCCGCGGCCACACCGCGTTGGGGTCAAATCCTGCCCGACGCAGCTCATAGGCAAGCCACACGTCGAGGGCGAGCGCTCGCACGCCCGATCGCACCGTGGCGCGCAAGTAAAGCGGCACACCCAGGAGAAGCTCAAGCGTGGGGATGTCTGGCTCGTATCGCCGCCCGGCATTGTCTACTACCCACGGATTCGTGTATTGACCGCTCGGGGCAGCATCGGAGATGATCCGATCGAAGATGACCCATGCATTGTCTTTAGTTGATGGCTCAGCCACTCTTTGCCCTCACCATTCGTCGCCGCGTCAACTCGTGATGTGCGGCCCTGATCTGCGACAGTTCACGCGCGGTCACCAGGTCAGCTTCGACCAGTAACGCTTGATCTACGAGTTCGACGGCGGCAAGAAGCTGGCCTGCCTGCAGTTTGCGGGCGACGCGATCGCGTATCTGACGAAGCGCGGCTGTCCGCTCGCGCACGAGCCTCGGCGTCGGCATGGCCCACCGGTCGGCTTCTCTCGGTTCGAGCTTCAGCAATCCCCCGCCGTATGCCCGGCCAACCATTTCGGCGTTCAAAAGTGTCATGGAATTAAGGGACGCTAACGGGAGGAGCTCGCGGCCCAGTTCGCGTTGCGATTCCCCCAGATACACACCGTGTATCGAATTCAGGTGGTACGCGTCAGCCAGATTTGTTGTCAAACGAGGCGTGTCAGCGTTCATGCACGTCAGGAGGAGATCAGCCGGGGCCACAAGGGGAACCTGATACCACACCTTCCGCACTCGGCACTTGTAGGCCCCGTCCACGCCAGCCATATGGCCGGCGTCGATGTACGACTTTGCCTCGACCGAGAGCTGACCTGATGGGGAGAACAGCCATGTCGACTTCCCTTTGCGGCCAAGCCGGGTCAGCATATCCGAAGACAAGACGAGCCCGCGCAGGTGGGCGCTTCCAGGCGGTGAGAGCCGAAGTAGCTCCTTGCGACGAAGCCCCAACTGTTTGACTCGTTGCGGTGACAGTGCGAAGTAGCTGTTATTGCCCGTCACGATTCCAAGCGTGGTATCGCCCCACGCCTCTAGATCCGTGAAGTGCTCCTCCGACTTCAGTCGAAGCAGAGGCGCAACCGCTTCATCAGAGACCAGGCCCGCGCCCGTCCACTTATCGGCCGGATCGTTGGGCACCCAGGTCTTCCCAACGCCGAGATCTGGCAAGTCCGAGGCGTTGCGCGCGTGATGTATCGTGGCTCGATCTGTCGGTCCTTGGTTGTAACCGTCCGCGAGAAGCACAAGCACATCAGCTTCAGCCTCAGGGAACACCTGCTCTTCAAACAGTACGATTTGCAGGGCGCGGAAATGATCAAACAGGAAACGACGCACCGGCCCTGCATAGTTCACGGACATTAGCTCAGCCGGCAGGACCAAGCCCAATCGCCCGCCGTCCATCAGTAGCGCGGCGCTCTGCACGACGAACGCCGCCCAGCTCGAGGCCAGTCCGCTCAGAGCAACGCCGGACCGCAGGGCCGCTTCGCGTGAACGTGCTCGCGCCTCGCCCGTCCAGTCCTGGTAACGGACATACGGCGGGTTCCCAATAGCGGCCGTGAACTGATGCGCCGGCGACAGCCGGAAGAAGTCGTTCACCTCAAGATGAGGTGTGCCACCAGCCTCGCGAATTCGTCGCCGACCGACCTCCGCACTGTGCTCATGGATCTCAACGCCATGCACCGCAGGCGAAAAGTCGGCGTCGCCGGAGAGCTCACACAATCGTCGGACAGCATCAACGAGAAACTCAGCGTCTCCCGCGGAGGGCTCAAAAACCGAATCAGACGGCTCACGCAACGCCCAGTCAGCTATGAAACGAACGATCGGCGGGGGCGTAAAGAACGCTCCGCGAGCTTTCCGCACCTCGCGCGTATCAGCGGGATGCAGGATGGACACGGGCACATCTCAATTCTTGCCTATCGGACCGACGCTCCGACACAGGCGCGCGAATGCCCATCCTTCCGAGTTGACGGATACCTACACCACGGGTTCCCTTGGGAAAGATGGTGTCGTCCATCCGCCCTCGTGCCGTTCTAGTCGGAAACTGCGCCGACCGAACGGATCCGGTGCGATGACAGCCAAACCAGCCCAGACCTCAAGTGCAGTCGGAGCGCAGCGAACCATCGCGTAATCCTCGCCTGGCCCGCCTGGCCAAAACGCCGACCAAAACGGCTTGAATGGACTTTGCGCGCCCAGATCGAGCTCGACCACGACGTCACACTCGACACTCACGTACGCGCGGCGCCGGTTATCGACATACACCAACACACACCGCCCAGTGCTAATTAGCTCGCCGGCCTTACGGCTATTCGGGTCTGTAGCAAAACAAATGCTTCCATCCACCGCGGGGCGAAACACCTCAACGATGCGCGTAGATGGCCCTTCCGCACCCTGAGTCACCACGACGCAGTAACGCTGCCGGCGGATCAGAGCCATCGCCCACCGATGAACGCGAACACTATCGGACAGCCTCCGCTTCCGCGCCCATGACCGATACATCCGACCCACCGCCCGAACCCACCGGGCACGCCAATCACCCGCCACACCTACTCCCCTCCCATGCAGCGATCCCCACCCAACCCCGATGACCATCATGCTGCACGAGCCGCCCTGGCGCCCTGACCTGTCTACTGTTCTGACGAATGTCGGTGGACACCGGCAAAATCAAACGATGGAGATACAGCTCAGCATGGTGATCCTCGAGGTCAAAGACATGGCAGCTACGCTCGCCTTCTACAGGCGGCTCGGCCTCAACATCCCAGAAACCATGCCCACCCCGCCGGCGGTCGTCCACCGGATGGGAAGCGGTGTCAGCCTCCTACTTATCAGCTCTTTCGCCGCGCAATACGATCCCGCGTGGAGTCGCCCCACTGGCGAGGGCTATCAACAGATGCTCGAGTTCTACGTCGGTATCGATTCGGCCGTTGACGAACAATGGGCGACCCTCACCGGAGCCGGATACGTCGGAAGGATGTCCCCCACCAAAACGATCGGGCCATACGCCGCCATGGTCGAAGACCCCGACGGAAACGTCATCCTTCTTACGTCGGACGAGGCCGGCAGCTCAGACCGCGAACGGAACAACTAACGCACAGACGAGAAAACAACCGGAAAGGACGCCGTTTCGCCTGAGAGCGCGAAACGGCGGCTCCGCTTAACCTCGACGAAACGTCTTGCCACAACAGAGCGAGGTGATCAGGAAGCGCATGTCGACGACGACTGCCTCCATCAACTCCGTCCCTTCCTCACGGTCGCGACGCCGCTTGACGATAGGTCAAGTTCAAGCTGTGAACTGGCAGGTGCGAGTGACGGGCCACTAAGACTCGTCGCCAGCTGATTGGGGGGCTCGCTTGGTGGCCAGCAGCCGTACCAGGTAGGCATCTCCGGCCGCGGTCAGACCCCAATAAACTTCCCGATCGGAGACAGTGCGCTTTTTTGTCCCGGCCGTGATCATGCCCAAAGCCCTGAGTTGAACAACCAATCGCCCCCAGGACTCATCACTGATGTGGGTCTTCGGATAGGGTAGTTCTTCCCAGTTCTGGCCCATCCCGATCAGCTCAGTCCACGCGCGGTCTTCAACGATCTTGCGCAATTGCCCTTCCGGCGCCTCATGAATCATGAAGGGGCCGAGCACCTCGATCAGTTCGTCCCAGGTGTACTCAAGATCGACGTCCTGCCGGAAGTTGAACCCGCTGGTAATCACAAACGTGAGGGTCAGCTCGTCATCACCGTGCTCAAAGCTGACATCGATCGCAGTTATGTCTGCATCAAGCTTTGCGCGATCCTGAGCCTGCCGGGCCTCCGCAAGGCTGGCGCGCAACTCTGCGATCTCTGCCCGAACCGAATCGGTCATGGCCTGATCACCCCGAACCCACCCCGGTCGTGGATTGCGTTTGATTGCTCGAGTCAGGGCGCGCGAAACCACAGACCCGAGATCTTCTGCTCCGCGGTAATGCTTCACCATCCGCTGTTGAACCTTCTTGCGGAACTCCATCAATCGTTCGCGCAGCTCAACGTCCAGCTCGGATTTGCCCACAACAATCGCATCGGGATCCGCGTGGACAAAACCCAGCACGGGGATCTTCTGTGCGACCGCGTAATCGTATTCCTTCTCCGTGTAACTCAAGCCCTCAGCGCTGACCGTACCGTAACGGCCGCCAACAATGACCAAGTAATAGTCGCTCTGATCTATGACTTCCTGGATCAGTGTCCACTGATCCTCGTTCGCTGACGGGAAGAGCTCCATCCCGGCAGGAATACAGTCAAGCTCCAGAAGTGCCTGCATCACTTCACGGCGCTCATCGATCAAGTCGGTATAGGTGGAGCTGACGAAGACTTGGTATCGAGTATCCACATTCACGCTTCTGGCTCCAGTCGCTCAGGCCACACCGAACTCCGTCGGCGAAAATCAAGGATCACCGACGGCTACGCGATCTCGATCGTTCCGCCTTGCGAGCGCCGGCTCAGCAGCTCCTCCAACCTGCGACTCATTAGCTGACTACGAATCCGACTGTAATCGGCATTGCGATGCTCAGCATCTCCATACGAGTGGGCCTTCTGGATGATCGTCACACACAAGCTCAGCAATTCCTCGTCGCCAACCCGCTCGGCTCCCTCATCCCCTACGTAAACGGACCGCAGTTGCTGCAGAAGGAAGTTCCGGATAACCCAGATGTTCCCCGTCCTGGCCAACAGAGTGTTCAACGCCTGCACCCAGCCCTCATCGCGGAGCGCGAAGATCATAAATGCCGTCGCAACTGTTAGCTCATCATCATCCAGCTCCACCACAGCGGGAACGAGCCGTTCCAGCGCCCTGCTGAGCTTGCGGGAGGCGAGGGTGTGCAACACCCCACCCAGGGAGATCGCGGCCGGGAACACACGGACCAAAACATCGATGCGTTCTTCACGATCCTCATCGGACGCGGCAGTATCCGGGGCATCCATTTCATCAACGAGGTTCGCGATGAAATCCCGGAACCCGTAATCAGAGCTGACCGTACCCATGAGCCGCCCCCAGTGAAGAAGGACATTCTCCAGCACATGCTGTTTGAGGTTGATGTCCTCGATCTGGTCAGAATCGCGAAGGGCGCTCGACACCAACTCGAGCGTGCGCATTAAGAGCACCCCGCGAGGGAGCTCTTCCTCCTCAGTGAGCGGGAAGGGGGGCTCGTCAGTGTCGCTGAACGCGTCGAACACTTCCAGCTCGCCTGCTGCCGTCGCGCCGGACTCATGACGCGATGGTTTCGTCTCGCTCAAAGTAACCTTTGGAGCATCTTCCGAGGGGACAAGCTCGAACACCGGGTTCGCGGATGTAGCCCATTCATCGCGTGCGAGCAGCTCGTTCAGACGACTCACCAGGAGGGCGTCGTGGCGCTTGATCGCCGCGTAGTCCATCAGGATGGGCGAGAAGAACACCGGATCTTGGAGCAGGTGCGCCAAAAACTCCTGATCTTGTGCTGCCCGTTTGGCGGCGAAGAGGTGAAGGTAACTGCTGCGCGCAAACACCACATGCTGGCCGTCCTTGCGCAGGATCTTCCGATCGATCAGGCTTCGCACCAGATCAAGGGCCGACTCATTCCAATCCAACCGCTCAAGAATTGCCCGGAAGGCAGCAACCGTTTCCTCCTCGGTCAGACCCCCCGTCTTGCGTACAACTAGCGCCTTCGACAAGCCAGCAAGAAGTGCCTCCCGGGAACTCTTATCCAGGCCCAGCCGCGCATCCTCATGCGGGTCACCCCGCCCCAGCAACATCGCCACATAGTCGTCCAAGATTGACGTTTGCGACTTACTCGCGCCGAGCGCACCACCGCGCAACAAAACCGCGATCAGAAGCGCAACGGTGTTTGGCGTCCGGGGGAGATTGTCGGTCTGAAGCACGTTCAACACGCGCTCCGCAAGCTGCTCATGCTCCACCGGTGACGCAAGCTGTGCGTACGCGCGGATATCCGCCGCAGTTAGACGCCCCAAGTAGTGTACGCGTCCATCAACACCTAAACGCTGCAACTTCTCCAGAATCAGATCCTCGGCACCCACCTTGCACCCAATGATTTTGACAATCGCATCACTGGCCGCAATGTCCTGAATCGCGCGATCGGAGATGTGCTCCACATACGGGGAGAAATCGTCGATCGCCAACACATGCGGCGGAATCTGACTACCCCGATCCGGGAGAAGCCCATGCGATCGTGCTTCCGTTTCCACGAGCCGCTTGAGCGGATTGTGTCCGCGCCCCAGCCTCCGAAACGACACATAAAGCGGTGCCGCGCCGCCGAGATAGGTTGCCGATTCCAGCGCAAGCCATTTCACCGCAGTCGTCAGACCCGAACTCTCATCAGCGGCCACGAGGACAACCTCAGCCGAGCGCGCAACCTCGAATGCATCCAAACGGGCAACTTCACCGCCATCAGTCTGCCGACGTTGCGCCCGAACAAAATCTGCGTGCGGAACAGGCAGCAGTACGGGCGGTCGTACGACATCCGCCAAGGCGCAGGCTCCGACGACGTCCAACGCCTCGGCAAGGATTGCGTCCGTGGTCAGCTCATTCTCAAAATCCAGCTGCAGCTCCGATACCACGTCCCTGGCGATACCCGAGGGCGAGATCGATATCGTTCCCGAAGCCGGCTTCAAGGACTCAAGGAATCCGGCCAACTTCGCATAATCATCCCCGTACCCGACGGGGATGATCTGGTCGTTCGCGTGTTCGCGCTCAAGTTCTGCCAGCTCCCGATTCAGGCACAGCCGGAAATGCTGCACCGAGGAGGGGATGAACGTTTCCCGGTGCCACTGAATCAGGCGCCCGAAATTCGGGTCAGCCAGTCCCGATCCGAACCCAACGTAGACCAGAGTTTTCAGGGTGGACGCCGCCCGTTGCAAGTCTTGTGCGCTGGAACTTTCCAACAGCCGCGTGTAGTCAGAACTCGTCAAGACCACCGATTCCGGGCGCCTCCATATTCCATGCAAGTGACCGATCGCGTTCGAATTCCCAGCAAGCACCGCCTGCATCTGGGAAGAATCAGTCCAGTCCGCCGACGCACGATCATGACCCTCCAGCAAGGTGTCGTAGTTCGTTGTCAGAATCGGAAAGGGTAGAGATGTCAGGGCCTCAAGCAACGGTTGCTGCGCGACCCTCAGCCCGCCGACATGCTCTTGAAGCCATTTGGTGAAGGCATAGTTGCCTACCTCCTCAAACGCTTGCCGCATCCGATCCGCCGCCTGCAGCACAGCCGTGAGATCATCATTGCCGAAGCCGTAATCGATCGCATTGCGAATGTAGTCCAGCGTCGCCGGCACGGTGTGCGGCTCCAACGCCATCAAACCCGCCTGCAGAAGCCCATGCCAAGTCGCGGTCGGCGCACCCCCCGTCAAGGCAGCGCTCACCCCGGTTCCCACCACCAACACGATCGAACCGCTGTCAGCGGCATTGCGAAGCCGTTGTTCCACCATTCCCCCACCCCAGGCAGCATCGAAGACGCGACACCTGAAATTGTTTGGTGTTCACCCTCTCAGAGCCGCGCTCTCACCCGCGCCCCCAAAAGGGGTGCACTCTCCTCAAGCGCCCGCGTTTCCCCACGCCAGTCCCCGGCCCGAGTACTGTCACAAAGAGTTCGCCCACGTGACCCGCCTCGCCGATCGGAGCACCTCCCATGACCAGCGCAGCCGCGTCTTTGCGCATCGCATTTGACCCGGCGGGGATCAACGACCTCAAATCGCGTCTGCACCACACACGGCTGCCGGTGCCACATCGCCCGGACATTCCCGGGCCAAAGCCCAGTCGCCTGCGCGAGTTCTGCCAGTGGTGGGCCACAGAATTCCGCTGGGAACGTAGCCAAAACCGGATCAACCAAATCCGGCACCTCACCGTCCGCACGGAGCACTGCACACTCCACTTCACGCTGCGAGCGGAAACCAGTCAACGGGTCCCCATTTTACTTCTCCACGGATGGCTAAGCAGCTTTCTTGAATTTGAGCGAATCGCGCCCCTGCTGGCACTTGACCGTCCCGTCCTCACCGCGTCGCTGCCCGGCCACGGGCTCTCCACCCGCCCTGCCCGCCTATGGACCACGCGGGACACCGCTGGAGCACTTGTGGAGGCCCTCACCGTCCTCGGCTACCCCAGTGTGATCGCCCACGGCACCGACTTCGGCTCCGCTGTCGCAACCTGGATGGCACTTGACGCGCCCGAGCATGTCCGCGGACTCCACCTCTCCAACCTGGAGCTCTCACCGTCTCCAGCCGATTCCGATCTGCTGACGGATACCGAAGCCGACTATCTCGCCGCAGCAGACCAATGGTGGAAACACGAATCTGGCTATAAGACAATCCAGTCCACTCGGCCGGGGGCCCTCTCGCCAGCGCTCATGGACTCCCCGGCGGGCCTGGCGGCATGGGTACTCGACCGCTGGGACCGTTGGACTGACCCAGCTCTTGGAGTAGATGCCTTCGATCGAGTCGGTCGAACACCGCTTGCGGAGCTGCTGACCTTCATGTGGATGACTGGCTCGATCGAAACCTCCATACTTGACTACCTCGACAACGCGGCCGCCGGTTCAACCCGGTTACCGCCGGCAAGCCGTATTCGGGTTCCCACCGCCATTGCCCACAGCCCTCGCCTGGGCACGTACCTCGAGCGACCGCCGGACGTGTGGGCGAAACGCATGTACAACCTGGTCGACACGGTCGATCTTCCCAAGGGGGGTCACTTCGCTGCTCTCGAAGTTCCAGACCTTCTGGCGGCACATATTCGACAGTTCGCCAACGGGCTCGACTGACCCGGAGTCGGCACACTCAGACGACCAGATGAAGCGTGTTGGCTGACCTCTACGTTACCGAGCAAAAGCCAATATGACGTTGGGCTGCTCCGGATCGGCCTGCCACAGAAACGTCTCGGCGAACCCTAACCCCCGATAGAAGGCGATCGCTCCCTGATTGCTATGACGGATCACAGCACGCAACGCTACCGTGCCCGTTCGCCTCATGTCTGAGCGGGTCGCTGCAAACAGCGCTCGCCCCACTCCCCCTCCCCGCCGGGCGCTCTCGATAAACGTTCCGATGTCTGCCCAGCCAGCAGGCAGATCTGCGTGATACCGCTCGTAAACCTGAAAGCCGACAGCCCCGAGATCGTCCTCTGCTACGAAACACCCGAGCGCATATTTTGGACCGAGGAACCACTCCAGGAAATCATCCGGGGTTAGCTCACTCTCAATTGCAGTCTTCCCACCTTCGGTGATAATCCGGTTCAGCACACCCGCCAACGCGGACGCATCCGATGGAACCGCCGCTCGAACCCGGCAACCCCCCGAAGCGTGCATCACCACTTCAGTATCACCTCCCCGCACCAAGGGGCACCGCACCCTCAAGAGTTAGGACGCACCTGAGCCCCGTCACGGTATCTGGAGGCGCTCCACCGCGACAGCTCGACCATCAGCGCCGACCTCGATGAGCATTGCGCCGACTGTCATCTCACCCGTCGCTAACGCAAACGGCGCCAAATCGTGCAATTCTTCTCCCCGCATGTCCGCCGCAAAATGGGCGGGATCAAAACCTCCGCCGGTGAAGCCTAGCCGCCCCGTCATCCCTAGCTCTGAAACGTATGCTGTGCCTTGAGGAAGCAGATGTCCTCTCAAGCTCGGATCGTGAGTATGGGTACCGACGACAGCGGTCACTTCCCCGTCCACGGCGGTCGCGAATGATGCCTTCTCCCACGGCGACTCACCATGAAGGTCGACAACTACGATCTCCGACTTCGGCAGCTCGCTCCGAAGACGCATCCAGGCATCCCAAATCGGCTCTGGCATAGGAGCTTTCATGTCCGGCAACTGGGCGGTTGGACTCAGTAGGTTCACCACCGTGAGCCGGACTCCGTCCCTTTCCACCGTCACATAGCCTCGACCCAGCGAGCTTGACACATTCCACGGCCGCACCACCCGCGATAGGGCCAAAGCGGCGGCAACGTCTGGACCATCCCAGGAATGATTGCCCCCCGTGACCACATCAGCGCCAGCCGCCAACAGTGACAACACCACAGATTCGCTCAGTCCAAACCCGTTCATTGGCGAGGGACCGGTGACTGTGCAGTTCTCAGCATTCACGATCACCCAATCCAGAAGCTCCGCGCGCCGAAGCTGTGGAAGCCGGCAAGCCAGCCACTGCGCTGCTTCCTCGCCGACAACGTCACCGATTGCGAGAATACGCACCACGCGCTTCATTCCTTTCCGCTACCCGGGTGGCAAGATCCCCCACCAACCCGCTTACACCGGTTGGGGCTGCAAGGACCAGCACAAGCAGCAACCCGCCCAACACCAGTGGCCACACGCCCGCCAACTGTTGACTCAGTGCTTGCTGCCCAGACTGCAACAGCAGCACTCCCAGAATGGGACCGAAGAGCTTCCCAGGTCCGCCAACGGCCACCCATACCAACGCCTGGACCGAAAAGCCCACCGCGGCCAGATCCGCAGACACATATCCGGCTGCGCTCGCATACAACGCGCCCGCCAATCCCGCGAGCGCTGCCGAAACGCCGAACCCTAGCGCGCGACGACCTGCTACACGGAAGCCCAGAGCCTCCAAACGCAGCGGATCATCACCGCTCGCACGCCAAAGCAAACCGGAGCGCCGCCTTCGGAAGATCCAATACCCGACGAAGAGCACGGTCACTAGGGCCGCGTTGATCGCGTAGGTGGATACAACGCCACCCGACGACACCAGCGATGGGATCCCCGAGAGCCCGTTGCTCCCCCCGAACAAAGGAACACGTAAGAAGGCAGCTGTGGCTATAACCCCGACACCCAGCGTGACCAGCGGGGCGTACAACTCGGGGTCGTTCAGACGGAAGATACTCACACCGATAAGCCATCCCAACAAACCGCACAGCACCAGGGGTGCGATCAGTGGAGCGACCGACAGCCCGCCAATACGAACATCCGCCAGCGTTCCCAACATCGCATGGACTGGGTCAGACCCATCGGCACCACCATTGAGCAACGCCAAATTCGCGGAACTCGAATCTTGCGTATGGCCACGCAGGATGACACCGGCAACGTACCCGCCGAGTGCAAAGAAGACGCCATGCCCGAAGGAGACAATTCTGTTCTCACCCCACATGATGTCCACCGCTAGCGCCAGCAGGACAAAGGGAATCCACATGCTCAACAATGTGATCGAGAACGACGGCAATATCAGCGGCAGCAAAACTGTCACGCCGACGACAGCCACGATCGACGCGAGTGGGAAAACCAGACGGGCGCTCACACTCGTACCCTCGTCCGGGTGCGTACCGACACAATCACCAACGCCGCCGCCCAAGTGGCGACCTGAGCGATGACATTGTCAAATGGGATAGCAATCGCCGCTGTAGCGACACCCACAATCACAGACCACACGACCGCCCCGCGCACATTCCCCAGCCCAGCCAACACAACGATTAGAAACGCGTCGACCAGATATTGGTTGCCCATGTCAGGACTTACCGAAGCCAGTGGCGCGATCAGCGCACCCGCGAACCCAGCGAGGGCAGCGCCCACCAAGAACGTCACGGCGCTGAGTCGATTCGTCTTCAGCCCGAGCATCTGAGCCATTTCATGGTCGGACGCCGTCAACCGGATCCCGAGACCCAGCTTTGTCCGGGCGAGCCACAAACCAACGGCGACTGCCGCCGTCACCGCGGCTGCCGTGACCAGCAATCGCCACGTCGAGATCTCCGCGCCGAACAGGAGGGGGAAGCTCCCCCCGATCGGCGGCGCCGAATACTGCAGGCCAGGGCCAACGATCACCGTAATCAGCTGCCGCAGAATCAACGCGAGAGCGAATGTGCCCAGCATTGAACGCACCGGATTGCGGTACAGATGTTTGATCACTATTCGATCCAGGATTGCACCAAAGGCTCCGACGGCCACGGGGGCGGCCGCAATCGCTAGCCATGGTCCAACAATGGGTGTCAGAAGGACCGAGCTGTATGCGCCGAGCATGACGAATTCACCGTGGGCAAGGTTCACCACACCCATCACGCCGTAGATCACGGTGAGCCCTAGCGATGTCAACAGCAAGATCGCACCTGCGCTGGCGCCTTGGGTTAGAGCATCAACGACGATAGTCATCAGGTTGTTTCGCGACGCGGGCACATAGGAACGTTCTCCGCTCCCACCAGGTCTGCCGGGAACGGGTCCGGCTTGCGCGGCTTGAACGTTGCAACCACGTCGTACAGCCGGTCCTTATTCGCTCGCCCGAGGAAGATTGGATGGGTGGTGTGGTGATTCGCTGTTACAGTCACCTGCCCTTCGCCGGGTGCATTCACCGTCACACCGGGGAATGCGGCCAAGATCGCCTTAGGGTTGGCCGTGTGAGCCTTCTCGATGGCGGCCTTCACCAAGTAGACAGACGTATAGCTGGCCTCGACCGGCATGTTCGTGGGCTGGTTTGAGCCGAACTTCGCCTGATAGCGGTTTACGAACGCCTTGTTGCCATTGCCGGTCATGGTGGCGAAGTACGAGCTCGGGAAGTAGTGTCCTAGCGCAGCGTCGGTATCGATCGCTGCTAGCTCCTGCTCGGTCGTAATCCCGGCCATGATTGGCATGACCTGCCCGCTAAGACCGGCGTTGAGCATCTGCTTGTAGAACGCCGGCACGCTGTCGCCCACCAGGGTGCACCACACAACATCCGGTTTGGTGGCCTTGATATCACTGATCGCGGCACCGAACTCGGTCTGACCGAGCGGGAAGAAACGGTTCTGGACAACCGTCGCACCTCTCTTCTGCGTCAGTTTCGACACGATGGCGTTGTAGGTCTGCGGGCCCACGTAGTCGGAGCCGACCATGTAGATGCGCTTGCCGAGGTTCTCTACCATCCATTCGGAGGCGTCAGTGAGGTGCTGGTTTGCGACAAGGGAGGAGTAGATCACATTCGTTGAACACTCCAGGCCTTCGTAAAACGTGGGGTATACCAACACTGCGTCGGCCTTTTCGAAGACTGGCAAGACAGCCTTGCGAGACGCCGAGGAGTAGCAGCCGACCGTGGCAGCAACACCTTGATCAACTAGGTATTGAGCCTTTTCTACGACGAGCTTGAAATCCGAGGCGTAGTCCGCCACGACGGGCTGGATCGTGCGGCCTAGGATCCCTCCGGCGGCATTGATCTCCTCGATCGCGAGCATTGTCCCGTTGTGCATTGCTGTTTCAGCAATGGCCAAATCACCGGATAGTGAGAACAGCACACCCAACTTGATCGTGCCACTTTCGCCGCCAGATGTGCTGGATGCCGGTGCCGGAACTGCGCGTGGTGTGCACGCGGTTAGGAGGCTGGTCAGACTCGCAGCTGCCACGCCAGCACCTGCAATTCCGAGTAGGGAGCGGCGTGAGACTTCGTTCTTTTCGGGCATGATTGTCTTCCTGGGTTGAAATACTTGATCTGGCTTAGAGTTCGGTCGCAAGCGTGCGCACGAGGGTGGAGCCGGCTGCTCCTGTTGCGACGGCATTTCCCGAGCGCAGCACAGTCACCGTGTGGCAGATGCGTTGCAAGACATCTAGTCGTTGTTCGGCAATCAGCAGAGCAATGCCGTGCTCGGTGGCGTTCGTTAGGCTGTCAACCAGCAGGTCCGTGACGACCGGCGCCAGTCCCTCCGTCGGTTCATCGAGAAGCAGCACGGCTGGCCTGCGTAGCATCGCCCGGGCAATAGCGACCTGCTGTTGTTGGCCGCCGGAGAGCAACCCGGCCCGCAAATTCGCCAACGACGTCAATGTTGGGAAGATGACGTCAATGTCAATTGATGGCCCGGGTCCCGCGGGAGCGATCCGAGCTGCGTCGAGGTTCTCTCGTACGGTCAGCTGAGGGTGCAGGCGTCGGCCCTGCGGTACCACAGCGATGCCGGCGCGCGCCCGCTGATACGGCAGCATGTCGAGGAGCGATTGGTCACCGAATTCCAATGTCCCCGTCGAAGGCAGAAGCCCGCAGATCCCGGCGATTAGTGTCGACTTTCCCGCACCGTTGTGGCCAACCACCCCCAACGCCTGGCCTGGCGGCAGCGTGATGTCTACGTCGCGCACGATGCTGGCTCGCCCGCGTGAAACTGTAATTGACCCGTGCAGACCACCCGCGGCGTTCACGCGTACTCTCCAAGGTACGTTTCGCGGACTCGGGGATCCTGTGTCACCGACTGGAACGTGCCCGTCGTGACCAGCCGGCCGCTCTCCAAGTACGAGACACGGTCCGCCACCGCTGAGACAAAAGACAGATCGTGTTCCACGATCAGGAATGAGGTCTGACTTGCCCTGTTATGGGAGAGTACCTGTTCGGCGAGAAGCTCACGCTCGGACACCGACAGGCCCGAGGTGGGTTCGTCCAACACAATCAGATGCGGCCGCCGGGCCACAATCATGTGCCACTCCAGCTGTTGCCGGATCCCATGCGATAGGGTCTCCGCTGGTCGCCGCCCCAGCTGCCGCGCCCATGTGACCGCCCCAACTCCGTCCCATGCGACCCGCGCGTCGGCCGCGACCAGATTCTGTTCCGCGCTCGCACGAGGAAATACACGCGGCATCTGGAACTTGCGTCCCACTCCGCGACGTGCTCGACGCCACGGAGCGCCGTGCAGGCGTATCCCGTTCAATGTCACGGTCCCGCTCTCAGCTCGCGCATGCCCAGTGATGACGTTCGCCAGAGTTGTTTTTCCTGCACCATTCGGACCGATCAGTGCGTGGACGCTCCCGTGCTCCACCGCGAAGCTCACGCTTGTCAATACGGCTCTGTTACCGAATCGAACTGACACGTCCGCGCAGGAGAGAACAACGTCAGCGGGCGACATCGGTCCGCAGCGCAGCGCGAAGGTCTGTGCCCGTAGGGTCCCAGTTCAATGTGCGACCAATCCACGACTCAGCTAGGGCGCGTTCGCTATACAGGCTGGCCATGGCAACCGAGATCGTCTGCCCGGTTCGCTGACGGTTCCGCGCCACTGCTGGTCCGCCCCATGTCTTCGGGCTCAGGGCGACATCCACCTCAACCGGGCGTGCACCTGACGCGCACTCCAGCAGAACCTCCAGTTCACCCAGCGTCATTTCCGAGACGAACACGTCCTGGCACACGTGGTCAGTGATAAACGGAACTACCCGGAGGATGTCCGCCTCAGACACCTGCCCGGCGGGCAGAAACGCAAACGTGCCATCGATCGGCGACTGCATCGTCTGCAGCTGCTGAGGGAACACCAGCGAAATGTCTGCCCCGGTATTTGCAGCGATCCCCCGAGCCATCGACTCGGCCAGCGAGTTGTCATGCCACGGACGGACCGCCAGCGGCTGCGAAATCTCCCCTACGACCTCATGCGATAGTGCCCAGTTGGCGGAAGCTCCCGGGCCAGTCCACGGATTATCGGTCTCCTCCAACATCACACCGAACGTTGTCCACGAACCATCGGCGTTCCAGTCCAGGACGCCAACTTCGGCGCCGAACGCCCACGGCTGGACAAAGGGCACATCCGCGAGCGTCCCGATGAAACGACCTAGCGTATGTCCACCAAGTAGAACATCGGTATGACCCCGCAGCGATGTCACCAACGCTTCGATACGGCCCGTGTCGATCTGCAGCGGTCCCTGGACGGTGGTGGTCCAATCAACCCCGTCATGTATGACAGTCACAATCACGTCGGCGCCACTCGTCCGCAATGATCGGGCAAGATCCGGCACCAATACTTCCGGCGCCAGTTGATCGCCACTCAGGGTGCTGTTGAATTGCTGCAGCGCGGGGTGAGTCAAACCGATCACGCCAACGCCCACCCCGCCTGCATCCAGCAGAACCGTGGACGGCAGGCCGATGTCGTAGTTTGCGACGACAATCGGCACACCTGCCTCGCCAAGCCAACGGCGAGCGTGCTCCTCGCCCCAGTCGAACTCGTGGTTTCCAATGGTCGCCACGTCGATACCCAACTCGCGAAAGGTGGCGAAACCGTACGTCCCACCTGATGCGGGAGCCAACGGCCCCCCTTGGGCGAAATCTCCCCCGTCGACCCACAGCGAAGCTTCAGCTCCCGAGCGCAATGAATCGACAGCATTCACTAGGGAACGTGCCCCCGGTTGGACCCCGTAGGAGGTTCTGCGGTGAAAGAACGACCCAAACAGATCGTTCGTCGTAACAATGCGGACCCGAGGTTTTGAGGTCATGACATCTCCAATTGGGGGCTCAAAGCTGATGGTGGTTGGGGGCTCAAAGCTGATGATGGGAAGCGACCGCGTGGTGTGCGTCCAGGGCGGCCATCGCGCGGTCCGAATCGCGCATCGCAAGGGCGACATACATCGAGTCCAGAACGCATAGGTGAGCTAACCGGCTCGCCATAGCCTCAACGCGGAAGCCGAGCTGCCGTCCGCCGGCGATCAGGGGATACTCGACCGCCCTCGTGAGGGGGGATCGTCCATAGCTTGTGACCGCGACCGTGACCGCACCACGGTCGGTTGCCGTGGCGGCAATCTCAAGTGTTTCCCTCGTCGCGCCAGTGTGGCTGATCAGCACACACACGTCCCCCGAGTGCAACATAGCTGCGGCCTGATGCTGAGTCAGCGAATCGATCGGTGCGTCAGCACGAACTCCGATGCTCCGAAAGCGGTATGCAGCGTCTTGAGCGATTGGTGATGACGGCCCGAGTCCGACAAACAACACACGGTCGGCCACCGCCATGGCATCAACGACAAGACTGAGGGTCGGCGTATCCACAGAGGTAACCGCCTCCGACAACACATCAGAAGACGCCGCAAAGACTTTCGCCACGATCTCGGTCGCGCTATCACCATCACGGATTTCATCTGCAACTAGTTCCAGCTGAGGTCGCACGTCGCGTGCGATAGCAAGTTTCAGATCCTGAAACCCCGTAAAGCCAAGACGCTTGCAAGCTCGGATGACAGTCGATTCGGCAACTCGAGCCGCTTGCGCGATCTCCGAAATGGACGAACCGAGCACCTCCGCACCCCGAGCAGAGATGACCTCTGCGGCCCGCCGATCGCTGGGTGGCAACGAGGGCAACAAGGCCCGAATACGAGCCAGCGGGGCGGCAGACTCAGCGAGGTCCTCTGCAATGTTTTCCACCACGCCAGACTCGTGGAAGCACCTTAACGCACCCATCCGAAACTATGAACAGGAAGGAAACTTCTCTCCAGGTTGAGTCGTTAGAAAAGAAACTTCCATCTTGGGAGACGGAGCACGCTGCAATCCGCCGGGTCCTCGGGACTCCCTGATCGACACTGCGTGCCTTCACGACACAGCCAATTCGTCCACGACGCGAAAGGCGCCGGGTTCCACACCTACGGCGGCAGCAGTCCAAGTCCGGCACGATGACCGACGAGGAGAAGGCTAAGCGGCGCATCCTGATCGCCAACATCAAGGCGTGGGCGTCCGCCGAGATCGTCCGACGCAATTGGCCCACCGCTTTCCGCTCCCGCAATACTCCCCCATAGGACACGGCGGTCGTGATCGCCAGAGGCCTCACCATCCACCGGTAGACGCTTAGCACCGCTACCTGTGAGGGGAACAAGCTCGCGCAGCGGTTGCTCGGGCTGGAGCCGTCCCGGCAAATCCCCCGGCGAAGGCTAAGGCGGCCGACGCGGAGGGGAACGCACCCGCAGTCAGTGCGGACCTTCGTGACGGCGACTTATCACACCTGATGCGGGCCCGAATACGGGCCCGATTCGCGCTCCGCGGTCAGGACAATTCACGAGTCTGCGCCCCAGCCCTCGACGGCCCGACGACCGGACCGCCCCGCTGGACCACTCGGTTGAAGGCCACGAACGGCACACATGCGGTCTCGGCCGTCAGCGCCGCTAGCCGGCCGATCGGTGTTCGAGGGTCCGCCGCGATCGCCCAACCGTCAAGGGCGTATCGACTTACTGTCTCTATGCACTCCTGCCTCTCGCCTGCTGAGGGGCTCGTCGAGCCGTCCACTCCGACCAAACCGCCCTGCAGTTCCGGACCCATGTTTCTCGTGTCGATGGCGAATACCCGCATCCTTATCACTCCCCTGGTTGATCGTTTTGTTTGCCTTTCCGGCGGGGAGATCAGTGGCGAGTGGGAGGGGCGGAGTGCCGGGACCGTGGAATACCGGAGGGAGCGCAGCGAGTGAGGATATGCCGCGAAAGCCCGGCACGGAGCACCGGGAACGAGCTACGATCGGGCGGCGGATAGACACACAAACCCGCAAGGACAGCGCCGCCAACGGCGGCTCAGATCAACTCTCCTTCGGACGCACGAGGATTGAGTCTGCCGATCTCCGACGCCCCCGACCCTCATATCTGGCATGAGATCGGCTGACGCGGCCCGCGAGAATTGAGAATTGGTCACTACTTCAAAGCTGAAGTCCTTCGAATGCGAACAACTTTGGTAGGGCGCACCACCCTCGCCGCAGCCAGCGCCGCCTCTGCCTTCAACGGGGGCACCGCTATCCGGACCTCGGCCGGTACTATCCCGCGCTGGCCGTCACCTCGGATTGTCGGACCTTGATCGTGGGATCGTAATGGCCGGGCTCGGTCTCGTCGCCCTTCTCACAATGGCGTGGCGGCGTCTGACCGCACGGCTCCTCCTCGACGGCCCCTGACCCACACCTGTGACACAAACGATCTCGCGTGCGAGTGGAGTCAGACTCATTGCAGCTCATTTCCCCACGTTGACCGCCTACTAGGCCGATACCGGACCCGATCCTGCCTATCGGGCAGGTCCTCCCGTCGGAGCCGTTTTGGTTCCTGCCAGCGATCGTGGGTGCACCCTCAGCGTCAGAGAGGTGGTTCGACGGCGCCACCGCCCGTCGTCGAACTCGCATGAAGCTCTGGCGTGGAGCCGACAGCGTCGGCGCAATATGTGTGTCTTCTCCCCGCTCCGGCCTGCGATCGTAACGACCTCCGGCTGCTCCGCTCCCGACCCTCACTATTTGCAGACTCCGTCGCTGCGCTCCTGCGCTTAGCAACCGCTCCTGCCGGTCACTGCTCGGCCTCCGCCCGTTCTTGATCTTCGTGCCGGAACGGCGAGAAAGACGAGTGGGCAAAGGAGCAGCAAATCATGGGAAATACGACCATTACCCGAGACGTGGAGAAGCGTCAGGCACACGCGGAGGCGCTTCACGCGTCGATAGTGGAGCAGGTCCAACGGCTCGCCGACAGCGGCCAGTGGCGGGCATTCCTGGAGTTCGCGCGCTCCTTCCATAACTACAGCCTTAATAACCTCCTGTTGATCCTCGCGCAGAACCCGGAAGCGAGCATGGTCGCCGGCTTCCGACAGTGGCAGTCGAAGGGGCGGCAGGTGCGCAAAGGCGAGAAAGCGATCAAGATCTTCGGATACCGCGAGAGGCAGACCGAGACCACCGGCGAGGATGAGAGCTCAGATGACGACAGTCGCCTGATCCGATACTTCCCGACACTTTCCGTGTTCGACATCGCACAGACCGACCCGATCGAAGGGGCCGAACCGCTAGCGCTAGATCCCACCCAGCAACTCATTGGCGACCACGACTACGGCGTCATCCCCCCGCTGACCAACAACCTCGAGTCCAGGGGATGGAGGATCACCCGCGAACCGCTGACCCATGCCAGCGGTTACACCGATCCGGAGACGCTGCGTGTGGTCCTCGCGGAAAGCGTCAGCGTCGAGCAGTCCGCGAAGACTCTGATTCACGAGACAGCGCATATCGAGCTCCACCACATCGAAAACGTCGAAGAGTACCGGCAGCACCGTGGACGCATGGAAGTCGAAGCCGAATCGGTCGCCTATGTGGTCGCCGGTCTGTGCGGCTTCGACACCAGCGCGTACAGCATCGGCTATATCGCCGGATGGAGTGACGCGGACATCACCGTGATTCGCGACTCGGCTACGCGCGTCCTCGCGGCGGTTCACAAAATCGTGGGGATGCTCGACCAGTAATCACGAGCGAACGAAAGGACCCGACCCATTTGCGTGGGTCGGGTCCTCTTGCGCGCGGGAGCGGCGAGAAGCTTAGCCGGAGCAAGAGGCGGCAAAAGCTGAGCACGGAGAAGGGCCCGACAAGAAGGAGGCCGAGACGAAGGGACGAGAAGAAGTGAAGTAGACCTAAGGAAGCAGAGCAACGAGAGAACAAGACTAGGAACGAGAGCAGGCAAGAAGGACGACCAGACCAAAGGGAAAATACCGAATGCACGTAGGCACTCTTCGAGTGTGCGCGCTGTTATGTCTCAGGACATGGGTGACGAATCTGCCTCAGGACATCGGTGACACTTCGGCGCTGTTTGGTGGTGACACTTCTCCTCGATCTTTGAGGAATGAGCCGTGTCGAA
>NZ_JBDHNI010000012.1:0-87620 GCF_039615055.1 Microbacterium sp. X-17
GGTGTCTGGGTTCACGACATAGGCGACAGTTGATAGGTGACACATGAGTCGCGTCATAGGCGACAGTCGCTCTCGTGTCGAAGAACCGGGTCGCCGTTTTGAAGGTCGTTTCCAAGCAGCTCACCGTCGCCGCGGCGTCGGCTGAGTATGGGATGAGCCGCCAGCATCTACATCGACTCCTTGCCCGTTATCGCCAGGGCGGCTTGGACGCGGTCGAGCCGCGCTCTCGGGCACCACATACCAGCCCGCAGCAGACCGCCCCCGAAGTCAGGGAGCGGGTCGTGCAGCTGCGGCAAGAGCTGATCGGGAACGGGTTGGATGCCGGCCCGGCCACCATCGCATGGCACCTCGAGCACGAGGGCCTACCCGCACCATCCACCTCGACCATCCGGCGCATCCTCCACGAGGCCGGGCTCGTGGTGCCCGAGCCGCGCAAACGACCACGCTCCTCCTATATCCGCTTCCAAGCCGCGCAACCAAACGAGACCTGGCAGTCCGACTTCACCCACTGGCGCCTGGCCGACGGCACCGATATCGAGATCCTGAACTGGCTGGACGACCACTCCCGCTACCTGCTGGCCTGCACCGCCCACCGCCCGGTCACCGGAGACGATGTCGTCGCCATCTTCTTGAACACAACCGAGAACTACGGCGTCCCGGCCTCCACCCTGACCGACAACGGACGCGTTTATACCGCCCGCTTCGGCGGCGGCCGCAACGCCTTCGAATACCTGCTCCCGCTCCTGGGCGTCACCCAGAAGAACGGCTCACCAGGCCACCCGCAAACCCAGGGCAAGATCGAACGCTTCCACCAAACGCAGAAACGGTGGCTCGCAGCCCGCCCCGCCGCCCACGACCTCGCCGAGATGCAAGCCCAGCTCGAAACCTTTCGCGACCACTACAACGAGCAACGCCCCCACCGCGCCCTGAACCGATCAACACCCGGGCAGGCCTACCGGGCAACCCCGAAGGCCCTCCCCGCTGAACCCCGCACCCCTGGCCACTACCGGATCCGCTACGACCACGTCGACCAGCACGGCAAAATCAGCCTCCGCCGCGCCGGCCGCATGCACCACCTCGGCATCGGCGCCGACCACCGCGGCACCCGCGTCCTCGCCCTCGCCGACGACGCCACCATCACCGTCATCGCCCTACACACCGGCGAGGTGCTCTCCACCCACACCATCGACCCCACCCGCAGCTACTGGCGCAACCAACAGAAGGAGCCCGGCCGATGGCCGGGCTCTCTCTGAGTAACCAATGTCGCGACTCATCTGGAACACATGTCCCGACTCATCACAAGTGTGCGCCACGAGGGATTCGAACCCCCAACCTTCTGATCCGTAGGCAAAGCGGCTGCGTCCGCGTGCGTCCAAGATCGGCGGAATTCCGCGGGTACTCGTCCGCCGCTGTCGCCTGGGACGCACCCGGATCGCGGCGGGTTGCTGTCACGGTTGCTGTCAGCTGAGCGGCCTGGTCTTTCGGGACTGGGTCGCTCAGCGCTGTGGGCGATAGGTGCGTCTGGCCGGCCGAATCTGAGCTCTGTGCCGGGGGTGCGCTGCGGGCTGTGCGACGCGAGCTTGCGAACAGAGAGCGCGGCCCGCGGCGCACCGCGCGGCGGAGCCGCGCTTGAGTCAGTACGGAAAGTTCTCACCGAGGGACCCCTGCGGGTGCGGTCGTGTTCCGACGTTGCTGCGTGTGAACTGCGGCAGGTTCGGGATGGAGCTGGGTCAAGGGTCGAGCGTGCTCGATCGCATAGCGACGCGAAGCGCCCTTGACGCGAGCGGGCGGCTTTCGCTTATAGCCTTGTGCACTGCTTCGAGGAACCCCGTTCCTCGGGGCTGCCTCCCGGCGAGGGCCGCTTCAAGTCTGACGCGAGCTCGTCGCTCGTGTCTGACCGGATCATCAGCCAGCTGGTCCGTCTAACGGCCGCGAAGCGCGAAAGATCACCCAGCCATCCTCTTCGGTGATTTCTAGAGTTTGCCTGCCCAGCTCGGGAGACATCGGGTGGAAGCGCGCCCGCGTGGCAGTTTCGTCCCACCCAGCGAACTGCGCCTGGTAAACGTGGTCGAAATCGTTCGGCGGCTGGAGCCTGTAGCCATGCTTCACCTGCAAATCAGCCCAATCGGCGACGACCTCATCCATGTGCGCGAGCGTATCAGTTGGCCGCCGCCATGCCACACGTTCAAGGGTGAGCAGAAAGCCGTATCCGAGCGTTGTGCATTAGGCGATTTCTGAAACCCGCCGGTCGGTCCGACCCGGTGTCTCAATCTCACGGAACGGGTCATTCTCGATGGCTGCTAGAAATATCGCTATGAATATTGGCTGGTTTCCAGCAGCAGCAGGTGCAATTCTGGCCCTTGCCAGCGCCGCTTACTACGTCAGCTCGATCGTTCGCGAAAGCGGCAAGCTACGTCGAATCGAACGGGTCAATGACATCATCTCGAAGCTTGAGCCGGACAGCAGTTCCCGAGACGGACTGATCAACCACCGCGACCGCCTCATAACCAGTTACCTGGCCATAAAGACGGACACCCGAAAATCCGCCACAAGGCTGGCGGCATTTTCCGGGGGGTTCTACGTTGGGGGCTTCTTGTGCTACCTGGCGAGTTTTGCATTCGGCTTTGGAACCCCATCTGGCCAAGCATGGGCGTGGGCGGGGGCGGCCCTCTTACTGATCGGGGTCGTCTTCATATCGCGCGCAGAACGCAGGTTGGTTCCCGCAGCGAAGACAACGACGAAGTGAGGGCGTCGCGATCGCGTGTGCGACGCCCTAATGGCCTTGACCAGAAGCGAACCGACCTCAGTGAGCCCCGCCACGCGGGCGAAGGTCGGCACCAGCGCGCTCGAGAAGGCTGCGAACGCGCTGAATGGAATACCCGGTGATTCTCTGCAGGTCGCGAATGCTGAGACCCGTCTCGTAGAACGCCCGAAGCTGTTCGCCTAAAGCTTCGGCCACCTCTCCGTCAAGGCGTTCGTACCGTCCGACGACCGGCGTCTCAATATCACCGCCTCCATAGCCTCGGTGGGCCTTACCGCGCGGCTCAATGTCTTCGTCCGACTCGTCTCCCCACACGGTCCAGCCTTTTCTGGCATGGCGGGAGAACATCTCCAAGAACGGGCCAGGAGAGCAAGATTCAATGAATGGGTATTGCTCGTCAGGCTTGCGACTGTGCTCACGTTTGCGAGTCTCAATCATGTTGACCTGGGAACGCGCAGGCGGCAATGTGCGCATGCTTCCGCGGACGCCGAAAAGGAGAATCTCGGTGACGTTCCGGAAATAGAATCCGACGCCTCGGCCATCGGGTCCCCCGTCCTTGCGGCGCTTCGCCCAGATCACGTTCGAGACGTATCGAAAGCCCCACGCCTCCATGACTGCGATCCCTTCAGGGAGCAGGGCGTTTGGAACCCATAGATAGAGGTGGGCGTCTTTCGCGACGATCTCGCTCACAGGGAGAGCCTTGATCGCATCCAAGTCCATCGTGCTGTAACGGTCCAGACGCCGGTGCTCTGGCGCGACTTTGCCTGTCCGATTCGTGAACCGCCACGGCGGATCAGCGAGGACAGTCTTGAACCCGCCATCCACCTGGGGAAGAGGTACAGCTTCGACTTCCTCTCGCAGCGGCTCGGTTCGCGTTCGGGGGCGCTCAGGCGCAGTCAGAGTCACAGCTTCTCCATTTAGATCTTGATCGGTATCAAGATTAGATCTTGGAGTAAACCACCGACAATTAGTCCTCCGGCGAGTCCGAAGACCCAGGTGCGACGCGGAGCGCTGCAACCGACTCGAGGAAGTCCGCCATATGCTCCCGCGCGCGATTGCCAACGTCAAGGAACAACAACCATATTGGTTTTCCAAGCCCTTCAACCACATATGGATTGGGCAGGCAGTCATCGGCCTCGACGACCACCGGGAATACGAGAGCAACGGGAGCCCCGTCCCATGCCGCATGCTGCCTATAAGCCGCGAGCTGATAAAGGTCGTGTCGAGACACGCGGAGACGAGGGCCAGCGAAGCTCTGTACGAGGTCGGTTTCGGTGCCCCCAATGCCGAGAGCATCCTTGTACTTCGCGTCAAGGAGCGTCACGCCTTCGAGACTTGTAAGGACGAAGTCGGGATCGATTCTTGATGATCGAAGGCGCACTCGCGCCGAGTCGAAGTACTTTGCCGATGGGCGCGGCGCGCTTTCCAGTGTGAACTCCGGTGTCGCTTCCAAGATGCCTCGAAGCGCCTCCTGAAACAGCTGCGGCATGTTCCACACGAACGAATCGACCTGCGCTTCCCCTAGGGTCTGCCCTAGATATCGACCTTCCAAAAGGTCCAGTGTGGTCGCGAGGATGTTCTCGTAGTGCCGCTCGGGTCCTCTAGTGCTTGTCGCTCTCAAATGCTCCGCGGTGACTTCCACATCGGTCACTTCCGCGAAGCGGGGAAGTGCCCTCGCCACGGCACGAAGGACAGCTTGGCGCGCGGCCGCAACTCGCAAGGTCATGGCGACCTTCGCGACTCGGCGAAGACCAGCCTTCAACACGCGGTTGTTTGGCGTGTCGATCGTGCGTTCCGTTACAACACAAGGAATCTCGTTTGCTCTACCGGACGTAAGGCTACGGGCCATGTAACGGCTTAGACGGACGCGACCGCGAACCTTTCCGTCAAGCACCACGTGCTGGCTACGGTATGTCCGTCGAAGCCACCTTGTGGCGAACTCGTTGACGGAGTTCACGTACCAGATTAGTAAGGTCGCGATGGGGTCCTTGTGCCCGCTGTCTACTCCAACACGTGACGCTTTTGGTCGACGAAGCGCATTGCCGCGCTGACCGTAGGCATAGTCGGCCAAAAATACCATGTCGACACCAGACAGCTTGGGTTCGATGTGCACGGTCAGATCGAGATCTCGGCTGGTCCTACGAGCGATGCCGGACAGGGCGTCGGCCTTCACCGTCCACCCGGAATCGCCGGGCTTTTTGCTAATGGTTATGCCAAGCGCCGCCCAGAAATCCTCATCGACGAGCTGCGCGACTTCATCGTCGATGACATTCTCGCCGTACTCGCTGAGCTCTATGACCTCAATGCGTCTGCTCACTGAGGCTCGACGTCTCCTTCGGTTTGGCCAATGGACGATACATCGATGTCGGACGAATCTTGCTGAGCGGCGACTGGCGCGGGGGCCGTCCAGTCCAGAAGAGCGACATGGAGCGCGTTCACTTGCTCGGTTGCAGAAGCGGCAGATTCGATCGAGAGCTTCGTCAAGAGCGAGGCCAGGTCGCCTTCGTCGAGCTCCCCCTCGAGTACGTATTCTCCAAGCAGCGGGAGAACCTCGTACACGAAACGCGAGGAGAGTTCACGAAGGGCCTCGTCCAGGTCTGCAACCGCACCCATGGGCAGGTAATAGCTGGGGCCGACTTGAATCCCAGACAGCGAGCCACTGAGCGTGTCGTGAACGGCCTCGAAGAGCAAGATTGCTGCGTCACGATGACGCTCGCTTGCGTACCCTGGATGCCTTCTGATTGGGACGTTGCTGGCGGGCACGGTCATGAAGACAAAACGGCGACGAAGGGCGTAATCGATCACAGCGATCGAGCGGTCCGCCGTGTTCATCGTGCCGATGATGCTTAGGCCTTTGGGGATCACGATTGAGGCATCGCCGTTCACGGAGTAGGCGGTCGCAACCGGCTGGTCGCGATACTCCAGGCCGTAGAGCAATTCGCCGAAAATACTTGGGATGTTCCCGCGATTGATTTCGTCCAAGACAAGTACAAGCTCGCAGCTTGAGCCGCGCGCGGCTAGTTCGACGCCCACCGCTGCCATCAAGCTAAGGATGCGATGTTGGGCGACGAACGTTACACCACCCGGTACTGGCTCGGCAGCGAGCGTTCGCACGAAGTCGTTGTACTCGTAGGACGGGTGGAACTGCACGATGTCCCAGAGCGCGGAAAGCCCTAGTCGCTCTACTTCGTCCGCAATGCGGACGGGCGTCCGCTCGCGCTGCGGAAGGGCGTCCAGAATGGCCTGGAGGCGGCTCTCGTGGCGCCGATTGTTAGTTGCCCAGTCGATATATGCAGTGGCCAAGTGGGTCTTCCCGGTTCCCGGCGGCCCTTGTAGGACTACTTGTCGCTTAGCTGTGAGCAGACCTGCGAGCTCGGATACCTCTGCAGGCAACGGGCCCCGATTACTTGGCGCAATCTTCGGGCCTGCACCACGCGAGCCGCGAATGAACTCGTCTCGCGTTAGACCAAGCCAATGGTTCGCTCCAAGCGCGAGAGCGAAGTCGAGTGCATGTGCACCTGAGGCTGGCGAAAACCGAGTGTCGTCTTTCCAGTACTCGACGCGATTCTGAAGGAGGCGCAGCAGACGAGGAACAACGAACGCGGTCGGCAAGAACTGTTGTACTCCGACGATCGTCTGACCTGTTTGCTTGGGCACGAAGATGCCGGCCTGGTCCATGTTTCTGAGCAGGTTCGTGACTGTCTTGGGGTCCGCAAACTCTGGCCGATTTGCAAGCGCGACTGTGAGCGCGTCCTTGTTCAGCAGTCCCTCGACAAATCGACCATCAGCGTCTGTCAGCACTTCCCGAGCAGCGGCATCGAGACGGCTGTCTGCGATCATCAGGGCGCACCATAAGAGCAAAGGTCCCTCCGGTCGCCCGGAACGTACAACGCTCAGTAGCTCGTCGTCTTCGACGACCTCGGCAGCGGTCGCACTTGCAGCACGAGAATTCGCCGGTCGAGGGGTGTACTGAACGAGGTCATCCCAGAGCGGTTCGAGTATGGGGTCCGCGTGAACATCTAGGGCGGTTGTTGCCCCAGGAACAAGGAGCGCTAGGTGCCCGAGCACATCTTGAAACTTGATGAATTTGGTCAGCGACAGCACACCAAGTGTCCGAACGGGCATGCATCCTCCTCAATACGTCGCGCCTTCTCCCCCGACCGCACTGGGGTTGTAGCCTTTTGTGTAAACCTACAGGCCGCCACTATCTGCGCCGTGGAGCGTCCGTTGGCAGATGACGGGTCCTGGACGAGTGCAATGTCTTCTCAGGGCCACTGAGATTGGCGTTGCCGGCTAGCGTGTTCCGCAACCTTTTCGAGAGCCGCAGTCGCCCTTTCGGTTGAGCCACCGAAGAGCCCTGCTATGAGTGGCGACCATCCCTTTCCCGCGTGCAGAAGCTCATCAAGAAGCTGCTTTTCAACAGCAACTGGGCGCGTCTTCTGTCGCCAGGTATAGCGTCCCAAGCTTCCCCGTGGGTACCGGTTGTCCGCAGCCGCTGCGTCGAACGCAAGTGCGTCCAGAATTACCTCTGCGCGATCGAACGTTTCTGCGTAGTCGTCGTCGTCGACGAAATCGTCAGCAAATAGGTCCCGCAGTAGATGGTGGAGGTGGTCAGACATCGGCGTGTAACGGGACGAAACTGTCTGCTGAACGAGGCCCTCGATTAGCGATCCGTCGATATCTCGCCCTTCGTCCGACATTGCGAGAGCGGTCGCGATCGGGTTCATTTGTTGAGCCACCGATGTAGTGTCAACTTCCACCAGGAGGGGAATCCGGTCCCCAGGTCGGTACGGGTCGCGAGTCGTGGGCTCGACCAAAAAACCATTTAGCGGCGTGAAATTGTCGCGGGAAATCGAGGCGAGCGTAGCGACGTACATGACCACTAGGGCCGGGTATCCTCGGAGATTTGCGAGGGCGGTCGTGCTTGTCTGTTGACCGACCAATGAAGCAAAGAGCCCCATGAACCGGCGCCAGGCACCGTTGTGCCGAGCGAGTCCATATCCGCCGGCGAGGCGGACAAGCTCAAGGCAAGGCTGAAGTCCCTTTTCGTATTGGTGGATGTGCTCGACCCATACCGTTGCGAGTGCAGACCAGGTTTCGTCCTGCAGCGTGGTGGGGAAAGCATTCGGGTCGCTGAATTGGTCTCGTGCCTCCTGCCCCACCCCTTGCATCAAGTCATCCAACCGAATGTCTGCATCGGGGTCACGAAGCAAAGTCTTCATTAGATCTGATCGCTCACGATCAGCGCCTTCAGCCTTTTTCGCCGATCGGACCGCCTCAGTGGAAACTGTCTCTACGCCAGCCGGGTTCATCACTGATTGAACGGACTGGAGCAATCGAATCGTCTGTCGAGTGGCCCCGTCGCCGAAGAGATCGACGCGCTGGATCGTCGTGTCGAGAGTCTGGCCCGGACCTAGGGGGAATGCTGGAATCTCGCACTCGTCGAATCGCACCGTGAAGAGCCAGGAGCGGCCCGGCGGCCGTAGACGATATTCTTCGACGGCAAGTCGCAGCTCCTCGTTTTGATAAGACTTTTCGCGCGTCGCCGTAGCGGAAGAGAAGCAAGCGATGAAGGCCAGGCTGTCCGATTTGATGGCGGCGCGAATCTTCGCTTGCCAGTCCTCGCCCGGCCAGAGGTCCTGTGTGTCTCTCCACACTTGCACACCGCCCGCCTCCAAGTGTTGCTGCAGCAGATCCACGTTGGTCTTGTCTTCGTGGACATAGGACAAGAAGGCGTGACGTTGAGAGATGGGCGCTGGCATGTCGCGAGTATTACACGGGAACGGGCCCGAGATTCCATAGGCGACGCTGAGGTCGCGCAAGTGCGTCTGCAGCACTTCATATAGCGCGGCGAGGCTGCCGCTTCGGAGTTCGACCTTGAGCGCAGGATGGAGTTGATAGCGCCGATACGGATGAGGGCCGCTGGGTGCAATTAGAACCTGACTGCAGCTATCGCCTTATCATCATGGCGCTTTGCGCGGGGTAACTCGATACCGTCCGGATCGGTGTGCTTTTCCCAGCCCTCCAAGCACGCGAGGGTTTGCTTCAACTCGTCAGAGCTGCGGTATGCAATCGTTTCCCAGTCATCGCGGACGAGGTGAGCCATAGGACGGTAGGCGCCGTCTGTTGCCAAGACTGCCCAGCGACCTGAATCAATGACGAACCATCCCGTTGCAGCTTCAGCGGCCGCCCTGGGGTCGGCCTCCGCGATCCAATAACCTCCATCACGATTCCGGTGCTCGGCCTGCTTCGCTTGTAGGTCTCGCAGAAGACCACGGTGGATCTGGTCATATCCCCCTCCGGTTGCAAGGCGATCGCGATAGCGCGCGCGTTCGGTTATGGCGACGTCAGCGATCCGGTTATCGACGAATATGCCCGCCGGAGTGACGATCTGCGTATCTCCGAGCACCAGATAGTCGACGATCTCCCCTTGCTGCCGGACTATCGCTACGGTGCTCGATGGCGACTTGCCTATCTGCAGTTTGAGGCACCGTGCAGTCTGCTCGATGGCGTCGGCAAGTGCGACGCTAAGTGCAGTGGCCGGCTGTGTGGTCAGGGTTTCGACTAGATGTCCGCCGAGCGTGTCGACATACTGTTCGGGAGTGACGGGAACCGGGACGAAAGCTGTCGCCCCGTCGAGCATGAACACGGCTGACGGCGTGACGAAGATGCGGTCTTGTGACGATCCCGCGTCGGGCAGCATTGCCGTTTCGACGCGCATCAGTCGCCCCAGACCAACGGCAGCTCCAGCGCCTCGGTGCGCGTGATCGTGAGTCCCTTGTGGTCGCTGGCCACGACCAGTGAGAAGTCGCGTGCGGCGGTCGCCTGGTAGAGATCCATCGCCTGCTGCGTCAGATACTCGACTGCGCCCAGCGAGCCGATCGCGTGGATGCCCGCAACGTGCGTAATCGTCCGCGTGCTCTCGGTGCGACGTGCGACGTAAGCCGTATCCGACGCTCTCGCGCTCGCCTCATCGAGTGGTGAGCGGTACCGCTCGTTCGTGGCACGGTTCTCGATGAACCAACCGGAACCGTCCTCAGCCATTGTGAGACGCGGGTCTGATTCAAAGAGCTGCGCAACTGCGGGCGACGACTTCGGACCACAGATGACGAACAAATCTCCCTCGGGCAAGTGCTGATCGTCCGGACCGAGTTGAGCGGTTCGCGTTGCGAATCCGAAGGACTCGAGCAACTGCTTGGCGAGCTCGCCCGCTGCCACGTCCTCGGCTGCCAGCAACGGACGTTCGCGGTCGGTTACTTGGTATCGGTACGGCAGGACGATCGTCACCGGACCGACGCCGAACAGCGCGCGAGCCCGACTCGGGGCCGATGTCCGAATCTGGGTGACGCGCCCTTTCGTGATGCCAATCGCTGTGGCGATCTGGCTGTACGGCATCCCCAACTGCTCGTGTGCTTCCTCTAGCGCTTCATGTCGAAGCCGAGCAAGTTCGGTCGACCGCTGTTGATACACGGCGAGCAGTTCCGTGGCGCGCCGGCCCCGACTTACCGGGTCTGGGTCGCGTCGCACATCGGCGAACTCGTCATAGGACACTCGACAAGTTTAGGGGTCTTGACGCCGGTTTGCGAGAAGGCTAGTTTCAGGTTTAGACCCCTAAATCAAAGACGGCGTCGCGATCGCGATCCGGGTTTAGCGGCCTAAACGAAGGGATTAGATCATGGCTATTTCGAGGCGTTTTGGAATCACGAACGAGACAGCGTTTCCGAAGGGAGCTTTTCTGCGGGGCGATGTCGAGCCGGTGACGGACTTCAATGGCGTAGCGCTCCCGGACGGAACCAAGCCGCAGCAGCGGGACAAGGAGACGGGGCTGCCAATGTGGCAGTGCACGGTGATCGACATGGATGACGATGCGTCCCGGAAAGACATCGGCGTTTCGGTCAAGTTCGCGTCTGCGACGATGCCGGAGGTACCGAAGAACAACACACCGTTTCCGTGGACTCCGGTGCGTTTCGAGGGCTTGTCGGCGCTGCCGTATGTGGATGACTCGGGCAACCGTCCCCGGATCGCGTGGTCCTTCCGAGCCGAAAAGATCGCGCCGGCTCACAACACAGGCAAGGCCGAGCAGGGGGCGGCGTGAGTCATGGTCAGCTCGCGGAGCAAGGATCCGTTCGGCTCGGATGACACAGATGAGCTGTTCACGGTTCTGTTTCTGGTGATCGCCAAGTGCGCGTGGGGCATGATCCGCCTGTGGGTCGCGCTGATTAGGTGGGCGGCGCTGTTCCCCCTGATCAGTGTCCCCGTGCTCGCCGCCTTTGTGGGTCTCTACATCTATGGCCCGTGGGTTGCCCTCAAAGTCGTCGCGGCATCCGTGGTCCTGCTCCTGTTCTGGTGGATGTTGTGGCCGCGCGTCTTCCGTCGCGCGTTCGTTCGGCCGCTGAGCAAGCGGTGGCGTTCCTGGCACACCTACCGGTCGCGGTGGGCTCAGGTGTGCGCTCTCCTCGGCCTTGCCCCGGTATTGGACAAGGAGCCCGTAGTCCCTCGGCTGCGTCGCGTGCGGATCGGACAGTCGATGGACGAACTGGGTGTGGACCTGGTATTCGGGCAGACCCTAGCCGACTGGTCGATGCGTTCGGAAGCGCTCGCCCACGCGTTCGGCGTGCAGTCGGTCACGGTGACTCTGATCGGTCCTGGGCGGGTGCGAGTGAGCCTGCGCCGCGCCGACGAACTGCGTCAGCCCTTGTCGTTGCCGTCGCCGGCCGCAGCCCCCGACCTCGCCAACCTCGTCATCGGCTCCGGCGAGAACGGGGCACCGTGGACGGTTCGGGTTCTCGGTCGCCATGTCCTCGTCGCGGGCCTGATGGGTGCGGGCAAGGGGTCGGTTGTGTGGTCGATTCTCTCCGCCCTTGGCCCAGCGATCCACAACGGGAGGGTGCAGGCGTGGGTGATCGATCCGAAGGGCGGCATGGAATTCGGCCAGGGCACCGCCTTGTTCTCGAAGTTCGCCTACGACACAGGCGAGGGTGCCTTGGCGCTGCTGCGGGATGCCGCCGCCACTCTCACCCGGCGGGCGAATGCGCTCCGCGGCACCTCACGGCAGCACGAGCCAACCCCGGACGATCCGCTGATTCTCGTCGTGATCGACGAGCTCGCGTCATTGGTGGCGTATCAGACTGATCGGAAGGTCGCCAACGAGGTCAGTCAGCTCCTCGCGCTGATCCTCTCGCAGGGCCGCGCTGTCGGCGTCTCCGTCATCGCGGCCGTCCAAGACCCATCGAAAGAGGTCGTCAACCTGCGGCAACTGTTCCCGATCCGCATCGGACTGCGGTTCGCCGAAGCCGGCCAAGTCGACATGATCCTCGGCTCAGGGGCACGGGCCGCCGGGGCGATGTGCGATCAGATCCCGGACGCGCTGCCGGGGGTCGCCTATGTGATGGAAGACGGGCACGCGACGCCGACTCGGGCGCGGGCATTCCACGTCACCGACACCGATATTGGCCAGCTGGCTCGGACCTATGCGCCCCCGGTAGTGATCGGAAGCGATGATGCGCAGCACGAGTGAGCTCAGTATCGAGCTGTTCGACGGGATGCACCACCTGAGTGTGGCAGTCGTAGGAAGAGTGGTGCCGCCTCCGGAAGCGTGCGAAATTCTCGCGAACCTGGAGGCGGCCGGCGGGTACAACCTCGCCGAAGTGCTGACCCGATTGGCGCAGGGGATCGAGCGGTCTTTCCAGACCGAGGAGGCCGCCGATCTCGCCATTCGGGGACGCCTTGTCGCCGCTCTGACACGAAAGGCCGCTGACCACGCGCAACAGATCGCGCTCTGTCTGGGAGCCGCGCATTGCGAGATCGCGGCCTCACAGATTGTTACCGCGGACGCGGGGGCCGAGGCAGCATGAGCGGGCGCGCCGAGGCTGCGGGGGGCTTCTGGGGTCACGACCCGGAGGTTCCGCTCGACCTCGGCGCACTGTCGGCGGAAGCGTTCGACTCGATCACTGAACGCCTCGCCGACAAATCCATGCCCGCACTCGCGGACACCCTCGCCAAAGTCGGCAACTGCTCCCACCCGATCCGGCTCCGCGGCTCCGCTGACACCTTCGATGCCATCACCGGTGAACTGGTCGAGTCCTTTAGCTCGCAGGAGCAGCCGTTCGGGTTGGTGTTCATACCGTGCGGGAACCGGCGGGAAGACGTCTGTCCCGCCTGCTCGCGCCTCTACGCCCGCGACACCTTCGAATTGATCTCCACCGGCCTGCACGGTGGCAAAGGCGTACCCGAGTCGGTGACGTCCAACCCGCTTCTGTTCGTCACCCTCACCGCCCCATCGTTCGGGGCCGTCCACTCTGCCCGCGGAGGGAATCCCTGCCGCCCCCGGACGAAGTCCGGATTTTGCCCGCATGGGCAAGCCTCGGTGTGCTGGGCAAAGCACGACAACGACGACACTGACGTCGGCGCCCCGCTGTGCGCCGATTGCTACGACAGTGAGACGGCGGCGATCTGGCAGTGGTTCGCGCCGGAATTGTGGCGCCGCTTCACAATCGCGCTTCGCCGCGAGCTCGCCGCGGAGCTTCACGTGCCCGCCACCGAGCTGCGCACGGTCGCCAGGCTCGAATATGCCAAGGTTGCCGAGTTCCAGGCCCGCGGCGCGGCGCATTTCCATGCGCTGATCCGGCTCGACGGCTCAGACGGGCAAGGCTCGCCGGCCCCTGCGCCCGCCGCCGTAATCGAGCAGGCGGTTCGAGCTGCTGCCGCTGCAGTGCTGGTAACGGCTCCACCAGTGGACGCTGATGACACGGCGCGGCTTCTGCGGTTCGGATCTCAGGTCGATGTGCGCACGGTGCGTCCTGGGGCGATCGCCGGGGATGAGGTCACGGCCGAACAAGTGGCGGCGTACCTCGCGAAGTACGCGACCAAGTCAGCCGGATTCGACCCAAGGCAACCGCGCCCGCACCTCCTGCTCCTCACACGCGCCTGCCGGATGCTGGCCGCACGAGCGTTGGCCGGCTGCGAACATGGGTGCGCCCAAACCGCCGATGATCACCGCGGACGCCTCTGCGACGACTGCAAGAACAGCACATACGGGCTCCTCGGGCGATGGTCGGGAATGCTCGGCTTCCGCGGCCACTTCTCCACCAAATCGCGCCGATACTCCGTCACCCTCGGCCGGCTACGCCGCGCCCGCCGCCGCTTCCAGCAATGGAGCGCGAACGCGGCACGAAATGGCAGCTCACTCGACACCGGCGACCTCGAAGCACGGCTCATGGCCGACGAAGGCGAAGAAACAACATTGGTCGTCGGCTCCTGGACCTACCAAGGCACCGGCTGGCTCCGTGACGGCGACAAAGCGCTAGCGGATGCGGCGGCCGCGCGCGCACGCGAATACGCGCAGTGGAAGAGCGGCAGGGCCGCATGACGAGAACAGACACAACGAAGCAGTGAGAGAAAGGCGAGAACGATGGACAAGTTGATGCTTACGCCGGAGGAAGCGGCCGAGGCTCTGGGGGTCGGCAGATCAACGCTGTACGACCTGATGCGGTTGCAAGAGATCCCGTCCGTGAAGATCGGGCGGAGTCGGCGCATCCCCGTGTCGGCGTTGCGCGACTTCGCCGACCGACTGGCGACGGCGGCGGCGGCCCGATGAGCAAGAACGCGAACGGGGAAGGCTCGATCTATCAGCGCAACGATGGCCGCTGGGTCGGGGCGACGTATGTCCTTCGGCCCGACGGCTCACGAAAGCGGCGGCAGGTCTATGGCCGGACGCGCGCGGAAGTGAGCACCAAGCTCCGGCACTTGATCGAGCAGACAGCGCAGGGCATTCCTGCCTTCACCGGCGATTGGACGGTCGACACGTATGCCGCGCATTGGCTCGATTCGACTCGTGGGACGCTGCGACCTTCGACGCACTCGAACTACGCGTGGATGCTGCGCAAATACATCCTTCCGACGCTTGGACGGATCAAGCTCACAGCGTTGACTCCGACTCATGTGCGGCACTTGCATGCGGTGGTCGCCGCGACCGGGGTCTCAGCACGGACCGTGCAGCTTGCTCACGCTGTGCTGCGTTCGATGCTCTCCGATGCCGTCCGGGAGGAGGCGGTGAGTCGCAACGTTGCGAGTCTGACCCGTGCGCCGCGCCGGGAGAAGGTCGAAACGAAACCGTGGTCCCAGGAGGAAGTCGAGACGTTCAGGCTCGCTGCCGAGTCGCACCGGTTGGCCCCGCTGTTCACCATCGCCTATGGGTTGGGGCTTCGCCGGGGTGAGATCCTTGGGCTGCGCTGGTCGGATGTCGACTTCAGCAAGCGCCTGATTCACGTCCGGCACACGATGCAGCGGCTCGGTGCCGGCACGGGTCGGGTGTTCGGGCCGCCCAAGACGCAGCGGTCGCGCCGCACTGTCCCTATGCCCACGATGGTTGTTAGGGCTCTTGAGCGTCAAAGACGGCAGCAGGCTGAGGAACTGCGACACGTGGCGGGTGAGACGAACAGCTACGACCTGGTGTTCACGACGTCGATCGGAACCCCTCTGGAGCCGACGAACCTGCGGCGCGACTTCGATGCGCTGATCATGAAGGCTGGAGTTCGGCGAATCCGGTTTCACGACCTCCGGCACACGTGCGCGTCTTTGCTCATGGCTCAGGGCGTTTCGCCTCGAGTGGTCATGGATATGCTCGGGCACTCGACGCTGAGCGTCACGATGGATCTGTACTCGCACGTGATGCCGAGCGCACTGCTCGACGCCTCTCGGGCGATCGATATGGCACTGGGCACAGACGAATCCGAGGCGATCTGATGACCCTCGCCAGAGGCCTTGTCCGGGCGGGTTGCTGTCACGGTTGCTGTCAATCGGCCTTCCGCAGCGCAGGCTCCGCGGCATCGACCCAAAGCAAAAACCCCGCTGTTTCGGCGTTTTGCCTGTTCAGCGGGGTTTTCGTTACTGTCTCAACCAGTGTGCGCCACGAGGGATTCGAACCCCCAACCTTCTGATCCGTAGTCAGATGCTCTATCCGTTGAGCTAGTGGCGCATGACCCAGTCGCGTTCTCCGCGCGGGCCTGTTAGAGCTTACATGACCGCCTCGCAGACCGCCAATCAGCTCAAGCGAACACCTCGTCCAGGAAGCACGCCAGCGCCCGCCAGCTCCGCGCGTCGGCCAGCGGGCGGTAGCGGTCGCCTCCCGGGAGGGTGAACGCGTGCGGCGCTCCTGAGTATGTCGTGAGCTGCCAGTCGACGTGCGGTGCGGCGCGCAGCTCGTCCTGGAACGCGGCGACCGCCGTGTCGGGGACGACCGGGTCCGCGCCTCCGTTCAGCACCAGCAGGGAGGCCGCGATCGCAGCCGCGTCCGACGGGTCGTGGGCGATCAGGCCGCCGTGGAACGACACCACCCCGCGGGCCGGCGCCCCCGTGCGGGCGAACTCCAGGGCGGCGGTCCCGCCGAAACAGTAGCCGATGACCGCGAGCCGGGCCGGGTCGACGGCGGGGTGCTGCTGCAGCCAACTGAAGCCGGCGGCGACGCGCGAGCGCAGCAGCGGGAGGTCCCGGTAGTACTGCCCGGCGACCGCCGACGCCTCCTCGCCGCTGGGCCGCACGTCGGCGCCGTACAGGTCCGCGGCGAACGCGACGTAGCCGCGGCGGGCCAGCATCTGGGCGCGCATCCGCACGTTGTCGCCGACGCCGTGCCAGTCGTGGAGGATCAGCACGGCCGGGCGGCGGTCGTCGGCCTGCACGTCCCTGGCGAGGTAGCCCTCCAGCGGGAGGCCCTCGTGCTCGTACGGGACCACCTCCGCTTCGATCACGGAGTGCTCGCCGATCGGGACCTGTTCGAGCAGGGCCTGGTGGGCAGGGGACAGGGCGGGCGACGGGGTGTCGGTCGGCACGGGTGCGGCTCCAGGTTCGGGTGCGCGACGCGGGCGACGGTCGTCGCACGCGGCTGGCCTGCTGTGGCTGCATCGCGGAGTGCACGCGGGAGTCCGAGGGGTGCGGGTTCGGGTCCCACCTCGTTCACGATACCTCTCCTGACGGGGAGGCGCGACGGACGTACGATGGGCGCATGCCCACGGAGTTCAGCAACGAGACCGACGCGAGCCGCTACGCCATGCGGATCGACGGCGAGCTCGTCGGCGTCCTCGACTACAGCGTGCTCGGCTCGTCCATCTCCCTGACCCGGGCGTTCACGGTCCCCGCGCAGCGCGGCCACGGCTACGCCGCCGACCTGGTCGCCTACGCCGTCGACGATATCGAGCGCACCTCCGACCGGAGGATCGTGCCGATGTGCTGGTACGTGGCGGACTGGTTCGACGCGCACCCCGAGCGCGCGGGGCTGCTGCAGGGCCGCGCCGGCTGACGGCGATGGGAGGCCGAACGGAGCGTCCCGTGGAACGCATGGCGGCGCGCGTGGTCCGCTTCGGCGACCCGTCCGCCATCGCGCTCGCCCACGAGACGCTGCGCCGGCCGCGCGGCAACGAGGTCCTCGTCCGTGTCACGCATGCGGCGCTCGGGTCGACGGACGTGCTGGCCCGGCGCGGGGGCTACGTGCTCCAGCCGGTACCGGGCTTCGTCCCCGGCTACGACTTCGTCGGCGTGCTGGAGACGGAGTCCGCGGTGTCGGCGGCGCTCGGCCTCCGCACCGGCTCGCGCGTCGCGGGGGTGCTCCCCCGGATGGGCGCCCACGCGACCCGGCTCGTGGTGTCGCCGACGTTCCTGGTCGCCGTCCCGGACGCGCTGACCTCGGAGGCCGCCGCCGTCCTCCCGCTCAACGGCGTGACCGCCGCCCTCGCCCTCCGCTACGCCGGGCCTGCGCGAAGCGTCCTCATCCAGGGCATGACGGGAGCTGTCGGCTCCCTCGCCGCCCAGCTCGCGCTGCGCGACGGCCGGACGGTGCTCGGGACGGGGACGACGCCACCGCCCGGCCTGTCCGCTGCGGACGTCACCCTCGTCGACTACCGAGACGCCAACTGGCCCGCGTCGGTCCGCGAACAGACCGGAGGCGGGGCGGAGGCCGCGATCGACCACACCGGTTCGCCGCTGGTCCGCGAGGCTGTCGCCCCGTCCGGCGTCGTCGTCCGCACGGCGTTCGCCGGGCGCGCGGGCCACGAGCGGGACGACGCCGTGCGCAGGTCGGCGGAGGCGGTGCTGCGGCGGTTCGGGCACCCGAGGGAGATCGTGTGCTCGGTGCCGTTCTGGGTGCTGCGGAAGCGGCCGGAGTACCGGCGGACGCTGACGGGGCTGCTCGCGGACGTGACGGAGGGCCGGCTGCGGGCGTTCGAGCCGGAGGTGATCGCGTTCGACGCGGTGTGGGCGGCGCACCGGGCGGCGGATGCGCGGGGGGTGGGGCGGACGGTTGTTTTGCGGATGTGAGGTTGCGGGCTGCCCGCGGGATCAGGGAGGCAACAGGCCAGAAGGTCGGCGGTTCGAATCCCTCGTGGTGCGCCACCGGGCGACAATTCAGAACAAATTCTGAACTAGACTGGCCCCATGCTCGCCACCGACCACTCCCAGCGGGTCTTCCAGTCATCCGACCTGAGTCGACACTCCACCCGGGTCTTCGCCGCGGCGGAGGACCGACCGGTCGAGGTCACGCGTCGCGACGGCGAGGACCTGGTTTTGATGTCCAAGCGCGAGGCGTCTGCGCGTGACGGGCTGCTCCAGCTCGCGGCGACGCTGATCGGTGTCGCGACAGACACTCGCGGAAGCCTGGCGGATCGCATGTCCACCGCTCTGCCGTGGATGCTCGCCCTCACACCGGCGGATCGGGTCATCTGCGCGAACGATCTGCTCGACGCGGCCCGTGCGTCCTTCTCGACCGGGCAAGCCCATCTCGCCATCGCCGAGCTGACGTCCTGGCAGGAGACCGCGACGGCTATCGCGGCCGGACTGGGCGCCCAGCCGGTCGAGTGGCTGGATGCGGCAACACCGGTTGAGCGTCCCTAGGTGGCACGGCCGACAAAGGTCGAAAGGCCCACCAAGCGCAGTGAGTACAGCATCCGGTTCGCCAGCGTGTCATCGCAGCGCGGATGGACGGATCTGTGCGCGACGATCCGCAATCCGCTCGCCGATTCGTGGGATTTCCTGACGCGCACGCCGTTGATGGTCACTCCAGCCAACTATCCGCTGAAAGGTGAACTCGGGACGATCGCTCGCGACGGAGTCACCCACGTGCGCTGGCAGCACAAGCCGACGCTGAAAGGCGACGCTCGAATCTGGTTCTATGTCCACGAGCAGGTGGTCTACCTGGAGCAGGTCCACACGAGTCATCCGAATGCGACCAAGTGAGCGTGTGGCACTCACCCCCGGCCGTATGGGAGCGGATTCCCCCACTCCCACACGACATTCGGGTAAGACCCCGGCGCGTCCGTGACGCCCCCTAACTGCGTGCGCTGCGCCGGTGACTCCTCCAGGGTAACCGCAGAATAGACCGTACAGTTGACCCTGTTTCGGCGCGGCGGGCACGGCCGCGCACGCTCAGCAGGACGGGGCTGCCGCGCACACCGACCCGCTGGCTATCATGTGCGCCATGAGCACGAAGAGCAGGCAGGCGCCGCATCAGGAGGAGACGCTGCACCTCGGTGCCCATCGCGGGATGTGGGGTGCGTTCGCCGGACTGATCACGGCCGTCCTCATCGCCTATCCGTTGTCGGCGAGCGTCGCCTTCGCCACGCATCCGGCGACGCAGAAGCTGTTCGGGGAGCGGCTGGCGTCCGCGTCGCAGGCCGGCTTCCAGGCGTTCTGGTGGATCATCGCGATCGGCTGCCTGGCGCTGCCCTTCATCGTGGGGTTCGGGATAGCGCGGATGTCGGCGCGGACGCTCGTCATCATCGGCGGAGTGGTGGTCGTGTTCCTCATCCTCGTGCTGGTGATGGGGCAGTTGTTCCTGTTCTGAGCCGGGACCCCGGCCTCGCTCAGAGGTCGACCTCGCCCAGGTCCTCCGCGTTGAGGTCGTCCGGCGTGCCCATGACGGCCGGCACACACTCCGAGAACGCGTAGCGCAGCAGCACCGGCCACTCGCTCGCGTCGACCAGGTCGAAGACGTCGACCACCGCCGCGCCCCCGATGTGGGAGGGCACGCGCAGCTCGAACGGGGGCTCGCTCGTGCGCTCGAACTCGATCTCGTACGCGACGTCGCCGCGCTCGAGGACCGCCAGCACGATGTCCATGCCATCCGTCCTACCCGTTTCGGGGCGGCGGCAGAACCCCTCGGTCAGACCTCGCCGGCCTGGACCAGCCGTTCCAGGCCGTCGAGGAGGGCGTCCCACCCGGGCTGGAGGCCGGCGAGCGCCGGTGCGGCGTCCGCGCGGGCGGCTGCGGCGTCGATGCGGAGCTCGAGCCGTGTGCGACCCGCCTCCCGGGTCGCGGGGGAGAGCGCGAGCGTGAGCGTGGTGTCGAAGAGCGGAGCGCCGCCGCCGTCGAGCGGGGCCTGCTCCCAGACCAGGGTGCGCCCGGGGTCCGCTGCGACCACCCGCCCCTCGGAGGTGTACTCGGCGCCGTCGCCCTCGCGCAGAACGAGCCGCACCGGATCGCCCGGCGTCCCGGAGGCGGCGCAGGACACGACCTCGAAGTGCGGAGGGGCCCACCAGAGCGCCGCGATTCCGGGATCGGTGAAGGCCACCCACACCCGCTCCGGAGGCGCGGCGAGGGTGCGGGACAGTTCGACCGTCGATCGGAGGACGCCTCGCCGGTCCGCGCCGGCAGCTGCCTCGGCCGCCGCCGCGCCAAGCGCCGCTGCCGCGGCCGCGATCCCGTGCTCGTACCGTTCGAGCGCGTCAGCCTCCTCGTCGGGCAGCGAGGCGGCGATCCCGGTGAGCGCGCCGGCGAGGGTCTCCAGGCCGGTGCGGTCGAGGCGCACGACCCGGCGACGGCCGAGGGCGTGGATGCGGACCAGCCCGGCCGCCTCCAATGCCTGAAGATGCTTGGTGGTCTGCGGCTGGAGGGCGCCGAGCGCGGCCGCGACCTCCCCGACGGTCAGCGGCGAGGCGGCGAGCAGCCGCACGATGCGGTAGCGGGTCGGCTCGCCGATCGCCGCAAGCGCCTGCTGGATGTCCATGACCACCTCTTGAGGATAATGCTTGACACATTCGTCTAGACGAATATAACGTGGTGTGCAGCAACCGACAACACACGGACACGAAAGAGGTACGGACTCATGGAGACCATCGAACGCACTGTCGACGCATCCCCGGCGCAGGTCTGGGAACTGTGGACGACGCCGGACGGCATCTCCCGGTGGTGGGCGCCGGACGGCTTCCGAACTGACGTGACCGCCCTCGACCTGCGGGAGGGCGGCGAGCTCGTCTACACGATGACGGCGGTCGCTCCCGAGATGGTGGCGTTCATGGAGCAGAACGGGATGCCGCTGAGCACCGCGTCGCGCAAGCGCTTCACCGAGTTGAGCGAGCCGGCGCGGATCGCCTACCAGTCGCTCGTCGACTTCGTCCCCGATCACGAGCCGTACGAGCAGCTCACCGAGATCGACCTCGTCCCCGAGGGAGACGGCACGCGTGTCGTCATGCGCGTCGAGCCCCTGCACGACGAGGAGTGGACGGGCCGCCTGCTGGCCGGCCGCGCCAACGAGCTCGACAACCTCGCCCGCCTCGTCGGCTGACCGCCGGGGGCGAGGCCTACAGCGTCAGCAGCCCGCGCCGGAACCCCTCCGCCACGGCCGCGGCCCGGTCGCCGACGCCGAGCTTGCCGTAGATGCTGAGCAGGTGCGTCTTCACCGTCGCCTCGCTGAGGTGCAGGCGCTCCCCGGCGACGCGGTTCGTCGCGCCGTCGGCGACGAGCGCCAGCACCTCCAGTTCGCGCGGCGACAGCAGGTTCGCCTCCGGTGTCCGCACCCGGCCGACCAGCCGGGACGCGACGGACGGCGCGAGCACCGCGTCTCCGACCGCCGCGGCACGGATCGCGCGCAGGAGGTCCTCCCGCGGCGCGTCCTTGAGGAGGTAGCCGGTCGCGCCGGCCTCGATCGCGGGCAGCACGTCCGAGTCGCCGTCGAAGGTCGTGAGGACCACCACTCGGCACGGCAGGCCGAGCCGGGTCAGCTCGCGGATCGCGGCGACCCCGTCCATGCCGCGCATCCGCAGGTCCATGAGCACGACGTCCGGGAGGAGCGCCCGGGCGAGCCGGACCGCCTCGGCTCCGTCGGACGCCTCGCCCACGACCTCCACAGCCGGGTCGGAGGCCACCATGCCGACGATGCCGTCGCGGACGACGGGATGGTCGTCGACGACCAGCAGGCGCACGGCCGCGCTCACGCGGGCACCTCCGCGCGGATCGCGGTGCCGTGGCCGGGCCGCGACTCCACCACCAGGCCGCCCGCCACCGACTCGATGCGCTCGCGCATCGCGACGAGGCCGTAACCGCCGTCCTCCGCCCGGCCGGGCCCGACCGTCCGCGTGGCCGGGTCGAAACCACGGCCGTCGTCGCGGACCTCCAGCCGGGTTCCGGTGCCGTCCGTCCGGAGTGTCAGCCGCACGCGGTGCGCCCCGGCGTGCCGCTCGACGTTGGCGAGCGCCTCCTGGGCGGTCCGTAGCAGCGCGACCTCCACGTCGGTGGACAGCGCGCTCGCGTCGCCGGTCGTCGTGACGTCGGCCGGGATGCCGGTGCGTTCGGACCAGGTGCGCGCGAGCTGCCCGATCGCCTCCGGGAGTCGCATCGTGTCGAGGGCCGCGGGCCGGAGGGCGCGGACCGAGCGGCGCGCCTCGGCGAGACCGTCGCGGGCGAGAGCGAGGGCGGCGTCGGTGTGCCGCGCTCGGCCGGCGTCGTCCGTCGCCTGCTCCGCCGCCTGCAGCTGGGTCACGATCCCCGCGAAGCCCTGGGCGAGCGTGTCGTGGATCTCGCGCGCGAGGCGTGACCGCTCGACCTCCGTCGCGGTCAGGTTCACCTGGCGCTCGGCGAGCCGCAGCGACCAGGACAGCCCGCACATGGCGACGACGTTGAGCAGCAGGATCCCGGTCATCCCGACGATCCCGGCCAGGTCGAATTCCAGCGAGGAGCTCTGTGCGAGCCCCGCGACGACGGCGGTCGCGCCGACTGCGAGCAGCTCCCGCGGCCACGGCACGATCGAGTACGCGAAGGTGAAGGTGGCGATCGTCAGGAACCCGAACCAGCTCTCCTGGAGCACCAGCGCCAGGTTGAGCGCGATGAGCCCGGTCATGAAGACGGCGACGACGAGCGGCCGCTCGCGGACCCTGCGCGGCAGCCGCCGCATGACGACGATCCACGCCGCCGTCACCGCGGAAAGGACGAGCGTCGGCGCGAGTGCCGCCCAGTCGCCCCACCGCACCCCGAGCGTGAAGGCGACCAGCACCGCCAGCACGACGTACGGCGTGACCGTGAGGACAGTCCTCCAGCGCGAGTCGATCACGTTCAGACCCTACGCGTTCGCCGCTTTCGCGGGGAACAGCGCTCGTGTCCGATGCAGGTTGACGATGATGACGACCGGCAGCACGAGCGCGCCGCACACGGCCTGCTCGACTCGCACCCAGTCCGGCAGGAAACCGGGGATGGACACGATGACGACGATCGCGGCAAGCACGATCGGCGAGACGATCCGCAGCCGAACCAGTGCGTTGTGCGAGCCGCGGGCGGCGGAGGCGGCGAAGACGAGCAGCAGCACGCCGCTCGCGAGCACGAACGAGCCGCGGATCCAGATGGCGATGTCCGCGCCGATGCCGACTGCCGCGAGCACTGCGAGGAAGCCGAGGAGAGCGGCGCTGATCGCGACGAAGCATCCCAGCAGGACGAGCACCGGGCGGAGTGCAGCGCGGCGGGCCGTGGCGAGCGCGGCGGCGGGGGACGTGGTGGTCTCGGTCATGGGTCCAGCCTCGTCGGGAGGCGCAGCGCGCGGATCGACCGAACGGTTGTCCCCGCTCATCGAACGGCTGGTCCAAAAAGGTACAAAAAGTACACAATGCATATAATTGCAACTATGTACGCAGAGATGGGTTAGCATGGCTGCATGGCCCTTCTCGATGCTTCGATCAGCGCGCGCGACCTCCGCCAGGACCTCGCGGCCGTCGTCGGTCGCGCCGAGTTCGGTCACGAGCGGCTCGGGATCACCCGGCACGGCAAGCTCGCCGCCGTCATGATCAGCGTCGAAGACCTCGAACTGCTGGAGCAGCTCGAACTGGAGCGCGACCGCCGCGAGCTCCGCGCCGCCAAGCGCGCCGACACCGGCGAGCGCATCTCGCTCAGCGACCTCCGGGCCGAGTTCGACGGGTGACGTACACCGTCGAGTTCACCGCGGCCTCGGCCCGGGAGCTCCGAAAGCTCGACCCCACGGCACGAAACCGCGTGCTCTCGGCCGTCACCCGGCTCGAGACCGACCCGCGGCCCGGCGGAGCACGCCGGCTCGTCGGGTTCACCGACGCCTGGCGGCTGCGGGTGGGCGACTACCGCGTGCTCTACGAGGTCGTCGACCACACGGTCCTGGTGACCGTCTTCCGCGTGGGGCATCGCCGCAGCGTCTACGCGCACTGATCCGCTCGACGCCCCCTGTTGCCTCCACCCGCCTCGGGGTGTAGACGGGGTACGACACCCTCACCGACAAGGAGGAGCCGCATGTCTTCGATCGTGGTCCAGTCGTTCGTCACCCTCGACGGCGTCGTCCAGGGGCCCGGCGGCCCCGAGGAGGACACGGAGGGAGGTTTCCAGCACGGCGGCTGGCAGTTCGACTACGACGACGACGGCACCGTCGAGGAGTGGGAGAAGCGAACCGAGGCGCTGCTGCTCGGCCGCAGGACGTACGAGCTCTTCGCGGGCTCGTGGGGAGTCTGGCCGGAGGACGCCGAGGGGTTCCAGGGCGAGCTCACCCGGCGCTACAACCGCATCCCCAAGTACGTCGCATCCCGCTCCCTGACGGAGGTCGGCTGGACGAACTCCTACCTGCTCGGCCCGGACGTAGTGGGCGCAGTCGAACGGCTGCGCGGCGAGCCGGGCGGCGAGATCAGGGTCTGGGGCAGCACCGAACTGATCCGCACGCTCGCCGAGCACGACCAGATCGACGAGTACCGGCTGCTGGTGCATCCGCTCGTGCTCGGCGTGGGCAAGAAGCTGTTCGGCGACGGTTTCCCGTACACCCGCTTCGCGCTCGTGGAGTCGCGCTCGACGGCCTCCGGGATCGTGATCAACGTCTACCGCCGCGCGGCGGAGGCCTGAGCGGCCTCCTCACAGCGCGTCGAGCGCCGCCGTCATCCGGCGGAACACGTGCGACCGCCAGCCGCCGTTCATGATCTGGAAGGCGCGCGCCTGGGCGGGGTCGTCGAGGTCGAAGCCGGACTGGGTGAGCAGGAGGCGCGTGCCGTCGCCCTCCGGGACCAGTTCCCAGGTGACGACCGTCTCCAGCGCCGTGCCCGCGCTGGCCCACGACATCCGCAGGCGCCGCCCCGGGTCGACCTCCAGCACCTCGCAGTCCACGAGGCCGGAGAACCCGGTCTGCGGCACCGGCTCGGTGGTGAACGCGAACCGCGTGCCGACGATCGGCGCGAACCCGTCGTGGGGCATCAGCCAGTCGGCGAGGAGGTCGGGCTCGCTCAGCACCCGCCAGACCGTCGCGGGCGGATGGGGGAGGAACTCGTCGAACTCGAAGGTGGCCAGGTGTTCGAAGGCGGTGGGGTCGGTCATGGCTGTTCGCTTTCGTCGGGGATAGGGTCGGCGGTCGCGTCCGCCAGCGCGTCGAGGGTCGCGTGGAGGCGGCGCATCCGCCCGCGCCAGAACCGCTCGTGCGGCGCCAGCCAGTCGCGCAGCTCCGCCCAGGGCTCGGCCGTCAGCGCGTAGAACACCTGCCGCCCGGCGGTCCGCTCGGCCACCAGGCCGGCGTCGCGGAGCGCCCGCAGATGCTCGGACACCGACGGCCGGCTCATCGCGAACCGGGCCGCGATGTCCCCCGCGCTGAGCTCGCCGTCGAGGAGGAGGTCGAGGATGTCGCGCCGGGTGGGGTTCGCGAGCGCGCCGAAGAGGCGGTCGGCCGCCGAGTCCTTCGCGCGGGTCGGCACGTCAGCCCTGCTGGAGGAGCACGAAGCCGTTGCCGTCGGGGTCCGCGAACTGGGACTGCACGCCCCAGCCGACCTGCTCCGGCTCGGTGACCTCCACCGAGGCGGCGCGGAGGGCGGCGACCACTCCCGCGATGTCGTCGGTGTGCAGCACGATGCCGTGCTGCCAGCCCGGGCCGGCCTGACCCGGGAATGGAAGGTGCAGGGTGAAGTCGACGCTGCTGCCCTCCGGGGCGACCGAGAGCCAGCGGGCGCCGCCGTACGCGGCGTCGGCGCGCACCTCGAAGCCGAGCACGTCGCGGTAGAAGGCCAGGGAGCGCTCCTGGTCGGCGACGGGGATGGTGACGGTCTGGATGCGGACGGCGGGGATGGCGGAGGTCATGCGACGAGTATACGTAGGAAAAAACCTACATAACAAGCCGCGGCCGCCGATCGGCCCGCGGCGGCGGTCCTAAGCTGACCGCATGGCCGGTGGAGCTCAGGACGACCGCAGCGTTGCGGAACGCGTCTTCGCGATCGCCGACGCCTTCGAGCGCGGCGACGAGCTGACCCTCAGTGAGATCGCCCGTCGCGCCGGCCTCCCGGTGTCGACCACGCACCGGCTCCTGGCCGAGTGGGTCTCGTGGGGCGGCCTGATCCGCGGGGAGGACGGCCGCTACCGCGTGGGCATCAAGCTCTGGCGGCTGGGGGTCAGGCAGCCGACCGCGCGCCGCCTCAGGCAGGCCGCCCGGCCCTACCTCGACGACCTCCTGGAGTCCACGGGCGAGCACGTCCATCTCGCCGTGCGCGACGGACTGGGCGCCGTCTACCTGGAGCGGTTGTCCGGCCCCGGCGCCGTGCGCGTCATCAGCGATGTCGGGTCGCGGCTCCCGCTCCACGCCACCGGCGTCGGGCTGGTGCTGCTCGCGTACGCGCCGGAGGGCACGCTCGCGGAGGTGCTCGCCGACCACCCGCGCAAGTTCCAGCCCAACACGCTCACCGGCGAGAAGGAGCTGCGCGCACGACTGGCCCGCATCCGCGCGACCGGGGTCTCCCACTCGGTCGAGGAGCTCACGCAGGGCGCATTCTCCGTCGCCGCGCCGGTGCGGGACGCCACGGGCGAGGTCGTGGCCGCGGTCTCGATCATCGCCCACGCGGAGCGGGAGGCCGAGCCGCAGTTCACGCTCGGCGTCCGGATGGCCGCGCGCGGCATCTCCGGGGTCCTCGGGCTCGACTACGAGCAACCGCAGAGGTGATCCTCGGGAGGAATCTCTTCCGCTCAGTGGAAACCGCGGTCAGGCGCCCGAAGGATTCGCCCAGGATGGGACGACCTTCCCACCGAAGCGAAAGGCGGAACTATGCGCACCCAGGTCGCCATCATCGGGGCCGGGCCCGCTGGACTCCTGCTCGGGCACATCCTCCGGAGAGCGGGGGTCGATTTCGTGATCCTCGAGCAGAAGAGCCGGGAGTACGTGCTCGGTCGGGTGCGCGCCGGCGTCCTGGAGCAGGGCTCCGTCGACGTGCTGCGCGACCTCGGACTCGACGCCGACCTCGCAGCTCGCGGGCTGACGCACCACGGCATCTACCTCCAGTACGAGGGCGAGCGCCATCACCTCGACTTCGTCGACCTCATCGGCCGCACCGTCACCGTGTACGGCCAGCAGGCGCTCGTGCGCCACCTGCTCGCCGAGCACGACCGCGTCGGATCCGACGTCCGGTTCGAGGTGGAGGGCGTCGCGCCGCACGCCGTCGACACGGACGCGCCGTACGTCACCATCGGCGGCGACGCCGAGCGCATCGACTGCGACATCGTCGTCGGCGCCGACGGGTACCACGGCGTCTGCCGCCCGGCCATCCCGGGCATCCAGGCCCTGGAGCGCAGCTACCCCTACGCCTGGCTCGGCATCCTCGCCGACGTCGCGCCCTCCACCGACGACCTCATCTACGCCCTGCACCCGGAGGGCTTCGCGATGCACTCGATGCGCTCGCTGGAGGTCTCCCGGCTCTACCTCCAGGTCGACCCGGGCGAGTCGGTCGACGACTGGTCGGACGAGCGGATCTGGGAGGCGCTGCAGACCCGCCTCGGCGTCCCGGGCTGGACGCTGAAGGAGGGGACGATCACCGAGAAGTCGATCACGCCGATGCGCAGCTTCGTTGCCTCCACGCTGGAACACGGCCGTTTGTTCCTCGCCGGCGACGCCGGTCACATCGTCCCGCCGACCGGCGCGAAGGGCCTCAACTCGGCCATCGCCGACGTCGCCCTGCTCGGCCGATCGCTCGCCGCGCACTTCGGCGGCGACGACTCCCTCCTGAAGCGCTACAGCGGCGCCGCTCTCACCCGGCAGTGGAAGGTGCAGCAGTTCTCCCAGTGGATGACGGAGATGCTGCACGTCCACCGGGAGGTCCCCGACGAGGCGGCCCGCGCCTTCCGTTACCGCAGCCAGCTCGGTCAGCTGGAATACACCACCGGATCGCGTCACGCGCAGGCGGCCCTCGCCGAGCAGTACGCGGGCCTCCCCTTCTGAGGTATGCCATGAACGAAGAGCAGAACCAGATCAACGCAGAGATCGCGGCCGCGCACGCGGCTGCGGCGGACGCCGGGCCACTCCCCGCGCACCCGCTGCGCGACTTCGGGCCGTACCGCAGCTCGCGGCTGCGTCACCCCACGCACGAGCTGGTGCGGGCCGACCCGGAGGAGATCGAGCTCGTCTCTCCGGCGTTCGGGCACACCGATGTCGCGGCGGAGGAGAGCGACCTCACCATCCAGCACAGCGGGGAGCCGCTCGGGGAACGCATCATCGTGACCGGTCGCGTGCTCGACGGCGAGGGCCGGCCGGTGCGCAACCAGCTCGTGGAGGTCTGGCAGGCGAACTCGTCCGGTCGCTACGTCCACAAACGTGACCAGCATCCCGCGCCGCTCGACCCCAACTTCACCGGGGTGGGCCGCGCCATCACGGGAGAGGACGGCTCGTACCGGTTCGTCACCATCAAGCCCGGCCCGTATCCGTGGCGGAACCACCGCAACGCCTGGCGGCCGGCGCACATCCACTTCTCGCTGTTCGGGTCGGCGTTCACGCAGCGGCTCGTGACACAGATGTACTTCCCGAGCGACCCGCTGTTCGCGCTCGACCCGATCTACCAGTCGATCGCCGACCCGGCCGCGCGCGAGCGGCTGATCGCCACGTACGATCACGACGTGAGCGAGCCGGAGTGGGCGCTCGGCTACCGGTGGGACATCGTCCTCACCGGCGGCAAGGCGACCTGGATGGAGCCGGAGGAGGGCGACCATGCCTGAGACGAACGAGCAGTACCTGCAGACCCCGTCGCAGACGGTCGGGCCGTTCTTCGGCTACGCGCTGCCGTACGAGGGCGGCCCGGAGGTCGCGCCGCCGTGGCGGGACGGCGCGATCCGCCTGCACGGCACCGTCCTGGACGGCGACGGCGAGCCGGTCCCCGACGCGATCCTCGAAGTCTGGGGCGCCGACGCCGACGGCGCGCCGATCTCCCGGCAGGGCAGCCTCCAGCGCGACGGGTACACCGTCACCGGCTTCGGGCGTGCCGCCGTCGACCGGGCCGGCCACTACTCGTTCACGACCGTCCGGCCTGGCGCGCCCGCCCCGGGCCGTGCCCCGTACCTGCTGGTGACCGTGTTCGCGCGCGGTCTCCTGCACCACCTCTTCACGCGCGCCTACCTCGAAGACGGCGACCCGTTCCTGGCCTCCGTGCCTCAGGAGCGGCGGACCACGCTGCTCGCCACCCCGGACGGCGAGAACAGCTACCGCTTCGACATCCGCCTCCAGGGCGAGGGCGAGACCGTCTTCCTCGACTTCGTGGGGGACGGGCGTGGCTGAGCCCTTCGACTGGGGTCTCCTCGAACCGGCCGGTGCAGTGGGTGTTCCGGCCGCAGACGATCACGTGCTGGCCGCCATGATCGCGGTCGAGGAGGCCCTGGTCGGAGTCTGGGACGAGCTCGACGGCTCGTCCGCCGGGCCCGGATACGAGCCGCTCGGGTTCGACGCCGCCGCGATCGACCCGGCGCGGCTGGCGGCGGGCGCGCGCGAGGCCGGAGTGCCCGTCATCGCGCTCGTCGAGCAGCTCCGCGCGCAGGCGGGCGCGCACGCGGGCCGGGTGCATCGCGGGGCGACCAGCCAGGACATCGTGGACTCCGCGCTCGTGCTGGTGTCCCGCGAGTCCCTGTCGCGCGCGCGGGACGCCCTCGCGGCCGCGGCAGCGGAGCTCGCGGAGCGTGCCGTCCGCTCACGCGCGACGCCGCTGCTGGCGCGCACTCTGACGCAGGAGGCCGAGCCGACGACGCTCGGCGCGTCCCTGGCCTCCTGGCTCGACGCCGTGGTGTCGGCGCGGGAGGTCGTCGACCGGCTCGACTTCCCCGTCCAGCTCGGCGGCGCCGTGGGTACGGGAGCGGCGTTCGCGCGCCTCGCGAGCCGCGCCGACGCCCCGCAGGCCCTCCGCGCCGGGCTCGCGTCCCGCCTCGGGCTGAGCGACCCGGGCCGGTCCTGGCACACGGACCGCGGCCCGGTGCTGGCGATCGCGGACGCCGCGGCGCGGGTCGCCGCAGTGGCCGGCCGGATCGGCCGCGACCTCGGCCTGGCGGCGCGGGACGGCGTGCTCCTCCCCGCCACCGGCGGCGGCTCGTCCGCGATGCCGCACAAGCACAACCCGGTCGACGCCGTCCTGCTCACCGCGAACGGCCTCCGCGCCCCCGGCCTCCTCGCCACCGTCCACACCGCGGCGCTCAGCTACGACGCGCGGCCGGCGGGGGAGTGGCACGCCGAATGGCAGGCCTGGCGCGGGCTGCTGCGCGTCGCGGTCGAGAGTGCGGAGGTGCTCGCGCACGCGGTCGCCGACCTGGTGGTGGCGGACGTCACGACGAGTGCGGCCTCGTCTTCCGACGCGGCCGACCTGGCCTCCGCGGGCGCCGTCGTGGACGCCGCCGTCGCCCGCTACCGTGCCCATGCCGAACCCGACCGAGAGGCGCACTGATGACCATCCCGCGACTGCGCGGCTCGATGACCGCGGCCTCCCCGTCCGCCGCGGCGCCGCGCCTCCTGGTGCTGCTGCCCTCCCTCGGCACGACCGCCGAACTGTGGGACGGCGTCGTCGCTCGGCTGTCCGCCACCCCGGACTCCCCGCGGATCCTGCGCGTCGACCTTCCCGGTCACGGCGCGTCGCCCGCCGCGCGCGCGCCGTTCACGATCTCCGAGGTCGCCGCGGCGGTGCTGGCTCTCGTGGACGAGGTCGGCGGCGGCGCGTTCGACATCGCAGGCGACTCGCTCGGCGGAGCTGTCGCACTGGAGGTCGCGCTCGCCGCACCGGGGCGCGTGCGCAGCCTGGCGATGTTCTGCTCCGGCGCGCGCATCGGCACGACGGAGGGCTGGGCCGACCGCGCCGCGCAGGTGCGCGCCTCCGGCACAGCGTCCGTGGTCGCGGGGAGCGCGCAGCGCTGGTTCGCGCCGGGATACCTGGCCGCGCATCCCGACGGCCCGGGCGGCCACGCGCTGAAGACCCTGCTCGATGTCGATGACGAGTCGTACGCGCTGTGCTGCGAGGCGCTCGGCGGGTTCGACCGCCGCAACGCCCTCCCCGGCCTCCACGCGCCGTCGCTCCTCGTCGCCGGTGCGCACGACCAGGTGACCACGTCGGCGCTCATGGCAGAGGACGCCGCGGCGCTCCCGGACGCGCGTTTCGTGGAGCTGGCGCACGCGGCGCACCTCGTCCCGTTGGAGGACCCCGCCGAGACCGCTGCCCTGCTGGCGGCGCTGCTCGCGGGCCGCGACATCGACGCCGCGGCGGCCTTCGAGCGCGGCATGGCCGTCCGGAGGGCCGTGCTGGGCGACGCCCATGTCGATCGCGCCACGGCGGCGATCACCCCGGAGACTGCGGACTTCCAGGACTTCATCACCCGCTACGCGTGGGGCGAGGTCTGGGCCCGGCCGCAGCTCACCCGGCCGGAGCGGTCGATCGCAACCCTCGCCAGCCTGGTCACCGGGGGTCACGAGAACGAGCTGCGGATGCACGTGCGCGCCGCCCTGCGCAACGGCCTGACCCGCACGCAGATCGCTGAGGTGATCCACCACACGGCGCTGTATGCGGGGCTGCCCGCGGCCAATGGCGCGCTGGCGATCATGCGCGAAGTATTCACGGAGGAGACTGATGGATAAGACCTATGCGTCGGCCGCCGAGGCCGTCGCCGACATCCCGGACGGCGCCTCGCTCGCGGTCGGAGGGTTCGGCCTGTCCGGCGTGCCGATCGTGACGATCCGCGCGCTGCTCGCCCGCGGTGTCGGCGGCCTGGAGGTCGTGTCGAACAACTGCGGCGTGGACGGCTGGGGCCTGGGCGAGCTGCTGGCCGCCGGCCGCATCCGCCGCGTGATCGCCAGCTACATCGGCGAGAACAAGGAGTTCGCCCGCCAGTACCTCGGCGGCGAGGTGGAGGTCGAGCTCACCCCGCAGGGCACGCTGGCCGAGCGCCTGCGCGCGGGCGGCGTCGGCATCCCGGCCTTCTACACGGCGACCGGCGCCGGAACCGCGGTCTCGGACGGCGGCATGCCGATCCGTTACGCCTCCGACGGGTCGGTGGCGGAGGAGAGCGCGCCCAAGGAACTGCGCCCGTTCGACGTGTTCGGCCGCAGCCGCGAGTACGTCCTGGAGACCGCGATCCGCACCGACTTCGGGCTGGTGCGCGCGGCGGTCGGCGACCGGCACGGCAACCTGCGCTTCGAGAAGTCGACCCGCAACTTCAACCCGCTGGCGGGCATGGCCGGCCGCATCACCATCGCCGAGGTGGACGAGCTGGTCGAGCCGGGCGTGCTCGGCCCGGACGACATCCACCTGCCCGGCATCTACGTGGACCGCGTGATCGCGCTGACCGCCGAGCAGTCGGCGGACCTCCCGATCGAGAAGGTCACCGTCCGTGCCCGACCGGAAGGGAACTGACATGCCGCGCACGCGCGACGAGATGGCCGCCCGCGCCGCCCTCGAACTGGAGGACGGCTCGTACGTGAACCTGGGCATCGGACTCCCGACGCTCATCCCGAACCACCTGCCGGAGGGCGTGCACGTCGTACTGCATTCCGAGAACGGCATATTGGGCGTCGGGCCCTACCCGTGGGACGGGGAGCAGGACCCGAAGCTGATCAACGCGGGCAAGGAGACGGTCACCGTCCTGCCCGGCGCGAGCTACTTCGACTCGGCCGCGAGCTTCGGGATGATCCGTGGCGGCCGCATCGCCACCGCCGTCCTCGGCGCCATGCAGGTCTCGGCCTCCGGCGACATCGCCAACTGGGCCGTCCCGGGCAAGATGGTGAAGGGGATGGGCGGGGCCATGGACCTCGTCAACGGCGCCGAGCGCGTCATCGTGGTCATGGAGCACGTCGCCAAGGACGGCTCGGCCAAGCTGGTCGAGCAGTGCACGCTCCCGCTGACAGGGCGCGGCTGCGTGGACCGGATCATCACCGACCTCGCCGTGATCGACGTGACCGACGACGGTCTGGTGCTGCAGGAGGTCGCGCCGGGCGTGACCGTGGACGACGTGGTGGCCGCCACGGGCGCCCCGCTGACCATCCCAGCAGCCGTGACCGCGGGGACGGAGGCGGCGCATGCCTGAGCTGCGCGAGGTCGTCATCTGCTCGCCGCTGCGCACGCCCGTCGGCCGGATGGGCGGCGCGCTCGCCCCGGTCTCGGCGCTGTGGCTCGCCGAGACCGTGCTGCGCGCCCTCCTCGACCGCACCGGGCTCGACCCGGCCGCGGTGGAGGGCGTGATCGGCTCGCAGGGCTATCCCACGATGGAGGCGCCCGCCTTCGGTCGCGTCGCCGCCCTCAACGCGGGCTTCCCGGTCACGACGACCGGCTACCAGCTCGACCGGCGCTGCGGCTCCGGCCTCCAGGCCGTGATCAACGCGGCGATGGAGGTACAGACCGGCGCGAGCGACGTGCTGGTCGCGCTCGGGGCAGAGTCGATGTCGAACGCTCCTCTCTATACGGAGCAGAGTCGCCGCGGACTCCCGCCCGGCGGTCTCATGCTGCACGACGCTCTCGCGCGCGGCCGCGAGACGGTGGGCGGCCGCAACTTCCCGACGCCGGAGGGCAACGTCGGCTCGGCGGAGACGCTGCGCCGCGAGTACGGCATCCCGCGTGACGCGCAGGATGAGCTGGCCTTGCGCTCGCATCAGCGCGCGGTCGCCGCGCAGGAGTCGGGCGCGTTCGACGCCGAGCTGGTGCCCGTGACCGTGCCGGGACGCAAGGGCGACGTCGTGGTCGACCGCGACGAGCACCCGCGCGCCGACACGACCTTGGAGGCGCTGGCCGGCCTCCGCCCGATCCTCGGTCGCGGGGACCCGGCGGCGACCGTCACCGCGGGCAACTCCAGCGGCCAGAACGACGCGGCCGCGGGCGCGATCGTCACGACGCCCGAGCGCGCCGCCGCTCTGGGGCTGGTGCCGGTGCTGCGGCTGCGGTCCTGGGCGGTCGCGGGCAACGACCCCGCGGTGTTCGGAGTCGCTCCCGTCCCCGCGGCGAACCGCGCACTGGAACGCGCCGGCGTCACCTGGGGCGACATCGACGTGATCGAGCTCAACGAAGCGTTCGCGGTGCAGGTGCTCGCGTGCCTGGCCGACTGGGGGATCGACGCGGAGGACCCGCGGCTCAACCCGCGCGGCAGCGGAATCTCCATCGGCCACCCCATCGGCGCCACCGGGCTCCGGATGCTGGCGACGCTCGCCCACGAGCTCCCGGCCCTCGACGGCACGCTCGCGGTCGAGACCATGTGCATCGGCGGAGGCCAGGGCCTCGCCGCTGTGTTCGAGCGGGTCTGACCCCCAGCCGAAGGGCACGTAAACGCCCTTAAAGCGCACTTTTAGGGGCGTTTACGTGCCCTTCGGCGTCAGGATGGTGCCCCTCGACGGGGGCGATGTGTGCGCGGTGCGCTGCGCGTAGGGTGAGGTGGGCGTGTCGGACGGATTCCGGCGGCGCAGGGGAGGTGCGATGACGCAGGACGATGCGGTCGCGGTGGCGATCCGTGGTCTGCACAAGCGGTTCGGGGCGAAGGCGGCGGTCGACGGGATCGACCTCGACGTGCCTTCCGGCAGCTTCTACGGGCTGGTCGGCCCGAACGGCGCGGGCAAGACCACGACGCTCAACATGGTCACCGGCCTGCTGCGTCCCGACGCCGGCCAGGTGCTCATCCACGGCACCGACATGTGGCGCGACCCGCTGGCCGGCAAGGCGCTGGTCGGGGTCCTCTCCGACGGCGTCCGGCTGTTCGACCGGCTCACCGGCGAGCAGCTGGTCGAGTACGCCGGCCTCCTGAGCGGCATGGACCGGCCCACGGCGATCGAGCGCACCCACGACCTCCTGAACCTCCTCGACCTCGCGTCCGCCGGCGGGACCCTCGTGGTCGACTACTCGGCCGGTATGACGAAGAAGATCGCGCTGGCTGCCGCGATGGTGCACGCGCCGCGCGTCCTCGTGCTGGACGAGCCGTTCGAGTCCGTCGACCCGGTGTCCGCGGCGAACATCCGCGACATCCTGCACGGCTACGTCCGGAGCGGCGGAACCGTCATCGTCTCGTCGCACGTCATGGACCTGGTGGAGCGGATGTGCGACCACGTCGCCGTGATCAACGGGGGCCGCGTGCTCGTCGCCGGCACCGTGGACGAGGTGCGCGCGGGCTCCACGCTGGAGGACCGCTTCGTGGAGCTGGTCGGCGGTCGGCGCGTCGGGGAGGGGCCGGAGTGGTTGCGACACTCGTAAGGCTGCGCCTGCTCGTCCTCCGCAACTCCTTCCGCCGCAGCACCTCGCAGCTGGTCGCCGTCATCCTGGGCGGCGTGTACGCGCTCATCGCGCTCGTCGTCGTCCTCGGCGGCCTCGTGCTGCTGGGGTTCGCGCCGGTCGAGCTGGTCCGCACGGTGGTCGTCATCGGCGGCTCGGCCGCCGTGCTCGGCTGGGCGGTCTTCCCGCTGCTGCTGTCCGGCATCGAGCAGACCCTCGACCCCGCCAAGCTCGCCGTCTACCCGATCCCGTTGCGCCCGCTCATGCTCGGGATGCTGCTGAGCGCGGTCGTCGGCGTCGCGGGGGCGGCGACCACGCTCGCGTCGCTGGCGACCTCGCTGAGCTGGCTCCGGCTCCCGGGCGTCGCGGTGGTCGCCCTCGTGACGGGCGCGCTCGGGGCCGCGACCTGCGTCGTCGTGTCGCGGGCCATCACCTCGGTGTCGAGCGGGCTGTCCGGCGGCCGGCGCTTCCGGGAGGCCAGCGGGCTGCTCATCCTCATCCCGCTCATCCTCGCCGGGCCGATCGTCATCGGCATCACGCGCGGCCTCCGCTCGTCGTCCGACGCGCTGCCCGCCGTCGCGGACGGACTGTCCTGGTCGCCGCTCGGCGCCGTCTGGGCGGTGCCGTCGCAGCTCGCGCTGGGCGACCCGCTCGGCGCGCTGGCGCGGTTCCTGATCGCGGTCGCGACCTTCATCGTGCTGTGGCTGGTGTGGCGCTGGGGACTCGCCCGGTCGCTGACGACCCCGGCTCGCGCGTCGTCGCGCGTCAGGGCCCAGGGCAAGCTCGGCTGGTTCGGCATCCTGCCCGGCACGCAGTCGGGAGCGATCGCGGCCCGCTGCCTGACGTACTGGTTCCGAGACCCGCGCTATCTGCGGCAGCTCCTCGTGATCCCGCTGATGCCGGTGCTGTTCTGGTTCTACTCCAGCCTCAACCACTCGTCGGCGCTGCCGCTGATCGGGGCTCCTGTCGTGGCGTTCTCGCTCGGCATCGGGATGATCGCCGACGTCTCGTACGACTCCACCGCATTCGCGCTGCACGTCGCGAAGGCCGTCCCCGGTCGCGCGGACCGCTGGGGCCGGGCGGCGGCGCTGCTCTCGTTCGCCGTGCCGGCGATCGTGCTCATCTCGCTCTTCGGCGCGGCGGTCGGCGACACGTGGCACATCCTCCCGGGCCTGATCGGCCTCTCGCTCGGCATCCTGCTCACCGGGGCGGCGGTGTGCGCGGTGACCTCGGCGCGGCTGGTGTTCCCGGTGCCGGAGCCGGGCGACAACCCGTTCCGGTCGCGGCCGGGCGCCAACATCTCGCTGCTCGGCCCGACCTTCGCCGCGTGGGGCGTGATCGCGGCCCTGTGCCTGCCCGAGATCATCCTGTTCATCGTCGGGCTGGTGACCGGCGACGCGCTCTGGCTCTGGGCCGCGCTGGTCGTCGGCGTGGCGCTGGGCGGCGTGCTGGTGGGCGTCGGCGTGCGGATCGGCGGCAACATCCTCGACGCCAGGGCGCCGGAGCTCCTGCTGCAACTGCGGAAGGACGGGTGATCGTGGCCGGCCTCACCGTCGAGCGGGTCGTCCAGGCGCCTCCCGAGCGGGTCTGGCGCTCGTTCGCCGACCCCGTCGAGCTCTCAGCGTGGTTCTGGCCGCCACGGCTGCAACCGCAGGCGCGCATCGACGCGACGGCGGGAGGCGCGCTGCGCATCCGCTCGGACGTCGCCGACCTCGGGATCACCGGAACCGTGACCGCGGCCGAGGAGGGCAGGCTGCTCTCCACGACCTGGCGCTGGGACGGCGAGGACGACGAGACGGCCGTCACGATCGAGCTCGCACCGGAGGCGGACGGCACCCGCGTCACCGTCCGCCACGACGGCTTCGCCACCGAGCACGCCGTCCAGGAGCACGTCACCGGATGGAACGACTGTCTCGACCGGCTGGTGGCGACGGCCTGAGGCGCCCCCTAAGCTGGCCGCATGGGCAGCATCGCAGTGCACGAGTTCGTCTCCCTCGACGGCGTCTTCGAAGACCCGAGCTGGACCGCCGAGTACGGGCTCGACTCCGAGATGGGCGACGACCTCGCGCGCATCACGGGCGCGTCGGAGCGCATCCTCCTCGGGCGCCGCACGTTCGAGATGTTCGCCCCGGCCTGGTCCGCCCGCACGTCCGCCGACGACCCGGGGGCGCCCTTCTTCAACGACACCGAGAAGCTCGTCGTCAGCTCGACGCTCGATGACGCGGCGGCGGAGGCGACCTGGGCCAACTCGCGGTCGCTCGGCGGCTACGACGCCGACAGGGTGCGGGAGGCCAAGGACAGCGTGAGCGGCAGCCTCTACATCAGCGGCAGCGGCTCGCTGGTCCGCGCGCTGATCGCGGACGGACTGGTCGACGCCCTCCACCTCTTCGTGTACCCGATCGTCCGTGGCACGGGCGCGCGGCTGTTCCCGGAGGGCACGCCCGAGGCGAAGCTGCGGCTGCGGCAGTACGACGCCTACGCGAACGGTGTCCTCCACCTCCTCTACTCTCCGGCCTGATATCCACAGATCTCGAATGCGGTCACAAGCTGACCGCTGTGCCGGATAGCGTCATATCCGACGGTGAACAGCGTCTCCTCACGGGGGCGGATGTCGCCGGTCCGCGCTAGCGTTAGGTGCTGTACGGGGTCATCGCACAGCGCCCTGTGTCGGCGGGGGCCGACGGCGCGTGCGCCCGACATCACACCACCAGAGCAGAACCAGGAATCACCGTGACTCTTCTTCGATTGGCGCTGCGGTTCATCCGCCCGTACTGGGGCGCGGTCGCGGCCGTGGTCGTGCTGCAGCTCATCGCGACCATCGCCGCCCTCTACCTGCCCACGCTCAACGCCGACATCATCGACAAGGGCGTCGTCAAGGGCGACACCGACTTCATCTGGTCGACCGGCGGCATGATGCTCATGGTCTGCTTCGTGCAGGTCGCCGCGGCGATCACGGCGACGTACTTCGGTGCGCGCTCCTCGATGTCGCTGGGCCGCGACATCCGCCGTTCCTTCTACCGCAAGGTCGACTCGCTCCCGGCGCTCGACCTCGCGCGCTGGGGCATGCCGACCCTCATCACGCGCAACACCAACGACGTGCAGCAGGTGCAGATGCTCGTGCTGATGACGCTCAACTTCATGGTGTCGACGCCGATCATGTGCGTGGCGGGCATCGTCCTGGCCGTGCGGGTGGACGCCGGGCTCTCCTGGCTCGTCTGGGTGTCCGTCGCCGTGCTGTTCGTGGTGGTCGGCATCCTGGTCTGGCTGCTGCTGCCGATGTTCCGCGTGATGCAGGAGCGCATCGACGGCGTCAACGGGGTCATCCGCGAGCAGATCGTCGGCATCCGCGTCATCCGCGCGTTCGTCCGCGAGAAGTTCGAGACGGCGCGCTACGACGACGCGAACTCCGCGCTCACCCGCATCTCGGTCAAGGTCGGCAACGTGTTCGTGCTGATGTTCCCGCTCATCATGCTCATCCTGAACGCCGCGACGGTCGCCGTGCTGTGGTTCGGCGGCCACCGGGTCGGCGCGGGCGACATCCAGGTCGGGGCGCTCACGGCGTTCCTGCAGTACCTGCTGCAGATCCTGGTCGCGGTGATGATGGGCGTGTTCATGGCCATGATGATCCCGCGCGCGATGGTCTGCGCGGAGCGCATCGACGAGGTGCTGAGCGCGGCGCCGTCCACCGGCGCCGGCGCAGGCTCCGGCCGCGTCCCCGCCGACGGCCGCGTGGAGGTTGCCGGAGTCACCTTCGGCTACCCCGGCGCCGAGAAGCCCGTGCTGAGCGACGTCGCCTTCACCGCGGAGCCCGGACAGGTGACCGCGATCGTCGGCTCCACCGGATCGGGCAAGTCGACCCTGGTCTCGGTCATCGCCGACCTGTTCACCCCGCAGAGCGGGGAGGTGCGCATCGGCGGCGTCCCGGTCGACTCGCTGAGCCGGGAGCAGCTCTCGGGCGTGCTCGGCCTGGTGCCGCAGAAGCCGTACCTCTTCTCCGGAACGGTCGCCAGCAACCTGCGGTTCGGCCGGCCGGACGCCACGGACGACGAGCTCTGGGAGGCGCTGCGCGTCGCCCAGGCCGAGGACTTCGTGCGCGCCAAGGAGCACGGCCTCGATGAGCGCATCGCCCAGGGCGGCACCAACGTCTCCGGCGGTCAGCGTCAGCGGCTCTGCATCGCCCGCGCGTTGGTGGCGGAGCCCAAGGTCCTGCTGTTCGACGACTCGTTCTCGGCGCTCGACGTCGCGACCGACGCCCGCCTGCGGAGCGCCCTGGCGCAGTCCACGGGCGACGCCACCGTCATCGTGGTGGCGCAGCGCGTCTCCACCATCCGGGAGGCCGATCAGATCATCGTGCTCGACGACGGCAGAGTCGTCGGACGCGGCACCCACGACGAACTGCTGGAGACGAGCGAGACGTATCGCGAGATCGTCGAGTCCCAGCTGAGCCTGGAGGTGGCCTGAGATGGCGCGCCAGAAGAAGAACCGCACCACCGATGGTCGCACTGGCGCCGCGGAGCAGGACGGCATCCTCACCGAGGCCGGCGTCGAGACGGCCATCGAGGAGCTCGAGCTCGAGTACGAGTACGAGCCCACCGAGGGCGACGGCGACATGTTCGGCGGCACGCCCGCCAAGAAGGCCGAGCACTTCTGGCCGTCGTTCAAGCGGCTGATGGGGCTGCTCAAGCCCGAGTGGCTCGCCATGACGTTCGTGACCCTGCTGGTCGTCGTCTCGGTGGCGCTCATCGTGATCGCCCCGAAGATCCTCGGTAACGCCACGGACGTGATCTTCAAGGGCGCTGTCGGGACGATCACGGCGACCGGACTGGTGCCGGGTCACGGGATCGACTTCGTGGAGCTCGGCCGGCTGCTCACGATCGTGCTCGCGATGTACGTCGCCGCGTCGCTCCTGCAGTGGTGGCAGGGCTACCTGCTGAACGCGCTCGTGATGCGGGTGATCTACCGCCTGCGCGCCGACGTGGAGAGCAAGCTCAACCGCCTGCCGCTCAGCTACTTCGACACCCGGCAGCGCGGCGACCTGATGTCGCGCGTGACCAACGACGTCGACAACATCCAGACGGCGTTGCAGCAGGCGTTCTCGCAGCTCATCCAGTCGGTGCTGACGGTGATCGGCATCGGCATCATGATGTTCATCGTCTCGTGGCAGCTCGCGCTCATCGCGCTCATCTCGATCCCGCTGTCCGGGGTGATCGCCGGGGTGATCGGCACCCGGTCGCAGAAGCTGTTCAAGCAGCAGTGGAGCTCGACCGGCGCGCTCAACGGGCACATCGAGGAGTCGTACTCCGGGCTCGACCTGGTGCGCGCTTTCGGTCGCGACGCGGTAATGCTCGAGGAGTTCGACCAGCGCAACGACAAGCTATGGAAGTCGACGGTCGGCGCCCAGTTCGTGTCCGGCATGATCATGCCGGCCATGAACTTCGTCTCGTACCTGTCGTACGTGCTGATCGCGGTCGTCGGCGGCCTCCGTGTCGCCTCCGGTCAGATGACCATCGGCGACGCGACCGCGTTCATCCAGTACTCGCGGGAGTTCTCGCAGCCGATCGGCCAGATCGCGGGCATGGCGAACATGCTCCAGTCCGGTGTCGCCTCGGCGGAGCGCACGTTCGAGTTCCTCGACGCCCAGGAGCAGTCGGCCGACGTCGAGACGCAGCACCTGCCCGAGCGCGCCGATGGCCGCGTCGAGCTCGATGGCGTGGACTTCTCGTACGACCCCGAGACCGAGCTGATCCGCGACCTGTCGCTCTCGGTCGCGCCCGGCCACACGGTCGCGATCGTCGGTCCGACCGGCGCGGGCAAGACCACGCTGGTCAACCTGATCATGCGGTTCTACGAGCTGAACGGCGGCACCATCCGCCTGGACGGCATCGACACGACGGACCTGTCCCGCGCCGAGCTGCGCGGCCAGGTCGGCATGGTGCTGCAGGACGCGTGGCTGTTCTCCGGCACGATCCGCGAGAACATCCGCTACGGCCGGCTCGACGCGACGGACGAGGAGGTCGTGGCTGCGGCCAAGGCGACGATGGTCGACCGGTTCGTCCGCCAGCTCCCGGACGGGTACGACACGAAGATCGAGGCGGACGGCAGCAACGTGTCCGCCGGCGAGCGCCAGCTGCTCACGATCGCGCGGGCGTTCATCGCGAACCCGTCGCTGCTCATCCTCGACGAGGCCACCTCGTCGGTGGACACCCGCACCGAGCTGCTGGTGCAGCACGCGATGGCCGCGCTGCGGAGCGACCGCACGTCGTTCGTGATCGCGCACCGCCTCTCCACCATCCGCGACGCGCACACCATCCTGGTGATGGAGCACGGCCGCATCGTGGAGCAGGGCGACCACGCGACCCTCCTCGCGAAGAAGGGCGCGTACTACGACCTGTACATGACCCAGTTCCGGGGCGCCGCCGCCGAGCAAGAGACCGAAGCCGACGCCTCGGCCGAGGAGGTCCCGACCGCGTAGCGGGCGCGTCCCTTACCCCGAATCGTTCGAAATGTGAACGAGTTGAGCCGGTGCGGGAGGCGGTCGTAGAACATCAGTATGACGATCGACTCCCGCGCCGCGCTCCCGCCCGGCCCCACCTACGACTACGGCGGCCACAGCGTGCGGATCATGCCCGAGCCGGAGTCCATCACACGGTGGCGGGTGATGGAGGACGACGGCTACCTCGGGTTGATCGCCACGGCCGATCCGGTCAAGGGCGAGCCGGAGGTCCACTTCGCCGTGCACTTCGCGGGCGAGGAGGACATCCCGCCCATCAAGATCGTCCCGCTGTGGACGACCGCCGTCGAGTTCCTGATCGACGCGGGCGAGCCGCAGCGTCCGCCCGTGACCTGACGCGGCGACGAGGAGTTGGTGTGCGGGCGGTCTCGGGGTTGAGCGGTCCGCCCGCACATCACCAGCAAAACACCGGGGGAAATCCCGGTCGACGCGATTGACAACGGCGAACCGCCGTGCCCGGACGAGTTATGCGCCCGGACACGACTTATGCACAGACGCGACTCGGCCCCGGTGCACGGGGCACCGGGGCCGGGGAGGCGGGCGTCGCGCGGACGCCGGCCTCTGGTCGTCGCGTGGGCTCTCGCTAGGCGAGGGCGCCGATCGCGAAGCTCACTGCGCCCTGCTCGTCCACCTGGGCGTCGAGCACCTTGTCGTCGAGGGCGACAGCGGCGCCCGGCTCCAGGAAGAGCCGTGCCCCGGCGGACTCGACCACCTGGTCTGCGGGCTCCGGCTCGGGCGTGACGGCCGCAGCGAACGCGGTGTTCTGCGGGTTGCTGCTGCTGATCCGCAGTCCGGCGTCGTCCTGCGGCGCCTGGTCGGTGAGGGTCTTGACGATCGTGCTGGCGTTCTCGGTCAGGGTGAGCACGTGCTCTCCTTTCGTTGGTCCTCCAGGAGTCGCCCACGGTCCCGCGGTCCGCGCCGAAGCGCAACCCCGCATGTCGCCATTGCCAGGAAACGTCCACGCGGCGCGGAGGCGGGGCGCAGGCCGACGTCACCGGAGGACGTTCAGCAGCTCCCGGTTGAAGGCGGGCAGGTCGTCCGGTTTCCGCGACGACACCAGGGTGAACGGCCCGGCGTCGACGACGTTCTCCTCGTCCACCCAGGTCGCTCCCGCGTTGCGGTAGTCGGTCTGCAGGCTCGGCCAGCTCGTGAGCGTCCGCCCCTCGACCACTCCGGCCTCGATGAGCACCCAGCCGCCGTGGCAGATCACCGCGATCGGCTTGCCGGCATCCGCGAACGCCTTCACCAGCGCGACCGCACGCGGGAACGTGCGCACCTGGTCGCCATTGGCGACGCCGCCGGGCAGCACCAGCGCGTCGAAGTCGTCCGCCGACGCGGCGTCCAGTGTGAGGTCCACGGGGAACTCGTCCGCCGGGGTGAGGTGGTTGTAGGCGCGCACCGTGCCGGAGTCCTTCGAGATGAGCGTCGCACTCGCCCCCGCCTCGGTCACCGCCTTCCACGGCTCCGTCAGCTCCGCTTGCTCGATCCCCTCCGGGCCGACCAGGAATGCCACCCGCTTGTCGTCGTAGGTCATGTCGTCTCCTTTTGTCCTCCCATCCCTACGCCGCGACCGGGGGAGAATGAACCCATGCCGAACATCCCCCAGGTACCGCTCAACGACGGCAATCGCATCCCCCAGCTCGGCTTCGGCGTCTACAAGATCCCGGAGGACGAGACAGTGGACGCGGTGCTGACCGCGCTGGAGGCCGGGTACCGGCACATCGACACGGCGACGTTCTACGAGAACGAGCGCGCCGTGGGGGAGGCCGTGCGGCGCAGCGGTCTGCCGCGCGACGACGTGTTCGTGACGACGAAGGTGTGGTGGACCGACAACGGCTACGACTCGACGCTGCGCTCGTTCGACGCGAGCCTGGAGCGCCTCGGCTTCGACGCGGTCGACCTGTTCCTGATCCACTGGCCGGCGCCCCAGCGCGACGAGTACGTGGAGACGTGGCGCGCGCTGGAGCACCTGAAGGCGGAGGGCCGCGCACACTCGATCGGCGTCGCCAACTTTCACACCCACCACCTCGACCGCCTCGCAGCCGAGACCGCCACCGTGCCGGCGGTGAACCAGGTCGAGCTGCACCCGTGGCTGCCGCAGCGGGAGGTCCGCGCGTACGACGAGGCGCGCGGGATCGTGACGGAGTCGTGGTCGCCGCTCGCCCGCGGCCGGGTGCTGGACGACCCGCTGCTCGCGGGCCTCGCCGCGAAGCACGGGGTGACCCCGGCGCAGGTGGTCATCCGCTGGCAGCTCCAGCTCGGCAATGTGGTCATCCCGAAGTCGTCGACACCGGAACGCATCCGCTCGAACCTGGACGTCTTCGGCTTCGACCTCGACGCCGCCGACCTCGCCGCGATCGACACCCTCGAGTCGGGCGAGCGCACCGGCAAAGACCCCGACGACCTCGGCTGACCCGCGCCCCCACCCGCACCCGGAGCACCCCCAACCCCGCCCTCAGGTCTCCTCCGCTGCCAAGCAGCTAACGGAGGACATCCACCCCACCCCAGCCCGAGACTCCTCCGTTAGCCGCGACAGGGCAGCGTGTCGGCCCGAATCTCCTCCGCTGCCAACGCCGGAGCTAACGGAGGACATCCGCCCCCAACGCACCCCGAATCGCAGCCACCGGAGGACATCCGCCGCCGCCCGGCGCCCATCTCCTCCGCTGCCAACGCCGCGGCTAACGGAGGACATCCGCCACTGGCGGGCCCCGGTCTCCTCCGTTGGCTGCGGCGGAGCGGCGTGTCGGCCGGGATATCCTCCGCTGCCTACCCTGCGGCTAACGGAGGATTTCCGCCCGCGACGCGTCTCGAATCGCGGCTACCGGAGGACTTTCGTCGTCGCGCTGCCGTGGTCTCCTCCGCTGCCAACGGTGCTGCTACCGGAGGACTTTCGCCGCTGGTGGGCCCGGGTCCCCTCCGTTCGCTGCGGCGGGGCGGCGTGTCGGCGCGGGTCTCCTCCGTTGGCGGCGGCCTACTCGCCGGTCGGGTGGGCCCCCACCACGTCCAGCAGCCACGCCAGCGAGAACGCGCGCTCGCGCCACGCGGCGTACCGTCCGGACACCCCGCCGTGGCCTGCGGCCATCTCGGTCTTGAGCAGCGCGTCGGCGCCGACCTCACGCAGCTTCGCGACCCACTTCGCCGGCTCGACGTACAGCACGCGCGTGTCGTTGAGGCTCGTGACGGCGAGGATGCGCGGGTACGCGGTCCTGTGGATGTTCTCCACCGGCGCGTACGACTTCATGTAGTAGTACACGTCCTCGTCGTGCAGCGGGTCGCCCCACTCGTCCCACTCGATCACCGTGAGCGGCAGCGACGGGTCGAGGATCGTCGTCAGCGGGTCCACGAACGGCACCTCCGCCAGCACGCCGGCGAACAGCCGCGGCGCGAGGTTGGCGACGGCACCCATCAGCAGGCCTCCGGCGCTCCCGCCCTGCGCGGCGAGCTGCGACGGCGTCGTCCAGCCCTGGTCGACTAGGTGCTTCCCGGCCGCGACGAAGTCGGTGAACGTGTTCTTCTTGTGCAGCTTCTTGCCGTGCTCGTACCACAGCCTCCCGAGCTCGCCGCCGCCGCGCACGTGCGCGATCGCGAACACCACGCCGCGGTCGAGCAGGCTGAGCCGCGGGATGCCGAACGACGGGTCCATGCTCGCCTCGTATGAGCCGTACCCGTACAGCACGAGCGGCGCCGGCTCGCCGGGGGTCACCAGGTCGCGGCGGTAGACGAGCGAGATCGGGACGCGCGTGCCGTCCTCCGCGGTCGCCCACTCCCTGCGCTGCTCGAACAGCTCCGGCTCGAACTCGCCCAGGACCGGCTGCTGCTTGCGCAGGGTGAGCTGGCGCGTGCGCACGTCGTAGTCGTAGACGCTCGACGGGGTGACGAAGCTTCCGTAGCCGAGGCGCAGGAACGGCTGCGTCCACTCGGGGTTGCCGCCCGCGCCGACGGTGAAGAGCTCCTCGTCGAAGTGCAGCTCGTGGAGGATGTCGTCCACGTCGCCGACCACACCGCCTTCCGTCGGGGCCGGGAGGCACGCGACCGCGAGGCGGGTCATCCCCTCCCGGCGGTACTCGAGTGCGACGAAGTCGCGGAACGCGTCCACCCCTTCGATGCGCACGGCGGGGTCGTGGGGGAGCAGCGTCCGCCGCGGCCCCTGCGGGTCGTCGGCCGCGACGCTGACCAGCTCGAAGTTGACGGCGCCGTCGTTGTGCACGATCAGGAGCCGGTCGCGGCCTCCCGCCACGACGTGCTCGATGTCGTACTCGACGCCCTCCGTGCGCGGCCACACGACGCGGAACTCGCCCGTCGGGTCACCCGCGTCCAGCAGCCAGCTCTCGCTGGTGATGTTGGAGCCGGCCTCGATGACGAGGTACCGGCGGCTGCGGGTGAGGCCGACGCCGATCCAGTACTTCTCGTCCGGCTCGTGGAAGACCTCCGCGTCGGCCTCGCCGTCCGGCCCCTGGCCGACCCGGTGCCGCCACACGGTGTCCGGCCGCCAGGCGTCGTCCACGGTCGTGTAGAACAGGTACTCGCCGCTCGGGTCGAAGAGCGCGCCGGCGCCCGTCCCCGCGATCTCGTCGGGGAACGCCGTGCCATCGCCGGCCAGCGACCGGACCCGGATCGTGTACCGCTCGTCGCCCTCGGTGTCGACGCCGAAGAGCAGCCGGGTGCCGTCCGTGCTGACGTCGAAGCTGCCGAGCGCGTAGAAGTCGTGCCCCTCGGCCTCCGCGTTGTCGTCGAGCAGGATCTGCTCGCCCGGGAGGCCGTGCTGCTGCGCGCGCTCGTCCAGCGCCGGCGGCTCCCAGTCGTCGGGGCCGGCGATGGGGGCGCGGCAGTGGATGCCGTACTGCTTGCCCTCGACCGTGCGCGTGTAGTACCACCAGTCGCCCTCGCGGGTGGGGACGCTCAGGTCGGTCTCGCGGGTGCGCGACTTGATCTCGTCGAAGATCTGCTCGCGGAGCACGGCGAGCTTCTCGGTGCGCGCGTTCGTGTACGCGTTCTCCTCGTGGAGGTGGGCGACGACCGCGGGATCGTCCTTGTCGCGCAGCCACTCGTAGTCGTCCACGACCACGTCCCCGTGGTGGCTGCGTTCGGTCGGCTTCTTCGCGGTGATCGGCGGGGTGAGCATCCCACCAGGCTACCGTCGCGCGGATTTGGCACGAATGGCGCGTTCGGCGGCGGGATTCGCGCCATTCGGCACGAATGTGGGGCGGAGGTTGCGGCGCGTTAGCGCGCGGCGGTGAAAGCGAGGAGGCCGGCGCCCGCGCGGCCTGCGTCGCCACCCAGGCCGCTTCGCACGATCGCGGGGGCCTCCCGCCAGGCGAGGCCGGCCGACACGCCGCGTTCCAGCGGGCCGAACAGCGCGTCGCCCGCGTGCGAGACTCCGCCGCCCAGCACGATCACCTTCGGGTCGAGCAGCAGGGTGAGGATGGTGAGGCCCTGCGCGAGCACGTCGACGGCCTCGCCCCACACACGGTCGGCCAGTGGGTCGCTGCCCAGCCGCGCCACGATCCGGCGGGTGCTGAGCGCGTCGCCCCCGGCCTCCCGGTAGCGTCGCGCCACTCCGGCCCCGGACATGTAGACCTCCAGGCAGCCGCGCTGGCCGCACGTGCACTGCTCCCCTCCCGCGACGACGGGGATGTGGCCGAACTCGCCCGCCGCGCCGGTCGCGCCGGTGATGGTCCCGCCCGCGGTCACGAGCGCGGCGGCGACGCCGGTGCCGATCGGGACGAGGACGAAGTCGTCCGACCCCTGGGCCGCGCCGAAGGTGCGCTCGGCCAGCCCGGCGGCGCGGACGTCGTGCCCGACCGCGACAGGGAGGTCGAGCTCGCCCTGGAGGATGTCGAGCAGTGGCACGTCGCGCCAGTCCAGGTTGGACGCGTAGTGGACGACGCCGCGCTGCTCGTCGAGCATGCCGGGGGTGGCGACGCCCGCGCCGACGACGTCGAGCTCAGCGGCGGCTGTCCGGAGGTCGTGGAACAGCGTCACGAGCGCGCCGAGGATGTCGCTCCCGGGCGTGGGACGGGTCAGTTCGGCGACCACGGCGCCTCCCTCGGCGACCACGGCGCCCTTCATGGCGGTCCCGCCGAGGTCGACGGCGAGGACGACCGGGGCTCCGGAGTCCGGGGAGGCGCTGTTGTCGCCCTGGTGGTCGGCAACCACTGCCGCCAACGTCGTCTCGCTCACGCCGCCGCCTCCCGCACCGCCGCAACCACGGCCGCGACGATCGCCCCCGAGGTCACCTGCCGGTGCCCCGGGTCGTACTGGCTCGACACGAGCGAACCGCTCCGCCCGGTGGTGGCCGCTCGCAGGTGCACCTCCCGCAGCCCCGTCCGGCCGACCAGCTCGGCCACGTTCGCGGGCCGCACGCCGCCGCCGGCGAGCACCACGATCCGCTCGCCCGCCTGCGCGACCAGCGCGGCGAGCTCGTCGGCCCCCTTCAGTGTGGAGGCCGCGCCGCCCGCGGTGAGGACGCGCGCCACCCCGAGTCCGACCAGCTCCTCGAGAGCCGCGGCGCGGTCCGGGACCTGGTCGAAGGCCTTGTGGAAGGTGACCGGTGCGTCCCCGCACGCCGCCACCAGCGCGCGGGTCGCGTCCACATCCACCGACCCGTCGGGCCGCAGCGCGCCCACCACGAAGCCGACCACCACACCCTGCGGGTTCGGCAGCGCCCGCACCGCGTGGATGTCGGCGACCATTGCCGCGAGCTCGTCGGCATCGAACACGAAGTCGCCTGCCCGCTGGCGCACCAGGACGTTGACGCCCATCCTCGCGACCGACCGGAGTGCGGTCGCCACGGTGCCGATCGACGGGGTCAGGCCGCCGTCGGACAGTGCGCTGCACAGCTCGATGCGGTCGGCGCCCGCGTCCTCGGCGACGCGCACGCCGGCGAGATCGTCGAGGCAGATCTCGACCAGGACTCCGCTCACGCGACGCGCTCCAGCGCCGACGCCAGGTCCGCGCCGACCTCGATGCGCCCGACCGGCACGCCGCCGCCGAGCACCGGGAGGTCCACCAGCGCGCCCGCGCCGGAGATGTCGGTGCCGAGCGCCTCCAGCACGCGCAGGGCGATCAGCGTCGTCGCGCGCGGGCTGCCGTCCACGATCTTCATCGCGACGGCCGTGCCATCGGCCGCCGCGACGCCGATGACGCCCTCGGCCCCGCCCTTGGCGAGGGCGCCGGGGACGGTCTCCATCAGCGTCGAGTTCTGGTGCCCGCTGCCGCCGACGTAGAAGGGGTGCTCGCGCATCGCGTCGGCGACCGCCCGCTCGGCGGTTCCGGGCGCGGCAGTGACGAGGCGGCCGAACGAGCGCGCGACGCCGCGGACGGTCGTCCCGAACAGCGGAGCGCCGCAGCCGTCGATCGCATCGTGCCCGACCGGGACGCCGGTCAGCGCGGCCATCGTCTCCCGCACGTGCTGCTGCACCGGATGCGCGGGGTCGAGGTAGCCGTCGGTCGGCCAGCCGTTCGCGGCGGCGGCCAGCAGCATCGCGGCGTGCTTGCCGGAGCAGTTCATCCGGATGCGGCTGCGCGGCTCCCCGGCGCGGATCATCCGCTCGAAGGTGCCTTCGTCCTCCGGCCGGTCGACCGGGCAGCCCAGGGCCGACTCGTCCACGCCGGCCGCAGCCAGGATGTCGCGGACGACGCGCACGTGCTCGTCCTCGCCGGTGTGGCTTCCGGCGGCGATGGCCAACGACGGCCCGGCGAGCGCCGCCCCGGCCGTGAGGCACGCGAGCGCCTGCAGCGGCTTGACCGTGCTGCGCGGCAGCACCACCGCGTCCGGGTCGCCCAGCTCGAGCAGCGTCCCGCCGTCCGGGTCGAGGGCGACGAGGCTGCCGAAGTGGCGGCTCTCGATCAGCCCGGAGCGGCGCACGGCGGCGAGCTCGGCGAGTCCTGCGACGGGGGTGGTGCTAGACATGGGTCTCTTCCTGGTGCGGGGCCGCCGGCAGGGCCGGGAGCGCTGGCTGTGCAGAGGGGCGGCGACGGGGCCCGCGCTGCAGGCGGGAGGCGAACGCCGAGAGGCTGCCGTTGACGACCAGGTAGATGACCGTCACGGCGACATAGGTCGGGATGAGCAGGTGCAGGTACGACGCCAGCACCTGGCCGCGGTAGAGCAACTCGGTGAACGCCACGATGTAGCCGAGCGAGGTGTCCTTCAGGAGGCTCACGAACTGCGTCACCAGCGACGGCGCGACGTTCCGCGCGGCCTGCGGCAGCACCACGAACCGCATCGCCTGGCCGGGCCGCATCCCGAGGCTGAGCGCCGCCTCGCGCTGACCGCGGGGGAGGCTCAGGATGCCGGCGCGCACGATCTCCGCGAACACCGCCGAGTTGGCGATCGTCAGCGGGACGACCAGCTTCCACAGCACCGGCAGGTTGATCCCGAGCTGCGGGAGGCCGAACAGCATCAGGTAGATCACCAGCAGCACAGGCACCGTGCGCGCGATCTCGATGTAGAGCCCGCAGAGGAACCGCACCGCACGCAGCCGGCTGATCCGGCCGAGAGCGAGGAGCACCCCGAGGAGGCCGCCGAGCACGGCGACGATCGCGGCGGCCTCCAGGGTCCCGAGCAGGCCGACCAGCAGGTAGTTCCAGATCGGCCACTCGGTGAACGGCGCCCAGCGCTCGGGCGCGAGCTGCCCGTGCGACGCGAACTGCCAGAGGCCGTAGCCGAGCAGCCCGGCGATGACGAGGCAGCTCAGCACGGTGCCGAGCAGGATGCGGCGACGCCCGCGCGGGCCCGGGACGTCGTACATGAACGCGGCGGCATATGCCCGGCGTGGACGCTTCGGGCGTGCCGCGCGTACTGGCGCCGGACGGTCGGGGAAGAGCTGTGCGGTCATCGGGCGATCGCCACCTTCCGCTCGACCCAGCCGGCGGTCAGGCCGATGGCCAGCGCGATCGCCATGTAGAGGATGCCCGCGCCGGAGAAGATGAGGATGGGCTGCGCCGCGACGAGGTTGATCTTGTTGACCTCCGCGGTCAGCTCCACGACGCCAACGGCGGCGGCCAGTGCGGTGTTCATCGCGAGAGCGATCATCACGTTGCCGATCGGCTGAACGACCGCGCGCAGCGCCTGCGGCACGACGACGAGCCGCAGCGACTGGCCGAGGGTGAAGCCGAGGGCGCGGGAGGCCTCCACCTGCCCGACCGGGACGGTGTTGACGCCCGAGCGCACGGCCTCCGCGACGTAGGCGGCCTCGTAGACGGTGAGGACGATGATCGCGGTCGGCGTCAGCGGCAGCAGGAGGCCGGCGTCCGGGAGCGCGAACACGGCGAGCAGCAGCAGCGCCAGCAGCGGCACGTTGATGAAGAACTGCACGTACAGGAAGGCCGCCGTGCGCAGCACCGGGATCGGGCTCACGCGCGCGATCGTGACCAGCACGCCGAGCACGATGGAGCCGACGCCGGCCACGACGGCCATCATCAGCGTCGTGCCGAGGGCCTGCAGCAGCGGCCCGAGGTTGTCGATCAGGGGGTTCATCGCTCGCTCACTCGTGAGGAATGTCTGAGGGGCGGGCGGGGCCGGCGGACCGGCCCCGCCCGGGGGCTCCCGAGCGTGTGCCGCTCGGGAACTCTGGGTCGGGTCAGGAACCCGGGACCGAGCCGATCTCCGGCGCGGTCGGGATGGCGGAGTCGGTCACGGTGCCGAGCGTGGTCTTCCACGCCTGGCCCCACTGGCCGCCCTTCTGGATTGTCTTCAGCCAGGTGTTGACGAACGACTTGAAGTCGCTGTCACCGTGCGGGAGGCCGATGCCGTAGGGCTCCTTGGTGAACGGCTGGCCGACCACCTTGATCTGCTTCTCGCTGGCGGCGTCGCTGGCGAGCAGGGTGTAGTCCTGCACGTACGCGTCGCCGCGGCCCTGGATGAGCGCCTGGACGGCGGCCGGGTCGGTGCCGAACGCGGTGACCGTGGCCTTCGGGGCGACCTTCGGCACCTCGGTGACGGCCGGCGTGTTCGCGCCGACGATCACGTTCTTGCCGTCGAGGTCCTTCTCGCTCTTGATGGTCTTGTTGTCGCTCTTGACCGCGACCGACAGACCGGACTCGAAGTACGGGCCGGCGAAGTCGACCTGCGTCGCGCGCTGCTCGGTGATCGTGTACGTGTTGAAGACGACGTCGACCGTGCCGTTCTGGAGCATGGCCTCGCGGGTCTCCGACGCCGGGGGCACGATCTCCACGTTCGGCTTGCCGAGGATGTAGATCGCGAGCAGCTTGGCCAGGTCGGCGTCGAAGCCGGTGACCTTGCTCGGGTCGGTCGGGTCCTGCTGCGAGAGCAGCGGGGCGTCGAGCGCCTCGGCGACGATGAGCTTGCCGCGCTTCTTGATCTTCTCCATGGTCGAGCCGGGGATGATCGCGGCCGCCTTGGCGACGGGGGCGCCGGAGAAGACCGTGTCGGTCTTGGCCGTGGAGCCGGCTCCGTCGCCGGGGAGGGCCGAGGTGCCGGAGGAGCAGGCGGTGACGGCGAGCGTCACGGCCGCGAGCAGGGCGCCGGCGAAGGCGGCCCGGCGGCGGGTCGTGCGGGTCGTGCTGCGGGTCATTGCATCCCTTTCTGAGTTCGGACGGTTTGTGGTGCTGTGGAGCGTTGGTGCGGCGGCGTCAGTGCGAGAGCACGGACGCCAGGAACGACTTGGCCCGCTCGGTGCGGGGCGAGTCGAAGAATTCGGCGGGCGTCGCCTGCTCGACGATCTGCCCGTGGTCCATGAAGACCACGCGGTCGGCGGCGCGGCGTGCGAAGCCCATCTCGTGGGTGACGACGATCATCGTCATCCCCTCCCGGGCGAGGGAGGTCATCACGTCGAGCACCTCGCCGACCATCTCGGGGTCGAGCGCGCTGGTGGGCTCGTCGAAGAGCATCACCTTGGGCTGCATCGCGAGCGCGCGGGCGATGGCGGCGCGCTGCTGCTGGCCGCCGGAGAGCTGCGCGGGGTGGCTGCCCGCCTTGTCGGCGATGCCCACCCGGTCGAGCAGTTCGAGCGCCTGGCGCTCGGCCTCGGCCTTCTTCACCTTGCGCACCTTGATCGGCGCGAGGGCGACGTTGTCGAGGACGGTGCGGTGCGCGAACAGGTTGAACGACTGGAACACCATGCCGACCTCGGCGCGGAGGCGGGCCAGCTCGGCGCCCTCCTGGGGGAGCAGCTCGCCGTCGACGCGGATCTCGCCGCCGTCGATGGTCTCCAGCCGGTTGATCGAGCGGCAGAGCGTGGACTTGCCCGAGCCGGAGGGCCCGACGACCACGACGACCTCGCGCGGCGCGACGTCGAGGTCGATCGAGCGGAGGACGTGCAGGTCGCCGAAGTGCTTGTCGACGCCGCGCAGGCTCACCATCGGGCGAGCGTTCGGTGTTTCCATCGGTTCCTCGTATCGTCATCGGTCGGGATGCGATGAGCGTACTAAGTAAGTCATGTTCTTGCAATTTCGAACTTGGTTGGTTCGAAATCGAAGAAAGTCGGTACAGTATTCTCAACCGAGACGTGCACGCGACGGATGCGTGCGAACAGGGGGATGCGCTGAAATGAGCGGCACGTACACCGCGGCGGGGAACGCACCGGCCACACCCGGCGGCATCCTCCACCTCGTCCGCTCGGGCCGGGCCGGCTCCCGCGCCGACATCGCCCGCCACACCGGCCTGTCGCCCTCGACCGTCGCTCAGCGGGTGGACGCGCTGCTCGCCGCCGGGTTCCTCCGGGAGGCGGGGGAGGGCGTCTCGCACGGCGGCCGTCGCCCGCGGGCCCTGGAGGTCGACGCCGGCTCCGGTGTCGTCGCCGCGGCCGACCTCGGCTCCCACCACGCCACCTTCGGGCTGTTCGACCTGTCCGGGCGGCTGCTGGCCTCCCGCACCGAGGCGATGGACATCGGATCGGGACCCGACCGGGTCCTCGCCTGGATCGCCGCGAGCGCCGAGGAGCTCCGCGCGATGCACGGGGCGCCGGGCCAGGAGCTGCGCGGCATCGGGATCGGCATGCCCGGCCCGGTCGACTCCACCACCGGCCGGATGGTCTCGCCGTCGCGGATGCCCGGCTGGAACGGCCTCGACGTCGCCGCCGCGCTGGCCTCCCGCACCGGCCTGACCGTCGCCGTCGACAACGACGCCAACCTGATGGCGCTCGGCGAGTTCGACGCCACCGCCCAGACGCCGGACGCGCTGACGGCCGACGGCCAGCTCGTCTTCGTCAAGGCCGGCTCCAGCATCGGCTGCGGGATCGTCGCGTTCGGCGGCGTCTACCGCGGCCACCACGGCATGGCCGGCGACATCAGCCACGTCACCGTGCCGGGCGCGCCCGAGGTGCTGTGCTCCTGCGGCCGGGTCGGCTGCCTGGACGCCGTCGCCGGGGGCGCCGCCATCGTGCAGGCCCTGCGCGGGGCCGGCGTGGAGGTCGCCGACACCCGCGACGTCCTCGCGCTCGCCAGGGACGCGCACCCGCTCGCCACGCTCATGCTGCGGGAGGCCGGCCTCCGCACCGGTGGCGTGCTCGCCACCATCATGAACTTCTTCAACCCGCAGCGCCTGGTGCTCGGCGGCATCCTCGGCGAGGCGGAGGCGTTCGTCGCGGGCGTCCGCTCGGCCATCTACTCCGACTGCCTGCCGATGATCACCGACCAGCTCGACATCGCGGTCAGCGTGGCGAAGCAGGAGGCCGGCATCCGCGGCGCCGGACGGCTCGTGCTCGACGCCCTGTTCGACCCCGCGCAGGTCGACCGCGCGGTGCGATGAGCGGGGAGGCCGCCGCCCCGCACGGCGCGATCGTGGTCGGCGCCGGACGGATGGGCCACGTGCACGCGGCGGCCTGGGCGGCGTGCGGCGTCCCGGTCCGCTGGGTGGTGTCGCCCCGCACGCGCCCCGACCTCCCGGCCGCGCCGGACGCGCGCTGGGCGACCTCCCTCGGCGAGGCGCTCGCCGACCCCGGAGCCGACCTCGTCTCGATCTGCACGCCGACCCCCACGCATGCCGACCTGGCCGTGCAGGCGCTCGACGCGGGCAAGAACGTGCTGCTGGAGAAGCCGATCGCGCTCACGATCGCGGACGCCGAGCGGGTCGCCGCGGCCGCCGCCCGGGCGCCCGGGGTCCTCATGGTCGCGCACGTCGTGCGTTTCTTCGCGGGTTATTCGTCGCTCGCCGAGCGGGTCGCGGCGGGGTCGGTCGGCCTCCCGCGCGCCGTGGTCGGGTCGCGCCTGTCGGCCGCTCCGGACGGAGCGGAGTGGCTGGCCGACGAGTCCCGCTCCGGCGGGATGATCGTGGACTTCGCCATCCACGATGTCGACCAGGCGAACGCGTACCTCGGCGAGCCGGTCGCGGTCAGCGCCGTCCGGGCGCCGGGCGACGGGTTCGGGACACCGGCCGCGATCACCGTCGAGTACGCCTCCGGCGGCGTGGCCCAGCTCCTCGCGGTCTCCGACCTCCCGGCCGGCACGCCCTTCCGCACCACGCTGGAGGTCGTCGGCGACCGCGGGATCGACGCCCTCGCCGACCTTCCGGGCGACGCGTTCGCGGCCCAGGCCCGGTACTTCGTGGAGTGCGTCGACACCGGCGCCGAGCCGGCCCGCTCGCCGGTGACCGCCGCGATCGACGCTCTGCGGGTCTGCCTGGCGGCGCGGGAGTCGGCGCGGACTGGCGAGCGCGTCGTGCTCGCCCCCCGCGTCCGCTGAGCGGCCCGCGCCCCCGCGGGTAAGGTGGGCGGGTGAGCGAGACATGGTGGAAATCGGCGGTCGTGTATCAAATCTACCCGCGCAGTTTCGCGGACAGTGACGGCGACGGCATCGGCGACCTCCGCGGGATCATCCAGCACCTCGACCACTTCCAGGAGCTCGGCGTCGACGTCGTGTGGCTGTCGCCCATCTACGCCTCGCCGCACGACGACAACGGCTACGACATCAGCGACTACCGGGCGATCGACCCGCTGTTCGGCACCTTCGACGACTTCGACGAGCTGCTGGCCGGCCTGCACGCGCGCGGCATCAAGCTGGTCATGGACCTCGTCGTCAACCACACCTCCGACGAGCACCCGTGGTTCATCGAGTCCGCCTCCTCGCTCGACAACCCCAAGCGCGACTGGTACTGGTGGCGTCCGGCGCGCGACGGCCGCCAGCCCGGCGAGCACGGCGCCGAGCCGAACAACTGGGGCTCCTTCTTCTCGGGGCCCGCGTGGCAGCTCGATCCGGCCACCGGCGAGTACTACCTCCACCTGTTCTCGCGCAAGCAGCCGGACCTCAACTGGGAGAACCCGGAGGTCCGCGACGCCGTCTACGACATGATGAACTGGTGGCTCGACCGCGGGGTCGACGGCTTCCGGATGGACGTCATCAACTTCATCTCGAAGGTGGTCGAGCTCCCCGACGGCGAGATCCCGGCCGGGCGGCTGTTCGGCGACGGCTACCCGTTCTTCGGCCAGGGGCCGCGCATCCACGAGTTCCTGCACGAGATGCACGAGCGCGTGTTCGCGGGCCGCGCCGACCGCATCCTCACCGTGGGGGAGATGCCCGGCGTCTCCGTCGAGCAGGCCCGCCTGTTCACCGACCCGGCCCGCGCGGAGCTCGACATGGTGTTCCAGTTCGAGCACGTGGACCTCGACCACGGGCCCGGCGGCAAGTGGGACGACCGGCCCATCGGTGTGCTCGACCTCAAGCGCAACCTCGCCAAATGGCAGGAGGGCCTCGCCGACGTGGGCTGGAACAGCCTGTACTGGAACAACCACGACCAGCCGCGCGTCGTCAGCCGGTTCGGCGACGACCGGCCGGAGCACCGCGTCGCCTCCGCGAAGGCGCTCGGCACGGTGCTGCACCTGATGCGCGGAACGCCCTACGTCTACCAGGGCGAGGAGCTCGGGATGGCGAACGTGCCCTTCGAGTCCATCGACGACTTCCGCGACATCGAGTCGCTCAACCACTATGCGGAGGCCGTCGATATCCAGGGCCAGGACGCCGGCACGGTCATGGCGGCGCTGCGCCGGACGAGCAGGGACAACGCCCGCACGCCGATGCAGTGGTCGGCCGCGCCGGCCGCCGGGTTCACCACCGGCACGCCGTGGATCGAGGCCAACCCGGACTACGCGCAGGTGAACGCGGAGGCCGAGCGCCAGGACCCCGACTCGGTGTTCGCCCACTACCGGAGGCTGATCGACCTCCGGCACCGGTCCGACGTCGTCGCGGACGGCGACTTCACCCTGGTGCTGGCCGACCATCCCCAGCTGTTCGCGTACGTGCGCGAGCGCGGCGGCCGCCGGCTGCTGGTCCTCGTCAACCTGACCGGCGAGCCCGCGCGCTACGACCCGGCAGAGCTGGACGGCTGGGCGGGCGCGGCCCTCGTGCTCGGCAATCTCGCCGACTCGGCCGGCCGCGGTGTGTCCGGCTCGGTGGAGCCGTGGGAGGCGCTCGTCTTCGGAGACGCCTGAGCCGCGGGGTTGTGCTCCCCGCGCCGTGAGGTGTGTGATGGGCGTCAACGTCGCCCGAGGCGGCGACGGGAGCGGGAGTGGCGCGTCATGGGGAACTACGTCGCGAGAGCCGAGGCGGACATCCGCGCGCCTCGACGGGAGGTCTGGAACCTGCTGACGACCAGCGGCTCCCATCCCGAGATCCTGTTCGGGGCGGAGGTCGTCTCCGACTGGAGGCTCGGCTCGCGCATCGTCTGGCGCGGCGAGTGGCAGGGCAAGACGTTCGAGGACCACGGTCGGGTCATCGAACTGGACGACCGTGACGAGCCGTGGCGGATCGTGCTCACGCACTTCAGCCCCCTGAGCGGGCTGCCCGACATCCCGGAGAACTACCATGCGCTGCACTTCGAGCTCGATGCGACCCCGGAGGGCACCCACGTCACGCTCGATCAGGACAACAACCCGACCGTGGAGGCCGCCCGGCACTCCCGCGACAACTGGGTCGCCATGCTGCAGGGCGTCAAGACGGTCGCCGAGCGCTCAGGGGAGCGCCGGCCGGCCTGACCCCGCCCGCTGGAGCAGGCGCGGGCTCAGCCGATCAGCCGTGTCCGCCGCCCTTGCCCTTGCCCCCCGGGGGCGCAGGGGGCGCCGGAGCCGGGTTAGGCGCCGGCGCGGCAGGCGCCTTGGGCGCGGCGGCCTTCGGCGGTGTCGTCGCCCCGAGGTACTTCGCGAGCGGCGCCGGGAACGCCGACCCGCCGTACGCGGCGTCGAGCGCCGTCTGGATGCGCTTGACGATCGAGAACTTGACGTTGCCGCCGCCGATGCCCTGGAAGGTCTGGCCGCGGAGGGCGACGCCGCCCGAGATGTTGCCGACCCAGGTGGCCTGCGCGACCTTCGTCGTGGACGTCACCAGCCAGTTCTCGACCGAGTTGTCCGTCGTTCCGGTCTTGCCGAAGATCGGCACGCCGTCGTTCGGGTTGGCCGAGGCCGCGGTGCCGCCGCCGCGGAGCACGCCCTGCAGGGCGTAGATCGCGGCCGCCGCCACTCCCGGATCGATCGGGGTCGGCGAGCACTGGGTCTTGGGCACCGCGTGCTCGGCGCCGTCGGTGGTGATGATCTTGTCGATCGCGACCGGGCTGCAGGCCTTGCCGTTGTTGGCGATGCCCGCATACGCGGTCGCCATCGTGATGGGGGCGATGTAGTTCGTGCCGAGCACCGACGAGGGGTTGGCCATGAACCGGTTGGTGGCCTCGTCCGCGCCGTGGACCAGGAGGTCCTGCGCGCCCTCCTTGATGCCGCAGAGGTCCAGCTTGGTGGCCATCATCGCGAAGATCGAGTTGATGGAGGCCGCCGTCGCCTGCATGACGGACGTGGAGGTCACCGACTCACCCTCGTCGTTCGCGACGTTCCACGGTGAGCCGCCGATGTCGTTGCAGGGGTCGCTCTCGTGGAAGGCGGTCTGCGGGAACGTGTGAACCGTCCCGTTCACCGACTCGTTGAGGGTGTGGCCCTCCTTCAGCCATTCGAGCAGGTCGAACGCCTTGTACGACGAACCTGTCTGGAAGCCCTCGGAGCCGCCGTAGTCGTAGTCGGTGTTGTAGTTGACCGCCGTGGTCCCTGCGGCCGGCGCGGCGGTGTTGTCGTAGGGCCTGTTCTGGACCATCGTGACGATCCGGCCGGTGCCGACCTCCACGGAGACGTTGGACGAGCCGAGGTCGAGGTTGGGGCTGGTCGGCGGGATGTACGACGACACCGCCTGCTGCGCCTGGGTCTGGAGGTCGAGGTTGAGCGTCGTGTAGATCTTGAGCCCGCCGCGCGTCAGGTAGCTGGACCGGTCGTCGGCTGTCTTGCCGAAGATCGGGTCCTGCTCGATGGTGCGCTCGACGTAGTCGCAGAAGAACGCCGCGTTGAACTGCTGCGCCGTCATGCAGCCGTTCGACATCTGGCTGATCTTGGGCTCGATCTTGGTCGCCTTCGCCGCGTCGTGCTCCTCCTTGGTGATCTTGCCGTTCACCAGCATGCGGTCCAGCACGTAGTTGCGCCGGGCGAGGGTCGCCGCGTAGCCGTTCGCCGCGCCGTTGTCCTTGTTGGCCGGCTGGTCGATGCGCAGGTTGTCCGGGTTGTTCAGGATGGCGATGAGCGTCGCGGCCTGGGGGAGCGAGATGTCCGCTGCGGACACCCCGAAGTAGTATTCGGCCGCCGACTGGACACCGTAGACGCGGCCTCCGAACAGAGCGATGTTGAGGTAGCTCTGCAGGATGTCGTTCTTCGAGTACTCCTTCTCCAGCCCGATCGCGTAGCGCATCTCCTTGAGCTTGCGCACCGGGTCGACCGCCGTCGCGTCGTTGTAGCAGGCCTGATAGACCTTGTACTGCTTCTTCTGGACCGCGTCCGTCGCGGTCGGGTCGGGCTGCTTGTTCTCGCAGCGCTGGACCAGGATGTTCTTGACGTACTGCTGGGTGATGGACGAGCCGCCCTGCACCGACTTGTGCAGTGCGGTCAGCACCGCGCCGCGGAGCGTTCCGGTGACGTCGACGCCGCCGTGCTCGTAGAAGCGCGGGTCCTCCGTCGCGATCGCCGCGTCCTTGAGGTTCTGGGAGATGGCGTCCCAGCCGACCTCCACGCGGTTCTGCGAGTAGAAGGTGGCGATCGGCACGGGCTTGCCGCCGGAGGTCGCGTACATGGTGGACGCCTGCGCCAGCGGCTCCACCTTCATGTACTCCGGGAGGCCGTCGAAGACGCTGATGGTCGAGTCCGCGGCCGATCCGGTGAGGGCGACGGCGGGAGTGACCGCCGCGGCGGCGAGGAGCCCGGCGACACCGCTCAGTGCCACGAATCCGAGCAGCGCGGGCGCCCACTTCCATCTTCTGCGTCCGTCAGCCGTCATGCGCGCAATGATACGCGCGCCCCATGTCGGGTCCCCGAGGGTCCGCCCGCGTTGTGGAGAACTTATTCAGGAACGAGCATGTGGAGGAGAAGCGGCCGTCAGGCGTCGCCGCGCAGTTTGTCGCACAGGGCGGCGAGCTGCTCCAGCTCCTCGGTGTCGAGCCGGGTGCCGACCCGCTCGGCGATCGAGCGCATGTGGTCGAACGCGACGCGGCGGAACATCTCGAACCCGGTGTCGGTCATCGTGATGACCGTCCCGCGCGCGTCGGACGGCTCGGGTCCCTTTGTGACGAGCCCGCGGTCGACCAGTCGGTCGACGAGCCTGCTCACGCTCGGCTGGGTGAGGAGGACGTGCTTGTTGAGGTCGCGGAGGCGCAGCGAGCGGTCGGCCTGCCGGGAGAGGTTGAAGAGGACGTCGTACTCGTTGAAGGAGATGTCCCTGGTCGGGAACTCGGCCGCCAGCGTCCGCATGACGGCGACCTGCGCGCGGAACAGCGACTCCCATGCCGAGACCGCGGTCGTTCTGGATCGCTTGGCCGAACCGGCCGCGGTCGTCCCCGTGCTCATGACGCCACCCCTTCGCGCTCGAGTAGTCGATGCGTTCGCATCTTCTCATCATGCGCCGACAGCGCTCATCCGTGCCAGCACGGCATTCGCGCGAGCATTCGTTTCGGGCAGGGAGAGGACGGTCGATCTCAAAAGATTGAGGGCCGGCCGCAGAGGCTAGCGGCCGGCCCTCTCCCTTGCACCAAGAGTGTCCTGCAATCACATTCCGCGATGGCTGCCACAGCAAACAACCATTGCTCTTGAACTATATAACGAAGAGGTAACGGGTGCTAGTTATCAAGTCGTTATTTTTGCTGCGAATTGGCTTTGGGGCGGTTATCCCCTTCCTGAGGGTGGACAGGTCGGTCTGAGAGGAGTGCTTGACTCCCCACTCCAAACCGAATACTCTAACCAAAGTATTCGGAGGTGAGTAATGGCGAAGCGTGCGGTGTCCAACCCCCTGGCGCTGGCCGTCCTGGCCTGCCTCTGGGAGAAGCCGATGTACCCGTACGAGATGACGACCACCATGCGGGAGCGCGGCAAGGAGGACAGCATCCGCCTCAACTTCGGCTCCCTCTACGCCGTCATCAAGTCGCTGGAGAAGCACGGCTTCGTGCGCGTCGCGCAGACCGAGCGGGAGGGCAACCGGCCTGAGCGCGTCGTGTACGAGATCACTGAGGCCGGGCGCGCGGAGGCCGACGACTGGATGCGGGAGCTCATCGCGTTCCCGGTCAAGGAGTACCCCGCGATCGAGACCGGGCTGTCGCTGCTGCCCATGCTCTCGCCGGAGGTCGCGGCCGACCTCCTCGAACGCCGGCGCGACCTGCTCGATGCCGAGCTGGCGGAGCGGGCGCGGGTCTACGAGGCGGCGCTGGCCATGCCCCTCCCCGAGCTGTTCATGATCGAGTCCCGCTACCGGGTCGCGATCATGGAGGCCGAGCGGGCGTTCGTCGCCGACCTCGCCGCGCGCATCCGCGACCGGTCCCTCGGCGGCGTCGACTGGTGGGAGCGGCTCTGGGAGCTGTTCGGCCAGGGCCACGACATGGCCGAGATCCGTGAGCGGATCGCGGCAGGCGACTTCGGGCAGGAGGTGACCGAGTTGCTGGGGTCGTGATGACAGAACGATGGCCGGAGAGCGGCAACTCTCCGGCCATCCACACCTTCGATTCGTTCCTTGCGGAACCTGCGTCAACAGTCACCGAGGGCTTTTCCCATGATATGCCCGCCACGGTGGCTGCCCGAGATGAAAGGAAGCCACCCGTGGCACCACAGAACGGCTCGGCGATCGCCGCCGAGCACCTCGTCAAGTCCTACAGCGGAGGCCGGGGCAAGCCCACCGTCCGCGCCGTCGACGACCTCGGCTTCGAGGTCGCCTCCGGCACCGTCTTCGGACTGCTCGGCCCCAACGGCGCCGGCAAGTCCACCACCATGAAGATCCTGTCCACGCTCGCGCGCGCCGACGCCGGCACTGCGTTCGTCGCCGGGATCGACGTCAACCGCAACCCGGGCCGGGTGCGCCGTGCGATCGGCTTCGTGGCGCAGAAGCCGGTCTCCGACCCCAACGACACCGGCGCCGAGAACCTCGTCCTCGCCGGGCGGCTGCAGGGGATGAGCGGCCGCGACGCCAAGGCCCGTTCCCGCGAGCTGCTCGACCGCTTCGGCCTCGCCGAGCACGCCAAGCGCCAGGTGAAGACGTACTCCGGCGGCATGGCGCGCAAGCTGGACGTCGCGATCGGCCTCATGCACAGGCCGGAGGTGCTCTTCCTGGACGAGCCCACCACCGGGCTCGACCCGGAGGCTCGCGCCGAGCTGTGGGCGGAGCTGGAGCGGATGACGGGAGCCGAGAACCTCACGGTCCTCCTCACGACGCACTACCTGGACGAGGCCGACCGCCTCGCCGACCGGCTCGCGATCGTGGACCACGGCCGCATCGTCACGGGTGGCACTCCCGAGGAGCTCAAGAACGGCCTCCGCGGAGACGCCGTCATCGTGGAGCTGTCGCCGGACGCCGACCCGTTCGCCGCCCTCACGGCTCTCGAACGGGTCGACGCCCTCCGCGAGGTCGGCGGCGACGGCCGGACACTGCGCGCCCGCGCGGACAACGGCGCTGCCACCCTCCCGGCCGCGCTCGCCGCACTGGAGGCCGCGGCGGTCGCCGTCGCCTCCGCCACCGTCGCGCGGCCCAGCCTCGACGACGTCTACCTGCGGCACACCGGCCGCACCTTCACGCGGGCGCAGGAGTCCGCCGAGCACGTTCTGGAGACCGCATCATGACCGCCATCGCCACCGCGCCCGTGCGCACCGCGCGCCGCCCCGGCCCGACATTCCTGACCCACACGCTGCTGCTCACCGCGCGTCAGCTCCGCTGGGTGATCCGGATGCCCGCTTTCCTGGTGATGAACCTGGTGCAGCCGGTGATCTGGCTGCTGCTGTTCGGGCAGCTCTTCAAGTCCGTCATCGAGATCCCCGGGTTCGGGGTCGGGCAGAGCTACCTGGAGTACCTGACGCCGGGTGTCGTGATGATGCTCGCGCTGTTCGGGAGCGCATGGTCCGGGACCGTGTACATCCAGGACATGGACCGCGGGGTGATGGACCGCTTCCTCACGTCGCCGACGAACCGCGGCGCGATGATCGTCTCGACGCTCGTCTACCAGTCGATCCTCGCCGTCGTGCAGTCGCTGATCGTGGTGGGGATCGCCTTCTGGGCGGGCGCTCGGTTCGACGGCGGACTGGGCGGGATGCTGCTCCTCCTGCTCGGGGTGGTGCTGCTCACGGCGGTGTTCTGCTCGTTCTCGAACGCGGTGGCGCTCCTCGCTCGCGACCAGACCGCGCTGATCGGCATCTCGCAGCTCATCACGCTGCCGCTGATGTTCCTCAGCTCGGCGATCATGAACACGAAGCTGTCGCCGGAGTGGGTGCGGAACGTCGCCGCCTACAACCCGTTCGAGTGGGCCGTGATCGTCGGCCGCGAGGCCCTGAGCGCCGCGCCCGACTGGGCGGCCCTCTGGGCGCACGTCGCCCTCCTGGCCGCCCTGGCGGTCCTCATGGCCGCCCTGGCCACCACCGCCTTCCGCGCCTACCAACGCACCCCCTGACCCCCACCATCAGTTCCGGAGTTGTGTACGCGACACGCCGTCGGCAAGCGTACACAACTCCGGAACTGTTGGTTTCAGAAGAGGTCGGGGGACGGGGCGCTGGCGTGGCGGATGGAGACGTCCGCGTGGCGATCGAAGCGGTAGCCGACGCCGCGCACCGTGCGCACGATGTCCTCGTAGCGCGCCAGCTTGGCGCGCAGGCGGCGGACGTGCACGTCGATGGTGCGCTCGTTCGGGATCTCGTCCTCGTCCGCGTTCGACCAGAGCGAGGAGATCAGCTCGGCGCGCTCGATGGTGCGGCCCTCGCGCAGCACCAGGTACTGCAGCAGCTCGAACTCCTTGTAGGTGAGCGAGACGGTCTGGTTGTCGAGGATGAGGCGCTTGCGCGAGATGTCGACCACGACGCCGGAGGCGGCGCGGTCCTCGTCCTCGTCGACCGTCGCGGTGTGGCGGTGCTTGGCGATCGCGGCCGGGTCCTGCAGGGCGAGGCGGACGACATCCACATCGCGTCCGCCGGCGCCGGCAGGGGCCAGGGCGACGGCGGCGTAGGTCTCGGAGGCCGGGGCCAGCTCGGCGGTCAGCTGCTTGAGCGCCTCGACGATGCGGCCGAGGTCGGTGCCGGAGGCCGCGGCCTTCAGCTCGTCGATGCCGACGTAGAGGACGAAGCCGCGGGCTTCGGTCCCCTCGGGGACGGCGCGGAGGCGGGGTGCCGGAGCGGCAGCGGCGGCCGGGACGACGGGGGTGGCGGGGCGGAAGGTGTCGACGGTTGCGAGAGACATGGGAGGGGAGTCCTTCGGTGATGATGATGCGTCCGGACCCGGGTGCGGCTGCTCTCCTGCGGCGATCTGCCGAGGAGGGTGCGCCGGATGCGGGTTTTCCGGTGTGACGAGGTGTCCCTGTTCAGAAAGGGACTGATGCACGGGTGCGTTCGTGTGGCGCGCCCGGGGAGCTGTGCCCGGAGCCGACGCTCGTCTGCGTCGGAGGGCGACCGCTCGGCGAAAGGGTCGTCAGATTAGCGACACATTCGGCAACACATGACCGAGTCGCGGCCGGGCATCATCATGCCGGCATCCCCAGGGGCCTCGAAGGAGGTCAGGGTGCGCGAGTTGTCAGTCATGTTGAGAAGTAAACCGTCCCGTGACACGTCGTGTCAAATCGTTACGGAATGTTGCGGAGGGGCTCGACACCCTACACAGTGCCGTACAGACGGTCTCCTGCGTCGCCGAGACCGGGCACAATGTATCCGTTCTCGTTCAATCGCTCGTCCAGCGCGCCCAGCACGATGGTCACGTCGCGGCCCACCGTCGCCTTCTCCAGGGCCTCCAGGCCCTCCGGCGCGGCGAGGATGCAGATGGCCGTGACGTCGACGGCGTTGCGCTTGAACAGGAAGTCGATCGCGGCCCCCAGCGAGCCTCCCGTGGCCAGCATCGGGTCGAGCACGAAGCACTGCCGGTCGGAGAGGTCCATCGGCAGGCGCTCGGCGTAGGTGGTCGGCTCGAGCGTCTCCTCGTTGCGCGCCATCCCCAGGAAGCCCACCTCGGCGGTCGGCATCAGCCGGACCATGCCCTCCAGCATCCCGAGCCCGGCGCGCAGGATGGGGACGACCAGCGGACGCGGCTGGCTGAGGGTGACGCCCATGGTCGTGGTGACCGGCGTCTCGATCTGAACGGGCTCGACGCGCACGGCGCGGGTCGCCTCGTAGGCCAGCAGGGTGACGAGCTCCTCCGTGAGCGCCCGGAACACGGGCGACGGGGTCTCCTTGTTGCGGAGCACGGAGAGCTTGTGGGTGATCAGGGGGTGGTCCGCTACGTGCACTCGCATAGGCTCAAGGCTAGCCGAACCCGCCGTGACCCGAACCCGCCAGAGGAGGACGAGTGAGCCTGGCAGTCCCCGCCGACTACGAGATGTGGATGCGCCGCGCCGTCGCCGACGCCCGGCTCGCCTTCGACACCGGGGATGTCCCGGTCGCGGCGCTCGTGCTGGACGAGAACGGCGAGGTCATCGGGACGGGACGCAACGAGCGCGAACTGCACCGCGATCCGACCGCGCACGCCGAGATCCTGGCACTGCGCGCGGCGGCGGCGACGCGTGACGACTGGCACCTGGAGGGCTGCACGTTGGTCGTGACGCTGGAGCCGTGCGTGATGTGCGCCGGCGCGGTGCTGGCCGCGCGCGTCCCGACCGTCGTGTTCGGCGCCTGGGACGAGAAGGCCGGCGCCGCCGGCTCGGTCTACGACGTGCTCCGCGACCGGCGGCTCAACCACCAGGTGTCGGTGTACCCCGGGGTGCTGGCCGAGGAGTGCGCCGACCTCCTTCTCGACTTCTTCCGCGCACGGCGCTGATTGGTCTTTGGCTAGCGGGGCAGCGCCTCCAGCCACTCGGAGAAGGCGGCGCGGGAGGCCTCCTGCATCCGGGCGGAGTACAGCTCGCGGTCCTCGCGGAGAGCCTCGGGATCGAGGGCGTGCTCGTCCAGCTCGTTGTAGCCGTCGGCAACCCACTGCTCGTGCATCTCATCCGTCACCTCGGGATGGAACTGCACCGCCAGCGCGAAGCCCCCGATCGCGAACGCCTCGTTCGAGTAGTCGCTGGAGGACGCCAGCCGGGTCGCCCGCTCGGGCAACTCGAACGTGTCGCCGTGCCACTCCACCACCGGCACGCCGTCGAAGTGCCGGATGGGCGACGCCGCGCCGGCCTCCGTCGTCTCGACCCGGCGGTAACCGATCTGCATGGTGTCGCCCTTGTAGACGCGTTCGCCGAGGGCGCCGGCCATGAGCTGCGCGCCCAGGCACACGCCGAGGGTCGGCCGCTCGGCGTCGAGGCGGGAGCGAAGCAGGTCGCGCTCAGCGGCCAGGAACGGGAACTCGTCGGTCTGGTACGCGCCCATCTCGCCGCCGAGCACGACGACGATGTCGGCCTCCTGCGGGTCCAGCGCGGACACATCCTGCGTCGTGACGTCGACGATGCGCAGGTCGTACCCGTGCTCCACGAGGACCGGCCCGATGTTTCCGAGGTGGATGGACGGGTCGTGCTGCAGGATCAGCGCGGTGCGGGTCACTCGAGTCCTTTGACGATGATGGTGTCGGTGGCGGGGTGCTGCTCGTTCGGGTCGACCCAGACGTCCGGCTCGATGTAGATGACCCGGGCGACGGGGACGGCGTCGCGGATGCGGCGCTCGATCGTGTCGATCGCGGCGGAGACCTCCAGCATGTTCTGCTCGCCCGCGACGGCCAGCTTGGCGCCGACGAGCAGCTCGTCCGGGCCGAGGTAGAGGGTGCGCATGTGGATGATGCGCTCGACCTCGTCGCCGGCCAGGATCGCCTGCTCGATGGCGGCGACATCCACGTCGGAGGCGCCCTCGCCGACCAGGAGGCTCTTGGTCTCGATGCCCAGGACGATCGCGACCGCGACCAGCAGGAGGCCGATCAGGACGGTGCCGACGCCGTCCCAGACGCCGTTGCCGGTGATGATCGTGAGCCCGACGCCGATCAGGGCGAACACCAGGCCGGTCAGCGCGGCCACGTCCTCCAGCAGCACGACCGGCAGCTCGGGGGCCTTGGCGCGGCGGATGAACTGCGGCCACGACATCCCCCTGCGGAGCGGGTTCGACTCCTTCACCGCCGTGCGCAGCGAGAACGACTCCAGGCCGATCGCGATGAACAGCACCAGCAGCGGGAGCCACCAGTTCTCCAGCGGATGCGGGTGGGTCAGCTTCTCGACGCCCTCGTAGAGCGAGAAGACGCCGCCGACGGAGAACAGGATGATCGAGACGACGAACGCGTACACGTAGCGCTCGCGGCCGTAGCCGAACGGGTGCTCCTTGTCCGCCTTCTTCTTGGCCTGGCGTCCGCCGAGCAGCAGGAGCAGCTGGTTGCCGGAGTCGGCGACCGAGTGCACGCCCTCCGCGAGCATCGAGGAGGAGCCGGAGAACGCCCACGCGATGAACTTGGTCAGGGCGATCCCGAGGTTGGCGGCGAAGGCCGCGACGATCGCCCTGGTGCCACCTTCTGCGCTCATGACCTCATCCTAGGATGGGGCGCATGAGCGACACGAAGAACGTCACGCTGCCCACCATCGCGATGCTCGGGGCGGGCTCGATGGGGCGCGCCATCCTCTCCGGCCTGACCGCGCCGGGAGTCACGGTGGACGGCGGCATCCGGGTCACCAACCGGAAGAAGGCGCGCGCTGCGGAGCTCGCCGGCATCCCGGGCGTGACCGCGTACTCGACCGAGCACGACGGTGACGCGAACCGTGCCGCGGTGGACGGCGCCGAGCTCGTGATCGTCGCCGTCAAGCCCGGGATGGTGCCCGACCTCCTGCACGAGATCGCGGACTCGCTGACGCCGGGCGCGATCGTCGTGAGCGTGGCGGCGGGCGTCACCATCAAGACCTTCGAGTCGCTGCTGCCGCCGTCGGTGATCGTGGTCCGCTCGATGCCGAACACGCCCGCCGTCGTGGGCAAGGCCGTCACCGGGATCAGCCCGGGCACCCGCACCGAGCCGGACGACCTCGCGCTGGTCCGCGCATTGTTCGAGACGGTCGGGGAGGTCGTGGAGGTGCCGGAGTCGCAGCTCGACGCGCTCAGCACCATCTCCGGCTCGGGCCCGGCCTACGTGTTCTTCCTGGTGGAGGCGCTGACCGCCGCCGCGATCGAGAAGGGCTTCACGCCCGAGCAGGCGCGGACGCTCGTGAACGGCACCTTCCTCGGCGCGTCCGAGCTGCTGGTCTCCTCCGGCGAGGACCCCGCCGAGCTCCGCCGCCGAGTCACCAGCCCCAACGGCACCACCGAGCGCGCCATCGCGGTCCTCGCCGACGCCGACCTCCCCGCCCTCTTCACCCGCGCCACCTCCGCCGCCCTCGCCCGAGCCCGCGAACTCGCCGCCTCCTAGCCCGCGAGCAATCCGTTCCGGATTTGTGTACGCAACACGCCGGTTGGGGGCGTGCATTACTCCGGAACTGATCGCGCTAGTGCTCGGCGGACGGTGAGGAGGGCGCGGGGTACGGGAGGTTTCAGGTCGTCTGCAGTGAGGAAGACGACGTTCCAGCCGCACTCCGTGAGGCGCTCTCTTCTCGCGATGTCCTCGCGGAATGCGCTTCGGTCGGTGCGGTGGATGTCGCCCAGGTATTCGATCGCGACACGTCGCTCCGGGAAAGCGAGGTCGACCATTGCGACTGACCTACCGTCGCGGAGGACGCGGTAGTTCAACTCGGGCTCAGGCAGTCCTGCGCTGACCAGAAGCAGACGGAGGCGTGTCTCCTGAGGCGAGAGCGGCCCGTACCGGACGGCCTCGAAAGCTAGACGTAGCCGACGGATGCCCGGGCGCCGAGCGTGGTGGCGGACGGCCCTATCGAGATCGGCCATCGCCCACGCTGACGCGATGTTCGAGTGCGGCTCGTCGCCGGTCACGAGCCAGTCGCCGATGACGACCAGATCCTCGAACGGAAGGGTCCGCGAGAGTTGCGCCCACGTGTCCTCGGCGGCAGTCACGCGCAAGCCATCGACGTTGACCACTTTGTGGCCCGCCGCGCGCAACTCGTGGCCGACGACCCCCACCATCTGCGGAGGCTTCGCCGGAGCGAACACGGCGACATGGATTTCTTTCGGGACGGCCCAGTGCGGCAGGGGAAAGCCGTGGATCATTGCTGCGGACTGGTGGCTGAACGTGTGTTGCCCACGCTCGAACGCTGCGTAGGCGCGGCAAAGGTCGCGGTGGTCGCGATACTCGACGCCGACAGTGCGCACGCCCCGAAACGGTCGCTGCAGTCCGCCGCCATCGAGCTGTCGCCGCGTCAGCCCTGCTGCGCGGCCCTGCTCGACCGTGAACCCCGTCTGCTCCACCAGCCCGTCGTATGTCTCCATCCCAACACCCTGCCGCGCCGGCGATCGCGCTTCCGACTTCTCCACAGCCCCGCCATCTCTCCCGGAGTTATGCACGCAACACGCCGGTTGCAGGCGTACACAACTCCGGAATTGTTGGAGGGGGGTGAGGAGGGGGGGGTTAGGTGTCGAGGGCGGCGAAGCGTTCTATGTCGGTGGAGGTGCCGGAGATGATGATGAGGTCGTGGGGGGTGAGGACGGTGGTGGCGGTGGCGTAGGTGAAGGGTTTGCCTGGGCTTTTCACGCCGACGACGGTGATGTTGTAGCGACTGCGCACGCCGGAGGTGGTGAGGTCGACGCCTTGGATGGGCTTGGGCGGGTACAGCTTGACAAGGGCGAAGTCGTCGTCGAACTCGATGAAGTCGAGCATCCGGCCCGAGACCAGGTGCGCCACCCGCTCGCCGGCCTCCGCCTCCGGGTAGATGACGTGGTTGGCGCCGATCCTCTCCAGGATCTTGCCGTGCGACTGGGAGATTGCCTTCGCCCAGATCTGCGGGACGTGGAGGTCGACCAGGTTCGCGGTGATGAGCACGCTCGCCTCGATCGACGACCCGACCGCGACGACCGCGATGGAGAAGTCCTCCGCGCCGAGCTGGCGCAGCGCCTCGATCGAGCGGGCGTCCGCCTGCACGGTGTGGGTGACCCGGTCGGCCCACTTCCCGACCAGCGCGGCGTCGGTGTCGATCGCGAGCACCTCGCGGCCCAGCCGGTCGAGCTGCCCGGCCGTCGCGGCGCCGAAGCGGCCGAGGCCGATCACGAGGACGGGCGCGTTGTGCTTGATCCGGTCAACCAACGAGCGGCCTCTCCTCGGGGTTCTGGTAGAGCTGCTTGCGCTGGCTCTGCGCCAGCGCCGCGGCGAGAGTCACTGTACCAACGCGCCCGCAGAACATCGTGGCCGCCATCACGTAGACCCCGGGGTCAGGCAGGCCCTGGGTCAGCCCGGTCGACAGGCCGCAGGTCGCGAACGCGGAGATGACGTCGAAGAGCACGTGGTCCAGCGGCGCCTTCGTGATCTGCAGGATGAGGATGCTCGACACCGCCACGATCGTCGCGCCCCACAGCGCCACCGCCACCGACAGCCGCAGCACGTCGATCGGGATGCGCCGCTTGAACGCGTCCATCGACTCCACGCCGCGCGCCTCGGCGAACGCCGCGAGGAAGAGCACCGCGAGCGTCGTCACCTTGATGCCGCCCGCGGTGGAGGCCGAGCCGCCGCCGATGAACATCAGCATGTCGGTCACCAGCAGGCTCGACCCGTGCAGGTCCGCGATCGGGATGGTGGCGAAGCCTCCCGAGCGCGTCATCGTCGACAGGAAGAACGACTGGAACACCGTGTGCCCGGCGTCCAGGTGCCCGAACGTCTTGGGGTTGTCGTATTCGAGCACGATGTACAGCACAGCTCCCGCGACGAGCAGGATGGCCGACGTCAGCAGCGTGAGCTTGACGTGGATGGACCACCGTCGGCGGCGCTTGCGCAGGTTGGAGGCCAGCGCCAGGATCACCGGGAACCCGATCGAGCCGAGGAACACGCCGATCATGAGCGCGCCGAGGAACCAGTAGTCCTCCACGAACGGCGTCAGCCCCTCGGTGTTGGGCGCGAAGCCGGTGTTGGTGAAGGCCATCGCCGAGTAGTACAGGCTCTCCCAGATGGAGGTGCCGACGTCCATCCCCGCGATCAGCATGCGCGGGAACAGCAGCAACGCGACCCCGCCCTCGATCACGACCATGCTGATCGCGACCGTGCGCAGCAGCCTGCCCACGTCGCCGAGGCGCACCGCCTGCCCCTCGGCGACGGGACCGGCGTGGATGCGCAGCGGGTTGCTGTCGCTGGCCGCGATGAGCTTGGCGCGCAGGCCCAGGCGGCGCGAGACGACCATCCCGAGGATGCTCGCCATCGTCAGCACGCCGACCGCGCCGACCTGCACGCCGAGGTACACGAGCAGGTGGCCGAACACCGACCAGTGCGTCGCCATGTCCACGGTCGCGAGCCCGGTCACGCAGATCACCGACACCGCCGTGAAGAGCGAGTCGGCCAGGCCGGTCCAGGTGCCGGACGCCGACGCGATCGGGAGCGAGAACAGCAGGGTGAAGACGAGGATCAGCAGGGTGAAGACGAGGATCGCGAACCGCGACGGGCTGCGCTGCGCGAAGCCGTTCAGCGCCGCCCGGAAACGACCACCGGCGGCAGCGGGCCCGCGCCGGACCGGCGACGTCGTGCGCATCGTCCGTTCCTCCCGACAGTCTCGGACCGACAGCTTCGGACATGGTACTCCGACACCCGTACGACTAGCCTGGTGCAATGGCCGACATCTTCGACGTGATCGCCGACCCGACGCGGCGCGACATCCTCAAAGTGCTGCTCGACCGCAACTCGGATGACGCGCGTCCCGTCGGGGAGATCTCGGTGTCGGAGATCGTGGCCACGCTGGAGCTGAGCCAGCCCACCGTGTCCAAGCACCTCAAGGTGCTGCGCGAGGCGTCACTGGTCGCGGTCCGTGAGGAGGGGCAGCACCGCTACTACCGCCTCGACCCCACGCCGCTGGAGGCCGTGGAGGACTGGGTCATCCCGTTCACCGCGTCCGATGTCGACCTGTCCGCCTACTCGGTGCAGCTCGCCGACGAGACGCGCGAGTTCGCCAGCACGGTCGGCAAGGTGCTCGCCGACACCCGCCGCCGGGTGGAGCGCGTCACCCCGAAGAAGTGGCGCAGGGACTGATCCGGCGCTGGAGTCGGAGCCTGCGCAGAGACTAGAGTTCCCTAGTTCCCCGTCGTCACGACCCGAGTACGATGACGGGCAAGAAAGGGACACCGCATGGTTCACGATGGGGGCTCGAACGCTCTTCGCGAGGTGCGCTTCCTGACGGTCGCCGAGGTGGCCGACATGATGCGCGTCTCCCGCATGACCGTCTACCGGCTCGTCCACTCCGGTGAGCTCCCGGCGATCCGTTTCGGCCGTTCGTTCCGCGTTCCGGAGTCCGCCGTGGCGCAGACGCTGGAGGCTGTGCGGCCCCACCTGGACGGCGGCGTCGCGGACTCGGCGTGAAGTCGGGTAGACTGGCTGCTCGTGTCGCCGCGTCTTTCGCGGCAAACCCCTAACTTTGTGAGGTCTACGTGGGTTCCGTTATCAAGAAGCGTCGCAAGCGTATGGCGAAGAAGAAGCACCGCAAGCTTCTTCGCAAGACGCGCCACCAGCGTCGCAACAAGAAGTAGACCCCAGCGTCTGCTGCTCGAGCGCCGGTCCGTGAGGGTCGGCGCTTTCTGCATGCCCAAGGGCGCAGCCTGCATGCGCCCGCGGGTTAGGCTGGATCACGTGTCCACCGTCACCATCACGCTCATCGGCAAGCCGGGCTGTCACCTCTGCGACGACGCACGGGAGGCGATCCGCTCCGTGATCGGCGACCTCCCCGCCGGCGCCCCCGAGGTGCGCGTGGAGGAGCTCAGCATCCTCGACGACGCCGAGCTGCACGAGCGCTACGTGGAGGACATCCCGGTCGTGCTCGTGGACGGCCGGCAGCACACCTACTGGCGCGTCGACCAGGCGCGCCTGCGCACCGCCCTGCTGGAGGAGGCCCGTTGACCCTGCGTCACGTCGTCATGTGGAAGCTCGCGTCGACCGTGGAGGCGGAGCGCGCCGACCAGGCCGCCCGCATCAAGGCGGGGCTGGAGTCCCTGCCCGCCGTCGTCCCGGAGATCCTGCGCTTCGAGGTGGGGATCAACTCCCTGCCGGTGAACGAGTTCGACGTCGTGCTCGTCAGCGACTTCGAGGACGAGGCCGCTCTCCAGCGCTACGTCGTGCACCCGGAGCACGAGAAGGTCGCGTCGTACATCCGGTCGGTGGTCTCCGGCCGCGCGGCCGTCGACGCGGAGTACTGACCCCTCACGCACGCGTGCCCGGCGCCTGAGACAGGCGCCGGGCACGTCACGGGTGTCGCTCAGACGACGGGGCTCTCCTCGATGTCCTCGTCGCTGCGGCGGTAGTCCGAGAGGAACTGCGCGAGCGTCGGCGCGTACAGCGCGCGCACCAGGTCGCCGGCCTTCTCGCCGTCGTGCGCCTTGGCGGCGTCGTGGATTTCGGTGACGCGCGCGGGCAGCTCGTCGGTGTCGAACGGGCGCTTCCACACGGCGACGTAGCGCAGCACCTGCGGGCTCAGACCCTCGCTGATCGCGAGCAGCACGTCGTTGCCGCTGTTGCGCTCGAACTCCAGGAAGAAGTCGTTCACCGCGCGGCCGAGGGCCGGGAGGTTGCTCGACTTGGCGGCCTTGCGGATCTCCTTGAGCGCCTTGTCCTGACGGCCGAGCGCCGCGCTGTCGAGGCCGGGGACCGAGGTCCGGGCCGCGTACTCGTGCAGGAGGCCGGTCGTGTAGATCGCCTCGTCGATGGCGCGGAGGTCGATGGGCGCGACGCGCGTGTAGCGGTTCGGCGCCATCTCGACCAGGCCGATGTCGGCGAGCTTCATCAGCGCCTCGCGGATCGGCGTGCGGGAGACGCCGAGCCAGGCGGTGAGCTTCTCGTCCAGCAGGGTCTCGCCCGGCTCCAGCGTGCCGTCGAGGATGCCCTCGTAGAGGCGGTTGTAGACGACGTCGCGCAGGAGCTGGCGCTCGACGGGGGCGGAGTCTTTGACGGGGAGCGGCATCAGCGGGTCTCCTTTGCGAACTCGTCCACCACGGTGACGAGGCCCTTGTTCCAGAACTCGGACACGCCCTTGGCGGCCTTGGCGCCGTTGCCGGCGATGGCCGCGTCGACGGCGGACGCGAGGTGCGGCGCGCCCTTCGTGTACGCCTTCGACGACGGCGCCGCGATCAGCGCGCGGCGCACCTCGGGGAGGTGGCGCGTGAACAGCTTCGCGAGCGTGCGGTTGTCGAGGCGGCGGAGGAAGACGTTGACGAAGCCGTCGGTGAGCACGCGGTCCTTGACGAGCTGCGCCATGTCGTCGCCGTCGCCCAGCTGCTCCTTGCAGGCGCGGAGGGCATCCTTGTCGTCGTCGGTGAGGAGCGGCGTCGCGTCGCGCACGATGCCGACGAGGAGGCTGCCCACGGTGTCGATGAGCGCGCGGAGGCGCACAGGGTCGATCGGCGTGACGCGGGTGCGCTTCTGGGGCATGATCTCCACGAGCCCCATGGCCGCGAGCTGGTTCAGGGCCTCGCGGACGGGGGTGCGGGAGACCCCGACCCACTTCTCGATCTCAGCGTCGTAGAGCTGCTCTCCTGGCGTGAGGTCCCCGTCGACGATTGCGTCGAGTAGACGGACGAAAACTTCGTCCCGGATGAGCCGTCGGGGACTGACGGCCTCTGCGATGGGTACAGGCATACATGAATATTACATCCACCTGCGTCGGATGCAAGGCCATCGCGTGATGAAGTCAGGCGTGTCGTATCGCAGGATAGCCTGCCGGGCTCACAAAGCGGCTGAGTTCCGCTCAAAATCGCCCCGGGATGCGCTCAGAAACGGTTGCCGAGCGCCTTCGCCTTGAGCGCGTCGAACTCGTTCTGACTGATCACGCCCTTGTCCAGGAGCGCCTTCGCCTGCTCGATGTCGGCGGCCGGCGTCGCCGACGGCGTGGGGTGCGTGTAGTAGTCGGTGTCCTCCGGGACGGTCCTGCGGTCCCGGGCGTTGCGCTCCGCCATGCCGCGACCGCGCGCGATCAGGTACACAAGCGCGGTGAGGAAGGGCACGAAGATCAGGAAGATCACCCACACGGCCTTCCACCAGCCGTTGAGCTTCTCGTCGCGGAACAGGTCGACCAGGATCGTGAACAGCACCATCAGGTAGGCGACGAAGGCGAACGCCCAGAAGATCAGCCAGATGAAGTTCCAGAAACCGTTCACGACGGGCTCCTCTCGATCGGTGTGCACACCGTAGCCGCGCCGTGGCTCACCTGGCTAGACGGCAGTGCTCGGCCGTCGCGACGGTGGGCGCGGTTAGGCTGACCGCATGCTCAGCCAGCTGCCCCCTCGCGTGTGGCGGGGGAGGACGCCCGGCGGCTGGGCGGCCCTCGTGATCGGCCTGATCGTCGGCGTCCCCGTCGCGCTCGCGGCGGGGCTGGCGCTGCTGGCGCTCGGCGCCGTCGCGGTCGTCGTCGGAGCCGCGGTCGCCCTGCTCGCGCTCGCCGCCGAGTGGAGCTGGTTCGCCGTGCAGCGCGCGTCGCGCGTGATGTATCCGTTCCCCGTGCCCGCGCCGCGCCGCCGCCGCGCCCGGCGCACGGCGCTGAGCGCGCTCTACCTCACGGCCGCGCCCCGGCTGACCGGCGGGCTGGCCAGGCTCGCAGGCTGGGTGCTCGCGCCGGTCGCCCTCCTGATCGGGCTGGTCGGTATCGTCCTGCCGCGCTGGCGCGCCCGGCCCTACCTCGCCGTCTTCACCCTCCCGGCGCTGCTGCGCAAGACGGTCGCCCTCGGCCGGAGGCGCGGACTGCTGCGCGACGGGCACGACGCGGTGCTGCTCGGCTACGACGACCTCCTGGAGCGCCGGTTCCCGCTCCTGCACGACTTCCTGACCTGGTGGGGCGACCCGGGGCGCGGCGACGACTACACGCCGACGCCCGGCCTCCCCGACGTGCCGGCCGGGCTGCTCGGCCTGGAGCTCGGCCCGTCGCCGGACCCGCTCGGCCAGCCAGGGCTCGCCGCCGGGGCGATGCGGCGCCGGTCCGTGCACACGCTCCGCGACCTGCTGCTCAGCCAGCGCGAGATCGACGACCTCTGCGACCCCGACCTGGACGAGCGCATCGACACCGGCGTCATCCGGCTGGTCGAGCGCGAGCACGAGGGCGTCCGGCACTGGATCGTGCAGTTCCCGAGCACGAAGTCCTGGAGTCCGCGGCCCGGCATCGCGCCGAACGACCTGACGGCGGACCTCGTCATCGGCGGCGAGCACGAGGCGACCATTACGCGGGCGGCGCTGGAGGCGATGCGGGAGGCCGGCATCCGCCCGGGCGAGCCCGTCGTGCTGGCGGGGTTCAGCCTCGGCGGGATGGTCGCCTCGCAGGTCGCGGTGCGGGCGCACGCCGCCGGGTTCGCCGTGACGCACCTGGTCGTCGCCGGAACGCCGCTGGGGCGCCTGCCCATCCCGGCCGGCATCCGCACCCTCGCGATCGAGCACGTGCTCGACCTCGTCCCGCGCATCGACGGCCGGGAGAACCCGGTGCGCCTCGACCTCGACGGCGCGCGGGTGCTGGTCACCGTCAAGGCCGGCCCGGCGCTCGCGCCCGGCTTCCGGCTCGGCGCGCTGCACCAGGCGATCGCGTACGCCGACACCGCCGGCGCGATCGAGACCGATCCGCCGGGCGACGCCGTGGCCGTGCTCCTGGGCGAGCTGCGGCCGTTCTTCGGCCCCGGTCAGCGCGTCCACGACCGCTCGGCGCTGCGGGCGGGGAGCCTGACGGCGCAGCCCGCCGTCCCGCTGTACCTGCACAGCACGGTGGACGAGGGCATCACGCGCGGCGCGCTCCGGCAGTCGCTGCGCCGGCTGGCGGGCGTCTACGCGGTGGACGTTTACCAGTCGCGCGGCGGCCTCGCGACGACGATCCTGTGGAGCGCGGACGTGCTGGTCCGCGCGCTCGGACCCTGGCTCGCCCCGACCCGGCGCGCGGCGATCTACCGCGGCCTGCTGTCGCTGCTCGGCCGGAGGCGCGCGGTCGGCATCCACCTGCGGCTGCAGGCCCGCGAGACACCGGGACTGACGTGGGAGGCCACGCTCCAGCGGATGCCGGACGGGCGCTGGCGGGAGACCATCGACGTCATCGTGGACGATCGCGCCCGGCCGGAGGACGTGTCCCGGCTGTTCCCGGACGGAGTGAGGACGCGGGTGGTCCTGCACCGGCCGGATGCGTTCGAGCCGGTGCTCGACGCGGCAGGAGTCTGATCGCGTCGTACGATCGGCGGGACGGTCCACCGAGGAAGGTGCGATCCAGGGGCGAGGAGGGGACATGGGACGCGAGACGTTTTGGGCCGAGGACCCGGACCCGCTGCTGCGCGTCGGCGAGGGCTTCCTGCTCGCCGGAAGCGACACCGCGGCGACGCCGGGCTTCGACGGACGCAAGAAGGACGGCGCGGCGGCGCTCGCCGAGGGCGCCGCGATCCTCGCGGACCTCCAGGAGCGCCTGTTCGCGGCGGGGACGCTCGGCGACCGGCGCAGCGTGCTGCTCGTCCTGCAGGCGATGGACACGGCGGGCAAGGGCGGCATCGTGACCCACGTCGTCGGGCAGATGAACCTCGGCGGCGTGCGGTACGCGGGCTTCAAGAAGCCGACGCACGTGGAACTCGCCCACGATTTCCTCTGGCGGATCTGGAGCCATGTGCCGGCGGCGGGCGAGGTCGGCGTCTTCGACCGCTCGCACTACGAGGACGTCCTCATCGGCAAGGTCCGCAAGCTCGCTCCGGAGGAGGAGATCGAGCGCCGCTACAGCGCGATCAACGACTTCGAGCTGGAGCTGGCGGAGTCGGGGACGACGTTGATCAAGGTGATGCTGAACCTGGGCAAGGACGAGCAGAAGAAGCGCCTGGGCGACCGGTTGAAGCGCGTCGACAAGCAGTGGAAGTACACCACCGGCGACGTGGACGAGCGGCTGCTCTGGGACAGCTACCAGGACGCGTACCAGGTGGTGTTCGACCGCACGTCGACGGCGTACGCGCCCTGGTACGTCGTGCCGGCCGACCGCAAGTGGTACGCGCGGCTCGCGGTCCAGCACCTACTCATCCACGCCCTGGAGGACCTGGAGCTGGAGTGGCCGGCGCCGGACTACGACGTGCAGGTCGAGAAGGCGCGGCTGGCGGCGAGCTAGCGTTCAGCCGAAGGCTTCGACGATAGGGCGGAACTTCATGGTCGTCTCCGCGTACTCCCTGGCGGGGTCGGAGTCGGCCACGATGCCCGCGCCCGCATAGGCGGTGAGGTCGCCGGTCTCGTCGAGCTGCGCGCAGCGCAGGGCGATCGCCCACTCGCCGTCGCCGTCGCCGCCGACCCAGCCGACCGGTCCGGCGTACCGTCCACGGTCGAACGGCTCCAGCTCGCGGATCAGCGCCAGTGCCTCTGGTGTCGGCGTGCCGGCGACGGCGGCCGTCGGGTGGAGGGCGTCCGCGAGGTCGAGCGAGCTCGACCCGTCGCTGAGGGTGCCGGCGATGTCGGTCGCGAGGTGCCAGAGGTTCGGCAGCTTGAGCGTGAACGGCTCGTCGCTCGCTCCGAGGTCCGCGCTGTGCGGGCGGAGCGCGTCCAGCACGCTGGAGACGGCGAAGCGGTGCTCGTCCTGGTCTTTCGGTGAACCCGCGAGGGCGAGCGCCGACGCGCGGTCGCTCTCGGCGTCGCGGCCGCGGGACATCGTGCCGGCGAGCACGCGCGCGGTCACCGTGCCGTGGTGCACGCGCACCAGCGTCTCGGGGGAGGACCCCACCAGACCGTCGACGGCGAACGTCCAGCAGTCGGGGTAGCCGAGGGCCAGCTCCACCAGCGCGCGCCGCACGTCCGATTCGAGCGGCAGGTGCGCCGACAGCTCCCGGGCCAGCACCACCTTGGAGAGGTCGTGCTCGCGGATGCGCTCCACCGCGGTCGCGACGGCGGACTCGTAGCCGCCCTCGTCCAGTCCGGCGGGGAGGAGGCTGAGCCGGTACTCGTCGCCGAACGCGATCGGCCGCGGGAGGTCCCGGGCGGTGCCGCGCTGCGTCCGCGGGTCGGCTGCGTTCGCCGCCGCGGGGGAGTCGTCCACCGGCGTGATCCGCGTGATCCAGCTGCGGCCGCCACGGCGACCGAGGACGACCTGCGGCACGATCAGGACGCTCGTGGCCGTGCTCTCGTCGTCGAACGCGAAGGTCCCGAACGCGACCAGGCCGGTGCCCGGCGTGCGCACAGCGTCCGTCACGGTCGCGGCCTGGACGGTCGCCCGCCACGCGTCCGACGCCTGCCGGATGCGGTCCGGGCCGCGGAACTCCAGCCGCAGCGCCTCCCCGATGCCGGCGATCCCCTCGCCTTTGCGGATCCACACGAGGGGCCGGCGGGAGTCGAGGAAGGGAACGAGATGCCGGACGTCGTCGAGGGGGGTGGTCTCGACCGACAGGGCGGTCACGCCCGTAGCCCGGCGGGTGGTCGAGGGTGCGGTCACCGGACCAGCCTACGCCCGGGCCGCTGGGCGCCGGTTGCGCGGCCGCTGGGCGTTGGCCCGGTGCCGGAGGCGCTGTGCGACGCCCCGAAATGCACGGCATGTCGGCGCAGCCTAAGCTGGGGGGGTGAGTAAGGCCGACCTCAGCAAGCAGCCCTCCCAGGTCGCCGCCATGTTCGATGAGGTGTCGACCCACTACGACCGGACCAACACCGTCCTCTCGATGGGCAACGCGACGCTGTGGCGGCTGGCGACGACGCGAGCCGTCGGGCCGCGCGCCGGCGAGACGATCCTGGACGTCGCGGCCGGGACCGGCACCTCCAGCGCGTCCCTGGCGCGCAACGGGGCCAGCGTGGTCGCGGCCGATTTCTCCGAGGGCATGATCGAGGTCGGCCGGCGCAGGCAGGCCGGCAACCCGTTCGTCCGGTTCGTGCAGGCGGACGCCACGAAGCTCCCGTTCGACGACGACACGTTCGACGCGGTCACCATCTCGTTCGGTCTGCGCAACATTGTCGACCCGCGGGCGGCGCTCGCCGAGTTCTACCGGGTGACCAAGCCGGGCGGCCGGGTCGTGGTGTGCGAGTTCTCCCAGCCTCCGGTGGCGGCGATCCGTGCGGGCTACGGCGCTTACCTGCGCTACGGGATGCCCGTGCTGGCCCGCGTGGCGAGCTCGAACCCGGCGGCGTACGAGTACCTGATGGAGTCCATCGAGGCGTGGCCGAACCAGCCGGCGCTGGCGGCGTGGATGCGCGAGGCCGGCTTCGAGCGCGTGGCCTGGCGCAACCTGACCGCGGGGATCGTCGCGCTGCATCGCGGGTGGAAGCCGGTGGAGGTGGCGAAGCCGGCGGCCAAGAAGCCGGCGGCCACGAAGCCTGCCGCGACGAAGTCTGCCGCGACGAAGCCCGCAGCGACGAAGCCCGCAGCGAAGAAGCCCACGTCCGCCGTCCCATCCGAGGGGGAGTAAGTGGCACGCAGCGTTCCGGCCGTGCGGCGCCCCGCGTCGCTCAGCAGCCAGCTCGGCCTGACCGAGCGGATCTTCGTCCGCGGCGAGGACCGGCAGGTCGCCAACGCCGTCGACGACGGCCTGGCACAGGTCGAGGAGGCGCTGCACCGCGAGATGCGGTTCGCCGACAACCTCGCCGACGTCACCACCCGGTACCTCCTGGAGGCCGGAGGCAAGCGCGTCCGCCCGATGCTCACCCTCCTCACGGCGCAGCTCGGCGACGGCAACACCCCGCGGGTCCTGCAGGCCGCGCAGGCCGTCGAGATCACCCACCTCGCCTCCCTGTACCACGACGACGTCATGGACGACTCGCAGATGCGGCGCGGTGTGCCCACGGCGCAGTTCGTCTGGGGCAACTCCGTCGCGGTCCTCACCGGCGACCTCCTGTTCGCCCGGGCCAGCAAGCTCGTCTCCGCGCTGGGCGAGCGCGCCATCCAGCTCCAGGCCGACACGTTCGAGCGGCTGTGCCTCGGCCAGCTCCACGAGACCATCGGCCCGCAGGACGGCGAGGACCCGATCGCCCACTACGTCCGGGTGCTGCAGGACAAGACCGGCTCCCTCATCGCCGTGGCCGCCCAGATGGGCGTGGCGTTCTCGAACGCCGACACCGCGTACGAGCAGCCCGTCGTGACCTTCGGCGAGAAGATCGGGGTCGCGTTCCAGCTCATCGACGACGTCATCGACCTCTCGTCCGTCGGCGTGGCCGAGACGGGCAAGACCCCGGGCAACGACCTCCGCGCCGGCGTCGCGACGCTCCCCGTGCTGAAGCTCCGGGAGCGCGCGGACGCCGACCCCGAGGCGCGCGCCCTGCTCGAACGGCTCGAGCGCGACGTCATGGGCACGGCCGAGGAGGGCGAGATCACTCCGGAGGCCACCGCGGCCATCGCCGCGCTCCGGGAGCACCCCGTCACGGCGGAGACCCTCGAGGAGGCGCACCGCTGGGCCCGGGAGGCCGTGGAGGCGCTCGATCCGCTGCCCGACGGCCCCGTGAAGAAGGCGCTCGTGCGGTTCGCCGACACGATCGTCGAACGTTCGAGCTGAGCACGAAGGAATCAACGCATGACCAAACTGCGACTGGCGATCGTCGGCGCCGGCCCGGCCGGGATCTACGCCGCTGACATCCTGCTCAAGGCGGAGCGCGGCTTCGACGTCTCGATCGACCTGTTCGAGGCCCTCCCGGCGCCGTACGGGCTGGTGCGCTACGGCGTCGCCCCCGACCACCCGCGCATCAAGGGCATCATCACGGCGCTGCGCGAGGTGCTCGACCGCGGCGACATCCGCATCTTCGGCAACGTCACCTACGGCGTCGACATCACGCTCGACGACCTCAAGAACCACTACAACGCGGTGATCTTCGCCACCGGCGCGGTGCACGACTCCGCCCTCGACATCCCGGGCATCGACCTCGGCGGCTCGTACGGCGCGGCCGACTTCGTGAGCTGGTTCGACGGCCACCCCGACGTGCCGCGCACCTGGCCGCTGGAGGCGAAGTCCGTCGCGGTGATCGGCAACGGCAACGTGGCGCTCGACGTCTCCCGCATCCTGGCGAAGCACGCCGAGGACCTGCTGCCGACGGAGATCCCCGACAACGTCTACGACATCCTGAAGGAGTCGCCGGTCACCGACGTGCACGTCTTCGGCCGCCGCGGCCCGGCGCAGGTGAAGTTCACGCCGCTGGAGCTGCGCGAGCTCGGCGAGCTGCGCGACGTCGACATGATCGTCTACGACGAGGACTTCGAGTACGACGAGCACTCCAAGGACGCCATCGCGAGCAACAAGCAGGTGATGGTCATCGACCGCGTGCTGCAGCAGTGGCGGCAGCGCGAGGTGGGCGCGGCCTCCCGGCGCCTGCACCTGCACTTCTACGCCAAGCCGCTGGAGGTGCTCGCCGACGAGGACGGCAACGTGCGCGCGATCCGGTACGAGCGCACCGAGTCGGACGGCGCGGGCGGCGTGCGCGGCACCGGCGAGATCCGGGAGCTGGAGATCCAGGCGATCTACCGCGCGGTCGGCTACTTCGGTTCGCCGCTTCCCGGCATCCCGTTCGACAAGAAGCACGGCGTCATCCCGAACCACGAGGGCCAGGTGCTGCGCAACCGCGACAACGAGCGGATGTACGGCGTGTATGCGACGGGGTGGATCAAGCGGGGCCCGGTGGGCCTCATCGGTCACACGAAGTCGGATGCGATGGAGACGATCAAGCATGTGATCAACGATCAGGGCAACTGGTGGTCTCCCGCAGACCCCTCCGAGGAATCTGTGGAGAACCTGCTTCGCGAGCGAGGTGTGGAGTACACGAATCTGAACGGCTGGCACAACCTCGACGCGCACGAGCAGGCGCTCGGCGCGGAGCGCGGTCGCGCCCGGATCAAGGTCGTCCCGCGCGAGGACATGCTGCGCGCGTCCAACGGCGCGGCGGTGGAGGCGACGGCGGCGGAGTAGGCCGGCGTCGCGGCGGACGCCTCTCGCGTCCCGGCCCTCCCATCTGGCACGCTGGAGGCATGGTCGGCCCAGTGGAGTGGCGCCCCGACGTCCTCGGCGCCGGGTTCCAGCAGGCGACGCTCCCGCTCGGCCACGACGCCGAGGGCGAGGTCGTCGCGACGCTCGTGCGCTACGAGCCGTGGCCGCACCTGGCCGACCTCCGGCCCGGCCGTCCGGCCGACGAGACCGACGTGCTGTACGTGCACGGCTGGTCGGACTACTTCTTCCAGACCGGGCTCGCGCGCTTCTGGCACGACCAGGGGGCGCGGTTCTTCGCGCTGGACCTGCGCAAGTACGGCCGCAGCCTCCGCCCCGGCCAGACTCCCGGGTTCATCGACTCGCTCGACACGTACGACGCCGACATCGAGGCGGCGCTGAGTGCGATGGGCCACGCGGAGGGCGAGCGCCCGCACCGCCGGCTGATCCTGCTCGGCCACTCGACGGGAGGCCTCACGCTGAGCCTGTGGGCGGACCGGCATCCCGGCCGGGCGTCGGCGCTCATCCTCAACAGCCCGTGGCTGGAGTTCCAGGCGCACTCGGCCGGGCGCGCGATGCTCGCGCCGCTCATGGACCTCCAGTCGCGGCTGGAGCCGAAGGCCGCCATGCCGAACGTCGACCTCGGCTTCTATACGCGGTCGGTGTCGCGGACGCTGGACGGCGAGTGGGACTACGACCTGACCTGGCGTCCCGTGCGCGGGTTCGCGGTGCATCCCGCGTGGCTCACCGCCATCCTCGCCGGGCACACGCGGGTCGCGGCCGGTCTCGCGATCGACGTCCCGGTGCTCACGCTGCTGTCGGCCCGCTCGACGCTGCTGCCGTATTGGACGACGGACATGCTGAGCTCGGACGTCGTGCTGCTGGTGCAGGACATCGCCGTGCGGTCGTTGCGGCTCGCGCCGACCGTGACGGTCGCGCGCATCGACGGCGCGCTGCACGACGTGTTCCTGTCGCAGGAGCAGGCGCGCGTGGCGGCCTACGGGCAGGTCGCCCGCTGGCTGCGGGGGGCGCTCAGCGGAAGTTCACGAACTGCAGGGCCACGTCCAGGTCGGCGCCCTTCAAGAGGGCCATTGTCGCCTGGAGGTCGTCCCGGCTCTTTGAGCTGACGCGGAGCTCGTCGCCCTGGATCTGCGACTTGACGCTCTTGGGCGCCTCGTCGCGGATCAGCTTGTTGATCTTCTTGGCGGCGTCCTGCTCGATGCCGTTCTTGAGCCCGACCTCGATGCGGAACTCCTTGCCCGACGCGTACGGCTTGCCGGTGTCGAGCGACTTGAGGGTGATGCCGCGCTTGATGAACTTGGACTCGACGACTTCGAGGACCGCCTTGACGCGCTCCTCGGTGTTGGCCTTGAGCAGGATCTGCTCGCCGCTCCACTCGACCGATGCGCCCACGTTCTTGAAGTCGTAGCGCTGCTCGACCTCCTTGCGGGCCTGGTTGACGGCGTTGTCCGCCTCCATCTTGTCGACCTTGCTGACGACGTCGAACGAGGAGTCTGCCACTGTACTGTTCCTTCCCGCGCAGGTGTCCGGCGATCGGAGCGGGCCGGACGGCATCCAGTCTACGGGCGACGCGCGGCGCGCGTCCTGCCGGTCAGGCCGTCTGCTGGAGCTCGGCGTAGTAGGTGACGTGGCAGCCGTCACCGTTGCACTCGACGCAGACGGCGATCTCCTCGGAGTGCTGACGGGGGTCGGCGCCCGTCCCGTCGCATCGTTCGCAAATCTCCAACGTTCTCATGCCCCCGATTGTGCGCGCGGCCACCGACATCGGCGGCAGGCGCCGGGGAGTGTCGCGAAGTCGCGCGGGGCGGTTCGGATTCTGCTGTGGGCGGAATCCGAAAATCGGATCGGCGCGGACGCGGGCGTCCGGCTTAGGCTTCAGGCATGTTGATGCGGCACGCGATCGGCTCCGTGCTCCGCCGGCTGCGGACCGAGCGGGGCGCGACGCTGCGCGAGCTCTCGGAGACCTCGCGCATCAGCATCCCGTACCTGTCGGAGATCGAGCGCGGCCGCAAGGAGGCGTCGTCGGAGATCCTCGCGGCGCTGTGCCGGGTGCTCGACGTGACGGAGGGGGAGCTGCTGTCGGAGGTCGTGTCGGAGTTCGCGCGCGTCGAGGTGCTGAGCCTGGTGCCTGAGCGGGTTCAGGCGGAGACGGTGGCGGAGCACGCGGTGTCCGACGTCGCGCGGCCTGTGCTGCTGGCTGCCTGAGCTTCCGGACACGCTTTCAGCCGGCGAGCGCTCGCGTCGAGCCGATGACCTCGTCCACGAAGCCGTAGTCCCTGGCCTCGTCGGCGGTGAACCAGCGGTCGCGGTCGCCGTCCTCGATGATCTGCTCGACGGTCTTGCCGGTCTGCTCGCTGGTCAGCTCCGCCATCCTGCGCTTGAAGTGCAGGATCTGCTTCGCCTGGGTCTGGATGTCGGCACTCGTGCCGCCGAAGCCTCCGTGCGGCTGGTGCATCACGATGGACGAGTTCGGGAGCGCATAGCGTTTGCCTGGCGCGCCGGACGACAGCAGGAACTGCCCCATCGAGGCCGCGAACCCCAACGCGACGGTCGCGACGTCGGCGCGCACGAAGTTCATCGTGTCGTAGACGGCGAACCCCGCGGTGATGGAGCCGCCCGGCGAGTTGATGTAGAGGAAGATGTCGCGATCGGAGGCGATGGAGTCGAGCAGCAGGAGCTGCGCGCAGACCTCGCCGGCCGACTCGTCGTTCACCTCGGTGCCGAGGAACACGATGCGCTCCTCCAGCAGCCGCTGCACGGGGGAGATGGTCTCAGGAGTGGTCATGGCGCAATCCTGCGACCGGGGGTCGCCGTTTGTCGCGTGGTTCTGCTGGGTGCGAATTCGCGGGAGGCAGATGTGCGGTCGTGGGTGCGGTCCGGCCGATTTCGTGAGACGGCGCGCGCCGAGTATCCTTACATGGCGCCTTTGCGGCGCACTGGCGAGTTACCCAAGCGGCCAAAGGGATCTGACTGTAAATCAGCCGGCGTAGCCTTCGGGGGTTCGAATCCCTCACTCGCCACGTATGTGATGAGTCGGGACATGTGTTCCAGATGAGTCGCGACATTGGTTACTCAGAGAGAGCCCGGCCATCGGCCGGGCTCCTTCTGTTGGTTGCGCCAGTAGCTGCGGGTGGGGTCGATGGTGTGGGTGGAGAGCACCTCGCCGGTGTGTAGGGCGATGACGGTGATGGTGGCGTCGTCGGCGAGGGCGAGGACGCGGGTGCCGCGGTGGTCGGCGCCGATGCCGAGGTGGTGCATGCGGCCGGCGCGGCGGAGGCTGATTTTGCCGTGCTGGTCGACGTGGTCGTAGCGGATCCGGTAGTGGCCAGGGGTGCGGGGTTCAGCGGGGAGGGCCTTCGGGGTTGCCCGGTAGGCCTGCCCGGGTGTTGATCGGTTCAGGGCGCGGTGGGGGCGTTGCTCGTTGTAGTGGTCGCGAAAGGTTTCGAGCTGGGCTTGCATCTCGGCGAGGTCGTGGGCGGCGGGGCGGGCTGCGAGCCACCGTTTCTGCGTTTGGTGGAAGCGTTCGATCTTGCCCTGGGTTTGCGGGTGGCCTGGTGAGCCGTTCTTCTGGGTGACGCCCAGGAGCGGGAGCAGGTATTCGAAGGCGTTGCGGCCGCCGCCGAAGCGGGCGGTATAAACGCGTCCGTTGTCGGTCAGGGTGGAGGCCGGGACGCCGTAGTTCTCGGTTGTGTTCAAGAAGATGGCGACGACATCGTCTCCGGTGACCGGGCGGTGGGCGGTGCAGGCCAGCAGGTAGCGGGAGTGGTCGTCCAGCCAGTTCAGGATCTCGATATCGGTGCCGTCGGCCAGGCGCCAGTGGGTGAAGTCGGACTGCCAGGTCTCGTTTGGTTGCGCGGCTTGGAAGCGGATATAGGAGGAGCGTGGTCGTTTGCGCGGCTCGGGCACCACGAGCCCGGCCTCGTGGAGGATGCGCCGGATGGTCGAGGTGGATGGTGCGGGTAGGCCCTCGTGCTCGAGGTGCCATGCGATGGTGGCCGGGCCGGCATCCAACCCGTTCCCGATCAGCTCTTGCCGCAGCTGCACGACCCGCTCCCTGACTTCGGGGGCGGTCTGCTGCGGGCTGGTATGTGGTGCCCGAGAGCGCGGCTCGACCGCGTCCAAGCCGCCCTGGCGATAACGGGCAAGGAGTCGATGTAGATGCTGGCGGCTCATCCCATACTCAGCCGACGCCGCGGCGACGGTGAGCTGCTTGGAAACGACCTTCAAAACGGCGACCCGGTTCTTCGACACGAGAGCGACTGTCGCCTATGACGCGACTCATGTGTCACCTATCAACTGTCGCCTATGTCGTGAACCCAGACACC
>NZ_JBDHNI010000013.1:0-12368 GCF_039615055.1 Microbacterium sp. X-17
CGCACTCGAGCACGGTGCTGTGGGTCTCGATGATGTTCGTGGGCCTCATCCTCATCGTGTTGGCGATCGTTCACCTGAACTCCTGACCTCCCCCGCGCCCAGATAGCGCATGATGGGAGGAGGGGAACGTTTGGGGGAAACGTGTCACAGGGGGACGAGGCGGCGGACGGCCTCGCGCAGTTCCGCGAGCTGATCAGCGACGAGCGGACGTACGAGAAGCCAGGCACGCCCGGTGTCGACCCGGCGCTCCGGCGGCGCCGACGCCGACGCGGGGCGCTGATCGGCGGCATCGTGACGGTCGTGATCCTCGCGCTCGTGGGCGTCTACGCCGGATACACCCTGACTGCGCCGGTCGGCGCGGCGGAGGTCAGCGCCGCGGTGCCGAAGATCGCGACGCCGGCGGCCGCGAAGATCGCCTTGCCGGCAGAGGGTGCGGCAGCGATCAGCGTCGCCGGCGCCGACGCCTACCTCGGACCCGGCGCGAGCGGCGTCTGGGCGTCGAGCGGCGGCGGCGAGCCGCGTCCGATCGCCAGCATCAGCAAGATCATCACGGCGATGGTCGTGCTCGACGCCAAGCCGCTCGACGGACCGGGCGCCGCCGGCCCCACGCTCCGGTTCGACGCGGCCGACCACGCGCTCTACGACAAGTACTACGTGCTCGGGGCGACGATCGCCGAGATGCCGACGGGCAGCTCGATGAGCGAGCACGACGCCCTGGAGACGATGCTCGTCGTGTCGGCCTGCAACTACGCGGAGGCCGTCGCCGAGTGGGCGTTCGGGTCGGAGTCCGCGTTCCTCGCCGCGGCGCGGACGTGGCTCGCCGCCCACGGTCTCTCCCAGACGACGCTGGTCGAGCCGACCGGCGTCGACACCCGGAACACGAGCACGCCCGGCGACCTCCTCACGCTCGCCCGGCTCGCCGCCGCCGACCCGGTGATCGCCGGGATCGTGCGGATGCCGCGGCTGGACGTGCCCGGCCTCGCGCCGCTCCCGAACACCAACGACCTGCTCGGCGTCGACGGGGTCAGCGGGATCAAGACCGGCACGCTCGACGAGAGCGGATCGAACCTGCTGTTCTCCGCGGCGCTCCCGGTGGGGACCGGGGATCCGCTGTCGGTCACCGGGGTGATGCTCGGCGGGCGGTCGCACGCCGCCGTGAACGACGACGTCGCAGCCCTGCTGACGAGCATCACGAACGGCTTCCACGACGTGCCGCTCACGCAGCCCGGCCAGAAGGTCGGCAGGTACACGACGCCGTGGGGCGCGTCGGCCGGAATCGTCGTGGCGGACCGCGCGTCGGTGTTCACCTGGTCGGACACGCCGATCACCGCCACGATCGACACGACGACGATCACGACGGGCGCGCGCGGCGACGACGTCGGTCGCATCACGTGGACCGCGGGGCCGCGGACCGCGACGGCGTCCCTCGCGCTCGACAGCGACATCCCGCTCCCGAGCGCGTGGTGGCGCCTGACGCACCCCTTCGACCTCGGGGGCCAGGCGCGGAGCGTCAGCGCGGGGTGAACCGGAAGGCGCGGGCGCCCGCGACCCAGGCCGCGTGGAGGTCGGCCGCGGACGGGTTGCCGACGTCGTCGAGCGCGATCTTGTTGAAGCCCGCGAACACGCGGTTGTCCCGGCACATCTGCGCGTAGAGGCGCACGACGTCGTCCTCGTCGGCGAAGACCTCGACATCCGCCTGGCGGAGCCGGCCGCGGAGCCGGATCGTGATCGGCTCGCCGGTGCGCAGGTTACGGCCCCACCCGAACGGCGAACCGGACAGCAGCCGATCGCCGTCGCGCGTGTAGGCGACGGGGATGACGTACCGCCGCCCGGATTTGCGGCCGGTCACGTACAGCGTGACGAGGCGCCGACCGATCCCCTGCGCGATCAGGGGCGTCGCCAGGAGCCCGCGGACCAGCCGATTGGCGAAGCCTTGGATCGGAAGGGTCTGCGCGCGCTGCGGGGTGGATTCGCTCATGTCTGTCGTCCTTCGCTCGAGTGCGTGTCGAAGAGGGGTCCGGGGATCGGGCGCTCGCTGATGTTGGCCACCACGTGGTCGAGCAGCGCCGCGAGCCGCGCCTGGTCGGCCTCCGGCAGGCCGGCGTTCAGCCGCCCGTCGAAGGCGACGGCGACCTCCCGCAACTCGTGGAAGCGCGCCAGCCCCGCATCGGTCACGGACACGTCGTGGACGCGGCGGTTCTCCCCGTTGCGGGCCCGGGCGATCAGGCCCTGGCGCTCCATCGCGCCGAGGTGGTGGGAGAGCGTGGCCTCCGTGATGCCGATGCGCCCGGCCAGCTCGCGCTGGGTGGCGGGTCGCCGCCCCGCGAGGCTCAGGAGGACGAGCCACACCGGCAGCGACCCGCCGACCTCGGTGAGCGCGCGGTCGAACTGCTGACCCACGACGCGGGCGACCTGGTTCAGCCGGAGGCCGAGCGGCAGTGCATGCCTGTCATCCACGCGGCCAGTCTATGCACACTTCGATATCGAAGGGTATGGCTTCTAATGATTCCGATAGACGAGAGCGGCGATGCGGCGCTCCAGGTGCCGACGCTCGGCCGGATTCATGGCGAGCGCGTGCGCGCGGCGGAGCGCCGGGACGGCGTCCGCGGGTCGGCCGGCGCGGGCCAGGAGCTCGCCGCGGGCCGCCCAGTACAGGTGGTAGTGGTCGAGGCCGGCGATCCCCTCGATCAGCGCGAGGCCCGCCGGGGCGCCGTCGGCCATCGCGACCGCGACCGCCCGGTTCAGCTCCACGACCGGCGACGGCGCGATGTCCGCAAGCCGCGTGTAGGCGGCGGCGATCGCGGCCCAGTCCGTATCGGCCGCCGTGCGCGCGGTCGCGTGATACCTCGCGATGGCGGCCTGGAGCTGGTACCGGCCCGGACGGGCACGGCGCATCGCGGCATCCAGCACGAGGTTCGCCTGCTCGATGAGCTCGAGGTCCCAGCGCGACCGGTCCTGGTCCTCAAGCAGCACGAGCTCGCCCCGCACGAAGCGCGCCTCCGTCCGCGCGCGGGCGTAGAGCTCGAGCGCGAGGAGACCCTCCACCTCGGGGTTGTCGGGGAGCAGGTCATGCAGGCGGATCGTCAGCCGGATCGCCTCCTCCATGAGGTCGACGCGGGCGCCCGCCCGGTCGCCGCGGGAGAGGTAGCCCTCGTTGAAGACGAGGTAGAGGATGCCGAGCAGCGCGTCGAGCCGTTCGTCCAGCTCGGCCGGCACCGTGAGCGGGATGCCGGCATCCCGGATCTTCCGCTTCGCGCGCACGATGCGCTGCGCGAGGGTCGCCTCCGGCACGAGGAAGGCGGCCGCGATCTCCTCGGTCGTGAGGCCGCCGACGAGCCGGAGCGTGAGGGCGACCCGCGCCTCGTGCCCGAGCGCCGGGTGGCAGCACAGCAGCATGAGCCGCAGCTGCTCGTCGCCGACCGCGGCGTGGTCGACCACCATGTCGGGCTCCTCGTCCTCGTCGGCGGGATCGTGGACGGCGGGGCGGAGGACGGCGAGGTCGATCCCCGTCTCCCGCGTGCGGCGCAGGATCGCGGCCTCGCGGCGGATCCGGTCGATCGCGCGGTTGCGCGCCACCGTGTGGAGCCACGCCGCCGGATTGTCCGGCACCGCCGTCCAGTCCAGGGCCTCGATGAGCGCGTCCTGGACGGCGTCGTCCGCGACCTCCACGCCGAAGCGCGCAGCGAGGAGCGCGAGCACGCGCCCGCTCTCCTCGCGCGCGAGCCGGGTGACGGCCGCGGACGGGTCGGTCACCGGGCCATGCCGGCGGCGAGCGGCCGCACCTCGAACGCGCCGCCCGGGAGCGGCAGCGCCGTCACGACGGCGAGCACGGCGTCGAGGTCGGGGGCCTCGACGAGGTAGAAGCCGGCGAGCGCCTCCTTCGTCTCCTGGAACGGCCCGTCGACGATCGTGTCGCCGTCCGCCGAGCGGCGGACGGTCGTCGCCGTCTCCCGCGGCTGCAGTTCCCCGCCCGCGACGAGCGCGTCGCCGAACGTCTGGTGGAACTCGACCCACGGAGCGATGCGCTCCTCGAACCCGGGCTCGCCGGCGCGCGGAGCCTCGTAGGGAGGCACGTTGAGGGTGATGAGGTATTGCATGGGATGTCTCCTTCGTGTGGTCCGGCGGCCTCGTTGTTCGCCCGCCTCACTGCAATGACGCAGCACCCGCGTGGGATCGACAGTACCCGCGCGACTTCTTTCGCCGAGTCCGGATCCTCGTGCCGAGCAGACATGCTCGAGGCAGTGCGAGGGGGTGGATTCTCGGGGCGCGCAGGGTCCCTGCATTTCCAGGATACCGGCGGGGTGGGGGCTTGCGGCAAGGGCCCGGTCAGGGACGAGAATCGTCGTCTGCCCGCGAGGATGGAGCCTGCCCGTGACCCCGCTGACCACCACCGTCTTCGACCTCGGATCCCGCCGTGCCGCCAAGGCCGATCCGCGCCTCGTCGCCCGGGACGAGACGCAGTTCGCCGCGATCGCCGCGACGCTCCAGGAGGATGCCGCGCGCCTCGCCCGCCGGCTCGACGAGCTGCGGCTCATCCCCGCCGAGGGCCAGACCGCCGTCGAGCGCGACAGCGACATCCGCCGGCTCGCCGCCCAGCAGCGGCTCATGCAGCGCTTCGGGATCGACCTGTGCCTGGGGCGCATGGTCGCCGCCGGCGATCCGGAGGCCGCGTACATCGGCCGCATCGGGCTCACCGACCGCGACGGCCGGCGCCTGCTCGTCGACTGGCGGGCACCGGCGGCGGAGCCGTTCTTCGGTGCGACGCACGCGAACCCGATGGGCCTCGTCAGCCGCCGCCGCTACCGCTGGACCGGCCGGCGGGTGAGCGACTACTGGGACGAGGTCTTCGCCCCGGAGGGCTTCGCCGAAGGGGTCTCCCCCGACGACGACTCCGCGTTCATCGCGAGCCTGGGGACGAGCCGGTCCTCCCGCATGCGCGATGTGCTGTCGACGATCCAGGCGGACCAGGATGCCATCATCCGCGCCGGCTCCCCCGGCGCGCTCGTCGTCGACGGCGGCCCCGGAACGGGGAAGACCGTGGTCGCGCTGCACCGGGCGGCGTACCTCCTCTACGCCGAGCCGCACCTCACGCGCGGCGGCGGGGGCGTGCTGTTCGTCGGCCCCACGGACGCCTACCTCGCCTATGTCGACGACGTCCTGCCGAGCCTCGGCGAGGAGAGCGTGCGGATCTGCACGCTCCGCGACCTCGTGCCGGAGGGCGCGGCCGCGGGGACCGAGCCCGACCCGCGCGTCGCGCGGCTGAAGGAGTCGATCGACGTGGTCGCGGCCGTCGACCGGGCGACCCGGTACTACGAGGATCCGCCGCGACGCCGGCTCGCGATCGAGACGCCGTGGGGCGTCGTCGTCGCGGGGCCGGACGACTGGGCGGAGGCGTTCGGGTCCGCCGATCCCGCGGCCTCCCACGACGACGCCCGCGACCAGGTCTGGAACGCGCTGCTGGAGCTCCTGCTCGACCAGCTCGACGACGAGGACCTCCCCCGGGCGCAGGTGCGCCGGTGGCTCGCGCGGGAGGAGGAGCTCGCGGGGACGTTCCGGCGCGCGTGGCCGCTGCTCGATCCGGTGGCCGTCGTGGCGGACCTCTGGACCGTGCCCGAGTACCTGCGGTACTGCGTGCCCTCCCTCTCGGCCGACGAGGTCGCGCTGCTGCAGCGGGCCGACGCCCGCGCGTGGACCACGTCCGACCTGCCGTGGCTGGATGCCGCCCGGCAGCGGATCGGGGATCCCGAGGCGTCACGCCGGCAGCGGCAGAACGAGGCCGCGCGCGCCGCGGAGCGGGAGCTGCGCGAGCGCGTGACGGAGGATCTCATCGCCGCGGACGACTCCGACCTCAAGCTCATGTCGATCCTCCGGGGGCAGGACGCGCGCAACAGCCTGGACGACGACGCCGAGACGCCGCGCCTCGATCCCGACGCGCTCGCGGGCCCGTTCGCGCACGTGATCGTGGACGAGGCGCAGGAGCTCACCGACGCGGAGTGGCGGATGCTGCTGCGCCGGTGCCCGTCGCGGAGCTTCACGATCGTCGGCGACCGGGCGCAAGCCCGGCACGGGTTCCCCGAGTCGTGGGAGGCGCGGCTCGCGCGGGTCGGCCTCGCGAGCGTCCGCGTCGCGGGCCTCACGATCAACTACCGCACCCCCGCCGAGGTCATGGCCGAGGCGGCGCCGGTGATCCGCGCGGCGCTTCCGGACGCGAACGTGCCGACCTCGATCCGCGAGGGCGGCCGACCCGTGCGGCACGCGGCGATCGCGGACCGCGACGCGATCCTCGCGACCTGGCTCGCCGAGCACCCGGAGGGCGTGGCCTGCGTCATCGGCGATCCCGCCTTCGCGGGGATGCCGCGGGTGCGGGCCCTCACCCCGGTGACCGCGAAGGGGCTCGAGTTCGACCTCGTGGTGCTCGTGGCTCCCGACACCTGGGGCGCCGGCGTCGAGGCCGGGGTGGACCGCTACGTCGCCATGACCCGCGCCACGTCCGAGCTCGTGCTGCTGTCCTGACCCCCGCTTGCCCGCGCGCTCCGCGTGCACCGATCGCTCACCTGTCGCGATCGCCCACCCGCGCGGCATGAAGCGACAGGCGAGCCGCGAGCGGAACGAGCTCGCCTGTCGCAAACAACCACCCGCGGTCGTCGAAGGCGACAGGTGAGCGGGATGGGCGGGGGCGCGTGGGGAGGGACGGCGGAGAGGGAGAGAGCGCGAGTGTCGGGGGCAGGTGGGAGGATGCGAGGCATGCTGCTGGCTGCGGTCGTCGAGACGAGCGAGGCCGTCGCGGGGACCCGCTCGCGCCTCGCGAAGGTCGACGCGCTCGCGAGCCTGCTGCGGCGGCTCGACGCGGCCGAGATCCCGATCGCGGTCGGATTCCTCACCGCGAGCCCGCGTCAGGGCCGGGTCGGCGTCGGGTGGCGGGGAATGTCCGCGCTCGCGGTCGAGCCCGCGACCGCGCCGACGCTCACGATCGAGGAGGTCGACGCCGCTCTCGACGCGCTCGCCGCGACATCCGGGGCCGGATCCGCCGCGGTGCGCGGCGACACCCTCCGCGGCCTGGCGGAGCGCGCCACGGGCCCGGAGTGGGACTTCCTGCGCCGCGTGATCCTCGGCGAGCTGCGCACGGGGGCTCTGGAGGGCGTGCTGCTGGACGCGATCGCGCGCGCCTCCGAACGCGACGCGGCCGTGGTGCGCCGCGCGGCGATGCTCTCCGGCGACCTCGGCGAGACGGCGCGGCTCGCGCTTACGGGCGATCCCGCGGAGCTCGCCGCCGTCGGCCTCGTCGTCGGGCGCGCGGTGCTGCCGATGCTCGCCTCGACGGCCGCCACGGTGACGGACGCGGTGGCGGCGGTGGGCGAGGCGTCCGTCGAGTACAAGCTCGACGGCGCGCGCATCCAGGTCCACCGGCACGGCGACGAGGTGCGCATCTTCACGCGCAACCTCGCCGACATCACGCATCGCCTCCCCGAGGTCGTCGAGGCGGTGCGGCGGATGCCGGTGCACGACGTCATCCTCGACGGCGAGACGCTCGCGCTCGACGAGAACGACGCGCCCCGTCCGTTCCAGGACACGATGTCCCGGTTCGGGGCGGAGGTGGCGCGTCAGGTCGTCCTGCACCCCTGGTTCTTCGACGTCCTGCACGTCGACGGACGCGACCTCATCGACGAGCCGCTCCGGATCCGCCGCGACGAGCTCGCCCGGATCGCCCCGTCGCACCGGATCGAAGGACGCGTCACCGCCGATCCGGAGGTCGCGGAGCAGGTCGCCGCGGACGCCCTGGCGGCGGGCCACGAGGGCGTCGTCGTGAAGGCGATCGACTCCCCCTACGCCGCGGGGCGCCGGGGGTCGAGCTGGATCAAGGTGAAGCCCGTCCACACGTTCGACCTCGTCGTGCTCGCCGCGGAGTGGGGATACGGCCGCCGCACGGGCTGGCTGTCCAACCTGCATCTCGGCGCCCGCGACGCGACGGGCGCGTTCGGCGGCGGCTTCGTCATGGTCGGCAAGACGTTCAAGGGCCTCACCGACGCACTGCTGACGTGGCAGACCGAGCGCTTTCCGGAGCTCGCGGTCCGCGAGACGCCGGGCACCGTATGGATCGCGCCCGAGCTCGTCGTGGAGATCGCGATCGACGGAGTGCAGCGCTCGACCCGCTACCCCGGCGGCATCGCGCTGCGCTTCGCGCGCGTCAAGCGCTACCGCGAGGACAAGCGTCCCGAGGATGCGGACACGATCCAGACCCTCCGCGGACTCCTGCGCGGCGACCCCTCCGACTAGCCTCGAAGCATGCCCACGCGGCTCCTGGTCGTCTCGGATACGCACGTCCCCGCGCGCGCTCGCGCGCTTCCGGCGGACCTCCTCGAGGAGGCGCGGCGGGCGGACGCGATCATCCACGCCGGCGACTGGGTGAGCGCCACCGTGCTGGACGAGTTGGAGGCCCTCGCGCCGGTCGTGGGCGTGTGCGGCAACAACGACGGCGGCGATCTGCGCGCACGCCTCCCGGAGGTCGCGCGGGCGACGTTCGACGGCGTCCGGTTCGCCGTCGTGCACGAGACGGGCGACGCGAAGGCGCGCGAGACCCGGATGGATGCCGCCTACCCCGACACGGACGTGCTCGTCTTCGGGCACAGTCACATCCCCTGGGACAGCACGACTCCGGGCGGCATGCGGCTGCTCAACCCCGGCTCGCCCACCGACCGGCGCCGGCAGCCGCGGGGCACGTTCCTGAGCGTCGTGGTCGACGCCGGCACGGTCGTCGAGGCGCGCCTCATCCCCGTGGAGCCGAACGCGCGCTGACCACCGGCCGCCGCGATGAGCGGAGGAGATGGGACGAGCGGAGGACCGAATCCCCGCATCCCGCCCTCCGCAGCTCACATCTCCTCCGCTCGTGACCTGACCGCCGGCCTCCGGGGATATAGTTAGTTCACAACAGGTAACTTGTTCGGAGAGATTGTGGCTGAGAGAGCGGTGCGGGAACGGTCGGGGATGTTCAGCAAGGAACACCCCCACTACAAATGGGTCGCGCTGAGCAACACGACGCTCGGCATGCTGATGGCGACCATCAACGGATCGATCGTCCTGATCTCGCTGCCGGCGATCTTCACCGGCATCCACCTCGATCCGCTCCAGCCGAGCAACGTGAGCTACCTGCTCTGGATGCTCATGGGGTACATCCTCGTGACGGCCGTGCTCGTGATGACGTTCGGACGCCTCGGCGACATGTACGGCCGCGTGCGGATCTACAACCTCGGCTTCGTCATCTTCGCCGTCGCCGCCGTGGCGCTCGTCTTCGATCCGTTCGAGTCCGGCGCGGGCGCGCTGTGGCTCATCGGATGGCGCGTCATCCAGGCGATCGGCGGCTCGATGATCTTCGCCAACTCGACCGCGATTCTCACGGACGCCTTCCCCGCGCGGAAGCGCGGCATGGCGATCGGCATCAACCAGATCGCGGCGATCGCGGGCACGTTCCTCGGCCTGATCCTCGGCGGGATGCTGGCGGCGCTGGACTGGCGCGCCGTGTTCCTCGTGAGCGTCCCGTTTGCGGTGGTCGGCGCGATCTGGTCGTACGTCTCGCTGCACGAGGTGGGCACGACCTCGCGCGGCCGGATCGACTGGGCCGGCAACATCCTCTTCGCCGTCGGCCTCGTCGCGTTGCTGGCGGGCATCACGTACGGCATCCAGCCCTACGGCGACAGCTCCACCGGCTGGTCGAACCCCTGGGTTCTCGCCGGGATCATCGGCGGCATCGCGGTGCTCGCGGCCTTCGTCTTCCTCGAACTGCGCGTGAAGGATCCCCTCTTCAACGTGCGGCTGTTCGCGAACCGCACGTTCGCGTGGGGCAACCTCGCGGGACTGCTGGCCTCGATCGGCCGCGGCGGCCTGCAGTTCATGCTCATCATCTGGCTGCAGGGGATCTGGCTGCCGCTCCACGGCTACTCGTACGAGAGCACACCCTTCTGGGCGGGCATCTACCTGCTGCCGCTAACGGTCGGGTTCCTCGTGTCCGGTCCGATCTCCGGCACGCTGTCGGACCGGTTCGGCGCGCGGACCTTCGCGACCGCCGGCCTGCTGCTCGTGGCGGTCACGTTCGTCGCGCTGCTGCTCATCCCGGTGAACTTCGACTACGGGATCTTCGCCGTCCTCACGTTCCTCAACGGCGTCGGCTCGGGCATGTTCGCCGCCCCGAACCGCACCGCGATCATGAACTCCGTGCCCGCGACCGAACGCGGCGCGGCATCCGGGATGACCGGCACGTTCCAGAACGCCGGGAACTCCCTCTCGATCGGGATCTTCTTCTCGCTCATGATCGCGGGACTCGCCACGACGCTGCCGAGCACGATGTTCGCGGGCCTGACCGCGCACAACGTGCCGGCCGACCTCGCGAACCAGATCGCCGGGACCCCGCCCGTCGGGAGCTTGTTCGCCGCGTTCCTCGGCTACAACCCGATCGCGTCGATCCTGGAGCCGACGGGCGTCCTGAACTCCCTCCCGGCGGCGGATGCCACGGCACTGACGGGCCAGACGTTCTTCCCGCAGCTGATCTCCGAGCCGTTCCACGCGGGCCTCGAGATCGTGTTCGTCACCGCCGCGATCATGTCCCTCATCGGCGCGATCGCCTCGCTCCTCATGGGACGGGAGGTTCCGGTGGAGAAGACCGCGCCCGTGCGCATCCCCATGGCCCAGCCCGCCGAGGAGCTCAGCGACGTGTGAGGCGATCTGCCCCGCGTCAGCGGTCGTAGACCTCTCGCCGGTGACCGGCGTGCACGACGACGACCGTGAGCACGTGATCTTCGATCCTGTACAGCACTCGGTAGTCACCGGTCCGGACGCGCCATTCGGGGCGTCCGGTGAGCTTCCTGGCCGCGGGCGGCCGAGGATCGTCCCCGAGGAGCTCGATCACCGCCTGAATGCGACGCTTCGCCTCCGGAGGCAGCTTTCGGATGTCCCGGACGGCAGCCGGGAGGATCTGGATCGCGTAGGTCACGGTGCCAGGCCGAGATCGCGCTTCACGTCCGCCCACGGGATAGGCGTCTCGTCGAGCCGCTCCGTCTCCTCCCAGGCGGCGTCGACGGCGCGGATGTCCGCGAGCTCCTCGGCGTCCTCCAGCAGCCGATCGAGCTGCGCCGCGTCGATGACGGCAGCCACGGCTCGATTGCGACGGGTGAGGTAGACGGGAGCGTTGCGCGCCTCGTCGACGATCGACGCGAGGCGCCCACGGGCGTCGGTGATGGCGATCTCACTCATGCGGCGATTCTACGCGCATAACGTACGTTTTGCGTCAATTGCACTGCATCACAACGGGACGTTCTCCGGATCGATCGCGATGTCGAGGAGCATCGGGCCGGTGCGCCGGTCAATCGCATCCAGGGCGGAATCGAGTTCGTCGAGGTTGCGGACCGAGCGACCCTCTCCCCCGAGCGCGGTCGCGACGGCCGCGAGATCCGGCCAGTCGAAGCTCGCGATCGCCGGATCGATGCCCTTCTCGCGGAAGAACATGAGCTCGGAGCCGTAGCAGCGGTCGTTGAACACGACAACGACGATGTCGAGTCCGTGGCGCACCGCCGTGTTGAACTCCGCGAGGCCGCCGAGCATGAACCCGCCGTCCCCCGTGACCATAAGCGTCGGGCGCTCGGGGGCGCCGAACGCCGCCCCGATGGCGGTCCCCATGCCGAGACCGATGGCGCCGAAGTTGAGGCTGTGCACGTAGGCGGACGGCTCCGGCACGTGCAGCATCGTGAAGCCCTTGAAGACCCAGCGGCCGGCGTCGAAGACGAGGTTCCGGTCCGCGGGGAACCGTGCGTCGATGCGGTCCAACGCGGTGCGGATGTCGACCGTCGCGCTCGTGCTGTGGTCGGTGTACTCCTCCCGGACCGCGGCGAGCCGCTCGGCGAGCGCGTGCGACGCGAAGCCGGTCGGCTCGGTGCTCGCCTCGTCCAGCAGCTCCACCATCGCGTCCGCCGTCGCGGCGGCGTCGCCGAGGATCGCCACGTCCACGCGCGCGGAACGGCCCAGCGCGTCGCGGTCGACGTCGACCTGGACCACGCGCTTCCCGGCGAGCAGCGAGCCCTCCGCCGTCGTCCACTTGTTGAGCGAGCCGCCGAAGACGATCACGCAGTCGCTCGCCTGGATCGTGTCCAGCGCGACCGCGTGGGCCAGCGAGCCGAAGAACCCGAGGTCGAAGCGCTCGCCCCGGAACAGGTCCTTGGCCTTGAGCGTCGTGGCCACCGGCGCACCGAGGCGGCCCGCGAGGCGCAGCAGCGCCTCGCGGGCGTCGGGGGTGGATGCACCGCGCCCCGCGACCACGACCGGTCGGCGGGCCGATGCGATCGTGCCGACCGCGAGGTCGAGCATGTCCGGGTCGGGTGCCGGCG
>NZ_JBDHNI010000013.1:12378-60841 GCF_039615055.1 Microbacterium sp. X-17
CCCGACCCGCCACGGGCTCGTACGCGACCTCCGTCCACTGGAGATCGAACGGCACCGTGAGCACGATCGGACGACGCTCGACCTCGGCCCGCCGGACCGCGACCGCGATGTCCTCCGCGTACGTGTCCGCCGCACGGACCTGCTCGAACCCGGCCCCGGTCGCGACCACCACTTCGCGCTGCGGGATCTTCTGCAGGTTGTGGCGGTCGACGAGCGCCGTGTCCCCGGCGACGAGCAGCAACGGCGTGCGGTTCCGGACGGCCTCGACGAGCGCCGTGACCGTGTTGGTGAGACCCGGTCCGTGCGTCACGGTCGCGACGCCGAGCCGACCGCTCGTGCGCGCGTATCCGTCGGCGGCCAACACCGCGCCCTCCTCGTTCGAGAACGAGGAGTAGCGACCGGCCGTCACCCGCTCGAAGCTGCTCATGATGTACATGTTCGCTTCGCCGAGCACCCCGAACACCTCGGTGATGCCCTGGTCGGCCAACGCACGCGCGAACGCCTCGTGGAAGTGCATCGTCACTGCTCCTCGCTCCCCTTCGCGTCATTGAATCGTTCCGGCACGCTCACGTGAACATCGGTTCGCTGAACGAACCGATGTTCACTTCTTGGCCGGGCATATCGCAAACGTATCGAGAACCGCATACGGCCCTGCAACACCCATCCGCGTTCACTGGGACGCATGGCGAGCAGGGGTATCTCCGTGTACGGGTGCGGGCCGGACGAGGCCGCCTCGTTCCGGGCGATCGCGCCGCGCTTCGGGGTCGTGCCGACCATCACGGACGAAGCCGTGTCCGTGTCGAACGTCGATCTCGCGCGGGGGAACCGGTGCATCAGCGTGGGCCACAAGGCCCGGCTCGCCCCGCCGGTGCTGCGGGAGCTGAGCCGCGCGGGTGTCGCGTACGTCTCGACGCGGAGCGCGGGATACGACCACATCGACGTCGACTTCGCGCGGAGCGTCGGGATCACCGTCGGAAACGTCGCCTACTCCCCCGACAGCGTCGCCGACTACACCCTCATGCTCCTGCTGATGCTGGCCCGGGACACCCGGTCCGTCCTCCGGCGGGCCGACGCGCACGACTTCCGGCTCGGTGCCGCGCGCGGCAGGGATTTGCGCGACCTGACCGTCGGCGTCGTCGGCACCGGACGGATCGGCACCGCCGTCGTGGCGCGGCTGCGCGGGTTCGGCAGCCGTGTGCTGACGCACGATCGCGGGCCGGCCACGGGCACGGAGCACGTCCCGCTCGACGACCTGCTGCGGGAGAGCGACGCGGTGACGCTCCACACGCCGCTCACCCCGGAGACCCACCACCTCCTCGACCGCGGCCGCCTGGCGCGGATGAAGCGGGGCGCGTTCGTGGTGAACACGGGGCGCGGGGCGCTCCTCGACACGGCGGCCCTCGCGGACGCCCTGGAGAGCGGCGCCCTGGGCGGTGCGGCGCTCGACGTGCTCGAGGGCGAGGACGGCGTCTTCTACGCCGACCACCGCGGAAGCCGCCTCGAGTTCCCGCTGCTCGCGCGCTTGCAGCGGCTGCCGAACGTGATCGTCACGCCGCACACCGCCTTCTACACCGAGCGCGCGCTGGACGACACGGTCGAGAACACGATCCTCACCTGCCTGGCGTTCGAAGGGATATCAGCATGAGCAGACCGAGAGTGGCGATCCTCTTCGGCGGCGACTCGGAGGAGCATCCGATCTCCGTCAAGTCGGCCCGGGAGGTCGCGCGCAGCATCGACACCGCCGCATACGAGCTGATCTACGTCGGGATCACGCGCGGCGGCGCGTGGCGGCTCTGCGCGAGCCCCGACGACGACCTGGATGCCGCCGGCGGCCGGTCCGTCGCACTGTCGCCAGATCGCGGCATGCACGGCCTGCTGGTCGATGGCGAACACTCGCCGATCCGCCTCGACGCCGCGCTCCCGGTCCTGCACGGCCGGCACGGCGAGGACGGCGCGATCCAGGGGCTGCTGGAGCTGGCCGGCATCCCGTACGCGGGCTGCGACCTCCCGAGCTCCGCCCTGTGCATGGACAAGTCGCTGGCCTACGTCGTCGCGCGGAGCGCCGGCATCCGTACGCCGGAGTTCCGGATCGTCACACCGGACGCGGACGTCGACGCGAGCGCGCTCGCGTATCCGGTGTTCGTGAAGCCCGCCCGCTCCGGCTCGTCGTTCGGCGTCAGCCGGGTGGATCGAGCTGAGGATCTCGCCGCCGCCGTGGCGGATGCCGCGGCCTACGACGCGAAAGTGCTCGTCGAGGGGGCGGTCGCCGGCAGCGAGGTGGGATGCGCGATCCTCGAGACCGAGCGGGGGCTCGTCGTCGGCGAGGTCGATCAGGTACGCCTCTCCCACGGCTTCTTCCGGATCCACCAGGAGGATGCGCCGGAGCAGGGCTCCGAGAACGCGACGATCGTCGTGCCCGCCGACGTCCCGGCCGAGACACGCCGGCGGGTCCAGGAGGCGGCGAAACGGATCTACCGCGCCCTCGGCTGCCGGGGGCTCGCGCGCGTCGACATGTTCCTCACCGCCGACGGCGAAGTGGTCCTCAACGAGGTGAACACGATGCCCGGGATGACCTCGTACAGCCGCTACCCGCGCATGATGGCGGCCGCCGGGCTCTCCCTCACCGCCGTGATCGACGGGATGCTGTCGTTCGCCCTGCGCGGAGGCCGGTCGTGAACCGGGACTTCGTCCTCGTGGACGAACTGGTATCCGGCATCCGCTGGGACGCCAAGTACGCGACGTGGGACAACTTCACCGGCCGCCCGGTCGACGGGTACCTCGCGAACCGGATCGTCGGCACGAAGGAGCTGTGCGCGGCGCTCGCCCGCGCACGCGACGACGCGGCATCCCGCGGATTCGGCCTGCTCCTGTGGGACGGATACCGCCCGCAGCGCGCCGTGGACTGCTTCCTGCGCTGGTCCGCGCAGCCGGAGGACGGCCGCACGAAGCGCCGCCACTATCCGAACATCGACCGCGCGGACATGTTCGCGCGCGGGTACGTCGCGGCGAAGTCCGGCCACAGCCGCGGCAGCACGGTCGACCTCACGCTCTACCGCCTGGACACCGGCGAGCTGGCCGCGATGGGCGGCGACCACGACCTCATGGATCCGGTGTCGCACCACGGCGCACCGGGCATCGCCCCGGCCGCGTCGCGCAACCGCGCCCACCTCCGCGCGGTCATGGAGGCAAGCGGCTTCCGCCCGTACGCGAGCGAGTGGTGGCATTACACCCTGGCCGACGAGCCCTACCCCGACACGTACTTCGACTTCCCGATCGCCTGACGCCCCCGCCCCCGGCGCGGTTCTGGCCTCCTCCGCCCACCGCCTCCTTCTCGCGACGAAGGGAGGAAATGTGACGAGCGGAGGATCGATTCGAGGTATTCGCTCCTCCCTTGGTGTCATCTCCTCCGCTCGCTACGCGGCGGGGAGGCGGACCGTCACACGGAGGCCGCCGGCCTCGCCCGGCTCCAGCATCAGCGTCCCGTCGTGGGCACGCACGATGCTGTCGACGATCGCGAGGCCGAGGCCCACGCCGGGGTGGTCGCCGCGGATGCGCTCGCCGCCGCGCTGGAAGGGCTCGGCCAGCGTCGCGACGAGCTGCGGGGCGAGCTGCGGTCCGCTGTTCTCGACCGTGAGCACCGCGAACGCGCCACGGGTCTCGGTCGCGATCCGCACCGTGCCCCCGGCCGGGAGGTTGTGCACGATCGCGTTGTGGAGGAGGTTCGTGCCCACCTGAAGGAGCAGCGCCCACGAGCCGAGGACGGGGGCCGCCTCCACCGCGGTCTGCACCGTCACGCCCTGCTTCTCCGCGAGCGGAAGCAGGCTCTCGACGGCCTCCTCCGCGACGAGCGACAGGTCGACCGCCTCCGGCACGAACGCGCGCCGCTCGGCGCGGCTGAGGAGCAGCAGCGCCTCGGTGAGCTCGATCGCCCGCGTGTTGACGACGCGGAGGCGCTCGATGAGCGCGGCCGTGTCGCGTTCCGGATCCGCGCGCGCGACGTCGAGGAGCGTCTGCGTGATCGCGAGCGGCGTGCGCAGCTCGTGCGACGCGTTCGCCGCGAACCGCTGCTGCTCGGCGACGTGCGCCTCCAGCCGCGCCAGCATGGCGTCGAAGCTGTCGGCCAGCTCGCGGAACTCGTCCTGCCGTCCGTCCAGCTCGATCCGGTGCGAGAGCGACCCGTTCGCGGCCCGGCGTGTGGCATCCGTGATCCGCCGCAGCGGGGCGAGCATCCGGCCGGCGAGGAACCACCCGCCCGCGACCCCGATCACCAGGAGGAAGGCGAGCGCCCAGGCCGCGGCGGGCACGAAGGCCCGCTCGAGGTCACCGCGGTTGGGGATGAAGGGGCCGAAGTTCGTGATCTCCCCCGACGGCACGTAGCGCAGGAGGAAGACCCAGACGACCGTGAGCAGCACGGCGCCGGCCAGCAGCACGAGACCCGCGTAGCTGAGGGTGAGCTTGAGGCGGACGCTGATCCCCGGCGCCCGGGTCATCGCTGCGCGTCCGGGTCGATGCGGTAGCCGACGCCCGGCACGGTCGCGATGAGCCACGGCTCGCCGAGCCGCTTGCGGAGCGCCGACACCGTGATGCGGACCGCGTTCGTGAAGGGATCCGCGTTCTCGTCCCACGCGCGTTCGAGGAGCTCCTCCGCGCTGATGACCCCACCCTCGGCGCCGACCAGCACCTCGAGCACCGCGAACTGCTTGCGGGTGAGAGCCACGTAGCGGCCGTCGCGGAACACCTCGCGGCGGAACGGATCCAGCCGGAGCCCCGCGATCTCCCGCACCGGTGGCCGGCTGTGCGCCCGGCGGCGGTCGAGCGCGCGGAGCCGGAGCACGAGCTCCGGCAGCTCGAACGGCTTGGTGAGGTAGTCGTCGGCGCCGATCCCGAAGCCGGACGCCTTGTCATCGAGCCGATCCGCGGCGGTCAGCATGAGGATCGGCATCCCGGTGCCGCCGGCGACGATGCTGCGTGCAACGTCGTCGCCGGACGGCCCGGGGATGTCACGGTCGAGGACCGCGATGTCGTAGGCGTTGATGCCGAGGAGCTCGAGCGCGGTGTCGCCGTCACCCGCGATGTCCGCCGCGATCGCCTCGAGGCGGAGCCCGTCGCGGATCGCCTCCGCCATGTAGGGCTCATCCTCGACGATCAGCACGCGCATGATCCGATGCTACGAGCGGCGGCATATCGCGGGCGTACCGAAAACCCGGTCAGTGCGCGACGACGACCGTCTCGCTCGGCTGCGCGGTCTCCGGCTCGTTCCCGCGGCGGCGCCGCGCGATGAGCTCGGACGGCAGGATGACCGCGACCACCAGCACGAGCGCGATGACGAGCATCCCGGCCGCTCCGGCGAGTCCGAGGTTGACGGTGCCGACGAGCTGCGTGACCCGGTCGCCGCCGGACACGCCCGCGGTGAGGGCCACGAGGACCGCGAGCCCGATCGACAGGCCGAGCTGCTGCGCGGTGTTCGTCATGCCCGATGCCGCACCGGCATCCTCGGTCCGCACGCCCTGCAGGCCGTAGTCCGTCATCGGGGCCAGGGCGAGGCCCTGACCGGCGCCGACGAACATCATCGGGATCGCCAGGTCGACGAAGAACGAGCTGTCGGCGTGGACGAACGACAGCCAGGCCATGCCGACGAGCGTGAGCAGGACGCCGATGCCGAGCGTGGTGAAGAGTCCGATCCGGTTGACCACCGCGGTGACCGCCATCGCCACCGCGAAGTTGACGACCGTCATCGGGAGGAAGCCGAGGCCGGCTTCCAACGCGTTCCAGCCCAGGACCTCCTGGAGGTACTGCGTGAGGAAGAAGAAGAAGCCGATGAACGCGCCCATGTAGAGCAGCCGGATGGCGTAGGCCGACGACCGCACGGCGCTCGCGAAGAGGCGCAGCGGCATGATCGGCTGCGGTGCCCGCCATTCGTTGACGACGAACCCGCCGAGCAGCAGGATCCCCGCGACGATCGGGACGATCGTGGTGGGCGCCGCCCAGCCGCTCAGGGCCGACTCGACGATCCCGAAGATGAGCGCGCTCATGCCGAGCGTGGAGAGCACGGCGCCGGCGATGTCGAACCGCCCCTTGATGCGGTTCGCCTCCGGCACGAAGCGGGCGGTCAGCACGATCATGACGATGCCGATCGGCACGTTCAGCAGGAAGCCGGCGCGCCACGAGATGAGCTCGGCGAACGCGCCGCCGAGGATGAGGCCGAGGCTCGCGCCGATGCCGGCGACCGCCGCGTACAGCATGACCGCGCGCGAGCGCTCCGGCCCCTCGTCGAAGGTCGCCATCAGCAGGGAGAGCGACGTCGGTGCGACGATGGCCGATCCGATGCCCTGCAGGGCGCGGGCGGCGATCATGAACGCGGGATCCATGGCGACCGCCACGAGGACCGACGCGATCGTGAAGATGACGAGCCCGACGATGAACAGCCGGCGGCGGCCGAGGATGTCACCGGCCCGCGCTGCGAGAAGGAGCAGGCCGCCGAAGGTGAGGGTGTACGCGTCCTGGACCCAGGCGAGTCCGGCGGCGCTGAACTGCATCTCGTCGCGGATCGCGGGGAGCCCCGTGAAGATGATCGAGTTGTCGAGGATCACCATGAAGAAGCTGATCAGGATGATGGCCAGGATGGCCGTCTTGTGGACCGACGTTCGCGGCCGTGCAATCGATGTCATGAGTTCCGTATCTCGGTGAAGGGACGCGCGCATCGAGAAGACGCGAGCGCGCACTCTTCATCCAAGGACGGCAGCGACAAAGCTGGGAGTCCCCCGTGTGCCAGGTACTGGAGGACCTCCCCTCCCGAGACGACTCAGCGGGAGGCGCGGGACGGGGTCGGGACGCCGAGCTCGTCGAGGAGGGCCAGCACCCGGCGTTCGATCTCGTCGCGGATCGGGCGGATGTCGGAGAGCTCGAGCCCCGCGGGATCGGCCAGCACCCAGTCCTCGTACCGTTTGCCCGGGAAGACGGGGCACGTGTCGCCGCAGCCCATCGTGACCACGACATCCGCCGTGCGGACGACCTCGTCGGTCCAGGGCTTCGGGTACTCGCGGGAGATGTCGATGCCCCGCTCGCTCATGGCCGCGATCGCCTGAGGGTTGACCTCGGCGGCCGGCTCCGATCCTCCCGACCACGCCACGGCGTTCTCGCCGGCGTAGTGCTGGAAGAAGCCGAGCGCCATCTGCGACCTGCCCGCGTTGTGCACGCAGAGGAACAGGACCGTGGGCGTGCTGTCAGGGTTCATGATGTCTCTCTCCTAGGACGCCACGAGGCGGGGCGCGACGTCGGTGATGCGGTGGTCCAGCTCGGCGTAGGCGGCCTCGAACGCGGCATCCGTGCCGACGCGGACCGGGTCGGGGATCGACCAGTGCAGATTCGCGCTGACTCCCGGACGCTCATGCGCGTTGTCGCACACCGTGATCACGAAGTCCGATCCGGTGAGGACCTCGCCCAGCGCCCGAGGCCGGGCGTTCTCCAAGACGAGACCGTGGCGCGCGGCGACCGCGACTGCTCCCGGCGCGATCCGCTCGGCCGGGAGGGTCCCTGCAGAGGCGGCCGGGATGTCGCTCCGGGCCGACCACAGCGCGGCGGCGAGCTGCGAGCGCGCGGAGTTCGCGGTGCAGACGAACACCACCTTCGAGGCACGGACGGCCGCGCTCGGAACGAGTCCGTCGAGGGCGTCGCCCATCAGATGGATGTAGCTACGGCGGCGATCCGCCTCCGACGTGGTCCGGGCGATCATGCCGACCGATTCCAGCACGTTCAGGTGGTGCGCGACGAGGTTCGACCCGAACCCGAGCGCGAGACGGATCTCCGTCGGGGAGAGGTCGCCGAGCGTCAACAGGTCGACGATCCGCAAACGCGCCGCATCGCCGAGCGCCGCGTGCTTCGCCGCACGCGCTGCGACCTCGGGAGGAAGCTCATCGTTCATTGCCTCAATCTTGACTGAGCTATCTCGGATTCGTCAAGATGTCAGCGATGAACCACACACCCCTCTGGCGTCCGCTGCTCGCGGAGTTCCTCGGCACCGGCCTCCTCGTCGCGATCGTGGTCGGCTCCGGCATCGCCGCCCAACGCCTCTCCCCCGGCGACGTCGGCCTCGAACTCCTGGAGAACTCCCTGGCGACGGCATTCGGGCTCGCCGTGCTGATCGCGCTGCTGCAACCCGTCTCCGGCGCGCACCTCAATCCCGTGGTCACGCTCGCCGACCGCGCGCTCGGCGCGCGACTCGCCCCCGGAAAGATCGTCGCGTACCTGCTCGCTCAGACCGCCGGAGCCATCGGCGGTGCGGTGCTCGCGAACGCGATGTTCGAGGTCCCGACCACGCTGTCGATGAAGGATCGCGCGACGCCGGGCGCCTTCCTCGCCGAGGTGGTCGCCACGGCCGTTCTGCTGCTCGTCATCTTCGGCCTCGTCCGCGCGGGTCGCGTCCTCCTGGTCGCACCCGCGGTCGGCGCCTACATCGGTGCCGCGTACTGGTTCACCTCGTCGACGTCGTTCGCCAACCCCGCGGTCACGATCGGCCGCATCTTCACCGACACGTTCGCCGGCATCGCCCCGATCTCCGCCCTGTGGTTCCTGCTCGCTCAGGTCCTCGGCGCGGCGGTCGGCGTCTCCCTCATCGTGCTCCTCTTCCCGATCCGTCGAACCGCCCCCACATCCTGACCCCGCGCGATCCGGACGGGCTCAGGCGCCGACGGCCGTCTCGGCGTGCGCCCGGGCGCGCTGGCCGAGCCACGCGAGGCTCGGCTTCGGCGTGCGGACGAACGTCTCGCGGTCGACAGCGATGAGACCGAACGTGGGCTCCCAGTGGCCCCACTCGTAGTTGTCGAGCAGGCTCCAATGCAGGTAGCCGCGCACGTCGATGCCGTCCGCGACCGCGTCCTCGAGACCGGCCAGGGCGCCCTCGGTGTACGCGATCCGGCGGGTGTCGTCATCCGTCGCGATGCCGTTCTCGGTGACGAGCAGCGGGATGCCGCCACCGACCTCCCACGCGTGACGGAGCGCGATGCCGAGCGCGTCCGGACGGTACGCCGACCCGACGAGCGTGTTGTCCGGGTGCGGCGGATGCGGCACGGGCCCGTTCGCGTCGACCGGCTGCGAGGAGTACGACTGCACGCCGATGAAGTCGTCGCCGGCCGATCCCTCCAGGTAGAGGTCCTCCCACACGTGCGACACCTCGGCGTACGTCGCCTCGTTGCCCGGCGTCGGGGTGAAGGCCTGGTTCGCGATCGTCCAGCCGACCTTGGCGGTCGTCCGCGCGCGCAGGATCCCGACGGCCTGGCGATGGAGCGCGATGAGCGCGCGACCGACCTCGGGATCGGGCGTGGGCAGTGAGGCGACGAGGCCTGCGTGATCCGACGTGTCGACCTCCAGCGTGGGGCTCTGCCACTCGTCCATCGCACCGGACGCGGCCAGCTCCGCGAACGCCGTCATGAGCGCGAGCATGTTCGGCTCGTTGAACGTGATGATCCACTCCACGCCGTCGAGGATCTCCGTCACCCGCTCGACGTAGGCACCCCAGCGCTGCGCCGCGGTCGGGCCGGTGAGCCCGCCGCCCTCGTCGGCGAACCACGCCGGCGACGTGAAGTGGTGGAGCGTGACGACCGGGGTCAGGCCGAGCTCGAGCGCGGTGTCGATCATCCGCCGGTAGTGTGCGAGCTCCGCGCGGGAGAACAGGTCCGGACGCGGCTGGATGCGCGCCCACTCGATGCCGAACCGGTACGCCGTGAGGCCGGCGTCCGCCATCAGCTGCATGTCCTCGCGATAGCGGTGGTAGGAGTCGCAGGCGTCGCCGCTGTATGTCGCGCCGGGCATGCGGGTCTCGGTGCGCCAGAAGTCGGCGTTGACGTTGTTGCCCTCGACCTGGTGCGGCGCCGTCGCGGCGCCCCACAGGAATCCGGGTGCGAGCGTGGTCATCGGAATGCCTCCAGAGTGATGGGATCGGTGCCCGCCGCGTTCAGCGGGCACCCTTGACCGGGATGATGGCGATGCCGGCGATCGCCACGAGCACGAACGCGGCGACCCAGATGAGTCCGTAGCCGCCGGTGAGCGCCACGATCTGCGCAGCGAGGATGGGGCCGAGCGCCTGACCGAGGTTGCTGCCGAGGGCCGCGACGCCGAGGTCGCGCCCGGCGGCGTTCGGGTCCGGGAGCACGTCGACGAACAGCGCCTGGTCGATCGGCAGGTAGATGCCGAACGCGATGCCGGCGGCGATCGCCTGGATGAACAGCGCCGGCACCGCGGGCCACACGAACGGCACGATCATCGACAGCGACATGAGGATCGACGCGGCGATCACGAACGGCTTGCGACGGCCGATCCGGTCCGAGATGCGCCCGACGACGATCACCGCGATGAGCGTGCCGGGGACGCCGGCGAGGCTCAGCAGCGGGACGAGGCCGGTCGCGGCCTCGACGCTGAGCGTCGGGCGCACGTAGCTCTGCAGCATGTACAGCGCGAGCGCGGTCGACACGGTGTAGCCGAACGTGAGGAGGAGCCGGGCGATCCACACCCAGCGGAAGTCCGCGGCGCGCAGCGGGATGAGGAAGCCCTTGAAGAACGCGCCCCACTTCAGCGGCGGGATGGCGAGGTCCTTCGACGAGCGGTCCCGCAGGATCAGCACGAACAGCACCCCGAGCAGGGCCACCGCGGCCGCGAACACGAAGTAGAGATCGAGGCCCACCGCGCCGAACGCGATGCCCGCGCCGACGCCGCCGATGATGCCGCCGGCGAACGTGCCGAGCGCGACCATGCTGGAGACGGTCCCGCGCTTCCGCTCGGTCACCCGGTCGGCGAGCGTGGTGTTGAGCGGCGCGAGCGCCATGTTGAGCACGACCTGTGCGATCGTCCACAGGATCGCCGCGAGCGCGATGGTCGGCGCGAAGCGCAGACCGGCGAGGAACGCCCCGCCGACGAGCACGCCGAAGAGGATCCAGGGCGCGCGCCTGCCGATCCGCGAGCGCGTGCGGTCGGACAGGACGCCCACGATCGGCTGGATCAGCATGGTGCCCACGACACCGATCGCCGTGACGAGCGCGAGCGACTGCGCGCGAGCGCCGTCGAAGCCGGCGAGGATGCTGAGCTGCCGCGCCTGGTCGGCGGTCGCCGTCGCCGTGCCGGCCGCGATGTCCTGCTGGAGCTGCTGCAGTTGCTGGAGGTTGACGGTCGCGTCGGAGCCGACGAACCAGTTCGCGAACTCGATGATCTGCACCTGGTTCGGCAGGAGGATCGTCGAGACGCCCGCCCAGATGGCCGTGAACGCCGCCGTGCTCAGGGCGAACCAGAGCGTGTAGCGCCGCAGCGGTGCGCCCCGCAGGTACTTCATGGAGGTGCCGACGGTGGTCGGCTCCTCGATCGTGGCGAGGTCGGTGCCGACCGCCTTGGTGGTGAGTGCTACTCGTGCCATGTCAGTTCCCAATCTTCATTGATTCGGTTCAGTGCTCGGCGGCGGTGCCGTCGAGAAGGGCGGAGAGGCCGCCGTCGCCGCCGAACTGCGCGACGCGCGCGAGCGGGATCGAGGCCAGCATCCGCATCATGTCCATGCCGAGCGTGTCGCCCGCCGCGGCGTCGACGCCGCCGGTCCCGGCCGCGAGCAGCGGCAGGATGGTCTCCGCGGCGGCGGGGTCGGCCATGATCTCGCCCAGCGTCGTGGATCGGGACACGATGAGCGGACGCTCGTCGCCGACGACGGCGACGGAGCCGGAGAGCCGGATGTCGCGGCTCGATGCGGCCGCGTGGACCTCGTACTCCCCCGTCTCCAGCGTCCACGCGCCGTTCCGGAGGTCCCAGTAGGCGAGGTCGGCACGACGGAGGAGGACCGTGGCGGTCACGCTCTCCCCCGGCTGCAGGGTGACGTCCGTGAAGCCCTTGAGCTCGCGGACCGGCCGCCGCACGGCCGAGTCGGGCTTGCCGACGTAGAACTGCACGATCTCGCGTCCGGCCCGCGTGCCGGTGTTGGTCACCCGGACCGCCGCCGTGATGCCGTCGTCGCACGCGGCCAGCTCCAGCCCGGAGTACGCGAAGGTCGTGTACGAGAGGCCGTGGCCGAACGGATACGTCACGGCGAGGTCGCGCGCGTCGTACCAGCGGTGCCCGATGTGGAGCCCCTCGCCGTAGAGGATGCGGGAGTTCTCGCTCGGGAAGTTGAGGTAGGCCGGGACGTCCTCGATCCGTTCCGGAACGGTCTCGGTGAGCTTGCCCGAGGGGTTTGCCGCGCCGACGAGGACGTCCGCGATCGCCGCGCCGCCGCCCTGGCCGAGGAGCGCCGCGGCGAGGATGGCCCGCGCGGTGCCGGCCACCGGGGCGAGGCGCACGACCCCGCCGTGCGAGAGGACCACGACGATCGGCGTGCCGGTCGCCGCGAGTACGTCGAGCAGCTCGCGCTGGTCGGCCGGCAGCTCGATCGTGTCCCGGTCGAAGCCCTCCGACTCCTGCCGGGCGCCGAGGCCGAGGAAGAGCACGACGACCTCGGCCCGCGCCGCCGTCGCGACGGCTTCGGCGCGGAGCGCCGCGGCGTCCAGGCTGTCGTCGGTCGTGAAGCCCCGCGCGAACTCGACCCGGTCGAACCGGGTGCGCAGCTCCTCGAGCGGCACGTCCACGCGCGTCGGGTTGACGTGCGAGCTGCCGCCGCCCTGGTAGCGGGGCTGCTCCGCGAACTCGCCGATGACGGCGATCCGCCGCTCCCGCGCGAGCGGGAGGATCCCGTCCTCGTTCTTCAGCAGCGCGATGGACTGGGACGCCGCCTCGCGGGCCAGCGCGTGGTGCGCCTCGTGATCGACCGTCACCTCGCGGCGTGCGGCCCGGGCGCGGAGCGCGAGCTCGGCGACCGCGTTCGCGGCGCGATCCACCGCCGCCAGGGACAGGCGTCCGTCCTCGGCCGCCGCGAGCGCGAGCGCGTCGGACGCGCCGCCGTTGCCGGGCATCTCGAGGTCGAGTCCCGCCTCGACCGCGGCGACCTTGTCGTCGACTGCGCCCCAGTCGCTGACGACGACGCCGTCGAAGCCCCACTCGTCGCGGAGGAGGCGCGTGAGGAGCCAGTGGTTCTCGGCCGCGTAGACGCCGTTGATGCGGTTGTACGAGCACATGACCGTCCACGGCCGGGCATCCTCGACGACCCGCTGGAACGGACGGAGGTAGAGCTCCCGCAGCGTGCGCTCGTCGATCTCGGAGCTGGAGCGCATCCGGTCGTCCTCGGACTCGTTCGCCACGAAGTGCTTGACCGAGGCCCCGACGCCCTGCGCCTGGAGTCCGGTGACCCACGCGGCGCCGAGCGCGCCGCTCAGGATCGGATCCTCCGAGAAGTACTCGAAGTTGCGTCCGGCCCGGGGGTCGCGCTTCAGGTTCACGCCCGGCCCGAGCAGCACGCTGACGCCGGCTGCCTGCGCCTCGCGTCCGAGCGCCTCGCCGATGCGACCGGCGAGGGCTGTGCTCCAGGCCTGCGAGAGGCCGGCCGCCGGCGGGAAGCAGGTCGCGGGGAGGCTGCCGCCGAGGCCGAGGTGATCGCCGCCGTCCGCCTGCATCCGGAGTCCGTGCGGTCCGTCCGTGAGGTGGATGGCCGGGATCGCGCCGACCGCCTCGGTCTTCCAGAACGAGGCGCCGCTGGCCAGCGACACCTTCTCGGCGAGCGTCAGGTCGGCCGTTGCGGGAGACGTCTTCGTCACGGGGTTCCCTCTTCGTCGGGGGGCAAGAACGAAGAAACTGTACGTCATACACTTTTTTGATGCAAGCGCCGCCGTGAGGTGCCTATAGTGGCGGAATGGCCAGGAAGGGCACGTACGCGAAGGGCGTCGCGAAGCGCGAGGAGATCCTCGACACCGCGCTCGATGTGATCGCGCGCACGGGGTACTCGAGCGCGACCGTCAAGGAGCTCGCGACCGCGGTGGGGCTCACGCAGATGGGGCTGCTGTACTACTTCGGGACGAAGGAGGCGCTCTTCGCCGAGATCGTCCGCCGGCGCGACGAACGCGACTCGGCGGAGTTCGACCACGGCGGGCTGCCCGCGGCCGGAGGTCCGCAGGACCTCGGTGCCGAGCTCGCGAAACTCGTGAAGCACAACGCCGACGTGCCCGGTCTCGTGCAGCTCTACAACAGCCTCACCGCGGAAGCCGCGACGCCCAGGCACGAATCGCACGAATACTTCACGCAGCGCTACCAGCAGGTGGCGGTGCGGATGTCGGTCGTTCTCGAGCAGATGCAGAAGGACGGCAGCCTGCGCGCCGACATCGATCCGCGGATGATCATCGCGATGAGCAGCGCCCTGATCGACGGCCTCCAGACCCAGTGGCTCTTCGACCCGACCCTCGACATGGCCCGCCACGTCGAGTTCTTCTGGGAGACGATCGATCTCGCCTACGGAACGCGCCGCGATCAGTAGCGCTCCCGTGCGGGCCCCGCGCCGCGGCGCACAACTCCTGCACCCACCCCCGCAGAGACGGTCCCAGGCGCGGAACCGCGCGGGAGCCGGGCCCGGGTGAGCCCCGGAGTGCAGGAGTTGTGCGGGACGGACCCGAGCGACTCAGGCGGGCGCGGCCTCCGCGAGCGACCGGAGTGTGAGCGCCAGCACGTGCGCGGGGCTGTCGACGTCGTCGTGCTCCGCCCACCAGATCATCGCCGAGAGGCCGGCGGCGACGAGGGTGCGCGCGACCAGTTCGGGCGGCGCCGACAGGCCCGTGGCGCGGCCCACGGCGGCGGTCATCCGCTCGTGGAGGGTGTCGAGAGTCGTGTGCCGCATGAGCGCGGGGGTCGCGCCCACGAGCCTGAGCCGCCGTCGTAGCGAGGTCACCTGCGCCGGGTCCGCCAGCTCCGCCGGCGTCCGGAACACCCGATGCACGATCTGAGCCAGCGTCTGGGGCTCCGGGTCCGCGGTGACGGCACGGAACGCGCGATCCAGCCCGTCGTCCAGGTCGTCCCACACGAGGTCGGCCTTCGAGGGGAACAGCCGGAACAGGGTCTGCTTGCTGATCCGGGCAGCATCCGCGATCTCGTCGACGGTCGTCTGCTCGTACCCGCGCTCCTCGAAGAGTCGCAAGGCGGTCTCGCGCACGGCGGCGCGATCGATGGTGGCGGGTCTTCCGCGTGGTTTGCCCATTTATGTTACCCAGTACTATATTTCAGATGCTCACACGAACCTACCGGTTCACGAAGGGACGGACAATGACGACGCTCGAAGGAAAAGTAGCGATCATCACGGGAGCACGCCGCGGCATCGGCCGGGCCGAGGCACTGACGCTCGCGGGCGCCGGCGCGAAGGTCGTGGTGTGCGACATCGTGTTCGACGACGAGATGACCTCCTTGCAGGACGAGATCGCCGCCGCGGGAGGCGAGAGCCTGGCGTTCGCGTGCGACGTGACGAAGAAGGACGACATCGACCACGTCGTGGCGCAGACGATCGCGACGTACGGGCGGGTCGACATCCTCGTCAACAACGCGCAGACCGGCCTGACGCCGGTGCCGTGGGAAGAGCTGAGCGACAAGCTGTTCACGCAGTCGTTCGAGTCCGGGCCGCTGGCGTCGTTCCGGTTCATGCAGGCCTGCTTCCCGTACATGAAGGCGCAGGGCTGGGGCCGCATCATCAACACGTCGTCCGGCGCCTCGCGCGGCGGGGTCCCGAACTTCGGCCACTACGCCGCGGCGAAGGGCGCCATCGCGTCGCTCACGTACGCGGCCGCCACGGACTGGGGCCAGTACGGCATCACGGCGAACGTGATCTACCCGGCGATCCTCACGCCGGCGCTGAAGGGATACCTCGAGGCAGAGCCGTCGCGCCGCGCGGAGATGGAGGCGCGCGTTCCGGTGCGCTACGTCGGCGACCCGCTCGACGACCTCGGCCCGATCGTGCTCTTCCTCGCCAGCGACGCCTCCGGCTACCTCACCGGCCACCCGTTCTTCGTCGACGGCGGTGCCGGCCAGGGTCCGCGCTGATCGGGACTTCGCGCCGGACGTGCGCGGGCCGCTATTCTCGCGGTCGTGTGCACCCGGATCCTGTGGAATGACAATGGCGTCGCGAACGCCGTAAGCCGCTGCATGGACTGGGCGGTGACCGACGAGCCCGAGCTGTGGTTCGTGCCGCGCGGCACGGCCCGCTCGGGCGGCGACGCCGAGACCGCGCTGGAGTGGGTGTCGGCCTACTCCAGCTTCGCGGTCAGCATGTGGGGCGTCGGCACGGTCGACGGGCTGAACGAGAAGGGCCTCGCCGCCCACGCCCTCTACCTCGAGCCCGAGGACAACGGCGGGGCGGCGGATGACGGCCGTCCGTCGGTCGCGCACACGCTGTGGGCGCAATACCTGCTGGACACCTTCGCCACGGTCGCCGAGGCGGTCGCCGCGATCGACGACGTGCGGATCGCGTTCCCGCCCCTGCGCGGCGAGCACCTCGGCATCCACATCGCGATCGAGGATGCGAGCGGCGATTCCGCGATCATCGAGCCGATCGACGGGGAGCTCGTCGTGCACCACGGACCCGAGCACACCGTGATGACGAACTCTCCCCCGCTGGACCAGCAGCTCGAGAACCTCGCGCGGTATCGCCCCTTCGGCGGCGAGCTGCCCCCGCCCGGCGACATCACGTCGCGCGACCGCTTCGTGCGCGCCTCGTACTTCCTGCACTATCTCCCGGCCCCCGCCTCGGCCGAGCAGGCCATGGCGGGCGTGTTCCAGCTCATCTCGAACGTGTCCGTGCCGTTCGGCGCGCCCTACGACGACGGCGGTGTCTACCCGACCTGGTGGCACTCGGGCGCCGACCTGACCCACGGCACCTACTACTTCGGCGCGACGGACAGCCCGAGCATCTTCTGGCTCGACCTCGATGCGCAGAAGGACGGCCGCGAGGTCCTGCGGCTCGACCCGCGCGATCCGTCGCTCGTCGGCGAGGCGTCGGCCCGTTTCGAGCCCGCCACCCTCCGCTACTGATCCGCCGACGGCTCAGCGTGCGGGCGCGGCGAACGGCTCGACGAGGTAGTGGACGTTGCCGACGCCGTCGCGGAAGGCGGCCTCCCAGGCGCCGAGCGGGGGTCGCAGGCCCGCCTGCATCGGCACCACCGTGGTCGCCGGCGGCGCCACGAACTCGACGCCGGCGGCGCTCAGCTCCTCGTAGGCGCGGCGGCAGTCGTCGGTCGTGAGCCCCCACCCCGGCATCTCGTGCCGGCCGAGGGCGGCTCGCAGCCCGACGGCGTGGAGGTCGTCGAACCAGGCGTTCGGCACGAGCAGACACGCCTGCACCTCCGGGTGCGCGGGGTGGTGGATGGTGACCCAGCGGTTCTCGCCGTTCGCGCTCACCTCGTCGGCCCCGACCTCGAAGCCCAGGACGTCGCGGTAGAACATCACCGCCTCGTCGACGTCGGCAACGAAGAGGTCGAGCATGAACACCCCGCCGAGGGCCGCGGGGTGGGCGCCGGCCGCGGGGATAGCCGGCCACTTCTCCCGATCGTCGGACAGCGTGCCCGGCTCGATGAGGATGTGGAGGTTTCCGCATCCGTCGGTGATCAGGGCCTCCACCTCGCCGAGCTGACGCCGGAAATCGCGGGAGACGTCCGGCGCGCGGCGCACCGGCTCCTGCAGGAACCGCACCCCCGCCTCGGTCAGCGCACGGTGGCTGCGGTCCATGTCGGTGGTGACGAGGCCGAGCGAAGCGTGTTTCGCGATGGAGAGCGCGTGCTCGAGGCCCGTTCGCAGAACCGGGCTCAGCCGCCCCCCCGGCCGGGTGAGACGCAGCTGCAGCGACGGATTCGCCGGATGCCCGACGGTGAGCCATCCCTCCGCCGGCCTAGAACCGGGGAGGTCCGCGACCGTGTCGAACCCGAACGTCTCGACGTAGATACGCTGGGCCGCGTCGACGTCGAGCGCGTAGACGTCGGCGACGGAGATCCCGGTGACGGCGCGATCGGCATCCCTCGGCCCGTTCATCGCGCCGCTCCCACGCGCCGTTCGATCCAGTCGATGATCACGTCGGCGACGACCGTGTTGTTGCGGTCGAACATCATCATGTGGCTGTTCCCTCGGATGTCGTGCTCGGGCAGATGGACCACGTCGACGCTGCCGCCGACCCGCTCGATGCGCAGGGCGAGCTCGCGGGCCGCGAGCAGCAGCTCGGTCCACACCACCCCGGGGAACACCTCGGCCTTGTCGAGGTTGTCGCCGAAGAGCATGAGGATCGGCACGCAGGCGAGCAGCTCCACCTCCTCGTCGGTGTACTCGCGGCAGAGCCCCTCGATCATCACGGTCCCCCGCACACTGGTGGGGTCGGCGAAGACCGCCTCGAACGGGAAGGCACCGGACTCGGAGTGCCCCACGACCACCGCGCCGCCGATGTCTCGCGCGAGCTCGGCGACGCGCAGCGAGGTGGGGTTGGGCGCGGGGCGCACGGCATAGGCCGGGATCTGATGCTTCGTCAGTTGCTCGAAGGCCTCGGCGGGGAACTCGTTGCCCTCGAACGGCACCCCCAGCTCGGGGCCGATGCGGTTCACGGTCCAGCACGCCTCGTTGCTCACGCGATAGAACGTGGGCGCCTGATCGGCCGGCAGCGTCCCGTCGTGCACGTCGTTGATGGGGCCCTGACGGAAGCCCGATCGGGCCCGGCCGACCTGGTCGGCCAGGTACACCGGGAATCCGCGTCGCGCGAAGTACTCGTCCCAGCCCATCCGCCCGTCGGGGGTCGTCCGCCAGGAGCTGGCGGAGATGCCGCCGCCGGGGACCATGACCACGGCGGTGTCGTTCCCGGTCACGGGGATCAGGTACTCGACGTACATCGGATCGTCGACCACGTGCCCCCCTCCCAGCTGGCCCAGCTGGGAGGGGGTCTGCGCCACCCCCGTGTCTCCGCCGACGTAGAAGTTGCCGATCCGCTCCAGCACGAGCGGACCTCTCCGTGCGGCATCCTGCTCGATCGCCATCGCGTGTCCTTTCACTCGGCGGGCGCGTCCACGGCGTGCCGGTCGACGTGCCGACGCGGCACGAGGAACAGCCACACCACGCCCAGCGCGAGGATGAGCAGCCCGCCGAGCAGGAAGCCGAACGAGATGTTCGGCAGCGGGATGACGCCGTTCTCGTCACCCGTGCCGATGACGTTGATGACGATCGCCGTCGACACCGACGCCACGAGCGACCCGGCCGCGTACTGCATGCCGACCGTGACCGCGACGTTGTCCTGCCGCGTGGATGCGGCGGTGAGGGCCATGCTGCAGTGGTACACGGTCAGGAGGCCCAGCCCGTAGACGAAGACCCACACGAAGAACTCCCCGTAGGAGTCGTTGAACCAGGCCAGACCGACGAACGCGCAGGTGGTGACGACGGCGCCGCCGAACATGACGACGCGCGGACCGAACGCCCGGAGCAGCAGGCCCGACGTGACCCAGGTCACTGCCGCGGCCGGGAGCAGCATCAGCAGGGGCAGCGTGGACTCCAGCACGCCGAGCCCGAGCCCGTAGCCCGAGCTCTGCGGCGCCTGGAGCATGATCGGCATGAGCGAGAACATGAACGCGGACGTCAGGTAGATCGACCAGGCCCCCGTGTAGCCGCTCAGCATCAGTCGGGCATCGTCGCGGTGGAACGCCATCAGTCGGTGCGGGTTGCGCACCTGCTGCACGACCCACAGCACGCACAGCACCGCGGCCACGATCAGCACCGTGACGGTACGCGGGTCGCCGTACCCGTCGTCGATGCCCCACGACATCCCCAGCAGCAGCGCGAACAGCCAGAGACCGAGCCCGATGCCGCCGACGAGGTCGAACCGCACCGCGTCACGGGACACCTGCGCCTCGGGGGTCGCGATGACCAGCCCGATGAGCAGGACGTAGCCGGCCGCGGTGACCCAGAAGATCGCTTGCCACGGGATGCCGCTGACGATGAAAAGGCCGCCCAGGAGCGAGGCGACCGCGACCACCGCGAAGGAGGTGGTGGCGTTGAGGAAGGAGAACCGCTGCACCTGTGCCGCGGATGCCCGCGGGCGGATGAGGCCCCAGACCAGCGCCACCGCGGCCAGGCCCATGCCCATCATCACGCGGCCGATGAGAAGGACCGGGAACGACCAGGCGAAGCCCGCGAGCACCGCGCCCACCAGTCCGATCCCGGAGATGATCAGGAGCATGCGGCGCTGACCGAACGAGTCGCCGGCGCGGGCGAGGAAGCCGGAGAACGCCGCCCCGGCGAGGGTGTAGCCGTTGAGGATCCAGCCGACGTCGGCGGCGTTCAGGGAGAGGTCGTGCATCATCGTGGCGATCAAGGGGCTCAACGCCGAGCCCTGCATGTCGTTCACGATGACGGCGGTGACCATGGTCGCCGCCAGGAGTGCGACGAGCGCGCGCGTCGCCGGCACCGCGTGTGCGATGGCGACCCCGCTGCGGGGGCGTACGTCTGTCATGTCAAACCTCGGTTCAGATATGAAGCGGGTACTGCAGGTCATCGGTCGCCCGCGCGGGCGCGACCGTATTCCTGACGAGGCATGTAGCGCCTGTCAGGACGGAGAAGCAGGTCAGGAGGGCGTGATCAGGAGTCGACGACCGCGTCGTTGCCGGCCGCGTCATAGCGGGCGTGGACGCCCACGGGGAGGGTGATCGACTTGGCGTTGGAGAACGCGCGCAGACCCTCGATGCCGAGCTCGCACCCGTATCCGGAGTTCTTCACCCCGCCCAGGGGCAAGTCGATCGCGGTGTCGGCGAAGGGCTCGTTGACGCTGACCATCCCGGTGTCGAGGCGCTTGGCCACCTCCACCGCGCGGCCGACGTCGCGGCTCCAGACCGATCCGCTCAGGCCGAACGGCGAGTCGTTCGCGAGCTCGATGGCCGCCTCCACGTCCGGGACGCGGAACAGCATCGGCACCGGTCCGAAGATCTCCTCGTAGTAGACCGGGCTCGCCGCGGTGATCCCGGTCAGGAGGGTCGGCTGGACGAAGGCGCCGGTGTCGGGGACCGGGACTCCGACCTCCGTCGCGGTGGCGCCGGCCGCGACGGCCGCGGCGATCTGCGCCTTGACGCGATCGGCCTGGGCCTGGGACGACAGGGGCGCGAGCGTCGTCTCCGGCAGGAACGGATCCCCCGGCTGGAGTTCGGCGATCGCGGCGGTGAATCGCTCGACGAAGGCGTCGTAGACGGCGTCGAGAACGATCATCCGCTTCGCGGAGATGCAGACCTGGCCGCTGACGAAGAACTTCGCGAACATGGCGCCGGTGATCGTCTCGTCGAGATCGGCGTCGTCGAGCACGATGAACGCGTCGGATCCGCCGAGCTCCAGCACCGACTTGCGCAAAGCGGCCCCCGCCTTCGCCCCGATCACCCGCCCGGCGCGCTCGCTGCCGGTGAGGGTCACCGCGCGCACCCGGGGATCGGCGATGATGCGGTCGATCTGGTCGTGGGTGGCGTAGAGGTTCTGCCAGACGCCGGCGGGCAGCCCCGCGTCGCGAAGCAGCTCGATCAGCGCGGCGGCGCACTGGGGCACGCTCTCGGCGTGCTTGAGGATGACGACGTTCCCGGCGACCACGGCGGGCGCGAAGCCGCGGATCGCCTGGTAGATCGGGCCGTTCCAGGGCTCGATCTCGAGCACGATCCCCTCGGGCTGATAGACGACCATGAACTCCTGGTCGGCGATCGAGGACGCGATCGGCACGGGCTGCAGGGCCTCGGCGGCGTTCGCGGCCACCCAGCTGAGGATCGCGCCGGACAGGTCGCGCACCTCGACGAGCGATTCCGAGTACAGCTTCCCCATCTCGAGCGTGCTCAGTCGCGCGAGCTCGTCGGCGCGCTCGTCGATGAGCTCGGCGGCCCGGGCGATGATCGCGGCACGCTCGGCCAGGGGCACGGACCGCCACGACTCGAAGGCGTCCTGGGCGGCATCCAGGGCCGCATCCACCTCCTCGTCGGTGGCGAACGGGAAGCTCTCGACGAGCTCGTTGGTGTACGGGTTCACGCTGGCGTAGCGCGGCGAGAGTGCGGTGGTAACGGTCACGAGAGGACTCCTCAGAGGGGTGCGGACGGCGGTGTCGAGCCCGGAGCGAAAGAGCCGACGCTGAGCGAATCGGACGTTAGCCAACTCTCGGAAGCCCGCGAACGATGCTCGGTCCGCTGAGCGGAACGCTCCCCGCCTCCCCGGTTACCGCCGCGCGTCGACGATCAGCCCGAACAGGCGCGTCGCATCCGCACGATCCACGGGCTGATCGGCCATCATCGCCGCGGTCTGCAGACCCGAGATCGCCGCCGCGAGCAATCGCGCCGTCTCGGCGTCGACGAGGCGCAGGAGACCGGTCGGGATCACCTGGTCCCACCGGGCGCTGATCGGCCGCAGATCCTCGATCCACAGCGCGGCGTAGTAGAGCTCGTTCTTGACGATCAGGTCAGCGGGAACCGCGCTGTGCCGGCCTCCCGTCCGGGCGGCGATCAGGTCGGCCAACCGGGTCGGAAGGGTCTCGAGCGTGACATCGCTCAGCCACTCGTCGAAGTCGGCGCGCGACTGTCGCAGCGCGTCCTCCATCACCTCGGCGAGCAGCAGCTCGCGGGTCTTGAAGTAGTACGTCGTGAGTCCCACCGACACCCCGGCCTGGGCGGCGACCGCGCGGTGGGTCAGGCCCGTGATCCCCCGCTCAGCCAGGACGGCGAGCGTCGCGGCGCGGATCTGCTCCCGACGCGAGACCGCGTCGCCGGCGTCGGGCTCTTCGCGTGGTGGCATCGCTCCATCCCATCGCATCGGGAAGAGCGCGGGCTCTTGACACGCCTGGCACATCGTCCCTACGCTCTCGACCATCGCGTTTGAACAAACGTTCAATACCCCAGGACTCGACCGGCAGGAGGCCGCGTGACCATCGACACTTCCCCGCTGCGCTCCCCCCAGACCGAGTTCACGGGGCCGCCGCGCGACTGGTACTTCGGCGAGGAGTGGTTCCGCCGCGACATCGAGGCCGTCTTCCGTCCGCGGTGGCAGGTCGCCGCCCACGCCGAGCAGCTCCCCGAGCCGGGCGACTTCCGGACGTACGCGATCGGCGACCACCAGTGCGTGATCGTCCGCGACCGCGACGGGCGCATCGCCGCCTACCAGAACGTCTGCTCGCACCGCGGGGCCCAGCTGTGCACGGCACCGTCGGGCACGCTCCCGGGGCGTCGCGCCATCGTCTGCGGGTACCACGGCTGGACGTTCTCGCCCACCGACGGAGCGGTTCAGGGAGCCCCCGCCATGCACGAGGACTTCGACCGTTCCGCCTGGGGCCTCCAGCCCGTGCACGTCGACGAATGGCTCGGCCTGATCCTCGTCTGCTTCGACGACGACCCGCCCCCCACCATGGCCGAGCAGCTCGGCGTCAACGACTTCAACGGATACCTCCCCGACGGCATCCGGCTGGCCGAGGCGCGGACGTTCCGCTTCGAGGCGAACTGGAAGATCATCGCCGAGAACAACAACGAGTGCTACCACTGCGCGATGAACCACCCCGAGCTGACGTCATCCATCGACTGGCGCAGCATGGAGCTGCACGGCGACTTCGAGGAGTACGTCGGTGGGCGCGCGGCGGCGACCGACGCCCGACACAGCCCCTCGATCGGGGAGGCGACCCTCACGATCGGCAACGGCAGCGTCTGCGCGGTGCCGCTTCCCCAGACGGACCCCTCCCCAGACGCGGAGAAGAAGACGTGGGGAGCCAGCTGGGAGCCCGGGTGCGGCGTGCGCCTGTCGTACGAGCACGGGTTCGTCCAGATCGTCCGCCCCACCGGGCCGGCCACCACCGAGGTCGACACCTACTGGCTCGTCGCGAAGGATGCCGTCGAGGGACGCGACTACGACCTGGCGGAGTTCACCGAGCTGTGGGACGCCACGGTGCAGCAGGACCGCGACCTCTGCGAGATGGTCCAGCGCGGCATGCAGAACCCCGCCTACCGACCGGGGCCGCTGAACCGCCGTCACCAGGCGAGCAACGCCGGGTTCCTCTCCTGGTACGAGACGCAGATCGCGGCCCGCTTCCCCGAGGTCTTCGCCGAGCTCGCGTGACACCTCTTTATATGTACGAATCCCGCGGGTACCTATATGTACGAGTCCCGCGGGTATCTATATGTGCGAGTGCCGCGGGTGCATACGCACGAGTCCCGCGGTCACGCTCAGCGGGCGCCGAGCAGCTCGCCGAGCTTCGCGTAGAAATCGGCCGGATCACCGGCGAGCGACGCCTTCACCATGGCCGACCAGTCGTCGACGATCACTTCGATGGAGCCGTTCGACAGACCGTCGAGCGAGCGACGCGGCACGTCCCGGGGGTCGATCTTCGGCCCGTCGTATCGCGCGGAGAGATCCGTGTCGGCGGATCCGAGCAGCACACCCTGGACGAACGTGCCCTGCGGCGCGAGCTCCAGGCGCACACTATTGGTCATGCTCCATTCGGCCGCCTTGGCGGCCGAGTAGGAGCCGCTGGCCGGCGTCGCGAACCACGACAGCGCCGAGAGGACGTTGACGATCGCGCCGCCGCCGTTCGCGGCGAGCAACGGGCTGAAGGCGCGAATCACGTCGAGGGTGCCCCAGAAGTGCGTGTCCATCTCACGGCGCACGTCGGCGAGGTCGCCCGTGACCAGGCGGGCGCCGGTCGAGATGCCGGCGTTGTTGACGAGGAGGGTGACATCGCCTGCGGTCGCTGCGGCCGCGACGACCGACTCGTGATCGAGCAGGTCGAGTCGCAGCGGCACCACCCGGCTGTCGTCGATGTCGAGGCTCTCCGGACGGCGCGCCGTCGCGTAGACCTTGCGCGCACCGCGCTCGAGGAGTTCGAGGACGAACTCGCGGCCGATGCCGCGGTTGGATCCGGTGACGAGGGCGATCTGGTCGGCGACATCCATCTGACCACCTTAAGACGCCACGTCGATGTCACGGGCCGCTCAAAAGGTAACGCAAAGGGCGCGCACAGAACCGTGCGCGATTCATGCAGATGTCATTCGGGTTTCAGGGTTTGGCCACATCCGATCGAGAGCGTTCTTAGGGAGCGCGGGTGACAGGGGGCGCTTGTCAGGGCGCCACCACTCGCGCCGATGAGGGAGGAATCCTATGAACAGCAAGGTGAAAACTCGGGCGGTCGTTGCCGCCACGGGCGCCGTGGCCCTGGCCGCGGCGCTCACGAGCCTCACGACCGCGAGCAGCGCCTCGGCGACGGCCCACCCGGCGGGAGCGGGCCGATCCCCGCACGTGCTGCTGATCTCGGTGGACGGCATGCACCAGAGCGACCTCGACTGGTATGTCACGCAGCATCCGAACTCGACACTCGCAAAGCTGACTCATGGCGGCAGCGAGTACACGAATGCGGCAGCCTCGAACCCGTCGGACTCCGACCCTGGCGGCACCGCCCTGATGACGGGCGCCAACCCGAAGACGACGGGCGTGTACTACGACGTCGAGTACAGCCACAAAGTCGACGAAGCGGGCGCCCCCTGCACCCCCGGCCAGCCCGCGACGGGCGGCGACGTCATCTACGACTCGCCCGACGACGCGCTCGCCTCGGTCAGTGACCTCATTCCGGGCGCCAGCGGCTCGTTCCCCTCGTTCGACGAGAACGGCAGCGTGTTCGCGAACGGCGTCGACACGAATCCCGCCGCGATCATGAACCTGACCTTCGACCCGAAGACGTCGCTGAACCCGGCGACGTTCCCGGTGGACCCGAAGACCTGCTCGCCCATCACGCCGTGGGATTACCTCGGCGCCAACACCATCTTCCAGGTGGCCCACGATGCGGGCCTTCGCACCGCATGGTCGGACAAGCACGAGGTCTACGCGTCGTTCAACGGCCCCGGTTCGAACGGCCAGAGTATCGACGACCTCTTCTCGCCGGAGATCGACTCTCAGGCGGTCATGCCGAACGGCGTCCCCTATCCGCAGGATGACGACTGGGCCCACATCGACGCCGCGACCAAGCAGTACGACGGCTACAAGGTCCAGGGCATCGTGAACGAGATCGACGGCTTCGACCACTCGGGGAAGACGCAGGTCGGCACGCCCGCGATCTTCGGCATGAACTTCCAGACCGTCTCGGTCGCGCAGAAGATCCGCTCGACCCCGACGACGCTCATCGGCCCGGACGCGCAGGGCAACTACACCACGAGTGCCCCGGAGGCGGGCGGCTACCAGTGGGTCGACGGGAAGCTGATCCCGGGTCCGGTCCTCTCGAGCGCTCTCGACTACGTGGACGCCCAGCTGGGCCGCATGGTCAGCTCCATCCACAAGGACGGGCTCAACGGATCGACGACCATCATCGTCACCGCCAAGCACGGCCAGTCGCCGCAGGACCCGAACCAGCTCGTGACCGTCCAGGACGGCCCGATCATCGACGCGATCAACGCCGAGTGGGCGAAGACCCACCCGACGAACACGAACCTGATCGTCGCCGGCACCGACGACGACCTGTGGCAGTCCTACCTGTCGGACAACTCGCAGGCCGCCGACGACTTCGTGAAGACCTACCTCTGGGATCACACCGCGCAGGGTTACGACGTGAACAAGAATCCGGTCACCGTCCAGCACTCCGGCCTCGCAGAAATCTGGGCCGGCAGCCAGGCCGCCGCGTTCTTCGGCGTCGCCGTCGACGACGGCCGCTACCCCGACGTGTTCGGCAAGGTCCAGGAGGGCGTCGTCTACGCGAAGCCGACGAAGCTCGCCGAGCATGGCGGCATGAACACGGGCGATCGCCACGTCCTGATGGTCGTCAACGGCCCGGGTGTACCGGCCCAGGTGAACTCCGCCGCGGTCGAGACCACGCAGGTCGCACCGACGATCCTCGCGGCGCTCGGGCTCGACCCTGCCGCGCTGACCGCGGTGACGAGCGAGGGCACCCAGGTCCTCCCGGGCATCGACGTCCCCCGGGGGCACTAGCCGCTAAACGACCATGCCCGGGTGAGACAACTCTCACCCGGGCATTGGTCGGGATGACAGGATTTGAACCTGCGACCCCTTGACCCCCAGTCAAGTGCGCTACCAAGCTGCGCCACATCCCGATGCCCGCCGGAGCGGACAACTCACCCATCCTACCCGGTCGGTCGTGCGGGCTGCGAACACCTGCCCGGGCACAACTCCTGCAATCCGGGCGCGCCGGGCGGGGCCGGCCGCGGGTTGGCGCAGGGGCGAGGCCGCGGCGGGCCGGGAATGCAGGAGTTGTGCGGCGGCGCGAGCGGGCACACCGCCCGCGCCGGTCACAGGGCCAGGCGGCGCGGGCGGCTGCGGGCGGCATCGACCTCCAGGGCCACCACGACCACGGCCAGGAGCACGGCGGCCACGAGGAACTCGCCAGTCGGGAGGATGCCGGACGCCGCGATCAGCACCGCCGCGGCCACCGTGACCGCCGACACCCAGGGGGCGACGTGGTGGCGCAGCAGCAGCAGCCACGCGAAGAACAGGAACACGGCGATCGGCAGGGTCAGTGCGAGGCCGGCGACGGCGTCCGGCACCGCGGCGGCGCCGGTCAGATTGTCGATCTCCACCTCGACCCCCGCGGAGACCGCGCCGACCGCCGCGAAGATCACGTAGTGCAGATAGCCGAAGGTGAAGGCGCGGCGCGAGGACGTGAGGGTTCCGTGCTGCTCCCGCGCGAAGTAGATCCACCAGATGGCGGCCGTGATGACGATGCCCGACACCGCGAGCCACAGCAGCTCCCCGACATGCTCGCCCTCGCCGAGCGCGTCGAAGATCGCGTTGGCCGACGCGAGCAGGCTCTCGCCCAGCAGGAGGAGCGTGAACAGCCCGTACCGCTCCGCGATGTGGTGCGGATGCCACTGCGTGCGGCCCTGCCGCTCCGCCCACACCGGCACGGCGAGCTCCGCCGCGGCCAGCACGAAGAACGTCCAGAACTGCGGCGTGCCGTCGATCAGATAGAGGCGAGCGACCCACAGCACCTGAACGATCGCGATGCCGATCGCGAACCGCATCGCAGAACCTCGCTTGGCCGGATCCGAGATCGCCGCGCGCACCCACTGCGCCACCATCGCGAGGCGCATGATGACGTACCCCCACGTGACGACGAGGAAGTCGAAGTCGACCATCGCGCTGTGCACGCCGGCCGCGAGAACCAGCACGCCGCCCATCTGCACGACCGTGAGGAGGCGGTAGAGCCAGTCGTCCGTGTCGAACGCCGACGCGAACCACGTGAAGTTCATCCACGCCCACCACACGGCGAAGAACACCATGAGGTAGGCGAGCACGCCCTGGCCGACATGATCGCCGCTGATCAGGTGGTGCAGGTTGCTCGACGCCTGCGACACCGCCACGACGAACACCAGGTCGAACAGCAGCTCCAGCGGACTCGCGACCCGATGGTCCTCGCCGCGGTCGCGGCTCACCATCCGTCGAAGCCCCACGCGCGTCAGGAGATCCGGCATACCCCCACGTTTAGCATGTGTCGGGTGGACACCGTGCGGATCGACGCCTGGCTCTGGGCGGTCCGCGTCTACAAGACCCGGTCCGCCGCGACGACCGCCTGCCGCGCCGGCCACGTCCGGGTCGGCGGCGAACGGGCGAAGGCGGCTCAGCCGGTCCGCCCCGGGGACGAGATCCGCGTCCGCATCGCCGGTTTCGACCGGATCCTCGTCGTGCGCCGCCTGATCGCGAAGCGCGTCGGCGCGCCGGAGGCCGCCGAGGCGATGGAGGATCGCACCCCGCCGCCTCCCCCGCGCGAGCTCGCGATGGGGGTCCGCGACCGCGGCGCCGGGCGCCCGACGAAGCGCGAACGCCGCGACATCGACCGCCTCCGCGGCCGCGACTGAGGCCGCGTCAGGCCGGCAGACGGTCGAGCAGCCACCGCACGCCGTGCGTGCGGGCGCCCTCGCCCGCGACCCGAGCGAGCAGCTCCTTGTCGCTCGAGACCACCGTCACCTGCCGCCCGGCCGCGACCAGCCGGCGCGTCTCCGCGACGATCGCGTCGTCGCCGTGGCCCTCCGCGCGGACGACGGTGACCCGCGGCACCGCGATGTCCACCGCCCGGGCGGCGCCCTCGAGCACGACGGACACCTCCGGGAACCACCGGGACTCCGGCAGCCCGAGCCCGTCGGCCTCGATCCCCGCGAGCGCGAGCGCGTCGATGCGTTTCAGCAGCCGCTCCGCCGCGGCCGGGCGGTCGCGCCACCACCCGTCCGGGATCGCGCCCACGACGTTCGCCGCATCCACCACGAGCGCGGGGCGCACGGCGACGAGCTCGCGCAGCCGATCCCACGCGGCCTCGAAGCCCGGGTGCAGCGGCCGCGCGCCGACGACGTCCGGCTGCACCCACGCGAGCGCGAGGCTCTCCGGGTCGTTGATGACGGGCTGGAACGGCTCGACCACGTCGGCGACGAGCGTCGTGTACGACCAGTAGCCGACGTCGAACACGCTCTCCAGCCGCGGGACGACGGCGCTGGTCGGCACGCCGGCCTCCTCGTGCGCCTCCCGCAGGGCGCCATCGGCGGCGGACTCGCCGTCGTGCCGCGCGCCGCCGGGCAGCGCCCACGTGCCCCCGAAGTGGCTCCATGCCACGCGGTGCTGCAGCAGCACGCCGCGATCCGGGTCGACCGCGAGGAGACCGGCCGCGCCGAAGCGGCCCCAGAACTTTCCCGCCGGACCCTCCACCCACGCGTCGCCCGGATCGCGCGGACCGTGGGGTCTCCGCGGCGAGCCGGGCTCGGGCAGGATGATCGTCACGCCGTTCAGCCTTTCCCTCAGCGACTGCGACGCTCGCGCACGCGCATGTTGAGCACGATCGGGGTCCCCTCGAACCCGTACAGCTCGCGCAGCCGCCGCTGGATGAACCGCCGGTATCCGGCATCCAGGAATCCGGTCGTGAACAGCACGAACGTCGGCGGTCGCGTCCCCGCCTGCGTCCCGAAGAGGATGCGCGGCTGCTTGCCGCCGCGGACGGGATGCGGATGCTCGGCCACGAGCTCCGACAGGAACGCGTTGAACTTCCCGGTCGGGATGCGCTGGTCCCACGACGCGAGCGCGGTCTCGAGCGCCGGGACGAGCCGGTCGAGATGGCGTCCGGTGCGCGCGGAGATGTTGACCCGCGGGGCCCACGCGACGTGCGCGAGGTCCTGCTCGATCTCGCGTTCGAGGTACCGGCGCCGGTCCTGGTTCTCGAGCTCCTGCGTCGCCAGGAGGTCCCACTTGTTGAACGCGAGCACGAGCGCGCGGCCCGACTCGAGCACGAGGTCGATGATCCGCACGTCCTGCTCGCTGAGCGGCTCGGACACGTCGAGCACGACGACCGCGACCTCCGCCTTCTCCAGCGCCGCCGACGTCCGCAGCGACGCGTAGAAGTCGGCGCCCTGCTGCAGGTGCACGCGGCGGCGGATCCCGGCGGTGTCGACGAAGCGCCACATCGTCCCGTCGAGCTCGACGACCTCGTCGACCGGATCGCGGGTCGTGCCGGCGAGCTCGTTGACGACGACGCGCTCCTCGCCCGCGGCCTTATTGAGCAGCGACGACTTGCCGACGTTCGGCCGGCCGAGGATCGCGACGCGCCGCGGCCCGCCGATCTCCTGCTTGGCCACCGCAGAGATCTCCGGCAGCACCTTCACGACCTCGTCGAGGAGGTCCGCGACGCCGCGGCCGTGGATGGCGGAGACCGGATGCGGCTCCCCCAGCCCCAGGTTCCACAGCGCGGCCGCCTCGGGCTCCTGCCGCGCGTCGTCGATCTTGTTGGCGACGAGAAACACGGGCCGGCCGCTGCGACGCAGGAGGCGCACGACGTGCTCGTCGGTCGAGGTCGCCCCGACCATCGCGTCCACGACGAACAGCACGACGTCCGACAGCTCGATCGCGATCTCCGCCTGCTGCGCGACGGAGCGGTCGATGCCGCGCGCGTCGGGCTCCCACCCGCCGGTGTCGACGAGCGTGAAGCGGCGATCCATCCACTCCGCCTTGTACGTCACCCGGTCGCGCGTCACGCCGGGCGTGTCCTCCACGACCGCCTCGCGGCGGCCGAGGATGCGGTTGACGAGCGCGGACTTGCCGACGTTCGGGCGCCCGACGATCGCGACGACCGGCAGGGCGGGCAGGTACTCGACCCCGTCCTCGCCGAACTCGCCGCCGGCGAGCAGCGCCGCGTCGTCCTCGTCGAGGTCGTAGTCCGCGAGGCTCGCCCGCAGGGTCGCGGCCCGCGCCTCGGCGAGGTCCTCGTCGAGGTCGGCGAGCGTCTCCGCGAGGTGGTCCTCGCCGGGCTCGAAGTCCTCGGTGTCGCGGTCGTCTGTCATGAAGTGCTCCCTGGGGCGGCGTGCACGAGCGCGAGGATCGCCGCGACCGTCTGATCGAAATCGAGGTCCGTGGAGTCCACGACCTCGACACCCTCTGCCGGGGTGAGGAAGTCGACGACCTTCCCGTCCGACGCGTCGCGCCGCTCGATGGCCTCGGCGACGCCGTCGCGCTGGTGGACCGGGAGCTCGGCGCTGCGTCGCGCCGCCCGCACCTCGGCATCCGCCGTCAGGAGCACGCGCACGGGCGCATCGGGCGCCACGACCGTCGTGATGTCGCGCCCCTCCACGACGATGCCCTCGCACGCGCACTCGTCCATCAGCGCGCGGAAGCGCTCGTTGATCGCCTCGCGCACCGGCACGACGCGCGCGACGCCGCTGACCGCGGCGGAGACGCGCGGCTCTCGGATCGCGGTGGTCACATCGCGGTCGCCCACCCGCACCCAGGGGTCGCCCGGGTCGAGCGACAGGTCGATCCGCGCGTCGTCCCACGCGGCGATCACGGCCTCCGCATCCGCCGTGTCCCGACCGGTCTCGAGCGCGTGCCACGCGACCGCGCGGTACATCGCGCCCGTGTCGAGGTAGCCGAAGCGCAGCTCCTTCGCCACCCGGCGGGAGACGCTGGACTTGCCGCTGCCCGCGGGTCCGTCGACGGCGACGACGAGTTCAGTCATTCGTGGCACTCGCGATCCGCCATCCACGGGCTTCGAGCCCCTCGATCGCACCGCGGACGGCGTCCGGGACGACGCTGATCTCCGCCAGGCCGAACGGCGCCCCCGGCGAGTGCTCCAGGCGGAAGTCTTCGACGTTGACGCCGAGCTCCCCCAGCTCGCCGAACAGCCGCCCGAGCTGACCGGGTCGGTCGTCGACCATGACCACGACGCTCTCGAAACGGCCGCTCTGCCCGTGCTTGCCGGGCAGGCGCGCGACGCCCTCGTTGCCGCGGCCGATCGTCTCGGCGACCGTGCGCCGGGAACCGGGTGCCGCAGGGTCCCGCAGCGCGTCGGCGACCCGGGAGAGGTCCGCCGCGACCGCGTCGAGGATGCCGACGACGGGCGCCGCGTTCGCGTCGAGGATCTGGACCCAGAGCTCCGGGGCGGATGCCGCGATCCGCGTCGTGTCGCGAACGCCCTGGCCCGCCAGGCGGAGCGAGGCGAGCGGCGCGTCGGCGAACCGGCCGGCGAGCAGGCTCGCGACGAGCTGCGGGACGTGCGACACGAGCGCGACGGACGCGTCGTGCTCCTCGGGCGTCATCTCGACCGGGGTCGCGCCCAGGTCGAGGACGAGGCCCTCGACGAGCGCGAGGTCGACCGGGGACGTCTCCTGGTCTCGGCACACGACCCACGGACGGCCCAAGAAGATGTCGGCGCGCGCGGAGATCGCGCCGCCGCGCTCCCGGCCCGCGAGCGGGTGCGAGCCGATGTAGCGGCGGAGGTCGACCCCGCGCGCGCGCAGCTCGCGGAGCGGAGCGAGCTTGACGCTCGCGACATCCGTCACGACGGCCTCGGGGTACGCGTCGAGCTCGCGCGCGATAACGTCCGCGGTCACGTCCGGCGGGACGGCCACCACGACGAGCGACGGTCGGTCGCCCTCCGCAGCCGCGCGGCCGGCGCCATAGTCGATCGCGAGGCTCAGCTGCGCGGGCGACGTGTCGTCGAGGACCACGTCGACGTCGAGCGCCCGCAGCGCATGGCCGATGCTCGCGCCGAGGAGCCCGGCGCCGACGATCCGGACGGTCCCGCTCGTGCGCGCGGCCGTGCTCGTCTGACTCACTGGATCTCCTCGGAGGCGCGCGACAGGGTGAGCAGCGCGCCGCGCTCCACTGTAGTCAACTCGCGAGCGCGTCCGACCGGCAGGGGCCCGAGGTGCAGCGGGCCGAACTGCCGGCGCACGAGCTCGGTGACCGGATGCCCCACCTCGGCCATCATGCGGCGCACGATCCGGTTGCGGCCGGAGTGGAGCGTGAGCTCGACGAGGCTCTCCCCCGGCGACGCGTCCAGCAGGCGCGCCTTGTCGGCCGCGATGTCGCCGTCCTCGAGGGTCACGCCGCGCGTGAGCCGCGCGATCGTCTGCGGGGTCACCCGGCCGGTCACCTTCGCGATGTAGACCTTCGTGACGCCGAACGACGGATGCGCGAGCACGTGCGCGAGCGCGCCGTCGTTCGTGAGGACGAGCAGCCCGCTCGTCTCCGCGTCGAGCCGGCCGACGTTGTAGAGGCGCTCCTCCCAGTCCCGCGTGAACTCGCGCAGGTCCCGGCGGCCGTGCTCGTCACGCATCGTGCTGACGACACCGGTCGGCTTGTTGAGCATGACGTAGCGCTTCGACGGGTCGAGCTGGATCGCCGTGCCATCGACGTCCACGAGATCCGTCTCGGGCTTGACGCGCGTGCCGAGCTCGGTGACGACCACGCCGTTGACGCGCACGCGCCCCTCGACGATCAGCTGCTCGGAGACGCGGCGGGAGGCGACGCCCGCCGCGGCGAGGACCTTCTGCAGCCGCTCGCCCTCGGTGCTCGCGTCGGTCACCGCACGGCCTCGCTCTCGAAGCCGTCGGCGCCGTCGTCGAGCAGCGGCGAGATGTGCGGCAGCTCCTCGATCGCGTTGATCCCGAGGTTCTGCAGGAGCGCGTCGGTCGTGCCGTACAGGATGGCGCCGGTCTCGGCATCCGTCCCGACCTCGGTGACCAGCCCCCGGGCGGTGAGCGTGCGCACCACCGAGTCGACGTTGACGGCGCGCACCTGCGCGACCTGCCCGCGCGAGACCGGCTGCTTGTACGCGATGACGGCCAGGGTCTCGAGCGCCGCCTGCGACAGGCGCGACGGCGCCTGGGCGTTCACGAACTCGGTCACGAGGTCGTCGTGCTCGGCCCGCACGTACAGCCGCCATCCGCCGCCCACCTCGCGCAGCTCGAACCCGCGCCGCGGGCCGCCCGCCTCGCCGTCGTAGTCGGCCACGAGCGTCTCGACCGCCTGCCGCACCGCCGCCACGGGCGCACCGACCGCGGCCGCGAGGCTCACGAGCCCCTGCGGCTCGTCGACGACGAGGAGGATCGCCTCCAGCCGGCGGGCGACATCCTGCGCCGCTCCGGTGTCACTCGCGCCCGTTTTCTGGGCCTCCAGCTGTGCGGATCTGACACCGGAGGGGCTCGGTGCGGGGTCAGTGGTCATAGTCGGCTCCCAGGGTGGCGAGGTTCTCGTCGGACCAGCGGTCGGCGGTCCAGCGCAGCGTCAGCTCGCCGAGCGGCTCGAGCTGCTCGAACGAGAGGGCGGCATGGCGGTAGAGCTCCAGGACCGACAGGAACCGCGCGACGACGACGCCCGCCTCCTGCACGCCCGTGATGAGGTCGCGGAAGGACAGCGAGCCGGCGCTGCGCAGCAGCGTCACGACGACGGCGGCCTGTTCGCGGATGCTGACGAGCGGCGCGTGCAGGTGGTCCAGCCCGACGACCGGGATCTCCTTGGGCGTCAGAGCGAGCAGCGCGAGCGCGGCGAAGTCGCCGGCCGACAGGGTCCAGACGAGCTCGGGCGCGGCGGCCCGGTACTTCTCCTCGAGCCGCACGCTGCGCGCGTGCCGGGTGCCCTCGGCATCCAGCCGCTCCGCGAACCACGTCGACACCTGCTTGAACGCGCGGTACTGCAGGAGCCGGGCGAAGAGGAGGTCGCGGGCCTCGAGGAGCGCCACGGACTCGGCGTCCACCAGCTCGCCCTGCGGCAGGAGCCCGGCGACCTTCATGTCGAGCAGCGTCACGGCGACGACGAGGAACTCGGATGCCTCGTCCAGCTCGGCCCCCGGCAGGTACGAGAGGAACTCGTCGGTGACCGCGCTCAGCGCGATCTCGGTGATGTCGAGCTCACGCTTCGAGATGAGGGTCAGGAGGAGATCGAAGGGCCCGTCGAAGCCGGCGAGCGAGACCCGGAATCCCGCGTCGTCAGGCGACGGCGCCACGGGCGACCAGCTCCCGCGCGAGCCGCAGGTAGGCCTGTGCCGCCGGATGCTCGGGGGCGAACTCGGTGATGGGCACGCCGGAGACCGAGGCATCCGGGAACTTCACGGTGCGGCCGATCACCGTCTCGAGGACGTCGTCGCCGAACGCCTCGACGACCCGCTCGAGCACCTCGCGCGAGTGCAGGGTCCGCGCGTCGTACATCGTGGCCAGGACGCCGTCGAGCTCGATCGCGGGGTTGAGCCGGTCGCGCACCTTGTCGATCGTCTCGATGAGCAGGGCGACGCCGCGGAGGGCGAAGAACTCGCACTCCAGCGGGATGATGACGCCGTGGCTCGCCGTGAGCGCGTTGACGGTGAGGAGGCCCAGCGACGGCTGGCAGTCGATGAGGATGACGTCGTACTCGGGCGCGAGCTTGCGCAGCACGCGGGCGAGGATCGTCTCCCGGGCGACCTCGTTGACGAGCTGCACCTCGGCGGCCGACAGGTCGATGTTCGCCGGGATGATGTCGAGCCCCGGCACCGCGGTGGTCACGATCGCGTCGTGTGCGTCGCGCTTCGGGTCGATCAAGAGGTCGTAGATCGTCGGGATCTCGTGGGTCGCGATCCCGAGGCCGGCCGACAGTGCCCCCTGCGGGTCGAAGTCGACCGCCAGCACCCGGCGGCCGTAGTCGGCGAGGGATGCCGCGAGGTTGATCGTCGTCGTGGTCTTGCCGACGCCGCCCTTCTGGTTGCAGAGGGCGATGATGCGGGCCGGGCCGTGCGATTCGAGCGGCGGCGGCGTGGGGAAGCCGCGGTAGGGGCGGCCCGTCGGACCGAGGGGGGTCTCGCTCGTCGCCTTCGCCGTGCTCACCGCACTCCCTCCGCCCGCCGCATTCCGTCGATTCTAGCGACGGCCCGGCCCCGCCGCCCGTACCCCGACCGCGCGCCACGCCGCACCCACCCCGCGCCCCCCCCTTCCCCGCACCTGCCACTGTTCCTCGCACGCGCTACGGATATTCGCGGAGCGCGCGCGAGGAAAGGTAGCGCGTCCGCGGCGGCACAGGCGCTGGCCCGCACGCGCGGGCACGGGGTCAGCGGGCCCGGGGATGGGCCGTGGCGTAGACGTCGCGGAGGGCGTCGACCGAGACGTGCGTATAGATCTGGGTCGTCGCGACCGAGGCGTGACCGAGGAGCTCCTGCACGACCCGGACGTCGGCCCCGCCCTGCAGCAGGTGCGTCGCGAACGAGTGCCGCAGGGTGTGCGGGGACACGTGCGCCGTGAGGCGCGCACGCTCCGCGGCGTGCCGGATGACGAGCCACGCGCTCTGCCGCGAGAGCGGCGCCCCGCGGATGCCGAGGAACAGGCGCGGGGTCGCGCGCCCGCGGCGCGCCAGCTCGGGCCGCGCGCGCGTGAGATACGCATCGAGCGCGGCGCGCGCGTACGAGCCGACCGGCACGATCCGCTCCTTCGAGCCCTTGCCGCGCAGGCGCAGCACGTCTCCCTGCGCGACGTCGTCGACGTCGAGCTGCACGACCTCCGACACCCGCGCGCCGGTCGCGTACAGCAGCTCGAGCAGGGCCCGATCCCGCAAGTGCGCGAGGTCGGAAGCATCAGCGACCCCAGGCGCGGGGCCCGCGGCATCCAGCAGCGCCTCGACCTGCGCGATGGTCAGCGCCTTCGGCAGGCGCTGCGGCTGCTTCGGCGGGGTGAGCCGGGCCGCGGGATCGTCGTCCGCGATCCCCTCGCGGGCGAGGAACCGGTGGAACCCGCGCACGGAGGACTGCAGCCGGGCGAGGCTGGACGCTGCGACGGGCGGATCGGCCGTGGCACGCTCGGCCGCGAACCGCGTGACCATCGGCGCCGTCACGTCGACGGTGTCCGTGACCCCCGAAGCGCTGAGCCACGCGAGGTAGCCGTCGAGGTCGCGCCGGTAGGCGGCGACGGTGTGGTCCGCGAGTCCGCGCTCGACCGAGATGTGACGCAGGTACTCGTCCAGCGCTCGGTCGAGCTGCACGCTAGCGCCGCCGCAACCGTTCGGCCGCGGCGAGCGCCCCCGTCGCGAGGATGCCGTTGCGCATGCGCCCGGAGAGGACCGCGTCCACGACGTCGGCGATCGGCACCCACTCGACGCGGATGTCGGCCTCCTCCTCCGCGCGCGGGTGCGGCTCGCCCGCTGAGGTCAAGTCCCGCGCGAGGAACAGGTGCACGACCTCGTTGTTCCCGCCGGGCGTCGTGAAGACCGAGACGAGCGGCTCCCAGGTGGCGGCCACGAGGTCGGCCTCCTCGGCGAGCTCGCGCTGCGCTGCGGCGAGCGGCTCCTCGCCGACGACGTCGAGGAGCCCGGCGGGCACCTCCCAGTCCCGCCGGCGGATGGGATGCCGGTACTGCTGGATCAGCAGCATCCGGTCGTCCGCGTCGACCGCCACGATCGCCGCGGCGCCGGGGTGCGCCACGTACTGCCGCACGATCCGTTCCCCGTTGTAGAGGAACGCGTCAGAGCGGACGTCCCACACCCGGCCCGCGTAGACGACGTCGCTCGAGACGATCTCGGGCGAGACCGTCTCGTCGCGCAAGTCGGCGCTCACGCGCCCTCGACCTCCACGTCGAACAGCTCGCTCGCGCGGTGCCGCTCCAGCGCCGCCCCCACGAGGCCGCGGAACAGCGGATGCGGCGCCGTCGGCCGCGAGCGCAGCTCGGGGTGGGCCTGGGTCGCGATGTAGAACGGGTGCACCGCGCGCGGCAGCTCGACGTACTCGACGAGGTTGCGGTCCGGCGAGAGGCCGGAGAACACGAGGCCCGCCTCGGCGAGCTGGTCACGGTAGGCGTTGTTGACCTCGTAGCGGTGGCGGTGCCGCTCGGACACCCGCTCCGCGCCGTACAGCTCCGCGGCGAGCGATCCCTCGCGCAACTGCGCGGGGTAGAGCCCGAGGCGCATCGTGCCGCCGAGGTCGCCGTGGTCGAGGATGTCGACCTGCTCGGCCATCGTCGCGATCACCGGATACTGCGTGTCCGGGTCGAACTCGCTCGACGACGCCCCGTCGAGCCCGACGACGTGACGCGCGTACTCGACGACCATGCACTGGAGGCCGAGGCAGATGCCGAGCGTCGGGATGCCCTGCTCGCGCGCGAACCGCAGCGCCCCGAGCTTGCCCTCGATGCCGCGGATGCCGAAGCCGCCCGGGATGACGATGCCGTCGACGTCGGCGAGCGCGCGCTCGGCGCCTTCCGGCGTCTCGCACAGGTCGGAGGGGATCCAGGTGACGCGCACGTGCGTCTCGTGCGCGAACCCGCCGGCCTTCAGCGCCTCAGTGACCGAGAGGTATGCGTCCGGGAGGTCGATGTACTTCCCGACCAGCCCGATCGTGACCTCGTGCTTGGGGTTGTGGACCGCCTGCAGCACGCGGTTCCAGCGCGCCCAGTCCACACCGTCGGCCTTCTCGAGGCCCAGCGTGCTGACGATGTAGTCGTCGAGCCCCTGCTCGTGCAGGAGGCTCGGGATGTCGTAGATGCTCGGCACGTCGATCGCGTTGACGACCGCGCGCTCGTCGACGTCGCACATGAGCGCGATCTTGCGCTTGTTCGCGTCCGTGACCGGGCGGTCGCTGCGGAGCACGAGCGCGTCGGGCTGGATGCCGATCGAGCGGAGGGCGGCGACCGAGTGCTGCGTCGGCTTCGTCTTCTGCTCGCCCGAGGCGCCCATGAACGGCACGAGGGAGACGTGCACGAAGAAGACGTTCGCGCGGCCCAGCTCGTGGCGGATCTGCCGTGCCGACTCGATGAACGGCTGCGACTCGATGTCGCCGACCGTGCCGCCGATCTCGGTGATGATGACGTCCGGCGCCGGATCCTCCGTCGCCTGCAACCGCATGCGCCGCTTGATCTCGTCCGTGATGTGCGGGATGACCTGCACGGTGTCGCCGAGGTACTCGCCGCGGCGCTCGCGCGCGATGACCTGCGAGTAGATCTGCCCGGTCGTCACGTTCGCGGCCTGGCTCAGCTCGATGTCGAGGAACCGCTCGTAGTGCCCGATGTCGAGGTCGGTCTCCGCGCCGTCGTCGGTGACGAACACCTCGCCGTGCTGGAACGGGTTCATCGTGCCCGGATCGACGTTGAGATATGGATCGAGCTTCTGCATGACGACCCGGAGACCCCGGGCGGTCAGGAGATTGCCGAGACTGGCGGCCGTGAGCCCCTTACCGAGGGAGGAGACGACACCACCCGTCACGAAGATGTGTCTCGTGGTGTGGTTCGGGGCCTCGCCGGGAATCTGCATCACGGATCTTCATTCTATGTCGGCGCGGACGGGGGTGGCCCTAACTCTCCCCCGCGTGTGCGAGAGTCAGCAGCTCGCGGGCGTGGGTCAGGGCGACGTCCGAGTCGGTCAGGCCCGACAGGAGCCGGGCCATCTCGGTCTCGCGGTCGGCCGCCGTCAGCCGCCGGACGCTCGACGCCGTCACGGTGCCGTCGCTCGACTTCTGCACGGTCAGGTGGTTGGTCGCGAACGCCGCGACCTGCGCGAGGTGCGTCACCGCGATCACCTGCGCGCTCTGCGCGAGGCGCGCGAGGCGCCGGCCGACCTCGATCGCGGCGGCGCCGCCGATGCCGGCGTCCACCTCGTCGAACACGAACGTCGGCACGGGATCGGTCGCGGCGATCACCACCTCGATCGCCAGCATGATGCGGCTGAGCTCGCCGCCGGACGCGCCGCGCGACACCGGCCGCGGCTCGGCACCCGGATGCGGCGCGAGGAGGATCGCGACCTCGTCGCGGCCCGCGTGCGACTCGGCGGCGGGCGAGACCCGCACGACGACCTCGGCGTCGGGGAGCGCGAGGGCGCGCGCCTCGACGGTGACGGCCGCACCCAGCCGGGCCGCGGCCTCGGTGCGCGCCGCCGTCAGCTCGGCGGCGGCGGTGTCGAGCCGCGCGAGGGCCGCGTCGCGCTGCGCGCGCAGGCGCTCGATGCGGTCGCCGTCGTCGTCGAGCTCCAGGAGCCGGGCCGAGCCGGTCTCCGCGAACGCGATCGCCTCGTCCAGAGACCCGTGCACGCGGATGACGGCGGCGAGCTGCGCGCGACGCTCCTCGACGGCGGCGAGCTCGTGCGGGCCGGCGTCGTCCAGGTCGGCGAGGTAGGCGGACAGGCTCGTGGCGAGCTCCGCGGCCCGGTAGCCGAGGTCGGCGGCGAGCTCCGCGAGCTCCTGCAGTGCCGTGTCCGGGGCGCGTTCGAGCGACCGCCGCGCCTCGGCCAGGAGCGTCGACGCGTCCGGCGCCTCGGACTCCCCGGCGATCGCCTCGTGCGCGACGGACGCGGCGATCCGCAGCTCCTCGACGTTCGCGAGCCGCTCCGCGCGCTGCGCGAGCTCGACGTCCTCGCCCGCGACGGGCGCGAGCTGCTCGAGGTCGGCGAGCGCGGCACGGATCTCCTCGGCCTCGCGCCCGCGGGCGTCCCGGTCGCGCTCGATCGTGTCGGCCTCGTCCGCGAGCGCGCGGTACTCCGCGAGCTCGGCGCGGAACCGTTCGAGCAGGTTCGCGACCGGTGCCCCGGCGTAGCGATCCAGCGCGTCGCGCTGGGCGGATGCCGCGCGCAGGCGCAGCTGATCGGACTGCCCGTGCACCACCACGAGCTCGTCCGCGAGCTCGGCGAGGACGCCCGTCGGGACGGGGCGTCCGCCGAGCGTCGCTCGGCCCCGGCCCTGGACCGAGACGGCCCGCCCGACGAGGAGCTCCGCCGTGCCGTCGCCCAGAAGCTCGAGCTCGCCGCCCGCCTCGCGGACGCGTTCGGCGGCGGTGCCACCCTCCGCGATGCGCCAAATGCCGTCCGCCGTCGCCTGGGCCGAGCCCGAGCGGACGACGCCCGTGTCGGCGCGGTGGCCGAGCAGGAGCCCGAGGCCCGTGACGACCATGGTCTTCCCCGCGCCGGTCTCGCCGGTGATCGCGGTGAACCCGGGCCCGAGCGGCAGCGAGGCGTCGTCGATGACGCCGAGACCGCGCAGGCGCATCTCCTCGATCATGCGCGCGGCTCCGCGTCCGGCCCGCGCCAGCCGGTGACGGGCAGCTGGAACTTGCGCACGAGCCGGTCGGTGAAGGCGGCCGGGTGGAGGCGCGCGAGCCGCACCGGCCGGTCCGAACGCCGCACGACGACGCGGGCCCCGGGCGGCAGCTCGTGCGAGCGGCGCCCGTCGCACCAGAGGATGCCGGTGCCGTTGGTGCGCCGCAGCACCTCGATCGCGACCGAGGTCTCGGGCCCCACGACGAGCGGATGGGCGAACAGGGCGTGCGCGGCCAGCGGCACGACGGCCATCGCCTCGACGGTCGGCCAGATGACCGGCCCGCCGCCGGAGAAGTTGTAGGCGGTCGAGCCGGTCGGCGTCGACACGACGATGCCGTCGCATCCGAAGGTCGACAGCGGGCGGCCGTCGATCTCGATCACGACCTCCAGCATCCGTTCGCGACTGGCCTTCTCGACGGTCGCCTCGTTGAGCGCCCAGGTCTCGTAGACGACGGCGCCGGCCTCGTCCTTGAGCCGCACGGAGAGCGCGAGCCGCTCCTCGACCCGATAGTCGCGGTCGATCGCGCGGCGGACCGCCTCATCCATGTCGTCGCGCTCGATCTCGGCGAGGAAGCCGACGTGGCCCATGTTGATCCCGAGGACCGGCGCGGTGCCCTCCCGGACGAGCTCGGCGGCCCGCAGGATCGTCCCGTCGCCGCCGAGGACGATCGCCAGCTCGATGTCGGCGACCGCCACGTCGCGGCCGAGCACGGCGATCGACGCGCACTGCGGCAGCACCGTGACGAGCTCGTCGATGTCCTCGCCAGCGAGGACCGGCCGGGCACCGGCATCCTGCAGCGCCGTCAGCACGCGCTGAGCGGCCTCCACGGTCTCGGCGCGATGGGCGTGAGCGACGACGAGGATGTTCCGTTCGTTCATCGCTCCCCCGTCAGGCCGGCCACAGTCTCGGCCCATTCTTCCGGATCGCGCGCGTCTCCCGGCCGTAGGTGGAGGAGGAATTCGCGATTGCCGTGCGTGCCCGCCAGCGGCGACGCGATCACGCCGTGGGTCGCAACGCCCGCCGCGGCTGCCGCGCGGATGACGGAGAGCACCGCCTCCGCGCGCAGGCGCGGATCCGTCACGACCCCGTCGCCGATCGCCGCGCGCCCGACCTCGAACTGCGGCTTGACGAGCAGGACGACGTCCGCGTCGCCCGCGGCCGTGGCCGCGACGGCGGGCACCACCTGGGTGAGCGAGATGAAGGAGAGGTCCCCGGTCACGACGCTGGGCCGTGCGTCGACGCCGCTCGCCGCGGCGAGGGACGCCGGGGTCATGTGGCGGACGTTGAACCCCTCGACCGCGACCACACCCGGATCCGCCGCGACGTCGCGTGCGAGTTGCCCGTGGCCGACGTCGACCGCGATCACGGGATCTGCGCCGCGCTCGCGCAGCACCTGCGTGAATCCGCCGGTGGACGCACCCATGTCGAGCGCGACCCGCCCCGACACGGCGATCGGGAACGCGTCGAGCGCCGCGAGAAGCTTGTGCGCCGCCCGGCTGACGTAGGCGTCCGCATCCGCGACCGCCAGCACCACACCTTCGGTCACCGGAGTCGCCGGCTTCACAATGACCGACCCGTCGGCCGTCACGACACCCTTCGAGAGAAGACGCTGCGCGTGCGTGCGCGAACGAGCCAACCCCCGTGCCACCAATGCCGCGTCGGCGCGCTGCGTCACACGCCGCCGTCCGGTGCCGTCTGGATCCGGCGTGCCAGCTCATCGTGCATCGCGGCGTATCCTGCCGCACGTTGCCCGAGAGGCTGGGCCTCGATCACCTCGAGCGCCGACATCAGGTCGTCGGAGCCGTCGTCGGCGAGCTCATCGCGATCGGCCATGCGCCCAGGATACCGAAGGCACGGGAGCCCGCCTCCGATACCAAAGTCACGTCTTGATCGACTTTCGTGCATGGCCCGCCGACGTCTGCGGTGCCTACCCTCGGGGTCATCGGCGAACACAAGGAGGACTCCAGATGAGATTCAGTCGTACAGCCGCGTTAGGTCTTGCACTTGCTGGCGCTCTCGGCCTGCTCGCGCCCGGCGCAGCTCACGCAGCAACACCGGCACCGACCGATCTACGTCAGAACGGAGCCGTGTCCCCCGCGATCGATGAGCTTCCTCCATCGGAAGCGAACGTCGCACCTAGGGTCAGCATCGATGAGAACGAGGTGACCGTCTCGCTCGACGGCGCGCAGATCGGATGGCATCTCCCCGGCGACCCCGTCGCTCCCCAGGACATCGCTCGTATCCCGAGCGCGAGATCCAGCGAGTCAGGCGGCCCACTGCTGAGCACGGTCGATCGCGGCGCGACCTTGAGCAGTTATGCGACTGACGACGGCGCGCAGACGCTCATCGAGATTCCGTCGGCCTCTGCTCCTCACGAATATCGATTCCCGCTCAATCTTCCCGATGACACTCAAGCAGCACTGAACTCCGACGGCTCGGTGATCATCGTGGGCCCGACCGGACCAGTGGGCTTCTACAAGGCGCCATGGGCGGTCGACGCGACGGGCCGGGCCGTCCCCACAGACTTCCGCATCGAGGGCAACACGCTGATCCAGACCGTCCACTTCGATGAGAGCGTCGCGTTCCCCGTCGTTGCGGATCCGGATTTCGGGGGCGAATGGTGGGGTTGGTATTGGCAAGCGACCCGGGCCGAAACACAGCAGCTCGCTGCCGCTTCTGGGGACATCCAGTCGCTGGTAGGAGTCCTCTCCTCGTTCTGTGGGGCCATCCCGAATCCACCTGCTTCTGTCGCGTGCGCGATCGCGGCGAACGGGGTCGCCCTCAGCTATGCGTGGAGGATCCGCGACGCCAATGCGAACGGCCAGTGCGTTGCGTTCAACCTGCCCTGGGCCTCGATCGCGAATCCCTTGCTTGTGCAACCGAACTTGACGGTCGTAGCCTGCAGAAGGTGATGCCATGAAGGTGACGGAACGCCTCTTCTACGCTCTCTGGCTGGGTCTGACCGTGTATCTCTTCCAGGTCGCGGAGCCGCGGCCCCTGGGCTGGTACGTTCTCGGACCGATCGCGATCGCCGTGATCTTCTTCGTGGCACAAACCTTCTGGGAGCGCCGCAGGCAGCGACGCCAGAACGATCTGAACACGCCTCAGGATCCTGACTCCAAGAGTCGGTGAGGACGAGAAGCAAGGGGCGCCTATCAGACGGTGTGGAACGGGTCGGCATACAGGCGTTCCGGAACGCGGAATCCGAAGATCTGGCGACCCGACGCCCAGATCGCGGCGGACGCGGCGCGCAGCAGGTCGATCCCGCGTTCGCCCTCCGACACGATAAGGATGTCGGGACCCTCGATCCGGACGGCGGACGTGCCCACGGTCGTCGTGTCGCCGCGCACGACGGTGCGGGGATACGGCTCGTGCAGCTCCCGCAGATCGCTCAAGATGTATGTCGGACGCGAGCCCCCGGGGGCGGCCAGCACGTGCTTCGGCCGGTCGATGCCGGTGAGGACCAGGGCCGACTCCAGGCCGGCGCGGCTCGCGCCGGCGATGTCGGTGTCGAGGCGGTCGCCGAGGACCAGCGGATGCTGCGCCCCGAAACGCGCGACGGCCTCCTCGAAGATGGGGGTCTCCGGCTTGCCGGCGACGGTCGCGAGGCGACCGACCGCCGTGTGCACGGCGGACACGAGCGTGCCGTTGCCCGGCGCGATCCCGCGCGCCTGAGGGATCGTCCAGTCGGTGTTGGTCGCGATCCAGGGGATCCCGCCCTCCTCTTCCGGCACCTTGAGCGCGAAAGCCGCCTCGGCGAGCTGCGTCCACCCGACGTCGGGGGCGAAGCCCTGCACGACCGCGGCCGGGTCGTCGTCCGCGCTGCGGGTGGTGACGAAACCGGCCTTCTCCACCTCGACGACGAGTCCCTCGCCCCCGACCACGAGCACGCGGGCGCCCTCGGGCAGCCGATCGCGCAGGAGACGGACCGCCGCCTGCGGACTCGTGACGATGTCGTCCGGCGTCGTGTCGGCGAGACCCAGCTCGCGCAGGTGCGCGGCCACGGAAGCATCCGTCCGCGATGCGTTGTTCGTGATGTATCCCAGCCGGCGCGTTCGGCCCGCGCGGGTGAGGCTGTCGACGGCGTGCGGGATCGCGCCCGGCCCGGCGTAGACGACGCCGTCGAGGTCCGCGAGCACGACGTCGACATCGTCGAGCGGCGTCGCTGTCGCGCGGCGGAACAGTCCCATCAGCTGTCGTCCTCTTCGTCATAGACGACGACCTCGTCCTGCACGCCGCTCGCGTCGTCGAGCGCTTGCTCGGCGATTTCCGCGCGCCGATGCCACTCCTCCGCCTCGGCATCGCGGCCGAGCTCCTCGAGCACGGTCGCGCGAGCGCCGAACAGCGCGGGACTCCAGGGGAACGCGCGATTCGGATCGAGCTCGGCGATGTCGAGCTCGGACAGCGCCCGCTCGGGCTCCCCGAGATCGAGGCGCGCGCCGGACATCGCGATCGCGAGCTCGGCGCGGATGGCGGGCGTGAGGGTGGTCCGATCGACCGCGCGGCCCACCTCGAGCGCGCGATCCGGGCGTCCGACGCCGCGCTCACTGTCGACCATGAGCGCGATCTGGTCGTCGCGACCGGAGATACGGCGGTAGGTGCGCAGCTCGCGCAGCGCCAGAGCGAAATCGCCGACGGCGTACGCGGTGATCGCGGCCGTCTCCCGCGCGATCGCGATCCGGCCCGCGTGCGACACCGCCGCCAATGCGTGCTGGTGCGCGAGAGCGGGGTCATCCTCGATGTGACGGGCGGCCATCGCAAGGTGCCGCGCGACGCGCTCGGCGTTCTCCTTGCTGAGGGTCTTCAGCTCGTTGCGCGCCGACGACGGCAGCTCCTGCGGGGTGACGTCGTCCGGCAGAGCCGGGTCACGGGGACGGTCGTCTCGCGGCCGATCCTCACGCGGGCGATCGTCCCGGGGACGGTCGTTACGGGAACGATCAGTGCGGGGCCGATCCGGACGCGCACGGTCTTGACGCGGTCGGTCCGTCCGCGGACGATCCGGCCGTCCCGTGGGCTTCCGATTGCCCCGCGCTCGCTCGTCCGACATGACCCCTCCTGTATAAACGACGAAGGCCCGCTCCAGCAATGGAGCGGGCCTCCTCGAAAGAAGTCCGGCGGTGTCCTACTCTCCCACAGGGTCCCCCCTGCAGTACCATCGGCGCTGAGAGGCTTAGCTTCCGGGTTCGGAATGTAACCGGGCGTTTCCCTCTCGCTATGGCCGCCGAAACACTATTGATGTTTCAGTCTGCACAACAAAGTCTAAATGTCATGCGGTTCTCGACCGTACATCGAGAACCACTCAGTGGACGCAAGCATCTTCAAACGAAGGTGTTATCAAGTCATCGGCTTATTAGTACCGGTCAGCTTCACGTGTTACCACGCTTCCACATCCGGCCTATCAACCCAGTAGTCTGGCTGGGAGCCTCTCGCCCGAAGGCATGGAAATCTCATCTTGAGGCCGGCTTCCCGCTTAGATGCTTTCAGCGGTTATCCATCCCGAACGTAGCTAATCAGCGGTGCTCTTGGCAGAACAACTGACACACCAGAGGTTCGTCCAACCCGGTCCTCTCGTACTAGGGTCAGATCCTCTCAAATTTCCTACGCGCGCAGCGGATAGGGACCGAACTGTCTCACGACGTTCTAAACCCAGCTCGCGTACCGCTTTAATGGGCGAACAGCCCAACCCTTGGGACCTACTCCAGCCCCAGGATGCGACGAGCCGACATCGAGGTGCCAAACCATGCCGTCGATATGGACTCTTGGGCAAGATCAGCCTGTTATCCCCGAGGTACCTTTTATCCGTTGAGCGACAGCGCTTCCACAAGCCACTGCCGGATCACTAGTCCCGACTTTCGTCCCTGCTCGACCTGTCAGTCTCACAGTCAAGCTCCCTTGTGCACTTACACTCGCCACCTGATTGCCAACCAGGTTGAGGGAACCTTTGGGCGCCTCCGTTACTTTTTGGGAGGCAACCGCCCCAGTTAAACTACCCACCAGGCACTGTCCCTGAACCGGATTACGGTTCGAAGTTAGATATCCAGAGTGACCAGAGTGGTATTTCAACAATGACTCCACGTGAACTGGCGTCCACGCTTCAAAGTCTCCCACCTATCCTACACAAGCCACACCGAACACCAATACCAAGCTGTAGTAAAGGTCACGGGGTCTTTCCGTCCTGCTGCGCGTAACGAGCATCTTTACTCGTAGTGCAATTTCGCCGAGTTCGCGGTTGAGACAGTTGGGAAGTCGTTACGCCATTCGTGCAGGTCGGAACTTACCCGACAAGGAATTTCGCTACCTTAGGATGGTTATAGTTACCACCGCCGTTTACTGGGGCTTAAATTCTGAGCTTCGCTTACGCTAACCCTTCCTCTTAACCTTCCAGCACCGGGCAGGCGTCAGTCCGTATACATCGTCTTGCGACTTGGCACGGACCTGTGTTTTTAGTAAACAGTCGCTACCCACTAGTCTCTGCGGCCTCCAAACGCTTTCGGAGCAAGTCCTAATACGTCGAAGGCCCCCCTTCTCCCGAAGTTACGGGGGCATTTTGCCGAGTTCCTTAACCACGATTCTCTCGATCTCCTTCCGAAGTTACGGGGGCATTTTGCCGAGTTCCTTAACCACGATTCTCTCGATCTCCTTGGTATTCTCTACCTGACCACCTGAGTCGGTTTAGGGTACGGGCGGCTAGAACCTCGCGTCGATGCTTTTCTTGGCAGCATAGGATCACCCACTTTTTATCCGCATCGTGTCTCAGCCGTAAGAGCTGCGGATTTGCCTACAGCTCGGCCTACGCACTTGCACCAGGACAACCATCGCCTGGCTTGGGCTACCTTCCTGCGTCACACCTGTTAATACGCTAACCGCACCAGCATGGGGTCGTGCGCTAGCCAGCGGACCGCTCCCCGAAGGGTTGAGTCCGAAGATTCGGGCACTTAGCACCACTGGATTGATTGGGGCGGTTCTTCGCCGGTACGGGAATATCAACCCGTTGTCCATCGACTACGCCTGTCGGCCTCGCCTTAGGTCCCGACTTACCCAGGGCAGATTAGCTTGACCCTGGAACCCTTGGTCTTTCGGAGGACGTGTTTCTCACACGTCTTTCGCTACTCATGCCTGCATTCTCACTCGTGTCGCGTCCACGGCTGGGTTACCCCGCCGCTTCACTCGCGACACGACGCTCTCCTACCCATCAACACGGCTGGACCACGAAGGCCTACCACTAATGTCAATGCCACAACTTCGGTGGCGTGCTTGAGCCCCGTTACATTGTCGGCGCGGAATCACTTGACCAGTGAGCTATTACGCACTCTTTCAAGGGTGGCTGCTTCTAAGCCAACCTCCTGGTTG
>NZ_JBDHNI010000014.1:0-29349 GCF_039615055.1 Microbacterium sp. X-17
TGTGATGAGTCGGGACATGTGTTCCAGATGAGTCGCGACATTGGTTACTCAGAGAGAGCCCGGCCATCGGCCGGGCTCCTTCTGTTGGTTGCGCCAGTAGCTGCGGGTGGGGTCGATGGTGTGGGTGGAGAGCACCTCGCCGGTGTGTAGGGCGATGACGGTGATGGTGGCGTCGTCGGCGAGGGCGAGGACGCGGGTGCCGCGGTGGTCGGCGCCGATGCCGAGGTGGTGCATGCGGCCGGCGCGGCGGAGGCTGATTTTGCCGTGCTGGTCGACGTGGTCGTAGCGGATCCGGTAGTGGCCAGGGGTGCGGGGTTCAGCGGGGAGGGCCTTCGGGGTTGCCCGGTAGGCCTGCCCGGGTGTTGATCGGTTCAGGGCGCGGTGGGGGCGTTGCTCGTTGTAGTGGTCGCGAAAGGTTTCGAGCTGGGCTTGCATCTCGGCGAGGTCGTGGGCGGCGGGGCGGGCTGCGAGCCACCGTTTCTGCGTTTGGTGGAAGCGTTCGATCTTGCCCTGGGTTTGCGGGTGGCCTGGTGAGCCGTTCTTCTGGGTGACGCCCAGGAGCGGGAGCAGGTATTCGAAGGCGTTGCGGCCGCCGCCGAAGCGGGCGGTATAAACGCGTCCGTTGTCGGTCAGGGTGGAGGCCGGGACGCCGTAGTTCTCGGTTGTGTTCAAGAAGATGGCGACGACATCGTCTCCGGTGACCGGGCGGTGGGCGGTGCAGGCCAGCAGGTAGCGGGAGTGGTCGTCCAGCCAGTTCAGGATCTCGATATCGGTGCCGTCGGCCAGGCGCCAGTGGGTGAAGTCGGACTGCCAGGTCTCGTTTGGTTGCGCGGCTTGGAAGCGGATATAGGAGGAGCGTGGTCGTTTGCGCGGCTCGGGCACCACGAGCCCGGCCTCGTGGAGGATGCGCCGGATGGTCGAGGTGGATGGTGCGGGTAGGCCCTCGTGCTCGAGGTGCCATGCGATGGTGGCCGGGCCGGCATCCAACCCGTTCCCGATCAGCTCTTGCCGCAGCTGCACGACCCGCTCCCTGACTTCGGGGGCGGTCTGCTGCGGGCTGGTATGTGGTGCCCGAGAGCGCGGCTCGACCGCGTCCAAGCCGCCCTGGCGATAACGGGCAAGGAGTCGATGTAGATGCTGGCGGCTCATCCCATACTCAGCCGACGCCGCGGCGACGGTGAGCTGCTTGGAAACGACCTTCAAAACGGCGACCCGGTTCTTCGACACGAGAGCGACTGTCGCCTATGACGCGACTCATGTGTCACCTATCAACTGTCGCCTATGTCGTGAACCCAGACACCTCACTCGCCACGTATGGGAAAAGCGAAGAGCCCGGCCGATCGGCCGGGCTCTTCGCGCTATCCATGGTCGCGTCAGTCGACAATGAAGTCGCCGGCTTACTCCTGCACTTCCTCCAGGGCGTAGTGGAATGTGTACGTTCTGCCGGGCTCGGGCGCCGTCGCGAACGCGACCTGAAATGAGCCGAAGTAGACGTTCTTGAGCATGGCGCCGACGGACGGGTAGATGTTGCCGACGTTTTCCGGCGTCAGAGTGACGACGGGGCGACTCCGGAGCGTCCGGGTGAGGGTGAACGTGAACTGCGTTCCCTTCGCCGCACCGGCGCCCGGGGTGAACTCGATGTGCCCGCGTCGGTCCCTGCCGGTTACGGTCACCTTCGCGTCAGAGCCGGCAGGGCTCTCGACCCGTGCCGTGGGCGAGACGCTCTTGCGGGCATCGCTCGCGAGCGCCAGCCGACCGGCGAAGCCGTCGCGGTTGTACGCGCCCCACGAGCGGAACAGAGGCTGCAACTGGACGTCAGGGCCGTACTTCTCGCCGATGCGGACAGCCACCCCATCGTTGTTGTAGCCCGTGACACGGGTGCCGAGCAGCGCGAAACCGTTTCCGGACTGGAGGTCGAACATGTACGGGTTCGTGCGGTTCTCGGCAGTCGTCGACTTTGCCGGCGCACGATAGCGGCCGACGGTGGACCCGCCGAGGACGGTGATGCCGCCTGGGTCGAGTCGCGACGCGCTGGAGCGCGCTGCCTCGAGGTGTGACAGAGCGCCACCTGGCCCGGCGACGAACGTCGGAGCGACGATGTCGAGGTTGTAGACGTTGCCGACCTGGATGAGCGCGTCCTTGACGCCTGCCTGTGCATCGGTCTCGAAGTGCGGTGACGTCAAACGGGTGAACTCGGCTGATCCTTTGTCCCAGGAGTCGGTCATCCCAATGGACATCCCGACGTTCGGTGCGCGCTCCACCCGGAGCCGATCGAAGTCGTTGGTGTTGCTATAAGGTGCGCTGTTGGAAGGCCACGGGTGACCGCCGTGATTCATCATGACGGCGGGCCAGGCTGTGGTGCCGCAGTTCTGGACCTGCAGATCGACGTAGCGGCAGTTCGACGCCCCGTCGATGACGAAGCCGGGCCCGTGCCAATTCTCCAAGAGTTGAACGTTGTCGATCTGCACCTCAAAACCGGTGCGCTGATGCAGGAGCGGGCCCGTCACAGCTGCCATGCCGCCCCAGAAGGTCAGGCCTTCGAGGCGGATGCCGTAGGCGTTGACTCCGTCGCCTCCCCACCAGAAGATCGGGGTGTCTGCGCGGTCTTTGTTGACGATTCGAACCGGCGGGCTTCCCGCAAGCGAGTGCGGGGTGGAGGCGCTTCCGATCCAGCTGTTCGCCGGGATATTGATGTTGCTGCAGATGTAGACGCCCTTCTGGAAGACGAGCCGTGCTCCGGCGGTAGCAGCCTCGTTGACGGCGGCCTGGATCTTCTCCGACTGGTCGGCCTCCCAGGTCGAGCCGATCGACCGGTCTCGTGCGCGGATCGAGAGGTGCTCGACGGAAGCAGGCGCTTTGCCGTCCTCGGTCGGGATGTGTTCGACCGGGACCTTCTTGCTCCCGTCGAGCGGCGCAACACCGTTGGCCGCGCCCTTCTGGCTGGCCGGGATGCTGTCCTCGACGGCGGCGGCAGGTGTTGCGGTGGCGACGGAGGTCGCCACCCCGGCGATGCCGGCGGCGGCCGCGCCGAGGAAGGCCCGGCGTTGTGTGGTGCTGGATTTCATATGGAAGATGTTACCGGCGAGCCAGGTGAACGAGAAATAGTGTTCATGCCCGATAGATGCCAGGCTTGTCCCCATGCCCACCCCCAACGAGCTGCTCGAGATCGCCACCACCGTCGCGCGTCGCGCCGCCGCTCTCGCGCTGCAACGGAGGCGCGACGGGGTGGAGATCGCGGCCTCCAAGTCGACCATCACCGACATCGTCACGCGCGCCGACCGGGAGGCCGAGGACCTGATCCGCGGCGCTCTGGAGGCGTCGCGGCCGCGGGACGGGTTCCTCGGGGAGGAGTCCGGCGGCGAGCGGGGGAGCAGTGGGCTCACCTGGGTGGTCGACCCGATCGACGGGACGGTCAACTACTTCTACGACATCCCGGCGTGGGCGGTCAGTGTCGCCGTCGTGGAGGGCGACCCGGACCCGGCGACGTGGCGGACGCTGGCCGGGGCGGTCGTGAATCCGGCGACCGGGGAGGTGTTCACGGCGGCCGCGGGAGGTGGTGCGCGGGTGAACGGCGAGCCGATCCGGGTCAATGAGGGGGTGGAGTTGCCGCTCGCGCTCGTCGGGACCGGGTTCGGGTACGACCCGGAGATCCGGCGCAGGCAGGCGGCGTTCGTGACCGAGCTGATCCCGCAGGTGCGGGACGTCCGGCGGATCGGGGCGGCCTCCCTCGACCTGTGCTCTGTGGCGTGCGGGCGGCTCGACGCCTACTACGAGCGCGGGCTGAACCCGTGGGATCACGCGGCCGGCGCGCTCATCGCGCAGGAGGCGGGGGCGACAGTCGGCGGGCTGTACGGGGCTCCGGCCGGGAAGGCACTGCTGCTCGCGGCGGCGCCCGGCCTGTACGCGCAGCTCGACCCGCTGGTGCAGGCGTACTACCGGCACTGGGAGTGACCGGCGGCCTCCCGAGTGGTGAGGCAGTTACCGTTTCGTTATATTGGGTCGGGTGCCCCCGAACCCGACCCGCCGCGCGCTCCGGCAGCGTGAGCGAGCGGCCCAGCGGGCACGCGAGCCGCGCTTCGGCCGTGGGGTGAGCGTCCTCGCGATGCTCTCGGTCCTCGGGATCGCGGTCGCGACCACCGTCCCGGCGATGGCGCTGCTGACCGAGGATCAGGTCCGCGCGCGGACCGCGTCGGCCGCGTTCTCCGGGGCTTCCGCGTCGGAGGGGGAGGTCCAGGCGCTCGACAGCATCGCTGCGACCGAGCGGGAGGCGATCGTCCGCGACGGCGCCGCCGCGACCTCCGGCGAGCAGCTCGCCGCGCTGCAATCGTTGCGGATCGCGGACACGTTCCGCAACAACCCGGCGGGAGCCATCCAGTGGCCGTTCCCGGTCGGGGTGCCGATCACGTCCGGGTTCGGGCCGCGCGCTGCGCCGACCGAGGGCGCCTCCACGAACCACCTCGGGGTGGACTTCGCGCCGGGCGACGGCGTGCCCATCCAGATCATCGCCGACGGCGTGGTGCGGGAGGTCGTGACGGGCGACCGCGGCGGCTGCGGCGTGAACGTCACCATCGACCACCAGATCGACGGGCGCCTCGTCAGCAGCAAGTACTGCCACATGCGGACGGGCTCGGTGCAGGTCGTGAAGGGTCAGCAGGTGCGGGTGGCGGACATCGTGGGCAGGGTGGGGAACACCGGGGTGTCGACCGGGCCGCACCTCCACTTCGAGATAAGGCTGGACGGCACCAAGCCGGTCGATCCTGTTGCGTGGTTGAAGGCCAACGCGAGCTGAGGGCCGTGGCCAACGGAGGAGATCCGGGCCGACACGCGGGCTGGGGACAGCTAACGGAGGAGATCCGAGCCTGAGTGGGGCGGGTCTCCTCCGTTAGCGGCGGGTTGGGTGGTCAGACCAGCCAGGCGGTGGTGTCCTCGGGGAGCATGCCGTCGGCGAGCGGGCCGCTCGCGAGGATGACGGTGCCCTCGGGCAGCGGCAGCGGGGCCTTGCCGAAGTTGACGGCGACGGTGACCTTCCCGGAGCGGAACAGCAGCGCGTTCTCACCCGCGTTCGACCACTGCAGCTCGCCGAACGCGAGGTCGTGCTCGCGGCGGGCGGCCAGCGCCTCCTGGTACATGGTCAGCGTCGAGCCGGGCACGCCCTCCTGCGACGAGCGGGTGTACTCCGCCCAGGTCGCGGGCTGCGGCAGCCAGCTCTTCGGGCCGGGGCCGAAGCCGTACGACGGGTCGGCGCCCTCCCACGGGATCGGCACGCGGCAGCCGTCGCGGCCGTAGCGCTCGCCGTTCGTCCGGAACCAGGTGGGGTCCTCGCGGGCGTCGTCGGGGAGGTCGATGGCCTCCGGGAGGCCGAGCTCCTCGCCCTGGTACAGGTAGGCCGAGCCGGGGAGCGCGAGCATGAGGGCGGTCGCGGCGCGGGCGCGGCGCAGGGCGAAGGCCGGGTCGGGGATGCCGGTCGACTTCGGGCCGATGCCGTGACCCTGCGGGTTGTCGCCGGTCAGCGCCAGCCGGGTGGCGTGCCGGACGACGTCGTGGTTGGAGAGCACCCACGTGCTCGGGGCGCCGACGCTGCCGAAGACGGCGATCGAGCGGTCGATCACCGCGCGGAGCGCCACCGCGTCCCACGGCGTCTCCAGGTAGCCGAAGTTGAAGGTCTGCTGCATCTCGTCGGGACGGACCCAGTTCGCGAGCTTCTCGATCGGCTCCACCCAGGCCTCGCCGCAGAGCACGCGGTCGCCCTCGTACTCCTCCAGGACCCGGTGCCAGTCGCGGTAGATGTCGTGGACGCCGTCCTGCCCGAAGTACGGCGGCGTGACGGGCTCGCCCTCGGCGTGGGCGCTGATCTGCGGCTCCAGGACGATGCCGCCGGTCGTGGTCGCGATGGCGCCGCCGCCCATGCTGCCGGCGTTCGCAGGCGGGGTGTAGTCGGGGAGGCCGGCCTCCTTGATCATGCCGTGGGCGACGTCCACCCGGAAGCCGTCGACGCCGCGATCGAGCCAGAACCGCAGCACGCCGCGGAACTGCTCCCGCACCCACGGCTTGTCCCAGTCGAAGTCGGGCTGCGACTTGTCGAACAGGTGGAGGTACCACTGGCCGGGGGTGCCGTCCGCCTCGGTGATGCGCGTCCAGGCCGGGCCGCCGAAGATGGACTCCCAGTTGTTGGGGGCCTCGTCGCCGTTCGCGCCTTTGCCGTCGCGGAACAGGTAGCGGGCGCGCTCCGCACTGCCGGGAGCCGAGGCGAGGGCCTCCTGGAACCAGACGTGGTCGCTGGAGGAGTGGTTGGGGACGATGTCGATGATGACGCGGAGCCCGAGGCTGTGCGCCTCCTCCAGCATCGTGTCGAAGTCGGCGAGCGTGCCGAAGCTGGGGTCGACGTCGCGGTAGTCGGCCACGTCGTAGCCCGCGTCGTTCTGGGGCGAGGTGAAGAACGGCGACAGCCACACGGCGTCGACGCCCAGGTCGCGGAGCGCGGGGAGGCGGCGGGTGATGCCCGCGAGGTCGCCCATCCCGTCGCCGTCGGCGTCCGCGAACGAGCGCGGGTACACCTGGTAGATGACGGCGGAGCGCCACCACTCGCGGCCGGGGGTACTGGGCGAGAGCGTGCGGGAGGATTCGGAAGTAATGGGGATCACCTGTCTTGGCTTCAGGACGGGGAGTCGCTGCGGGCACGCGTTGCGGGAACGATCGGGGGCGCCGTCGTTCCTCGCACGCCGCCGCTCGCGGCACCGGGATCGGCGCGCCGACGTCGGCGCTGGCAGCAATGCTAGCCCCCTCGACTGAGTGCGGGGTTCTGTGACGGGATCGGCGGGGTGAACGCCAGGGGGGTGCGGCTCAGCGCGAGGGGCTGCGCCAGTGCGACGGACGGTGGAGCGCGGCGGGCAGCCGGGTGCGTCCATCCCCTCGCGCCGCGTCGACCTGGGGCTGCGTGAGGTAGATGGCGCGGTCGAGCGCGGCGCCGTCGAGCCGTGCGTCGCGGAGGTCGGCGCCGATGAGCTCGGCGGCGGTCAGGTCGGCGTCGCGGAGGTCGGCGCCGATGAGGAGGGCGCCTCGCAGCTCGGCGCCGCGGAGGTCTGCTCCGCGCAGGTCCGCGCCGAGGAGGTCGGCTCCAGGGGAGAGGCGGGAGCTCTTGACGCGGAGCGGGGTGGAGGTGCGGCGGGGCTCGCGGGGCGCGTCGTCGCGTGCCGCTTCGCGGGTCAGCCGGGCGGCCTCCCGGAGCAGGGCCGCCGCGGGGGCGCGGAGCTCGTCGATGTCGAGTTCGAGGATGACCGCGGGAGCCGCGTCGGCCGCCGCCGTGACCTCGTCCCAGGACGCGCGCAAGGCGTCGTGGAGGGGCGCCGCGGCGGGCATCGCGAGGGCCTCGCGGAGGTACCAGAGCAGCTCGTGGAGCTGGCGGACGATCGGGAAGACGGCGAACATCTCCGCGCGGATGCCCGCGTCGTCGCGCCACGACCTGCCGCCGAAGGTGTGCCGGGTGACGAGCTGGCCGGCGCCGAAGCAGTCGAACACCGTGCAGCCCTTGAAGCCGCGCTCGCGCAGCTGCGGGTGGATGCGGCAGCCGAAGCCGTCCTCCAGGTTCACGCACTCCTCGCCCGCGGGCTTGTCGAAGGCGAAGTCCGCGGAGCGCGCGAAGGCGAGCGCGACGCAGCACAGCCCCGAGCAGGAGGCGCAGTCGGCGACGAGTTCGCGCTCGGGTGCGAGGGCGGGGGACATTCCTCCACAGTAGAGCCGCGCGTGTGACCTCTCCACATCTTCGACGCATTCGGAATAGCCACGGAGACGCCGCGTTAGCGTGGAGGGACAGCCACGAAAGGATCACGGAATGACTTCACCGCGCCGCGCCATCGGAACCTCCGACCTCCAGGTCTTCCCTCTCTCACTGGGCGGAAACGTCTTCGGCTGGACGGCCGACCGCGACACGTCCTTCGCCGTCCTCGACGCCTACACGGCGGCGGGCGGCAACTTCGTGGACACCGCTGACGGCTACTCGGCGTGGGTGCCGGGCAACACCGGCGGCGACTCGGAGCGCATCCTCGGCGAGTGGTTCGCGGCGCGCGGCCGACGCGACGACGTCGTGCTCGCGACCAAGGTCAGCCAGCACCCCGACTTCAAGGGCCTGGCGGCCGACAACATCCGCCGCGCCGCCGACGCGTCCCTCGAGCGCCTGCAGAGCGACCACATCGACCTCTACTACGCGCACTTCGACGACCAGTCGGTGCCGCTGGAGGAGACCGTCGCCGCGCTCTCCGGTCTCGTGGACGCGGGCAAGGTCCGCCACATCGCCATCTCGAACTACTCGCCGGAGCGCATCGAGGAGTGGTTCGCGATCACCGAGCGCGAGGGCTTCCACCGCGCGGTCGCCCTCCAGCCGCACTACAACCTGGTCGAGCGCGCCTACGAGGAGAAGTACCGCCCGATCGTCGAGCGCGAGGGCCTGGGCGTGATGCCGTACTTCGCGCTCGCCGCCGGCTTCCTGACCGGCAAGTACCGCGACGGCGTGACCGTCGACAGCCCCCGCGCCGGCGGCGCCGCCAAGTACCTGGACGAGACCGGCCGCAGCGTGCTCGCCGCTTTGGACGAGGTCTCCGCCGCGCACGGCGTCTCCGTCGCGACCACCGCGCTCGCCTGGCTCGCGGCCCAGCCGACCATCACCGCGCCGATCGCGAGCGCCCGCACGCTGGAGCAGCTCCCCGACCTCCTGGCCTCGGTGGACCTCGTGCTGACCGCCGACCAGCTGGACGCGCTCGACGGCGCCTCGGAGGCCGCGAAGGCCGCGTGATCCGGGGCTGAACCGGGGACGTTCCGGGCGTGATCCGGGGGGTCCGGGTGGTACGAAGCACCCTCGCGGGGATGGTATCCTCGTACGGTTGCCGAAAACGGCCCGGACCCTTCCGGATGCCCGGCTTCGCCCCCTTAGCTCATTGGTAGAGCACTTCCTTGGTAAGGAAGAGGTAGTGGGTCCGATTCCCACAGGGGGCTCCGTCTCCCGGTCGCGACACCGGGAGGCTACGGCGGGGTAGCTCAGGTGGTTAGAGCACACGGCTCATAATCGTGGTGTCGCGGGTTCGAGTCCCGCCCTCGCTACAAAACCCCCGGAATCTCAAGGTTCCGGGGGGTTTTTGGTTTAAGGGGTGATGCTCCACCCCGCATAAACCCCGCACATTCAATTCGCTCCTACGACCTTGTCGAGGGCTGCGGCGGCCCTGGCGCCGCCGGTGTTCTTGGCCATGTAGACGTCCTGGGTGAGCGATGGGTTCTCATGGCCGAGGTACTCGGCGATCTCTCGTGCCGTCATTCCGGCTTGGTCCAACGCGGTCGCGACGGTCTTTCTGAAGCTGTGACTGGTGACCTCGGGGAAGCCCAGTCGCACTCGAGCGTCGCGCCAATCTCGTGACGTGTTGCGGGGGTCGCGGATCTTGCCGCGAATGGTGGGGAAGACCAGGTCGTGAGCGTTTGCGACTTTGAATTCGGTTTTGCGTCGGCGCAGCAGCTCGACGAGCGAGTCGGCGATGGCGATCGTGCGGGCGCCGGCGGCGGTCTTGGGATGGTCCTGGATGATTACGCCTTTGCCTTGAGCTCGGATGACGTTCGCCTTGATGGTCAGCAATCCGGCGTCGAGGTCGACGGCGTCCCACTTGACGGCGAGCACTTCGCCGAGGCGGCAGCCGGTGCTGGCGAGGAAGAAGATGACGTCGACCTGATCGACCTGTCGTAGGCGCTCATCGTGTTTGACCGCTTCCAGGAGCGTGGGCAGCACATCAAGGGGGATGGCTGTCGCGCCATTGCGCTGACGCTTGATGTGTCCGATCTCGCGGACGGGATTCGTTCGTACGAGGTCGGACCGCGCGGCCAAGCCCATCATTCCGGAGAGGACCGCGCGGCACGCTTTCGCGGCCCCCGGGCCGTTGCTCGAGCTCACGCTGCTGATGAAGCGATCGAGTCGTTCAGTGGTGGCTTCTGAGACGGCGAGCGATCCGATCTTGGGTCGGATGAGGTGCTCGATCGTCTGTCGGTAGGTGTCGACCGTGCGCGGCGCCCGATCCGCCTTGCTCTCCAGGAAGGCGTCCGCGAGAGCAGAGAGGGTGGTCTCTCGCTTGAGGCTCTTGCTTGTTGTTGACTCGACTGCGGTGAGGGCGCGCTGCAAGGAGTTGCGGGCCTTGGCCTTGGTCGGGCCGAAGCGCTCGATCTGACGAAGCACGCCGTCCTCAAATCGGTAGCGTGTGCGGGCGCGCCATTTGCCGTCCGTGACTTGGGCGACGGTGACGTTCCCAAAGCTGCCGATGGGTGTTCTCGGTCGAACCATTGCCTCTCACCCCTCTCGTCGCGCAGGCAGTTCCGATCGCTTACGACTCTTCGTCGTCTTGCGGGAGCTCCAACCCTGCATTCTCAAGAAGACTTGCGACGCTCGCTGCGTCTTGAGCGATACGGTCCAGTCGCTTCTGAACAAGGTGGTTCGTCTCGATCAGATCGCGATCCCGCGACGCCTTTCGGGTCTCGACGACGATCCTCAGTCGATCGATCTCCCGGCGGAGTGATCCGAGCTCGCGTAGAGAGGTCAGGATGTCGATGTCGACGCGTTCGGCCGCGACGCGGGGTCGATAGGAGCTAGCCGGTGTCGCGGACAACCAGCAATCGAACTCCGCGGCCGTCATGCCCGCGAAGTCATCGCTGAGGTTCGGAAGGTCGAGTTCGGCGTCCGGTGTGCCGATTGGGGCAAGCAGCATGCTGATCGGAACTCCTAAACCGCGAGCGATGTTCAGCAGCTGGGTGATGCTGATGTCAGCTTTCCTGCCGGATTCGATGTTCTCCAGAATCGCCTGGGTGACGTTCCCGCCCGGGATGGCGTCGGCCAGGTCTCGAGTTGTGCGAAATCCTCGTTCTTTTCGCGCCAACTTAATACGCGCGCCGATGTTTCCCTCTGATCGAAAGCCTGCCATTTCGACAGGATATCCAACCTTCTCTTGTCAAGCTACCTCAAATCGGCTACATTCGCTCTAACAGATCGATAGCGCTTTTGTTGTCGAAAAGGAGGTAACTGATATGACTGGTGAATACATTCAGCCCGCCGATGTTGCGGAACTCACCGGCTTGACGTTGACCGCGTTGGCCGGCCTCCGCTGCCACGGAACCGGCCCCCGGTTCTACAAGCCCACCCCTCGAACTGTGCTCTACAAGCGCGAGGAGGTGATCGAATGGATCGAATCGAGCGTGCAGACAACGACGAAGGAGTACGCCCCGATCAACTCCCTCCAGTCGTCCCCGGCGTGATCCAGGACTTCGTCGACGGCTATCTCGCGCCCGTTGATCCGATGGATGATTTGCGCTGCGAGAGCTGTCAGTAGAACAGCTCGTTCACCCCGGCGTGCCGCCGACTGACCACCCCTGTTCGGGGGTAGCGTGCGGCACCAAATGGAGCGGCTGATTCTTACCCCGGTTGCCGACGCTCCCGACTCGCGATTCGAGTCAGGGCGGCGGTGACGCATCGTGGCTGAGACTCCCGAACTTCAGAGTCGAAGTCACCACTCCATCATCGAATCCGGGCGCGCCGCCCCGAAGCCCATATCCCGGCGCACTTCGGAACATTCAACCTTCCCAATCCAAGGAGGGCTCCCTCGCGCCCATTCGCGCTGACATAGCCCTGTTCTGACGAGCCGATACGGCTCGAACCCGGTCCTTCGCAGTAGCCACTTCCATGCAAGGAAGGTTGTGATCTCGTGGCTGGAGGAACCCAAGTCCGCTCGCGGACGGATGCTCTTCTCACCGAGTTGCTCCGTGAAGTCGACACGTTGCGGCCATACGTCCGCTTTCAACTGCGCGGCTGGCCGAATGAGGTCGACGCCGTTCTGCAGGTCGCTCGGGAAACGGTCTGGCACCGGTCCTCCACGTATGACCCGGAGCGTGGGTCGCCGCACGCCTTCGTGTTCGGGATCACCCGACACGTCGTGCTCCGGGAGATCGAGCGGAAGTATGGCCCGACGGACGATGTCACTGTCGACGTCGACGTGGAGTCCGAATCGGACATCGACCCGCTCGAGGCGATGATCCGCCGCTTTGACGCTCACCGGTGGATGGTCCTGGTTGCCGATTACGTCGGTGCATCCGACTGGCACGTGATGAGCGACCTGAGCCTGGCAAGCGGTGACGCTGAGCGCGTGGCAGAAGCCCATCAGCTCTCCAAGCGCGGTGTCCGCACGATCCGCGAGCGGGTGTGCCAGACCGCCCGAACCGTGCTCGCCGCCCTTGCAGCCGCGGACGCGGGACTGCCGATGACGGGGTCGGTGATCGTGTCGTGCGTGCCCGAGATCGGCGGATTCCGCGAGGTCGCAGGGATGATCGGCGACGACGCAGACACCATCGCCGCGACCCTTCACATCCATCCCGGCTCGGCGCGGGCACGGATCGCGACCGCGAAACGACTGTTGATGATCGCCCGGGACGTCCTCGAGCTGGAGGTGGCGGCATGATCGGCGCCGGTGCCGCGGCCGCTCATGCGGTGTCGCATCCAAAGACGACTCGGAACCTCCTGATCGTCGCAGCCGTCATCGTGCTGGTCGTCCCTGTCGCGCTCGTCGCCGTGCCGGTCAGCTTGGTTCTCGCGATGGGAACCAACGGTTTCGGCGGCGCTGGGGGTGTGTGCGGTGGATCCGCGCCGTCGGTCGAGGCGGCCCAGAATGTGGACGGGTACGGGTCGGAGCAGTTGAAGATCGCCGCGACGATCATCACCGTCGGCCAGCAACTCAGCGTGCCGCCGCACGGGCAGACCCTCGCGCTGATGGTCGCGATCGGTGAATCCGGCCTCCGCAACCTGGACCATGGCGACGCGGTGGACAACACCACGATCGGCGTCTTCCAGCAAGGCGCCGGCTACGGAAGCCCTGCGGAGCGGATGAACCCGGCGATCGCTGCCGCCGCGTTCTACACACGCATGCTGCATGTCCCGGACTGGCAGACCCTCGCCCCGACCCTCGTTGCCCACGCGGTCCAGATCAACGCCGACCCGAACCACTACGCTCCGTTCTGGACTCCCGCCGAGCACGTCCTCGCCGCCCTGACGGGAGCGAGCGCCGGAGCATGTCAGGTGCCAGCAGATGCTCGCGCCGCCGCCGCAGTTCTGGTTGATGCGATCCAGGCGAAGAAGCTGAACTTCCTCGAACCCCGCTACCAGCAGCAGATCTTCAACATGGCTGACGGTACCGCGACGCCGGACTGCACGATCGACGCGCACGTCCTCCAGCTGATCGTCGTAGCTGTCCAGGCCTTCCAGCAGGTCGGGGTCAGCGACCTCAACCGGCGCTGCACGGGCATGACCCCCGGCGCGGGGACCGCGTCCGCGCACTGGAAAGGCAAGGCTGTCGACTTCTACGCGATCAACCGGCAGTCCCTCACCGGCGCGGACACGCTATCGGTCCAGCTGATCCGCGTCCTGGACCCATACGCCCCGCACGGGTCATCGGCCGGTCAAAGCGACTGCCGATCCCGCGCCCACGTGACGCTCGGCGTGCTCGCGAACTTCACCAGCGACTTTCCCGATACCTGCAACCACCAGCACATCCAAGTGCCCTGACCAAACGAGTCTCCCAAATGCGCGCCACAAATCTCTCCGAACCGGAAGTTCTAAGTGAAGGGCGCATACGAAACCGAGGTGAACTGAGATGAACAAGAAGCTGATCGCACTCGTTGCGCTCCTCGCATGCCTGGCCCTCGCAGGCTGCGCCGGTACGACGCCAACACGGAATCCGTCGTTCACCACAGTCGCGCCGGCCAAACCAACGCCGACGTCGACGTCGACGTCCGCACAGGACGCCATGCCGGCGGCATCAGGCATCGTCAGCAGCGTCTGGGTCGACGTCTACCCCGGCACCACCTTCAAGGCCAAGCACGGCTGCCGGTGCACGCTCCCGGACTCGCCTTCCGAGCTCTTCCCGGTCGGAACCCGAGTGCTGTTGCTGAAGGTCACTATGACCGGCAAGTGGATCCCCTCCCAGGGCAACCAGGACTTCCAGGACGTCACCGGCACCACCCTCAAGGGCACCCAGTTCGACGGCCGCCCCGAACCGGCCGTCCTCGACACCGCCGACGGTCCCGCCGCCGCCAAAGCCGCTGGCCTGCCCTGGCTGCCCAACGGGCTATTCAACTTGCAATCGACGTGGACGGTCCCGAATGAGAAGAGTCGATCCTTCGCCGCCGCCTACTACGTGCCCGCCGGCGTCGACCAACTCGAACTCACCGTGAACATCCCGTCAGAGGGCAAGGCGAACATCCTCACCGTCCCCCTTCCGGCCTCCGCGACCGGCGCTGCCTCCGCGAGCGGGGAGTGACCGTCATGAACCTGATCTTCAACCTGCTCGGCCTGCTTGGCCTGATCTGCATCGCTCTGCTCGGCATCGCCGCCTCCGGCTACCTCGCCGCCCGGCGCATGCGCGAGGCGCAAGAACCCGAATCGTCGACCGATTCCACGGAAAGGAACCAAGAATCATGAATGCACTCAACGAAGCCCTCGTCACTGTCCACGCACGCATCATCACCGTGGCGGCCGTTCCGAACCCCAGCCCGGACTTCTCAGGGCCCGGCGTCGGAGCCTTGCAGACGATCGCGAACGTCGTGTTCGCCATCGTGCTCATCCTGGGCGTGATCGGCGGCCTGATCGCCGCCGGGTTCATCGTCGTCGGCCACGTCTCCAGCAACGGACGCGTTCAAAAGGCCGGGATCATCGGCGTGCTCAGCTGCCTCGCCGGGGTTGCAGTCGCTGGCAGCATCGCCGGGCTGATCAACTGGGGCCAGTCGCTCCACGTGGCGTGACCATCATGATCGACACTGTCGCATCCGCACCGCCGGATCCGTTCACCCCAAACTACGGCTGCTTCGTCGCCGACTTCGGCTGCCAAGCCTCCCAGACACTTGCGCAGTTCATGGGCTCGACGATCAAGAACCTCGGCGACTTCATCGCCACGATGATCGCCGGGTCCTTCAACACGAACATCGATCAGGGCAGCTGGAACATCGCCCACTCGCAGTTCCTGTTCTGGATCGCCGTCACCGCCCCGGTCATACTGATCGTCGCGCTGGTCCAGATCGGAATCGCGATGATCCTGCAGGATTGGGGCCGGATCGGCCGCACCGCCGCCGGCGCCGCCCTCGCCATCCCGTTCAGCGCGATCTGTGTGTGGGGGATGCAGAAGGCATCCGGCATCACCGACGACATCACACACGCGCTCACCACCGCCGTCCAAGGCGGCGACCTCAGCCAAAGCCTGCTCCGCGTCGTCGGCCTCTTCGACGCCCCGAAACAGATCCACGGCGCCGTCATGAAGACCATGCAGTTCTCCCAAGACGGCGTCATCTGGGGCATGGCCACCCAAGGAGCACAGGGTCCAGGCTCCGTCGGCGAATACGTGATGGCGCTGCTCATCGTCGGTCTGATGATGATCGCATCGCTGTTCCTTTTCATCGCCATGTCGATCCGGGAGTTCGGGCTCCTGGCCCTGGCTGCGATGGCCCCGGTCGGGTTGATGATGATCGGCCAACCCAAGCTCACCGCCTGGGCCCAACGCTGGCTGAACCTCTCCGTCGGTTTGCTCATCGCCAAACCCCTGGCCGCCGGCGTCGTCCTACTGGCGGTAGAGCTGACCAAAGCCAGCCTCAGTATCGGCGTCATCCTTGTAGCCGCCGGCGCAGTGATCGCAGCTTCGTTCAGCCCGCTGTGGGCGACCAAGCTCGTCTCGTTCGCCGGTGCCGAAGTCGGCACCGCCCTCCACCACCGGTTCTCCGTCCGCGACCAGTTCTCGCGGGCGAGCACCGCCGCCGCACCCGTCCGCACCGCGGCACGAGTCGTCAAGGTTGGGAGATAACCCATGACCACCCTCACCGCTGACCAGATCATCACGGAGGAAGGCGCACCCCGGGTCCGCTTCGCCGCCCGGGAACGTCGAGGGATCTTCCTCGGCCTGACGTTCCTGCAACTGGTCGTGATCGGCGCCGCCGTCGCGATCCTGCTTTCGACTCTGTTCATCGACACCAACGCGATCTGGGTGATGATCCCGATCGTCGCAGTCGTCGTGTTCTTCGCCCTCGCCACCTACCGGCGCGAACCCGTCATCGTGATCGTCGCCCAGGCTGCGCGCTACGCGCGCAGGAGCCTGGCCGGCCAGACGATCTTCCGCCGCGATGTCTGGCTCCGCGTGAGCATCGCCTCCCTCAACGTCGGTCACGCGCACGTCGCCGCGGTAACCCCGGTCGTGACCTCCAAGTTCCTGCTCCCTGGCGCGCTCGGGGACGCGCAGATCATCCAGATCCCCGGTGCCGGCGGCTTCATCTACAACGCCCGCGGACGGCTCGCCTCCGTCACCGTCAAGGTCGGATCAAGGGCGTGGGCGCTTCGCGACAAGGGCACTCAAGAAGCCGCGTATGACGGGTTCGTGGAATGGCTCAGCTCGCTGGAGAACTTGCCCGGTGTCCGTGAGACCACGATCAGGATCCGCGTTGACCGGGCCTCCTCGAACGAGCTGCGCGACTACTTGGTCGTGCGGGAGAACGAGCACGACCCACAGGTCACCGCCAAGCTGCGCGAGCAGTATTGGGCGCTGACGCAGGCGGCGTCGAAGCGGTCGATGGGGTTTACGAACTACATAACCCTCACCTTCGACACCGCAGCGCTCAACGGTGCTATCCGTGACGCGGGGAAAGGACTCACCGGCCTTGCCTCCGTGCTGAAGGAGCGGGTCGCGGGCATCGAGACGTCGATGGAGCACGCGCGGCTCACCCCAGCGGGATGGCTCACCTCCGATGAGCTTGACGAGCTGAACGCCCTGTCGGCCGACCCCGTGGCCGCCGCGACCCGGCGTGAGCAGGACTCCGAGATGGTATCCGCGCCGTCACCGGTGATGGGGATCGACGAGGGCTGGGATGCGATGCGGGTGGACGAATCCTGGCACCAGACCTTCTGGGTCGCCGAGTGGCCGCGCACCGACGTCCGTACCGGGTTCCTCGAACCACTTCTGTACGCGGGCGACGCGACCCGGGTGATCACGTTGCAGGTGCGGCCGGTGGCAACGCACAAGGCGCTGGCCCAGCTGAACCGCGCCCAATCGGACATGGAAACCGCCGCCACCATTCGGATGAAGCTGTCCTCCCGGATCCCGCTCACCCACCTCCGCGAAGAGGAAGACCTCGCGGTCCGCGAGCACGACCTCGTCGACGGGTTCGGGGATGTCCAGTATCGCGGGTTCGTGACGATCTCCGCCGAGTCCAAGGACGCGCTCGCCAAGGCGCGGACCGACATCGAGCAAGCGTCGCATCCGGCCCGGCTCGTGCTGGCTTCGATGTCGGGGCAGCAGGCCGCCGGGTTCGTCACCGCCGCGCTCCCGGTCCCACTGGAAGGAGAATGACATGAAGCAGTCAGCTGTCATCGGTCGCATCGCGGCCAATGAGAAGCCCGGCGCCAACGGCCGCCACCGCCAGTCCGCTTCCACCGACAATCACTCCACATGGAAGCTGCAGTCCGCGGAACTCCCGGCGTCGAAGATGCCGGCGTGGGGGTGGAAGCAGCCGCACAACTTGCGTGGCCCATTGCGTGCCACTCCACCAGCACATCGGTGTTCCTCGAAAGTGCTGGGTGGTGCATACCCGTTCTTGGCCGAGACCGGGGACATCCTCACGGGTGCGTATATCGGGGAGAATCTCCTCTCCCGGGCGCCGTTCTGCTTCGACCCCTGGGACGCGTACTCGGCGGAAGCGGTGCGTTCGCATTCGGTCGCGATTCTCGGGGTGAAGGGGACGGGCAAGTCGATGCTGGCCAAGTCCTGGTCCTCAAGACTTGCCAGGCTGGGGCGCAAGATCGCCGTCCCACACGACCCGAACGGAGAGTGGTTGCGCGTCGCAGCGTACGTCGGCGGGAAGTCGATCAGCGTCGGCCCGGGCAAGGCTGCCCGGATCAATCTCCTCGACGAAGGCGCGCGGGATCCGTCGTTTTCGGACGAGGACTGGAACCTGAACGTGCTCCAGTACCGTCGCGCGACAGTGAAGACGATCATCCGCCGCCTCCGCGAAGGAGGGAACCTGGAACCGGTCGAGCACACCGCCCTCGACGTCGCACTCGACGCCCTCCGCGGCCAGTCCACCGTCACCATCACCCACGTTTACGACCGCCTCGTCGACCCCCACCAGAGCCAGCCGCTCGAGGTGGTCGAGGCCGGCCACCGACTCGCGCACTCGCTGCGTCGAATGGTCTCCGGCGATCTCACTGGGTTCTTCGATGGACCCTCCACCGTCCGGTTCGACGCGGATGCGCCGATGATGGTCGTCGATACCTCCGCGCTGAAAGGGGCGTCGCCGGAGGCGCAGGCGCTAGCGCGGCTGGCGACCGCGAACTGGATCCGCCGTTCTTCGTTGGGCGCGAATAGGCAGGCGCGGGTGATCATTCACGAGGAGGCCGCCGTTGAGCTGCTGAACGATGTCTCGGGCGGAGACGGCCTCGCGGACAGGGTCGAGGACGAGAAGATCGCGCGACACCTCGGCACCTCCAACTGGTATCTGCTCCACCGCGTCGCAGACCTGGACGCGCTAGGTGATCGCAACAGCGCACTCCACTCACGGGCGCTCGGGCTCCTCGCGGATTGTGAGACCCGGATCTCGTACGCGCAGCACTCGGGGGAGATCGCGAGGTCGCGGGAGATCCTGGGCTGGAACGACACTCAGGCCGACCTGGTCCGCAAGCTCCATAAAGGGGAGGGGCTCTGGCAGATCGGCCAGGACCGGGTCGCGAAGGTGCGCAATATCTGCACCGACTACGAACTCGGCATCTTCCGCACCGACGCGATGGGTGGTGAACGAGCATGAGGACTCACGGCTCTTCCTGGACGCAGCTCGTTCTCTACAGCCTCATCGCCATTGTCCTCGCCGGCGCCCTTACAACCGGCGTTGCCACCGCGACCATCACCGCCACCTGCGGCGGCGGCCAGCCAGTCAGCGTACTCGCCGGCCTCCAACTGGCCATCGGCGGAGACCCTTCTGGCTTCACCTTGGTGCCGGGGTGCGTGGCACCGGTCACCCTCATCCGGGTCCTCGATCTGCTGGCCGTCTTCCTCCTTCTCACCGCGATCGCTGTTGGGGTGGTCTGGTGGCTGCGCTACCGGCAGTCGGACCGGCACTTCATCAACGACCTCCGCGGCCGCGACGGGCTCGCCAAGCCCGGCGAGGTCCGCAAGCACACCTCCGCACGTACTGCTCTTCGCCGCGCCAAGACCCTTCGGCCGTCGGTGGTCAACCCTGCGCCGTCTGCGGCGGGCTGGAAGGTCGGGCGCGCCCACGGGCAGGACGTCTACGTGTCGATCGAGGACTCGATCGTGGTTGAGGGCGCGCCCCGTTCCGGGAAGGGCTACCGGTTCATCATCAACGCCATCCTCGACTGGGACGGACCGTTGATCACCACGTCCACCCGCAACGACAACCTCTCCGCCACGATGCGCGAGCGCGCTCGAGTCGGCGACGTTACAGTGTTCGATCCCCAAGAGCTCACGGGTATTCGCTCCGCGCTGCGGATCTCCCCAGTAGCTGGCTGCGAGGATCCCCTGATCGCGGATCAGCGTGGGCAGGCGATTATCGCCGGCACCGCGCTCGGCGCATCCAAGACGAACCAGGAATGGGCGCAGGTGTCCTCCTCCGTCCTCTCGCGACTGCTGCACGCGGCCGCCGTCTCGGGCCGCGGCACCGACGCCCTCGCCCGCTGGGGCTCCAACCCACGCCTCGCCCTCGAGGCAGTTGGCGTGCTCGCCAACCAGGGGACGCCTGGCTGGTCAGAGGACCTAGACGCGATCATCAATGGCGACGAGAAGCTGCTGGCGAACTCGTGGTTCGGTGTCTTCGGCGCCCTCCGCCCGCTGTCCATCCCGGCGATCCGGAAGGCGATGACACCCGGGCCGGGGGAGCAGTTCGACCTCGACGCCTTCCTAGCCGGATCTAACAGCCTCTACCTCGTCGGCACCGGCGCCGGCGCCGGCTCCGTCGGCGGATTCCTCGGAGCAGTCCTGGACGACATCGTCGAGACCGCCCGCCGCAAAGCTCTCGCTTCACCAGGATCTCGCCTCGATCTGCCGCTCGCGCTCATCCTGGACGAGATCGCCAACATGTTCTCCTGGCCCGCGCTCCCGCGAATCATGGCCGACGGCGGCGGCATCGGCATCTCCACCATCGTCGTCCTCCAAGCGCTGTCCCAGGCGGAGACCGCGTGGTCGCGCGCCGAGGCCGACACGATCTGGTCCGCAGCCACTGCCAAGCTCCTCCTCGGTGGTGCGTCCGACGTCGACCACCTCCGCGACATCGAATCCCTCCTCGGGACCCGCAGGATCCGGAACACCGGGCATTCCTACAACGACAACGGCTCGTCCACGAATGTGCAGAACGAGAAGGTGCCGGTCATGACGCTCGACGAGATCCGCCGCATGCCCGAAACCGTCGGGCTCCTCGCCTACCGCAACCGGCGGGGGATCCTGCTCGACCTGCGCGGATGGACAGATCGCGACGACGCCCGCCAGATCAGCGTGAGCAAGAAGCTCACTGAGCTCGACCAACAGGTCGTGTTCGCCGAACAGTACCAAGCCGCGCTCGATCGCCGAGGATCAGCGGGAGAGGGAAACTGATGTCCAACCGTCGCCGTCCCGCCCGGGACAACACCTACCGCAGCAACTACCTCCACTCGAGAGCCTGGTTCGCCCGCCGCGACCGCTGGTTTCTTGAGGAAGAATCCCGCAACGGCACCATCCGCTGCGCCCTGTGCCTCGGCGCAGGTGGCTCCCACTCCCTCGAGCTGCACCACCTCGACTACCGCGGCGTCACCCAAACCCCACACGGCTGGACCGCACACGAGCAGCACGACGACCTCACGGCGCTGCATCCGCGCTGTCACGAATACGTCCACCAGCTCATCGATCGCGACCGTGTGTTCTCCGGGTTCGTCTCCCGCCGCAGCGCCTCGATCCAGGCCATCGCCCGGCTACAGTCCAAGATCGCCCACTACATCGAAGCCTCGCTGGAGCAGCAGTGACCGACGACATCCCCCTCGATGACCTCGTCGCCTCCCTCGCCGAGGGCTGGGAAGACCAGGCGCCCCGGCAGAGTCCGGGGATGCTCGGCATCCGCGTCATCAACTGGCGAACCCTCGAGGACGAGGGCGCCCCGCACGTTTGGGCCGACCTTAGAAGCTGGGTGGTCTGGTTCACCCGCCGCTACAACATCGCGTCACGAAAGATCCCGCCCTGCTGGTTCAAACACGGTGCCCTTGTCGAGGAGCTTTCCGCCCTGCACACTGCGTGGCTGGTCTCCTACGACAGCCTCGACGCCGGCTACGGACCTATCGGCTGGCACGAACGCCTCGCCGTCGCCATTCCCAGACTGGCGACTTGGTACAACGGCGAATGCCACAACGGCCACACTGAACTCCCGCGAGCCGGGGACGAAGCCGTCCCTGCCGAATGGGCCGACTGGATTGGCGAAAGCCACGCCAATCCGTGAGGCACACCGAAGCGATTTGCGCGCCATCTGCGCGCATTTCCCGGCCCCAAACCGGAAGTTCTAAGTGAAAACGACCCGACCAGCGGGCGCGAAACGAAAGGAACAGAACGATGAGCACACGAGTCCCAATCAGCATCGAAGGCAACCTCGTCGCCGACCCCGACTACGGCGAATCACAGAACGGCACCAAGTTCGCCAAGTTCACCGTCGCCGTCACCGACCGCAAACTCGAAGACGGCAAATGGGTCGACGGCGACACCCAATACCATCGCACCACCGTCTTCGGCCGCACCGCCGAGAACGTCCGCGCCAGCCTCGCCAAGGGCGACACCGTCATCGTCAACGGCAACCTCGAGTTCCGCCACTGGACCGACAAGGCCACCGGCGAACCACGAGCCGCCACCGAAGTCGTCGCCGACAGCATCGGCCCCTCCCTCCGCTACACCACAGCAGAGGTCACCCGCCGCGCCCCAAAAGCTGACGGCCCGGACGCATCCGCGACCGGGCCATCAGCGGGTCGGTCGGCGTTCACGTCGGCTGCCCTGAACTAAGGATGAGAGCGAAAGGGTCGGCATATGCCGGCCCTTTCGCTCTGCCACGTGCCGTCAGTCGTGCGGATCAGGGACCGAGAGATGAGCGAGATCCAACCGTTCGCTCCGGCGAAGCATGGCCAGAGTGAACTCGTCGTCGCTGCTGATCATGGCGTCGATACTCGATACTGCGGTCTCGCAGCCAGGGATGTTCCGCTTGTCCGAGTTTGAAGGCTTGCATGTGCGCGCGAGAGCATCTCCGAAAGCGTCCCAGAGCACCTGTCGGTCGTCGCCGCTGGGCCGATGGCCATACTCTGGGAACAGCTTTCGCGCAATCTCCTTATAGCTCCTCGCAGTGGCGAGCCAGGTCCTAATTTGGTCAGATGGTTCGGGTAGCTCCTCCGACGGAGGAGGAAGTTCCCCAGCACGTACCACGATGTGCAGAGTGAGGTCCGTCGGAAGGGAACTCCACGTAGTCGCTTCAACACGCAACTCCTCGATCTCTTCCATCGCGGACGCGAGGGCATCTTCGCCGCGAAGTACGCTCCGTGCAACAATGCCTTGCAGCGGAGTCAGCCACGGCGATATCTCGTCGGGGAACGCATGGCGCGAGAACCGCCGGCCGACCAGTTGCGCGAACTTCCGCTGTTCAAGTTCGTCAGATAGGCCGTCGCTGAACTCGTATTGCACCAAGGCTGTCTTTTGGATAGTTGCAACGTGATCGAGATCGGCAAACAGATCTGGTCCCAGCGCAGGCAGGTGGACGAATCGCGGACGAGCCCCCTCTCGTGCGCCACGCGAGGTTGGCTCGTCCAGCCGCCTCACCGTCGCAACGACCACCGCCGTGGTCTTCCTTTGTACGACGTCGCAGGTCTGCGAAATGATCACCACGCCATGAGGCGTCCGCCGCTTCAACCAACTATTGAACCGTACTTCGGGGACCGACCGCACGTCCGCCACCATCCCCTGACGGAGAGTGAGACAAAACCTATGGACCGCGGACGGGAGCGGTCTCCCCTTACGCAGTCTCAACGCCCATTAGAGCGGCGAGCGACACCGGAAGCCGGTTGATGTCTGCAGGTCCTGATGAAACTGCGCGTCGAAGCGCGTCGTACGGGCTTACGCCTTCAGAGTCGGGGCGCATGAGTGCGTCGCGTCGCTCTGACGGAGAATTGCCCGGCATGGATGCAACGACCGTCGATACTTTGGAAAGCCATTCATGATTGTGCGCATTCATCGTGTCGCCCGCGGCCCAATGATGGACCGCACGACGCGAGACGCCGAAGAGACGAGCGATCTGATCCCACGTAAGTCCGGAGACATCTCGCAGGCTGCGCAGCATCTCGGCCGATCCGGCCTGTGCAGAGACTTCTTGTCGCCTCGGCTCGAGGCTAATGAACACGGATGTTCGCTGCGCATGTCCCACAATGGGCGCGGATTTCGGAAGCGCAGCAGCGCCCGTGGTCGTTGCGCTGACAAGCCCGAAAACAATGAGGCCAGCGGCAATCGTTCCCTTTGAATTCATAGGGTCGTTGAGAACCACGCCGTTAGTAGTCGGAGACGCAAGGCTCACTTCGTGCTACCCCCAAATCGCTGAAGGAACGGGTTGTCGACCGCCCACCTGAAGAAACCGTATCCCAGCGAGGACAGCTCACGTGTGTTGGCGATCAGTTCAGAAGGGTTGAATGGTTGTTTCCGCTCTGAAAAGGCATCAAGGTCAAGCATCCAACTGTTTGTGTTAACACCCTCGATCGTCGGATCGATGCTCGCACCGGGCGGCAGGATCGCCCACTTTGCGAGAAGGTTCCCTTTGGACGTTGCATAGAGCGTCTCTGACAGCGTGTGCTGCACTCGAACATCATCGAGTCCTGGAAGATTCTTGCCTCCGAGCAAAAGCGGGTTGATCTCATTAGACAACTCGTCCATGTCTCCCGGTTCATGCACGCGGTTGACGTAGCGGTAACCCGTCCGAATCACGCGAGGAATCGACGTCACCTCTGCGATTGCCGTCAGCAAATCGAGGAACCGTGCACAAAAGTCGTCCCGAGACGTGTAGGCAGTAGTCTCAAGGGTCGCAAAAGTGGACGCAAAGTAGAACCGCCACGTCTCCTCGACCGACGAAAAGCGGTAGACGGTGCCGATCTCGGATTGTGAAACACACTGAGGTGTGATGTTGAACTGGGTCTCCTTATTGACCCCTTTGATCGGGTAGGCGTGGGCAACGCGCTGTTCCAGTTCCTGCACGACCTCGTCGAATCGTGCGTTGCTGAATTGCGTAAGTTCGTCCCAGCGAACCTGGGCGAGAACCCGGATGAGGGGTGCCGACTCGAGATGTACCTCGTCCCATTCGCCGGGCTGAAAGGGTCCAAGCTCAACGGTGCTGCTCATGCTTCACACCCTACTTCACACAGCTAAGAAACGTCTGTACCCAGTTTTGCGTCCTCGAGATTGTTACGAGATAGCGCGAATGACGCATCTCGCCCTCGCCCAAGCCCTCAATGGCTCAGTTCGTCGTGAGATTACTGAGGGACGCGAATGACCGAGCCCAGTGGTCTGGAGGACACTGGCTAAGTGAGTATCGACGAGCCAATTCCGATCCCTACGGGAGTGTCGACGGAGCAAGCGATTGAACTTTGTCGGCGCTGGATGATCCATCTCGGCGCCGGCGACGCAGTCGCGACTTCGGGGGAAGTGCGGCAGACGTGTGACCTATACAGCCGTCGATTCCTCGCGTGGGTCGACAACCGTCGCGGGAACCTCGAGCCCGATCTCGTCGATCGAGCTGCACGCGTATCCGGTGTCGATGGACGGCAGGCGTTGGTTTTCGTCCGGGGAGGCGTACTTCCCGAAGCCCAGCGGCGAGCCGACGTCCTCGGCGTTGCGCTGTTTTGCTACATCGCTGTCGACGGTTCGCTTGAAGGTGCGAACTCATTAGGCTTTCGACTCCGCGCGAGCGGCCTAGGTTGATGGGAGTCGATCGTTGCTAGCGTCGAGTCATCAACGTCGAGTCATCAACGTCGAGTCATCAGCGTCGGGTTGACCGGTTGAGGCGAGGTCGCCGCAGGGCCGGTTGCCGCCAAGTCTGAGGTTGCCGCACGTCGAAGCTCCTGACGCGCTGCTGCCCGCGACTTTTCGAGCGTCTCTTCGATGGGTTGCCGATGCATCATTTCGACAAGCTCCGCACGCGCCGCTGATGGTGTCGAGGAGATAACGATCACGTCGTTGCGGAGACGTCCTCGTGTGAGACCCACGTAGAGGCCGGCCGCGTCGACTCCGGGACCAACGAGTGACCTGTCGGTGGTGTCTCCCTGAACGCCGTACACGGTTGACGCATAGCCCAAATGCACGTGGTCTGCCGCATATGACGTGGTGACCCTCCGGATGTCTGACGAATCTCCCATGGCAGCTAAGACGACATGATTATCCGTAACCTTCTGCACCGTCCACGATTGGCGGTTGTCGACGCCTGTCGTCGAATCGTTGCGCCGTGTCTGGACGACGTCACCAATTCCGATCACCTGTCCTGTTTGACCGATGAAGTGTCGGCTCGTCGAAACCTGGCCGGCTGCCAGTCGACGGGCCTGGATCGCCTCGCTGATGGTTTGCGAGTCGGCATGAGTCGCCGTGACAAGCGCGATGGTTTCGCCTTGCCTCCTAGCCTGGAACCACGCGTCAACCATCGCAGCATTCGCATCACCATCACTATTAGTGAGGACGACATGTCCTGTGCCGATCAACTCATCGGCAATCTCGTGCATGTCCTCCGCGCTGTCAGGGTCGCGAAGCCTCAGGCTGAGCTGCGCCCAAGCCGGATCGCTAAAGCGATGAATCGTGGTGAGCTCGACGCGGCGCGACGCACGCCGCCAGAACAGCGCCATCGCGCCAGAATGTCCCACCGGGAGGGCTTGGCGCTGATCACCAACCATCGCGACCGATGCTCCAGCCCGCGCGATTACGTCGAGTAGTGCGTTGGCAGCTTCGAGCTCGAGCATTCCTGCCTCGTCGACAACCACCCGATCTCCAGGACGAATCACGTTGTTGGGGCCGAGATAGGTGATTCCTGAATCCCCGTCCACGTCACCTGGATTGAGCTTGGTCCACTCAGCGCCGCCAGCGGCATTCGTCTTCCAGCGCCACCCGTAGTCGAATAGCAGCTGGTGAAGCGAGGATGAGGCGCTGCTAGCCTCCCTGCCCGCGACCGATGAAGCCTTCTTTGTCGGCGCGACAATGATCATGTTGCGCCCGCTCTGCCGTAGCGCGGCGCTCGCAACCTTGAGCATGGTGGTCTTTCCGGCGCCAGCCGCACCGCTTATGCAAACAATTCCCGCGGTTCCCGCGAGTGATGCAGCGCCGGCGAGTTGCTCGCCGTTGAGCTCTCGCTTCGGTTCCACGCGAGACGCGATCGCGCGAATCTGGTTCCGCGCCCGGTCTTCTCCATCGTACGAGAGCGGTTCGATCCTAAGGGCGACTGTGGCCTTCAGCGCTGCAGTCGCCGTTGCCATCCGGTGTTTGACGTGACGTGGAATCTCCGCGGTGTCCAACAGAGTGACGGTGTGTGATTCCGTAGCGAGACTGAAGATCTTGTCGATGAACGGCTCAAGTTCCGACCTTTCGGCTTGAACCCGTGTTCCAGCTAGGGCACGGATCGCTCCGGCACGGACATCCATGTCGCTAAATCGCGCGCCCGTCCCAACCGATCGTGCGTCGGCATCGACTATCGCTTTCGCCGCCAGAAGCTCGATGTCTAGATCCTCGAGCCTGACCGATTGGGTTGCGGTTTCACTTCTCGGCAGCCAAAGTTCCGGGTCAGCACGCACGAGCTCGGCAATGACTATTGCCGACCAATCGGACTCGTCGAGCTGCCCTGGCTTGTTGGGCCGCCCAGTTGCCCATGCCCATTGATCGATCTGCGTCAGTACGGCCGGTGAGGGCTCCTGGCCGGGGTGCTGCTCTCTCCACTGGCGTAGGTGCGCGGTCTTGTTTGCTTCGATCTGCACGGAGCGTTTAGACAGAGGCCGCACCAAATGCTGCAGCTGCTCGATCTCCCCGTCCGCATTCAGTGTGAAGCCCTTAGCGGCGAGCCTCGCGATCCAGGTCGGGTCAGTCCGCGACGCAAGGTCCCCCTCCGCATTAATGACGTTCTGGAATCTCAGCGCGACCCGGGTGTCGACGTTCGACCATTTCGCATCGAGCCCTTGGACCTTGACGTTCAGCCACAGGTGGCGGTGCTTATGGGGATCCAGCGAACGCGACCGCTCGTGCCGCAACTCGACGACCTCGATGCGGGCGAGGTCCTCCCGGATGGCGCCCTGCTTCCCGCGTCGGGCGTTGAGCTCGGTCTGCCACAGTTTGAGGATCCGATCCCGCAATCGGTCCTGCAGATCCTCGTACGCGGCCGCCAACTCCGGATCCAACATCGCCGCGATCGAGAACGACTTCGGTGCGTTAATCGTCGCATCCAGAATCAGATCCGCGACCGGAGACTCCAAATCCCGGCCCCTCCGCTCACCGGTTAACGGGTCGACACCGTCGACCCAATCCTTCAACTGGGATCGAGTAAGGAGGTCGTCCCGGATGGCACCGTTCTCGACGATGTACCGGGTCATCACCGCGTCCGCGTACCCGGCCGCGGCCAACGCGCCGTCGGCGGTCTTGGCGGTCATGGTCGCGTCGCAGACCCCACCGAAGGCGTATCGCACCGCCTGCTTGACCCCTTGGGCCGCCTGCCCGCGCTTCCAACGCGCCACTCCACCTCTCACACTTAGAACTTCCGGTTGCGCGCGTATCTTGGCGCGCACGGAGCGCGCACACTCGAAGTGTCTTGTCTCAGGACATCGGAAGCGGAAGTGTCTCAGGACATCGGAAGCGGTTGGTGTCTCATGACATCGGTGACACTTCGTCGGGTCGCGGGTTGGGGCGGCGGCCGCGGGGTCGGCCGTTGCTGACGTATTTGACGCCGGGTGAGGGCCAGGGTTGTTCGATGATGAGGGTGCCGTCGAGGTCGAAGAACATGATCGTGGGGCCGGTGTCGAGGATGGCGATGCGTTTCTTGCTGTAGTCGCGGCTGATGCCGAAGCGGATGCCGTGGAACTCGACGCTGCCGCCCCGGTCGACGAGTTTGACGCGGATGCCCTCGTCGCGGCGGCCGAGGCGGGAGTCGTGTGCGGGTGGCCGTGGTGATTCGGCTTTCGGGGTGGCCTGCCAAGCCTGGTGCGGGGTGATCCGTCCGGGGAGGGCTTGGTGGGGTCGTTGGGTGTTGTAGATGATGTCGAACGCATCGACCTGCTCCTGCAGCTGGGCGAGCGTGGCGGCGATGGGTTGCTTGTCGAGGTAGCGGAACAGGGTCTGGTGGAAGCGCTCGTTCTTGCCCTGGGTGGTCGGTTTGAAGGGTTTGCCGGTGATCGCCTCGACGCCGTAGGAGGCGAGATAAGTGGTCAGTTGGCCGGCGAACCCGCGCCGGGAGGGGTTGAGGGCCATGCCGTTGTCCGAGAGCAGGCGTTGGGGGACACCGTGGATGCGGATGGCTTTGGCGACGACGGTGATGGCGTCTTGGGAGCTCTCGGTCCGGGCGACGTGGGAGGCGACGGCGAGGCGGGAGTGGTCGTCGATGAGCTGGAAGATGACGCACTTGCGTCCCTCGGTGAGGACGTATTCGGTGGCGTCGATCTGCCAGCACGCGTTCGGTGCCGGATAGACGAACCGGCGGTAGGAAGCCCGGGGCCGCTTCCTGGGTTCGAGGCGGGCGACGCCGGCTTCGCGGAAGATCCGGGCCAGGGACGACACCGCCGGAACCGGGGTGATCCGCAAGAGCTGCATTCGGTCGTGGACGCTGATCGGACCGTGGTCCAGGCCGGACTGTTCTAGCGCCGCCCGGACCTGGATGGCCTGCCGTTTGATCTCCTCAGTGATCTTCCCAGGGCTGGCTCGAGGGCGCCTCGACCGGGGTTCCAGTGCTGCGGCCGGCCCGTCCTCGATGGCCCGTTTCCGGATTGCGTAGAAGGTCTTTCGGGAGATGCCGTGCTCGGCGCAGAACGTGGTCACCGAGCCGCGCGGAGCATCCGGCGGCCACTGGGTGATCGCGAGACGGACACGGGGATCAACGGGTTCGACACGGCTCATTCCTCAAAGATCGAGGAGAAGTGTCACCACCAAACAGCGCCGAAGTGTCACCGATGTCCTGAGGCAGATTCGTCACCCATGTCCTGAGACATAACAGCGCGCACACTCGAAGTGTCTTGTCTCAGGACATCGGAAGCGGAAGTGTCTCAGGACATCGGAAGCGGTTGGTGTCTCATGACATCGGTGACAC
>NZ_JBDHNI010000015.1:0-7002 GCF_039615055.1 Microbacterium sp. X-17
TCAGGTGTGGGTGGCAAGGAGGTCGAGGGAGACGTCGATGATCATGTCTTCTTGGCCGCCGACGAGGCCGCGGCGTCCGCATTCGACGAGGATGTCGCGGACGTCGAGCTGGTAGGTGGCGGCCGCGTTCTCGGCGTGGCGGAGGAAGCTGGAATACACCCCCGCGTACCCCAGGGTCAGGGTTTCCCGGTCGACCCGCACGGGCCGGTCCTGCAAGGGCCGGACCAGGTCGTCCGCGGCGTCCTGCAACGCGAACAGATCACAACCGTGTTCGAACCCGGACAGGTCCGCGACCGCGATAAACGCCTCCAACGGGCAGTTCCCCGCCCCCGCACCGTGCCCGGCGAGGGACGCGTCCACCCGGAACACCCCGTTCTGCACCGCGACCACGGAATTCGCGACCGACAACGACAGGTTCTCGTGCGCGTGAATCCCGATCTCCGTCCCCGGATCCAACACGTCCCGGTACGCGCGGACCCGTTCGGCGACCCCGTCCATCGTGAGCCTCCCCCCCGAATCGGTGACATACACGCACTGCGCCCCGTACGACTCCATCAACTTCGCCTGCGCAGCCAACTCCACGGGGCCGCTCATGTGGGACAGCATCAGAAACCCCGACACATCCATCCCCAACTCCCGGGCCGCCGCGATGTGCTGCGCGGAAATATCCGCTTCCGTGCAGTGCGTCGCGACCCGCACCGACCGCACCCCCAACTCATACGCCCGCGTCAACTCATGAATCGTCCCCACCCCGGGAAGAAGCAACGTGGTAAGCCGGGCCCGGTCGATCACGGACGCGGCCGCTTCAATCCACTCCCAATCACTGTTCGACCCCGGACCATAATTCAACGACCCCCCCGCGAGCCCATCCCCATGCGCAACCTCGATCGCATCCACCCCCGCCGCATCCAACGCGCGGACGATGGCTTTCACGTTCTCCGGAGTGATCCGATGCCGGACCGCGTGCATCCCATCACGCAACGTCACATCCTGCACGAAAATCTTCGACCCCATCACACACCCGCCTTCACAACAGCGATCCGCTCCGCAGTCTGCACCGCCGCCGACGTCATAATGTCCAAATTCCCCGCATACGCCGGCAAATAATGCGCCGCACCCTCCACCTCCAAAAGCACCGACACCTGATGCGTCGGACGCCCCCCCGCATAGCCCGGGTCCAGGAGAGTCTCCACCGGCTGATCCGCCGGCACCGGCCGGATCGTGACCGGCTGCTTCAACCGATACCCCGGCACATACCCCGCCACCCGGGAAACCATCTCCTCCACACTCGCCACCACCCCATCCAGCACCGACTCATCCTCGACCCGGACCAACGCGAACACCGTGTCCCGCATCATCAACGGCGGCTCCGCCGGATTCAAAATAATGATCGCCCGACCCCGACCCGCACCCCCCACCCGCTCAATCGCCAACGACGTGGTCTCCGTGAACTCATCAATATTCGCCCGCGTCCCCGGCCCCGCACTCCGCGACGCGATCGACGCAACAATCTCCGCATACACCACCGGCACCACCGCACTAATCGCCGCGACCACCGGGATCGTCGCCTGCCCCCCACACGTCACCATATTGATATTCGACGCATCCACATGCTCATCCAAATTCACCGCAGGCACCACATACGGACCAATCGCCGCCGGCGTCAAATCAATCAACCGCTTCCCGTACGGCTCCAACACCGAAGCGTTATGCACATGCGCCCTCGCGCTCGTCGCATCAAACACAATCTCGATCTCCCCAAACCCCGGCATCGCGACCAAACCCTCAACACCCTCATGCGTCACCGGAACACCCAACCGCGCCGCACGAGCCAAACCATCCGACGCCGCGTCGATCCCCACCATCGCCGCCAACTCCAAATTCACCCCACCCCGAATCACCTTGAACATCAAATCCGTCCCAATGTTCCCCGACCCAATAATCGCAACCTTCACCTTGCTCATCCCTCACATCCTCCATCCGGGGTGTTACATGCAGATTCGGTGGAGGGCGACGATGGGGCCGCCCTCCACCGAACCGGTTTCAGCGTGTTACGAGCAGGCAGCGCCCGTGAACGCGTTGATGAAGCCGCCGAGCGCCTTCTTCGTCGTGCCGCTGTAGGTCGCCTCCTGGACGCACGCGGTGAACACGCGCGCTCCACCGGCCTGCGGAACAGGCGTGGTGAAGTTGATCGCCGGGGCGAACCCGTTGATCGTCACGTTGTTCGCCTGGTTCAGCGCCGTGGTCACGTTGGCCCCCGTGATGTCGGAGGACATGCCCCCCGAAACCTCGGCGAACACCAGCACGGCCGCGTACGCGGCCTGCATGGCGTAGTCGTTCACGGCCTGGTCAGCCGAGGCGCCCAGCGCGGCGGTCTGCGTGCGGTACTCCTGCGCAACCGGCTCGCTGCCGCCGGCGTTGTAGTAGTTCAGCGTGTACAGACCCTGCACCGTGCCCAACGTCGACGTGATGTTCGAGATCACGTTCGCCGCGTCCGTCCCGAAGACGACGATCTTCTGAGCCGGGTTGCTGGACTTCAGCAGCTGGGTCAGGCTGATCGCCTGCTGGTCCGGCACCGCCGCGATGACGCCATCCGGGTTGGTGTTGTTGACCGCCTGGGCATACGGCGCCATGTCCGCCGCCGTGAGAGGCACCGTCACGTTGTTGAAGTTGATCGGACGCGAGTAGTTCTTCACGCCGAGCGGCGGGAGCTGGAAGATGCTGGCGAATGCCGCGCCCTCCGCGCTCACCATGGCGATGTTGCTCGAGCCCTGGTCTGCCAGCATGCGGGCGAAACCGGGGTAGTAGATCGGCGGGGAGTCGGCCAACGCGAAGGTCTCCGGCGAGCTGAAGCCCGCCGGGGTGGAGACCTGCGGCGCGATCATGGGGATCTTCGCCGCTTCCAGGATCGGGATGAACGAGTCGGCCACGATGCTGCTGGGGCGGATCACCGCCGCGACCTGCTTGGACACCATCTGCTGTCCGCAGTCGGCTGCGGTGGTGCTGTTGCCACCCGAGTCGCAGACGAACAGGTCGAGGGGGTGACCGTTCACGCCGCCGGCCGCGTTGATCGACGCGACGGCCGCCTTCGCACCCGTGGGGGTGGTGGCGAAGGAGATCGGACCGGTGACGTCGACGATCATTCCGATCTCGATCGGCGTGCCGTTGGCGGACCCGGAGGGCGAGGACGACGAGTTCCCGCTACAGGCCGCTGTCGTCAGCAACGCGCCGACCGCGATGACCACGGCCATGGACCGTGTGAGGTGTTTTCTGTTCATTTCGATACTCCACTCTTCATTGACTGGTGCTTTTTATCGGGGGAACGAGTTGAGGGACCGGACGATCCGCGGGGTCATGTCCTGCTGGGTTCGGGCGTCGTGAGGTCGGTGCGTTGGTTGGTGGTGCCGACGAAGACGTCTTTGATTTGTTCGAGGCGGTTTTGGGTTTCGGTGGCGGTTCCGGTGTAGAGGAGGTTGCCGCGGGCCATGACGTAGGCGCGGTCGGCGATGGTGAGTCCGCTGGTGATGTGTTGGTCGACGAGGAGGACTCCGACGCCGGTGTCGGCGACGGTGCGGATGGTGTGCATGAGGTTGTCGACCACGATCGGTGCGAGTCCGAGGGAGAGTTCGTCGATGACGAGGACCTCGGGTTTGCGGGCGAGGGCTGCGCCGACGACGAGCATTTGTCGTTCCCCGCCGGAGAGGAGTCCGGCGGCGCGGTCGCGGATCTTTGCCAGTTGCGGGAAGTATTCGTACGCGATGTCGGGGTTCCCGCCGCCGAGGACGAAGTGGTCTTGCACGGACAGGCTGCGGACGATGTTGCGTTCCTCAGGGACGTACGCGAGCCCGTTCCGCACCCGCCGGTACAGGGGGGTCCGTTTGGTGGGGGTGCCTTTCCACAGCACGTCGCCCTTCATGGGTTTGATGACCCCGCAGATCGTTTTCAGGGTCGTGGATTTCCCGGCCCCGTTCGGTCCGATCAGCAACACCACCTCACCGCGGTTCACGGTCAGGTCGATGTCGCGGACCGCGGGCAGGTCCCCGTACCCGGAGGTCAGCCCACGGATCTGGAGTTGTTGTTCATCGGTGACCGACGCCCGCACGGCGGGGGTTTCGGTGACCCGGGCCGCGCCGACCGTTTCGACCCGGTCGGGGGTTTCGATGGTGACCGTTTCGACGACCACGACCGTTTCCGGTTCCGGGGCGGTGACCCCGGTGTCGGTGTCGCCGAAGTACGCGTCTTTCACCTGCGGGGACGCGGCGACCTGTTCCGGGGTGCCCGACGCGATCACCGCGCCCTGTTCCAGGACCACGATCTGGTCGCACACGTCCATCACCAAACCCACGTCGTGTTCGACCAGCACGATCGTCATCAACCAGTCATCCGCGAGCCGCCGCACCAGCCGGCCCAGTTCCGCGGTCTCGTTCTCATCCAACCCCGCCGCCGGTTCGTCCAGCAGCAGCACCGACGGGTTCGCTGCGACCGCGCGGGCGATCGCGACCAGCCGCCGCCGCCCGAACGACAAGTCGGATGCCATCGTGTCCAGGTCCCCGGTCAAACCGAACTCGTCGATCGCGGACGACGCGACCGGAGACAGTTTCGGTTTCCCCGGCCGGAACAAGTCGGTCACATACGCGCCCAGGTCCCGCCGTTCACACGCGGTGACAATGTTGTCCCGCACCGTCATCGCGTCGAACAACTCCAACGACTGGAACGACCGCCCCAAACCCGCCCGCGCACGCCGGCGGGTCGGCCAGCCCATCACGTCCTGATCGTTGAGCAGCACCCGACCGGTCTGCGGGTGCACGAACCCGGTCGCCGCGTCGATCACCGTGGTCTTCCCCGCCCCGTTCGGACCGATCAACCCCACAATCTGACCCGGCACCGCCTGGAACGACACCTTCTTGACTGCGTGCACCCCCCCGAACGACACCGACACATCCGACAGTTCCAACGTGACCGGCGCGACCGGCTCCACCCGACCCCGCACCCCACCCGCCGTCGCGGCGTCTGCCGTTTCGGTGGTCGCGGCGTCCGCGGTCTCGGTGGCGGCGTCTGCCGTCTCGGTGGTGTCTGCGGTTACGGCTGGGGTCTTGCGGTGGAAGAGGCGCGCCACCCAGGCGCGGGTCGCGGCCATGGTGGAGAACCCGCCGTTGGGCAGGTACGACAACTGCACCAGCAGCAACAGACCGAGCACGACCTGCACGATCGTGGAGGTCCCGATCAACTGCCGGATCGAGAACGGCAGCAACCCCAACGGGTCGATCAACCCGCCCATGATCGCACCCGCGACATACCCGATCCCACCGATCACCGTGTACAACACGATCGAGATCGAGTGGAAGAACGAGAACATCGGCACGAACTGCACGATCGGGCTGGAATACGTGATCAACAACCCGCCGACACCTGCCAACGCGGCAGCCAACGCGAACGCATACAACTTCGCTTGCGGCACGTTGATCCCCAACGCGGACGCAGCCCGCTCATTCGTCCGCACCGCGATCAGACGCCTGCCGGACCGGCCGCGGCGGAGGTTCATCACCCCGAACGAGGTCACCGCGAGCAGCACCACACACACCACCGCCCACCGCACCGGATACACCAACCCGGACAGGCTGAACCCGAACAGATCCGGCGACCCGATCGAGCCCGCCGCAGCCTGCCCGCCACCCAGAGCGGAGTTGTCCAGGAACTGCTGCTCGATGAACACCGCGAACGTCAACGTCACGATCGCAAGGTTCATCCCCCGCACCCGCACCGCCGGCAACGCGATGATCAACCCGACCAGGATCACCGTGATCACCCCGACCACCGCGCCCAAAAGGAACCCGCCACCGGCCATCACGATCCGAGTCCCGACCCACCCGGCCAGGCCCGCCAACGCCATCTGCGCCAACGAGATCTGCCCCGCATACCCGCTGACTACCACCACCGACAAACAAATGATCCCGAGCGCCGCGCTGATCGAGAGCGCCCCCAACGCGGACGGCGACAAGAACACCAACAACAACACCCCCGCGACCACCAGGATCGCCACCGTCACCCACCGGATCTTCCCGTCGGTCAGCATCGGCGGTTTCGCGAGATCCTCATCGGTCCGGCTCGTCACCGAAATGTTCCGGACCAGCAACGCGACCACCACCACGATCACCGACACCAACGCCTGCACACCCGCGATCGGCCACGACGGGTTACTGGTCTGCAGCAACGTCAACTCCGACTGCAACACCCCGATCAACAACCCACCCGCAAGCGCCAACCAAAACGACCGGAAACCCCCCACCACCGCAGCCACCAGGAACGGCACCACCATCAAACTCAACTGCGTCACCGACAACCCCACGATGTTCACGATCATGATCGCCGCCAACACCGACAAGAAACCCGCCAACCCCCAGTTGATCAACGCCACAAAATCCCGCGACACCCCATGCGTGTCCGCAACACCCTCCGCGACCGCCGTGGTCCGCTTCCCGAACCGGGTATACCGATACACCGGCACCAAAACCGCGGTCAGAACAACCCCGACCCCCAACAGAATCAACCGGTCCACCGACACATCCGCGTTCCCCCACAACGGAATCGAATCCTTCGGCAACACCGGCGCCGGAGCAGACGGAGCCCCACCCCACGTCCCCAACGCCCACGCATACAACACCGCGAAAAACGCCAAACTCGCAACCAACTGAATAATCGGCTGCGCATTCCTCAAACGCCGCACCACCACCGCATAAAACGCAACATTCAACAACACACCCGCACCAAACGCGAGCACCAACGCCACCACCAACGGAACACCCGCACCCCGCAACAGGTAAAACGCGAACGCCCCCACCATCCCCACCGCACCCGACGCGAAATGCACCACACCCGACGCCCGATACACCAACACCAAACTCAACGACCCAAGACCATAAATAGCCCCAGACCCCAACCCCAGAATCGCAAAAATCAGAATCTCGTTCATACCACGAACTCCGGCATCGAAATGGTCCTTCC
>NZ_JBDHNI010000016.1:0-5275 GCF_039615055.1 Microbacterium sp. X-17
TTTCGTGGGCTTTTTGGCGTGCGTGGCCCCAGATCTGTTGGTTTCCGGGTCCGTAGGACGCGGTGGTCCAGGTCTCGTCGTCGATGATCCGGCCGCCCCACCCGTATTCGATCTCGAACCCGGAGGGCGAGTTCACGTAGAACGAGGTCATCAGATCGTTGGCGTGCTTGCCCAGCTCGCCCGTGATCGGCATCCCGTTCTTCTTCGCCTCGTCCATCGCGATCCCGACATCTTCCAGAGCACGACACTCCAACATGATGTGGTTCAACAGCTTCGGGCTCTTCAACCCCGCGATCGCCAACGAATGATGCCTCGGATTGCAGTGCAGGAAACAAGACCGCACCTGCTCGTTCCGCATGTAATCACTGACCCGGAAACCCAACACGTTCGTGTAGAAGTCCAACACCTCCGTGTACGGCTCCACCAGCATCACCACATGCCCCGCACCGAAATCCCCGGTCACGAAACCCTGATGCCCCCGCTGCAACCGCACCGGACCCTGCGCCGCGAGCGGCGCCGTGTACACCACACCCCGCACCCCCGCCGGATCCTCGAACACGAGAAACTCATCCGGCGCCAACAACGACGCCGTATCGAACTCCCCCTCCAACAAAGGGATCCCCCGCTCCACGAACCGGTCCCGGATCCCGGCCAGCTCCACACTGTCCGCGACCTCCCACCCGATCTCCCGAATATCGTCCTCACCCGTCGGACGGATCAGATACCGCAACCGCCGATCATCCATCCGCAGCAACAGATCCCCACCCACCTCACCGGCGAACGACGCCTCCACCGCAAGAAACTTCTCCGCGAAATCACGCCACGCCACCGTGTCAGAAGCACCGATCGACACATAACCCAACTGCATAACCGCCGCCTTCCTCCCTCGACAATGGGGAACGATCCCTAGATTCTCCGGTTCTCACGACGCGCCCAAGGGCTCGTCCCATGGGACGGAACGCTCGTTCGATCGACTCAGAGGTCGAGAACGAGGCGTGGCGACCGGGAACGTCCGACGCAGATCAGCATGCCGTTCCCCTCGCATTCGATGAGGCCGCGGTGCTCGGGCTCCCCCTCCAGCACGCCGGTCTCGCAGGTTCCGCAGAAGCCCTCCTCGCACGACCACGGGTGGTCCGGGCGCACCGTCAGCACGACGTCGAGGATCGACACGTCCGGCGGCACCTCCAACACCTCACCTGTGCTGTGCAGCTCGATGAGGAAGGAGCCGTCCGCGGACACGTCCTGCACGACGCCCTCGGCGGAGAACCGCTCCGAGCGGAAGGCACGATGGTTCTGCCTGGTCGCCTCCTCCACCGCCATGATCAGACCGTTCGGACCGCAGCAGTACACAATCGCCTCGGGCGCCGAGGCGGGGACGATGGAAGCGATGTCCATCATCCCGGCCTCGTCCTCCGGAACGAGCGTCACGCGGTCCGTCCCGAACTCGGCGACGATCTCGTCCGCGTAGGCCATGTGCCCGCGGGACCGCGCGCCGTAGTGCAGAGTCCAGGGAACCCCCCGGCGGTCCGCCTCCCGCACCATCGGGATCAGCGGAGTCACGCCGATCCCGCCGGCGATGAAGCAGTACGCCCGGGCCTCCTCCAGAGCGAAGTTGTTCCGGATCGCCTCCACCGGCAGTTCGAGCCCTTCCCGAGCGATCTCGTGGAGCTCCTGAGAGCCGCCTCGTCCGTTCTCCTCCCGAAGCACCGCGATCGTGCAGGAGGCACGGTCGGCGGACATCTCGACGATCGAGTACTGACGTCGCAGTCCGGACGGAAGGGTCAGCTCGATGTGCGCGCCGGGCGCGCACTCCGGAAGCGGAACTCCCTCCGCGGACTCCAACGTCAGCTCGATCACCGAGTCGGTCAGGGAACGGACGCTCTTCGTCCGCACGGTATTCAGGGCCACGGGATCCTCTGGCTAGTGCACGTACTTGATCACGGACGGTTCGGGGTCGTCCGGGCGCGGAGCGAGATCGCCCCGCTGAACGAACCCGCGAGCCTCCCGGGAGACGAACTGCCGCCACTGCGTGATCACGAAGTCCGGCAGGTAGAGGTGCTCGTTCTGCCAGAAGTCTTCGTGGTCGTAGCCGTGAGCGATCTGCTCCCGAGCGAACGCGTCGAAGTTGTTGAAGCCGATCAGGTCGGGATCCTTCGACCAGACGAGGTCGGCCCACCGGTTCTTGTATTCCTCCAGGTACTTCGCCTCCTCCTCGTCGCTGTGGACGATCTCCGACGCCAGGATCGTGTACATGTGGTGGTGCTCGTCGACCGGCACGTACCACTCGTATCCGACCTGGTGACCGTCGGGGAAGCTCGCGAGGACGAACATGCCCGGGAGGTAGACGCCGAGATCGTCGAAGAGCTTCTCCGGCGTGTCCGAGAAGCTCTCCAGCGCCTCGCCGAGCTGGGCTGCGGCCTGCGTGTCGGAGGGCAGCCGGGCTGCGCTGATCGTGTTCCCCTCGATCTCCACGGTCCACACGTTCTCGTACGAGGTGTGTCCGGTGTCCATCTTGGCGGCGTGCCCGGGCGTCGTGTCGGTCGTCACCCCGCGGGTGTCCCGCGGGAAGAACCCGAGCGGGTTGGGCAGCGGACCCTGGCGGACCAGCTCCGCGTCGCGGTGGCCCCACACGTGGCCGGCGTCGATGCCGTTCTCCATGCCCAGGCGCCAGTCGGACGGGATCTTCACCCGGGCGACGGGGAAGAACGCCCGCCGCTCCTCGCCGGACAGCGCGCGCTGCAGCACCGGGGGAAGATCCTCCTCGAACGGCCGGTCCTCGTCGCCGATGAAGACCCACACCATGCTGAACGCCTCGCGGACCTTGAACGTGGGGATCTTCAGCTTGCCGATCAGGTTCGAGCCCGGGTGGGACCCGACCTGGACCAGCTCGCCGTTGCGCACGTCATAGGTGAACCCGTGATACCAGCACGTGAGGGTGTTGTCGCTGAGGCATTCGGGACGCACGGAGAACGCGACACCGCGATGCGCGCACCGGTCGCGGACCGCGTACACCTCGCCCTTTACGCGCTTGAAGATCATCCGCTCGCCGCAGACCTCCTCCGCGAGCGTGCCGCCCTCCTCGAGCTCCTGGGAGAAGAAGGCCGGATACCAATAGTTGTTGAGCCCGAGGGCGGCCTCATTGAGGTACGCCTGCCAGGGCCGCGCACGTGGCACGGGCGCGCTTTTGGCCGGCGGATTCTTCGTCTCGGGGACGCTCGTTCCGGACGGCGTCCCACTCTCTGTCATCGTCATCGACAACCCCTTCCACGAACTTGCACAACCTGGGTTGCGACGACTCTGCGACTGCCGATCCGGCGGGACAAGGGCCCGTTCCAGAATCTGGAACGGCCGCTGTCCTACGGTGTGGAACGGCGTCCCGTGGCGTGCGGGATTCGGGCTGGCGCGGCCCGGAGCACGTGGGTAATCTCCAAGACAAGCGCGAGCGTCTGGCCAACGGAGGCCAGCCACGCGACCGGATTCCGGAGGTTCCCGTGGACAGGGGCGTGGTGCGATCCGCCGTTCCCGAGACGTCGGGTTCGGACGGACTCTCGGGGGAATCCCTCACCTCCCTCGACAAGGCTCTGGCGCTCCTGACGTCGTTCGACGCCTCGCGCCGGCCGCTGGGCGTGACGGAGCTGGCGCGGCGGGCGGGCATCCCGAAATCGACGGCGCACCGGCTGCTGGCCGTCCTCCTGCACTGGGATCTGGTGGTGCGCGAGGGGACGATGTACGTTCCCGGACCCAAGCTCATGGAGCTCGCCTCGCAGGGACGCGACCGCCAGTTCCGCGATCTCGCGCTGCCGCATCTCCAGAATCTGTACGACATCACGCGGGCGACCGTCTGCCTCGCGATCCTGCGTCAGCAGGACGTCCTCTACCTCGAGAAGATCGTGGGCTACGGCTCGGTGATGACCCCGGGACGGGTCGGTGCGCGCACGCGGGCGCTGAGCTCCCCGCTCGGCATGGTCATGCTCGCCCACCGCGATCTCGTCGGCTACCGGGACGCGATCCCGCGGCTGCCGGACGTCGCGCAAGGAGCGGGCATCGACCTCGGCGCGCTGCGGTTGCAGCTCGAACGCATCCGGCGGGACGGGGTCGCGTACGGGGATCCGGTCTCCGGCATCGCCAGCATCGCGGCGCCGGTGATCAGCCCGACCCTGGGGCTGCTCGGGGCGGTGTCGCTCAGCGGTTCGCCGCAGCGGTTCGTGCCCTCGCAGGTCGTTCTCCAGCTGCGCACCGCGACCGTGCGCATCGCCCGATCGTTCACGGCGGCGTTCCTGGACTGAGTCCCCGGGGGCGTCGGATTCCGGATAGGACGGGCGTTCCGACATACGGCACCGGGCCTTGGCGGACCGTGAGAGCCCGTCGATTCTGGGGGGACATTCCGCATCGTCGAGGAGGACGGTTATGCAGTTGGGTTATGTGTCGATCGGTGCTTCTGACACGGTGGCGTGGCGTGATTTCGCGGAGAAGTTTCTTGCGGTGGAGGCGTCGTTCGCCGGTGAGGTGGGTGGGGATCTGTTGCTGCGGATGGATGATCGGCGGTTGCGGTATCTGATCCGTCCGACGGGTGAGGACGATATTCGGGAGATCGGGTGGGAGGTCGCGGACAGTGTGGAGCTGGCCGGGATCCGGGACCGGTTCGTGGAGCGGGGGATCCCTTTGTTGGAGGGGGAGTTCGATACGGCGTCGTTGTTGGCGCCGGATGAGTTTCTCGTGTTCGAGGATCCGGCGGGGGTGCGGGGTGTGGTGTACACGGCGCCGCTCGCGGCGCAGGGTCCGGTGCGGTTGCAGCGGGGGCATCAGGGTTTCGTGACCGGGGATTTCGGTGCGGGGCATGTGGTGATGCTGGTGGAGCCGTACACGGAGGTGTTGGACTTCTACACGAACGTGTTGGGTTTCCGGGTCAGTGATTACATGCGGAACGAGCAGGTGCGGTCTTGTTTCCTGCACTGCAATCCGAGGCATCATTCGTTGGCGATCGCGGGGTTGAAGAGCCCGAAGCTGTTGAACCACATCATGTTGGAGTGTCGTGCTCTGGAAGATGTCGGGATCGCGATGGACGAGGCGAAGAAGAACGGGATGCCGATCACGGGCGAGCTGGGCAAGCACGCCAACGATCTGATGACCTCGTTCTACGTGAACTCGCCCTCCGGGTTCGAGATCGAATACGGGTGGGGCGGCCGGATCATCGACGACGAGACCTGGACCACCGCGTCCTACGGACCCGGAAACCAACAGATCTGGGGCCACGCACGCCAAAAAGCCCACGAAA
>NZ_JBDHNI010000017.1:0-4627 GCF_039615055.1 Microbacterium sp. X-17
CGACGGGTAGCCGGCCTGAGAGGGTGACCGGCCACACTGGGACTGAGACACGGCCCAGACTCCTACGGGAGGCAGCAGTGGGGAATATTGCACAATGGGCGCAAGCCTGATGCAGCAACGCCGCGTGAGGGACGACGGCCTTCGGGTTGTAAACCTCTTTTAGCAAGGAAGAAGCGAAAGTGACGGTACTTGCAGAAAAAGCGCCGGCTAACTACGTGCCAGCAGCCGCGGTAATACGTAGGGCGCAAGCGTTATCCGGAATTATTGGGCGTAAAGAGCTCGTAGGCGGTTCGTCGCGTCTGCTGTGAAAACCCGAGGCTCAACCTCGGGCCTGCAGTGGGTACGGGCGAACTAGAGTGCGGTAGGGGAGATTGGAACTCCTGGTGTAGCGGTGGAATGCGCAGATATCAGGAAGAACACCGATGGCGAAGGCAGATCTCTGGGCCGTAACTGACGCTGAGGAGCGAAAGGGTGGGGAGCAAACAGGCTTAGATACCCTGGTAGTCCACCCCGTAAACGTTGGGAACTAGTTGTGGGGTCCATTCCACGGATTCCGTGACGCAGCTAACGCATTAAGTTCCCCGCCTGGGGAGTACGGCCGCAAGGCTAAAACTCAAAGGAATTGACGGGGACCCGCACAAGCGGCGGAGCATGCGGATTAATTCGATGCAACGCGAAGAACCTTACCAAGGCTTGACATACACGAGAACGCTGCAGAAATGTAGAACTCTTTGGACACTCGTGAACAGGTGGTGCATGGTTGTCGTCAGCTCGTGTCGTGAGATGTTGGGTTAAGTCCCGCAACGAGCGCAACCCTCGTTCTATGTTGCCAGCACGTAATGGTGGGAACTCATGGGATACTGCCGGGGTCAACTCGGAGGAAGGTGGGGATGACGTCAAATCATCATGCCCCTTATGTCTTGGGCTTCACGCATGCTACAATGGCCGGTACAAAGGGCTGCAATACCGTAAGGTGGAGCGAATCCCAAAAAGCCGGTCCCAGTTCGGATTGAGGTCTGCAACTCGACCTCATGAAGTCGGAGTCGCTAGTAATCGCAGATCAGCAACGCTGCGGTGAATACGTTCCCGGGTCTTGTACACACCGCCCGTCAAGTCATGAAAGTCGGTAACACCTGAAGCCGGTGGCCCAACCCTTGTGGAGGGAGCCGTCGAAGGTGGGATCGGTAATTAGGACTAAGTCGTAACAAGGTAGCCGTACCGGAAGGTGCGGCTGGATCACCTCCTTTCTAAGGAGCATCTGGATCTCCTCGGAGATCCCAGAGCCCACTCGGAGCGAATGTCTTCGAGGGGTTAGCTCATGGGTGGAACATTTGACGAGGTCTCGAGGGATCGAGTCGAGCTCAGTACGTCGCTTGCGACCGGAACGGCTCGGTGAGAGAGATCGAGACATGCACGCTGTTGGGTCCTGAGGGACCGGATGCGCTCCGCAAGGAGCCAGACGGACCTCTGGGCCCTTCTTGCTTGTCCGACGGACAACGCGAGAGGGGCACCGCCCGTACTTTGAGAACTACACAGTGGACGCGAGCATCTTAGAGACGATCCTTCGGGATCGTTTCACAAACGAATGATCGAATAGATCAACTCATGTGATTTCAAGTCTTTAAGAGCAAACGGTGGATGCCTTGGCATCTGGAGCCGAAGAAGGACGTAGCAATCTGCGATAAGCCTCGGGGAGTTGATAAGCAAACTTTGATCCGAGGGTCTCCGAATGGGGAAACCCCGCTGGGCGGCGTGCCGACCCAGTGACTCCCGCCTGAATATATAGGGCGGGTAGAGGGAACGTGGGGAAGTGAAACATCTCAGTACCCACAGGAAGAGAAAGCAACCGCGATTCCGTTAGTAGTGGCGAGCGAAACCGGAACAGGCTAAACCGAGCGTGTGTGATAGCCGGCAGGCGTTGCACGTTCGGGGTTGTGGGACTTTTCATGTTGTTCTGCCGAACAGCGAGCGTTACAAGAGGGTATAGACGAATGGCATTGAAAGGCCAGTCATAGAGGGTGCCAACCCCGTAGTCGAAATGCCCCCCTTGGCGCGAGAAGTATCCCAAGTAGCACGGGGCCCGAGAAATCCCGTGTGAATCTGTCAGGACCACCTGATAAGCCTAAATACTCCCAGATGACCGATAGCGGACAAGTACCGTGAGGGAAAGGTGAAAAGTACCCCGGGAGGGGAGTGAAATAGTACCTGAAACCGTTTGCTTACAAACCGTTGGAGCCTCCTTAGCAGGGGTGACAGCGTGCCTTTTGAAGAATGAGCCTGCGAGTTAGCGATATGTGGCGAGGTTAACCCGAGAGGGGTAGCCGTAGCGAAAGCGAGTCTGAATAGGGCGATTCAGTCGCATGTCCTAGACCCGAAGCGAAGTGATCTATCCATGGCCAGGTTGAAGCGACGGTAAGACGTCGTGGAGGACCGAACCCACTTAGGTTGAAAACTGAGGGGATGAGCTGTGGATAGGGGTGAAAGGCCAATCAAACTTCGTGATAGCTGGTTCTCTCCGAAATGCATTTAGGTGCAGCGTTGCGTGTTTCTTGCCGGAGGTAGAGCTACTGGATGGCCGATGGGCCCCACCAGGTTACTGACGTCAGCCAAACTCCGAATGCCGGTAAGTGAGAGCGCAGCAGTGAGACTGTGGGGGATAAGCTTCATAGTCGAGAGGGAAACAACCCAGACCACCAACTAAGGTCCCAAAGCGCGTGCTAAGTGGGAAAGGATGTGGAGTTGCCTTGACAACCAGGAGGTTGGCTTAGAAGCAGCCACCCTTGAAAGAGTGCGTAATAGCTCACTGGTCAAGTGATTCCGCGCCGACAATGTAACGGGGCTCAAGCACGCCACCGAAGTTGTGGCATTGACATTAGTGGTAGGCCTTCGTGGTCCAGCCGTGTTGATGGGTAGGAGAGCGTCGTGTCGCGAGTGAAGCGGCGGGGTAACCCAGCCGTGGACGCGACACGAGTGAGAATGCAGGCATGAGTAGCGAAAGACGTGTGAGAAACACGTCCTCCGAAAGACCAAGGGTTCCAGGGTCAAGCTAATCTGCCCTGGGTAAGTCGGGACCTAAGGCGAGGCCGACAGGCGTAGTCGATGGACAACGGGTTGATATTCCCGTACCGGCGAAGAACCGCCCCAATCAATCCAGTGGTGCTAAGTGCCCGAATCTTCGGACTCAACCCTTCGGGGAGCGGTCCGCTGGCTAGCGCACGACCCCATGCTGGTGCGGTTAGCGTATTAACAGGTGTGACGCAGGAAGGTAGCCCAAGCCAGGCGATGGTTGTCCTGGTGCAAGTGCGTAGGCCGAGCTGTAGGCAAATCCGCAGCTCTTACGGCTGAGACACGATGCGGATAAAAAGTGGGTGATCCTATGCTGCCAAGAAAAGCATCGACGCGAGGTTCTAGCCGCCCGTACCCTAAACCGACTCAGGTGGTCAGGTAGAGAATACCAAGGAGATCGAGAGAATCGTGGTTAAGGAACTCGGCAAAATGCCCCCGTAACTTCGGGAGAAGGGGGGCCTTCGACGTATTAGGACTTGCTCCGAAAGCGTTTGGAGGCCGCAGAGACTAGTGGGTAGCGACTGTTTACTAAAAACACAGGTCCGTGCCAAGTCGCAAGACGATGTATACGGACTGACGCCTGCCCGGTGCTGGAAGGTTAAGAGGAAGGGTTAGCGTAAGCGAAGCTCAGAATTTAAGCCCCAGTAAACGGCGGTGGTAACTATAACCATCCTAAGGTAGCGAAATTCCTTGTCGGGTAAGTTCCGACCTGCACGAATGGCGTAACGACTTCCCAACTGTCTCAACCGCGAACTCGGCGAAATTGCACTACGAGTAAAGATGCTCGTTACGCGCAGCAGGACGGAAAGACCCCGTGACCTTTACTACAGCTTGGTATTGGTGTTCGGTGTGGCTTGTGTAGGATAGGTGGGAGACTTTGAAGCGTGGACGCCAGTTCACGTGGAGTCATTGTTGAAATACCACTCTGGTCACTCTGGATATCTAACTTCGAACCGTAATCCGGTTCAGGGACAGTGCCTGGTGGGTAGTTTAACTGGGGCGGTTGCCTCCCAAAAAGTAACGGAGGCGCCCAAAGGTTCCCTCAACCTGGTTGGCAATCAGGTGGCGAGTGTAAGTGCACAAGGGAGCTTGACTGTGAGACTGACAGGTCGAGCAGGGACGAAAGTCGGGACTAGTGATCCGGCAGTGGCTTGTGGAAGCGCTGTCGCTCAACGGATAAAAGGTACCTCGGGGATAACAGGCTGATCTTGCCCAAGAGTCCATATCGACGGCATGGTTTGGCACCTCGATGTCGGCTCGTCGCATCCTGGGGCTGGAGTAGGTCCCAAGGGTTGGGCTGTTCGCCCATTAAAGCGGTACGCGAGCTGGGTTTAGAACGTCGTGAGACAGTTCGGTCCCTATCCGCTGCGCGCGTAGGAAATTTGAGAGGATCTGACCCTAGTACGAGAGGACCGGGTTGGACGAACCTCTGGTGTGTCAGTTGTTCTGCCAAGAGCACCGCTGATTAGCTACGTTCGGGATGGATAACCGCTGAAAGCATCTAAGCGGGAAGCCGGCCTCAAGATGAGATTTCCATGCCTTCGGGCGAGAGGCTCCCAGC
>NZ_JBDHNI010000018.1:0-4618 GCF_039615055.1 Microbacterium sp. X-17
CGGTTATGCAGTTGGGTTATGTGTCGATCGGTGCTTCTGACACGGTGGCGTGGCGTGATTTCGCGGAGAAGTTTCTTGCGGTGGAGGCGTCGTTCGCCGGTGAGGTGGGTGGGGATCTGTTGCTGCGGATGGATGATCGGCGGTTGCGGTATCTGATCCGTCCGACGGGTGAGGACGATATTCGGGAGATCGGGTGGGAGGTCGCGGACAGTGTGGAGCTGGCCGGGATCCGGGACCGGTTCGTGGAGCGGGGGATCCCTTTGTTGGAGGGGGAGTTCGATACGGCGTCGTTGTTGGCGCCGGATGAGTTTCTCGTGTTCGAGGATCCGGCGGGGGTGCGGGGTGTGGTGTACACGGCGCCGCTCGCGGCGCAGGGTCCGGTGCGGTTGCAGCGGGGGCATCAGGGTTTCGTGACCGGGGATTTCGGTGCGGGGCATGTGGTGATGCTGGTGGAGCCGTACACGGAGGTGTTGGACTTCTACACGAACGTGTTGGGTTTCCGGGTCAGTGATTACATGCGGAACGAGCAGGTGCGGTCTTGTTTCCTGCACTGCAATCCGAGGCATCATTCGTTGGCGATCGCGGGGTTGAAGAGCCCGAAGCTGTTGAACCACATCATGTTGGAGTGTCGTGCTCTGGAAGATGTCGGGATCGCGATGGACGAGGCGAAGAAGAACGGGATGCCGATCACGGGCGAGCTGGGCAAGCACGCCAACGATCTGATGACCTCGTTCTACGTGAACTCGCCCTCCGGGTTCGAGATCGAATACGGGTGGGGCGGCCGGATCATCGACGACGAGACCTGGACCACCGCGTCCTACGGACCCGGAAACCAACAGATCTGGGGCCACGCACGCCAAAAAGCCCACGAAACTCTCATCAAGTAGCGCACCAGAAAGACGACCGGCGTACATTGGGTACGTCGCTTGACCGACCTTCCCGTCAATGCCGACGGGACCCGAAAGGTCGCACCGGACGGACACAGCAGTCCAGGAAGGACCATTTCGATGCCGGAGTTCGTGGTATGAACGAGATTCTGATTTTTGCGATTCTGGGGTTGGGGTCTGGGGCTATTTATGGTCTTGGGTCGTTGAGTTTGGTGTTGGTGTATCGGGCGTCGGGTGTGGTGCATTTCGCGTCGGGTGCGGTGGGGATGGTGGGGGCGTTCGCGTTTTACCTGTTGCGGGGTGCGGGTGTTCCGTTGGTGGTGGCGTTGGTGCTCGCGTTTGGTGCGGGTGTGTTGTTGAATGTTGCGTTTTATGCGGTGGTGGTGCGGCGTTTGAGGAATGCGCAGCCGATTATTCAGTTGGTTGCGAGTTTGGCGTTTTTCGCGGTGTTGTATGCGTGGGCGTTGGGGACGTGGGGTGGGGCTCCGTCTGCTCCGGCGCCGGTGTTGCCGAAGGATTCGATTCCGTTGTGGGGGAACGCGGATGTGTCGGTGGACCGGTTGATTCTGTTGGGGGTCGGGGTTGTTCTGACCGCGGTTTTGGTGCCGGTGTATCGGTATACCCGGTTCGGGAAGCGGACCACGGCGGTCGCGGAGGGTGTTGCGGACACGCATGGGGTGTCGCGGGATTTTGTGGCGTTGATCAACTGGGGGTTGGCGGGTTTCTTGTCGGTGTTGGCGGCGATCATGATCGTGAACATCGTGGGGTTGTCGGTGACGCAGTTGAGTTTGATGGTGGTGCCGTTCCTGGTGGCTGCGGTGGTGGGGGGTTTCCGGTCGTTTTGGTTGGCGCTTGCGGGTGGGTTGTTGATCGGGGTGTTGCAGTCGGAGTTGACGTTGCTGCAGACCAGTAACCCGTCGTGGCCGATCGCGGGTGTGCAGGCGTTGGTGTCGGTGATCGTGGTGGTGGTCGCGTTGCTGGTCCGGAACATTTCGGTGACGAGCCGGACCGATGAGGATCTCGCGAAACCGCCGATGCTGACCGACGGGAAGATCCGGTGGGTGACGGTGGCGATCCTGGTGGTCGCGGGGGTGTTGTTGTTGGTGTTCTTGTCGCCGTCCGCGTTGGGGGCGCTCTCGATCAGCGCGGCGCTCGGGATCATTTGTTTGTCGGTGGTGGTAGTCAGCGGGTATGCGGGGCAGATCTCGTTGGCGCAGATGGCGTTGGCGGGCCTGGCCGGGTGGGTCGGGACTCGGATCGTGATGGCCGGTGGCGGGTTCCTTTTGGGCGCGGTGGTCGGGGTGATCACGGTGATCCTGGTCGGGTTGATCATCGCGTTGCCGGCGGTGCGGGTGCGGGGGATGAACCTTGCGATCGTGACGTTGACGTTCGCGGTGTTCATCGAGCAGCAGTTCCTGGACAACTCCGCTCTGGGTGGCGGGCAGGCTGCGGCGGGCTCGATCGGGTCGCCGGATCTGTTCGGGTTCAGCCTGTCCGGGTTGGTGTATCCGGTGCGGTGGGCGGTGGTGTGTGTGGTGCTGCTCGCGGTGACCTCGTTCGGGGTGATGAACCTCCGCCGCGGCCGGTCCGGCAGGCGTCTGATCGCGGTGCGGACGAATGAGCGGGCTGCGTCCGCGTTGGGGATCAACGTGCCGCAAGCGAAGTTGTATGCGTTCGCGTTGGCTGCCGCGTTGGCAGGTGTCGGCGGGTTGTTGATCACGTATTCCAGCCCGATCGTGCAGTTCGTGCCGATGTTCTCGTTCTTCCACTCGATCTCGATCGTGTTGTACACGGTGATCGGTGGGATCGGGTATGTCGCGGGTGCGATCATGGGCGGGTTGATCGACCCGTTGGGGTTGCTGCCGTTCTCGATCCGGCAGTTGATCGGGACCTCCACGATCGTGCAGGTCGTGCTCGGTCTGTTGCTGCTGGTGCAGTTGTCGTACCTGCCCAACGGCGGGTTCTCCACCATGGCCGCGACCCGCGCCTGGGTGGCGCGCCTCTTCCACCGCAAGACCCCAGCCGTAACCGCAGACACCACCGAGACGGCAGACGCCGCCACCGAGACCGCGGACGCCGCGACCACCGAAACGGCAGACGCCGCGACGGCGGGTGGGGTGCGGGGTCGGGTGGAGCCGGTCGCGCCGGTCACGTTGGAACTGTCGGATGTGTCGGTGTCGTTCGGGGGGGTGCACGCAGTCAAGAAGGTGTCGTTCCAGGCGGTGCCGGGTCAGATTGTGGGGTTGATCGGTCCGAACGGGGCGGGGAAGACCACGGTGATCGACGCGGCGACCGGGTTCGTGCACCCGCAGACCGGTCGGGTGCTGCTCAACGATCAGGACGTGATGGGCTGGCCGACCCGCCGGCGTGCGCGGGCGGGTTTGGGGCGGTCGTTCCAGTCGTTGGAGTTGTTCGACGCGATGACGGTGCGGGACAACATTGTCACCGCGTGTGAACGGCGGGACCTGGGCGCGTATGTGACCGACTTGTTCCGGCCGGGGAAACCGAAACTGTCTCCGGTCGCGTCGTCCGCGATCGACGAGTTCGGTTTGACCGGGGACCTGGACACGATGGCATCCGACTTGTCGTTCGGGCGGCGGCGGCTGGTCGCGATCGCCCGCGCGGTCGCAGCGAACCCGTCGGTGCTGCTGCTGGACGAACCGGCGGCGGGGTTGGATGAGAACGAGACCGCGGAACTGGGCCGGCTGGTGCGGCGGCTCGCGGATGACTGGTTGATGACGATCGTGCTGGTCGAACACGACGTGGGTTTGGTGATGGACGTGTGCGACCAGATCGTGGTCCTGGAACAGGGCGCGGTGATCGCGTCGGGCACCCCGGAACAGGTCGCCGCGTCCCCGCAGGTGAAAGACGCGTACTTCGGCGACACCGACACCGGGGTCACCGCCCCGGAACCGGAAACGGTCGTGGTCGTCGAAACGGTCACCATCGAAACCCCCGACCGGGTCGAAACGGTCGGCGCGGCCCGGGTCACCGAAACCCCCGCCGTGCGGGCGTCGGTCACCGATGAACAACAACTCCAGATCCGTGGGCTGACCTCCGGGTACGGGGACCTGCCCGCGGTCCGCGACATCGACCTGACCGTGAACCGCGGTGAGGTGGTGTTGCTGATCGGACCGAACGGGGCCGGGAAATCCACGACCCTGAAAACGATCTGCGGGGTCATCAAACCCATGAAGGGCGACGTGCTGTGGAAAGGCACCCCCACCAAACGGACCCCCCTGTACCGGCGGGTGCGGAACGGGCTCGCGTACGTCCCTGAGGAACGCAACATCGTCCGCAGCCTGTCCGTGCAAGACCACTTCGTCCTCGGCGGCGGGAACCCCGACATCGCGTACGAATACTTCCCGCAACTGGCAAAGATCCGCGACCGCGCCGCCGGACTCCTCTCCGGCGGGGAACGACAAATGCTCGTCGTCGGCGCAGCCCTCGCCCGCAAACCCGAGGTCCTCGTCATCGACGAACTCTCCCTCGGACTCGCACCGATCGTGGTCGACAACCTCATGCACACCATCCGCACCGTCGCCGACACCGGCGTCGGAGTCCTCCTCGTCGACCAACACATCACCAGCGGACTCACCATCGCCGACCGCGCCTACGTCATGGCCCGCGGCAACCTCCTCTACACCGGAACCGCCACCGAAACCCAAAACCGCCTCGAACAAATCAAAGACGTCTTCGTCGGCACCACCAACCAACGCACCGACCTCACG
>NZ_JBDHNI010000002.1:0-116574 GCF_039615055.1 Microbacterium sp. X-17
CCAGATGCTCCTTAGAAAGGAGGTGATCCAGCCGCACCTTCCGGTACGGCTACCTTGTTACGACTTAGTCCTAATTACCGATCCCACCTTCGACGGCTCCCTCCACAAGGGTTGGGCCACCGGCTTCAGGTGTTACCGACTTTCATGACTTGACGGGCGGTGTGTACAAGACCCGGGAACGTATTCACCGCAGCGTTGCTGATCTGCGATTACTAGCGACTCCGACTTCATGAGGTCGAGTTGCAGACCTCAATCCGAACTGGGACCGGCTTTTTGGGATTCGCTCCACCTTACGGTATTGCAGCCCTTTGTACCGGCCATTGTAGCATGCGTGAAGCCCAAGACATAAGGGGCATGATGATTTGACGTCATCCCCACCTTCCTCCGAGTTGACCCCGGCAGTATCCCATGAGTTCCCACCATTACGTGCTGGCAACATAGAACGAGGGTTGCGCTCGTTGCGGGACTTAACCCAACATCTCACGACACGAGCTGACGACAACCATGCACCACCTGTTCACGAGTGTCCAAAGAGTTCTACATTTCTGCAGCGTTCTCGTGTATGTCAAGCCTTGGTAAGGTTCTTCGCGTTGCATCGAATTAATCCGCATGCTCCGCCGCTTGTGCGGGTCCCCGTCAATTCCTTTGAGTTTTAGCCTTGCGGCCGTACTCCCCAGGCGGGGAACTTAATGCGTTAGCTGCGTCACGGAATCCGTGGAATGGACCCCACAACTAGTTCCCAACGTTTACGGGGTGGACTACCAGGGTATCTAAGCCTGTTTGCTCCCCACCCTTTCGCTCCTCAGCGTCAGTTACGGCCCAGAGATCTGCCTTCGCCATCGGTGTTCTTCCTGATATCTGCGCATTCCACCGCTACACCAGGAGTTCCAATCTCCCCTACCGCACTCTAGTTCGCCCGTACCCACTGCAGGCCCGAGGTTGAGCCTCGGGTTTTCACAGCAGACGCGACGAACCGCCTACGAGCTCTTTACGCCCAATAATTCCGGATAACGCTTGCGCCCTACGTATTACCGCGGCTGCTGGCACGTAGTTAGCCGGCGCTTTTTCTGCAAGTACCGTCACTTTCGCTTCTTCCTTGCTAAAAGAGGTTTACAACCCGAAGGCCGTCGTCCCTCACGCGGCGTTGCTGCATCAGGCTTGCGCCCATTGTGCAATATTCCCCACTGCTGCCTCCCGTAGGAGTCTGGGCCGTGTCTCAGTCCCAGTGTGGCCGGTCACCCTCTCAGGCCGGCTACCCGTCGACGCCTTGGTGAGCCGTTACCTCACCAACTAGCTGATAGGCCGCGAGCCCATCCCAGACCGAAGTTCTTTCCAGCTGCTGAAGATGCCTTCGCAGCTCGTATCCGGTATTAGCAGCTGTTTCCAGCTGTTATCCCAGAGTCCGGGGCAGGTTGCTCACGTGTTACTCACCCGTTCGCCACTGATCCGGAGAGCAAGCTCTCCTTCACCGTTCGACTTGCATGTGTTAAGCACGCCGCCAGCGTTCATCCTGAGCCAGGATCAAACTCTCCGTAAAGAAATTTTGCTGCGATCGGCCGGAATAGACCGAAGCAGCGAGTTTGACCTGACCAAATAGGATGTCATTACTGACTATCCATGTTTTGATCCAAAGGAATCTCTCGGTCAGTTAGACTGACCGACGAGGTTATTTGGCATTTGACAAGTGCACGCTGTTGAGTTCTCAAGGATCGGATGCTCCTGCTTTCCAGCCTCTCGACTGTCTCCGCAGGGCAACTTCTCTATCTTAGCCCATTCCCTTTTCCGTGTCAAACTCGCTCGTCCTGATCTTTCGATCGGGACGACGAACGTCCGACCCTTCGGGGGAAGGGATCCCCTCACAGTAGTCTCGCGACCACACATGCTCAAGGCTTGTGTTCTGTAAGGGGGGCGGTCCGCTGCTTGAGGAGGGGAGGCTTTCTGCCTCACCGCGCTCCTTTGGGGCGAACAAGAGATACGTTACGCGGAACCGAACATCCGGACAAGTTCAGCCACATCCCGGGCGTGTCGCGCACGCTCCCCCGTACCCGGATCCGCCGCCGACCAGGACATCGTCCGCTCAGCGGCCGCGCGCACGGCGCACCTGCACGACGAGCGCGAGCACCAGCGTCCCGAGCACCCAGACGGCGGATGCCGCCGGAAGCACCCGGTAACCGAGGTGCGAGGGCGTGAAGTCGGGGCCGAACGGGCCGTACACGGCGTACCCCCACACGAGCGCCAGGATCAGGATCGCGGGGAGCGCGACGATCCAGACCACGCGCACCGCCGCGGGGAGCACGCGGCGCACGGTCGCGGCATCCGGCGTGCTGCGGCGCAACCAGACGACCGCCGCGACCCCCAGGATCGCGACGCCTACGACGCCCCCGCCGTACTGGAGCCACCGGTATCCGTGCAGCGGCCCCCACCACTCGGCCAGCGCCGGAAACAGCACGGTGCCGCCGCGGCCTTCGTGCGTGAACTCGTCCCACAGGATGTGGGTCGCCACACCGATCGCGAGCGCAGCCGCGACCAGGGCCGTTCCCGCCCAGGACGGATGGCGCGTCCCGCGCCGTGCGAAGGTCCCGCGCAGACCCGAGGACGCACCGGCATCCCACTCCCCCGGCAGCCGGGCGGCGAGCGGGCGGGGCGACAGCTCGCGGACGGCGGGACGCAGCAGCATCCGCCACCCCAGCAGGAGCACGAGCGCGACCGCGGTCGTCAGCGGCAGCCAGAGGAGATCGTGCGTCGTCGCGTAGTCGAGCGGCGTACCCCGCACGAAGAGCGGGAGGTCCGGGGCCATCGCCCCGACCGCGACGGCCGCGGGCACGAGCGGCGTGCGCAGGAACGGCAGCGCGACGATCGCGTGGCTCGGCGTGAACGGCATCCGCTCTCCTTCGTTACGGGCGGAGGAGATGTGACGAGCGGAGGATCAGCACGCGCATGCCGATCCTCCCGTGGCCCCATCTCCTCCCGTCGTTGCGGGCGGACGGGCGGTCAGAGCGCACGGGCGGACAGGCGGCGCGCACGCGCGGAGGATCAGGCCGTGACGAACAGGCCGGCGAGGGTCTTCTTGCCGCGGCGCAGGACGGACACCCCGCCCGGCAGGGTGCCGGTCACGGTGACCGACTCGTCCTCGACGCGGGCGCCGTCGAGCGAGATACCGCCCTGGGTGATCGCGCGGCGGCCGTCGGACAGGCTCGAGGCGAGGCCGGTGGCGGTGAGCGCCTGAAGGATGCCGGTGCCGGCGGGCACCTCGGCGTGCGGGAGCTCCTCGAGGGCGCTGCGGAGCGTCGGCGGATCGAGCGCGGACAGGTCGCCCTGGCCGAACAACGCCTCCGACGCGGCGATGACCGCGGCCGTGGCATCCGATCCGTGGACGAGCGTCGTCACCTCCTCGGCCAGCCTTCGCTGGGCCGCGCGGCGGAAGGGCTCGCCCTCGACGAGCCGCGCGTACTCCTCGATCTCGTCGCGCGTGAGGAACGTGAACACCTTGAGCCGGTCGATGACGTCGCCGTCGGCGGTATTGAGCCAGAACTGGTAGAAGGCGTACGGGCTGCACATCTCGGCGTCCAGCCAGATGGCGTTGCCCTCGCTCTTGCCGAACTTGGTGCCGTCGCTGTTGGTGATCAGCGGCGTCCCGAGCGCGTGCACCGATGTGCCTTCCACGTGGTGGATGAGGTCGACGCCGGAGGTCAGGTTGCCCCACTGGTCGCTGCCGCCGGTCTGCAGGACGCAGTCGTACGCGCGGTAGAGCTCCAGGAAGTCCATGCCCTGCAGGATCTGGTAGCTGAACTCGGTGTAGCTGATGCCGGCGTCGGAGTTGAGGCGCGCGCTGACGGCATCCTTCTTCAGCATCGTGCCGACGCGGTAGTGCTTGCCGATGTCGCGGAGGAAGTCGATCGCGGACAGCGGCGCGGTCCAGTCGAGGTTGTTGACGAGCAGCGCCGCGTTGTCGCCCTCGACGCTCAGGAAGCGCTCGACCTGAGCGCGGAGCCGGTCGACCCACTCGGCGACGAGCTCCTTCGTATGGAGGGTGCGCTCCGCCGTCGGCCGCGGGTCCCCGATGAGACCCGTGGATCCGCCGACCAGTCCCAGCGGACGGTGCCCCGCGAGCTGGATCCGCCGCAGCACGAGCAGCTGCACGAGGTTGCCGAGGTGCAGGCTGGGCGCGGTCGGGTCGAAGCCGCAGTAGTACGTGGCGGGCGGGCCGCCGAGCAGCGCGCGGAGGGCGTCGGCATCCGTCGAGACGTGCACCAGGCCGCGCCAGACGAGCTCGTCCCAGACGTTCGCGAAGGCCGGGTCGTTGGCAGGCGCGAGCGCGCGAAGAGGAGCCGAAGACACGCGTTTCAGGCTATCAGCGGGCGCATACGGCGCGTTCAGCGCCTTCACACGAGACGGACTTCCGAGCGTCCCTCAGAGACCTCTGTTCGTTCAGCATCCGGACAGGTCTCGTTCGTCTTCGCAGGCCGGGGGGTTTGCGCGTCCTGCCGATACTTGCGTCACCCCTTTGTCACCCCCGCTTCCCCCGATGCGGGCCCTCTATCCCCCTGCCCTGGAGCCACCCGTGGGAGACCCGGTCGTCCTGTTCGCCACGGTCGGTCAGCCGTGGAGTCAGCTGGAGCGTTCCTGGGCGCTGTTCCAGACGAAGCTCGACCCCCGCGCGGTCGGGCGCGCGATCCCGGCCGACGGGGTGATCTGGCGGCTGCTGGCATCGAACCACCGCGAGCTCGCGCGCAGCGCGCGCGTATATCCGACGTTCGAGGAGGCGCACACGCACCTCCTCGAGCTGCGCGCGGATCCTCAGCGGCTGCAGGTGCACGTGGTGGTGGTCGAGCCGACCTCGTACGGCTGGACCGCGAGCGACACCGAGCGGCGCACCATGACGTGCGCGCGCTGGTACGCGAACGCCGCCGACTCCCTGGCCGGCGGCCGCGCCGCCATCGCCGCGCTCGCCCGCGCCGAGGTCGCCGGGATGCCGCACCGCACCACCACCTCGGGCCGGCGCACCTCGCGGCAGACCACCCGGACCGCCGGTCGCCCCACGGGCTGAGGCCCCGGCTCGCGCGAGGGCGGTGGCGGGGTCGTGGGCGCTACGGGAGAAGCTCGAGCATCTGCGGGCGCGCCTTCATCGCGTGGATCACGAGCTCGTTCCCGCTATCGAAGACGATCACGACGGTCTCCAGGAGCCGTCCGCGAGTATCGAATCCGAGACGCAGCTGGCGTGCGGGGCTGTCGTCATCGAGGTCTTCTATCCACAGCGCCCAGGTCGCGGCCTGGATCGAATCCTCGGGACGGATCCCGTGTCTCAGCGCCGAGTCGTGGACCTTCACGCCGCGGAGGCCGCCAGCGCCTCGCGGATCACGTCGGAACGCGTCTTCCCCTCGCGCTCCGCCCGCGCATCGACCGCCGCGAGCTCCTCGGGCGTCAGGCGGAGGGCGACGACCTGCGACGGCTCCGTGCCGCGCCCGGGGCGGCCTCGGCCGCGCTTCTTCAACGCGTCCACGTCGTACCCCACCTCAGCTTCCGCAGCCCACGCGGAGATCTGCTCCTCCGTCACGGCGCGCCCGTTGATCGTCTCGTCCGAGGTCATGCCATTACCGTATGACGAAAACTGACGCTGCTTCAAGAGGGGCAACCGAGCTTCAGCGCCATCGGCCCGCGCGAGATCAGGTGATTCCGCGTAGTCAGGGGATTCCGGGCGCGAATCGTCCTGAATAGGCGAAATCACCTGATCTGGATAGGTGGGATGCCGGGTTCGGGCTCCGCGGCCCGCGGGGCGGAGCCGCCGGACCCGGGGCTACCCGAAGCGGCCGTTGACGTAGTCGTGGGTGCGGGGGTCGATCGGGTCGCCGAACATCGCGTCGGTGTCGCCGTGCTCGACGATGTGCCCGGGCTGGCCCTGCGCGGCGAGGAAGAACGCGCACTGCGTCGAGACGCGCTGGGCCTGCTGCATGTTGTGGGTCACGATCACGATCGTCACCTCCTGCGCGAGCTCGAGCATCGTCTGCTCGATGACGCGCGTCGAGGTGGGGTCGAGGGCCGAGCAGGGCTCGTCCATGAGGAGGATCCGCGGCTTCACCGCGAGCGACCGCGCGATGCAGAGACGCTGCTGCTGACCGCCCGAGAGTCCTCCGCCGGGAGCGCGGAGGCGATCCTTCAGCTCGTTCCAGAGGCCGGCCTTCGTGAGGCAGGACTCCACGAGGTAGTCCTTCTCGCCGCGGCTGGCGCGGATGCCGGCGAGCTTGAGTCCCGCGACGACGTTGTCGTAGATCGACATCGCCGGGAACGGGTTGGGCTTCTGGAACACCATCCCGATCTTCTTGCGGGCGTCGACGAGGCGGTGCCCGGCGTCGTAGATGTCGTCGTCGTCGAGGCGCACCTCCCCCGCGAGAGACGCGGACGGGACCAGCTCGTGCATCCGGTTCAGGATGCGGAGGAAGGTCGACTTGCCGCAGCCGGAGGGTCCGATGAGGGCGGTGATCCGACCGGCGGGCATCTGCAGCGACACATCGTGGAGCACCTGGTGGTCGCCGAACCAGGCCGAGATCGACCGGGCCTCGAGCGCGGACGGCGGCACCATCGTCGCGAGCTGCGCCTCGGCGTCGGCGAGCCGCTCGGCCGTCGCCGACGCACCCCCGAGGAGCGAAACCGAGGACGCCCGGACCGACTCCGCCGGCACCGTGTAGCCGGCGGACGAGGTCGCGTGCGGCGCGTGTGCCGGGGGCCGACCCGCCGCGCGGCCGAGGAAGCGCGGGCGCTTGCCGCGGTGGTCGCGGCGGGTCGCGCCGGCCTCGTGCGGAGCATCCACGCCGGGCGCCGGCAGCTCGGTCGCGGCATCCGGCGCGGGCTGCGCATCCGGCGCGGGGATGCCGGCGGTCGGCATGGATTCGAAGACGACCTCGGTGAGCAGGGCGCGCTCGTCGACGGACACGACCTCGGTGATCATCGGGTCGATCGGCGCGTCTGACGTCGCGGATCCGTCGGTGGCGACGGTATCCGCGGCGTCCGCGTACGGGTCGTCGGGTCGCGGCTCGGGGTTCTCGGGCAATGCAGGCTCCGGTCAGAGAAGGTTCGGGAGAAGTCGGGTGATCTGGTCCGCGACGAACAGACTCGCCAGCAGCAGCACGGGCGCAAAGACGATCCAGGTCTTCTGCGGGCCCACACGCCGGAAGGCCCATACCGCGACGATCTCAGCGACCACGAGAAACTGCAGCGCGAACACCAGCGCCCACACGGTCGTCAGGTCTGTCGCGAGCGGCTTGTCGGTCTGCGGCAGAGTCACCGCGTTGGTCTGCCGGACGCCTGCGGGCTGCGCCTTGCTGACCAGCTTCGCATCGACGTAGGCGACCCCGTTCGGCATGAACGGAGCGCCGCGAGCGGTCATCAGGATGAGGCGGCTCTCGCCTCCTGCCGGCGCAGGCGGCGTGGCATCCCCCGCGTAACGCAGACCCATCACAGAGAACGTGCTCTCCCCCTGCCCGGTGCGCACCTGGAACTCATCGCCCGGCTGGAGCGTCTGCAGCCCGCCGAACGGGCCGCCGAACGCCGCCGCACGGCCCATGACGATGCTGACGCCCACCTGTCCTGGCAACGCCGTGTCGCGACGGTGCCCGGGGCCGAGCATGAGGTCACCACCGGACGTGCCCTCGACGATTACCTCGCGGAGGCCCAGCTGCGGGATCGTCAAGATGCCGACCGGAGCGCCGTCCGGCAGCAAGTTCTTGTTGAAGTCGCCCTCGCTCACCGGGGCAGTGCCCGCGGTGAGCTCCGCGCGATAGGTGTCGCTGAGCTGCTGCTGCGACGCGAAGTGCTTGATGGGACTGAGGATCAGCAGATTCACGACGAACATCACTGCCATCGCCACGATCAGGGCGAGGATGCCGCGCAGGATGGCCTGCGCCGCCGTCATCGGTGCGAGCGGGCGCGCGGGCGTGGGCGGCCGCCGCGGCGGGCGGGGGGGCATCGGCGGGCGGCCCCGGCCGCGGGGCGGTCGCGGCGGGCCGACTGACGGCGGAGGCGCTACGGGCGGGCCGACCTGCGCGGGGTCGACGGAGACGGTCACGTCGCCCTCGGCAGAACGACGGCAGCGAAGAGCCCGCGGCCGAGGAGCGCGAACACGATCGCGACCCCGCCGACGATCCCGCCCGTGGTGAGCAGCCAGGGGAACATGACGATCGTCGCGTCCCGGGTGATCGGCGACAGCTGCTTCCCGTCGACGGTCGCCGGCGGCGTCAAAGTCACGTGCGCGTTCAGCGCGGTCCACTGCCCGGCGTTGTGCAACTCGGTCGTCACCACGCGGGTCTCCCCAGGCTGCAGGCCGGTGATGAGCACGTCGTCGACGGCATCCACCTGGATGCCGAGCAGGACGCTGTCCATCCAGAACCGCGCCGTCGCGTCGATCGTCGAGGTCGATTCGTTGCGGACCGTGAACCACAGAGCGACCGTGCCCGCACCGGGGTTGATGGACGGCGCGGTCGACGACATAAGGCCGCCCACGAAGAGGATCCCGCTCATGCTGACCTCTTTGCTCGCGGGGTTCACCGTGCCGGCGTGCTGCGCGCCGGCGCCCTGACCGGTGCCGGTGCCTTGACCGTCTCCGGACCCATTGCCGTTTCCGGACCCGTTGCCCTGACCATTGCTGTTGCCCTGACCGGTTCCGCTCCCCGACGGGCCCACGGTCGGCGTCGGACTCGGCGTCGGACTCGGCGTCTCTCCGTCGGTCACAACGACGGTGAGGTTCCCCCCGCCGTTGCCGCTGGTGTCGGCCGCCGACGCGCTCTGCGCCAGAAAGGCCGCGAGCGGGAACGTCAGCGCGATCACCGCGATGCCGCAGCACGCCGCCCCGACGCGCGCGGCGCGCCGCGGCTGCCTCATGAGTCGACGGCCTTGCCTGCGCCGGAGAGCACCGCCTCGGCATCCGCCGCCTCCGCCTCGGCCTTCGCCGCCGCCTGCTGCTCGGTGTACTCGATCCACTCCTGCGCCCGAGCCTCTTCGCGGCGACGTCGCCAGCGCAGAAGCAGGACGACCGCGACGATGAGGGCGATCAGGATAAGCAGCGTCCACGGCAGCGCGAGCAGGAACGTGTCGCGAGACACCGGCGACGCCGGCACCTGCAGCGACGGATCTTGGGACTCGACGAACGGGCTCAGCGTCACGCCCGGCGTGAGGTAGCCCAGCTGTCCGATGCCCGCGAGCTCGACGTCGACGGCCGCGGTCGACCCAGGCAGCAGCTCGTTCACCGGGCTCGACGCCGCCGCGCCGACCGGGATTCCGAACCAGGTCTTCACCGACGCCGTCGTGTTCGCAGCGAGGGAAATGTTTCCCGTATTCTGCACGACGTAGTGGAGCGTCACCGAGCCCGAGAACGGGTTCCACCAGTCGCCGTTCCACTCCGCGCCGATGCTCGAGACGGACAGCAGTGGCTGCAGCTGACCGGACACGCGCGCATACAGTCGCGTGGCGACGCGGCGGTCGAGATTCACCTCGTCGCCCGGTGTCACGACCGATGCGAGGAGGCCGCCCACGTGGTCGCCCGGCGTCGCGTCAGCGGGGAGATCGACGACGAACGGCAGCACCCTGCTCGCGCCGGGGGCGAGATCGAACTGGATCCGGTTCCCGCCGTTCTCGAAGTGCACCCACTGTCCAATGCCGGTCGGCTGCGTGGCCGTGGGCAGCAGTGCGAAGTCGCCCTGGGCGTCGTTGAACGCGTCGGTGCTCACCACGGTGAAGGTCTGCGCAGTTGCACCGGTGTTCGAGACGAGGAACTGGTCCTTGACCTCCTGACCCGGGTCTGCGCGGTAGGCGAAGCGGGTCCGTCCGTCCGCCTTCCCGTCGGTTCCGGCGGGGACGGTCGAGATGCCCACGTCGTCCGCCTGGGCGGGCGCGGCGATGGCGAGCGGAGTGCCGATCAGCAAGGCACCGAGCAAGACGGCGAGGGTCGCGCGACCGAGGCGATTCATAGCGAAGCGGGGGGCAGAGGCCATGAGGGGATCATTCGCGAACCACGTGACGCAAAAACGACACCACCCTTATCTACAGGTGAATGCGCCGTATGAGGACGGCGACCGTCCGCGACCTCGATCACGATGCCGGCACCGCCCAGGTCCACGTGGCCTTCGCCGCGGTGTCGTCCGGAACGACGGTGATGAAGGTGAAGTCGGCTTCGACGACCTGGTTGCTGCTGTTCAGGAAGGCGATGCCGAGCGAGTAGTCGCCGCCCGTCTTCGCGACCGCAGCGGTGCCCGACGGCGAACCGGATCCGGCTTCCGTGTTCGCGCTGAGCTTGAGGTTCGGCATCTGGACGCCGGCCGGAATCAGCTCGAGCTGGCCGTAGGCGTCCCACGCCTTCAGGTTCGTCTCCTGCCCGCGCGGGGAGATGAACGTCGCCACGGCGGTCGCGCCCGCCGGAACGGCGAAGGAATGCGTGCCCGACGGGTCGGAGACCACCGGGGAGCCGAGGACGTTTTGATCCCACCCGCGCACGGTCCCGGCGGGAAGCTCCTCGCCGTACTCGTCGCCGACCAGGAAGAGAGGATGGGCGGAGCCGGTCGTGGGCACGATGCCGGCGCCGACCGGGACGGTCGTACTGAGGGCCATGGGCGCGGCCGTCGCGGTGCAGCCGCTCACGATCGTCGCGATCAGGACGGCGACGATCGTCAGGGCGCCGCGCGATGCCACGACTCCGTGGCGTCCGCGTGTGTTCTTCATGAAGGGTGTTCCTTAGCGTCGTGCGGGGAAATGCGCCGTGTGGGGAAGGCGCACGCGCCTCCCCCACACGGGTTCACATCGGGCTGAAGCCCGACGCCTCTCGAAGGATTACTTCGAGGTGAGCGTCAGGGTCAGCGTCGAGGTGTAGGTGCCCGAGAGGGCGTTGTTCGGGGCCTTGAACGTGAGGTTCGCGTTCAGGTCCGTGCCCACCGCGAGCGTCGAGGAGCCCGGGGCGGCCTCGGCGATCTTGGCGACCGGGTAGCTGGCCGAACCGGCGACCTGGGCAGCACCGAGCGTGATGCCGTCGGAGACGCCGTCCACGATGCTGGGCGCGATACCGAACGCGGAGTTCGGGATCGTGTTGGCACCGCTGGTGAAGTTCGCGACGTCCGCCTTCAGCGTCCAGCCGAGGAGCACGTTGCGGTCGTCGGTCACCTTGAACTGGCCGAGCGCGACCGGCGCGGTGGTCGCACCACGCGTGATCGCCGAGACCGGCGTCAGGTTGACCGCCGCAGCGCCGCCCTCGAGCGCGAACTTGCCCGAGTTGGTGACGTCCGCCGAGAGCGTCGTCGAGAACTGGGTCGTGCTCGACAGCGTGAAGGTGCCCCACGCGACGTACGCGTCGGTGTTCGGGTCGGTCAGGGCGACCGTGTGGCTACCGGCCGGCAGGGCGCTGGCGTCGACCGTCGCGTTGCCGCTGGCGTCCGTCGTGACCTGGCCGAGCGAGGTGCCCGCCGACCACGCCGTGACATTGAGCACCTTGTTGGCGTTCGCGGCGCCCGCGGGCACCACGATCGTCTTCACGCCCGGAGCCGGGTCGGTGATCGTCACCTTGGTGGCGTCGTTCGCCGGGGACGTCGGCTGCTGGATCGGAGCCGGAACGCTCGCCGCGATCCACGCGTCGATCGTGTGGCCCTCGGCCAGCGCGAGGCGGGTGCCCGCGCTGATACCGGCCGGCAAGGTGTTGACGGCGTTGCCCGACGCGTCGAGCGTGACCGTGACGGCCTTCGACGTCGCGCCCTCGACCCACACGTCGACCGTCTTGTTGGCGTTCGCCGCGGTCGCGCTGATCTGGAGGTTGCCGTTGCGGATCACCGCGCTGGCACCGGCGGTCGCCGAGAACGTGGTGAAGTCCGGCGTCCACGCGGCCGGCACCGCGAAGGTGTAGGTCGCGAGGGCGGCGTTGGCGTTCCCCACGACGGTGATGTAGGTGTAGTCGGCCTCGAGCACGTGGTTGGTCGAGTCGAGGAAGGCGACACCGAGCGAGTAGTCACCACCGGCGTTGGCGACCGCGGTGCTGCCCGAGGGCGTGCCCAGGCCGGCGGTCGTGTTGCCGCTCGGCTTGAGGTTCGGCGTCGCGAGAGCGGTGAGGGAGAGCGGGCCGTAGGCGCTCCACGTGCTGAGGCTCGTCTCCTTTCCGCGCTGCGAGATGAACGTCTTCGCCGAGACGGCGCCAGCCGGAGCGGTGAACGGCGTCGTCACGGTGCCGTCCGGGGAGGACAGGACCGACGTGTTCCAGCCGAGCACCGTACCGGCGGCGAGCTGGGCGCCCGAGCTGCCGTCGAGGAGGTAGACCGGGTTCACCGAGCCGACCGTGGGGACGATCGCGGCGCTGGCCGTGAGGGCCGGCGCGATCACGAGCGCCGCAGCGGTCAGGACGACGCCGAGGCCGATCCCGCCGCGCTTCGCGAGCTTCTTGTTCATGAGAGTGTGTTCCTTCTTCCGAGTTCTGTCGTGGGGAGGATCAGTCGTTCGCCGTGAAGGCGGCGGTCTGCGGAGCGGAGAAGCCGAACTTGGCCTTGACGGCCTTGCTCGTGCCGGCCAGCGCCGACGCGCCCCAGTAGGTGAGGCTGGTCGTCTGGGTCGTGTCGACGAGGTCGGAGACGCCCTGGTCGAAGGCGGCGTTCGTCGAGTCGAGGGCGGCGCTGCGAACGACGATGAAGACCGTGCGGCCCCAGTCCGAGCTGTTGTAGTAGGTGGCGTTCGGGACGAGGTTCGGTGCGGTGCCCGTGAACGGAGCGACGCCCTCGATCGAGCCCACCGAGACACCGGCGAAGGTGTTGATGCGCGCGGCGTTGTTGACCTGGCCGACGTAGTTCGCCACCGAGACCGGGATGATCTCGACGGTGTTGGCCGCCGGCGCGAGGACGCGGCCGTCGTTCTCCGGGGTGGTCGTGTTGCTCGCGCCGCCGAGGACGCCGGCACCGAGGGTGACGCCGCCGCTGATGCCGATCTTGCTGAGGAACGTCTTCCACGTGCCCGAGCTCGCCTGCAGCGACATCGGCTGGACCGAGAAGGCGGTGCCGGAGATCGGCGTGGTGCTGCTCCCCGTGTAGATGGAAAGGAGCTGGGCCTTCGTGAGGTTGGAGACGAACGACGTCGCCGCGGTGACGTCAGACGCCGAGCCCGAGCCGACCTTGTAGATGAACGAGATCGCGTCCTGACCGAACGGGACGTAGGTGAGGACGCCACCAGCAACGCTCGTCGCACCCGTCGAGGCCACCGACGAGCTGCGCGAGAGGTCGACCTGGCCCTGGATGTTGACCGGCGAGGTGTTGTAGCTGTTGACGCCCGTCGTGAAGGTGAACGCCGACCCGCTCGTGCCGCCGAAGGACGCGAGGAGGGCCTTGCGGCCTGCGCCGGAGCCGTTCGGGCGGTCGAAGACCGGGCCGAACGCCTTGGTCTGGATGCTGCCAACGCCGCCCGAGACGCCGAGCGTGAAGGCGTCCCACGACGCCGCGACGCTTCCGTTGCCGGTCGCCTTCACCGAGGAGCCGGTGATGCCGGTGCCGTTCGTGAGCGCCCACACGGCATCCTGGAGGGTGTCGGAACCGACGACCGCGTAGCCGTCCGTGACCGGGTCGGCGTGCGCCGCCGCGCCCAGGCCGAAGCCGGCGATGGCCACACCGAAAGCCGCACCGATCGCGGCGATCTTCTTGAGTCTCAACTCAGTACCTTTCGTTGTCTTGCACAGTGGGTGGATGTTCAGTTGCGGGTGAGGGAGAGATTTCGGGTCGGAGGAAGCGCGTCTCAGATACGTCGGCGACGTCCGAAGAGGGGTATGAGGAGCGCGACGGCACCGCCGGCCAGCACAGTTGCAGGGATCGCGAAGGCCATCCCGCCGCTGTCCGGATCGTCAGGGGTCATCGCGCTGCTGAGGACCGGCGCGGCCGTGCCGGACGGGGTCGGGTTCGGGTTCGGTGCGGCCGTCGCGGCGGATGCTGTTCCCGCGGAGGTGCCCGTGCCCCGGACAGAGGACAGCGCCGGCGCCCGCACGGAGCCCGTCGTGGCCGGCGACGACGGTGACGGCGAGGGGGTCGGTTCGTGTCCGCTCTCGATGATCGCGGCCGTTGCCAGAGACTGATCGATCCAGCTCTGGGGCAGGGGCGCATACCCAGGCGGAAGCTGACCCGGATCGACGCCAGGCGTCTCAGCGGTCGTGCTCACGGCGTACCGGATGAACGCACCGTAGGCGTTGCGCAGCACCGGGTCGCTCATCGTGGGATTCGCCGCGGCATAGACCGGCATCGTGAGCGGATACGCATTGGGAGCGTTCTGCGCGGCGGTGGTCTGCGAGACGAAGCTCAGTACCTGACCCTTGGCGTCCAGCGGAGTCATCGCCGCCGCCGCGGCCTCCAGCGAGTCGGCCGTCGGGGCCACGAACGTGGGCTTTGCACTCGACGAGTTGAGCAGCGACGCGGTAACCACCTGATACCGGGACGCGGCCGCCGTGCTCGTCAGGCCGAGCAACGCTTGATTGCCGGGAAGGGCTCGCGCCGCTTTCGTATACTTCGGCGGCGTCGCGCTCACGTCCCAGTACCCCGGAAGCTGACCGTCCCCGCGAAGGGTGAGATAGGAGACAGTCGCCAGATCATTCGCGTACGGCGCCCAGGTCACGAGGTTGATTGGTCCAGCGTTCGGCGGGTCGTATTCGACCGGATCGGCCTTCGGGAAGTCCTCGCGGTCGAGCGAGAACGCGGTTCCCGTCGGGTTGATCGTCGAGTCGGTCGAGTACCAGGGATTCACGACCATTCCCCACGGATCCGGCTTGCTCGCGAGGAAGTCGCGTGCGTCGGGATCAGCCGCGATGTAGGCCCACACCGCGCGTGCCGCGTCGGACCTGCCCTGCGGCATGATCACGTCTGCGACGCCGACACTGTTGATGTTCTGCGCGGCCCACTCCGGGTCGTTGACAGCCAGGAAATCGGGGTCCTTCGTGATGTTGTAGGGGTTGTTTCCCTTGAGATAACTCAGGTTCGCTCCGGTCGGCAGCGACGCCTTGTAGGAGTATGTGAGCAGCTTCGCGAGCAGGCGCGGAGTCAGGTTCATGGTCTTGAAGGAGGTGCGCGCGGCGTCGGCGTAGGCTGCGGGCAGCGTCTTGAACGGGTCGGGCAAGCGATCGATTGCCATCGAAATCGTCACTCCGGTGAGCGCAATGGGGGCGTATTGGAGCGGATCGGGCCCGTCGGTCTGATATGGATAGCTGGTGAGCGCGAGCGGCGCACCATCGGTCGTCGCCGCGGAGTTCACCGCGTCGACCTCGGGGATCGTGAGGAGCGAGTAGACCGACGCACCCGCCTGCTTGCACACCGCCGGTTGCCAGGAACTGATGGCATAGAAGGCCAGCTCGCTGCCGGCGAGCTGGCGCTCCGCCGTCCCCTCCGGGCACCGGCTTCCCAGGGGCTCGAACCCGATCCTCACGGCCAGCGCGTGGCGCCAGGAGTCGATGAACAGGCCGGACTGGTCGGTGCTCGAGGAGCCGTTGTCGGCCGTGCCCCGCGGGAGGACCACGAGCCAGCAGCCGGCTCCGGTCGTGACGCCGCCACTGACCACCGGATTCCCGCAGCCGAGCGCCGGCGACTGCGCTGCGGTCTGCACCTCGAACGACACAGAGCCAGTGCCGTCGTCGCCCGATCCGGCCCAGGGGATCTCGTTCGTCGTGTACGGCGTGAAGAACTTGTTGATGTTCAGGTTCACCGAGGTATCGAGCGACTTCTTGCCCGTCTTCGGGTCGGTCTTGATCCCGTCGACGCGGGTGCCATCGCGCGCCACGAAGGGGATCCCGGTGTACGGCGGAAGGAAGGAGACCGAGCTCGGCGCCGTGTAGGGCTGGTCCTCCGCGGGGATCTGAGAGATCGGCATGGGCCGCGTGCCGTCGCGCGTCGCGCCCGAGGCGTCGGCGCCGCCGTAAACGCACGTGGTCCGGTCCGGTCGCGTCGTATCCGCCGGGTCATCCCCCCAGCACATGAAGATCTGCAGGAAGTTGGTACCCCCGTTGGCAGCCCCCGGCGGCGTTGACTTCTTGCCACCGCTCCAGCTCAGCCGGATGCCCTGCGCTACGAGGTTCTGCGTCTGAGAAACCGTCACGGAGAGGTCCGGCAAAGGAGCGCTGGCGATGTTCGGGTCCTGCTGCTTCGCGGTGATCGTCACCGCGGAGGAGCTGCCGCTGGCGGCCTGCGCCGGCGCGGCCGACACGACGCCGGCCCCGGTCAGTCCGACGACGAAGAGAGCGCAAGCGACGCCGGCGATGCTGGAGACGATCCAGCGGCGTGCTCGCGTTCGCGGAGTTTCGGGCACTGCATTCCTCCAGCTCGGCCGCGCGCATGGGTTCGGGGCATCAGGCGCGCGTCTTCGGCATCAAGCTAAAAGCGCCGTGTGTACTTCTGATGAACCGCCTGGGAACGAGCTCACTCCAGTGGACCGTCGCCGATCAAACTAAGAAATATCCCAGGTGAAGACGGAAATCTTGAACGACTAGGTGGACGACTTCGACCCGTTCCCGGAGCGACGTAGGCGACGCGACAGGAAGGGGGGAAGCACGACGGCGAGGAGCAGGAGAACGCCGGCGGCAAGCATGATGTACTGCGGCGTCCCCCACCCATCCGCCGCGAGGTTGAACGGCGCGGACACTGCCGCCGGCCCCCCTGAAGAACCGGGCGAGACCTGGTTGCCGTTCGCGTCGTAGACCGGGCCACCGGCGTTCGTGGCTGCCCCCCCGCCGCCGGCTCCGCTGCTGGTGCCCCCCGAGCCGTCGGAAGCCCCGCCGCCACCGCTGGCCGACGTGCCATCGTCGTTCACGGCGCCGGCTCCGGTGCCGGCGGTCGCCTGCTGCGCCGCTCCGCCGGTGCCGGTGACGCACTGGGTGGGACCCTGCTTGTCGCAGGGTTTCGGCTGCGGAGCAGCCAGTGCGAGCTGGTTGTTCGAGGGCGAGTCGCCGGGTTTGAACGTCGGGTTGTTGCAACTGTTGAAGTCGACGCCGCCGACCGTCCCCGGGATCTTCGTGATGACGTCGGATGCCGCCTGGACCAGGTTCATCGGCAGCGGGGAGTATCCGAGTGCCGAGGCCTGCTGCTGGCCCTCGCAGATCATGTAGTCGGCGAACTTGCTGAGCGTCTTGCCCTTGTCGGTCGTAAAGACCTTGTTCGTCTGGGTGGGCACGATCATGTACGAGTAGCTCGACATCGGATACGTGCGGGGGTCGGTGTTGTTGTACACGCCGTCGAGGTTCTGCGTCAGGTCGGGATTGATCGTCGCGCCCATGAGGGCGACCGCGACCGACTGATAGGTCGGCTCGATGTAGTAGCCGGCTTGGTTCAGCACCTTCGCGACCGGGAACCCCGACTTCAGCGCGTAGGAGTACTCGACATACGTGATCGCGCCTTCGCCATAGTCCTGGCTCACGTAGCCGGCGACACCGAGAGACCCGTTCTGCGCCTTGAACGTGGAGTTGATGACCGGGAACTGCGAGGTCATGTGGTACGTCCAGATGTCCGGGAATTGGGCCGCCATCCACGCCGTGAACTGCGCGCTCGTGCCGGAGCCGTCGGATCGGATGACCGGCGTGATCGTCTTGTCCGGCATCGCCAGACCGGGGTTGTCGGCCTGGATCGCGGGGTCGTTCCAGTTCGTGATGGCCCCGGTGAAGATCTTCGCGATCACGGGGCCGGAGAGGCGCAGGTTGGTCACCCGCTGGCCGCCGATCTTCAGGTTGTACATCAGGGACGTGCCACCGGCGACGATCGGCATGTACGCGTAGGACGACGTGGGCACCTCGGGCGGGGATCCGTCCTGCGGGTTGGCCTGGAACGGGATCTCGCTGACCGCGAAGTCGACGGTCTGGTTGATGAAGTCCGTCCGGCCGGCCGACGACCCGTTCCCGGAGTAGTTCACGGTCATGCCGTAGTTGCTGGCGACGTTCTTGCGCCACTGATCCAGCGCGTTCTGCGACCACGTCGAGCCGGACCCGGAGATCGGGACGTACGAATCGGCGGCGTGCGCCGGGCTGACGCCGACGCTCAAGAGCGCGAGGGCGATCGCCCCGACGGCGAGCCGGGACAGACGGGCGCGGACGTTCACGAGGGGGTCTCCTCTGGAGATGCGGGACGGTTGTCGGCGGCGCGCCGGGCCAGGCGCCATTCGAGGTCTGCGGGCGGCCTGCCTTTGGGCTTGCGGGCGTCCGACGCCGCGGCGTCCGGATCGGCGGCACGATGCGACGCGTCGATGCGCGCGAGGTCGCGACGGGAGGCGTCGGCAGCCGCACGACGCTGACGGTCGCTGAGCTGGCCCGGCCCCTTGCCGCCGATGAGGCGGGCGATCATGAAGAGCGTCAGCACGAGGAGGACGAGTACCGCGGCGGCGCCGAAGCCGCGGGCGATCATCGTCGGCTCGGGTGACTTGACGAAGTCGAAGACCTGCAGCGGGAGCGAGATCATGGGCCCCTGGAAAGGGTTCAGGTTCATCTCCGCCGTCACGCCCGAGGTCAGGAGTACGGGCGAGGTCTCGCCGATACCGCGCGCCGTGCCGAGGATGACGGCGGTCACGAGCCCCGACCGTGAGGTCGGGAGGACCACGTTCCACACCGTCCGCCACCGGGTGGTGCCCAGCGCGTACGAGGCTTCGCGCAGGTTGTTCGGCACGAGGCGGAGCACGACGTCGGAGGCCCGGATGATGATGGGCAGCATCATCACGCTGATCGCGAGCGAGGCGGCGAAGCCTGAACGCTGGTGTGTGATGAGCGTGACGATCGCGGCATAGACGAACAGACCCGCGACGATCGACGGGAGGGCCGTCATCGCATCCGAGATGGTGCGGACGAATCGGGCGAACGGGCCGCCGATCTCGTTCAGGAAGACCGCGGTGGCGATGCCCAGCGGGATCGTGATGATCAGGGCGATGCTGATCTGGATGAGCGTGCCGACGATCGCGTGCGAGATACCGCCGAGGCTGAGCGGATCCAGGGGACCGGCGAGCTTCATCGTCTCCACGAAGAAGTTCGGGTTGACGAGCGCGGGGATGCCGCGGATGACGGTGTAGAGGAGCACGAAGACGAGCGCGCAGAGCAGGATCACGCCGGCGGAGTAAAACAGCGCCGTCATGATGCGCTCGCTGACGGTCAGCCGGTCGGCGCGCAGGGACGAGAGGACGGCGTACGCGCCGAGGAAGGCGAGGAACGAGATGACGATCCAGCCGACGATGCCCGTCATCGGGGTCAGCCAGCCGAACAGCAGGGTGGCGATCGCGAGACCCGCGGCCACGCCGCCGAGCAGGTTGAACGTATCGTCGAGGCGGATGCTGCGGAGGTCGCGCTTCTGCCCGACCTCGCTCGTCCGCTCGGGGATCTCCGTGCGACGCGGCTCGAGCTCGTCGAGCTCGGGGTCGTCCGGCAACTCCTCGAGCGGCGGGGCCTCGATCGTCGACATCAGTTGCTCTCCGCCCCGGATCGGCTGCGCGCGACGATCGTCGACGCCGTGAAGTTCACGAGCAGCGTCATGATGAACAGGACGAGGCCGGCCGCCATCAGCGCCGACAGCCCGAACTGACTCGCCTCGCCGTAGCGCAGCGCGATGAGGGCGGACACCGAGTTCGTACCGGTCTTCAGCACCTGCCAGTTGATCGAGAAGATCGGCGAGATGATCATGACGACCGCGATCGTCTCCCCGAGAGCCCGGCCGAGGCCGAGCATCGTGCCGCCGATGATCCCGCCGCGGCCGAACGGCAGCACGACCGTGCGGATCATCCCCCACCGTGTCGACCCGAGGGCGAGCGCGCCTTCGCGCTCGCCAAGCGGCGCCTGCGAGAACGTCTCCCGCATGACGGAGGTCTGCGTCGGCACGACCATGAGCGCGACGACGATTCCCGCGATGAACGCCGACGACGTGTAAGCGCCGGCATCCGTCATGTGCTGGCCAGAGGCGTCGGTCACCGCGAAGATCGGGATCCAGCCGAAATACGTCGAGATCCACTGCGAGATGGGGATGACGTTGGCCTGCAGGAAGAAGACGCCCCAGAGGCCAAACACGACGCTGGGGACCGCCGCCATGAGGTCGACGAGCGTGATGAGGATCGATTTCACCCGGCCCGGGACGATCTCGCTGATGAGGAGCGCGGTGCCGAGGGCGAGCGGCACCGAGATGCACATCGCGATGATCGCGATCGTGATCGTGCCGAAGAGGACCGCCACGATTCCGAAGTGACCGGTCTCCGGCGACCACTCCTGCGTGGTGAGGAAGGAGAACCCCGCGACGCTCAGCGCGTCACCGCCGCGCAGGGTCAGGAACAGGCCGACCGCGAGCATGATCGCGACCGTCGTGCCGCCCGCTGCGTAGCTCACACCGCGGAAGACGCGGTCGGCACGCACGGGGCGCGACTTCAGGGAGCGCGGCGTGGGTGGCGCCGGCGTGGTAAGCACCTCAGTGGGGGCCTCGCTCATGAGCTGCTTCCGTTCTCCGCCATGACGCGAGCTGATCTGGACTCGCCGAGCATCCGCCCCGCGGGTGAATCGGATGTGGAATCCGCCTTGCCGAGGAGTATCGACACGGCGGTCGAGGAGTGGCCGCTCATCGGGCACCGCCTGTCGGTCCGGGGGACGGTGTTGCCGTCGGGGTGGGCGTGGAGGTCGTCGTCGGCGTGGGCGTCGGGCTGGCGGTCGCGGAACCGCGTGAGACGCGCAGCACGACGGGCGAGCCGAGCGGACGGCTGCCCTGCGGTGCCACCGACAGGACCGTGCCGGACGCCGCGTCCGACGCTGCCGGCTCGATGGAGGCGACGAAGCCCGCGGCGGCGAGCCGCACGGTCGCCGACCCGACGTCGAGCCCCGCGACGTCGGGCACCACGTTGTTGCCGCTGCCGACCGTGAGCGCGACCGCCGTGCCGAGCGCGACGGATGCGCCGGTGGCGGGCAGGGTGTCGGTCACCGTGTCGGCAGCGACCGCGGCATCCACCGCGTCGACCGGCCCGACCCGCAGACCGACCCGCCCCAGCGCGGCGATCGCCTCGCCCCGCGAGAGGCCGACCAGCTCGGGGACGGCCACGAGCTGTACCGCGGCGGGCGAGGCCGTCGTGGCGGATGCCGTCGGCGAGGGCACCGTCGACGCGGCCGCGGTCGGGGTCACCGAGGTCGGGCGCGCGCTCGCCGCGAGCGCGACGATGACCGCGATCGCCGCCGCCCCGGCGCCCGCCACGACCCACCCCTGGGCGAATCGGCCGCGGCGGCGTGGCGCGAGGTGGGCGGGGTTCATTCCGCCGGCTGCGGGGGTTTCGACGCTCGTCCGGTACACCGCGGTGTGCCCGCTGATGTCGTCCGTGGCGAGCGGCGGGAGGAGGGGGATGCGTTCCGTCACGCCCGCACCGTTCGCAGCATCGGTGGCCGCAGCATCCGCGAGCGCCTCGCGCAGGGCGATGCGCATGCCGGTCGCGTCGTACCGGTCGGCGGGGTGCTTGCGCAGCGCGTGGGCGAGCACCCGGTCGAGCGCCGCGGGCACGTCGGCGCGCACCGAGCTCAGGCGCGGCGGCGTCGCGCCGAGGTGCGCGCGGACGACCTCGTCCGTGGTGCCCGCGAAGACCGGCGCGCCGGTGAGAGCGAACCACAGAGTCGCCGCGGCCTGGTACACGTCGCTCGCCTCGACGACGGACGCGCCGGAGAGATGCTCGGGCGACGCGTAGCGCACGTTCGCGACGACGCCGTCACCACCGGGCGCGCTCAGCAGGGCATCCCCGCCGCGCGTCGAACGGCCCGGGATGTCGGCGAGGCCGAAGTCGAGCAGCCGCACCGAGGCCGGATCGACCGCGCCGGTGTCCGGATCCGTGTCGAGCATGACGTTCGCCGGGCTCACGTCGCGGTGCACGACACCTGCCGCGTGCGCGCTCGCGAGCGCATCGAGGAGGACGTCCGCCACGGTAACGGCCTCGGCGACCGGCAGGGGCCCGGCGTCGGCGACGTGCGCGGCGAGGGTCCTCCCCCGCACGAGCTCCATCGCGATCCAGACGGTCGGATCGGCGCCCCGCTGCACCCCCCAGTCGAGGATCGCCGCGATCGCCGGATGATCGACGGCGGAGGACGCCCGGACCTCCTCGAAGAAGGCGTCCCACCGCCCCGGGTCGCCGGCCAGATGCGGATGCAGGAGCTTCAACGCGACATGCGCCCCGGCGTCGTCGACGGCCTCGTAGACGGATGCCGTGCCGCCCGCGCCCAGCCGGCGGACCGTGCGGTATCGCGCGATCCGCATCAGCGACGCGCGCCCCGGATCGCGGTCCGCGACGCGAGGGGCACCGCGGCCTCGGGGGTCTCCTCGACCAAGATCCGCGTGACGATCTTCGCGGCGTTATGCGCGATGGCGCGGCCCTCGTACCAGCGCGCGCACATGAGCGTCGCAGCGCCGTCGAGGGCGGCCTCCCAGCCGAAGCCGCGAAAGGTCGGCGCGACCACGAGGCGCGTCGTCATCCGCGCGGCGCCCGCCCGCAGGGCCTCGATCGCGGCCGCGGCGTCGCCCTCGGAGCCGAAGAACCGCGCACTCCGTGCCAGGTCGCGGTTGTTGGGGGCGACGAGACGCCAGCCGAAGATCGGACCGACCGGCGGCACGAGCACGTCCTCGCCGTAGGCATCCCCCGGCTGGCGCCGGAGCTCCTGGAGGAGCTGCGCGCTGCGCCGCCACTCCGCGAGCGCCTTCTCCCGCCCGGAGGCGAAGTCGACGAGGACGAAGTGCGCCGCTGCCACGGTGAACGCTCCTCGTCTGCGCGGCGGTCGCGCGTCAAACAGCGTGGGGGTCGCGGGCGAACGGAGGTGCGTCCCGAAGACGAACGACAGGTTGCCGAAGTCTCGACGAGAGGTGTTTTAGCCGCCGTCCCGAGCAGACGCGGCGCACAACTCCTGCGGATCCTGCGCGTGACGCGGCGCGCCCCGCAGGATGACGCGGGTTCGGGTCCGCCGCGGGCCGTTTTGCAGGAGTTGTGCGCGACGCGCCAGCGCACTACCTCTTGTGTATTACAAAAGATAGAATGGTCTTGTGTACCTCGGAGTCGACTGGAGTGAGCGAGAGGCGCACATGGAGGAACGCCATGGCGTAACGGTCGAGCAGGCCGAGGAAGCCCTCGCGGACCCGCGGCGGATCGTCTTCGAGCCGGACTACGCGAGCCGCTCGGGACGCTCCGTGAGAGTGATCGGCTACTCCAGGATGCGAGCACAGTGCTCGCAGTCATCGTGGTGGTCGACGACGACGACGGGAAGGAATGGGGTGGCTCGGGGTGGCCCGCGAATGCGCGGGACCTGGGCTACTACGAGAGGAACGACGATGAGCAAGATCAGTGACCTGCTCGCCTCGGAAGTCGAGGCAGCGGAGCAGGCGTCTGCCGACCCCGCTACCCCACTCCCGAAAGGAGTGCGAGTGACGCGAGGCCACGACCGCACTCGGGTCCTCCAGGTACGCCTCAGCGAGGAAGAGTACGCGGCCGTGAGCGAGCGTGCGGATGCGCACCACGTGCCCGCTTCGACCCTCGCTCGAGACGTGCTTCTGCGGAACCTCGAGTCGGTCTAGCAGCCTCGGCTAGAGGCCGAGGGCGTGGGCGACGGACTGGGCGCGGGCGATCAGCTCGCCGCGCTGCTCCTCCACCCGCGCGGGGGCGGTGCCGCCGCGGGCGGAGCGGCTCGCGACCGAGCCCTCGATCGTGAGCACGGTCCGCACCTCGGGCGTCAGGCGCGGCGACACGGCGGCGAGCAGGTCGTCGGGGGCCTCCTCGAGGCGGATGCCGCGCTCCTCGCACGCGCGGACGAGCGCGCCCGAGATCTCGTGCGCGTCGCGGAAGGGGATCCCGGCGCGGACGAGCCAGTCCGCGACATCCGTCGCCAGCGAGAAGCCCTCGGGCGCGAGCTCCGCCATCCGGGCCGTGTCGAAGCGCATCGTCGCGACCATGCCGGCCACGGCCGGGAGCACGAGCTCGAGCGTCGTGACGGAGTCGAAGACGGGCTCCTTGTCCTCCTGCAGGTCGCGGTTATACGCGATCGGGAGGCCCTTCAGGGTCGCGAGGAGCCCCGCGAGGTTGCCGATGAGGCGGCCGGACTTGCCGCGCGTGAGCTCTGCGATGTCGGGGTTCTTCTTCTGCGGCATGATGCTCGACCCGGTCGAGTAGCCGTCGTCGAGGGTGACGAAGCCGAACTCGCGCGTGTTCCAGAGGATCACGTCCTCCGCCAGCCGCGACAGGTCGACGCCGATCATCGCCGCGACGAACGCGAACTCCGCCACGACGTCGCGCGCGCTCGTGCCGTCGAGCGAGTTCTCCGCGGGGCCGCCCGAGAGGCCGAGCTCGCGCGCGACCAGCTCCGGGTCGAGGCCGAGGCTGGATCCCGCGAGCGCTCCCCCGCCGTACGGCGAAACGGATGCCCGCACCGACCAGTCGCGCAGGCGCTCCAGCTCGCGGACGAGCGGCCACGCGTGCGCCTGCAGGTGGTGCGCGAGGAGGATGGGCTGCGCGTGCTGCAGGTGGGTGCGGCCCGGCATGATGGCGTCCGGGTGGGCCTCCGCCTGCGACACCAGCGCATCGACGACGCGGAGAAGGTCGCGGGCGATGACCCGCGCGTGGTCGAGCAGGTACATCCGCACGAGCGTGGCGATCTGGTCGTTGCGGCTGCGGCCGGCGCGGAGCTTCCCGCCGAGCTCGGGACCCGCCTCGCGGATGAGGGCCGCCTCGAGCGCGCCGTGCACGTCCTCGTCGGAGGCCGCGGGACGGAGCGTGCCGTCCTGGATGCGGCGGCTCAGCGTGTCGAGGGCCGCGTGCATCCGCTGCTCCTCGTCCGCGTCGAGGTATCCGGCCGCCGCGAGCGCCTTCGCGTGCGCGTGAGAGCCCGCGATGTCGTAGAGCGCGAGGGTCCAGTCGAAGTGCGTGGAGCGGCTCAGCGCCGCGAGCTCCGGCGACGGCCCCGACGCGAAGCGGGCGCCCCACAGCGCGCCCTCGTTGGTGCCATGCTCCGTACCGCCGCTCATCCCTCCAGCCTACCGGCGGGTGCCCGGCGCCCCAGCGCGGGGCACCGTCCCGCGAGACTGCATCCGCGCGCCGAGGCTTCCGCCCTCATCCGCGGCCTCGGCGCTCCGATGCAGTCTCGCGGCCGGGGTCCGGGGCGGGGGCGCGCTCGCGCTCGGGGATGCGGGAGACGGTGTCCAGCACCCACTCCAGGGGGCCGCGGCCCAGGGTCAGGGCCCACGCGGTGCACGCGAGCACGAGGGCGATCGTCAGCGGCCAGAACGGACCGAGCGCGCGGAAGCCGAGGAGGCTCTCCGTCGTGCCGAGCGCGACCAGGGCCCAGGCGGCCCAGGCGAGGAGCTGCGCGGTGTACGCGGTCAGCGGCATGCTGCCGACCGCGCGGAGCGGCAGCACGAGCCAGCGGACCGGCGTACGGCACAGGAGCATGCACAGGCAGATCACCGCGATCGCGAATGCGCCCGACCCCACCGCCTCGAGCAGCCCGCTCGAGTGGGCGTGGCCCGTCCACACGCGCGCCCAGTAGTCCCCGGCCACCTCCCCCTCGCCGACGGCGGGCGAGAGCGCGAATGCGACGAACGCGATCCCGAGACCGACCAGCGCGCCGATCGTGCACACCGCGATCGACCGCAGGCCGAGCCGCGCGAGCCCCATCCCAGCCGCGAGGAACGCGAACCACAGCGTGAACGGGTAGTGCCATCCGGTCAGGAGCGCCAGCAGGTGACCGTACGGATTCTCCCAGAGCGGCAGGTCGCTGAGGATCGGCTGGAGGAACGGCATCCCCACGGCCACCACGGCGGCGATCGCGAACAGCGCTCGCGCCGACAGGCCGAGGAGCGGCAGCGCGAGCAGGAACAGGATGCCGTACGCGGGCAGGATCACGAACACCGGCAGAAGCGTGCACACCAGCACGACGCCGATCAGCCAGATCACCCCCGCGCGCACCGCGATCCGGAAGCGCGCGTCGCGTCGGCGCTCCCCGGTCGGGATCCGCGTCCCCCCGGTCATGAGGCCGATCGACACGCCTGCGAGCGTCGCGAACAGGATCGACGACCGCCCGTTCACGAGGTCGGGCCACGTCGCGCCCGGATCCGCCGGATCGAACGGGGCGAGCGTCAGCAGGTGCGACGCGAGCATCCCGATCACGGCGAGCCCGCGCGCGAGGTCCACGCCCTCGAGCCGCCCGGGGCCGGAGAGCCGTTGCCAGGCGCCGGTCAGGGCTGGCGAAGGAGCCACACCAGCAGCGCCTTCTGCGCGTGGAGCCGGTTCTCCGCCTCGTCCCACACGACGCTCTGCGGACCGTCGATCACCTCGGGATCCACCTCGTAGCCGCGGTCGGCCGGGAGGCAGTGGATGAAGATCGCGTCCGGCCGGGCGAGCGCCATCGTCTCGTTCGTCACCTTGTAGGCCGAGAGGTCGCGCAGGCGCGCGAGCTTCTCCTCCTCCTTGCCCATCGACACCCACGTGTCCGTCACGACGACGTCGGCGCCGGCCGCCGCCTCGATCGGGTCGGTGAAGAGGGTGACGGATCCGCCGGTCTCGGCGGCCCGACGGTCGGCATCCGCGACGACGTCCTCCCGCGGCGCATACGCCTCCGGAGAGGCGACCCGCACGTGCATGCCCGCGGTGACACCCGCGAGCACGTACGAGTGCGCCATGTTGGAGCGGCCGTCGCCGAAGAACGCGAGCGTGAGGCCCGCGAGATCGCCCTTGTGCTCGCGGATCGTGAGCAGGTCGGCGAGCAGTTGGCACGGGTGGAAGTCGTCGCTCAGGGCGTTGACGACCGGCACGCGCGTGCCGCGCGCCATCTCCTCGAGCCCCGCCTGTGCGTACGTGCGCCACACGATCGCGGCGACCTGGCGCTCCAGCACGCGAGCGGTGTCGGCCGGGGTCTCCTTGCCGCCGAGCTGGCTGTTGGCGGTCGCGATGATGAGCGGCGACCCGCCGAGGTCGGCGATGCCGACCGCGAACGAGACCCGCGTGCGCGTCGACGACTTGTCGAAGATGACCGCGACCGTCTGCGGGCCCGCGAGGGGCTTCTGCGCGAAGCGGTCCTTCTTCAGCTCGATCGCGAGGTCGAGGATCTCGTTCTGCTCGGACGCCGTCAGATCGTCGTCGCGCAGGAGGTGCCGCGTCATGACCGGTTCCCTTCGAGCACGAGCGCATCCTGCACGGTCGCGAGCGCGCGGCCGAACAGGTCGGCGAACTCGTCGACCTCGACGTCGCCGATCGTGAGCGGCGGCGCGAGGCGGATCGTGTCGTCGTTGGGCGCGTTGATAACCAGGCCGTGCTGGTGCGCAGCGGCCACGACCGCCTTCGCGACCGGATGCGCGAGCCCGACGCCGATGAGGAGGCCCTCCCCGCGGATGCCGGTGACGAGCGGGGAGCCCAGAGCCGCGATCCGATCCCGGACCTGGATGCCGCGCTCGGCCGCGTTCTCGACGAGCCCGGCCCGCTCGATCTCGGCGAGCACGGCGGAGGCCACCGCGGTCGCGAGCGGGTTGCCGCCGAACGTCGAGCCGTGCGAACCGGGGTAGAAGAGCTCCCCCACGGTGCCGAACGTGATGAGCGCGCCGATCGGGAAGCCGCCGCCGATCCCCTTCGCGACCGTGATCGCGTCGGGCACGATGCCGGCGCGCTGGAACGCGAACCACTCCCCGGTCCGTCCGGCGCCGGTCTGGATCTCGTCGACGATGAGCAGCGCGCCGTGCCGCGCGGTGAGCTCGCGCGCCGCCTGGAGGAAGCCGGCCGGCAGGTCGATCACGCCCGCCTCGCCCTTCACGGGCTCGAGGAACAGCGCCGCGACGCGGTCGTCGATCGCCGCCTCCAGCGCCTCGATCGTGGACTCGAGGTGCTCGACCCCGGGAATCATCGGCCCGAACGGCGCCTGCATCCACGGCTTCCCGGTGAGGGCGAGCGTGCCCATCGTGCGCCCGTGGAACGAGTCGAGCAGCGAGAGGATGCGCGGCCGCTCCGGGCCCCCGTGCAGCCGGGCGAGCTTGAACGCCGCCTCGTTCGCCTCGGCGCCGGAGTTGCCGTAGTACACGCGACCCCCGGGGCCCGTGCCGGCGAGGCGCTTGAGCCGCGCCGCGAGCTCCAGCTGCGGGGGCGTCGCGAAGTAGTTCGACACGTGCGCGAGCGTCGCCGCCTGGCGGGAGACCGCCTCGACGAAGACCGGATGCGCGTGGCCGAGCGAGTTCACCGCGATGCCGGCGAGGAAGTCGAGGTAGCGCTTGCCATCGGCATCCCAGAGATAGGCGCCCTCGCCGCGGACGAAGAGCTCCAGCCGGTCGCCGGCGTTGAACGTGAGGTCGCGGTCGGCGTCCTCCCGCCACGTACTGTTGTCGGTCAGATCGCTCATTCCGCCACCACCTCTGTTCCGATTCCCTTCTGGGTGAAGATCTCGACCAGCACCGAGTGCGGCACGCGGCCGTCGATGATCGCGGCCGTGTCGACCCCCGCGTCGACGGCGTCCAGGCACGCCTGCATCTTCGGGATCATGCCCGACTCGAGCCGCGGCATCAGCGCGCGCAGCTCCGCCGCGGTGAGGTGCGAGACGAGCGACGACCGATCCGGCCAATCCGCGTAGAGCCCGGGGACGTCGGTGAGGATCACGAGCTTCGCGGCGTCCAGCGCGATCGCGAGCGCCGCGGCCGCGGCATCCGCGTTGACGTTGAGGGAGTCACCGGGGTGGTCGAGGTCGGGCGCGATGCCGGACACGACCGGGATGCGGCCGGCGGCGAGCTGGTCGAGCACCGGCTGCGGGTCGACGGTCACGACATCGCCGACGCGGCCGAGATCGTGCTCGACACCGTCGATGACAACGCCGCGCCGACGCCCGCCGAACAGGCCGGCGTCCTCACCGGACAGGCCGGTCGCGACGGGTCCGTGCGCGTTGATCTTCGAGACGAGCTGCGGGTTGATCTGGCCCGTCAGCACCATCCGCACGACCGAGATGGCCTCGGTGCTCGTGACCCGGTACCCGCCCTTGAACTCGCTCGGGATCTCGAGGCGGTCGAGCATGCTCGTGATCTGCGGGCCGCCGCCGTGCACGACGACGGGCTTCACGCCGACCCAGCGGAGGTACGCCATGTCGGCGGCGAACGCGTCCTGGAGCTCCTCCGTCAGCATCGCGTTGCCGCCGTACTTGACGACGATGATCTGGTCGCGGAAACGCCGCAGCCACGGCAGCGACTCGATGAGCGTCGCCGCCTTCGCGCTCGCCTCGGCGGGGTCGGTGTCCTGCAGGTCGATGTGGGTCATGTCGCGTAGGCGCTGTTCTCGTGCACGTAGTCGTGCGTCAGGTCGTTGGTGAGGATGGTGGCTTCCGCCGCGCCCGCCTTCAGGTCGATCCGGATCGACACCGTCCGCGGCGACAGGTCGACCTCGTCGCGCGGGCGGTCGGGACCGCCGTCGGCGCACACGCGCACGCCGTTCATGGAGACGTCGACGGCGTACGGATCGAACGCGGCGCGGGTGGTGCCGATCGCGGCCAGCACGCGCCCCCAGTTGGGGTCGTTGCCGAAGATCGCGGCCTTGAAGAGGTTGTTGCGCGCGACCGAACGGCCCACCTCGACGGCGTCCTCCTCGGTGACGGCGCGCACGACCTCGATCACGATGTCGTGGCTGCCGCCCTCCGCGTCGGCCTGCAGCTGACGCGCGAGGTCCTGGCAGAGGTCCGTGAGCTCGGCGCGGAACACGTCGAGGTCGGGACGGATGCCGGAGGCCCCGGACGCGAGCAGCGTGACCTGGTCGTTCGTCGACATGCAGCCGTCCGAGTCGAGCCGGTCGAAGCTGTACCGCGTCGCGTGCCGCAGCACCGCGTCCGCCTCGGCCGCCTCCAGCTCGGCGTCGGTCGTGATGACGACGAGCATCGTGGCGAGCCCCGGCGCCAGCATCCCGGCGCCCTTCGCCATCGCGCCGATCGTCCAGCCCGCGCCGCGCCGGACGGCCTGCTTCGGCACGGTGTCGGTCGTCATGATCGCGCGGGCCGCGGCCTCTCCCCCGGACGCGCTCCGGGCCGCGAGCCCGGCTGCGACACCCTCGAGCACCTTCCCGCGGAACACCTCGTCCCCGGTCCCGATGAGACCGGTCGAGCACACGAGGACATCGCCCGCGCTCACGTCGAGCAGCTCGGCCGTGCGCTCCGCCGTCATATGCGTCGTCTGGAATCCGAACGAGCCGGTGAAGCAGTTCGCGCCGCCGGAGTTGAGGACGATCGCCTCCACGACCCCGTCGCGGATGACCTGCTCCGACCACAGGATCGGGTTCGCCTTCGCGCGGTTGGTCGTGAACACCGCGGCCCCGGTCTTCTGCGGACCGGTGTTGACGACGACCGCGACATCGGGCGCGCCCGTCGACTTGAGGCCCACGGCGACCCCGGCGGCCTCGAATCCAGCGGCGGCGGTGACGCTCACGACAGTGCCTTTCTCATCGTCACGGGGCGATCCCATTCACGGTCAGGGCGCGGTCCTCGGGAAGGCCGAGCGCAAGGTTCAGGGACTGCACGGCGGCGCCGGCCGTCCCCTTGACGAGGTTGTCGACCGCGGCCACCACGACGACGCGGCCCGCGGCCCGGTCGATCGCGAGGCCGAGAAGCGCGGTGTTGGCCCCCAAGACGTCGGCGGTGCGCGGGAACTCGCCCTCGGGGAGGAGCTGCACGAACGTCTCGCCGCCGTATGCGTCCTCCCAGGCGGCACGGATCTCGGCATCCGTCGCCCCCGGGGAGATCGGCGCCGTCGAGGTCGCGAGAATGCCCCGCGCCATGGGCACGAGGACGGGCGTGAACGAGATCCGGATGTCGCCCGCGGCCGGCGCAGCGGCGGCCAGCGCCTGCCGGATCTCCGGGATGTGGCGGTGCGTACCGCCGACGGCATACGGGTTGGCGCTGCCGAGGAGCTCGCTCGCGAGGAGGTGCGTCTTGAGGCTCTTCCCCGCCCCGGACGGGCCCACCGCGAGGACCGTCACGATGTCGGACGCGTCGATGACACCCGCGGCGACACCCGGCGCGAGGCTCAGGCTCACCGTGGAGGCGTTGCAGCCCGGAGCCGCGATCCGCGTCGCGCCGACGAGGCGCTCGCGCTGCTTGCCCCCCGCGACCGGCAGCTCGGGCACGCCGTACGTCCACGGCTCGTGGAAGTCGCCGCCGTAGAACGCGGCCCAGTCGGCCGGCGAGGTGAGCCGGTGGTCGGCACCCGCGTCGATCACGAGCGGGACGTCGGCGAGCGCGTCGGTGTACTGCCCGGACTGCCCGTGTGGCAGCGCGAGCACGACGATGTCGTGCCCCGCGAGCACCTCGGGGGTCGTCTCCTGCAGCGTGAGGTGCGCGAGCGAGCGGAGGTGCGGCTGGTGCGCGATGAGCGGCTGACCGGCGTTCGCGTGCGCGGTGACGGTACGGATCTCGACGTCGGGATGGGCGGCGAGGAGGCGCAGGATCTCGCCCCCCGCGTAGCCGGATGCGCCGGAGACGGCGACCGAAGAGGTCATGAATCCACCTTAGAGTCTGGAACGAGGGCCACTTCGACGGCGACGTGGGGCACCCGGATCGGGCGCGCGACGTCGCCTAGAGTCGGCGGCCGTCCAGACGCCGGCGCGCGCGGCCGCTCACGAGGAGCAGAGACGGCGCCGAGGACATGCGGCGACGATAGTCGCGCCGCGAGGCATCCGCAAATCCGGACGTTCAGACCCCGAGGGCGGCGACCACGACGCGCCCGCGGGCGCGCGAGATCGCGACGAGGGTCGCGAGCGCACCGAGGACCGCCCAGATCGCGAGGCCGACGACGGCGCCGAGCACCTCGTGCAGCGAGCCGCCCACGAGCGCCTGCGCGCCCTGTAGCGCGAGGCTGAGCGGCAGGATGCTGAGCGGCCCCGCGGCGGCCGGAGCCAGGGCGGGGAGCACGAGCGTGCCGGCGGCCACGACCTGCACCCCGAGAGCTATCAGCGACACGATGAGCCCGGCCCGCGGGAGGAACGCGCACAGCGCCTGATGCACGAACGCGAAGCTCACCGCCGTCACGAGCGACAGGGCCGCGGCCGCCGCGAACCGGTCCGGCGGCACCCCCAGCACGACGAAGCCCACCCAGACGAGCACGGCCTGCCCGACGGCGACGGCCGTCGCGACCAGTGCCCCGTCGCGCGCGAGCGTCAGCGTCGAGGCGGGCGTCGACAGGGCGGCACGGGCGTAGGGGCGGACGACGAGGAACGTCGCGATCGCGCCGAGCCACAGCGCGATCGGCGCGATCGCGGCGAGCGTGGACTGCTGCCCCGAGTCGGGCCCGGCGGCCTGGTCGGTCGCGACCGCGATCGGCTGCGCGACCACGGCGGCGATGTTCTGCTGCTGCTGCGCGGTGTAGTCCGGGATGGATGCCGCGGCCGACGCGAGGCCGGACGCGAGCTGGTTCCCGCCGGAGGCGAGCTGGCTGAGGCCCCCCGCGAGCTGGGTGTTGGCATCCGCCAGCTGCGCGGCCCCCGAGGAGGCCGTGTCGAGGCCGTTCGCGAGGGCTCCGACGCCGTCCGCGACGGGACCGCTGAGCACCGCGATCGTGCCCGCGCCCAGCGCGACGCCGCCGGCCGTGACGGCGTCGCGGCCGAGCGCGTCGTCCTGGCCGTGCAGCCCGTCGTTCACGACCTCGGCGTCGGCGCGGATCGCGTCGACCCGGGCGCGCAGCGTGCTCGCGGCCGCGTTCGGGTTCGCGTCGATCGCGTCCAGAAGCGCCTTCACGTCGGCGACCTGGGCCTTCTGCAGGTCGGACAGGGCGCCGGCGCCGACGGCCCGGACAGCCAGGTCGGCGGACAGGTCCGCGGATGCCGCAGCGCCCGCGGCCGTCAGCTTGCCGAGGTCGCGGACGCCGGAGGGAAGCGCGTGGACGACGCCGCCGATCTGGTCGAGCCCGCTGCTGAGCTGCTGCGTGCCCGACGCGATCTCGCTGGCGCCGGTGCCGGCCTGCGCGGTGCCGTTCGCGATCGTCTGCGCCGCGGAGGAGGCCTGCGCGATGCCGGGCTGGAGCTTCGCGAAGGCCGAGAGCACCCCGCCGACGTACTGGCTCGTGAGCTGCGCGGACACCCCGGCCGGGAGGGCCGCGCTCAGCGCGTCCGCGACGACCGACCCGACGTACCCGTGCTGGGCGTTCGTGGCGAGGGCGAGGTTGGTGCGCACGGGCGACGCGGTGGAGAGGGTCGCGACGTTCGTGGAGAAGTCGGACGGGATCGTCACGACCGCGAGGAATTGCCCGTCGGTGAGCCCGGATGCCGCGGTGGAGGCATCCGTCAGCACCCAGTCGACCGCGTGGTCCTGCGAGATGAGGTTCTGTGTGAGGAGCTTGCCGGCCGCGATCGGCGTGCTGCCGCTCGTGTCCGGTACGTCCTGGTTCACGAGCGCCACCGGCACCGCGCGGTCCGCGTGCGACGGGACGAGCGCGAGCACGACGAGCAGCGGCGCGAGGACCGCGAGCACGAGCACGGCGACGACCTGCCACCGGCGGAGGCCCCGGCCGGGCGCGATCAGAAGGGTCCAGGCCCGCTTCATACGAGCACCTCCTCGGGAACCGGCGGCTCGGACACCGGGGGCTCGGGCTCGGGCGTCGCGGCCGACGCGTCCACGACGACGACCGTCCGCGCTACCGGCGGCGGCGGGACCTCGGTGCCCACGACGAGCGTGGCGTCGGCATCCGCCTGCGCGACGACGACCTCGAGGGCGCCGCCCTGCAGGATGCGGTCGCCCAGGTCGATCACGACGAGCCGCAGCCCTCCGGCGAGCGCGACCGCGACGTCGGCGGCCCAGAGCTCCGACTCCTCGAGCTCGCTCACGGCCGTGCCGGGGTCGCGGTCGCGGGGTTCGCCATCCGCGAGCGCCGTCACGAGCGCATCGAACACGGACGCCGCGCGGTGCGTGCGCGCCGCGAGCGCCGAGCCGCGCAGGCCGCTCCAGCGCAGGCCCCGCGCGAGGTGCTCGCCGAGCGTCGACGCGTCGGGCTGCTCCGGGCGGCGGGCGACATAGGCGGTCCGGCGCGCGACCGTGCGGCGGTCGAACGGCAGCAGGAGCCCGTCGACGGCGAGGTCGCCCTCGAACCCGCCCGTGCGGCCCGCGAGGACGCTCAGGATCCACGCGGTGTCGGCCGGCTCGCCGTGCACCAGCACGAGGGACCCGGGCGCCGCCGCGAAGGTCAGCGAGGCACTGTCGCGCACGCGCAGATCGTGGGCGCGGATGATGTCCGTCGCGGCATCAGGATCCGCGTCGCGCCAGTCGCGCTGCGCCAGCATCCGCTCGACGGCCTCGCCCTCGATGTCGGCGTTCGGCAGTACGCGGGCGAGCCCCTTCGGCAGCCACCACGCGTGGCGGCCGAGCAGCATCATGACCGCGGGGATGAACGTCATCCGCACGACGAACGCGTCGATCAGCACGCCGACCGCGAGCGCGAACGCGAGCGGCTGGATGACGGCGCTGCCGCCCGGCACGAACGACGCGAACACGCTCGTCATGATGAGGGCAGCCGCGGTGACGACCCGCGCGGAGGCGCGGAACCCGCCCAGCACGGCCCGGTGCGCGTCGCCGATCGTGACGAACTGCTCGCGCATCCGCGAGACGAGGAAGACGTGGTAGTCCATCGCGAGCCCGAACAGGACCGCCATCACGAGGATCGGCAGGAAGCTGATGACGGGCCCCACTTTCGCGGCGCCGATGAGGTTCGCGCCCCACCCCCACTCGAAGACCGCGCGCGTCACACCGAGGGTGGCCGCGACCGTGAACAGGTAGCCGACCGCGGCGGAGATCGGCACCGCGAGCGAGCGGAACATGATCGTCAGGAGCACGAGCGACAGCCCCACGACGATGAGCGCGAACGGCAGGAGCGCCTCTTCGAGGCGGTCGGAGATGTCGATCGCGAGCGCCGTCTGCCCGGTCACCTGGTACGTGAAGCCGTTCTTCGCGGCGAACGCGGGCGCCATGTCGCGGAGCGTGCGCACGAGGGCGACCGTCTCGTCCGAGGACGGGCTGGTCGTCGGCGTCACCGTGATCACGGCGAGGTCGAGGGCCTGGTTGGGGAACGCCTGCGACACGGCGGCGACACCCGGGACGCTGCCGAACGCGCCGTCGAGCGCGTTCAGCGCGTTCTGGATGTCGAGGGTGCCGGAGATGTCGGCGGTGATGAGGAGCGGCCCGTTGAACCCGGGCCCGAAGCCCTCGTCGAGCAGGTCGTAGGCGACGCGCGGCGGGCTGCCCGGCGCGTCGTAGCCGGCATCCGGCAGCGTGAGGCGGAGCCCGCCGGCGGGGATCGCGAGCGTGCCGAGCGCGCCGGCCACGATCACGACCGTGACCCACGGGGCGGCGGTCGCGAGCCGTCCCCAGCCGCGAGCGCGCGCGGGATCGGGGGCGGCGGCCTTCGCCTTCTTCCGGACCCGCGGGCGGAGCGAGCGGCCCAGCACGGCCAGGATCGCGGGCAGCAGCGTGACCGCGACCAGCAGGGCGCACAACACCGCGCCCGCCGCCCCCAGGCCCATGACGGACAGGAACGGGATGCCGGCGGCGGACAGGCCAATCAGCGCGATCATGACGGTCAGGCCCGCGAACACGACGGCGGTGCCCGCGGTCGCGGTCGCGACGGCGATCGACTCGCGCACCGCCATCCCCGCAGCCAGCTGCGCACGATGGCGCGACACGATGAGGAGCGCGTAGTCGATCCCGACCGCGAGGCCGAGCATCGTCGCGAGCAGCGGCGCGGTCGAGGACACCGGGGCGAAGGCCGCGACCACGAGGATCGAGCTCGACGCGAGCCCGACGCCGGCCAGGGCCGTCACGAGCGGCACGCCGGCGGCGACGAACGACGCGAACGTCACGGCGAGCACCACGAACGCGATCGCGAGGCCGACGAGCTCGGTCCAATCGACGCCCGTGGCCTCGGTCGCGAGGCCGCCGTAGGCGACCTGGAGCCCCGCGGCGGTGGCGGGCTCCGCGGCCGCCTCGATGCTCGACACGAGTGCGGGGGTGATCGAGGTCGCCGGGACGGACAGCTGCACGGCGGCGAACGCCATCGTCCCGTCGGACGACACCTGCTTCGGCGTCCCGTTCCCGGCCGGGGTCGCCCCCGACGCGGTCATCGGATACGGGCACGTGACGCCGGTCACCTGCGGGACGGCCGCGATCCCCTCACAGGCCTTCCCGATCACGGCCGCATCCGAGGCGATGCCGCTCCCCTGCGGGGCGACGAACACGACCTGCGCGCTCGCTCCCCCGAGCTGCGGGAAGCGCTGCTGAAGGGAGTCGAGCGCGGTCTGCGCCTGCGTCCCCGGGATCGCGAACGTCGACTGCAGCGTCCCGCCGAGCCCACCGGCGGCGAGCGAGGCGCCGATCACGAGCACGACCCAGATCCCGATGACGAGCCAGCGGCGGCGGGCCGCGAACCTCCCCAGGCGGTACAGCAACGACGACATCGGGCTCCTCTACGCCGGCCGACCGGCGAGCCACAGCGTAGCGGGTCAGAGACGGGCGGCGAGGAACTCCCGCACGCGTCGCCACGCATCCGCGGCGGCCTCCGCGTCGTAGCGCGATCCGGTGTCGTTGAAGAACGCGTGGTGCGCCTCGGGGTACACGACCTCGGTGAAATCCACCCCGGCATCCGTCATCGCCTGCCGCACGCCCGGCAGCGCGTCCATGAGTGCCTGGTCGTGCCCGCCGTAGAGGGCGAGGATCGGCGCATGGATCGATGCGATCTGCGCGGGCTCCGGGGCCCGGCCGTAGAAGGGCGCGACCGCGCGGACGCGGTCGTCGGCGGTCGCGAGGAGGAACGCGTACGTGCCGCCGAAGCAGAAGCCCGTCACGCCGATGCGGCCGTCCACCCCGGGCTGCGCCTCGAGCCAGTCGACGACCGTCCGCAGCGCGGGGACCGCCCACGCCGCGTACTCGGGCGCGCGACTGCCGGACAGCGCCTCGCGCATCCGCGGCTGCGCCGCGATCCGCGTCGCCTCGTCCGCGCTGTGCACGAGGTCGTGGAGCTCCGCACCGACCGCGGGTGCCATGCCCTCGCGGCTGAGGATGTCCGGCGCCGCGACGAGGTATCCCTCCGCCGCGTACCGCTCCGCGACGTCGACGATGTGGTCGACGAGCCCCCAGATCTCGTGGATCAGGATGATCCCGCCGCGCACGGTGCCCTCGGGCCGCGCGACCGCGACCTCGAACCCCGTGCCATCCGGCGCCGTCAGCGTGATGCGCTCAGTCATGGTGCTCCTCTGGTCGGGGCCTACCCTACCCACGCGCGTGGGCCTCTCCCGCGCCCGCACCCCTGCCCCGCACCGGTTGCCCGCACCCGTGATGAGCGGAGGAGATGTGAGCAAGGGAGGAGGGATCACGCGAAATCCTCCTCCCCTCGTCCCATCTCCTCCGCTCGTGACGGCGGACGCGGGGGAGGGGGGACGGGGCGCGGGCACACCCGGGGCGGGCGCGTCAGTCTCGGATGCGGGCGCCGTGGCGGGACTCGGCCACGGCGACGCCGGCGAGCTTCGCCTCCGTCGCCTCGGCGGCGGTGAGCGTGCGGTCGGGGGCCCGGAAGCGCAGCGCGAACGTCAGGACCTTCCGGCCCGCGTCCACTCCCGCGCCGCGGTAGTCGTCCACGAGTCGGGCCGACTCGAGCAGCTCACCGGCCCCTTCGACGAGGGCGTCGCGCAGGGCGTCGGCCGGGAGGCCGGCATCCACGACGAGCGAGACGTCCTGCGTCGCGGCCGGGAACGGCGACAGGCTCGCCGCCGTGGTCCGGGCACCGGCGAGCTCCAGCAGCAGGTCGAGGTCGAGCTCGGCGACCAGCACGCGTCCGGGGAGATCGGATGCCTCGGCCACGGCCGGCAGCAGCTCCCCGGCGTAGCCGATCTCGACGTCGCCGACCCGCACGACGGCCGTCCGGCCGGGGTGCAGGGCGGCGCGCTCGCCCTGCGCGAAGGTCACATCGACGCCGGCCGCCGCGGCGATCACGCGCACGGCGTGGAAGAGGTCCGCGAGGTCCGCCGCCACCGCCGGCTGTCCCGGCCGCTTCGCGACGGCATGCCCCGCGAAGAGCACGCCGACGTGCCGGGGCTGCGGCGGGACGGCCTCGTCGAGGAGCACGAGGGTCGCGGCATCCGGCCGCACGGCGAGCGGCGGCACGAACGGGGTGCCGTACTCGACGCCGATCCGGGGCAGGAACACGACGCCGGTCTCGAACAGCGCGAGGTCGACGAGGCCCCGGGCGACGTTCCGGTGCGCCACCTGCAGGAGGCCGGGCACGAGAGAGCGGCGCAGGACGGGCGCCTGCCCATCCATCGGGTTCGCGAGCCGCACCGAGGGCTGCGGCGTGCCGGATGCCGAACTGTGCAGGTCGTTCTGCTCGGGCGTCGTGAAAGGGAACGAGGGCGTCTCCACGAGCCCCGCCGAGGCCAGGGCGTTCGAGACACGGCGACGGCCCCGCTGCGCGGCGGTCAGCCCGCGGCCGGCGGGCGCGCGCGGCACGACGGAGGGGATGCGGTCGTATCCCTCGATGCGCGCGACCTCCTCGGCCAGCGTCCACTTGTCGGTGAGGTCCGGGCGCCACGTCGGCGGCGTCACGCGCCAGCCGCTCGCGGTCTCCGCCACGGCGCAACCGATGAGCTCGAGCGCGCCGCGCACCTGGTTGCCGGTGTAGTCCACGCCGATGAGGCCCGGCACGAAGCCGGCGGGCAGGTCGATCGTCTCGCGCTCCAGCGACGGGAGCTGCGCGCTCCCGAGCGGGTCGACTGTGCCCCCGGCGAGCTGCACGAGGAGGTCGACGACGCGCTGTGCGGCCGCGAGCGCGACCGCCGGGTCGACTCCGCGCTCGAACCGCCGCGACGCCTCGCTCGGCAGCTTGTGCCGCCGGGCCGTGCGTGCGACCGTGGTCGGGTCGAACGTCGCCGCCTCCACGAGCACGTCGCGGGTCTCGCGGCTCATCTCGGTCGCCGCTCCCCCCATGACGCCAGCGAGGCCGATCGCCCCGGACTCGTCCGCGATGACGAGGTCTTCCGCGTGGAGCGTGCGCGTCTGCCCGTCGAGCGTCTCGAGCGTCTCGCCCGCCCGGGCACGGCGGACGCTCAGACCGCCCGTCAGACGGTCGAGGTCGTACCCGTGGATCGGGTTCCCGAGCTCGAGCATGACGTAGTTCGTGATGTCCACGAGCAGCGAGATCGAGCGGATGCCGGCCAGGGCCAGGCGCGTGATCATCCACGGCGGCGTCGGGCGCGCAGCATCCACCCCGCGGACGGTGCGGACGACGAACTCGGTCACGCCGACGCGGCCGCGGATCGGGGCGTCGTCGGCGATCGCGACGGGGAAGCCCGTGCCGGGATCGAGCTCGGCGACGGGCCGCAGCGCCGGGTCGCGGAACGCCGCCCCCGTGGCGTGCGCGTACTCGCGCGCGACGCCGCGCAGCGACAGCGCGTAGCCGCGGTCGGGCGTGACGTTGATCTCGACCGCGACGTCGTCGAGCCCGAGGAGCGCGATCGCGTCCGTCCCGACCGGGGCGTCGATCCCGAGTTCGGCGAGCCGCAGGATGCCGGAGTGCTCGCTGCCGAGCCCGAGCTCCTTCGCCGAGGCGATCATGCCGTCCGAGGTGTGGCCGTACGTCTTGCGCGCCGCGATCGGGAAGGGCCCGGGCAGCACCGCGCCGGGCAGGGTCACGACCACCTTGTCCCCGGCGAAGAAGTTCGCGGCGCCGCAGACGATGCCGCGGGTCCCGCCCTGCTCCGGGCCAACGTCGACCTGGCACCACCGGATCGTCTTGCCGTTCGACTGCGGCTCATCCTCGAACGAGAGCACCTCGCCGACGACGATCGGGCCGGTCAGCTCGAAACGGTGGACGTCCTCCTCCTCGAACCCGACCGAGACGAGGGACGCGAGGATCTCGTCCGGCGTGGTCCCCGCGGGGACGTCCACGAATTCACGCAGCCACGACAGCGGGACGCGCATCACACCACCATCCCGAACTGCTCGCTGAAGCGCACGTCGCCCTCCGCCATGTCGCGCATGTCCTGCACGTCGCTGCGGAACATGAGCGTGCGCTCGATGCCCATCCCGAACGCGAAGCCCGAGTACTCCTCCGGGTCGATCCCGGCCGCGCGCAGCACGTTCGGGTTGACCATGCCGCATCCGCCCCACTCGATCCACCGGGCGCCGCCCTTGAACGTCGGATGCCAGAGGTCCAGCTCCGCCGACGGCTCGGTGAACGGGAAGAAGTTTGCGCGGAAGCGCGTCTTCGCCTCGGGTCCGAACAGGACTCGGGCGGCGTGGTCGAGCGTCCCCTTCAAGTGCGCCATCGTGATGCCGCGGTCGATCACGAGGCCCTCGAACTGCGAGAACACGGGCAGATGCGTCGCGTCGTACTCGTCGGTGCGGTACACGCGCCCCGGGCACAGGACGTGGATGGGCAGCTCGCGCTCGAGCATCGAGCGGACCTGCACGGGCGACGTGTGCGTGCGCATCACGAGATGGCGGTCCACCGGGTCGACGAAGAAGGTGTCCTGCATCTGCCGCGCCGGGTGGTCCTGGTCGAAGTTGAGCGCGTCGAAGTTGAACCACTCGTGCTCGAGCTCGGGGCCCTCCGCGATCTCCCACCCCATCCCGACGAAGATGTCGGCGATCTCCTCCTGCAGGAGGGTGAGCGGATGCCGCGCGCCGATCCGCCCGCGCTCGGCGATCGCCGTCACGTCGACGCGCTCGGCCTCGAGCCGCGCCGCGGTCTCCGCGCGCCCGAGCTCCTCCTCGCGTGCCGCGAGCGCCTCGGTGACCCGGCCGCGGGCCTGGCCCACGAGCTTGCCCAGCTCGGCCTTGCGCGCAGGCTCCACGTCGCGCATCTGCGCGTTCAGCCGGGCGAGGGCCGAGCCCTCGGCCGTGTGCGCCGCGCGCGCCTCCTTCAGGGCCGCGGAATCGGCGGCAGCGGCGATCGCCTGCAGCGCCGCCTCGACCGCCGCGTCGACGGCGGCGGGGGTGATCTCGGGTGCATCGGACACGAGCATCGAGTCTACCGAGCCGCGGCGTCCCTCCCCCGGCGTCCGGCCGCATCCCGCGCGCGCCTGTTCCTCGCACGCGCGCCGCGAACTTCGGTGGCGGATGCGAGGAAGAGGAGCGCGGGCGCGCGCTCGCGCGGGGACCGGGCCGGGCGGCTGCGGTCAGGCGGAGGGGGTCGCGCGCTGCGCGAACGCCGTCTCGTACAGGCACACCGAGGCGGCGGTCGCGAGGTTCAACGACTCGGCGCGGCCGTAGATCGGCACGCGCAGGGCCTGGTCGGCGAGCACGACCGCCTCGTCGGCGAGCCCGTGCGCCTCGTTCCCGAAGACCCACGCCACGGCGCCGGCGAGGACCCCGGCGGCCCGGGCAGCGAGCAGGTCGTCCCCCTTGACATCCGCCGCGACGACGCGCAGGCCGGCGTCGCGTGCGCGAGCCACGACATCCGCCAGATCGCCCCCGAGTGAGACCGGCACGTGGAACAGCGATCCGGTCGTGGCCCGGACCACCTTGGGGTTGTAGGGATCGACCGTGCGACCGGTCAGGATGACGGCATCCGCGCCTGCGGCGTCGGCCGCGCGGATGATCGTGCCGAGGTTACCCGGATCGCGCACCTCCTCGCAGATCGCGACGAGACGCGGGGATGCCGAGAAAATGGCATCCAAGGCCGTGGGGAACTGCTTCGCGACCGCGACGACCCCCTGCGGAGTGACCGTGTCGGCCATGCCCTCGAGCACGGCCTCGCTCGCCAGCACGACCTCGACGCCGGCCTGGCGGGCGGCGGCCCGCACGTCCGGGTGCCGCTCGACCGCGGACGGGGTGGCGAACAGCTCGCGGAGGGTCTCCGGGCGGTAGACGAGCGCCTCGCGGACGGCCTGCGGCCCCTCGAGGAGGAAAAGCCCGGTCTCCACGCGAGCGCTGCGCTTCGTCAGCTTCGCGACGGCGCGCACGCGCGGCGAACGCGGGTTCTCGAGCACGGCCCCAGTTTAGGGTCGCGACCGGCTGGACACGACGAAGGCGCCCCTCCATCGGAGGGGCGCCTTCGTTCCGTGTCGTTACGCGGAGGCCTTGGCGGCGTTCACGTCCGCCGGGAGGGCCTGCTTCGCCGTGGCGACGAGCGACGCGAACGTCGCCGGGTCGGTGACGGCGAGGTCGGCCAGCATCCGGCGGTCGACCTGGATGCCGGCGAGGCCGAGACCCTGGATGAACCGGTTGTAGGTCAGGCCGTTCGCGCGGCTCGCGGCGTTGATGCGCTGGATCCACAGACGGCGGAAGTCGCCCTTGCGGCGACGGCGGTCGCGGTACGCGTAGACGAGCGAGTGGGTGACCTGCTCCTTCGCCTTCCGGTACAGACGCGAGCGCTGCCCGCGATAGCCGGACGCGCGCTCCAGGATGACGCGACGCTTCTTGTGGGCGTTGACGGCCCGCTTGACTCTAGCCATTTCGTATCGTTCCTATTCCGTGCGTTCGGCGCTCAGAGGCCGAGGAGCTTCTTGGCGACCTTGGCGTCGCCCGGGGCCAGCACCTGCTCCTGCGAGAGGCGGCGCGTGCGCTTCGTGGGCTTGCCCTCGAAGTTGTGGCGGAGGTTCGCCTGCTGCTTCATGAGCTTGCCGGTGCCGGTGATCTTGAAGCGCTTCTTGGCACCCGAGTGGGTCTTCTGCTTCGGCATTTCTCTTCCTTCGTGTGGTCCCGCCGGAGCGGTCAGGGGGTCTCGGCGGCCGGCTCGGCGGCGTCGCGCGGGGGACGGGCTGCGTCCTTCTGCGCCGCGCGCTGCGCGTTCTGCTCGGCCTTCGCCTCGGACTTGTTCTTGTGCGGTGCGATCACCATGGTCATGTTGCGGCCGTCGAGGGTGGGGTTCGACTCGACGGTGCCGAACTCGGCCACGTCTTCGGCGAAGCGCCGGAGGAGGCGCACACCCAGGTCCGGACGGCCCTGCTCGCGGCCGCGGAAGAGGATCATCGCCTTCACCTTGTCGCCGGCCTGGAGGAAGCCCTCCGCGCGCTTGCGCTTGGTTTCGTAGTCGTGCGCCTCGATCTTCAGGCGGAACCGGACCTCTTTGAGGACGGTGTTCGCCTGGTTGCGTCGGGCCTCCTTGGCCTTCTGCGCCGTCTCGTACTTGAACTTCCCGTAGTCCATGATCTTGACCACGGGAGGCTTGGCGTCGGCGGCCACCTCGACCAGGTCGAGATCGGCCTCCTGGGCCAGACGCTGTGCAACCTCGATGCGGACGACGCCGACCTGCTCGCCGTTCGGCCCCACGAGGCGGACCTCGGGGACGCGGATGCGCTCGTTGGTGCGGGGATCGCTGATGCGGAACTCTCTTTCGTCGTTCCCCACCCGGCACGACGCGTGACCGTCGGCTCAACACCCTGACGACCTCGCCGGCTTCGAGGAAGCGGGAGGCGGAGTGTGCGGACCCGGTAGCCTGGAGCGGCAAGCGCGGGTGGGATGAATCCTCTTTCGATCCGGAACAAGACGCTCCGGTGCTCGCACAGCCTATCAGAGAGCAGAGCCCCGTCATGTCGGACGCCCACGATCACGCCTATGAGGATGCTGCGACCGCAGCGACGCGCGACATCGCCGATGTCGCCGCCGTCGAGGTCATCACCACGACGGCCGTGCACCTCATGAGCGCCGCCGCGGTCAAGACCGGACTCGCGGACGACCCGGACACCCAGACCGACCTCGACGAGGCGCGCAAGCTCATCAACGCGCTGGCCGGGCTCGTGACCGCGTCGGCGCCGGACATCAGCGACATGCACGCCCGCTCGCTCCGCGACGGCCTGCGCTCCTTGCAGCTCGCCTTCCGCGAGGCCTCCCCCTTCCCCGACCCGATCGGCGAGGGCCCCGGCGAGAAGTGGACCGGCCCCGTCACCTGACCCCGGCGGATCCGATTCCTCCGCTCGCCCCGGAAACCACCGCGCCAGATCAGGTGATTTCGCGTACGCAGGACGATTGAGCGGGATTTCGCCCTGACTACGCGAGATCACCTGATCTCGGGAGGGCGCGGGGAGGATGCCGGGCTAGCGGGAGCGGTGGAGCTTCACTGACAGCGAGTCCACCTGCACGGCGATGCGATCGTCGGCGGCCCAGCGGCGGGCGAGGCGGGACAGGACCGCGTCGCGGGCGGGCTCGTCCAGGCCCGCGGCGAGCTCCAGGTGCACGGTCAGCTCGGGCCCGCGCAGGCGCGCGGTCGGATCCCCGGGCTCGAGCCGGACGTCGATCACCGCGAGCTCGCCCCCCACGCTCTCGTGCAGGCCGGCCGCGACCTCGGGCGAGCGGTAGGGCGGCTCCCAGGGCTCGCCGCGCCCGATCGCCCATACGGCAGGCCGGCGGATGACGAACTCGGTCGGCGAGCCGGGGTCGATCACGATGAGGTCGGTGTCGTCCGCGGCGGCCGCGAGCGCGGTCCGCACCCCCGCGGCGGGCACGGGCCGGGCCGCCGGATCCCAGGCCGCGAGCGTCGCGACGGACGTGAACACGGGCAGAACCGCGCGGCCGTCCGGAGCCGCCACCGTCACGATCGACAGCTCCTGGGTCTTGTCGACGGCGAGGCCGGTGGGCCCGATCCCCTCCTCGCCCTTCTGCGCGAGCAGCGGGATCAGGAGGCGTGCGTCGCGGTACGCGTCGACGACGGCGGCCTCGTCGCCCCGCCCCGCTGCGAAGACCTCCAGCGCCGCGAGCAGCGCGGGGTCGGCGGATCCGTCGTCGCCCGCGCTCGGGTTCGCGTGGAGCTCACGGCCGTCCCACGGGACGCCCGCGGAGTCGTGCCCGTGGTCAGGAGGCTCCGGCGACATCCAGGGCCTCGACGAGCGTGAACGCGCCCGAGTACAGCGCCTTCCCGACGATCGCGCCCTCGACGCCGAGCGGGACGAGCTCGCGGAGCGCGGCGATGTCGTCGAGGCTCGAGATGCCGCCGGAGGCGACGACCGGCTTCGGCGTGCGCTCGCACATCTCCCGGAGGAGGTCGAGGTTCGGGCCGCGGAGGGTGCCGTCCTTCGTGACGTCGGTCACGACGTAGCGGCTGCATCCCGCCTCCTCGAGGCGGTCGAGCACGGTCCACAGCTCACCGCCGTCGCGGGTCCAGCCGCGGGCGGCGAGCGTCGTGCCGCGCACGTCGAGCCCGACCGCGATCGCCTCGCCGTAGCGACCGATGACGTCGGCGGCCCACTCCGGGTTCTCCAGCGCGGCCGTGCCGAGGTTGATCCGGGCAGCGCCGGACTCGAGGGCGGCCTCGAGCGAGGCGTCATCGCGGATGCCACCGGACACCTCAACCTGCACGCCCGGCACCTCGGCGATGACGCGACGGATGATGCTCGCGTTGCTGCCGCGGCCGAAGGCCGCGTCGAGGTCGACGAGGTGGATCCACCGGGCGCCCTGACGCGCCCACTCGAGGGCCGCATCGACGGGGTCGCCGTAGTTCGTCTCGCTGCCAGCCTCGCCCTGCGTGAGGCGCACGGCCTGGCCGTCCGCGATGTCCACGGCGGGCAGGAGGATCAGTTCCGGGGTGACGGCGAAGTCGTTGGACACAAGCTGCGAGCCTACCCGAGGCTTTCGACCCAGTTGCGCAGCAGACGGATGCCGGCATCGCCCGACTTCTCGGGGTGGAACTGCGTCGCCGACAGCGGCCCGTTCTCCACGGCCGCCAGGAACCGCGTGCCGTACTCGCACCACGTGAGCTTCGCGGGCGGGAACGGCGGCTGCGTCTCGAGATGCCACTGCTGCGCCGCATAGGAGTGCACGAAGTAGAAGCGCTCGTGCTCGATCCCGCGGAAGAGCCGGGAACCCTCCGCGGCCTCGACGGTGTTCCAGCCCATGTGCGGCAGGACCGGCGCGTCGAGCTCCGTCACGACGCCGGGCCACTCGCCGAGCCCCTCGACGTCGTCGCCGCGCTCGACCCCGCGACCGAACAGCACCTGCATCCCCACGCAGATCCCGAGCACGGGCCGCCCGCCGGCGAGCCGCCGATCGACGAGCTCGTCTCCCCCTGTCGCCCGCAGCGCATCCGCGACGGCGCGGAACGCCCCGACCCCCGGCACGACGAGGCCGTCGGCCTCGCGCGCGAGCGCCCGGTCGGCGGAGAGGCGCGCGTCGGCCCCCGCCGCCGCGAGGGCCTTCACCGCCGAGTGGACGTTGCCGGAGCCGTAGTCGAGGACGACGACGAGCGGTGAGCTCACAGAGCGCCCTTCGTGCTCGGGATGCCCGAGACGAGGGGGTCGAGCGACTTCGCCTGACGGAAGGCGCGCGCGAACGCCTTGTACTCCGCCTCCGCGATGTGGTGCGGATCACGGCCGTCGAGCACGCGCACGTGCAGCGTCATGGCCGAGTGGAACGCGATCGCCTCGAACGTGTGGCGCACGAGGGAGCCCGTGAAGTGACCGCCGATGAGGTGGAACTCATAGCCCGCCGGCTCGCCGCTGTGCACGAGGTACGGCCGGCCGCTGAGGTCGACGACCGCCTGGGCGAGCGCCTCGTCGAGCGGCACGAACGCATCGCCGTAGCGCGAGATCCCGGACTTGTCGCCGAGCGCCTCCCCGATCGCCTGCCCGAGCACGATGGCGACGTCTTCCACCGTGTGGTGCGCGTCGATGTGCGTGTCGCCGGTCGCGCGGACGGTGAGGTCGGTCAGCGAGTGCTTCGCGAAAGCCGTCAGGAGGTGGTCGAAGAACGGCACGGACGTGGAGATCGAGCTCGCCCCGGTGCCGTCCAGGTCGAGCTCGAGCTCGACACTGGACTCGCTCGTGGCGCGGCGCACGGCCGCGGTGCGAGAAGCGCTGGTCATGCGCCCGATTCTAGCGAGGCCAGGGCGTCGAGGAACGCGGTCGTCTCGTCCTCCGTGCCCGCGGTGACGCGAAGGCTGTGCGGGATGCCGATGTCGCGGATGAGGACGCCACGGTCGTAGAGAGCGCGCCACACCGCGGCGGGGTCGTCGACACCGCCGAACAGGACGAAGTTCGTCCATGACGGGGACGGGTCGTATCCGAGCGCGTCGAGGGTCGCCGAGATCCGGTCGCGCTGCGCCACGATCTCGTCGACCATCCGCAGCATCGTCGGCGCGTGCCGGAGGGCCGCGGTCGCGGCGGCCTGCGTGAGAGCGCTCAGGTGGTACGGCAGGCGAACGAGCCGCAGGGCGTCGATCACGGCCGGATCGGCCGCGAGGTACCCCACGCGTGCGCCCGCGAACGCGAACGCCTTGCTCATCGTGCGGGAGACCACGAGCCGCTCCCGCCCGGGCAGCAGCGTCAAGGCCGACGGCGTGTCCCGCGGGGCGAACTCCTGGTATGCCTCGTCGACGACGACCATGCCGGGCGCCGCGTCGTAGACGGCCTCGATGACGTCGAGCGTCATCGGCGTGCCCGTCGGGTTGTTCGGCGCGCACAGGAACACGACATCGGGCTGGATCCGGTCCACCTGCTCGGCGGCGCTCTCCGCGCTGACGGTGTAATCGGCTTCGCGGTGGCCCGGGATCCAGCTCGCACCGGTCCCCCGCGCGAGGATCGGGTACATCGAGTACGTCGGCGCGAAGCCGAACGCCGTGCGCCCCGGGCCCCCGAACGCCTGCAGCACGTGCTGCAACACCTCGTTGCTGCCGTTCGCCGCCCAGATGTCGGACGCGGACAGGCCGTGGCCGAGGTACTCGGCGAACGCCTCGCGGAGCCCGATGAACTCGCGGTCCGGGTAACGGTTGACCTCGCGGAGCGCCCGCGCGACGGCGTCGAGGATGTCGTCGGCGACGTCCTCCGGAACGGGATGCGTGTTCTCGTTGACGTTCAGCGCGATCGGCAGCGGCGCCTGCGGCGCGCCATACGGAGTCTGGCCGCGGAGTTCGGCGCGAAGGGGGAGGTCATCGAGCGACAGGCGAACGGTCACCGATCCATGCTACCGAGCGGCGGAGTACTCGGCCGGGATCGAGAGCTGCTGCCCGGGCGCGACCTGGGTGCCGCCCAGCGCGTTGAGGCGCACGATCGCGTCGACGACGTCGCGCGGATCGGCCTGGGGTGCGACCTCTTCGGCGATCGACCACAGGGACTGCCCCGCGCCGACCGTGACGGTCGCGAACGAGCCCGCGGGGGCACCGCCGTCTCGCGACGCCAGCGCGTTGCCCCCGGCGAGGATCGCAAACCCGAGCGCGATCGCGAGCGGTGCGGCGACGAGCGCCGCCAGCACGCGGCGACCGCGCGCGGTCAGGCGCAGCCGCGTCGCAGGTCGCGGGAAGACCGTGGGTGCGGTGATGCTGCTCATGACGCCTCCTCTGGGGGGACGTTCGCATCCGGACCCCCGGCCGGGGAGGCCGGATGCGAACTTCTCTTCCGAAGTTATCTTCGATTCTCTACACTGTCAAGTGGACGTCGGTTCGGAATCCGATCGAACGCGACACGCGCTCCCTTGCGAGCGCGGGCCGCGGCATCCGGATACCGTTTCGACACGGACACCGCATCACGGACCTCCGACATTCGAAGACCACTGCCCCTTCTCGGGGCGAGACGGGAGCTGAACCCATGGCCGAGACCCCCGGCGCGGGCCGCCCCCAGACGCGGCGCCGCAAGAGTCTGAGCGACAAGCAGCTGGCGATCCTCGAGGTGATCCAGCGCTCGATCTCGCGGCACGGCTACCCTCCGAGCATGCGGGAGATCGGCGACGCGGTCGGGCTCAAGTCGCTTTCCAGCGTCACCCACCAGCTCAACCAGCTCGAGCTGAGCGGGTACCTGCGCCGCGACGCCGGGAAGACGCGCGCCATGGAGGTCCTCATCGACCTGCCGGGCACGGCGGCGGAGAACCCGGCGGACACCGCGCCGGCGCTCGGGGACGCGGCGCTCGTGCCTCTGGTCGGGCGGATCGCCGCCGGCATCCCGATCACGGCGGAGCAGCAGGTCGAGGAGATCTTCCCGCTCCCCCGGCAGCTCGTCGGCAAGGGCGAGCTGTTCATGCTGAAGGTGTCCGGCGAGTCGATGATCGACGCGGCGATCTGCGACGGCGACTGGGTCGTCGTGCGCTCGCAGCAGACCGCGGAGAACGGCGATATCGTCGCGGCCATGCTCGACGGCGAGGCGACCGTGAAGACGTTCCGGCAGCGCGACGGGCACACGTGGCTGCTCCCCCGCAACTCCGCGTTCGAGCCGATCCTGGGCGACGAGGCGGTCGTGCTCGGCAAGGTCGTCGCGCTCCTGCGCACCGTCTGAGGCACCGTCGGAGCGGCGAATCACCCGTTCCGCGGGATGCGGTGCGGACGCGCGCCCATCAGAATGAGCGAGAACGTGTCCATACAGGGCGCGCTGACGCGCAGAGGATGAGCCATGACCGACACGACCGCGGCGCTCGAGCAGCGCATCCGCGAACTGGAGGCGGAGAACTCGGCCCTGCGGGGCGGGCCGTCCGAGCCCTCCCCGGCGCGTGCGCCCCGACGCGGCGGATGGTGGCGGGCGCTCGTCTCCGCGATCTGCATCACGCTCGCGGCGATCCTCGTCCCGGTCTCCGTCGTCGGGACCTGGTCCCGGGCCCAGCTCGTCGACGAGGACACGTTCGTCGCCACCTTCGCGCCGCTCGCAAAGGACCCCGACGTGCAGGCCCTCATCATCGACAAGGCGACGACGGCCATCAACGAGAACGTCAACATCGACGGCTACACGAACGACCTGTTCGACGGGCTCGCCGGCCTGAACCTCCCGCCCCGGGCCCTCGCGGCCCTGCAGCTGCTGCGCCAACCCGCGATCGCGGGCGTCCACAGCCTCGTGAACTCCGCCGTGACGGGGATCGTGCAGTCCGACGCGTTCGCGACGATCTGGCAGAAGGCGCTCGTCGCCAGCCACCGCGCGCTCGTGGCGAGCGCGACCGGCGATCAGAGCGGCGCCATCACCGTCGACGGCCAGGGCGTCGTCGGCATCCAGCTCGGTCCGATCATCGACGAGCTGAAGACGACGCTCGTGCAGCAGGGCTTCGGCTTCGCGTCGGCGATCCCGACGATCAACGCGACGATCGTGGTTGCCCAGTCGAGCTCGTTGCTCCTCGTCAACACGATCTACAACCTGGCGGTCACGATCGGGTACTGGCTCCCGGTCGCGACCCTCGCACTGTTCGCGGCTGGCGTCCTCTTCGCCCGCCGACGCTCGACGGCCCTGCTCGGCGTCGGGGTCGGCTTCGCGCTCGGCGCCGGCTTCCTCGTCGTCGCCCTCACGGGGGCGAGTGTCGTGCTCGGGCTCAACGCGCCCGCGCTCGGCGTCCCGTCAGGGACGCTCGACACGATCTACTTCGCGGTGGTCGGCGCGATGCGCGACTCGGCGATCGTGCTCACGTTCCTGGGCGTCGTCATCGCGATCGCGGCCTGGCTCGGCGGGCGCTGGCGCGGCGCGCGGCGCGTCCGCTCGTTCTCGGCCTCGCTGACGACGAGTGCGCGCAACGGCCTCCAGCGCCGCGGCCTCTCGACCGGCCGATTCGGCGAATGGCTGTTCCATCAGCGGCTGCTGGTGCGCATCGCCATCCTCGTCCTGACGGTGGTCGTGCTGTTCTTCCTGCGGCCGCTCACGTTCGGGACCGTCATCTGGACGGTCGTGATCGCGCTGCTCGTCTGGCTCGTGGTGGAGCTGCTGTCGCGGCATCCGGGCGACCCCGCCCGGACCGTCCCCGCCGAAGCGGAGACGGTCGCGGACGAGGACGGCCCGTCGGGCGGTCAGACCGCCTGATCGAGCGTGGCGCGGACCGCGGTGGCCGCCGTCACGAGGTTCCGCAGGGACGCGGTCGTCTCCTCGTAGCCACGGGTCTTCAGACCGCAGTCCGGGTTGACCCACACCTGACGGGGCTCGATCGCGGAGACCGCGCGACGCAGGAGCCCCTCGACCTCGTCGACGTCGGGGACGCGCGGCGAGTGGATGTCGTAGACGCCGGGGCCGACGCCGTGGCCGAAGCCGGACGCCGCGACGTCGTCGATGACCTCCCCGCGGCTGCGCGCGGCCTCGATCGAGGTGACGTCGGCGTCGAGGCCCGCGATCGCGTCGATCACGACGGCGAACTCCGAGTAGCAGAGGTGCGTGTGGATCTGCGTCGCCTCGGCCACTCCCGCGGTCGCGAGACGGAACGAGCCGACCGACCACTCCAGGTAGGCGGGCTGGTCCGCCGCCTTGAGCGGCAGGAGCTCGCGCAGCGCCGGCTCGTCGACCTGGACGATGCGGATGCCCGCGGTCTCGAGGTCGGCGACCTCGTCGCGAAGGGCGAGAGCCACCTGGTTCGCCGTCTCGGCGAGGGGCTGGTCGTCGCGCACGAAGGACCACGCGAGGATCGTGACGGGGCCCGTCAGCATCCCCTTCATGGGCTTGGCGGTCAGCGACTGCGCGTACGTCGACCACGGCACCGTGATGGGCGCCGGGCGCGAGACGTCGCCCCAGAGGATCGACGGACGCGTCGCGCGCGAACCGTACGACTGGACCCAGCCGTTCGCGGTGACCGCGAAGCCGTCGAGGTTCTCGGCGAAGTACTGCACCATGTCGTTGCGCTCGGGCTCGCCGTGGACGAGGACATCGAGGCCGAGGTCCTCCTGCAGCTCCACGACGCGCGCGATCTCGGCGCGGAGGAACTCCTCGTACTCCGCCTCGGTGAGCTCGCCGCGGACGAACCGGGCACGCGCACGACGGATGTCGCCGGTCTGCGGGAAGGAGCCGATCGTCGTCGTCGGCAGCAGCGGAAGGCCGAGCTCGGCCTCCTGCGCGGCCTGGCGCGCGGCGTAGTCGCCGCGGGTGAAGTCGTCGGACGACAGCGCACCAGTGCGGGCGCGGACGGCGTCGACGCGCACACCGGGCGCCGAGCGGCGGTCGGCGAGCGCCGCGGTCGCGGCATCCAGGTCGGCCGTGATGGCGGCCTCGCCCTGCTCGATCCCGCGGGCGAGGACGGCGACCTGGCCCACCTTCTGGTCGGCGAACGCGAGCCAGGAGACCAGGCGCGCGTCGAGGTCGGGCTCGTCCTGAACGTCGTGCGGCACGTGCTGCAGCGAGGTCGAGGTGCCGGCGGCGACGGGCGTGCCGAGGGCGCGCAGGCGCTCGAGCGCGCCCCACGCTCCGCGCAGGTCGCCGCGCCAGATGTTGCGGCCGTTCACGACACCGCCCACGAGGGTCTTGCCCTCGAGGCCTGCGACGGGCGCGGGGACGTCACCGCGGACGAGGTCGATCGCGATCGCCTCGACCGGAGCCGCCGCGAGCGCCGCCCACGCGGCATCCGTCAGCTGCGCGTAGCCGGCCGCCACGAGGATCGACGGGCGGGATGCCGCGGCGCCCAGCACGGCGTACGCGCGGGCCGCGGCGGCGGCGAGCTCGGAGGCCGGCGCGGGCAGGCTCTCGCTCACGAGAGCGGGCTCGTCCAGCTGCACCCACTCGGCGCCCGCCTCGCGCAGCTGCGCGAGCAGCTCGACGTACACGGGCAGGAGGTCGTCGAGGCGGTCGAGCGCGGAGAAGCCCTCCGGCGCCTCGTCCGTCGGCTTCGCGAGGGCGAGGAGCGTGACGGGGCCGACGACGACCGGGCGGGTGGTGAAGCCGTCGGCGCGCGCCTCGGCGACCTGGCGCGCGAATCGGTCGCCGGTCAGCGCGAACGCGGTGTCCGGGCCGATCTCCGGCACGAGGTAGTGGTAGTTCGTGTCGAACCACTTCGTCATCTCGAGCGGCGCCCGCGCGGCATCGCCACGGGCGGCCGCGAACAGCGCGTCGAGGCTGTCGCCGGCGACGTCGGCGAAGCGGGCCGGCAGCGCGCCGACCGCGAGGGTCGCGTCGAGCACCTGGTCGTAGAACGAGAAGGACTCGGGGATCGACGAGTCGTCGCGCCCGAGCCCCAGCTCGGCGAGACGCCGGCGCGTGGCGGCGCGGAGGTCGCGGGCGCCGGTCTCGAGCTCGTCGGCGTCGATGCGGCCGGCCCAGTAGGACTCCACGAGCCGCTTCAGCTCACGGCGGCGGCCGATCCGGGGGTAGCCGAGAATCGTCCCGGCGGGGAATGAGGTCATCGTGCGTTCTCCTCTTCGAACTGGTTCAGGATGCCGGCCTCGCGGAGGACCGCGAGCACCGTTTCGTGTTGGTTGAAGGCGTACAGGTGGACTCCGGGGGCGCCGCCCGCGACCACGGCGCGGGCGAGGGCGGCGGCGTGCTCGACGCCGATCTCGCGCTGCCCCTCGACCGTCGGCTCGACCTCGAGCGCGATCGCAAGGTCGGACGGCTCGGGGTCGCCGCTGAGCTGAAGCTGACGACGCAGGCGCGCGGGGGACGTGATCGGCATGATCCCCGGCAGGATCGGGATCGTGACGCCCGCGTTCCGCGCGCGCTGCACGAAGGCGAGGTAGTCGTCGGCGTGGAAGATCGTCTGGGTGATCGCGAGGGTCGCACCGGCGGCCTGCTTGGCGAGCAGCGCATCGACGTCCTGCTGCGGGAAGCGGGATCGCGGGTGGCCGAGCGGGAACGCCGCGACCGCGATGTCGACGGGACGCCGGGGCGCGACGCGCACGGCGCCGGGATGACCGGACACCGGCTCCTCCCGGTAGGGCGCGCGCTCCGCCTGCACGCGGTCGATCAGCTGCACGAGCTCTGCCGCGCTCTGCAGGTCGCCGAGGATCTCCTCGCCCGGCGCCGTGCCCGCGGGCGGGTCGCCGCGCAGGGCCAGGAAGCTCGTGACGTCGGCATCCAGGAACTCGCGGATGAGCGAGGCAGTCCCGGCGTACGTGTTGCCGATGCAGGTCACGTGCGCGAGGGGCTCGATGTCGGTGTGGGCGCGGATGTGGCGCAGGACCTCGAGCGAGCGCCCGCCGGTCGATCCGCCGGCGCCGTACGTCACCGCGAGGAACCGCGGCCGGACGGCGGCGAGCCGCGCGATCGTCTCGGGGAGCCGGATCTCGGACGCGGCGCTGCGCGGCGGGTACAGCTCGAACGAGATCGACACGCGATCGGCGTCCTCGGTGAACGGCTGGGCGAACACGGCATCCTTTTGCACTCGAACGTGAACCGTCGCCGCGACACGGCGGACGGATGACGGGCGGGTGCCGGGCTCGGCTGTCGCTCCTGCCCGGCACGAAAGCCGGACTCCCCTAGATTAGCCGCCCCGGCGACCGGCGCGGACCCGGATGAAGGAGTGTTTCACCGCGTAACGTGAGAGCGTGCGCGCGACCCTCCCCTACGGAGCCTGGCCGTCTCCCCTCACCCCCGCCCTGGTGACCGGCGCCTCGGCGCGTTTCGACGGCGCCCGCTTCGTCGGCGACGAGGTGTGGTGGGCGCAGAGCGTGCCCGAGGAGGGCGGACGGATGACGGTCCGCGCCCGGGCGGTCGACGGCACGGTGCGCGAGCTCCTACCCGCGCCGGGAAACGCCCGCTCGAGCGTGCACGAGTATGGCGGAGGCGCGTGGGCCGCGACGGACGCCGGCGAGCTCGTCTTCGTCGAGCGCGCCGACCAGCGCGTCTGGATCCTCCGGGACGGCGCCGCACGCCCGCTCACGCCCGCGGAGCTGGGCATGCGCTTCGGCGGCCTGTCCGTCCAGCACGGGCGGCTCCTCGCCGTGCGCGAGACGCACGCCGCCGACGGCGCGGTGACGCACGGGCTCGTCATCATCCCGCTCGACGGGGCCGCCGCGGAGGATGCCGCGGCGCTGCAGGTGCTCGTCGACGGCAGCGGCTTCGTCGCCCAGCCCGCGCTGGCGCCGGACGCGGAGCGCATCGCGTGGATCGCGTGGGAACATCCCGCGATGCCGTGGGACGGCGCGCGCCTGCGCGTCTGCTCGATCGAGACAGGCACGGTCGAGATCGCGGGCACGGGGACCGCGCTCCAGCCGACCTGGACCGGCCCGGACGAGCTGACCTTCCTCGACGACGCCACGGGCCGCTGGAACCTGGCGCGGGTGCGCCCGAGCACCGGCGCGGTCACGCTGCTGGCCCCCGCAGAGGCGGACACCGGCGGCGCGCTGTGGGTGCTGGGCACGCGCTGGTATGGGATGCTCGGCGACGGCCGCATCGCGGCTCTGCGCACGAACGGATCGGACGAGCTCGTCGTGATCGATCCCGCGACGGGCGAGGCCGAGCGCGTGGACGTGCCGGTTTCGTCGCAGGTCGTCCTGGAGGACGCGCGCGGGACGCATGTGCTGCTGACCGGCGCCGGGGCGGCGCATCCGTCCGGGCTCTGGCTCGTGGACGTCACGACGGGCGAGGCCGAGGCTCTGGCGGGCGGGCGGTGGCCCTGGGATGCCGCGTGGCTGCCGCGCGCGCGGGCGTTCACGGCCCGCGGCCCGCACGGTCCGGTGCACGCGTTCGACTTCCCGCCGACCAGCCCCGAGGCCGAGGGGCCCGCGGGCGAGCTCCCGCCGTATATCGTGCTCGTGCATGGCGGGCCGACGAGCCACGTCGGCGGCGCGCCGAGTGCCACGATCGCGTTCCTGACGAGCCGCGGGATCGGCGTGCTTGACGTGAACTACGGCGGATCGACCGGCTACGGCCGAGGGTACCGCGAGCGCCTCCGCGGACAGTGGGGCGTCGTCGACGTGGACGACGTAGCCGCCGCGGCCCGCGCCCTGGCCCGCGAGGGCCGCGCCGACGGGGAGCGCCTCGCGATCGAGGGCGGCTCGGCGGGCGGATGGACCGTGCTCGGTGCGCTGGCCCGCACGGACACGTTCGCCGCGGGCATTTCGCGCTACGGCGTCGGCGACGCCCGGGCTCTCGCCGCCGATACGCACGACTTCGAGTCGCGCTACCTCGACGGGCTGATCGGTCCGCTGCCCGAGGCAGAGCCGCTCTACCTGGAGCGCTCCCCCCTCATGCACGTGGACCGGATCCGCGTGCCCATGCTGATCATGCAGGGGACCGACGACGCGGTCGTTCCCCCGTCGCAGTCCGAGGCCATCGTCCGGGCCCTGGCCGCCCGCGGCATCCCGCACGAGTACGTCCTCTACGAGGGCGAGGGCCACGGCTTCCGCCGCGCCGACACGATGCAGGACGTCCTCACCCGCGAGCTGTCGTTCTTGGGTCAGACCTTCGGCTTCACCCCCGCCCCCTCCCCGTGAGAACGCGCTTGTGTCACGAAATCGACCCGATTTCGTGACACAAGCGCGTTCTCAGGTGGAGGGGGTCGGGGTCAGAGGGTGAAGGGGCGGAGGTCCGCGGCCAGGCGCTCGGACACGTGTGCGTGCAGCAGCGTCCCGGCGGGCTCATGGCTCTGCGACACGATGTGGCCCGCGGTGTGGGCCGCCGCGACGAGCTCGCCGCGGTCGTACGGCACGAGGGCGCGGATCTCCACGGCCGGCAGCGGCAGGGCATCCTCGATCGCGGCGCGCAGCTCGGCGATGCCCTCGCCCGTGCGAGACGACACGAAGTGCGCGTCGGGCGCGAGCCCTCGGAGCACGAGCCGGGCATCCGGATCCAGGAGGTCGGCCTTGTGGAAGACGACGATCTCCCGCGTCCCGCGCGCGCCGACCTCGCCGAGGACGTCACGGACGGTCGCGAGCTGCGCCGCGGGATCCGGGTGGGATCCGTCCACGACATGCACGATCACGTCGGCGCCGGCGACCTCCTCCAGCGTCGAGCGGAAGGCCTCCACGAGCTGGTGGGGCAGCTGCCGCACGAACCCGACCGTGTCGGTCAGCGTGTAGACGCGGCCGTCGGATGCCTCGGTGCGGCGCACCGTGGCATCCAGCGTCGCGAACAGGGCGTTCTCAACGAGGACGCCCGCGCTCGTGAGCCGGTTGAGGAGGCTCGACTTGCCCGCGTTCGTGTACCCCGCGATGGCGACCGAGGGCACCGTGTTGCGCTTCCGCTCCGCGCGCTTGGCGTCGCGCGCCGGGGCGAAGTCCTTGATCTGCCGACGCAGCTGCGCCATGCGCGTGCGGATGCGGCGCCGATCGAGCTCGATCTTGGTCTCACCGGGTCCGCGGGAGCCCATGCCCGCACCGCCGGCACCGACCTGGCCACCGGCCTGGCGGCTCATCGACTCACCCCACCCGCGCAGGCGCGGGAGCAGGTACTCGAGCTGGGCGAGCTCGACCTGTGCCTTGCCCTCGCGGCTCTTCGCGTGCTGGCTGAAGATGTCGAGGATGACGGTGGTCCGGTCGATCACCTTGACCTTGACGACGTCCTCCAGGGCGCGCCGCTGACTGGGCGCGAGCTCCGTGTCGGCGATCACGGTGTCGGCGCCGAGAGCGGCGACGAGGTCGCGCAGCTCCTCGGCCTTGCCGCGGCCGAGGTAGGTCGCGGGGTCGGGGTGCGGCCGCCGCTGCAGCACGCCGTCGAGCACGACGGCGCCCGCCGTCTCGGCGAGGGCGGCGAGCTCGCGCAGCGAGTTCTCGGCGTCCTCGGTCCCGCCCTGGGGGTGCACGCCCGCCAGCACGACGTTCTCCAGCCGCAGCTGCCGGTACTCGACCTCGGTGACGTCCTCGAGCTCCGTCGAGAGCCCCGGCACGCGTCGGAGGGCGGCGCGGTCGTCGCGATCCCACTGGTCGCCGTCGTTGTTCGCGACGGTCGCGGCGTCCTGAAGCGCCTGTGCTCCGAAGATCCGTGACGCGACGCGCGCGTCGGCGTTCTCCAGCACCCGGTCGACGACGTCGCGCTCGGTGCCGTCGACGTCTCGTGTGGGTGTGTCGGTCATCCGTTCCTCTCGCTGCGGAGCATCCTCGAACTCTAGCCTCCCCGCTGGCGCGCGTCTCCGCTACGCTCGCACGCATGGGGAGCGAGCATTACTTCAGTGTCGCCCCCTCCAGCCCAGAGAATCCCCGCCGAATCCGCGTCTTCCTCGCGGGCAACGACGTGGAGGTCACGACGGCGGGAGGGGTGTTCAGCCCCGATCACGTCGACTCCGGGACGGCCGTGCTGCTCGCGAACACGCCACCGGCGCCCGTCGGAGGTCACCTTCTCGACCTCGGCTGCGGCTGGGGCCCGATCGCGCTCTCGCTGGCGATGCAGTCGCCACATGCCACCATCTGGGCAGTCGACGTCAACGAACGAGCGCTCGACCTCGTCCGCCGCAACGCGGAGGAACTCGGTCTAAGGAACATCAACGCCGTGATGCCCGACGATGTTCCCGACGAGGTCGTCTTCCGGTCGATCCGCACGAATCCGCCGATCCGCGTGGGCAAGAACGAGCTGCACGGACTGCTGGAGCGCTGGCTGCCGCGTCTCGACGAGCGCTCCGACGCGTGGCTCGTGGTCGCGCGGAACCTCGGCTCCGACTCGCTGCAGCGCTGGCTGGCGGCGACCTTCGCCGAGGGATTCAGCGTGCACCGCGCCGCCACGGGACGCGGGTTCCGCGTGCTGAAGGTGCGCCATCACGGCTCACCGCGCACCGACACGCTCGATGTCGTCAGGCGAGCGTGATCTCGCCCGTGTAGACGAGGGCCGCGGGGCCCGACAGCAGCACGTGGTTCTCCGGCGTCACCCGGACCCCCAGCTCCCCGCCCGGGACCGACACGGTCCAGCGGTCGGGAGCGGCGGGACCGGCCCAGTGCCGCACGGCAAGCGCGGTCGCCGCGACGCCGGTGCCGCAGCTGAGCGTCTCCCCGACGCCGCGCTCGAACACGCGCATCGTGAGCGACCCCACGCCGTTCACGACCAGCGGGTCGGACGGCACGACGAACTCGACGTTCGCGCCCGCTGCGGGGGCCGGATCCAGCACCGGGATCGCGCTCAGGTCGAGTCCCTCCAGCTCCTCGCGGGAGGACAACGCCACCACGACGTGCGGATTCCCCACGTCGACGCCCACCCCGGGCCGTGCGATGGCGAGCCCCTTCGCGCGGACGAGCACCTCGGCATCCTCGATCCGGAACGCACCGAGGTCGACCTCGATCCCCCGCTCGCTGCGGGTGAGGGTCTTCACGCCCGCGCGCGTGCCGATGAGCACCGGCTCGTCGGCGAGCACGGCCCATCCGGCCTGGTCGAGGTAGCGCATGAAGACCCGGATGCCGTTGCCGCACATCTCCGCGATCGAGCCGTCGGCGTTGCGGTAGTCCATGAACCACTCCGCGCCGGCGGCGACGGCCTCCGCGCCCTCCGAGATGGCGCTCGCGCGCACGACCCGCAGGATCCCGTCGCCGCCGATCCCGAAGCGGCGATCGCAAAGGATCGCAACCTGGTCGTCGGTCAGATCGAGCTCCCCCTCGGCGTCGGCCACGATGACGAAGTCGTTGCCCGTGCCGTGCCCCTTCGTGAAGGCGATGGTCTGCGGCATCCCCTCAGCCTACCGGCGCGGGATCAGGGCAGGACGGATGCCGCCGTGGCGCCGGCGGGCAGCCAGATCACGTCCGGATAGCGGCGGAACCAGGACACCTGGCGCCGCGCATATCGACGGGTGAGGGCCTGGGTCTCCGCGATCGCGGTCGTCTCGTCGGTCTCCCCCGCGAGCTGCCCGAGGGCTTGCGCGTAGCCGATCGCGCGGCGCGCGGTCACCCCGTGCTCGAGCCCTCGTTCGCGGAGGCCGGTCACCTCGTCGAGCAGCCCATCGCGCCACATCCCCTCGACGCGGCGGTCGAGCCGCGCGACGAGCTCGTCGCGCGGCGCCTCCAGCCCGACGATGCGCGTGTCCGGATGCCAGAGCACGGGCGCGTCCGGGAGCGCGGCCCCGTGCGTGACCTGGCCCTGCGCGAGGATCTCGAGCGCCCGCACGATCCGCCGGCCGTTGCGCGGATCGACCCGCGCGGCCGTGGCCGGGTCGGCCTCGGCCAGCCGCGCGTAGAGCACCCCGGGTCCGTCCGTCTCGAGCTCGGCCTCGAGCGCGGCCCGCAGGTCGGGGTCGCGCGGCGGGAAGCGGAAGTCGAAGAGCACGCTGGAGACGTAGAGCCCGGACCCGCCGACGAGGATCGCGTCGCGCCCGCGCGCGTGGATGTCCCGGATCGCCGTGCGCGCGGCCTCCTGGTACGCCGCGACGGCGGCCTCCTCGGTCACGTCGAGCACGTCGAGGAGGTGGTGCGGGATGCCGCGGCGCGCAGGTTCCGGCAGCTTCGCCGTGCCGATGTCCATACCGCGGTACAGCTGCATGGCGTCCGCGTTCACGATCTCGGCCGGCTGCCCGTCCGCCGCCAGTGCCTCCGCGAGCCCGAGGGAGAGCTCGGTCTTCCCGGTGCCGGTAGCGCCCACCACGGCCCAGACCGCCCGGCCCTGAGAACGCGCTTGTGTCACGAAATCGGTCCGATTTCGTGACACAAGCGCGTTCTCACGGGGAGGTGGACAGGCTCAGACACCGGCGCGGAGGACGGGCAGGCCCAGGCTCACGGAGCCGGGCGTGCCCGCGCCGGGCGTGCCCGCGCCGGGCGCCGGAACGGCGCAGGACTCCGCCTGCGCGCGGTCCCAGGCATCGCCGGCGCGGGTGCGGCGGATGCGGAGGGGCGCGCCGTCCGGGGCATCCGCGAGGAGGTGGAAGGGCGCCGCGTGCGTGATCTCCACCGTGACGACGTCACCGGGCCGCGGCACCGCGGAGCCCGCCGGCACCTCGAAGTGCACGAGCCGGTTGTCCTCGGCGCGGCCGGTCAGGCGGTGGGTCTCGGCATCCTTCTTGCCCTCGCCCGTCGAGACGAGCACCTCCACCCGGCGGCCGAGCTGGGCCTGGTTCTCCTCCAGCGAGATGCGCTCCTGCAGGGCGATGAGCCGGTCGTACCGCTCCTGCACGACGGCCTTCGGCACCTGGTCCGCCATCGTGGCGGCCGGCGTCCCCTCGCGGATCGAGTACTGGAACGTGAACGCGCTCGCGAACCGTGCCTGCTCGACGACGCGCATCGTCTCCTCGAAGTCCTCCTCGGTCTCCCCGGGGAAGCCGACGATGATATCGGTCGAGATCGCGGCGTGCGGGATCCGCTCCCGCACGCGATCGAGAATGCCGAGGAAGCGGTCGCTGCGGTACGAACGCCGCATCGCCCGCAGGATCCGGTCGCTGCCCGACTGCAGCGGCATATGCAGCTGCGGCATGACGGCCGGCGTCTCCGCCATCGCGTCGATGACATCGTCCGTGAAGGCGGCCGGGTGCGGGCTCGTGAACCGGATGCGCTCCAGCCCCTCGATCTCGCCCGCCGCGCGCAGCAGACCCGCGAACGCCTGCCGGTCGCCGAACTCGACACCGTAGGAGTTCACGTTCTGCCCGAGGAGCGTGACCTCGATCGCGCCGTCCTCGACGAGGAGCCGGATCTCGCTCAGGATGTCGCCGGGCCGGCGATCCCTTTCCTTGCCCCGCAGGCTCGGGACGATGCAGAACGTACAGGTGTTGTTGCAGCCGACCGAGATCGACACCCAGCCGCTGTGCGCGGAGTCGCGCTTCGTCGGCAGCGTCGAGGGGAACACCTCGAGCGACTCGAGGATCTCGAGCTCGGCCTCGCCGTTGTGCCGCGCGCGCTCCAGGAGCGCCGGCAGCGAGCCCATATTGTGCGTGCCGAACACGACGTCGACCCACGGCGCCTTGTCGAGCACCGCGTCCTTGTCCATCTGCGCGAGGCAGCCGCCGACCGCGATCTGCATGCCGTCCTTGCGCTTCTTCACGGATGCCAGGTGGCCGAGCGTGCCGTAGAGCTTGCCGGCCGCGTTGTCGCGGACGGCGCACGTGTTGATGACGACGACGTCGGCCTCGTCACCGGGCAGAGCCCGGACGTAGCCGGCGCTCTCGAGGGAGCCGGACAGCCGCTCCGAGTCGTGCACGTTCATCTGGCATCCGAACGTGCGCACCTCGTAGGTCCGCGCCCCGCCGTCCCCGGCGAGCGCGGCGGGAGAGGGCGCGATCAGCGTCGGCGCGGAGGAGAGCTCGGGAGCAGACATGATGCGAGCCATTTTATGCCGACACGTGTCGGCCGGGGCCCGCTACTCCTCGAGCGCCCGGCGCGCGGCGGCGAGCGCCACCGAGGACGCGTAGCCGCGCCGTGCCAGCTGCCCGGTCAGGCGTCGCAGCGCGGTCTGTGTGTCGAGCCCGCGCATCGCGCGCGCCTTGGTCCGTGCGAACTCGAGCGCCCGCTCGTCCTCGTCGTCGGGAAGGCCGGCGAGCGCCGCATCCGCGAGGGGGCGGGGGATGCCGCGCCGGGCGAGCGTCTGGGCGATCATGTGTCGCCCCTGCCCGCGGCGCCCGGTGGCGAGCTCCACGAGCCGCTCCGCGAGAGCCGCGTCGTCGAGGTACCCGAGATCGACGAACCGTGCGAGCAGCTCGGCCACCGCGGGGCCGGGCGCGTCCTCGCCGCGGAGGATCCCCTCCGCCTCGGTCACCGACAGCGGGCGCGCGCGCAGCTTCCGCAGCAGCACCGACTCGGCCCGGCTGACACGATCCTCGTCGTCCGCGGCGACGGTCCTCGCGGGCGGGTCGTCGATCCAGCTCGCATCCCACCGCTCGGCCGCCCGCTCGGGGAAGAGGGGGATGACGGGCGCGAGCCCGCCCTCCCCCGCGTCGCCGGTCACGCCGGACGGCGCTGGGCCAGCTCGTCCTCGACGGAAGCCGCGGCAGGCCGCGCCACGCCGATGCCGAGCTTCTCCTTGATCTTCTGCTCGATCTCGGCGGCGATGTCCTCGTTCGCCAGGAGGAACGCCCGGGCGTTCTCCTTGCCCTGACCGAGCTGATCGCCGTCGTACGTGTACCAAGCGCCCGACTTCTTGACGATGCCGTGCTCGACGCCGAAGTCGATCAGGCTGCCCTCGCGGGAGATGCCGGTGCCGTACAGGATGTCGAACTCGGCCTGCTTGAACGGCGGCGCCATCTTGTTCTTGACGACCTTCACCCGCGTGCGGTTGCCGACCGCGTCGGTCCCGTCTTTCAGGGTCTCGATCCGGCGGATGTCGAGCCGCACCGACGCATAGAACTTGAGCGCCTTGCCGCCGGCCGTGGTCTCCGGCGAGCCGAAGAACACGCCGATCTTCTCGCGGAGCTGGTTGATGAAGATCATCGTGGTGTTGGTCTGATTCAGGCCGCCCGTGAGCTTGCGGAGCGCCTGCGACATGAGGCGAGCCTGCAGACCGACGTGCGAGTCGCCCATCTCCCCCTCGATCTCCGCCTTCGGGACGAGAGCGGCGACCGAGTCGATCACGACGAGATCGATCGCGCCGGAGCGCACCAGCATGTCGGCGATCTCGAGCGCCTGCTCCCCGGTGTCGGGCTGCGACACGAGCAGCTGCTCGATGTCGACGCCGAGCTTGGCGGCGTAGTCGGGGTCGAGGGCGTGCTCGGCGTCGACGAACGCGGCGATGCCGCCCGCACGCTGGACGTTCGCGATCGCGTGGAGCGTCAGCGTCGTCTTTCCGGACGACTCCGGCCCGTAGATCTCGATGATGCGGCCTCGGGGCAGACCCCCGATGCCGAGGGCGACGTCGAGGGCGATGGAGCCGGTCGGGATGACCTCGACGGGCGCCCGCTCGTCGCTGCCCAGCCGCATGACCGAGCCCTTCCCGAACTGCTTGTCGATCGAGGCGAGGGCCAGTTCCAGGGCCTTCTCGCGGTCGGCGGGTGATGGCATGCCGTGCTCCTTCGTGCTCGCGTTTCCGTCGCCTGTAGGCTGTCGCGCTCCGCCCCGGTGGGACGAATGCAGCGACAAGGCGTGGGTGCCGATCGGCGATATCCACGCTACGAAGGGGCTCCGACATTCTGCCGGCGTCGCTCCGCTTCTGTGGACAGACGTCGTGCGACATCCGCTGTGCAGGAGACTATGCCTCTCTCGAACGAACGTTCGACGACACGCCGCCCGGGCCGCGGTCAGTTTCGGCGGCGAGGCTCCAGCCGGCCCACACCGTGGCGACGGGCATCCGGGACATCCATCTCGGCGCACAGGGCCAGCCAGATCTCGCGCGGCGGGAAGCCGGCATCGACCGCCTGCGCCGCCGTGCGGCCGTCCACGCGCGTCAGAACCAGGTCGGTCATCAGGGCAGGGCCCCGCGCACCGAACTCGTCTGCGACGGCGCGCTCGAACTCGCTCCGGCGCACTTAGCGAAGGGAGAGCTCGGGCTCGATCGAGGCGACCAGATCGTCCGGCACCACGTCCGGGAAGGTCTGGATGCCCTCGAGCACCGAGAGCCGGTCGCTCACCTCGCGCATGATCGTCGAGATGGGGACGTCGAGCGCTTCGGCGACCGAGGCGAGGATCTCGCTCGAGGCCTCTTTCTGGCCCCGCTCGACCTCGCTGAGGTACCCGAGCGCGACGCTCGCCCGGCTGGCGACCTGGCGGAGGGTACGGCCCTTCTGCTGCCGGAAGTCGCGCAGGACTTCGCCGATCTCATTGCGAACCAGGATCATCTTGGGCCCCTCCTCACCGCCGATTCCGCCGCCGTCCTCGGGAGGGACAACGGTATAACACCAGGTGTTGCCAGACTAACGCTCTGCGCTGTGCATGGGGTGGGAATCACCGAATGTAACCGAGGTGAAACGGTCTTTGTTCCCGGCGGCTCAGAGCGCGTCGCGGGCCAGCCGGATCGCGAGCTGCACCGCCTCGGCGCGGATCTCCTCGCGCGTCCCGGACAGGACGAGCGACTCGACGCGCGTGCCGAGCGGCGTGGACACGCCGATGTGCACCGTGCCGACCGGCTGCCCGTCGGGCGAGTCCGGGCCGGCGATGCCGGTGGTCGAGATGCCGACCTCGGCGGGGCGTCCGTCGACGGCCATGGTCTCCCGCACCCGCTCCGCCATCTGCCGCGCGACCTTCGCCTGGACGGCGCCGCCGACCTCGAGCAGCGTCGCGTCGACATCGAGCAGCGACTGCTTGAGGCCCGTCGCATACGCGACGATCCCGCCGCGGACCGTCCGGGATGCACCCGGCACGGCGACGAGGGATGCCACGACGAGGCCGCCCGTCAGCGACTCGGCGGTCGCGATCGACCAGTCGAGCTCCACCAGCCGATCGAGCAGGCGTTCGGCGTCCGTCCGCCGCTCGGCGTCCGGACGGCGGCGGGAGCGGCGGGTGGCCTCGAGGCTCACCGGGAGCGGCGACTCGGTCATGTCCGAGCATCCGTCCTACGGCCGCGCACCTCGCTGACGACATAGTCGATGCCGCTCGCGATCGTGAGGAGCACCGCGATCGTCATCGTCACGCCGTTGACCCAGAACACCCAGTCGCCGAAGACGGTCCAGAGCGGTGCCAGCGCGAGAGCGAGCGCGACGGCCTGCGCCACTGTCTTGAGCTTGCCCATCCACGCCGCCGCCAGGACGTGGTCGCTCACGACGACGAGGCGGTAGACCGTGATCCCGACCTCGCGGATCAGGACGACGATCGTGATCCACCACGGGAGCTCCCCGAGGATCGAGAGGCCGACGAACGCGGCCCCGGTGAGCACCTTGTCCGCGATGGGGTCGAGGAGCTTCCCGAGGTCCGTGACGATCTCGTACCGGCGCGCGATCCACCCGTCGACGCCGTCCGTGGCGATCGCGACGACGAACAGCACCGCGGCCCACCAGCGGAGCGGGCCGTCCGCGCCGCCGTCGGCCAGCAGCATCCACAGGAAGACCGGCGCGAAGAGGATCCGCACGATCGTGATCGTGTTGGGCAGCTGCCGCGGGACCGCCATCTCAGTCGCGCCCCGTCAGTTGCCAGGCGTCCTCGTCGCCGTCGTCCTCGACGACCGGCAGCCCGTCGAACTGCGCGTCGACCGGGTCCGCGGCAGGCGTGTCCTCGCCGCGGAGGCGGGCGAGCACACCGGGGAGCTGCTCGTTCGTCACGAGCACGTCGCGCGCCTTCGAGCCCTCCGAGGGCCCCACGATCTCCCTCGACTCCAGCAGGTCCATCAGCCGGCCCGCCTTCGCGAAGCCGACCCGCAGCTTGCGCTGCAGCATCGACGTGGAGCCGAACTGCGTCGAGACCACGAGCTCCGCGGCGGCGAGGAGCAGCTCGAGGTCGTCGCCGATGTCCGCGTCGACCTCCTTCTTCTCGGCCACCGCCGCGACATCCGACCGGTACTCCGGCCGCGCCTGACCCGTGACGTGCTTGACGACCTGCTCGATCTCGGCCTCGCTCACCCACGCACCCTGCACGCGGACGGGCTTCGACGTGCCCATCGGGAGGAAGAGCGCGTCTCCCTGGCCGATGAGCCGGTCGGCGCCCGGCTGGTCGAGGATGACGCGCGAGTCCGTCACGCTCGTGACGGCGAACGCGAGCCGCGAGGGGACGTTCGCCTTGATGAGGCCCGTGACCACGTCCACGCTCGGCCGTTGCGTCGCGAGGACGAGGTGGATGCCGCTCGCGCGGGCGAGCTGGGTGATGCGCACGATCGAGTCCTCGACGTCGCGCGGAGCGACCATCATGAGGTCGGCCAGCTCGTCCACGACGACGAGCAGGTACGGGTAGGGCCGGAGGACGCGCTCGCTGCCCGGCGGAACCTGCACCTCCCCCGCCACCACGGCGCGGTTGAAGTCGTCGATGTGGCGGAAGCCGAACGACGCGAGGTCGTCGTACCGCATGTCCATCTCCTTCACGACCCACTGCAGCGCCTCGGCCGCCTTCTTGGGGTTCGTGATGATGGGCGTGATGAGGTGCGGCACGCCCGCGTAGCTCGTGAGCTCCACGCGCTTCGGGTCGATCAGGACCATCCGCACGTCCGCCGGCTTCGCGCGCATGAGCAGGCTCGTGATCATGGAGTTCACGAAGCTCGACTTGCCCGACCCCGTCGAGCCCGCGACGAGGAGGTGGGGCATCTTCGCGAGGTTGGCGATGACGTAGCCGCCGCCGACGTCCTTGCCGACGCCGATCGTCATGGGATGCGTCTGCTGCTGCGCGGTCTGGGAGCGCAGGACGTCGCCGAGCGTCACGATCTCGCGATCCGTGTTGGGGATCTCCACGCCGATCGCGCTCTTCCCGGGGATCGGCGCGAGGATCCGGACCTCGTTGGACGCAACGGCGTACGCGATGTTGTTCGTAAGAGCGGTGATCCGCTCGACCTTGACCCCGGGTCCGAGCTCGATCTCGTACTGCGTCACGGTCGGGCCGCGCGAGAACCCGGTGACCCGCGCGTCGACCTGGAACTGCTGCAGCACCTCGGTGATCGCACGGACGACCTCGTCGTTCGCCGCCGACCGCGCCTTCGCCGGCGTCCCCGCGGCGAGCGCCGTGACCGACGGGAGACGGTACGGAGCCTGCGGCGCGACCCGCTCCCGGTCGGTGCCCATCCCGGCGATCTCGGGCAGCTCGTCGTCGAGCGGGAGGCCGTCGTCGTCCTGCAGGCCGCGCGCGGCCCGAGCCGAGACGTCGGGCGAGATCACCTCGGTCACCGCCTCGGGCATGACCGGCGGCGCCGGCGCGATGGCCCGGTCGAAGCCGCCGGCGCCCGGGGCATCCGCGAACAGCAGCTCGGTGAGGTCGTCGGCGTCGAGGCCGGCGCCGGTCTCCTCCTCGCGGCCGGACGTGTTCCGGCGCCACCACGGCAGCGCGGCCTTGCCGGGGTCCTCGTCCGCCGCCACGGCGGCGGATTCCTCGACCGGGCGGGCGTGCTCCTGGCCGAACATCCACGCGTACAGGTCGCCGATGCGGCGCCCGATGCGGTTCGGCGGCGTCTTCGTGACCACGAGCAGGGAGAGCGACACCAGCAGGCCGAGCACGATGCACGCACCCACGTCGGTGAGCGCCAGCGCGAGCGGCTCCCCGATCATCCACCCGAACAGGCCGCCGGCCTGGCTGAGCGCCGGAAGCCCCTCGTTCGGCGCGGGACGCCCGCCCAGGACATGGCAGAAGCCCGCGATCGAGACGACGAGGAGGCCGAAGCCGATGCCGATCCGGCCGTTGTCGTGGACGCTCGAAGGATGCCGGAACATCCAGCCCGCGAGAATCAGGAGCAGGACAGGGAGGACGAACGCGAGCCGCCCCACGAGGCCGCCGACGGTATACGCGCTGAGAGCGGCCGAGACATCCGTCCCGATGAGGAACCACTCGACGATCGCGCCCACCACCGCGAGCAGCACCAGGAGGAACGGGAACCCGTCCCGCCGCTGGTCCTTCTCCAGCGTCTCCGGGCCGAAGGCGCGGAAGAGCCCGCCGATCGCGTGCGCGAGACCCATCCACGCCCGCACGGCGACGCCCGGGCGATCCTCCTCGCCGACGTACCGCTTCGGCGCCGGCTCGGGCTTGCGCGCACGCGACGTCTGCGCGGCGCGACCGCTCGTGCTCGAACGCGTACTCCTGGGCATACTTCCACGGTAGGCCGGGAGGGGGACATCCGGCCGTAGCGGCGCGCTCCGGCTTACGCTTCGATCACGAGCGGCACGATCATCGGCCGGCGGCGAAGCGACTGGTTCACCCAACGGCCGATCGTGCGGCGCACGATCTGGGAGAGCGCGTGGTTGTCCCGCACGCCGGACTGCACGGACTCCAGCAGCGCCGCGGCGATCTTCGGCTTGACGGCCTCGAAGACCGCGTCGTCCTCCGCAACTCCGCGCGCGTGGATGTCGGGCCCGCTGATGATCCGGCCGGTGGCCGTGTCGATCACCACGATGACGGAGACGAAGCCCTCCTCGCCGAGGATCCGGCGGTCCTTGAGGTCGGCCTCGGTGATCTCGCCGACCGTCGAGCCGTCGACGTACACGAAGCCGAGATCGAGCTGACCGACGACCCGCGCGACGCCGTCCCGGAGGTCGACGACCGTCCCGTTCTCGCCGACGATCGTCCGGTCGGCGGGGATGCCGGTGTCGATCGCGAGCTTCGCGTTCGCGTTCAGATGCCGGTACTCGCCGTGGACGGGCAGGACGTTGCGCGGCTGGAGGATGTTGTAGCAGTAGAGCAGCTCGCCCGCGGCGGCGTGCCCGGAGACGTGCACCTTCGCGTTCGCGCGGTGCACGACGTTCGCACCGAGCTTCGTGAGCCCGTCGATCACCCGGTACACGGCGTTCTCGTTGCCCGGGATGAGGCTCGAGGCGAGGATGACCGTGTCGCCGGATCCCACCTCGATCGCGTGATCGAGGTTCGCCATGCGCGACAGCACCGCCATCGGCTCGCCCTGCGACCCGGTCGACATGTAGACGATGCGGTCGTCGGGCAGATCCCGCGCCTTCTTGTAGTCGATGAGGACGCCCTCGGGCACGTGGAGGTAGCCGAGCTCCTCCGCGATCGTCATGTTGCGCACCATGCTGCGCCCGAGGAACGCGAGCCGGCGGCCGTTCGCGGCCGCCGCGTCCAGCACCTGCTGCACGCGGTGTACGTGGCTCGAGAAGCTCGCGACGATGACGCGGCGCGGCGCCTTCGCGATGACCTGGTCCAGCACCGGCCCGATCGAGCGCTCGAGCGGCGTGAAGCCGGGGACGTCGGCGTTCGTCGAGTCGACGAGGAACAGGTCCACGCCCTCCTCGCCGAGCCGCGCGAACGCACGGAGGTCGGTCAGGCGGTCGTCCAGCGGCAGCTGGTCCATCTTGAAGTCGCCCGTCGCGAGCGCGAGACCCGCGGGGGTGCGGATCGCGACCGCGAGCGCGTCGGGGATCGAGTGGTTGACGGCCACGAACTCGAGGTCGAACGGACCCACCTGCTCGCGCTGCCCCTCCTTGACCGTGAGGCTGTAGGGCGCGATCCGGTGCTCCTTCAGCTTCGCCTCAGTGAGCGCGAGCGTGAGGGACGAGCCGATCAGCGGGATGTCCTGGCGCAGCTTGAGGAGGTACGGCACCGCGCCGATGTGGTCCTCGTGGCCGTGCGTGAGCACGACGCCGACGATGTCGGCGAGGCGATGCTTGATCGGCTCGAAGTCGGGCAGGATCAGGTCCACCCCGGGGTGGTGCTCCTCCGGGAAGAGCACCCCGCAGTCGACGATGAGGAGCTTGCCCTCGTACTCGAAGGTCGTCATGTTGCGGCCGACCTCGCCGAGGCCACCGAGGGGCGTGACGCGCAGGGTTCCGGGCTCGAGCTCGGGGGGGTCGTAGACGGTCGTCGGCATCCGTGCCTTTCCGGGACGCGCACCTCGCGCCCGCCTTCGCTTTTCCGCGCGCCGGGCGCGGCCTATCTGGTCGTGCCGTGCACCTTCGGGAGCGCGCCGCCGGCGGCCGCGTTCCGATCGGGACGGAAGTTGGAGAAATCGGCGCCCGGGACGCTGGTCACCAGGGCCAGCTCGTCCTCGATGAGGGCGGCCTCCCACTCCTCCGGGCCGACGAGCGGCAGCCGGACGCGGGGGCTTCCGATGCGGCCGAGGCCGTGGAGGATGTACTTCGCCGCCACCGTGCCCGGCACGTGCGTCATGACGGCGCGGACGAGCGGCTCCAGGCGCTGGTGCTCCGCCGTCGCGGTCCGGAGGTCGCCGCGGTTCACCGCGTCGACGATCGTGCGATACGGCGCGGCGGCGATGTTGCCGGTCACGCCGACGAGGCCCGTCGCGCCGATCGAGAGGTGCGGGAGCACGTTGGCGTCGTCGCCCGAGAAGTACAGAAGGTCGGTCTGGTTGAGCACGCGGCTGACCTCGCTGAAGTCGCCCTTGGCGTCCTTGATCGCGAGGATGTTCGGGTGCTTCGCGAGACGCAGGATCGTCTCGTACTTGATGGGAACGCCGGTGCGGCCGGGGATGTCGTAGAGCATGACCGGCAGGTCGGTGGCGTCGGCCACCATGCGGAAGTGCGTCAGGATGCCGGCCTGCGTCGGCTTGTTGTAGTACGGCGTCACGACCAGGAGCCCGTCGGCGCCCGCCTTCGCGCTCGCGCGGTAGAGCTCGATCGCGTGGGCGGTCTCGTTCGAGCCGCCGCCCGTGATGACCTTCGCCCGACCGGCCGCGACATCCTTGCCGACCTCGACGAGCCGGATCTTCTCGGCGTCGGTCAGGGTCGAGGTCTCCCCCGTCGTGCCGGTCACCACGATCCCGTCGGCGCCCGCGCCGACGACGTCGTCGATGTGCTTCTCGACGCCGGGCCAGTCGACCTCGCCGTCGGCCGTCATCGGAGTGACGAGCGCGACGAGCACCTGTCCGAAGGGATTGGGCGCGTGCGTCATACCCCCAAGGCTATCGGTTCCGGGCCGCCGCTCAGGCGGCGGGGACCGCGGCGGCGATCGCCGACTCCACGGTCGGGTGCCGGAACTCGAAGCCCGAGGATGTCAGGGCGGCGGGGACGATGTCAGCGTCCGACGTCAGCAGCGCCTCGGTGGCATCCCTCCCCAGCACGAGGCGCATCGCCCAGACGGGTGCACGCAGGAGGAACGGGCGGTTCATGCGAACCGCGAGGGCGAAGCCGATGTCGTTCGCCGTGGCGCGCGTGGGTCCGGTCAGGTTCACCGGACCGGTCAGACCCGCGTCGATCACGTGCCGGATCGCGCGGACCTCGTCGTCGAGGGAGATCCACGGCCACGCCTGGGTGCCGCGGCCGACGGGGCCGCCGAGCCCGGCACGGGTGAGGAGCATGAGCGGCTTGAGGACGCCGTCCGGATGCAGGACCGGCGCGGTCCGGAGCAGAGCCACGCGCGCCGAGTCGCCGGCCGACCGCGCCGCCCGCTCCCACTGCGCGCAGAGGTTCGCGAGGAAACCGTCCCCCGCGGGCGCGTCCTCGGTCAGGCGCACGCCCGATCCGTAGTACCCGGCCGCCGAGGCCGAAACGAATGCCGGGGCGTCCGCGCCGAGCGCACGGACGGCATCCGCGATCGCACGCGTCGGACCGAGCCGCGACGACACGAGCGTGCGCTTGTACGCCGCCGTCCACGGGAAGCGCCCCACGCTCGCGCCGCTCAGCCCGACGACGGCGCTCGCGCCCGCCAGGACAGCCGGATCGAGCGCGCTCGCACCCGGGTGCCACTCCACCTCGTCGGCCGTGCGCGCCGGTCGGCGCACGAGGCGGGTCACCGTCACGCCGTCGGAGCGCAGCGAGGCCGCGAGGGCCGAGCCGATGAGGCCGGACGATCCGGCCAGGACGACGCGCGAGCGCGCCGCCCCGTCCCCGCGGGGACTCTCAGGCAAGCGCTGCCTCGAGCGTGATCTCCACCCCGGCGAGGGCCTTCGAGACCGGGCAGTTCGCCTTCGCGTCCTCGGCGAAGCGGTCGAAGTCGGCCGCGTCGAGGCCCGGGACGTTCGCCTCGACGTTGAGGTGGCTGCCGGTGATGCCCGTGCCCGGCGCGAACGTGACCGAGGCGGTCGTGCGGATCGACGCGGGCGGGGTGCCGTTCCCGGCCAGAGCGTGCGACAGGGCCATGCTGAAGCACGACGCGTGCGCCGCGGCCAGGAGCTCCTCGGGCGTCGTGACCGTGCTGGATCCCTCCGAGCGGGCCTTCCAGTTGATATCGAACGTGCCGATGCTCGACGAGTCGAACGTCACGGTACCCGCGCCCTCGACGAGGCTGCCCTTCCAGTCGGTGGTCGCTTCGCTCGTGATCGCCATCGGAACCTCCGGGGTTGTCGGTCGCACGCCTCGTGCGTCGGGGGTCAGCCTAACGGCGCGCGCGACACCGAGGGAGGGATTCGCGGAGAGTTCACGCGGACGTCGCGGAGGCACGGCCGACGAGGCCGGCGCGCTGCAGCAGCAGGTACAGCTGGCATCCGAGGCACAGCCCGAACACCGCGTTGAGGAACGCCGCGACGAAGGCCGCGGCGGCGGCGATCGGCAGCGCCCAGGGCACGCCGAACAGCTGCAGCACGAGACCGATCGTGGTCACGAAGAGGCCGACACCCTGCGCGAAGCGCGGCGGGCGCGGGTCCTCGAACTCGGTCGGCGGGGCCAGCCTCGGCTGCACGAGCCTGCGGTACAGCACACCCCATGGCGCGGTGCGCGGCCAGGCGACCGACCACAGGAACAGGAGCGCGATCACGAGCAGGAGCAGGAAGGCGGGGTCGAGGATCCGCTGCAGGACGGTCGCCTGCGTGATCGCCCAGCCCGTCGACGGCGCGTAGGCGGTCGGCAGCCCGGTGAGCCCCAGGAGGACGTCGATCAGCAGGAGCACCGCGGTGATCCCGGCCACGAAGCGCGGGCCTCGCGGGTCGATGCCGCGGGGGCGGGTGGGCGTGGTCATGTCAGGCGGCCTCCGTGAGCCGGACCAGCTCCGTCTCGACGACATCGCGTCGGAGGGCGCCGCCGAGGCGCGTCCGGATGACGCCGCGGCCGTCGAGGATGAGAGTCGTCGGCGTCTGGAGGATACCGAAGTCGCGCGCGATGTCGGGGCGATGCGTGAGATCCACGTCGACATGCCGGACGCCGTCGTGCGCGTCCGCCACCGCGGTGAGCGTCCGTCGCACGCCCGGGCACTTCGCACACATCTCGGTGCTGAACTGCACCAGCGTCGCGCTGCGGCCGAACTCAACGTCGCCGAGCCGCACCGGGTCGACGGGTGCGCGCTCCGCCGTGTGATGCGCGCGCCCCTGCGACCTCTGGAACAGCACACCGCCGATCACGGCGCCGGCCAGCAGCACGGCGACCGCGATGAGCGCACCCACGAGTGTCACAGCAGTGACGATATCCGCGCCCCGGAGGGGCGGGGGCGATCGTCCGCGAATATGACGGTCGGGCGTAACAGAGCGCGTCGGAGGCGGCCGGTAGGGTGGCACCGTGACCGACGCCGCAGACACGCCCGCCATCGAATTCCGCAGCGACGTGACCGTGGAGCTCGTCCGATCCAGCGCCTCGGACGGCGACGTCCTGTTCGCGGCCCGCGTCTCGACGCTGGGCGAGCAGTCGCTGGAGAGCGCTGGCGACGAGGTCGGTCCCCGCGACCGCGGGCTCATCAACTTCCTCATGCGCGACCGCCACGGCTCGCCGTTCGAACACAACTCGATGACCTTCTACGTGCAGGCGCCGATCTTCGTGTTCCGCGAGTTCATGCGGCACCGCATCGCGTCGTACAACGAGGAGTCCGGCCGCTACCGCGAGCTGCGCCCCGTCTTCTACGTCCCGAACGAGGACCGCAACCTCGTCCAGGTCGGCAAGCCCGGCGCGTACGACTTCCTGCCCGGCTCGGCCGAGCAGCACGAGATCGTCCAGGACGCAACGCGGACGGCATCCACCCTCGCGTTCGAGGCATATCAGCGGATGCTCGAGGCCGGCGTCGCGCGCGAGGTCGCGCGCATCGTCCTCCCGCTCAACATCTACTCGTCGATGTACGTGACGATGAACGCGCGGGCGCTCATGAACTTCCTCTCCCTGCGGACGCGGGTCGAGGGCACGCACTTCCCGTCGTTCCCGCAGCGCGAGATCGAGATGTGCGGCGAGAAGATGGAGGCCCTCTGGAAGGACCTCATGCCGCACACGCACGCCGCCTTCAACGCGAACGGCCGCGTCGCCCCCTAGCCCCCCCGGCCCCGAACCCACCTCCTCCTCGCGAACCCACGCCTTCCTTGCGCTGCGAGGGGGTGATCCGGCGAGGAGGAGGTGAGGTCGGCGGACGCGGAGCCCGGGCGCGGCGCCCGGGCGCGGGGTCGCGCCGCCCCCGGGCGCGCTCTCCTGGGCCTCCCTCTCGCCGGCGAACCCACCTCCGGCTCGCGCGCGAACCCACCTCCGGCTCGCGCGCGAACCCACCTCCTCCTCGCGCGCGAACCCACCTCCTCCTCGCGAACCCACGCCTTCCTGGCGCTGCGAAGACGTGATCTGGCGAGGAGGAGGTGGGTTCGGCGCGGGCCGGGCGGGCGCGGGGACGGCGCCCGCGCGCGGGCGCGGCGCGGGCAGGGCAGGGCGGGGCGGGCGCGGGGACGGCGCCCGCGCGCGACGGCGCGAGCCGGACGCGGGCAGGGCCCGAGGAATCTCGCGGTCAGGGGTGAGTACGGGCGAGGCGGATCGCGCGGCGGATCGCGGCACGCGCACGGCGGCGGTCGCCGGCGGCGTCGTATGCGAGGCCCAGACGGTACCAGGAGCGCCAGTCGTCCGGCGCCGCCTCGACCTCCGCGCGGTAGGACGGGAAGACGGCATCCGCGTCCTCGCGGTAGACGCGGCCGCTGGGGCGCACGTGCACGGACTCGTCCGGCAGCCGCCCCTCGGCCTCGAGCCGACGGCCCAGCGCGGTCGCCTGGAAGCCGAACAGGATCTCGCGGCCGACGGCCCAGATCGCGATGAGGGGCAGCACGATGAGGGCGGCGCCCATCGCGATGCCGACCGGCTCCCCGCTGGTGACGAGGATCCACGCGCGCTGCCCGACGAGGATGATGTACAGCGCGAGCGCCGCGACGATGACCGCGACGCCGATGCGGGTGCTCATACCCCCGTCACCCGGGCAACCTGGCCCGGGACGCCGCCCTCGTCGACCGGTCCGTTCGCCGTGTCCGGCGCGCCCGGGGTGCGGAGTCCGATGTCGAGGAAGCTCTCCAGTCCCACGACGACGCCACGCACGGCGGGCGTGGCCCGCAGCGCGACGCGGATGCCCGGCGCGTATGCCAGCGCCGGCTCGGTGGTGTCGTGCACGATCGACAGGGTCTCCCCCGGGCCGGACAGCAGCACCTCCTGACGCGCGATCACGCCCGGGCGGCGCAGCGAGTGCACCGGCACGCTCGCGACCTGCTGACCCCGCGCGCGCTGGTCGACGTGCGGCGCGGACACGGGTCCGACGTGCTCACGCGCCGCGGCGATCAGCTCCGCGGTACGCACGGCCGTGCCGCTGGGCGAGTCGACTTTCGTGTCGCGGTGCGCCTCGACGATCTCGACGGAGTCGAACAGCGGCGCGGCGGCCGCCGCGAGCGCGGTGCCGACCACGGATCCGAGCGAGAAGTTCGGGATGAACACGGCGCCGACCCCGGCGGCATCCGCGAGCGGGCGGACGAGCGCGATGCGCTCGCCGGACCAGCCGCTCGTGCCGACGAGAATCGGGATGCCGCGCTCGAGCGCGGCGCGGACGACATCGATCGACACGATCGGCGTCGACGCGTCGACCACGAGGTCATGGCCCTCGATGAGCGCGATGTCGTCGCGCGACGAAAGGCAGGCGCCGACCTCGAAACCGCTCTCCTGCTCGACGACGTCGCGGATGATGCTGCCGAGCTTCCCGGTCGCACCCACGATGGCCACGCGCGTCGTCATGGACTCCAGCCTACGGCCCGGCCTCCCCCCGCCGAGAACGCGCGTATGTCACAGACACGCCGGAGAAACGTGACATAAGGGCGTTCTCGCGAAGGGGTGGGCGGGGCTCAGACGAGCGGGATCTCGGGAAGCCCGGTGCGCAGCTCGAACGGCAGGTGCGCGAGGTCGTTGTGGTAAACGAGCGTCCACGGGCGGTTCGACTTCTGCGCTAGCACCGTGAGACCGCAGTTCGCCTGGTTCAGCGTCATCCACCGCCACGCCGGCGCCTGCAGCGCCTCACGCACGAACCACGCGATGACCGAGTTGTGCGTGATGAGGAGCTCGTGCACCTCGCCCTTCTTGCGGACGAGGAACTCGCTCGTGGCGTCCTCCATCTGCGCGCGCCCGGCCTCGACCTCGGCCTCGGTGATGGAGCCGAAGAACGGCTCGAAGACGGGCGGCGCGTCCTCCGTCATCCCCGTCGGGACGCAGTCGAACAGCAACGCGGACGGCTGCGGCTTCAGCGAGGGCAAGCGCTGGGCGACCAAGCGCGCCGTCTCGGCGGCCCGGACGAGCGGCGAATGCCAGACGGCGTCGAACGGGATCGGCGAGAGCCGGTCGGCGATCCGCTCCGCCTGGCGGCGTCCGCGCGGCGACAGCGGGCCGTCTTCCAGGCCGTGCTCCGCATCCTGATGCTCACCGTGTCGCACGAGATAGATGTAGTGCGTCACGACTGCTCACTTCCTCGGGGCGATCGCGTCGCGCGGTCAGGCACGACCTCGGGCACGACTAACAGCGTACGTCACGCTCCAGACACGGGATCACTCGGCGGCGCGAGCGATGTCGGAGAGCTGCGAGCGGCTGAGCCGCACCGCGACCCCGTCGGCGAGCTCGTGGACATGGGCGACGGCGTGCGCGTTCACGATGGGCGCGGTGATCGCGCGCTGCGACAGCAGCCACGCGACGGCGACCGCCGCGACTGCGACGCCCTTCTCCGCGGCGATCGCGTCGAGCGCCCGCAGGACCCGGGCGCCGCGGCGCGTGAGGCTCGCGGCGCGCTGGGCGCCGCGGACCGACAGCACCGGCGCGGTACGGGAGCGGTGCACACCCGCGAGGAACCCGTGCGCGAGCGCGTGCGAGGGGGTCACGGCGATCCCCTGCGCCCCCACCACGAGACGCAGGTCGGACGCGAACTCGTCCTGCTGGAGGATGTTGTACGGCACGTCGATCACCGTGATGCGGGGATATCCGGCCGACGAGAGAATGCGCGCCTCCACAAGCTTCTCGGCGGAGAGACCGCACGCCGCGATGGCGCGCACCTTCCCGGAGCCGACGAGCCAGTCGACCGTCGCGAGAATGTCCTCGAGCCGCGCGTCGCCGCCAGCGACGGCATCCAGGTACAGAACGTCGATGCGGTCGGTGCCGAGCCGGGTGAGCGACCCCTCCACCGCCCGGACGAGCGGGACCGGGCCGAGGCCCGGATTGTCGGGATGCGTGCCGACCCGGGTGGACACGACCACGTCGTCGCGCATCCCGCGCTGCGCGAGCCAGCTGCCGATGATGTGCTCGCTGCGCCCGCCCGTGTACGAGTCGGAGGTGTGGATCATCGTGCCGCCGCGGGCGAGGAACGCATCGAGGATGCGGTGGCTCGTCGCCTGATCCGCGTTCCACCCGAACTCCGCGCCGCCGAGGACGAGCGGGAACACGTCGAAGCCGCTCTCCCCCAGGGGAACTCGCGGCGGTCGCGCGAGCGCGATCGGGATGGGACCGGACGGGTGCACGGTCGCGGGGGCGGTCTGCTCCGGGACGACGGGCCCTCGGGCAGCACCGGTGTCGAACAACGGCATCCGTCACCCCCTCACCCGAGCGCCGGCGGCGCGGTGACACTCGGCCCCCACACCCCCCAGCGCGTACTTCCGAGAGTAGGGCAGAGGAGCCGCCCCGCGGGGTTGTCGGACGACGCGATCCTTAGGGATTGATAACTTTTTGATCACGACACGCCTACCCCGTGCCGCAACCCCTGTGGGCGCATGCATCTAGAGCTGAACGAGACCGAGTCTCACGGCATGGATCAGCACCTGAACGCGGTCGCGCAGCGCCCATTTGCGCATGATCCGGCTGAGGTTCGCCTTCACCGTGGTCTCCGCAAGATGGAGGGTCGAGGCGATCTCCGCGTTCGCCCGCCCCGTCGCCAGAAGGCGGACGATCGACATCTCGCGCTCGGTGAGGTCGCCGGACGACGGCGCTGACCTCGAACGATCGTCGCTGTCCTGCACGGCGGACACAAGTGCGCGCGCCAGCCGCGGCGACAGAATCGTGTCGCCCCGGTGGGCGGCATGGATGGCGGCGATGACGTCCTCCGGAGACGTGTCCTTGAGGAGGTACCCCGACGCACCGGCACGAAGCGCTTCGACGATGCGCCGGTCGGAGGCGAGCGACGTGAGGACCAGCACCCGGACATCCGGGAGCTCGGTCGCAATCGCCGCGGTCGCCTCGATTCCGTCCATGACCGGCATCTGCAGGTCCATCAGGACGACGTCAGGAACGCTTCGGCGCGACTTCGCGACCGCATCCGCCCCATCCACCGCTTCTCCGACTAGCTCAATGTCCTCAGCAGAGCTGACGAAGACTCGAAGTGCGGCACGGATGAGCTTCTCGTCGTCCGCCACGAGCACGCGGATGGACGACATGGCGACGATCCTATGCACCGAGCCGGACGGGAGATAGCGACTTTCGTCGCTAGTCGACGTCAGCAGAATCATTGAGAATCAACGGCGGACATCTTTAGCAGGCCGTCATCGGCCAACTTCTGGGGGGATCATGCTCATTCTCAACGCGTTCGCCGCGCTCGGTGGCAAGGCCAGCACTACGGCGGGAATCATCGACTGGGTTTGTAGGGTTCTTCGCATCTGCCAGTGATGCCGGCCGCGGCAGAATGGGTGGATGGGACCCGTGAGCGACACCGACGGGAGCCCATCCGCCTCGCGGACGGCCCGCACGCTCACGGGGCGACAACCGGACGGGAGTGTCCTGCTCGCTCCGCCCGCACGCTGGTCGCTGCTCGCGGTGGTCACCCTCGCCGTCCTCGCCTCGCTCGTCATCGACATGACGACATGGTCGATCGGGTCGACCATCGAAATCGCCGCGCTCCTCGCGTGCGCTGTCTTCGCATGGCGCCCGTGGGTCGCGACCATCCTTGTCGTCTTCGTCGGCCTCGCCGCGACCCTGGTCGGATTCACTCCCCAGCTCTCCCTGCTTCTGGCCGTCGTCTCGGGCCTCGTGATCTACGCCTGCACCGCCCCGTTGATCGCGGCGTACCTCCTGGTCGCCGCGACCCTTCTGATGACCGGCTGGGCCCAGGGCTACATCGGCGGGGGTGGCGCCATCGCGATTTCTGCCATCGGCCTCGCGTCCAGCGCGGTCGGCGTCGCAATCCGTCGTACGGTCGCCGCCAGGCAGAGGCTGGAGAAGGACCTCGCGCGCCGTGAACGAGAGACCGAGATCGCCGTCCGCCAGGAACGCGAGCGGATGACCGACGAGCTCCACGACATCGTCGCCCACAACATCACGATCGCAGCAATGCACGCCCGAGCACTCCCTCTCGCGGCTGATTCGACCACGCGGACCACGTCGCTTCATGCGATCTCCGAGGCCACCGGCCAAGCGCTCGTGGACATCCGCCGGATACTTCACGTCGAGACGGGGAGCGATGTCCGCGACGAGGCCGAGCAACCGCCAACCATCGCGGAGGTCGTGGAGGAGGTTCGTTCCCGTCTGGAAGCCGCGGGCATCCCGACGGAGCTCGCCTTCGAGCGGGCGCCGGACGATGAGGGTCAGCTGTCGCTGAACGTCGCGACCACGGTGGTACGTGTTGCCCGCGAGCTGGCCAACAATGTGATCGTTCACGCGCCGCAGAGCCAAGCAGCGCGCATCGCCGTCACCATGACCGAGAGGAAGCTCACGGTTTCCGTCTGGAACGACGTTCCGGCAGGCCCCGCCTCCACGGAGCGGTCGGGGGGATACGGAATCGACCGTATGAGGGAGAGGGCTCGATTGGCGGACGGAGAGTTCGACGCGGCCGCTGTCGACGGTGGATGGCTCGCGACGCTTGCTCTCCCCCGCGTGTGACGCGCTTCGGGCCCCTTCACGTCGTCGGGTCGCTGCCTTCACCGCGCTTGCCTGCGCGCGATACGCCTCTCGAGTTTTCGCCGCAGCCGGTGGAGTCTGGCAAAGCTGCGAAGACCGGTGACCGTCGTCCGTCCGATCTCCTCGAGCGGGAGGAGCTCGTTGACGGCGAGCTCGTCTTCGACGGCGGAGACGTTTTTCGCGCCGCGCGACTCCACGACGTCGTTCGACGCCTTCATCAGGTCCGAGTTGAGCGGATGCTGGGCGATCTGCTCGTTGACCAGCTGCAACCTCAGCTTGAGCTCGTTGATGTCCTTCGGCAGTGCCATGTCAGCGGCCCAGCACACATCGGAGAGCAGCGAAGCCGCCCGCGGCAAGGATCGCTCCGGGCGAACCGGTCGACGCGATCCGCGCGATCGCCGCTCCATTGAGGCCGATCCCGATCAGGCAGCGGACGACCCAGGGCGCCAGCCAGATGGGGTCGGCGACCACCGGGTAGGCGACGTCGCTGACGCTCGCGTGGTCGATGACCTGCACCAGCGCGTTTCCCGCGAGCTCGTAATGCGTGGGGACATCCCTACCGTTCGCATCCTTCGCCCACGGCGCGGACACCGCCGCGGCCGCCGAGCCGTCGGTATTCACGACGAGCGCACCGCCCTCATCGAGGAGTTCGAGCCGCTGACCTTCGCCGAGCGAGACCTCGTAGCCGTACCGAGTCGGTGCACCGCCGCCCGCGACAGTCGTCAGCATCTGCACGCCGCGGCTGGTGGGGATGACCGTGTTCGCACTGTCGCCGTCGGCTGTGTACGCCACGCCTCCACCCGGCAGGCGAGCCGCGTCGTCGGCGCGCTGAGCGTTGGGCAACTCGACACGAAGGATCGAGCCGTTGGGCTGCGTGAGCGATATGCCCTCCGCCGGATCGATGGGCACGGACACGGTGGTGCCGCCGCCGACCTCGGCCACCGCCGCAGCCGTGGTCGTGGTTCGAGACGGCGTCGCCTCGGCGATCAGTGCGTCGTTCACGCGCTCCGTGTTCGTCAAGGACGCCTGAATCTCGGCCACCGAGACGTGGCCATCGTCGGCGATCGCACCCACCGGAACGGCGACGAGGCCGGCGGTGGCGACCGTGATCGAAGTAGCCAGCGCCGCGAAACGCTGTCGCTGGGATCCTCTTCCGCGGAGGGCCATGACAATCTCCTGTCTTTCGACGATTCGGGGATGATGCTCTCGCCAGCGTGGTCGAGAGACCGGAGTTGCCGTTACCTCCTTTGGTACTCGAAAGCTGCCTTTCGTCGACTCCCGCCTGAGACCGAACGACGAGCACCGTAGGCTGACGACGCGCATCCGGTCCTCATCTACCGCGGAGGCAACGACATGAACGCTCAGGGCATCTGGCGCTCGCTCCGGTGGCCGCTCGCGTTCAGCCTTGCCACGGCGTCAGCCGTCGCGGCAGCCGGCGCTGTCGTCGCGATCGGCTCTCACCGCGTCGAACTGGGGATCCTCGCTCAGACCCTCACCTTCGTCGTCTCTCCGGTGCTCGCCGCCCTTGCGCTCGGCATCGCCTCCGGCTCGCGCCGCCGATCCCTCAGGGTCCCGTCCGCGCTCATGGCGATCGGCTTGGGGTTCGCGGGCGCAGCCCACCTGGTCTGGTACCGGCTCGTCGACGACGAGATGGAGCCATCCTTCGGCGGACCGGTCTGGCTCGCGCTGATCCTGCTTTCGGTCGCACTCTTCACGGCGACGGTGGTGAGCGTGCTCGCGCCGGCCCTCCGGCGATCGAGGTTGTCGCGGCTCGCCGCCATCGGCCTGCCAGCCATAGCGGGGATCATCGGCGGGCTGATCCTCATCGGATTTCTCGCGACGTTCTTCGGCGCAGCCATTCTCGCGCTGCTGACGATCGCCGCCGTGATCCTGATGCATCGAACGGGTCGACGCCGCGCGCTCCGAGCGGCGTAACTCCGGGTCGGATCAGCGGCTCGCGCAGCCGGGCTCAATCGCAGTCGAAAGCAGGGGGAAGATGCAGTACGTGATCGTCGGAATCGCGGGCTTGGCGGCCGGGGTTCTGCTCGCCACCGCGCGTGTGCCCCGCCTGCGGTGGGTCCCGTTCCTCGCGCTCTTCGTCCTCCTCGTGATCGCCGCGGTCGCGGGATCCCTCGCGATCGGCCTGGGCATCGTGGACGGCCTCGTCTTCCTTGCCGCGACGGTCGCGAGTTCGGTGGCCTACGCAGCGTGGCTGTGGCGCGACCTCGGAACCGTGCCGGGAACGTTCTGGCAGCTCGTCCGCGACGAGACGCTCCGACCCGAATCTCTCCGGGCTGCGCATCTGGTCGCTTCGCGCCAGGCCGCAGCGGTGCGCGACCCCACGAGCGCGGAGTCACCAGATGACGCTCGATGAGGACTCCGCGTACCAACGCCTCGTGAACACGATGGCGCCCGACGGCCGGTCGGTGGCGTCGTACGTCGAGAGGGCGCATGATGTTGCGATCCGCGCGTATTCTCGGTGACGAGCGATCTCTCGTGGGGTCAACTCGACCGCAGCCCCTTCGTCCGTGGACCCACCGCGACCATCGAGCGCGCTCTGACATCCCTGCGCTCGAGGCATTCCCGGTTGCGTTCGACGATCCCGTGTCCCCGGACGACGGATAGAAGGCTAAACGCAACCGAGGCCGGGCGTGACCCAGGCCTCGGTGTGAACTCCGCGTAAGGACTACTCGGCGGCGACGGATTCCGGCTCGGCAGGAGCGTCGGCGGCGGCATCCTCGTCGAGCCGGGACTCGAGCGAGAGCTTGCCGCGGTCGTCGACCTTGACGATGCGCACGAGGGGCTTCTGCCGGCCGGCTGTTCGACTAGACCGACACTGCGCTACGTGATCGACACAGTGGAACCTGCCTGCCACGGAAGTAGCCCCAGAGCGATCGTGACGCTCGCGGCTGCGAGCAGGGCGATGAGAATCCCCAGAATTGACCACCTGATTCGCGGTAGTGCGTCGAAGGGTCGCACGAGGATGATCGCGACGGCCCAGCACCAGGCGATCGCGGCCAGGAAGATCAGTATCCAGATTGCGGCCTGACCGCTCAAGAGGCCCAGCGTGCCTCCAACAACGAGGGCCGTCAGCACTGCGGCGATAGTCAGAGCGCCCAGAGTCTGCCCTCTAGTAGCCCGACGACGCCGCATGAAAAGACAGACGGGGACACCGATGAGGAGCATTGCTCCGAGCAAGACCGCGTCGCCGGTTACAAGATAGCCGCTGAATATGTACCACGCTGATGCAACAGAATTGGGTCGGAGTATCGATGTCTGAAAGACGGCGCCAAGGGCCACTCCGACGAGGGAACCCGTAAGAAGTGAGAAGTATCCAACTCCCGCACCCTTGACGCCGTCCATCATCAGTGAGTCAAGGAGTAGTTCATGGTCCGGTTTCCGCAGAAGCCGGCCAAACAATTGAATCCTTCGTTGCCGAGAAGGGCGAAAGCATCCCAATTCATATTACCCACTCCGTTGTCCCATCCGCCCCAAACCTCGTGGCTTGGGACGGGCTGACGCCATCCAACGACTTCGAACGTCCCGTTACGGTACCAGCGAAATACCACATTATATTTGATCGACCCAGCCGAGCAGAAGGGGTTTCCGACATCGTGATTCACACGCGCTTGGGCATATGAACCCGCAACCTGGACGTCAGAAATCTGGATGCCGGCGTCGCTTGCCGTTCGCTGGTCGATGAGTGTATCACCCTCGTAGAGATGAGTCGTCCCAATCTGCTTTACCCATTGAATGTCATATGGGTAGGGGTTATTCCAGTTGATATTCAATGCGACGGATGTTCGAGACGAGATGTTGTCCCACGGCGCGTTGGAACCTGGAAGCGCATATCCTCGAGAGTCCCCACCGAACGTGCGGTTGTTCGTGCCCGCCTGTCCGCACCCAAAAGTAGCGAGAAGGTCGAGAGCCACCCGATAATCGCTGATAAAGGTCCGATATATCGCCTTTGAATTGTATGGCTGGTAGCTGAGGGGCGTAACGCCGCTCCGCGCGAGCGATGCAAAGTCATTCCCGACGCCCGGTGTCGTGATCGGTACCGTACGGTTAGCTACGACAGCGTTCTGTTCATCATAGGCCGTGATTTGGTAAACTACGCGCGTACCGCTTCCGAGACCGCTATCCATGAATACCGGGTTCGTAGTGTTGAGGAACGGGGCTCCGTCCTTGGATATCTCGTAGGTTGCCCCGTAGCCTTTCCACGCGTAGCTGACAGTCGTCGGAGTTACGGCGGTGAGGGAGACAGTTTCGAACTCCGAGGGATCCGCCTCGCTAGAGGCGACTGTTCCCGAGGTTACGGAATCGCCACCACCCTCGACAAAGCTGGTGCCGACAAGCTCGGCCGGCAAAATACCGGGATAGGTTTTTGCCTTTTCGAGCTTCCGTGGATCCGCAGTTCTTTCGGGCCTGCGGAGAATTTCGTTCGGGACAGGCAGCGCGGATAGTTACGTGATCTGAGCAGGTTTGCCGTTGGAGAGCGTTGCCACACCGATTGCTTGTGCAGGATCATCCTGCGTCCAGGTGATGTTAAGTGGAGTTCCGTCGGCCTCTGTTACTGCCGCGGTGCCGAGATCGACCTGGAGAGGTGTGTCTGCCTGGTTAGCTGAGGCAGCGCTGGTCGCGGTGGTGACGAGCGTAATAATCGCCGCCACGCCAAGTGTTCCCTTGAGTAGTTGGGTGACAGACCTTCTTTTGCCTGGCGCTTCTAGGTTTCGTTTCATTTCCAGTCTCCCCTGCCTTGTCTCGGGCGATCAGAGATATCTACGCCGCGTCCGTCAGTGCTCGCCCACGAACCTCCGTGCTTCTCGGACACCGGGCTAAAGGTGACATCTCTCAATCAGAATGCGCATGGGGAAGGAGCGCCGCTACCTACTTTGGTCGCTGGGCTGCTGCCTTTCGTCGATTCGGTCAGAGCGCAACATCGATCGACCCGAGACTCAGGAGCCCGAGGACCGATAGGCCCCGGAAACGCAACCGAGGCCTGGGGTGACCCAGGCCTCGGTTGTGAATTCCGCGTAAGGACTACTCGGCGGCGACGGGCTCCGGCTCGGCCGGGGCCTCGGCGGCGGCATCCTCGTCGAGCACGGGCTCGAGCGAGAGCTTGCCGCGGTCGTCGACCTTGGTGATGCGCACGAGGAGCTTCTGGCCGACCCCGAGCACGTCCTCGACGTTCTCGACGCGCTTGCCGCCCGCGAGCTTGCGGACCTCGCTGACGTGCAGCAGGCCGTCCTTACCCGGGAGGAGCGAGATGAACGCACCGAACGTCGCGATCTTCACGACCGTGCCGAGGTACTGCTCGCCGATCTCCGGGTTGTGCGGGTTGGCGATCGCGTTGACCTGCGCGCGCGCCGCCTCGGCCGAGGGGCCGTCGACCGCGCCGATGTAGACGGTGCCGTCCTCCTCGATCGAGATGTCGGCACCGGTTTCGTCCTGGATCGCGTTGATCGTCTTGCCCTTGGGGCCGATCAGCTCGCCGATCTTGTCGACTGGGATCTGCACGCTGATGACGCGCGGGGCCGTCGGGGCCATCTCGTCCGGGCTGTCGATCGCCGCGTTGATCACGCTGAGGATCGTGAGGCGCGCCTCCTTGGCCTGCGTGAGCGCGGCGCCGAGGACCGACGACGGGATGCCGTCGAGCTTCGTGTCGAGCTGGATCGCCGTGACGAACTCGCTCGTGCCGGCAACCTTGAAGTCCATGTCGCCGAGCGCGTCCTCCGCGCCGAGGATGTCGGTCAGCGCGGCGTAGCGCGTCTGCCCGTCGACCTCGTCGGACACGAGACCCATCGCGATGCCCGCGACGGGAGCGCGCAACGGCACACCCGCGTTGAGCAGCGACAGCGTCGAGGCGCAGACCGAGCCCATCGACGTCGAGCCGTTGGAGCCGAGCGCCTCGGACACCTGACGGATCGCGTACGGGAACTCGTCGCGCGCCGGGAGCACCGGCACCAGCGCGCGCTCGGCGAGGAAGCCGTGGCCGATCTCGCGGCGCTTCGGGCTGCCGACGCGGCCGGTCTCACCCGTCGAGTACGGCGGGAAGTTGTAGTGGTGGATGTACCGCTTGTGCGTGACGGGCGACAGCGAGTCGATCTGCTGCTCCATCTTCAGCATGTTCAGCGTCGTGACGCCGAGGATCTGCGTCTCGCCGCGCTGGAAGATCGCCGAGCCGTGGACACGCGGGATGACCTGCACCTCGGCGTCGAGCGGACGGATGTCGGCGAGGCCACGGCCGTCGATGCGGACGCCCTCCGTGAGGATGCGTCCGCGGACGATCTTCTTCGTGACCGACTTGTACGCGGCGGACACCTCGCCACCGGCGGATGCGGGCAGCTCGCCGGCCTCGACGGCGGCGGCGACCTCGGCCTTGATCCGGTCCTTGAGCGCGTCGTCGGCGTTCTGGCGCTCGATCTTGTCGGCGATCTGGTAGATCCCCTTCAGCTCGTCCTGCGCGCGGGCGGCGACGAAGTCGTACGTCTCCTGCGTGTACGGCAGGAAGACCGGGTAGGCCTGGATCTCCTTCGCCGCGGTGTTCGCGACGACGTTCTGAGCGGCGACGAGCTCCTTGATGAAGGGCTTCGCAGCCTCGAGGCCCTGCGCGACGATCTCCTCGCTCGGCTTCGTCGCACCGCCCTGGATGAGGTTCCAGCTGCCCTCCGTGGCCTCCGCCTCGACCATCATGATCGCGACGTCGCCGTCCGGGAGGACGCGGCCGGCCACGATGAGGTCGAAGACGGCCTCCTCGAGGAGCTTGGCGCTCGGGAACGCGACCCACTGGTCGGCGTTCTGGCCGTGACCCGGGATGAGCGCCAGGCGCACGCCCGCGATCGGGCCGGAGAACGGCAGGCCCGAGATCTGGGTCGACAGCGACGCCGCGTTGATGGCGAGCGCGTCGTAGAACTCGCCGGGCGCGATCGAGAGCACCGTGACGACGATCTGGACCTCGTTGCGGAGGCCGTCGACGAACGACGGGCGCAGCGGGCGGTCGATGAGGCGGCAGACGAGGATCGCCTCCGTCGAGGGGCGGCCCTCGCGACGGAAGAACGAACCGGGGATCTTGCCGGCGGCGTACGAGCGCTCCTCGACGTCGACGGTGAGCGGGAAGAAGTCGAAGCCCTCGCGCGGCTGCTTGCTCGCGGAGGTGGCGGACAGGAGCATCGTCTCCTCGTCCAGGTACGCGGCGACGGCGCCCTGCGCCTGCTGCGCGAGCCGGCCCGTTTCGAAACGGACCGTGCGGGTGCCGAAGCGGCCGTTGTCGAGAACGGCCTCCGCGGCGGTGATTTCCGGACCCTCCAAGAGGTGTCTCCTTCGTTCGAAGGGAGCAGGGCAGAGCCGGGCGCGGCGCGATTGCGGCGTGTCCGCGCTGGTCACCAGTAGAAGATCACCCGGCATCCGTCGGGGAACCCACCACAGGAGACCAGCTGTCTGCCGACCTGCTCCCTGAGTTCTGTTGAGTTGGCGGTGCCCGTAGGCAGCCTGCATCAGCCTACCAGGGCCCTCCGCCTGGCGATGCGGCGGGCCCGCGCCTATCGTGGGACGAGGATCCGGCGAGGACAGAGGGGGCGCCACGGTGTTCGAGCCGACGTTCGAGGAGCAACGGCCATACGGCGTTCGGTGACGCGTCTCGGGATCGCCGCCGCCGCGGCCGCCGTGATCGCGCTGTCCATCGCGACCCCCCTGCCGGCCGCCGCGACGGACTATCCGACGTGGTCGGACGTCCAGGGTGCGCGGAACGACCAGGCCGCGACGCAGGCGCTGGTCGACCGGTTGAACGCGGCGCTCGACGACGCGCAGGCACGCTCGGCGGCCCTCTCCGACACGGCGCTGACCGCGGCCGCCACCGCGACGCAGGCCCGTGTCGACGCAGATGCCGCGACCACGCGAGCGCAGCAGCTCGGCGCCGAGAGCGCGGCGGCCGACGCGCGCCTGGCCACCGCGAAGGAGACGCTCGGCGCGCTGGCATCCGGCCGCTACCGGGAGGAGTCCTCGACGCCGCTCCTGGCGCGCCTGCTGACGGATGCCGACCCCTCGACGATCCTCGACCGCCTGGGGCTGCTCGACCGGCTGAACGCGACCTGGCGCGAGATCTCCGGCGCGGCCGTCGCCGACGCGAACACCGCCGCATCCCTCCGCGCGCAGGCGCAGACCGCGGAGGCGGAACGCGTGCGGCTCGCCGATGCCGCGGACACCGCCTCGAGGGACGCGCAGGCCGCCGTCGCCGCGGAGGGCGCCCAGGTCTCCTCCCTGCGGGGCCAGGTCGACACGATGTATGCGCAGCTGGCGACGCTCAAGGACACGACCGCGCGGGTGGAACGGCAGTACCGGATCGGCCAGGAGGTCGCGGCGGAGCCCCCGCCGAGCCCGCCGCCCTCCGTGGGCTCGGGCTCGGGTTCCGGGGGTTCGGGCTCAGGGTCGGGCGGGTCCGGGTCGGGCGGCGGGTCCGGCGACCCAGGCGACTCGGGGGGCGGCTACGGCGTCGTGGTGGATCCGGCAGGTGCGCGGGCGTATGCGCGATCGGCGATCGGCGCGTACGGGTGGGGCGACGACCAGTACCAATGCCTCGTGCTCCTCTGGAACCGCGAGTCGGGGTGGCGAGCCGACGCGCTGAACCCGTGGAGCGGGGCCTACGGCATCCCGCAGGCGCTTCCCGGGAGCAAGATGGCGTCCGCGGGTGCCGACTGGCGGACGAATGGCGCCACGCAGGTCGACTGGGGCCTGTCGTACATCGACCGGAGCTACGGCACCCCCTGCTCCGCGTGGGACCACTCCGAGCGCACGAACTGGTACTGACCCCGCGTCCACCCGGTCCCACCACCCCGGTCCACCACCCCGTGAGAACGCGCGTATGTCACAGACACGCCGTGCAAACGTGACACGGGCGCGTTCTCGCGGAGGGGTGGACAGGCCGCGTCGGCCCGGGGGAACCGGCGGGTGAGGGAACCGGGCGGGTCGGCGGGGAAACCGCGAGTCAGGCGACGGGGGTCTTGCGGCCGATGCCGGGGCGCGGGAGCTCGATGTAGTCGGCGTGCTTCGCGGTCAGGCCGTCGCCGGCGGTGCGGCCGCGCAGGCGGCGCCAGATCCACGGCAGGGCGTCGCGGCGGAGCCACCCGGAGGTGAGCGGCTCCTCGTCGTGCAGGGCCGCCTCCAGACCGCCGAGCGCCTCGGCATCCGGAACGCCGAGAACGTCGGCGGAGCGGTAGGCGAGGTAGCGGTGACCCCGCGAGCGCAGGTGCACCTTGTCGTCGGCCCACATGCCGAGGTCGCCGACCGCGGGCAGCGCCTCGACGTCGAGCAGCATCGAGCCGGTCTCGGCCGCGATCCGCCGCACGTGCGCATTGAACTCGGCGAAGCGGCGGGCGAACAGCATCGCCGCGCGGCGACGGGGCAGGAACGGCGTCACGAGGAGGACGTCGGAGCCGGCGTCCCGCAGGCGCCGGACGCAGCGCTCGAGCTCGTCGGCGAGCGCCTCCGGCGTATTCCGGCGGCTCACGAGATCGTTCGATCCCATGAAGATCGACACGAGGTCGGGCCGCAGCTCCAGCGCCCGGGGCACCTGCTCCACCGTCAGGTCATGGATCTTGCGGCTGCGTACGGCGAGGTTCGCGTACCGGAAGGCCCCGGGCGCGCTGCTCGTCTGCGCGAGGAGTTCGGCGAGCCGGTCGGCCCAGCCGCGGAACTCCCCGGACGGCATGCGCGATCCGTCGCACAGGCCCTCCGTGAGCGAGTCGCCGAGGGCCACGAACCGTGACCACTTCGGCGCGACCGTCGCCGGCTGCAGGACCGCCGCGGGCCGCGTCGACCGCCGCACGAGCAGCGCGTCGTCGATCGGCCGGAGCGCCCGCGCCTCCTCGTAGTAGCCGATGAGCTGTGCGCACAGGGCGTCCCACGTGCGGTCTTTGACGGACTCGCGCGCCGCCCGCGCGAACGCGGCCCGCTTCGACGCATCGCCGACGAGATCCTCGACCCGGTCCCGCAGGTCGCCGAGGTCGCCGGGCCGGTACAGCCAACCGTCGATGCTGGAGCGGACGAGGTCCACCGGCCCGCCGGCGCCCGTCGCGACGACCGGAACCCCGCTGGCGAGCGCCTCCTGGATCGTCTGACCGAACGTCTCGCTCTCGCCGGGGTGCACGAAGACGTCGAAGCTCGCCATCGCCTCGGCGAGGCGCTCCCCCGACAGGTGGCCGAGGAAGACGGCGTCCGGCAGCTCGCGCTCCAGAGCCGGCCGCGACGGGCCGTCGCCGACGATCACGAGGCGCACGCCCGGGATGCCGACGAGCGCCTTCAGGTCGTCGACCTGCTTCTCCGGCGCGAGCCGGCCCACGTAGCCGACGATGACGTCGTCGCCGGCCAGCGACGCATGCAGGGCGTCGTCGCGCTTGCGGGGATCGAAGAGGACCGTGTCGACGCCGCGCCCCCAGCGTCGGAGCCGATCCACGCCGAGCCCCTCGAGCTGCGCGACCGACGACGAGGACGGGGCGAGGGTCAGGGTCGCGCGGCGATGCAGGCGCGCGACATGCGCCTCGACCAGCGGCTTCGCCCGCGGCAGACCGTACTTCTCCGCGTACGAGACCACGTCCGTCTGGTAGATCGCGACGCTCGGGATCCGCAGGGCGTCGGCGGCGTTGACGGCCTGCCAGCCGAGCACGAACGGGGACGCCAGGTGGACGACATCCGGCTCGAAGTCGCGCAGGAGCGCGGTCAGCCGGGCCGTGCGGGCCATGACCACCCGGACCTGGGGGTAGGAGGGCATCGGGAGGGAGCGGAGGAGCTCGGTGCGAGCGCCGTACAGATCGGCGGTGTACTCCCCCGAGTGCGGCGCGATGACGAGCGCCTCGTGCCCCGCCCGAGCCAGATTGCGGAGAACGTGAAGGACGGAGCCCGTGACTCCGTTCATGTGCGGCAGGAAGGACTCTGCCATGACCGCGACTCTCACGTATCCAGGGTGGCGGCTGGCCGTCGCACCCAAGCGCGGTCCACACGCGAGGTCGACGAGTGTTCACCGGATGCACCGCGGGCGGTCACCGGCTGTCCCTCGCCACGTCGCCGACGCCGTTCGACTCCCGTTCACCGGCGGCCGTTAGACACGGCAGCGTGATCGACGAGATCATCTCGCAGGTGGCCCAGAGCCCATGGGCGCTGCCCGTCATGGGTCTCGTCGTCGTCATCGACTCGGTCGGGCTCACCCGCTGGAAGTGGATGCGGCACCACAGCATCCAGGTCGGGTTCGCGTGGGCGCGACGGCGGCTCGATCAGCGCACCGCGGTCGCGTTGTTCGTCGCGCGCTTCATCCCGTTCGCCCGCATCGCAGTGAGCCTCACGGCCGGCGCGTCGAGGGTCTCCGCGGCGCGGTTCGCGTTGGTCGCGGCCATCGCGGCCACACTGTGGGCGGCGTACCAGGCGCTCGTGGGTGCGGCGATCGCGGCGATCCTCCCGGGCGGGCCGGTCGTCGCCGTCATCGTCTCGGTCGTGGTCGCGATCGCTCTGGGTCTGGGCCTCGACGCGCTCATCTCTCGCATTACCCGGCGGTCACGGCAGGATGCCGAGGCGCTCGTGGAGAACGTCGCCGACCGCTGACAGACTGATCTGTCATGACGATGACGGGGCTCGACGCCCTCACCCCGCAGGCCGTCGCGCCGGACTACCGCTCCCCCTACGCCCTCGCGTTCGAGACGCCGACCGAGGCGCGGCTCGCCGGCTTCGACACGTGGCCGTGGAACGACCCCGCGGCGCAGGCGAGCATCCCCGACACCGACTGGTACTCGCGCTCGACCCGCACGCGCTGGGGCAACTGGGGACCGACCCAGCGTCGGTATCCCGCGCCGGCGGCAGCCCTCGATGCGGAAACCGCCCGGGAACGCGTGCTCGCGGTCGCCGGGGCGCTCATCGGCCTCGACTACCAGCACCACCACGTCCCGGCCTGGCACCCGCCCGCGGACTGGCCGTGGAAGGAGGTCCGCTCGGGACGCCGCGGACCGGGCCTGGACTGCAGCAACTTCACCGGCTTCGCGTACGCATACGCGCTCGGGCTGCACTTCTCGACGGATGTCGCGAAGCAGGCGCAGACGCACCTGCTGCCGCCCGGCGATCCGCATGCCGTGCCCGGCATCCGCGTCATCCGTGGCGACTACGACACGCTCGTCGCGCAGCTGAAGCCCGCCGACATCGTGTTCATCGCGTCGAAGTCCGGCGAGATCGTGCACGCCGTGCTGTGGCTCGGGAGGTGCGGGACGGGCCCGACGCCGACACCGCTCATCCTCGACTGCGGCGGCCCCGGACGCGCGGACGCCGACCGGGTGGGCATCCCGGCCGGCGTCCGCATCCGTCCGTATCGCCGGGTCGGGTGGTACGCGCAGGCAACCGCCCACGCGTACCGCGTCATCCCGGACTGACCGCTACGCGCCGGTGCGCGCCGCCGCGGCACCGAACGCCGCGCCCTGCGGCGCCGCGTCGACCGTGTCCTGGTAGGGCGAGCCGACCGTCAGGTTGTCGCCGCGGTTGGCGTTCGGCCGCGCCTGACGGGCGGGGCCGTCGCCGTACGCGGCCCGAACGAGGAGCTCGTGCGTGGGCGCGTCCGGAACCTCCGCGGGGCGGTCGCGCGCCAGCTCCTTCCGCAGCACGGGCACGATCTCGCCGCCGAGGATGTCGAGCTGCTCGAGCACGATCTTCAGCGGAAGGCCGGCGTGGTCGACGAGGAACAGCTGCCGCTGGTAGTCGCCGAACGTCTCGCGCATCGAGGCGTAGCGGTCGATGACCTGCTGCGGCGAGCCCACCGTGAGCGGCGTCATCTCCGTGAAGTCCTCGAGGCTCGGGCCGTGTCCGTACACCGGCGCGTTGTCGAAGTACGGACGGAACTCGGCGACGGCGTCCTGCGACTTCGTCCGAGCGAAGAACTGCCCGCCCAGACCGACGATCGCCTGCTCGGGCGTGCCGTGGCCGTAGTGCGCGTAGCGCTGGCGGTAGAGGCCGATGAGCCTCTGGTAGTGCTCCTTGGGCCAGAAGATGTTGTTCGCGAAGAAGCCGTCACCGTAGTAGGCCGCCTGCTCGGCGATCTCCGGAGTCCGGATCGAGCCGTGCCACACGAACGGGGGCACCCCGTCGAGCGGGCGCGGCGTCGAGGTGAACGACTCCAGCGGCGAGCGGAACTGTCCCGACCAGTCGACGACATCCTCCCGCCAGAGCCGGTGCAGGAGGTTGTAGTTCTCGATCGCGAGCGGCAGCCCCTGCCGGATGTCCTGCCCGAACCACGGGTACACCGGGCCGGTGTTGCCGCGCCCCAGCATGAGGTCCGTGCGCCCGTTCGAGACGTGCTGGAGGACGGCGAAGTCCTCCGCGATCTTGACCGGGTCGTTCGTCGTGATGAGCGTCGTGGAGGTGGACAGGACGAGGCGCTCCGTCTGCGCCGCGATGTACGCGAGCGTCGTGGTCGGCGAGGACGACCAGAAGGGCGGGTTGTGGTGCTCGCCGATCGCGAACACGTCGAGGCCGACCTCTTCCGCGTGCTTCGCGATCGTGAGGGTGTCCCGGATCCGCTCGGCCTCCGTCGGCGTATAGCCCGTCGTGGGATCCTGCGTGATGTCGCTCACGCTCATGATCCCGAACTGCATCCCCGGCCAGTGCTCGGTGTCGCTCACGATGTCTTCCCGCTTCCCGGGCCTTGTGCGCCCGTTTTCATGCAAGTGAATGTATGTCGTGAAACGCTCCCCGGCCCGGGGTATTCCCGGCGGGTCAGCCCTCCGCGTACAGCGCGAGCAGATCGCGTGTGAGCTGGTGCGGCGTCGTCTCGCACGGCGCGTGGCCCGTCGGATACTCCTGCATCCGCGCGCCGATGCGCTCCGCGAACGCGCGGTGCTGCTCGGCCGGCCAGAGATCGCTGTTCCCCACGGCGACGAGCTTCGGGACGTCCGCGGCGGCGACCCCCTCCAGCACGTCGGGCGTCGCCATCATCATCGCGATGACGTCGTCGATGCAGGCTCGCGGCGTGACATCCAGCCGCTCGCGCACGAACGCGATGCGGCCGGGCGGGGTGCGGTTCAGGTTGTAGCGGATGCCCCAGAGAATGAGGCCCGCGGCGCGGTGCGGCGGCATGTCGGAGATCGGGCCGATGTGCTTCACCCCGCGGAACACCTGCCCGAACGCGGGAGAGGTGGACATCAGCGCGATGCTGCGGAAGAGTTCCGGCCGCTGCACGAGGGCGAGCTCGGCGACGAGACCGCCGAAGCTGTAGCCGAGGACGTGCGCGGGCGCGCCGTCCTCGAGGATCGCGATCAGATCGTCGACGTACAGGGGATAGTCGTAGTGCTCGCGCGGCGGGTGGAGGTTCGCGGGTCCCGCGTCGATCGACTCGTAGTGGCCGGCGATGTCGTAGGACTCGACGAGGTATCCGGCATCCGCGAGCAGGGGGAAGAGGCGGACGAAGTCCTCCTTCGATCCCGCGACACCCGGAACGAGCAGGACCCGCGGCGCATCGGGATCGCCGAGCCGCACCCGCACGAGCTCTCCGCTCGGCGCCGCGAAGCGATCGCGGCGCGTGCCGTCGGGGAAGATGTGCCAGTCGATGTCCACGATCGCGCGGTCGCGCTCGATCGCCTCGTCCATCATCGTCATGCTGTGAATCTCCTCCGAATCGACCCTACCGGTGGGGCGACACGTCGAGCTTCGTCACAGTCGGGACGGCGTCGAAGCGGGAACGACGAAGGCCGCCCCACACCGTGGGACGGCCTTCGGAAAGCGATATATGCCGGGGTGCCTTATCGGCGGAGCCCCAGTCGCTCGATCAGCGCACGGTAGCGCTCGATGTCGATGTCCTGGAGATAGCCGAGCAGGCGGCGGCGCTGACCGACGAGCAGGAAGAGGCCACGACGCGAGTGGTGGTCGTGCTTGTGCTCCTTCAAGTGCTCGGTGAGGTCCTTGATGCGCTGCGTCAGCAGGGCAACCTGCACCTCGGGGGAACCGGTGTCACCGGGGTGCGTCGCATACTCTTCGATGATCGCCTTCTTGGTCTCTGCTTCAAGTGCCATAGGGCCGATCCCCTCTCTTCTCGCTGCGCGGCGCTCGTCGCCTTCTGCGCGAGCTCTCTTCATCCGCGGCCGTCGTGACGGCAACCGAAGAAGTCTACCAGCAGCGCGGCGCACCGGAGAAACGACGAGATGATGGGGGGATGCCGTCCCGCAGCGCGTTTCTCGACATCCGTCCGCTGACGTCGCACCCGGCGTTCGCGCGGCTCTGGATCGGGACGACCCTCTCCGGACTCGGCGGCCAGGTCACAGTTGTGGCGGTCATGCTGCACGTCTTCGCCCTGACCGGGTCCACGTTCGCGGTCGCGATGATCGCGGTCACCGGGCTGCTCCCGATGGTGGTGGCGGGCCTCTACGGCGGCATGCTGGCCGACGCGTTCGATCGGCGCCTCGTCGCGCTCCTGGCCGCCGCCGTGACGTTCGCGTCGACCGTGGCGCTCGCGGTGCTGGCGTGGGCCAGCGCGGAGTCGGTGTGGTCGCTGTACGTCCTCAGCATCGTGATCTCCGCCGCCAACTCGATCGTGCAGGCGACCCGGGCGGCGATCGTGCCGCGGCTGCTGCCGCGGGAGATGCTGCCCGCCGCGGCGGCGCTCCAGGGCATGGAGATGGGCCTCATGGTGATGGTCGGCCCGGCGCTCGCCGGCGTCCTGGTCGCGACGGTGGGGTACGGCTGGACGTACACGGTCGACGTCCTGCTCATGACGAGCCTGTTCCTGGGCCTCTGGACGCTCCCGCGCATCCGCCCGGAAGGCACGATCGTGCGGCCGGGCCTGGAGTCGCTGCGCGACGGGGTCGCGTTCCTCCGCCGCGCGGCCAACATCCGCCTGCAATACATCCTCGACATCGTCGCGATGACGTTCGGGCAGCCGCTCGCGCTGTTCCCCGCGATCGGCGCCGTGCTGCTCGGCGGCGGCGCGATCACGACCGGCGCGCTGACCGCCGCGTTCGCGATCGGCGCCGTCCTCGCGAGCCTCTTCTCGGGTCCGGTCGGCCGGTTCCGGCGGCACGGGATCGGGATCGAGCGCGCCGTCCTGGTCTACGGTGCGGCGATCGCGGCGTTCGGGCTCGTCCTCGGCGCCGCGGCGCTCGGCTGGTTCGCCCCGCCGGGCACCGTGAGCGAAGCGAACCCGAACCTCGTGCTGATCGCGGTGGCGGTCGTCGTGCTGGCGGTCGCCGGCGGCGCGGACAACGTGAGCGCGATCTATCGCGGGACGATGATGCAGGCCGCCGTCCCGGATGCGATCCGCGGGCGGCTGCAGGGGATCTTCATCGTGGTCGTCACCGGCGGCCCGCGCATCGGCGCGCTCTACGCCGGCGCGCTCGCGACCTTCACGGCGCTGTGGTTCCCGCCGCTGCTCGGCGGCCTCCTCATCCTCGCGATCGTGACGACGCTCGTCCGCCTGAGCCCCGGTTTCCGGTCCTACGACGCGAATCAACCCGTCGCCTGACGTGAGAACGCGCTTGTGTCACGAAAACGGTCCGTTTTCGTGACACAAGCGCGTTCTGGCGTGGGGTGGGGGCCCGGCCCCGAAGGGGTGGGGCCCGGGCCCGCGGGGGTCAGGACTGGATGGTGCCCTGCAGGTCGAGCTCGATCGTGACGTCCTTGCCGACCATGATGCCGCCGGACTCGAGCGCCGCGTTCCAGGTGAGGCCGAAGTCCTCACGGTTGATGACGGTCTTCGCCGTCGCGCCCGCCTTGTAGTTGCCGTACGGGTCGGTGCCGAAGCCGTTGAACTCGACCTCGAACGTGACCGGCTTCGTGATGCCACGGATCTGCAGGTCGCCGTCGACGAGGAAGTCGCCGCCCTCGACGCGGACGCCGGTCGAGGTGAAACCGATCGTCGGGAAGGTCTCGGCGTCGAAGAAGTCCGCCGAGCGGAGGTGCTGGTCGCGCTGCTCCGAGTTCGTGTTCACCGAGGCGACATCCGCCGTCGCGGTCACGGTCGTCTCGAGCGGGTTCTCGGGAGCGACGAGCGTCGCCGCCTTGACCCCGAACGAGCCGCGCACCTTCGAGATCATCATGTGACGCACCGAGAACGTCACCTCGCTGTGCACCGGGTCGAGCACCCAGGTGCCCGCCTTGTAGCCGGGGATGTCGATGGTCGAGTCAGTCATGGGTGCCCTCCGCAGTCCTGCGCCGCGCCGATCGCGGCCTCACCGAGGAGCAACCGCGCCCGCCGCGGATCTATTCCGACGAATGCAAATTCGTCGTGACGATCCGGTGACGGATCAGGCGACCGCGACGAGGTCGATGACGAAGATCAGCGTCTTCCCGCCGAGGAAGTGGCCGCCCGCGGGACCGTAGGCGAGGGCGGGCGGGATGACGAGCTCGCGGCGACCGCCGACGCGCATGCCCGGGATGCCGTCCTGCCACCCCTGGATGAGGCCGCGCAGCGGGAACTGGATGCTCTCGCCACGACCCCAGGAGGAGTCGAACTCCTCGCCGGTCTCGAACTCGACGCCGACGTAGTGGACCGTCACGGTCGCACCGGCGACCGCCTCGGCGCCGTCGCCGACGACGATGTCGCGGATCACGAGCTCCGCGGGGGCGGGGCCGGCGGGGGCATCGATCTCGGGCTTGGACAGGTTGTCGCTCATGGTTTCCATCCAAGCATGCGCGGCCGGGCCTCCGTGGCGAACTCTTGACAGGATCCGGACCCGTCGGCATCCTGGGACGAGATCAACTCAGCGCCCGGAGGACACGCAGGCATCGCCGCGGCCCGGGCGCTGAGTCTGTCTCGTCGAGGCCCCGGCCCGACACGCTTCGGTAGCCTGAGGGGGTGCGCTTCGCTCATCTCCTCGTACCCGGATCCGACGGACCCCGACTCGGTCTCATCGACGGCGACGAGGTCCGGCTCGTGGACGAGCTCTATCCCGGCGCACCCCGGCTGCTCTCCGAGCTCATCGAAGGTGGCACCGCCGAGCTCGATCGCGTGCGACGGGCCGCGCCGACGGCGGTGCCGGCAGCCCTCGACGGACAGCGGTTCGCCTCGGCGGTGCTCGCCCCGCCTGCCATCCTCGCGGTCGGCCTCAACTACGCCGCGCACTCCAGCGAATTGGGCCTCAAGGCCGACACCGCACCGACCGTCTTCGTGCTCTGGCCGAACTCGCTCACCGGGCACGAGGGCACGACCACCTGGCCGCACACCCTGTCGACGTCGGTCGACTACGAGGCGGAGCTCGGGGTGATCATCGGCGCGCCCGCGAAGGACGTCGCCGAGGCCGACGCCCTCCGACACGTGTGGGGCTACACGGTCGTCAACGACATCACCGCCCGCGACATCCAGTTCGCCGAGGCGCAGTGGTCGCGGTGCAAGTCGTTCGACGGCTTCACCCCGACGGGGCCCTTCGTCGTGACCGCGGACGAGATCCCCGACCCGCAGGCGCTCCGGATCTGGACGGTGCTGGACGGGCACACGGTGCAGGATGCCACGACCGGGCAGATGATCCGCAGTGTCGCGAAGCTCGTCTCGCACCTGTCGCAGTCGGCGACGCTGCTGCCGGGCACGCTCATCTCGACGGGCAGCCCCGGCGGCGCCGGCTACTCGCGGGATCCCCAGATCTTCCTGCGCGACCGCTCGACCGTGACGGTCGGCATCGACGGCATCGGCGAGCTCACGACGCACTGCCGCATCCTGGACTGAGGCAACGAGAAAGCGCCGGCGCGGATGATCCGCGCCGGCGCTTTCTCTGTCAGATCAGTTGCAGGTGACCGTCACGCCGTTGATGACGTGGCTCCCCGCGCCGAGCTCGGCGCACTGCCGCATGAGGTCGTTGACGGCGGCACCGACCGTCACCGAGACGACGATCACGATGATGATGCCGATCACGATCAGGACCGCGCCGATGATGATCGCGGCGATCGCGGGGCCGTTCTTGACCCCGGCACGACGGCTCTGGACGAGCGCGACGATGCCGAGGATGAGGCCGATGATGTTGAAGAAGATCGCAACGAAGATGGCGACGATGCCAAGCGTGCGGCCGGGCGCGGATCCGGACTGAGCGGGTGCGGGCGCGGGGGCCGCGGGGTACGACGTGGGTTCGGTCACGATTCCTCCAATAGGAAAGTGTGGCTGGTCAATCCCGAACCTTAGCGATTGCTGAGAGCTTCCCGCAAGCACCCCGAGGGCGCGTCGCGCGATCACGGAACGATGTCCTCCGGGGCGCGCATCACGGGGATCGTCGTCGTGATCGCCTCGAGTCCGGAGAGGCGCGCGGGCGAGAGCTGCTTCTTCACCTCCGCGCGCGTCATGAGCCCCGCCTCCACCACCAGGTCGGCGACCGACCGCCCGGTTAGGAGCGCGGTCTTGGCGAGCGCCGCCGCGGCCGCGTAGCCGATGAACGGCGTCAGGGCCGTCACGACGCCCACGGACGAGCCGACCATCGCGCCGAGGCGCTCCCGGTTGGCCGTGATCCCGTCGATGCAGTGCACGCGGAGCGTCCACATCGCCTGGTGCATCCACGTGATCGACTGGAAGATCGAATGGGCGATCACTGGCTCGAACGCGTTGAGCTGCAGCTGCCCCGCCTCGGCGGCCATCGTCACCGTAAGATCCGCCCCCGCCACTGCGAACGCCACCTGGTTGACGACCTCGGGAATCACCGGATTGACCTTGCCGGGCATGATGCTCGACCCGGCCTGGCGGGGCGGCAGGTCGATCTCGCCGAGTCCCGCCTGCGGCCCGCTCGAAAGAAGACGCAGGTCGTTGCAGATCTTCGACAGCTTGATGGCGTTGCGCTTGAGGGATGCCGAGAACGACATGAACGCGCCGGTGTCGCTCGTCGACTCCACGAGGTCGTCGGCCGTCAGCAGGTCGAGGCTCGCGATCTCGCTGAGGTGCCGCCGGACGGCGCCCCCGAAAGCGGGATGCGCCGTGATGCCCGTCCCGATCGCGGTCGCGCCCATGTTGATCTCGGTCAGCAGCTGCGCGTTCTCGCGGAGCCGCTGCTCGTCCTCGCCGAGCGTCGTCGCGAACCCGTGGAACTCCTGCCCGAGCGTCATGGGCACGGCATCCTGCAGCTGCGTGCGGCCCACCTTCACGACGTCGTGGAACTCGACCCCCTTCGCGCGGAAGGACGCCCCCAACAGCGCGAGCTCGTCGAGCAGGCTCCGCAGCGCGATCGAGAGCCCGATCTTCACCGACGTCGGGTACACGTCGTTGGTGGACTGGCTGCGGTTGACGTGGTCGATCGGCGAGAGGTACGCGTAGTCGCCCTTGGGGCGGCCGGCGAGCTCGAGCGCGAGGTTGGCGATGACCTCGTTCGCGTTCATGTTCGTGGAGGTCCCGGCGCCGCCCTGGATCACCCCGACGACGAACTGGTCGTGCAGCTGGCCGTCGATGATCCGCTGCGCGGCGCGGTCGATCAGATCGGCCCGCTCCGGGTCGAGCACACCGATCTCGCGGTTCGCGCGAGCGGAGGCCTGCTTGACCATCGCGAGCGCCACCACGAGCTCGGGATAGACCGAGATCGGACGCTTCGTGATCGGGAAGTTCACCTGCGCCCGGGCCGTGTGGATGCCCCAGTAGGCGTCGCTGGGGATCTCCATCGACCCCAGCGAATCGGTCTCGGTGCGCGTGGTCGCGTCCTGCGACATGGAGCTCCTCGGGTCGAATGTCGGTGAGAGCCTACGCGGGGACCCGCGGCGGCTTACGGGAGAAGGCGTCGAGGCGCTCCTGCGGGCTCAGACCCGCCATGCGCGCCACCCACTCGGCGGTGAAGAACCCGCCGGTGGGCGCGTCGACGACGGGCACGGTGGCGTGCGTGATCGTGTCGTCCCACACGTGGACGAGCTGGAACGACTGGCCGGCATCCATCCCGTTGACCGACGCCGCCGGACGCGCGAGGTTCATCGTGTAACAGGTGGCGGCCGAGACGCTCACCGGGATGCCGGCGAATGTGCCGCTCGTCGAGTAGTGCAGGTGCCCCGCGAGGATCGCGCGGACATCGGTGCCCGCGAGCACACGGGCAAGACGCGGCTGGTCGCGGAGCTCGAGGATGTCGAACACGGGTAGGTGGCTCGGCAGCGGCGGATGGTGCATCGCGAGGATCGTGCCGAGCGGCGCCGGCTCGGCGAGCACGTCGGACAGCCAGGCCAGCTGTGCATCGTCGAGGTCGCCGTGGTGCCAGCCGGGCACCGACGTGTCGAGCGCCACGAGGCGCAGGCCGCCGAGGTCCCACACCCCCGTGACTGGCCGCTCGGTCGGGGTCTCGCCGAGGAGGGCCTCGTGCAGCGCGGGGCGCTCGTCGTGGTTGCCGGCGACCCACACGACCGGGGCGCCGAGCCGAGCGGCGACTGGATCGACCGCGGCCTTCAGCGCGCGGTACGCCTCGGGCTCGCCGAGATCGGTCAGGTCGCCTGTGAACACGATCGCGTCCGGCCGGACACCGAGGTCCTCGACGGCCGCGAGCGTGCGCGCGAGGCCGGAGGCCGTGTCGTACACGCCGCCGAGCGGCGGGTTGCCCGCGAGCAGGTGCGTGTCGCTGAGGTGGACGATGAGCCGGCGGTAGGGGGCGTGTTGACCGAACTGCACGGCATCCATGCCGCCCAGCCTAGGGCGGCGACCGGACACCACGCAGCCGGATAGCGTGGACATGTGGCCGACCTGAACCCCGCATTTTCCGCCCCTCCGACAGCCGCGCGTCGCCCCGTCGTGCGCGAGCACCACGGCGACGCGTTCGAGGACCCGTACGAGTGGCTGCGGGCGAAGGACGACGCCGACGTCCTCGCGCACCTCGAGGCGGAGAACGCGTACACCCGCGCGCGGACCGCGGGCCTCGAAGGACTGCAGGCGAGGATCTTCGGCGAGATCAAGGACCGGACGCAGGAGACGGACCTCTCCGTGCCGGTGCGACAGGGCCGCTGGTGGTACTACTCCCGGACCGTGGAGGGCCAGCAGTACGGCATCCACTGCCGCGCGCCGCTCACGGGCCCGGACGACTGGACGCCGCCGGAGCTGACGCCGGGCGTCGAGGCCCCCGACGAGCAGGTGCTCCTCGACGGCAACGCCGAGGCGGAGGGACACGACTTCTTCTCGCTCGGCTCGTTCGACGCGTCGAGCGACGGCGCACTCCTCCTCTACGGCGTCGACACGGAGGGCGACGAGCGCTACACGCTGCGAGTCCGTGACCTCGCGACGGGGACCGCGCTGCCCGACGAGATCCCGAACACGTTCGCCGGCGCCTCCCTCTCCCCCGACGGCCGGTTCGTCGTCTACTCGACCGTGGACGAGGCCTGGCGCCCCGACACGGTGTGGCTGCACGAGCTCGGCACCCCGGTCGCGTCGGACACGCGCCTCTTCCACGAGCCCGACGAGCGGTACTGGGTCGACGCCGGCTTCACCCGCTCGGAGCGGTACCTCATGATCGGCGTCGGGTCGTCGATCACGTCCGAGGAGTGGCTCGTCGACGCGACCGACCTGCGGTCGGAACCGCGCGTGGTGTGGCCGCGCAACGAGGGGGTCGAGTACGACTCCTCGCACGCCGTCGTCGACGGCGAGGACGTCCTGTACATCCTCCACAACCAGGACGCCCTCGACTTCGAGCTCGTGCGCGTTGCGGTATCCGATCCCGCGGGCCCCCGCGAGGTCGTGCTCCCGCACGAGCCCGGCCGGCGGCTGCTCGGCCTGTCGACCTTCCGCGACTGGGGCGTCGTCGGCTACCGGCGCGCGGGCCTCCCACGGATCGGGATGCTGGACTACGCCACCGGCGACGTGGACGAGCTCGCGTTCGACGAGCCGCTCTACGCGGTCGGCGCGGGGTCGAACCCGGAGTGGGCACCGCCCGTCCTGCGGCTCGGGTACGGCTCGTTCGTGACCCCGAGCACCGTGTACGACTACGAGGTGGCGACCGCAGGGCTGACGCTCCTGAAGCGCCAGCCGGTCCTCGGCGGATACGACCCCGCGGACTACGCGCAGGCCCGCGTCTGGGCCACGGCCGCCGATGGCGCGGAGATCCCGATCTCGCTCGTGTGGAAGCGCTCGTTCGGCGACGCCGGGTCGGCCCCCCGACCCCTGCACCTCTACGGGTACGGCTCGTACGAGCACTCGATCGATCCGAGCTTCTCCGTGCCGCGGCTGTCGGAGCTCGACCGCGGCGTCGTGTTCGCCGTCGCGCACGTGCGCGGCGGGGGCGAGATGGGTCGCGGGTGGTACGAGAACGGCAAGACGCTCACGAAGCGCAACACGTTCACCGACTTCGTCGACTGCGCGACGCACCTGATCGACCACGGCTACACGACTCCCGACCGCCTGGTTGCGGAAGGCGGCAGCGCGGGTGGCCTCCTCATGGGCGCGGTCGCGAACCTCGCGCCGGAGCTGTTCGCCGGCATCCTCGCCGACGTGCCGTTCGTGGACGCGCTGACCTCGATCCTCGACCCCTCGCTGCCGCTCACCGTCATCGAGTGGGACGAGTGGGGCGACCCGCTGCACGACGCCGACGTGTACGCGTACATGAAGTCGTACTCGCCGTACGAGAACGTGCGCGACGGCGTGACCTATCCGCGGATCCTCGCGGTCACGTCGCTCAACGACACGCGCGTCCTCTACGTGGAGCCGGCGAAGTGGGTCGCGCGGCTGCGCGAGACCGGAGCAGATGCGCTGCTGAAGTGCGAGATGGCCGCCGGCCACGGCGGCGTGAGCGGCCGCTACAACGCGTGGCGGGAGCGCGCGTTCGAGCTCGCCTGGCTCCTCGATGTGCTCGGCGTCGCGGAGTCCTGAGCCGGGTCAGAGCCGCACGCGGGCGCGGCCCCGGTGCAGGAGCCACGCGACCCACGACAGCACGACGAGGATGACGGCGAGCTGCGCGGCGGCGAGCCAGGGCGGCGCGTCCGCGTACCACCACGGCGCGTCCGGCAGCACGACGAGCGCGAGCAGCAGCAGGTGCAGGAGATAGAGCACGAGCGGGTACTCGCCCCACCAGGAGACGAGGCCCGCGCGGCGCGGGAGCGCGCGAGCCGCGGCATCCGTCAGCAGGAACGCGATCGAGGCGACCGCGAGCGTCACCAGCACGTAGCTGAGGGAGACGCGCGTCTTCGCGACCGGCACCACGAACACCGACACCACCGCGACGACGGTGAGGATGCCGGAGCAGAGCAGGAGCGGCAGGAGCCCGCGGCGCCAGACGTCGGCGACCGCCGTCGACAGGATGAGGAGCGCGCCCCACGAGAGCGCGCCGACGAACCCGCCCTGCACCGAGGCGTGGACGACCGGCACCGCGCCCGCCTCGAGGATGAGCTGGAACACGACGAGCAGGACCGCCCCCGCGGCGAAGCGGACGACGGTGCCGAAGCGGATGACGACGAGGCAGATCAGGCCCGCGACGCCGATCGCCTGGAGCACGCCCCAGTCGGTGGGCTGGCCGGCGACGGCGGTGCCGCCGGCCGTGAGGATCGCGCCGATGCCGATGAGGGCGAGGTAGCGCGTGAGGAAGTGGCGGTAGGCGACGCCGAGACCGAAGCGGGCTCGGCGCGCGAACGACGGACCGTACGAGAGCCCGATCGCGAAGACGAACGCCGGTGCGACGAGGTCGGCGACCGTGAGGCCGATGTCCGGCGCGTGCTTGAGCCAGGACGGCACGAAGCCGACGCCGCCGAGGTAGTTCCCGCCCACCATGAGGATGACGAGGGCGCCGCGGAAGCGGTCGACGGAGAGGATCCGTCCCGTCGCAGGCCCGCCTGCCGCGGCATCCCTCTCCGGGGATACATCGCTCGACACCGCCATGGCCCTCACGCTACCCCTCGCCCCGTTCCCCCGCCGCCCCCGTCCCGCCAAGCGGGATCAGGTGGGTCAGCCGAAGAGGGCGGCGGCCTCTTCGTAGCGGTAGAGGGGGACCTTGTTGAGCTCGCCGAGGGCGTCCTCGAAGGGGACGCGCACGATGTCGGTGCCGTGCATGGCGACCATCTCGCCCCATGCCCCGTCCATCACGGCGTCGGCCGCGGCGAGACCCAGGCGCGTGGCGAGGACACGGTCGAACGCGGACGGGGAGCCGCCGCGTTGGATGTGGCCGAGCACCGTGGCGCGCGTCTCCATCCCCGTGATCCGCTCGATCTCCGGCGCCAGCACCTCGCCGATGCCGCCGAGGCGGGGCCGGTTGAAGGCGTCGAGGCCCTTGTCGCTGTAGGCCTGGTCCATGCCCGTGAGGGTGAAGCCCTCGGAGACCACGACGAGCGGCGCGCGGCCGCGGTCGTGCGCCTTCTCGACGAGCGCGCAGATCTCCTCGAGCGACATCGGCACCTCGGGGATGCAGATGACGTGGGCGCCCGCGGCGACCCCGGCGTGCAGCGCGATCCACCCGACGTGGCGGCCCATGACCTCGGCGACCATGCAGCGCTGGTGCGAGTCACCGGTCGTGCGGAGCCGGTCCATCGCCTCGGTCGCGATGTTCACGGCCGTGTCGAAGCCGAAGGAGTAGTCGGTCGCACGCAGGTCGTTGTCGATCGTCTTCGGCACGCCCAGGACCGCGATCCCGTCCTTGTGGAGGCGGTTCGCCGCGGCCAGCGTGCCCTCCCCGCCGATCGCGATGATGCCGTCGATGCCGTGGTCGCGCATCGTCCGGGCGATGCTCTCCGCGCCGCCGCGCGCCCCCTCATACGGGTTGGTGCGGCTCGTGCCCAGGATCGTGCCGCCGACCTTCGAGAGGCCCTTCACGTCGTGGCGCGTGAGCGGGAAGAAGTCGGCGTCCACCAGACCCCGCCAGCCGTCGCGGATGCCGACGAACTCGAGGTCGTACGCTTTCGTGCCCTTGAGCACCACGCCGCGGATGACGGCGTTGAGACCGGGGCAGTCGCCCCCGCTGGTGAGGATGCCGATCTTCATATGTGGATCCCTGCTGTCGGGCGGACGAGACCAGGCGCCATTGCCCGCCTCGACCCTATCGCCGGGATGCGGGCGGGGGCGAGGACGGACTACGAGGTCAGCGCCTCGCGCGTCAGGTGCATGAGCGCGGACAGCTGTACGGAGTCGCTGGACGACGGATCCACGGCCTCGCCGTCGAGCGCGCGGGCCGCGAGACCCTGCTTCGTGTCGATCAGCTCGGCGATCTTCGTGTCGATCGTGTGCGCCGCGATGATCCGCCATGCGGTGACCGGCTCGTCCTGCCCGATGCGGTGCACGCGGTCGATCGCCTGCGTCTGCTCCGCCGCGGTCCACGACAGCTCCGCGAGCACGACGTTCGACGCCGCCTGGAGGTTCACGCCGACACCCGCCGCCGTGAGCGAGCAGACGGCGACGCCGACCGCCGGATCGTCGTTGAACGCGTCGATCGCCTGCTGGCGCGCGGCCGACGTCTGGTCGCCGCGGAGCGAGACGGACTTCATGCCCGCCGCCGCGAAGTGCGCCTCCGCGGCATCCATCACGTCGATGTGCTTCGCGAAGAACACGACCTTGCCGACCGAGCGCTGGAGCTGGGCCGCGTAGTCGGCCGCGAGGACCGCCTTGGCCTGACCGATCCGCCGCACCATCGTGAAGACGTTCTCGGAGCCCGCCGCCGCGGACTTCGACTCGTCGAGCTCGTGCTGCGCGACGAGCCGCACGATGTCGTGGTCGACCTCGTCGGCCGGGATCGGACCGGCCCGGTGCGCCGTGCCGCGAGCCTCGACGATCCGCCGGTAGCGCGCGGCGAGCCGGGACCCGAGCTCGCGCTCGGCCTGCCGGATGGAGCGCCCGTACTCGTCGTCGAGCTCGACCGGGAGGTCGGCGATGAGCTTGTCCGGAAGATCGGCGGCGACATCCTTCTTCTTGCGCCGCACGATGCCGAGCGAGATCACGGCATCACGCGCCGCCGGGTAGAACGCCTTGTCGGCGGGCGTGAGACCCGTCTCGTCCAGCCGCCCCATGAGCAGCGGACCCGGCTTCTCGCCGTTCGTCCACCCGAGGAAGCGCCAGATCGCGTCGAAGTCCTCGACGTCGTTGATGAGCGGCGTTCCGGTGAGGGCGAGCAGCAGCGGGTTGCGGACGTTCTCGCGGATGCGGGAGGCGAGAGCAAGCACGTTCTGCGAGCGCTGCGACGTCAGGTTCTTGATGAAGTGCGCCTCGTCGACCACCATGCCCTTGAGCCCGAGCGAGCCGAGCCAGGAGAGGTGCCGGTCGAGGATCTCGTAGTTGACGATGAAGACGTCCGCGAACGCGTCGACGTCCTCTCCGTCGCCCTGGATGACCGTCGCACGCCGCTGCGGCGTCCACCGCGAGACCTCGCGGGCCCAGTTCATCTTCACGACGTTCGGGACCACCGCGAGCAGCGGGTAGGCGCCGGCGACGGAGGCCGCGAGCACCGACTCGGCGGTCTTGCCGAGCCCCGGCTCGTCGGCGAGCAGGAAGGTCCGGTGACCGTCGCGGACGGCCTCCAGGAACCGCGACTGGTGCGGCATGACGTCGAGCCCGCGCGGCGAGAGGTGGTCGAACTCGGGGACGGGCGGGAGGTCCATCGTGGCCGCTCCCCCGCCGGCGCCGGACTCGAACGCCTTGTACAGCGGGCCCATCAGCTCCCAGCCGTCGAGACGGCGGCGCGGGGTGTCGCCCGCGGGGCGGGCGGTGAGGTCGGGCGCGAGGAACGGGTTCGCGAGCTGGCGCGCCTCGATCGCCGTCGGCACGACCTGCCGCGACGCGACAGCCGCGGGGACGACCGGGGTCGCGGCGGGGACGACGTCGGTGATGATCAGCTCGTCCGGCGGCAGCTCGGCGCCGGACTCGAGCAGCCAATCGCGGCGCATCCGGCGGGCGACCGGCGACGTGGCCTGGTCGACCTCCAGGAGCTGGATGAGGGACGTGTCGCGCGCCGCCGTCTTGGCGAGGATCGTCGCGACGCCGTCGAGCCGCTTGAGGAGTTCCGCGCGAGCCGCGTCGGTGACGTCGGCGTCGCTCTTGACGCGCGCGCGCTCCTCGCGCACCAGGAACGCGATGACCTGGAACTTCACGCGATTGGTCGGGCCGAGCTTTCCGCGCTGCGCCTTGGCCTCGACCTCGCGGACCTTGCGGGCGAGGATCGGGATGAGGGGCGCCTCGTCGTCGCGACGAGACGAGCTCGGCTTCCTGTGCCGCGTTGCGGCGGGTGCCGTGGTCGGCATGCTCCTCCTGAGCGTCGTGCCGGCGACCGGGCGAACCGGTCGGAGATGACGTTCGCACGCAGCAGAGCCGTGTCGATGCGAACAGGGCGGAACCGACCAGTGGATCACTCGCTACGGCGAGTGCGCGCCGCTGCGGAACGCCACGACGAGTCTACGGCATCCGGCCGCTCACCGGCCGAGGGTGTGGACGATGTCCTGCGTGTAGCCGTCCGGCAGCGCGCCGACCCACGCCGTCGTGACCCAGAGCGCACCGTCGAGGTACTGCGTCTCCCCGTGCGTCACGGCCTGACCGTTGAGGTCGGACGTCGTACCGGAAACCGTGCAGAGCACGCCCGCCGCCTGCGTCTGGCACGTGAAACCGGCCTCGTCGAGCGCGGCCTGCACTTTCGTCGCCTGGTCCGCGGACACTACGGAGGCGTTCGTCGAGAACCCTTTCCCGGACGGACTGCCCCACGTGCAGCGCAGGGTCGGGATGCCGCTCTGGAGGATCACGAGGGCGCTCGTGATCTGCGTTGACGGGAGCTGCATGCCCGGGTCGTTGAGCGGGCCCGTCTGCGGGAGCGCGGCGAACATCGCTGGCGAGTAGAGCTGGGCGCAAGACGCCGGCAGCGTCACCGGCGCGGGCGTCTGCGTCGGGGTCTCCGTCGGCCCGTCCGCAGCCGCCGGAGGCAGCGCGTCCGTTGTCACGGGTGCCGGCCCGGGATCCGGGGAACAGGCCGTCACGAACGCCGCGACGAGCAGCACGCCGGCCACTGCGGCCAGCCTCGTCCGTCCGTTCCGGAGCATGACCGACCTCCCACATCCGTGCGCCCGCGCGCGCCGTCCGAGCCTAACCCGGCGCGACTCGGGCGTCCCGCGACGCGGCCGTACCCTGGACGCATGCCGGAACTCACCGTGGCGGAGCTCGCCGCGACGATCGACCACGCCATCCTGCGCCCGGAAGGGACGCGCACCGAGGTGGATGCCGAGCTCGCGGTCGCGGTCGAGTGGGGCGTCTTCAGCGTGTGCGTGCGCCCCGCCGATGTCGCGCACGCCGTCGTCCGTGTCGCGGGGACCGGCGTCGCGGTGGGCACGGTCATCGGGTTCCCGCACGGCGCGACGACGACCGACGCCAAGGTCGCGGAGGCCCGCCGCGCCGTCGCCGACGGAGCAGTCGAGCTCGACATGGTCGTGAACATCGGCGCGCTGCGCTCCGGCTTCGATGACGTCGTTGCGGACGACATCCGCGCGGTCGTGGACGCGGCGGAGGGCCGCGTCGTGAAGGTGATCCTCGAGACCTCCTTCCTCGACGCCGAGCAGATCGCGCGCGGCTGCCGCCTCGCCGAGCGCGCCGGCGCGGACTTCGTCAAGACCTCGACGGGCTTCGGCGGGGGCGGGGCGACCACGGCCGACGTCCGGCTCATGCGTGCGAGCGTCGGACCCGGGGTCCGGGTGAAGGCATCCGGCGGCGTCCGGGGACTCGCGACCGCCCTCGAGATGCTGGATGCCGGGGCGACCCGGCTCGGGACGAGCGCGAGCGCGACGATCCTGGGCGAGCTCCAGGACATCCGCTCCGGCGCCGCCGCGAGCGGCGCTGCGGACCCGTCGAGCTACTGAGCGAGGACGTCCCGCACGCGGCGCACATCGTCGGTCATCTGCTCGGTGAGCGCCTCGACGTCGGAGAACGCCACCATCCCGCGGATCCGCGCCGTGAACTCCACCTCGACCATGTGCCCATACAGGTCGAGGTCGACCTCGTCGAGAACGTAGGCCTCGACCTGCCGCACCTCGACGTCGTCGAACGTCGGGTTCGTTCCCACGCTGATCGCGGCGGGGTACCGGGTGCCCGGGCGCAGCGGCGTCGACTCGTCGACGAGCCAGCCGGCGTAGATGCCGTCGGCGGGCACGAACCCCTCGAGATCGTGAGACAGGTTCGCTGTCGGGAAGCCGAGCTCGCGCCCGCGTTTGAGGCCGTGAACGACCTCTCCGTAGACCGACGGCGCGTGGCCGAGGAGCCGGGAGGCCGTCTCGATGTCACCGTCGGCGAGCGCCTCGCGGATCCACGTCGAGGAGACCCGCCGCTCGTTGTCGATCGCGCGCACGTCCTCGACGACGTCCACCCGGAAGCCGTACTCCTCGCCGAGCGCGACGAGCGTCTCCGGCGTTCCTGCCCCGTCCCGCGCGAATCGGAAGTCGTTGCCGACGAGCACGGTTCGCGTCTGCAGCTGCTCCACCAGCACATAGCGCACGAAATCGCGGGGCGAAAGGGCCGCGAGCCGCGCGTCGAAGGTGAGGAGCAGCGTGGCGTCGACGCCCATCCCGGCGAGCAGCCGCAGCTTCTGCGACACCCCGGCGACGCTCTCCGGACGCTTGCCGGGGCGCAGGACGCTCAGCGGATGCCGGTCGAAGGTGACCACGACCACGGCGCATCCGTTGGCGGCGGCATCCACCCGGGCGCGCTCGAGCACCACGCGGTGGCCGGCGTGCACGCCGTCGAACTTGCCGATCGCGACGACCGACGGCCCGAATCCCGGCGGCACCTCCCCCGGGTCGTGGAAGACGATCATCCCGCCGCTGCGGGGACCGCCGCGGGGCGGTGCACCCGCAGCCACCACAGACCGAGGACCGGAAGCACGAGCGGGACGAAGACGTACCCGTAGCCGTAGAGGGACCACACGGCGTCGTGCGGGAAGAGCGCGGCGTCGAGCAGGCTCAGCGTGCCCACGACCAGGACCCCGGCCAGCTCGAAGCAGATCGCGACCCACGCGACGACGTACCAGGCGCGGGAGCCGGAGAAGACGAGCGCAAGCGTCGCGAGGATGTAGACGACGGCCGCGAGCGCCGACAGCGAATACGCGAGGGGCGCGGCCTCGAAGTCGCCGACGATCTGCACGAACGACCGCCCGGTCGCCGCGAGCGCCATGATCCCGTACACGATCACGAGAAGGGTGCCGAGCCCGCGGATGCGGCGGGGGGAGGCGGACGTCGAGGACATGGCGTATCGAGTCTAGAGGGTGCGGGACACCCGGCCCCCGGGGCTCAGGTGTTCTGGACGGTCCAGATGACGTACATGCGCCACACCATGATCGCGACCGCGAACGCGGCGATCCCCATGACGACCGTGCTCCAGCGACTGCGTTCGAGGAGGGCCCATGCGACGCCCGCGGGCGGGAGAAGAGCCGCGGAAATGAGGTACACCCAGAACTCGAGCGCGCTGCCGGTCGGGGGATTCCCCGCGAGCGGCGAGACGATGGCGATCACGACCTGCGCGATCAGCAGCAGTTCGAGGAGAGCCAGCGCACCGACGGTGAGGTCGCTCGGGCGCCGCCCGGCGAGACCGAGGACGAGGCACAGGATGCCGCCGACGACGGCGACGCCGACCTGGACGAGGGTGAACCACAGGATCACGCGGATGCCCCTTCCGGCATATTCATGAGGCTCTTGAGCTCGCTCCCCCGGCGCTCCACGATCCCGACGAGGACGCCGTCCGGATCGATGGCAGCGGCGCGCTCGCCGGTGAGGCGGGCGGCGTCGCCGATCCGCTTCCCGTGCCGGAGGTCGCGCGCCTCCTCCGCCGTGACGTCGAGCCGGCCGAGCACGCGGGCCGCGACCTCGGCCGGAGGGAGGAGCCGCTGGGGATCGAGCGCGTCGAGGCCCGCCGCATCCGCCACGTCGAAGTCCCCGATCCGGGTCCGGCGCAGGGCCGTCAGGTGGCCGCCGACGCCGAGGGCGGCGCCGAGGTCCCGCGCGAGCGCGCGGACGTAGGTGCCGCTCGAGCAGTCCACGACGACGTCGAGGTCGAGCGCGCGTCCGACGGGGCGAAGGTCGAGGAGGGCGAAGCGCGAGACGACGACCTCGCGCGCCGCGAGCTCGACCTCCTCCCCGGCTCGGGCGAGGTCGTACGCGCGCCGGCCGCCGACCTTGATGGCAGAGACCGTGCTCGGCACTTGCGCGATGCGTCCCGTGAGCGCCGTCATGGCGGCCTCGATCCGGGCGCGTTCGACACCGGCGGCATCCGTCTCGCCCGTGACCTCGCCGTCCGCGTCGTCGCTGTCGGTCGCGACGCCGAGGCGGACGGTCGCGGTGTACGTCTTGTCGAGGCCGACGAGGAACGTCAGCAAGCGCGTCGCCGCGCCCACCCCGAGGATCAGGAGGCCCGTCGCCATCGGATCGAGGGTGCCCGCGTGCCCGATCTTCCGCGTGCCGAGAGCCCTGCGCGCGCGGGCGACGACGTCGTGGCTCGTGATCCCGCCCGGCTTGTCGACCGGCAGGATGCCCACCGGATCCAGCATCAGCAGAAGTCCCGGAAGACCCGCCGCGGATCGCCCGGGCGCGTCACGTCGACGATCGCGTCGGCCCGCGTCGCCTCGCCCTGCCGATGCGGCTCGCCGGCGTCGAGCCACGCGGTCCAGTTCCACAGGCCCGCGAGACCCGGCTGCTGCAACCCGGTTCCGTCGACGATCAGGATCGCGTCGCGCGGCGCGGTCGTCCACTGCGCCACGACGGGCGTGTCCCGCTCGGCGTCGAACGCGGCGAGCTGGAACCCCGCCGTGCCGCCCGTCTGTCCGAGGTCCCGGAACGGGTCGATCAGCACCCGACGGAACGTCGCGGTGTCGTACGGGGCGTCGTCCGTGCGGTGCGCGCGAGGGCGGAGGAACGCCGCGAGCGAGGCGCGGACGGCGACGCCGCCGTCCTCGGCGAACGTCTCCGCGAGGCCGTCCGCGAACGCCGCCGCACGCGTCCCGTCGACGCCGATCACGATCCGTCCACGGGGGTAGTGGTGGCGCACCTCGTCACGCAGCTCGCGCCACAGCGTGGTCGCAGGCGTGATCGGCAGGCGCATGCCCCCAGCCTAGGCCGCGCCGCCGCCGCACAACTCCTGCAGCCCGGGCGGCGTGGCCCCCGGATCCGCCTCCCGGCGGACCTCGGGGACAGAAGTGCAGGAGTTCTGCGCGACCTAGGGTGGGAGGATGCCCGACTTCGCCGCGCCGCTCGGGGCGTGGTACCGCGAGAACGCGCGGGACCTGCCGTGGCGGCGGGAGGGATTCGGAGCCTGGGGCGTGCTCGTCAGCGAGTTCATGCTGCAGCAGACGCCCGTGAACCGGGTCATCCCGCACCTCGAGGCCTGGCTGGAACGCTGGCCGACGCCCGCGGCGCTCGCCGCGGCGACGCCCGCGGACGCCGTGCGGCACTGGGCGAACCTCGGGTACCCCCGTCGGGCGCTCTGGCTGCACCGGGCTGCGACGGAGATCCGGGATCGGCACGACGGCACGGTGCCGCGGGACATCGACGCGCTCCTGGCTCTGACCGGGATCGGCGACTACACGGCGCGCGCCGTCGCCGTGTTCGCCTATGGCGACCGGCACCCCGTCGTCGACACCAACACCCGCCGCGTGCTCGCGCGCGCCGTCGAGGGGCGGGCGCACCCGGATGCGCCGTCCCGACGCGACCTCGAGCGGATGGCGGCGCTCCTGCCGGCCGATCGACACGCGGCGGCGGTGGTCAACGCTGCGGCGATGGAGCTCGGCGCGACCGTCTGCACGGCGCGCGCCCCGCGCTGCGACGCGTGCCCCCTCGCGGATCGCTGCGCGTGGCGCACTGCCGGGCACCCCGATACGCCGGACCTCCGCCGCCGGCAGGCGCGCTACGAGGGCAGCGACCGCCAGGCGCGCGGCGCGGTGCTCCGCGTGCTGCGCGAGGCCGCGGAGCACGCCGCCGCGCTCGACACCGTGGTTCCGGACTGGCCCGACCCGGCGCAGCGCGACCGTGCGATCGACTCCCTCATCGCCGACGGGCTGGCCGAGGCATCCGCCGGCGTCCTGCGTCTCCCCCGGTGACCCCGCACCCGCCCGCCCGCGGTGCGCGCGAGCGGGCGGGCAGCCTGCGGCTCAGCTCACCCGGGTGAAGGTGCCGAGCCCGAACTTGTCGAAGTACTGCAGCGTGACCTGCGTGGCCTGGTCGCCGGCGCGCACGAACGTCGCCGACGACTGCGACCCCGGCAGCGCACCCTCTCCGGTGGGTACGAACGACAGGGTGTCGCCGTTCCACGGGTCGATCGCGAACGTGTAGCCGCCGGTCGGCCCCATCGCGCCCTGGAGCCGCCCACCCGACTCGGTCACGACGAGGTTCCCGAAGTAGGGGCTGGTGTACGTGCCGACGTACGCCGAGGCCGGCGCCGCAAGCGCGGCGTTCGCGGGCGGTTGCTCACCGGCGAGATCCCCGGACGGCGCGGCGAAGCGCGCGAAGGCCTGGCCGAGGGTGTCCACCCAGTCGCGCGAGAGGTCGCCGTACTGGACGAGGTCGAGGAACTCCTGCGTGATCGCCTCGGGGAGACCGACGGGCGCGGCGTTCGTGAGCACGACGATGCCGAGGCCGAGGCTGGGCACGAGCGTGGCGGTCGTCGCGGCGCCCGATCCGAACGCGCCGGAGTGGCTCAGCGTCACGCGGCCGGCCGCCGTCGAGCCGACGCCGATCCCGTAGCCGTAGTGGCCGGGGCGGTTGTCGACCGTGGGACCGGTCGCGTTCACGATCTGCGCCGAGGTCATGGCCAGGAGCGCCGCCGGATCGAGGTATTGCTGCCCGTTGAGCTTCCCACCGTCGAGGATCAGCCGCATCCACGTCGCGATGTCGCCGACGGTGGACGAATCACCGCCAGCGGGCGCCTCGGCGTCCGGATCGCGGTCGAACAGCGGCTCGAACGTCCGGTCGCCCGTCTTCACGTGGAGGACGGCGTGATCGGGCGCTGCGAGGAAGTCGGCGTGCGACGAGCTCGTGCTCGTCATTCCGAGCGGCTGGAAGAGCAGCTGGTCGGCGGTCTGCTCCCACGTCTCGCCGCGCGCCGCGGCGAGGGCCTCCGCGCCGGTCGTCAGACCGAAGTTCGAGTACTGGTAGGTGCTCCGGAACGGCGCGAGCGGGATGAGGTGCAGGCGATCCAGGATCGTCGCGCGATCGAAGCCGAGGTCCTCGAGGTCGTCGCCGGCGTCCGTCGGGAGGCCGCTGCGGTGGGTGAAGTAGTCCGCGATCGTCGCGTTCGCCGTGACGTACGGATCCGCCAGCGTGAACGTCGGCATCTCGCGCTGCACCGGGGTGTCCCACGTGACGGTGCCGTCGCCGACCGCCTTCGCGACGACCGTCGCCGACAGGGGCTTGGAGAGCGAGGCGATCTGGAAGACGGTGTCGGTGTCGACCGGCGCGCCCGTGCGTGTGTCCTTCACGCCGAAGCCACCCGAGTAGACCACCTGGTCTCCGGAGACGACGGCTACCGCCAGGCCCGGCACCCCGGTACGGGTCAGGCCGTCGGTGATCAGGTCGGGGAGGCGCTTCACCGCGGCATCCACGAGCGCAGCCTGCTCGGCCGGCAGCGCCACGGTGTCCGCGTTCGGCCGATCCCCGGGCGTGATCGCCACGGTCTTCGGCGAGGCTGCGGCGCAGCCCGTCGCGATCGCGAGCACGGTCAGCATCGCGATGCCGCCGAACACGCTTCGTCTCATTCGGCGTCCGGGCACGACGAGCTCCTCTTTTTCCAGGGGGATTCTCCCCAGTCTGCGAGGGCGAAAGCGGACACGGCAAGCTCCGCTTCCGGACATGTCCGCAAGCGGGCGTCCGCAAGAGGACAGATGCCCGAGAATGGGCTCGTGGAGGAAAGCGCGCTGCTCGAGACGATCTACCGGGCCCGCCCCGCGACGGTGGCCGAGCTCACCGCCCTGGTGCGGCGGGATGAGGCGGGGCTCCGGGCCGGACTCGCGGCGCTCGAGCGCGCGGGCGCGGTCCGCGTCGAGGCGGATGGCGCGCTGCGCTATCCGGACCCGCTCGCGTGGACCACGTCCGTCATCGCGCGCGAGAGCGCGCAGCTGCGGGAGGCATCCGCCGCGACGCTCTCGCACGCCGCGACGATGATGGCGGATCTCCCCCGGCTCGCGCGGCAGTGGGCGGTGGGCGAGGCGGAGGCCCACGCCGTGCCGGTCATCACGCGGCACGGGGAACGCGCCACCGATGACCTCTGGTACGAGACCTCCGGCGAGTCGGGGGACGCAGCGGTCGCCGTGCTCCCGGATGTCAGCCGGTTCCTGAGCACGGACACGGAGCGCGCCGCGCGCTTCGCGGCGGCGTTCGCCCGCAAAGACTCGGTCCGCGCCATCGTTCCGCGCGCCGTCGCCGACGACCCGGCGCTGCGCGCGATCGCGCGCCGCTATGCCGCGGCGGGCGTGCAGTTCCGGCTCCTCGCCGACCTGCCGAGCTGGTTCTGGATCGATGGCAGCCTGCTCGCGCTGCCGTTCACGTGGGGCGAGTCCTGGCCGACGAGCATCCTGGCGATCCGCCACACGGCGCTCGCCCAGCTCGCGCTCGGCCTGTTCGAGCGCCTGTGGGCCGCCGGCACCTCGCTCGACGACCCCGAGGAGCCGTGGACCCCGCTGCTGCACCTCATGCGTCAGGGGATGACCCTGGATGCCGCCTCCCGAACGCTCGGGATCAACCCCCGCACGGGCCGCCGGCGCGTCTCGGCGGGCATGGCGCACTACGGCGTCTCGACCCTGTTCGGCCTCGGCGCGGCCTGGGCCGCGGACCGCGACGCCCCCTCGGGCTGACCCGGGCCGCTCCGGTGTCGCTCTCGCACGGTTCGACGTCCGTCGAACCGTGCGAGAGCGACACCGGAAGGG